>CAVXYK010000001.1:0-217863 GCA_963765875.1 uncultured Chloroflexia bacterium
CACTATGATGAATGGGGCAGCCCTAACACCTTTCCCCACTACTCGTGGGGTTGGACCTGGGCCGGCGATACCCCCTTCCGCCGCTGGAAGCGGGAAACCTATCGCGGCGGCGTCAGCGACCCCTGCATCGTGTTCTGGCCGGAGGGAATCAAGGCCGGCAACGAAATACGGACGCAATACACTCACGTCATTGATCTGGTACCGACGGTGCTGGAAGCGTTGGACATCGAAGCACCGACGATGATTCGCGGCGTGCCGCAATCGCCTGTCCAGGGGCTCAGCTTCGCGGACAGCTTCGACGATGCCGCGGTGGAAAGCAAACACCACACCCAATACTTTGAGATGTTTGGCCACCGTTCCATCTACCACGAGGGTTGGAAAGCGGTTTGCCCCTTCCCGGGTCCCAGCTTTACCGAAGCCGCCGAGAAAGAACGCTACTTTGGGATGCCGCTGACCGCTGAACTGCTGAATGATCTGGATGCCCACGGCTGGGAACTCTACCATGTGGCGGAGGACCCGGCAGAGACGAAAAACCTGGCGGAAGAGATGCCGGACAAGGTGCAGGAAATGGCTCAGCGCTGGTACGCAGAAGCCGGCAAATATGGCGTTTTGCCCCTGGCCTCGGCTGAACTTGCCCGCATGAATGTTCCGCGCCCGACCGTCTCCCTACCTCGCAAGCAATATACCTATTACCCCGGCGGCGCGCCGATTGCCTTTGCCGCCGCCCCCAGGCTCTACAACCGTCCCTACAGCATCACGGCTGACGTGGTTATTCCTGACGGGGGAGCGGAAGGGGTTTTGATGACCCATGGTAGCCGCAATGGTGGGTACGCGCTCTCTGTCAAGGATGGGCGACTGCACTACATCCACAACTATGTCGGGCTGGAAAGGTTCGAGGTGGTCTCGAGCGAACCGGTTCCTGCAGGGGAGGTCAGCCTGCGCTACGAGTTTGAGCCAACCGGTGACCCTCAGTTCCGGGAGGGCAAAGGCTCGCCGGGCCGATCTCAACTCTACATCAACAATAAGCTGGTCGGTAACCTGGAGGTTCCATATACCGTCCCGATGACATTCGGCGTGCTGGGCGCAAGCTGCGGCTATGCGGCTTATGACTCGGTGGCCCCGGAGGTCTACCAAGCGCCATTCCGCTTCACCGGCGAGATCAAACAGGTGGTCATTGATGTGTCCGGCGAGGTTATCAAAGACGAAGAGGCCGAGCTGAAACGGCTGATGACACAGCAGTAGCGTTCATCAGGAGCAGAGCTTCGGTTTTTCTATGGCGGGCCAGTAGGCCGTTTTCTCACCCTCCTGGCGGAGGCGCAAGCGAGGCAGCCTTTGCCAGGGTAACAAATAGACGAGGCAAATATTCGCCGAGGGAGAACTGCCCCCAGTCGATGGATTCTGGTCGCTGACCGTGTATGACAGCCAGATGTTCCAGGTCGCGAACCCGATCGATCGGTTCGCCATCGGTGACCGTGACGAGTTGGCCTTCAACGCGGATGGCTCCTTGTCGCTGACGATCCAGCACGAGTCGCCGGGCAAGGACAAGGAGAGCAACTGGCTACCCTCGCCGTGGTCCGGGGGCATCATCCCGATCATGCGTCTCTATGGGCCGCAACAGGATGCAATCGTGGGACGCTGGGACCCACCCAAATGGCAGCGGGTCTGATGAGGACAGGACAAGATAGATAAACTCTTTTGGAATTGAGGAGAGAAATTATGGAACTTGCTAAATACACTTTACAACCTGATGGGCCTGGTCTTTGTGCTGGGCACGATTATTTCGATGGGGCTAAGCCTGACGATTGACCAAATTACCGGACCACTGCGCAATGTCCGCTTTGTGATTATCGCCTTGCTGGCTAACTTCGTCGTCCCACCGATCTTGGCGCTCATTCTGATCCGGGTCTTTTCCCTGGATGAGCCTCTAGCAGTCGGGTTGCTGCTGGTTTCATTGGCGGCCGGTGCGCCGGCACTGCCCAAAACGGCGGTATTTGCCAAAACGGATACCGCCGCAGCCACCGCTCTGATGGTGCTCCTGGTGGTGGCCACGATCGTGGTGCTGCCGATTGCCCTGCCTTTGCTGCTGACCGGGATCTCGGTCACGTTTTGGGATATTGCGTCCGGGCTGGTCTACCTGATCCTGATCCC
Source organism: uncultured Chloroflexia bacterium (assembly GCA_963765875.1). Lineage (GTDB taxonomy): Bacteria > Chloroflexota > Anaerolineae > Caldilineales > Caldilineaceae > JAWKOK01. The sequence goes on from CAVXYK010000001.1 coordinate 2,149, forward strand.
GCTGGGGCTGAGCCTGTTTGTACGCGCACGGTATTCGGAAATAGCCGGGTCAGCGCAACCGTTCTTTGCTCAAGCTTCCAACCTGAGTTTGTTGATCCTGTTGGTGCTGATGGTCGTGTTGAATTTCAGTAACGTGGTCGGTCTGTTGGGCTCCGGCGGCCTGTTGGCCAGCCTGATTTTGGTGATTCTGACCACGGCCGGCGGCTACCTGCTGGGCAAACTGGGGAAAGCCGATGGCTGGTTGCAGGCCCTGGGCGCCGGGCAGCGCAACATCGCCGCGGCCATGGTGGTCGCCACCATGAACTTCGGCAACGACGAAGTCGTGATGGTGGTGGTCTACTCGCTGATCGTCATGGTGGTTTTGATCCCGCTGGCCCTGGAATTGGGCAAACGACGATCCAGCGCAAAGGAGGGCGATGGGCAAGAATCCACTACAGTGCTTGCGTAAAAATGATTCAACCTATTTGTAACCTCAGAGGAGAATTTTCATGAAGAAACGCTTTATCATCTTGGTGCTAGTGCTTGTCACACTGCTTGCACTGGCGGCTTGTCAGGGGGTCCAGCCACCGGCAAGCCCGAATCTGGCCGGCACGAACTGGATTCTCAGTTCGTTGGACGGCTCCCTTCCGTTGCCCGGCGTCACGGTCTCGCTTCAGTTTGGCGACGATGGCACGGCAGGAGGGTCGGACGGCTGCAACAGCTACAGCACCACGTATGCCCTGAATGGGACAGACCTCACGTTCGGCCAACCCATGGGTGCTACGGCAATGGCCTGTCCTGAACCTGTTATGGATCAGGCCAATACCTATATGCAGACCCTGGCCACCACCAATTCCTTTGACGTGGACGGCGCTCAACTCACGTTGCGCAATGGCCGAAAGACGCTTGCGACCTTTGTGGCTGATTCGCAAAGCCTGGCGGGCACCACCTGGCAAGTGATTTCCTACAACAATGGTCGGGGCGGGGTCGTCAGTGTCATCATTGGCAGCCAGATCACAGCCGATTTTTCCGCCGACGAGATCACAGGCAATGCCGGCTGCAACACTTACTTTGCCGCGTATTTGACCGAAGGCGCCAATCTAACCATCGGCCCCGCGGGCACGACGATGATGGCCTGCGATTCGCCCCCCGGCGTGATGGAGCAGGAACAAGAGTATCTGGCCGCCCTGGCGAGCGTTGCAAGTTTCAGCATCGAGGGTGAACGCATGCGGATGCAGACTGCCGATGGCGCGACCGCAGTGCAGTTGGAGCGAGAACGCGGTCTCACAGTCCCTGAGCCTGAGCCAGGTAAACCGACGGGTCGCGTGACCGCGACCGGCGGTGCGAATATCCGCTCAGGTCCGGCCACAAACTATCCGCTGCTCGGCGTGGCGCCGTTCGGAGCCGAAGGCGAGATCGTCGGTCGCAGCCCGGATGGTCAATGGTGGGCGGTCGCTCTGCCGTCCGCTCCTGGCGCCATCGGTTGGGTGTCGACCTCGATCGTGGCGGCAGTCAATGTGGAAGATGTACCCGTGATCCAGCCCGAACCGCCGGCATACGTTCCGCCGGCTCCGGCAACCCCTGCAGACCCACCTACGCCTGTGCCGCCACCCACGGCAACGCCATCGCCTGAGCTTGCTTTCTGGGCAGATCAGACGACGATCAATCAGGGTGAGTGCACCAATATCAACTGGTCTGTTGAGAATGTGCAGGCCGTCTGGGTCTACCCTCAGGGCGAATCCTATGATCGGTACCCAAGGGCTGGCCAAGGCAATGAGCAGGTCTGTCCGTCCTCAACGACCACCTATGAAATGCGTGTGTTGCTGCGTAACGGCGAGGTGGTAACGCAGCAGGTGCAGATCGGTGTCAACGCACAGAATCCGCTTGCCGATACATCTTGGGAGGTGATCTCCTACAACAACGGTCGGGGAGGTGTTGTGAGCGTCATCATTGACACACGCATCACCGCCAATTTCGGTGCGGACAACCAAGTGACCGGCAGCGGCAGCTGCAACGACTACTTTGGCTCATACCAGGTGTCGGGCAATAACATCTCTGTGGGACCTTTGAGTTCGGCCCAGATGGCCTGTGGCGAGCCGGCCGGCGTTATGGAGCAGGAAGCCGAGTACCTCACGGCACTGCAGTCGGCCAACACTTTCCGTCTAGATGGTAATCGGTTGGAGCTGCGTGCGGCCGATGGAACTACAGCCGTGACACTCAGCCGCTAGCGGCTGGGAGAATGGCCCGGCAAGATAAGGTACGGATGCGTCAGCCGGCAGGCACCATTGTGCCGCAGGAGGCGCCGCTAGCCTGACAACAATGGGGTTCATGGACCATCTCCTTGGTTTGGCTGGGCAATCGCGTCTAAATTGTCCGCAACGGATGAAATCCGGCTCCTAACAGCGAAAAGCGCCCTCAGGCGCTGAGCCGCTGAGGCGGCTTCTCGTTGTTAGCGGCGGGTTTTAACCCTGCCGCAGAGAGGCTCTTCTCTGGAATTTAGACGCGATTGCCCTCCTTGGTTTGGTGACCAAGAAGTCTCGGTCCATGAACCCACTCGTTGTGTTCTGTTCCACTCCCGCTACACATGCCTCGGATAATACGTCTCGAAGCGGCGGATGCACTGCCAACCATCTCTGTAGACATGGCACAGCCCCCAGTTGAGCCCCTGCAGTGGACTTTCGTCAGTCTCCTGGCTGCGGAAGAGGCCCATGGCCTCGGGTCCGCCTTTGATCACCGACATGATCTCAAAGTTGATGCCGTCCTCTGCATACTGGATGGTGTTCTTCTCCGGGCCGTCGGTGGTCAGCACTGCCGCAATGCCGCCCCGGTAGGGCCAGACGCAGACCTCATGGCCACTGTTGGTGACCGGGTTGTACTCAGACTTGACGTAGGGCCCTTCCGGCTGTTCGGCAATGGCCACACCCCACTTGATCTCGCGTCCACCAAAAGTCATCTGCTCGCCCATACGCTCGCCCTTGTAGTAGAGCCAGAACTTGTCTTGATAGAAGAGCAGGCAGGGATCGTGGACCTTGTGGCTGTCGAAGTCGCCCTGGGTGACCACGCTGAAGCGGTCATCCTCATCGCCCAGCCACTCGCCGTTGTCTGCCGGCGACAGGATCGGCGTGTCCAACTTGCGCCATGGACCGTGAGGCGAGTCGGCCACGGCCATGCCAATCTGGTTCTTGACGCGCACTACGTAGGGTGCCTTGACGGTCTGGTAGACCAGGTAGTACTTGCCCTCGTGAGCAAGGATCTCGGGCGTGAAGACGGCCCGGTCATCGTAGGCGCCTGCGGGGCCGCGGCCCACAGCCTGGCCCTGCTCTTGCCAGTCCCAGCCGTCCTCGGACGTGGCATACCAGACTTCGGTCAGATCCCAGGGGAAGACCTTGGCCTCGGGATCGCCGCTGCCGAAGCCTGCGGTCTCGCCTTCGCCTCTGGTGTACCAGGTGAAGTAGATGCCGTCGATCAGCAGTACAGCGCTGGGGTCGCGGCGAATGACGCCTTCTTCATAGGCGAAATCGCCGCCCAGATCGTGCTCTCGGAATTGGCAAAACCATTCGGGGCCTTTAGTGTAGCTCAAAGCGCGGATGGATGCAGCGCTCAGTTTGCTGTTGTTGGATGGATCGTTGGGTTGCATGCGTTCCTCGCGATGGAGCTTGTGCTGGTTGGACGGTTCTACTGTGAAAAAGTCTCTTTTGCCACAGAGCTGAACCACCCAGAGCATATCTGTGAAAATCTGAGTCCATCCGTGTCCATCTGTGGCAAAATCTCCTCATTGCATACGAGGAGATCCACGCCCTACAGCAACGGCTGCTTACAGATTCGCTCCAGCGTCGTGCAGATTGCATCCACCTTGTCCAGTGATACATCCGGTTCGCATTCAGCATGGAGCATGAGTCCGCCTTCGGGCATATACAGGCCTTCGTACATCTCGCCGATATGGTCTTCGATCTCCGATGGCGTGGCAAACGGGAAGAGCTGTCGATCCAGATCCAAATGTAAGGTGACCTTCCCTTTGGCGACTTCTTGCAGGCCGGCCAATCCATTGGCCCGGATCTGCGGGTTGAGGATGCGCACGCCCACTTCTATCAGATCAGGGATGATCTCCAGAATCTTGCCGTCAGAGTGTTCATAGACCGGCACGCCCGCATCCCGGCAACGGCCATGCATGGCCTCGTAGGTCGGCTTGATGTATTTGCGCCACATGGTCGGACTGATGGGCAGCCTGTATTGCAGCCCCAGGTCCTCGCCGAAGGACATGTATTCGGCGCCAAGTTCGAGATACTTCTCGACCAGGGCAACGTTGTAGTCCTGAATCATCTGAATGATCGTCCACAGCCGTGGATCGTCGGTGGCCATGTCGACCATCAGGTTTTCGAAGCCACGCAGGTAGTAGAGCAACATGTACATGAAGCCATGGGGAAGACCGCCGCCCGCTGCCAGCTTGCCGGCCTGCTTGGCCGCCATCATCTCCTGACGCACCGTCTCCCAGTCCGGACGCGGACCAAACTGCCCGTCAGTCATGGGGTCGGGCGGTGTGTAGCTCTCCAGGGCGTCCCAATCTTCGAGTGGATGCACGATGGGTATGCTGTCCAGGCCCTGTTCGATGTTGTCCCACACGATGCCCCAACAGTCGGTGTGTTGGCCGTACTCATAGAGCGGGTTGGTGATTTCGTCGAAGTCCTTCGAGCCTTTGATGTAGCCGGGAAAGGTGCGTGGGTGGGCCAGGACCACCTCTTCCAGATCCTCCCGGTACTTCATCCATGTGGCCGGCATCAGCGAGACCACGTAGGGTGTCCACTCGGGCGTGTCAAAATAGAGGGTTTTGAGGAAATTCAGAGTCTCTCTGTTACGGCCTTTGTAACTGATCACTGATGTTCACTCCTGTGAAGTTTTATCTGAATTCTATTGACATGACTCTACTTCAAAAAGCCTTTTTCGCCACAGATTTCCACAGATAAAAAAAGGATAAAACAGAGATGGTACCGGGATTACTCTGGACACCTGGTAAACATCTGTGAAAATCAGCTCCTTGTCTGTGGCTATCTGTGGCAAATTCCCGTTTTTGCAGTAGAGTCATTGACATTTGATCGGTAAAATTCCTGGTACGGTCCATTGACACTCCAGAAAATGAAGGCTGCTGGGCCGCGCCGGGGACACGCAACAGTCATGACTTCTACTCGATGACAAACTCGCCTGTGATCGCGCTGACTTGCTCCGATGATGTCACGCCCTTGTCGTCCGGTCCGCAACCGCAGCCTTCCGAGGAGAGCCGGTACGTTGCCGTACCGCTGCCGCTTTCTTCCGGCACGATCCACGACAATACCGCTTCCGCTCCGTATATGGATTCCACTACGGTCTGTACGTGGCCATCGGGATAGGCGATCGACAGCCTCAATAGGGACAGCTCGGTCTGTCCGGCATCCAGTTCTACGGTCATGGTGACCGGAACCTCCGGCGCAACGGACATCGGATCGACTGTGATGCTGATGAATGGGCTCTCCGCCGTCGGCGGTGGAGTCGGATCGGCAGGCAGGGTTGGACTCTGGGATGCGCAACCTGTCAAGAGCAGAAGCGCGAGCAGGAGAATGCGCACGTTGGTTAGCCCTTTAGCCCCGACATGGTGATGCCTTGCACGAAGTGTTGCTGTGCAAAGAAGAAGAGAATGATGACCGGGGCGACCATCATCGTCGAGGCGGCCATGAGCAAGCCCCATTCCGCCCGGTGGTTCATGACGAAGACCTGTAGACCCAGAGAGAGCGTGTATTGAGACTTGTTGCTCAAATAGATCAGGGGCCCCATGTAGTCGTTCCAACTGGCCATGAACGCGAAGACGGTCACAGTGGCCAGAATCGGCTTGGCCAGCGGCAGCACGATGCTCAAGAAGATTCGGAAGCGGCTGCATCCATCAATCATGGCTGCGTCTTCCAGTTCCCTGGGCAGGGTCATGAAGAATTGGCGAAGCAGGAAGATGTAGAAGGCGCTGCCCGCTAATGGCGGGATGATCAGCGGCAGAAAGGTGCCGACCCAGCCGATACGCGCGAAGATGATGTAGGTGGGAATCATGGTGACCACCGCAGGCACCATCATTGTGGAGAGCAGCAACATGAAGATCAGGTTTCTGCCTGGGGCGTGCAAGCGGGCAAAGGCATAGGCCGCCAAGGATGAGGTGAAGACGGCCCCGAAAATGCTGGGCATGACAATGAACAACGTGTTGATTAGATACAGATGCATGGGGGCGTACAGGAAGACATCAGGATAGTTCAGCCAGATCACGGGATCCGGGATCAGCGCGGGCGGGAACTGGGCGATCTGGCGGGTTGCTTTGAGCGATGTTGAGATCATGAAGACTAGCGGCACCACGAAGAAGATGCTGCCAATCAATAGGATCGTATGAGAAAAAATGCTCCTGACGGTCTTTTTGGCTGAACGCCGGGATTCTGTGATCGCTAAAGATTCCGGCTCTCTTGATCTGGCTGACTGTGTGGCCGTGGTCATCTAGTCCTCCCGATTGTCTACTTCGTAGTAGACCCATCTGGACGCCGTCTTGAATTGGATCCAGGTGAGCACTAGAATAATCACAAATAGAACCCAGGACATGGCCGACGCATAGCCCATTCTGAAGAAATTGAACGCGTTGCGGTAAACATAGATCAGATAGACCAGTGTCGAGTTAAGCGGCCCACCCATACCGTCGGTCAGGACGAAGATGACGGCAAAGACCTGGAATGTGCCGATAATGCCCATCACCAACGTGAAGAAGATGGTCGGCGTGATGAGGGGAAGCGTCACGTTTTTGAATTTCCCCCACCAATTGGCCCCGTCGATTTCAGCCGCTTCATAGAGCGTCTGGGGGATATCCTGAAGCCCGGCCAGGTAGATGATCATAGTGCCGCCCGATGCCCAGACCATCAACATGATGATCGATGGCTTGGACCAGAGCTCCGATGATAGCCAGCCCGGCGTGGGCAGCCCGATCGTGCGTAGAAAACCGTTGACCAATCCCCACTGTGGTTGAAGCAGGTAGATCCAGAGCGCTGCAGAGGCGACAGCCGGCACGATGGAGGGGATGAAGTAGGCCGTGCGATAGGCGGCAAGGAATTTGACATTCTGATTGAGCAGCAGCGCTACGCCGAAAGAGGCCATCATGCCCAACGGCACGGCGAAGATTACGATGTAGAGCGTGTTGTAGAGGCTCCTGTAGAAGAGCGGATCCTGGAAAAGGGCGCTGAAGTTCTCGAGTCCGACGAATCTCGGCGGCAGCATAATATCATAGCGGGTGAAGCTTAATACCAATGATGCAATAATGGGGCCAAAGATAAAGACGAAGAATCCAATTGCCCAGGGCAATATGAATAGGTAGAAGCTGACGGCTTCTCTTCCTCGCATGGTCTTGAGCCACGGCTTTTTTGGGGTAGCTACTGCCATCGTCATCTCTCCTGACTGGACCGTTGCCGGCAAGGCGGCCTGTTGACTATCAGATGCTCCAAGTTGTCGAAGGCGATTGGGAAGGAGATTCCAGCTGGAATCTCCTTCCCAATGGATCGCAAGTAGGTCAGTATCTACCGGACTACACGGAGGCTACGTGTCCCTCTCCAATATTTCGGAGAGGGACCGCCATGGCGCCTTTGGCGTCATGGCAGGGTGAGGCAAGCCCGGCGCTTTCCTACAAAACCGGAGATCTATACCGAATCGATACCTTCCCACGCACGATCGGTGGCTTCCTGTACCTTCTGCTGAGCTTCAACCATTGCTTGCTCGCCCGACATCTTGTGGGAGAGTGCAGTACGGGCCGCGTTGTCCATCTCTACCCAGTACTCCAACGCTGCGACACCCATTTCGCTGCCGCAGCCATGGGTCCAGTTTTCCAGAGCGTCGATGCCCAGTGCCCAGGCCTTCTGCTCTCGCTCACCCAGCTTCGTGACATACTTCTCTTCCAGCATCTGCAGCGCAGGAATATAACAAGCCTGTGTCGGCCAGTACTGTGGCTCGCCGTCGATCTGCTCGCGTTCCCAGACGCGTTGCGTGTCGGCCAGCGTTGCTTCAGCCCTGGCATCCCAGCCTTCGACGCCAGTCGTCCACTGCATCAGCTCCCAAGCTTCATCTGGTGATTTAACCGATGGCGGCATCACAAGGGAGAAGCCGCAGGACCAGGTACTCTTCTCGCCGCCGGGCGGGATCGGCATCGGCGCGGTGTCCCAGCCAAAGCTGGGGCTGCGCAGCAGACTGCCCACGGTCCAGTCGCCATCGGCTACCATCGCGACCTTGCCGGCCACGAACGGTTCGCCCAGTCCCGCTGAAGTTGAGGCTTCGCTGTAGGCATTGGCCAGCTCAAAGTCGCCAATGTATTGGTCATAGAAGTCGACCATCCAGTCCATGGTGTAGACCCAGCGCTCGTCATCGCACAGGATCGTTCGTTTGTCGTCGCTGATGGCCGGCGCTTTGTTGAGGAATCCGTAGAGCCACATCCAGGAATTGCCGAAGAGGTAGGGGACAAATCCCATGCGCTCGAAGTTGTCGTTGCTGTCCTTGAGATTGAGCTTTTCGGTGTAATCGCCCAGTTCTTCCCAGGTGGTCGGCGGTTTTGTGGGATCCAGACCGACCTCTTCGAAGGCATCTGTATTCCAATACAGATAGCGCACATCGGTGTTCAATGGCAGGCCGTAGATGTTGCCTTCCCAGGAGGACTCAGCCAATTGCACGGGCGTGAAGTCGTCGGGGTTTAGCCCGGACCCCTCAAATTTCGGTGTCACATCCGAATAGAGGCCCTTGGCGGCAAACTGAAGGAAGGTGTGGCGATTCTGGATAGCCACGTCCGGTCCGGTATCGGCGGCCACAGCCGTGAGGAACTTCTGGTCACCGAAAACAATGTCGCCCAACTCAGTCAAGTTGACCGTAATGCCCGGATGCTGCTCCTCAAACTGTTCCATGATGTGTTCCCAAATGAGGTCGGTCCAACCCCACATGGTTAGTTCTACACTTTCCGCAGCAGGTACGGCGGCGCCCGAGCCGGCGCCCGGTGCGACCGGGGCCTGACAGGCAACAAGCGCCGTCCCGGCCATGGCGCCTGCAGACAACATCAAGAAAGATCTACGTGACATACCTTTGTTCATTTTCTTCTCCTATTTGACTACGTATGAACGTCCATGTTCGAAAAAAGTCAACGGATTATGAATGACGAACTCGGCCTTCGTTGTTCGATAAACCTCCTTCCTATAACCAAGCCTCAAATACGGCCGCCACATTTTCGGCCGACACGTCGTTCCCCCACTCGCATTGAGCGATCACGCCGCCGTTGCCGTCGTCCAATGCGGTACGCACTCGTTTCACGGCATCACGCACGTCATCCGGTATTCCGAAAGGGAGGACCCATTGGCGATCAATTTCGCCCCAAAACGTGATCTTGCCCTTGAACTCGCGGCCGATTTCCTCGATATCCTGGCAGAAGAGCTGGGAGTTGACTGCGTCGACGCCAACTTCAATGAGATCGGGGATGATCGAGCGGATGTGGCCGTCCGAATGGAAGAAGACCGCCTTGCCCGCGCCATGGATGAGGTCGCAATAGTCGGCGTAGAGCGGCTTGTAGATCTCGCGCCACATGGCCGGCGAGATGAGCAGGTTTGTCTGGCTACCCCAGTCGTCCATGAAGGAGATGCCGTCGACGTCGGTCTTGACCCAACACTCCAACTCGCGCAGAAAGAATTCATGGACCAGGTCGCGCAGCTTCAATACTTCCGGCACACCCCAGGCAAGGTCCATGAAGAGGTTCTCTGAGCCGCGCAGAAACTGCATGCGCTCGAAGGGGCGCACTGTCGTCCCTGCTTTGACGAACTGTTCGGTGGCCGCACAACCGGCATCGACGCGGCTGAAGTCGGCAAACTCTAAGATTTCGTCTGGCGGTTGTAGAGTGTCCAGCGCCGACCAATCATCCAGCGGTGGGGCCTTGACCTCGCCGATGACGCCGGGCTCGGCCACGGTGAACGGGCAACCCCATTCATCGACATAGGTGCCGATCACGGCCGGTGTGCCGCGGGTTTTGTAGCCGGTGCCATATTGGATATCCGGTCCGGTACCGTGGGTGACATCAGGAGATGCAAAGTCCGAGGGGTAGCGTTCCAGTAGTGCGTTCAGTTCCTCGCGCCGGTACATGGCGATGCCGGGCAATGCCCATAGCTCACGCGGCACTCGGTCTGGCGACTGATGCCGAGCGTGCGCAGAACGCGTTCTCTTCCGGTCATTGAATTCTGTCCCTTTCATCGTTGAAGGGTGAGGACTTGCCGGTGTTGGGGATAGCCTGCTTTCGCTAGACTGTTGGCGTCTGAATGGCGGTATCCCTGGAATGGCGTAGTCTAGATGGTACAATATCTTACATTTTTGCTCGTTGCAAATGCTGAAAATTGTGGTCATTAGGCGCTGAAGATCGGCTACAGGGCGATTGCGATCAACGATCGGTATCAGTACGGATAGGGCTTCCCCGTTCGCTCACGCGGGGAACAAGTCGCCCTACTGCAGATGCAGAAATGGCGCTGCAGAGCGGCCTCTACGTTAGCGTCATGCCATCCACTATGCCCCAAGCAATGCCACTGCCTCGCTATAGCGCCCGAGCAGCGGACAATAGGTTGGGTCAGCGTAGTTCGGCCGGCCTGCTTCATCTTGGGTCAGATAGTCGTTCTCGTGGCGGGCCAGTGTTCCGTCTTCCCGGTAGACTTGCTGATACTGGTTGGCAGCCGGTTGCATGTGCAGGGCAATCGAACGCCGGGGACCATCCGTCATGTTCGGTCCGCTGCCGTGAATGGTTCGGCAATCATGGAAGCTGACCTGGCCACGCTCCATAATGGCTACAGTCTTGTTGACCTGCTGCGCCGCCGGTGACAAACTGTTTCTCAAGAGCGTCAAGATCGCTGGAGAAGAAATCGAGATGGTTGTTGGGCGGCCATTGATGGCTGCCGTCAATGAACCCAATTGGGCCGAGTTCAGCGGGCATTGCCGTGAAGGGCACCCAGGCCGTCAACATCTCGTTTGATGTGCAGGTGCGCCAGTAGCCATAGTCGGTATGCCAACCGACGTTTTGGGGCTTGTCGGGATCGTGGGGCGGTTTGTAGAGGAGCTGGTCATGCCATAGCCGCACATCATCGCCGGCGAGCAGTGCGGCGATGGCTCCGAGAATTGGTTTCTGAGCAAGCGTTCTTAACTCGGGGACAGAGTGGATGGAGAAATCGTTCTTGCGCAGGACGTCAGGGCCGTTTCCCTTCCACCAACTCTGCTTGACCGTTTTGCCGTCCGGCAGCTGAAGCTCCTGCTTGTCCAAGCCTGCGTAGAAGCGTTCGCTGGCTTCAATGGCCTGGTCAAGCTCGGTATCGGTGAAAATCGGTTTGGTGATATAGAAACCGTGGGTCCGATAGAATTCGATATCTTCTTCGGACGGCAAGAGTGCTGGATCTAGAGATGTCGCCATGAGTTCTCCTCGGGTAAACGATATTTCGTTGGTAGAGACAGGTGGGGACCAATAGAGCTAATCATACTCACTGAAGGGGCGTTTGTCTTTCATCTTTCTGCCAAGTAGAATATTGAACGTGTGGTCAATGAACTAGAGGGAGAACCATGGGCAATGAAACTGTCGCACCTACCGATATTTGGATCCAGCCGGATCGAGTCACCTATCAAGATGGGGCTTGTTTGCTTCCCGAGTTGGCTCTGATTGGCTGGGCGCGTATTGCGCAAGCGGAAGGATTGACTGCGCACCGCCATCACGCCTACGAGATTTGCTATATCGCTCAGGGACAGGTTACGTGGATTGTCGGGTCAGATGTCTATGATGTACATCGAGGCGAGGTATTTGTCACAAAGCCGGGCGAGGTTCATAGCGGCCTGAATAACACGATGCATCCATGTGAAATTCGCTGGCTGCATATCTGCCTGCCGGAAAACAGTCGGGTCTTTCCAGGGTTATCTCCACAGGAAACGGCACAGCTGAGGGCTGACCTTGAAGCGATCGAGCATCCTTGCTTTACCGGCACAACAGCCATCAGGCGCATGCTCAGCCGGATCCTCGCTGAACATCAGAGTCCTTCGAAGTATGCCGTCCCGCTTGTCCGTTCGTACTTACATCAACTGCTGATCCAGGTGGCGCAGACCTATCAATCCCAGAACCGATCTCGAACGACTCAGCTCGTCTCTTCGTCCCAACCGGTCTGCCAAGTCCTTGAGTGGATGGAAACACATTTGTCCGAGGCCTATCAGGTTGAAGACCTGGCCCGAATTGCCAACATGAGCGTGAGTCAGTTTCATAGGCAGTTTCTTGCCGAAACCGGTTTTTCGCCGGCAGAATATCGCACCCGTCAACGCATCCGCAGGGCCAAGCAATGGCTCACACAAGAGTGACCGTCCCATCTCGGACATCGCCTACGGTCTGGGTTTCTCGACCGGACAGTATTTTGCGACAGTGTTCAAGAAGTTCGAAGGGATCACGCCACAGGAGTTTCGGCAGAGAGGCGAGCAGCAATAAGCCTTCGCCATAGTTGCCGCAGTAGGTAGATGCATTGACTGGAGACGCTTATTTCAATGGCCAAAACGTGATCGCCGTTGGGCTGTCACCGACCATTCAATGGCATCGACACTGGAGAGAGGATACGATGCCTTGATGTGGCCAGCAGTCAGTATAGTTTCACGATATGTGGTGAGCAAGTGTGTCGGCAACTGCTCAATGGCTATCAGAACGCATGTGACTAGGGGAGACCTCGTTCGCATACACTGATGTAGAGTACTTCGCCGAGATTGATGATGGACAGGCAGATGAGTACATGCTTCAACGTCTGCCAAATGCGATCTCGCCTTAACCGTCTCCATTGCCCCCATGTTCCAGATCGGTAAGTACTGCGAAGCTGTCGAGTACGTAGGCGTCGACATAATCATTCATTTTCGTACGCCTGTTCATGTTCGCGCAATAGCGCCTGGATCAGAGAAGTTTCACCGGCAAGCATCCCGGCGGCGGCTTCGACTGGATCGCTGTACTGGGGCACCAACGCCAATACACCACCGTAGTCCACAATTTCAACGAATGAACCCGGTCGTCAGATCGTATTTACGTCGAAGCGCTGCGGGTATGATGACCGAGCCTTTGCTGGCGATTTTCAGCGCCATGATGTACCTTCCTCTCATTTCATATCATACCTGAATCGCAATGAAGGTTTAACGCGGGCGACAAATTTCTACCGCCTTCATCTGGTCACCCCCTCAGTTCTTCACCTTCACCCGCCCACACTCCACCCTTGCGCCAACCGGCTCCCCAGCCCCATCCATCGCGCCAATCAACACCGGATACTCGCCGTCGGGCGTGACCGGATTGAGGTTGATGTCGACCTCGTCGCGCACGATCTCGCCCGGCTGCCACGTACTCGTCGGCCAGCGGCGTAGGGCCTCGTTGCCGCGGTAGAGCCGGTCTCCCCAGACGCCCTCCTCGCCGACCATCTGCGCGGTGGCGATGTAGTCGTCGTCCAGCGGCGCGTCGGCGCGCCACCAGAGGCGCACATGCACCCAGCCGCTGGGCGGATGCATGGCCTGGTCTTTGGCGCTGGTCACGGGCGTGATCAACTCGCAGGCAACCAGCGTCAGGCCGGGCACGATCTCGGTCTCGGTGAGATGGGCGTCCGGCGATAGCTCGGGCAGTTCGTCGAAGCGGCTTTGCAGGGCATAGCCGGTCAGGTTGATGCCGGTGGGAAATTGCTCGGTGACCAGTGGATACTCGCGGTTCAGCCAGTTCTGAACGACGCGTTCATCATCGACGCCCTCAAGATGGCTCTGGGTCAGCCAGAGCGTGGCCGCGCCGTTGTCCAAGATGCCTTGGATCGGCGGTCCAACGACGATATCGGCATCCTCTGGCGCGATGGGGCTGCCGAACGGATGGAAGACCGGCACGTCGCTCTCGGCGCGTTCGTCCTTCTGTAAGTACCACTGAAGCGGGCGACGGGTGTAGTCGACATGGGTCACAATGGCGGCCGGTAGGTCGGCGCTGGCACGCTGATAGTCGACGATGTAGTCGGCGGCGGCGCGCCAGTTCTCGCGATAGGCATCCGGCGTCCAGAGCCGGGGTAGCGAGGCGGCAATCATCAATGTCACGGCCAGTCCCAATGTCCAGCCGACCGCTCGCCACCGTTCGCCCAGCACAACGACGCCACGGGCGATGGCCCAGAGCACAAAGGGGGCCATAAAGATGAGATAGCGATCCTCGCGGAAGACCGAGCCGCTGCGACTGAGCAGGATGTTGGCCACCAGCAGCGGGGCGCCGATCCAGATCAGCAGCCAGATGCGGTCATCGAGCACGCGCTGCTGCGTGTCTTTTGCGATGGGTTGTCCACGTAGGGGCGCACCCTTGTGGTCGCCCGCTGCTCGTTGGCCGGATAGCGCCACAAGGCGCCCGTGAGTTGGCCGAACACCAATCCAACGCCAGCGCGCCCAGGAACCAGAGCAGCAGATCGGGCCAATCCATGCGCCAGATGGTGAAGATCTTGAGCTCGCGCAGGAGATTGGGCAAGAAGTCGGCAAAGGCCTGGCCCGGCGTGCTCTCGGCATTGCTGACGCCCCAGGCATTGTTGGCCAGGGGCAGAAAGAGCAGGGTCACCGCCGTCAGCGCGATCAGCCCTTCGCCAAAGCGTTTCCAGATTTCCGGACTCGTTGCGTCCGCCAATGGCCAAGCGCCAGCAAGGTCAGCCCGGCAGCCGGGGCCACGAAGGCACTGAAGAGATAGGTGTAGAGCGCCGCCTCCAGTACGACAGCACAAAGAGCAGCCACCAACCCAGCCTGCGTCTGCCACGTCTGGCCTTCCCAGGCGCGCAGCAAGCGCGTAGGCCGTCCAGACCGCACCGGTGGCAGCCGGTTGGAACATGCGCAATTCCTGGCTGTACCAGACCAACACAGGGCTTAAGGCCACCAGCAGGGCGGTCAATAGGCCGGCGGGGCGACCACTGAGCCGTTTCACCAGCAGCAGACGCCGAGGACGGTCAGGATGCCAAGCAGGCTGCCGAAGATGCGGATGGCCGCATCGGTGTGAGAAAGTCCGAATAGACCAAGCATCTCACGCCAATAGTGCAAGCGCGACATAGTAGACCGGCGGATGCTTCTCCTCGATGAGCTGAAATGTGACGCGCCAGGTGTAGCTCGGATCGGCGCCCGACCAATTGAGGCTGACTGACTCGTCGAACCAGATGCTATGGTAGTTGAGCCGCCACAGACGCGTCAAAGCGGCCACAGCAATCACCAGCCATTCAGGCAGGTGCGAGGCGTAGGCGCGTGACAGGTATGCGATTGGTCTGGATAGGGTATCAGCGATAGTGGAGCGATCTGTTGCAGTTTGTGGATCTGTCATTCAATCGTTGCCGGATGCTTTGATGTCTGACGACGGGTACGTGTAGGGAGAGGTTTCAAACTGTCCGATTCGACGCGGCGGGGCATTGTAGGGACAGGTCTCAGACCTGTTCCTACACGATCCGTACGACTTGATGATCGCGATATCACCATGTCACATCAACCCCAATTCTTTCAATCCCGCGCGCATGAAAAATCGACGATAGGCCCGGACCTCGGCCAACTGTTCGTCAAGCTCGGCCTGGGCCAAGGCGAGCTCGTCGCCGTCCTCTTCTCCAACTCCTGCTTCGATGCGAACCGTGTCGCTAGTCTGGCCGGCCGGCGTCCACTCGACCAACGTGACCAGCCTCTTGCTCTCCAGCCACAACAGACACTGCCGGATCACGCCCTCGGTAACACCGAGCCGGGCCGCCATTCGATTCAGATGCAGCAGCCCATCCTGGCCCAATGCATAGCGGCACATGCCGGCCACGCTGCGCAACACGGCGGAGAGCACGATCATCGGCGGCGTTCTGCCCGCAAAGATAGATCTCTGTCGGCTCGACCGTCTCGATCAGCCAGCGCAGTCGCTTGGAGGAAGGCGGGATGGTCCAGATGACCAGTGGGCGACCCTTGGGCTGATCGGGCAGGTCGAAACGGGGTGCAAGTGCAGGCCGGCCAGGCTCTGTGTGTTCGGCCACGGTCAATTCGACGCCTTCGGCATACCAGGCCGCTTCGTCGGATGAAGGCACGGCGCTCAACAACAACGGTTGGCCGCGCAGATCGTGGATGACCAGGGTATCGCTCGGTTCTGCCGGCCCCTCGGGCGTCTCCTTCTTGGCCGGGCGGATGGCAATATAGTGGAGCTGAACAGCTGCGCTGACCGCGATATTCGTTGACGCCCAGGGTGTAGACCAGATCGATGGCCCCCGTCGGGATCTCGGTGTCCGCTCCGTGGAACCAGATGACCGATTGGGTGGCCTTGCCTGCTGCGTCGGTGACTTGCAGCTTGCGATGGGTGCCGTCGCGGCCGATGCGCCGGTCGTCGCTGATGGTCAGGTTGCGGCTCATCAGCTTGGGGGTGGGGTTTCCCTGGCCGTAGGGGGCCAGGCGCTGCAACTCGCCGGCCAGCGCCAGGTCTAGGTCCGACAGGGAGACTTCGGCGTCGATGAGCAGTCCGTCATAGGCGTCATCGCTGCGATGCAGTTCGATCTGCCGGCTCAACTCGCGACGAAAGCGGTCGATGTTGGCGGCATCCAGGCTGAGACCGGCCGCTCCGGGGTGGCCGCCGTGGCCGTAGAGCAGATGGCCGCAGGCCGCAATCGAACCACCGATATCGACGCCGGTGACGCTGCGGGCGCTGCCGCGTGCCGGCTTGCCCTCAGGCGTCAGCAGCAGCACGGTCGGCTTGTTGTACTCCTCGGCCAGGCGGGAGGCCACGATGCCGACGATGCCTGCATGCCAGGCCGGATGAGCCAGCACGAGGCCGTTGAAGTCAAGGTAGTCAGGGTTGCGGTCGATCATCTCCATGGCTGCGGCCGCGGTCTGGCTGGTGAGAAGCCGTCGTTGGCCGTTGAGGCTCTCCATCTTGGCTGCCAGTTGGCCGGCGCGGATGGGATCATCGGTGGTGAGCAGCTCAACCGCGACTGTGGCGTCCTCGAGCCGGCCCAGAGCGTTCATGCGCGGGCCGATCTGAAAGCCGATGGACTCGCTGTCGATCTGGCTGGGGTCCACGCGGGCCACATCCATCAAGGCCAGCAGGCCGACGCGCTGCGTGTTGCGCAGCTGATCGAGGCCCCGTTGCAGCAGGTAGCGGGCATCATCGACTTGCTCGGCCACATCGGCCACGATGCCCAGGGCCACCAGGTCGAGCAGCGGTTTTTCATCGCCGCGACAGCCGGCCAGCGAGTAGAGTTCCTGCACCAGTTTGTAGGCGACGCCGACGCCGGGCAGCGTACGCTGCGGATCGTCGTCGGGCTGGAACTTGGGGTTGACGATGGCATCGGCGCGGCGAACGCTATCCTGGCCGGCGACCTCCTTGTCCAGCCCCCAGAGCGGATCGGCGCCGGGCGTCAGCGGATGAAACTCAGGTGTCAGATCATGATGATCGGTGATCACGACGGTCAGGCCCAGATCCTTGGCGAGGCCAATGGCAGAACCTTCATCGATGCCGGTATCACAGGTGAGCAACACGTGGATCGGGATGGGAGAGGCTTCCAGCACCTCGGTCAATTTCTCTGGCAGAATGCCATGGCCCTCACTAAACCGATTGGGCACATGATAGTGGATGCGCTCAGGCCCGGTCAGGCGTCGCAAGGCGGCGACCAGCAGCGATGTGCTGGTCTGACCATCCACATCAAAGTCACCCCAGACCAGGATGTTTTGACCCTGCTCGATCGCGTCGTAGAGCAGCTGCGCAGATTCGGCGACACCGAACAAGCGTGTCGGCTCTGCCGGCGTGTAGGCGTCGGGATTGAGGAAGGCCTCGGCCTGTTCAAGCGTCTCGTAGCCGCGCTGGGCAAGCAGGCGTGCAATCAACGGATGGCCGCCGATGAAGTCGATCAGCTCTGCCGACGGTTCAACCTGCGGGACAAGGCTCCAGGATTGGTCGATGGGTGTGCGCATCAGAAGGCCAACTCGGGGATGTCGTCCAACGAAAACTCTAGCTCGATGGACAGGTCGGCGACGAAGAGCGCCTCGGCATCGGCGATTTCGTCCAATTCGCCCGCTTCGCTTCCGCGGTTGCAGCGACTGCGATAGACGCAGTAGTTGCAGAAGCGCTTGCGGTTGATCTCGACGTCGATAACTTTGGGGAAATCGGCCTCGGCACGGCCGTCAAGAATGGCGTCGAGGATCTGCTGGAGGCGCACTCGATTAGCATCGTGCTGCGCCTGGTCGTAGCCGAGGACAATCGGCTGGCCCGGCGCAGCGGTGAACCAGTAGGTCATCGCGACTTGCTCAGGTGCAATCGGTCCCCACGCCAACTGGCGACTGGCTTCCACCAGTACGTATGGGTAGACGATGCTTTGCAGACGCCGGCGCAGGCTGCCCGGATCGGCCCGGTGCCTGGACGTCTTCCAGTCGACAATGGTGACGCGGCTGTTCTCGCTCTCCGGATCGTCGGCGGCAATCAGATCGTACTTGGCGGCCAGCCGAAAGCGACCGTTTGCACTGACGAAGGGGATCGACAACACCCGTTCCACCTCGACATGATCGTCAGGCAGATCGGCCGGACGATGGCGCAGATAGGCGTCGAACCATCCGTCCAACGGCGGCGTCAATCCAGTCAGTATCTGCTCCGAATCCATGCCGATCTCGGAGCGTTCGACGAGCAGGTGGAAGCGAGAACCCAGGCGCATCAGCTGCTCGTGTTCCTGAACCGGCGTTGCTTCGACCGCGGGCCATGGCAATTGTTCGACATAGGCGAGCCAGAAGCGACGCTGACAATCCTCGAACGCCTGCAAGCTCGACTGGCTGAAGGCGAACGTGTCGGGCAGCGGTGGTCTCTCTGGCGGGTCGGTTTTTGGGCGTTCCGTTGGAATCTCAACCATGCAAGACATGATAGCACAGGCATGAAACGTGGAGCAATCAAATTCGTGGGTACGCAGGATTCTCTCAACGTGTGGGGAGAGTAGTCGGTTTCGGCCGATGCGCTCAAACACCGCCGCTATTTGGTCTCGGTCCGGTGTAGCGGGCACGTGGCCGTATCAGCTGCTCACGCTGGTATTCTTCGATGATCTGCCCTATCCAGCCTGCCGTCCGACCGGCTGCGAAGAGTAGGAGAGGTGCTTCCTTGGGTAACTCAAGTGCTCGGGCGAGTAAGACAAGTCCGAAATCGATGTTCGGCGCGGCGTTCATGCTCTGCCCGGCAAGGGTGACCAGCGAGTCGGCCATGGCCATGAGTGGGGTATCCCCAACTTGGTCGTGCACCAACTCAATCAGCAATTTCCCTCGCGGGTCACCTTCAGGGTAGAGCGAATGACCAAACCCGGGCAGCGACTGCCCGCGCTTGAGACGCTCGGCGACTGCGACGGCAGGATCTGCAGCAGCCTCGTCGAACAAGGCATTAACCATCGTTGTCTGACCACCATGTCGATGTCCGCGGTAAGGCACAGAGTGCTGCGCTGATGGCCAGATAGGGCGACGTGCCGGCCGATGCCACGCAACGCGCCGTGAAGGCCGATATGTTCAATTCGTGATCGGCGCAGAGGATCAGCGCAGCATCAAGCATGCGGACGGCCTCAGGTGTTTTCGGCGCCCAGCTTGCCTGCAACTGTCGGGCAAGCGGATCGACACTCTCTTTGCCGGAAATGCACCAGGACAACAAGCGCAACAATCGCACGCCGGTCTGTGCCACGCTGGAAGGCTCCGTATTGTATGCCGCCAGATCAACCTCTGAGCAGGGAAGCAGGAGCGTCTGGAAGGCATCGAGCGGAGTCATCCCGGATATCGACGCGTGGCGTGGACCCTGCGGCAAGACTGGGCGTTGCCCGTCGGCGAAGAGCGGCGCGGTGGCCGAGGATCCCGTCCACAGCAGGGCTGCCACTTCTTCGAACGTGCGCCGGCGTGCCAGATCAATTGCATCATGGCCGCGATAGTAAAGATTGCCAGCCTCGATCAACGTGATGCTGGAATCCAGGATCTGGACTACCGAAATCGAGTGCTGCAGCCGCGGCACGTTCCGGATTACGTCGTTGGGCTTTGCGTTCTTTGAGCGCAATCACGTCGTCAGCAGCATAGCGGCGAGCACGGCTGCTGCCCATTCCCTGCTCGGATCGGATCATGCCTCGACTGACATATGAGTACAGCGTTGCGGTTGAGATGCCCAATGTTTCTGCTGCTTCGAGTGCCGAGAGATAGCCAGGCTCTGTCATGTTGCGTGTCCAATTTTGTATTGATTTTTGAATCAAGATTGACAACGTTGATCAATTTTACTACGCTTGTCGATGTTGAATCAAATATCACGGAGAAAATATCACTGGAAAGTAGAGGGGAAATCTCTTGACAATCAAAGAACATCAGACCAACGGCACGGTCAAGCATGGGCTCGAGGGCGTTGTGGCCGCAGAGACGCGCCTGAGCTATGTGGATGGGCAACGGGGCTATCTGGTTATCGGCGGCTTTCCGCTTGAGACGCTTGCTCACAACGCTCGCTTTGAGGAGGCGGTCTATCTGCTCTGGAACGGCCGGCTGCCCAACCAGGTAGCGCTTGACTCGTTCTGTGCTGAACTGGCCGCGCTACGTAGGCTGCCGTCGGCAACACTTGACCTATCGGCCATCGCCGCCGATAAAGGGCATGCACCGATGGATGCGCTGCGCATGGTTGCCGGCACGCTCGATCTGGATGAACCGGGCGTAGATAGCGATCGGCTGGCTCGACTGATTCTGGCTCGCATCCCAGTCGTGATTGCTGCCTATCATCGCCTCCGTTCCGGCCTCCAGCCAATCGAGCCGTCGAATGAACTGGGGCACGCAGCCAATTTTCTGGCCATGCTCACTGGTACAAGCCCCAGCGATGCGCAGGTTCGCGGACTTGAGACCTATCTCAACACCGTGATTGACCATGGACTGAATGCCTCTACCTTCGCGGCCCGGGTGATCATTGCCACACAGTCGGATCTGCTCTCCGCCATTGTCGGCGCCATCGGCGCGCTCAAAGGGCCACTGCATGGCGGCGCACCGGGACCGGCCCTTGACATGGTCTTTGAGATCGGTGAAGCAGATCGTGCCGAAGCCTACCTGCGTGACAAGCTGGATGGCGGCGAGCGGCTGATGGGCTTTGGCCATCGCGTCTATAAAGTGCGTGATCCGCGTGCGGAGGTACTCTCGGCTGCGGCTGAGGAGATGTACACGCGAGAGGGCGAAATGGCGCTCTACCGACTGGCTAGTGACGTTGAGCAGAGTGCGGTGGCCTTGTTGGCCGAGTACAAGCCGGGGCGCAATTTGCAGACCAATGTCGAGTTCTATACAGCCCTGCTCCTGCACGGCTTGGGCCTGCCGACGGATCTCTTCACGCCCACGTTTGCCATGGGCCGCGTCGCCGGCTGGATCGCCCATTGCTTCGAGCAGGCCGAGACGGGACGCCTGATTCGGCCCGCGGCAGTCTACACTGGAGAGTTTGATAGGGTGTGGACGCCGCTGGCTGACCGATCTGCATAGAGAATGGGGATCGGGAGATAAGGCGATTCCAAAGAAATATCGATCCACGAAGGAGCACAAAGCGACACGAAGAAAGTCACCATTCATGTGATTTCGTGTTCCTTCGTGGATCAGTATTTTTCCTGCATTCACCTTAGCCGAATCCGGTCGTTGGCCTGAGACCGAGAAACTCGTACAGATCCGCGGTCTGTCGCGTACATTCGTTCCAACTAAATTGGGCGGCGCGCTCAAGACCGCGCTTCACCAGCGACGCGGCTAATTCGGCGTCGTCCAGCACTCGACGCACGTTGGTGGCCAATGCCTCATCATCGGTGGGGGCGACCAGCAGCGCGGCGTCGCCGGCGATCTCGGGCAGGCTGCTGGCATCGCTACAGACCACCGGCGTGCCACAGGCCATGGCTTCCAGCACGGGAAAGCCGAAGCCCTCGTAGAGGCTGGGCATCATCACACAATCGGCCCCGGTGTAGAGCGCCGGCACATCTTCCTGGGGGACATAGCCCGTGAAGATGACATCATTTTCCAGACCGAGCTCGACCACCTGTGCACGGACCGGCTCGAAGAGCCAGCCCTTGCCGCCGGCCACGACCAACTGATGTGAGTCGCCGGTAGCTTTGAGCCGGGCCAAGGCCTGGAGGGCCGTGGCATGGTTCTTGCGCGGCTCCAGCGTTCCCATCATGAATAGGTAGGGCCGTTGAATGTCGTAAACGGCCCGCACCCTATCCACCTCGGGTTTCGATGTCGGGCGAAACTCTTTGTCGATTCCTTCGTGGATGACGTGGATTTTTTCAGACGGACAACGATAGAGCTCCATCAGGTCGCGTCGCGTGATGTTCACTGACGGCGATGATCGCAGTGGCGGCGCGCACAAATGTGGGCATGGCCAACTTGAGAAACGCCCGGTTGCGCATGGTGTGATGTTCGGGATAGCGTTCGAAGATCAGATCGTGGACAGTCATGACGGTTGGGCAGCCGAGCCTGGGCAGAAGATGCTCGGTGGCGTGGTAGATCGACGCAGAATTTCCTGTGTCCGTCCCAACCGGTGGCCAGTTGAGGCTTTGCATTGGGCGGTGCATCAGTTGACTTGTCAACGCACTCATGCGCCAGCGATACTGGCCCATGTTGACGGTTTGGATCTTTGCCTGCGAGAGCGAGCTGGGTGGTGCATGGTCGCTGTGGGCATTGTAGAAAAACGACAGATCCAGTCGTCTTGACTGCTCTCTTTGCAGATGCGACGCCAGCCGTTCGGCGTAGCGGCTTAATCCGGCTCCCTGGTGAACAGCGGGGCCAATGTCGAGCAAGACCTTAGTACGCTCTACCCTGTTCTCTGTCGCGTTCTCAGCGATGTTCCTCGCGGCGTTCTGCGTGGCATCCTCCATGGCCGAACTCATTCGCCCTCGGCCAGGATCGCGTGAATCCGGCTGACGATCATCTCCATGGCGACCCGGTTGTGGCCGCCGGCCGGCACGATGATATCAGCGTAGCGTTTGCTCGGCTCGACGAATTCAAGATGCATTGGGCGCACGGTGGACACGTACTGGCTGATGACTGAATCGAGGCTGCGCCCGCGTTCGTTCATATCGCGCCGCACGCGCCGGATGAAGCGGATGTCGGCGTCCGTATCGACGAAGATGCGCATGTCGATCAGTTCGCGCAGTTCCGGCTCGGTGAAGATGAGGATGCCCTCGACCAGAACGATCCGGCTCGGCGCGACACTTTTTGTTTCGGTCATGCGGCGGTGGGTCGCGAAGTTGTAGAGGGGCATCTGTACTTCATTGCCGTCACGCAGGTCGTGCAACTGCTCGATCATGAGACTGGTTTCGAGACTGTCAGGATGGTCGTAGTTGCTCTTGGCCCGTTCCTCGAAGGTGAGATGACCCTGGTCTCGATAGTAGTTGTCGTGCTGCAAGTAGGCGATATACTTCTGACTGACAACTTCCCGGATGCGTGTGCTGACGGTCGTTTTGCCGCTGCCGCTGCCGCCGGCCACACCAATGACAAATGGTTTTATCTTTCCCATGATCACGGCTCCAGGGTTGATTCGGTCCGTTCCGTCTCTGTTTGCGCCAGATGCTCCTTCAGGGAGAGCAGTTCTCTCTGTGCGTTGCTCTGGACAATCACAAAGGCCTTTGTCGGCGACCATTGACCGATCTGTGCCAACAGATAGGCGGGTGTACGCACATAGCCGACGAGCCCGGCCAGCACGAACAGTCCCGCCAGCCAATAGAGCCAACTTCCCGGTTCAGAGCGGACGGCGACAACGACGCCGACCGTGGGCATGAACTCCAGTGTCACATCGCCGTCAGCCACATCGATGCGCTGGCGCTTCCGCTCATCCAGCGTGATGCGGTCGGTGGGTGAAGCCGAACTGGCCTCGTAGATCTCGACGTAATAATCCTCGTCATCTTTCGTCTCGTCGTCGCCGGTGCTGTCGGGTCGCCGGATAATGCGGATTCCGACACCCTGGTCCGGCAAGATCAGGGACGCCTCGCTGCCCGGCGTCGGAAAGGAGAGACCGATGGACTGCTTATCGGTCTTGCTGGTATCGCCGGGCAGTGTCAGTGAAGCATTGTCGGATTCGGGTGCTGACCAGCAAGCTCGGTACGCTGGGCCGAGTAATGACGCGATTCGACTCCGACTCGGTCCACGTTGCCGATACCGAGCATCTGTTCTCGATCGTCAAGCGTCATCTGGAGCATCGGGATGGCGAAACCAGCACTGTCTGCGACTGCGGTCGGGTAGCGGATATCAAGATCGCGTGGGGATATTGGAAGGACTCGGTTGGCGCCAGGCTCGGTGAAATGACTTCCCAGCCGAACGTGACATTGAGCCAGAGCGCCAGCAGGCCGACCAGGAGGCCCAGGACGAGCAGTGGGCGCAAATAGGCGAACGGCACGGCACGCATGCACAAGAAACGCTCCTCCTCACCGGCATGGTCGGCATCGGCACGAGCGGTTTCAGCGGAGATATCCCCAGTGGGTGCGTCGCTGTCAACCTGATCGCCATTTTCACCAATGTTGACCGAAACTCGTTTCGTTCTTTCGAAACGAGTGGCCAAGTGCTCGTCTGTCTCACTGGAAAGCGCTTCGATGGACATGGGAAACGCCGAACGCGTTCGATAGATTGAACTGCCCTTGGGCAAAACAATCGGCGTAGCGGGATGGCGCGTGCGGGCGGATAGCCGAGCCGGTAACCCTCTAAGAATTAATGCCGTCCCAATCTGATCGGCCAACAGGATTGCCAGCATCAATGTGATCAGGACCAAGAGGATTCGTAGCAGCGTGCTATGGAGCAGATTGAAGAGGCCAAGCGCGCTCCACAACTCGCCCAACGAGCCGAAATCGATACCGGCGTTCAGTAGCCAGCGCGCTGCTGCTGCCGGATCTGCATAGACCGGATGGGGCATCTGCGGCGTCAGCAGCCCGGCCAAGACCAGTAGAAAGGCGGCGACAGTCAGCCCGAGCAGCAGGAGCGGATCGGCCAGTGTGCGCCAAATGGCGGCAACCACCTTGGCAACTGCCGATGAGGAAGGATCTGTTTTTGTCAGGGCGGATTGCGCCCCGTCAGCTTGGTAGTTCTGGGTCACGTCATTGCTCAAATATTTGTGATTGCATCGTCGGAACCAATGACTTCAAGGTTTATCTATTGAGCCACAGATCGACCTCGGCGCCCAAATCTGACAGCGGTGCATGGGAGACCGTACAAAGGGGCAGCGCCTCCTGAAACGAGTGTCCATAGCTCTTTCGCCAGACGCGGCTGTCCAACAGGATCACCACGCCCCGGTCACTGGTGCGCCGGATGAGGCGACCGAAACCCTGACGGAAACGCAGTATTGCGTCGGGCACGGTGTAGTCGTGAAACGGGTTCTCGAATTCCTGGCTGCGGGCGGCAACCAGCGGATCGCTGGGCACGGCGAAGGGGAGTCGCGCAATGATCAGCACGGAGAGCTGCTCACCGGGCAGATCAATGCCTTCCCAGAAGGTCCGCGTGCCCAGCAGAACGGCCCGTTCAGAGTGGCGAAACTCGCGTAGGAGCCGTCTGCGGCTGCTTGCGCCATGTTGGAGCAGACTGATATCCATCTGATCCAGCTGCTCACGGATTGCCGACGCGGTGGTGCGCAGCTGAGAATAGCTGGTGAAGAGCACCATGGTGCGACCGCCTGCTATGATCGCAGCGTCGACGATGGCCTGGTTCACGGACTGTTGATAGGCGCTTTCGTTGGGCAGCGCAAGATCTCGCGGCATCAATAACAATGTGCTCTGTTCATAGTCAAAGGGGCTTGGCACGGTGATGGCCGCGGCGTCCCAAAGCCCCAAGCGCTCGCGGATGTAGCCGAAATTTGCGCCTGAACTCAGCGTCGCACCGGTGAAAATGGTGCTGCGACATTGGTGGATCAACTGCTCCTGGAGCATTCCGCCGACATAGAGCGGGGCGGAAACCAGTCTGGCCTCGGCCGGTTCGTTGCTGCGACGGTTCTCGGCGTACTCGATCCAGGCGACGATGTTCTGGCCAGCCGAGCTCCCCTTCTTGAGAATCCCGCCCTGGAGGATGATGGCATTTAGCTGAGCCAGGGCGCTATCCAGCTCGCCGGTTAGCCCTCTTGTCTCGGATAGAAAGCGTGCTTCCGGGTCGGATCGATTCCAATGAAGCAGTTCGAGTAGATCGGCGAGGCTGTGTAACTCCTGGCATAGCTTGGCCAGCAGTTGCGCCGTACCGTCCCACTCGATCTCGATTTCGCTCCATTCGGGCTGGGAGCGCATGCGTCGGTCAAGCTGTAGCCGCTGCGCGTAGCCTGCGTCTGAGCGCGCAGTCTTGTGGCTCTTTGCGAAGTGCTGAAGGTGATCGGCAAAGCGCTGAACCGCTGTCGATGCCTGGCGGGCACGCGTGGATATGCCGCCCAACGCCGACTGTACGCGTTCAACACCGCTTCTCATCGCCAGCCCCATGATCTGCGGAACCAGGTCGCCTTCCAATGAGAGTCGGGCCAGTGAGCGTTGCAGTGTGGTCCAATCAACCGAGTAGGTGAGCTGTTCGGTGGTCGCCTCTTCGAAGCGATGGGCCTCATCGACGATGACCTGGCCATAAGCGGGCAAGACACGCCGGCCCGCCTCCAGATCGGCAATCAGCAGCGCGTGGTTTACGACCAGTAGATGGGCGTGCTCGGCTCGTTTGCGCGCGTCAAAGTAGAAATCGCGCACGCCGGCATGGACCAGGCAACGGGCCGGTGAGCAGGTTATGCCGTCCGAACAGAAACGATCCCAAATGGCTTTGTCGGCTTTAGACGGGAGAAAGATTTCGCCTACATCGCCGGTGCGCGTCTCCGGCAGCCAGACGAGGATGCGAGCCAACACACTCAACTCCGGAGGCGAAAGTTGCCTGCTGCCCACCCATTCGTGCAGGCGACGGGTGCAGAGATAGTTGCGGCGTCCCTTCAAGAGGGCCGTCCGCACGGGCTGTATGCCAAGCATGGGCAACAGCATCTGGACCTGTGGAATATCTTTTTCCACCAACTGGTCCTGTAGTGCGATGGTGTTGGTGGCGATGACAACGGTCTGTTCGTTCTGCCGACTCCAGATGGCCGCCGGAGCCAGATATCCCAGGCTCTTGCCAACCCCGGTTCCGGCTTCCAGAATCAGATGATCGCCCTGGTTGAGTGAATCGAGCACATGGTGGGCCATGTCTGTCTGGCCCTGCCGTTGCTCGTAGGCGTCGCCCATCAATTGCGCCAGCCGGCCATCGGGCGCGAAGATCTCCTGGATCAGGTTCAGATCAACGGCGGTGGCCGGTGGCGGCCCGTTCTCTACCAGCGAAGGTTCGTCATCGCTCTCATCGCTCTCATCACGGAGGTTTTGGGTCAAGCCATCCTGGGTGAGGGAGTCTCCGGCAATGGCGTTGATTCGCTGC
This sequence comes from uncultured Chloroflexia bacterium, assembly GCA_963765875.1. Classification (GTDB taxonomy): domain Bacteria; phylum Chloroflexota; class Anaerolineae; order Caldilineales; family Caldilineaceae; genus JAWKOK01. The sequence goes on from CAVXYK010000001.1 coordinate 29,527, forward strand.
TGGAGATCCGTTCGCGGCAATGGGCCGATCGGACCGCCCTTGGCGTGCAGCGCGTCCTGGAAGAGCAGAAGCGGGGCCCAGCGGCTCTCCTTTTCGCCGCCCTGGGCTGCTGCGACAATCACCTCCAGCGTGTTGATCGGCAGTGCGTTTAGGTGCTCCGCCAGACGAAGAAAGAGAGAGGCCGTGGCCACCGTGTCGTCAAGGGCCCGGTGGGCATCGGTGAGCTTGATGTTCAGTTCGTTGCAGAGACCGCCCAGGCTGTAGCTTGTCATCCTGGGCAGCAATATCGATGCCAGCTCGAACGTGTCCAGCGCCGGTCGATGGAAGTTGAGGCCGGACGCGGCCAGGAAGCCAATGTCAAAACGCGCGTTGTGGGCGATGATCGCATCTACATCGGCTGTCACAAAGGCCATCAACTCGGGCAGCACTGCCTCGATCGGTGGTGCATCGACCACATCTTCGTTGCGGATGCCGGTCAGCTGCTGAATGTAGAGAGGAATCTTGCGTTTTGGATTGACAAGGGTCGAAAATTGATCGGTGATCCGACCATGCTGGATACGAACGGCCGCGACCTCGGTGATGGCGTCTCGATCCGCGTTCAGTCCTGTGGTTTCCAGATCGAGAGCGACAAAAACACGCTCTGCCATGCGGCTGTGTCCTTCCAGGCAGTGGGTTGACATGAATATTCAGCCCGATTATACCAGTCCCAGCAGCGGATACCGAACGAACCCGGTCACATTACCTGGCTTATTGCACTCCGCCCCGTTTTGCGGCACAATTCCACTATGTATGTCTCTGTGATTATGACCGTTTTCAACGAACGCTCCAGCATCCGGCGCCTTCTGGATTCTCTGGGCCGACAGACGCGTCGCCCTGATGAAATCGTTATTTGCGACGGCGGCAGCTGTGACGGAACCGTCGACGTGATCCGTCTTTTTGCCGCTGAGTATGCCGACTCCTATCCTTCGCTTCAACTGCTTGTCGAGCCTGGCGCCAACATCAGCCGTGGCCGCAATCTGGCCATTGCCGCCGCCAACGGACCGGTCATTGCCGCCACCGACGCCGGCGTACGCTTGGCCGACGATCGGCTGGAAAACCTGGTCGCTCCATGGGATCAGATCGAGGACGATTCGGATGCGCCGCGGGCCGTGGCCGGCTTCTTCTTGCCTGAAACAGACAGCGTTTTCCTGACGGCCATGTCGGCCACTGTCCTGCCTCTGCCGGCTGACATCGATCCCGATTCTTTCTTGCCCAGCAGTCGTTCAGTCGCGTTCACCAAGCAGGCATGGAGCGACGCGGGCGGCTATCCCGAATGGCTCGACTATTGCGAAGATCTGCTCTTCGATTTTGGCGTAAACGCCCAGTGCCCCGATAGGCCGACTGGTTTTGTCTGGGCCCCCGATGCCCTGGTCTATTTTCGGCCGCGAGAAAGCCTCTCCTCGTTTTGGACCCAGTATTACCGCTATGCCCGCGGCGACGGCAAGGCCGATCTGTGGCGAAAGCGTCATGCTGCCCGCTATGTTGTCTATCTCATCCTCCTGCCTGCACTACTCGGCCACGCCTTTTTTGGATTCACTGCCCGCTGGCTAGGCTGGCTGGGTCTAGTTGCCGGCCTCTTTCTATACTGCCGGCGGCCAGTGCAGCGTGTGGCCCCATTGGGACAGGATTTAGCGCCAATCCAGCGCTTCCAAGCGATGCTCCTTGTCCCGGTGATCCGGGTCGTGGGCGACGTCGCCAAGATGGTCGGCTATCCCGTCGGCCTGTGGTGGCGCTATCGCAATCATGATCGTGATGAGATCCATTGGCGCTGAAATCGTACGGTCTGGTTCGGTTGGCGAAAAGATTCTCGTCACAGATAGCCACAGATGGTTTTGGATAACCACAGATGACATAGGGCCACTTCCCTGAAGCCAAAATGATCTCAAAGACATCTGTGACTATCGCGCTTTTCATCAGTGTCAATCTGTGGCAAAGCTCTTCTCATCCAGTGCGTGATAAAAAAGCGCGTGACAAAACCCGAAAGCGAAGACTCACTCTTTATGTCCGCATCAAAACCGAAAGTACAACGCCGGTCGGTACCGGTCAATTTGATCGAAGCAACGCCTGGGATGGATGGGGCCGGGAACTGGGGGCTGGCTTCGCCGCTGATCCTCTTTCTGCTCTGGGCTTGGGGTGACCTGTTTGCCTATCTGAGTCCGTTGCCACGCCTGTTGGATTGGGCCGTCGCCATTCTGATCTACGTCTTCATGATTGTGCTGCCGCTGGGTGTCGGCGCGTTCTGGCTGGTGACATCGCTGCCCAAGCTCTTTCACAATGTAGGCTGGGATGTGCAACCACTGGAGCCTATTGCCGAGGAGGAGAAATATCTCGTCCGCTTTAACTACCGTGATCGGCTCCGTGCGCAGACCTCCTGGCGGCGGACCTGGATGCGGGCGGCTCAGGGATGGGTCTTCCTGGAGATTGCTGCGATCTTTATCGCCGCCATCGCTATGATTCCAATCTTTTTCAGCGTTTCAGAGTTTGGGTTCGGTCGCTAGGGCGCGAGACATAGGATCCGGGGCCCATTGTGAGGGGCAGCGCTTGATCCACTGCACGGATCCCGCCTGAGTCTGGCGGGTAGTGATATGACGATCTACGAATAAGTGCGATATCTTGTCGGATGATAGCAGAAGGTGAAATATTGATTGACATAAAGTTTGGTTGTGTTCGATATTTACTGGTCTGTCTACTGTCGCTATTTGCGGTGCTGGCTTTCTCTGATCGCGTCATTGCGCAGAGTTCTGACGTTGCCGCAAGCGCGACGAGCTGCTGCCGAAACGCCAGTGGTGGCGCGCGTCCAGTTTGAAAACAGTGACCAATTGAATCAACTGGCTGCCGAACTGGACATTTGGGAAGTTGAACACGCAGATAATTCATTTGTCGCGCTGCTCACGCCCGAAGATCAACGCCGGCTGATCGACGCCGGTCTGCAGGTGAGCGTGTTGCCGGATCGCACGGCTGAGGTGAATCGCGCATTGATGCGTGCGGAATGGCTCCGCTCTGCTGACGCGACTTGGGAGAGTGAGATAGCTGAGGGGGGCATTCCCGATTACCCCTGCTATCGAACGGTTGAAGAGACCTATGCCGACCTGGCCGCTCTTGCCGCAGCCAACCCCAATCTGGCGACGTGGAGCGACATCGGTGACTCGTGGGACAAGCAGACTGCAGGCGGCGCTCCCGGATACGATCTCAATGCCCTGGTGCTGACCAATCGGTCGATAGTCGGACCGAAACCACGCTTGGCCGTGATCGCGGCGATCCATGCGCGTGAGTATACAACGGCTGAGTTGGCGACCCGTTTTGCGGAACATCTCGTGGCTCAATATGGCGTCGATCCGGACATTACCTGGTTGCTGGATTACACTGAATTCCATCTGATCCCCATCGCCAATCCCGATGGCAGAAAGTGGGCCGAGCAGGGGTATTCATGGCGCAAGAACACCCACGATTCGATGACTTGCAGATTTCCTGGGGAAACCGGAATCAATATCTACGAGGGCGTTGATCTGAACCGCAACAGCAGCTTCAAATGGAACGGATGCACGACCTCCGGCTGCTCCAGCGCGGACGCATGCAGTATCACCTATCGCGGGGCAACATCAGCGTCTGAACCGGAAACACAGGTGATCGAGGGGTATGTGCGTTCGCTCTTTCCCGACAACCGCGGACCCGACGACGTTGACGTCGCACCGTCCGACACTGAGGGAATCTTCATCAGCCTTCATTCCTACGGAAAACTGATCCTCTATCCATGGGGGTGGACCAATGCACCGTCGCCCAATCGAGATGCGCTCCAGACGCTGGGGCGAAAGTTCGGCTACTACACAGGCTACGAGGTCTGCCAGGTTGGGGACGCGTCCTGCCTTTATCTGGCTGACGGAACGACCGATGATTGGTCCTACGGCGAGTTGGGCGTCGCCTCCTATACGTTTGAACTGGGCACGCGCTTTTTCGAAACCTGCACTGATTTTGAGGCGAATGTGCTCGAATCCGGCATCGATGCGTTGACGTATGCGATGAAGGCGTCGGTACGTCCCTACGAGAGGCCGGCAGGCCCCGAGATCAGTTCGCTGACAGTAAGGGTGGCTGCTGAGACTGCCTTGGAAGATTTGACGGCTGCTGAGGCCCTGGCAGGGCAAATGCCCGCTGGGTTGACCCAATCTGAGCCGGGGACAACCCCGGTTTCTTCGCAGCTCACCATCGACGCAGGCACGCAGCTTCTGCTCGTTGCCATTGCCGACGACGCACGCTTCGCTAGCAATGGACATGGCGATGAGCCGGCTCAGGCCATCGCTGCTGCACACTACACGGTCAATGCGCCTTCATGGATCACGGGAACGGTCAGCCATCCCCTGAGCGTGATCGAGGTCGAAGTCGAAGCGCAGGTAGATGACGCAGCTTCAGAGGCGGACATGGGCTCCACCTGGGCCATTGTTGCCGGCACGGTTGACACGACTGGATGGGCGCCGGGTCGTCATCTATTGATGGTCGAGGCCCAAGACATGGATGGCCAGGCGGGCGTGCCGTCAGCGACTGCCGTCTACGTAGCCGATCCGAATGCTCCGCGACACCGACACTATTTCCCGGTTGTGCGTTGAGCGCATTGCCGCGTAAATTGAACACGTAGGACGCGACCCTTTTGGTCGCCCATGCCATTACTATTTCTGAACGGAGTTGAATCGATATGAGTGCTGAGGAATTAAGAGAAGACTTCAGTTTCCTGGACGACTGGGAAGAGCGTTTCCGGTATATCGTCGAAATGGGTCGGGAACTGGAACCGATGCCGGAAGAGGACAAGACCGAGGAGCATCGGGTGCTCGGCTGCCAGAGCCGTGTCTGGATCACCAGTGTTGTCCAGGAGGCGGATCCGCCGACGCTGCACTTTGTCGGGGACAGCGACGCGCAGTTGGTGAAAGGGCTGATTGCCGTCGTCCTAGACGTCTACAACGATCAGACGCCACAGTTCATCACCGGATTCGATATTCGAGATCTCTTCTCAGAGCTCGAACTTTCCCGTCATTTGACGCCAAGCCGTGCCAATGGACTCAACTCGATGGTGGAATACATTCGACGCACGGCAGGTCTAGCAATTGAAGAGGAATAGCCTTCGGGGATAGAGTTCACCTGCAACGATCTGAGAGTGCACTGCAAAAGGCTGTTTTCGCCACAGATTTTCACAAATGACTTTACTGCAAAATCTAATTTCAGCCACAGATGGACACAGATAATCAGAGGATTTTCCTCTGTGAATTTCTGTGCCCCTCCGTGTCTCCGTGGTGAAAAAGACCTTCTTGCAGTGGAGTCACAAATGAAAAAGGATAAGACGCAGATGTCACTCCCTCGCTCCGTCCACCTCTCTTGGCACAAAGCCCAGCCGGGTCGTAGGAAATCTGTCGGTCACAAGCAGGAAGCCGTCCAGAGTCTCATCCTGCAGGCGGACGATGCCTTCCCAGTTCTGCGGCGGCACCAGAGGCGACAGTTCCAGTTGGATCGGCGGTCTGTCGGTTAAGCGAACCGTCTCCCCGTCGATCTGAAACTCGACCAGACGTTCCACGTGGTTCTTCGTCCGGTGCGTTGCTCCGATACCGTATTGCTCAGCCAGCGGATCCGAATCGGGCAGCAGCATGTTGTCATTCGGAAAAAAGTAGTTGATCGCCCAGAAGCGACCGGCATCGTCGACCTCGGTGGCATCGGTGATTCGATACTCGATGTTGGGCATCGGCAACGGAGCCAGGCTATCCAGATCTCGACTGTGTACATTGACCATAGGCAGGGGGTTGACATTGACGCCGTTGGCTTCATAAATGGTCAACAGCCTATCGCCATCGATGACCAATGTCTCATCCGTCATGTTGTCAATGGATGACTGCGCCGGCAACGGAACACGTTGTTGCGAAGCAATCTTTAGCACGCTGCCGTCAGGACTCATCGTCCCTGTCAACAGATAGCCCAGCATCTGGTTGCCCGGCTGGGTCTCGACGGTCAGATAGGCCTGATCGCCGTCAAAGGCAAGCGCCTCGTATCCCTCAAAGCCAGGGACCATGGTCGATAGTCCGCCATCATCGATACGAATCGTGGACGGGACAATCTCGTCCTCCGATTCGCCATTGAGGTAGGCCAGGATCTCGTCTCGCTCGATGGCAAATGCCTGGCCGCCAAAGCGGTTCGGGTATTGGGGCAGCAGGATCAGTCGATCCCCATGCCAGGCCATGGCTGAGAACTCCAGGTCGGAGTCGCTCAGCATTGGTCCCAAGGGGAGCAGTCTGACCGGGTGCTCGGTTGGTGCTGCGATTACCGTGACCTGGGCAGGCTCGTCTATGTCGTCTGCCGCGCTGAAATTGAAGTCGGGCAAGCCTGGATAGGTCGCCGGTTCGTCAATCGCCTTCGCCGGCGGCAACAACGTGGCCATCTCACCCGGAATCGACGGGACAACGACTGTTGGCGGCATGCAGCTGACAAGCAGGAAGATCTGCGCGATCAGGGCGAGCAGAACGGCGGGCTGTACATAGGATGAACGTGGATTTCTTTTCCTGAAGAATCGGGTAGCTATTGAAAATCGAGCCAAGGCTGGTTCCTCTATGGTTCGGTGACAAGGCTAGCCGACGGCAGGCAGGGCATAGGCGTTAATGGGGACGCTTCGCTCTCGCAGCCCATCGTCGAATCGGATCAGCCATGCCGGCTTCCAGGCCAGCGCCACCAACTGAACGTCAACATCAGCACGGCGCGGTTTCAGTTCGACGGTGCTCAGGTCGTCCAGCAGATCATCGTACTTCGCCTTCAGATCGTCGATCTTCGCTTGGAGATCCTCTTCCAACTCTGCAATGTCCTCGTTGTAATCTGCGATCTGTTCCTCAGATTCCTGAATGTCCAGGTTGGCCTTGGTTGTCATGCGTCGTTTGGTCATGGCACGGCTGAACATGGTGCTGGTACGCCGGCGACCCACGAAGTAGCTCAGAACACTTTCGCCGATGCCGGTCGCCTCTTCCAAACGGCGTGCGTTTAGCTCGGCACGGTCTTCCTCCAACTCACGTTCTTCCTTCGTCCGTTTGTCCTCGATCCGCTCCCTGGCCGTTTCGATCTTGTCGCTGATCTTGTCGATCTCTGCGTCACGCATCTCTCTCGCCGCCTGTTGCAATCTGCTCTGAAATGATCGTTCGCTTTCACCCGGTTCCTGGAACAGATCCAGCGTTTCATGGACCTTGATCGGGAAGCGACTGTTGTAGTAAAGCCAGTCGGACAGCTCCTTCTGGGCGCTCTTCAGTTCTCGTATGCTGTTGATCGAATCCGGAATCGACGCGAAGAACGGTCCCCGCTCATCATCGAAGGACTCGGGCGCGTTCTCCAGCGAGCGCATGTGAACCGAGATTGGCTCGGCCTCGCTCCAGTCGATGCCGCCCGGGCCTGTGGCTGCGTCGACCAGTAGTCTGCGCTCGGTTGCCTTCTCGATGCGGCGCTTGTTATCCACGAACCGCACATCGGCAAATCCCGCAAGCGCCGGCTCATAGGTCAGCTGGACGCTGATAACCTGCGCTACTTTTGCGCCCTGGTCTTCCAGAATCTTCAGTGCCTCGTTGTCTGAGACTTCAATGGGTAGGAAGACTTGTTCGAGCTTGGGATCAAGTGAGGGCACAGAAGCGGAGAAGCCTTCCGGCGTGGCAACAACGTCCGTCTGAGATGCGGCAGGAGCGGAACTTGCTGCCGCTGCTGTCGCTGTCGGTTGCGCTTGGGCGGTTGCCGTGGGAACGGCGTTGACGGTCGGATCCGCCGGCGCGGGCATACGATCGGCCATAAGTTGGCGCACTTGGGGCCGCGTCATGGGCCCGCGCAGGTAGCTCTGGGCCCAACGCGTGTGCATGACGACTGGTCCGTCCGCATGGACGTTGTGCAGAAGAAAGACCCGGCTGTCCAGACGACTGATCAATTCGTCGTAGTCGATTTTTGAATCGCTGCCGGCCTCGGCAATGGCTCCCTTCAGTCCCGAGAGAACCCGGTCCTTGTCGCGTTCGGCCTGTAGCTTGCCGATCATCCAGGTGCCGGCGTTGGTCAACCCCTTGTAGTCAAGGTCGACCGGATTCTGGGTCACCAGCACGACGCCGACGCCAAAGGCGCGGGCTTGCTTCATCATCGTGAGCAGCGGGCGCTTAGAAGGCGGCTCGGCTGTGGGCGGGAAAAAGCCGAAGATCTCGTCGAAGTAGAGCAATGAACGCAGGCTTGTGGTGCCGCTCTGACGCCGCATCCAGGTCACCAGGCTCTCAAGTAGTAGTGTGACGAAGAACATACGCTCACTATCTGAAAGGTGAGCGATGTAGAAGATGCTGTGACGCGGCTTGCCTTCGGCAGTGAAGTAGAGCTGATCGATATCGAGTGGCTCGCCGATCAGCCAGCTCTGGAAGGTGGGTGAGGCCATCAGATTGTTGAAGGCCATGGCCATCTCAAAGCGATCTTTTTCCGGGAAGAAGGTATCGACATCGAAGACGCCGACCTGGCGAACCGGTGGGGTCTGAATGGCCATGATCAGCTTGGCCAGGTCCAGATCCTCGTTCTGCTTCCAGTAGAATTCAAAGATGTTTGCCAGCAGGATGGCCTCGCGGCTGCGAATTGGGTCGGCCTTGCTGTCTATCAGCCCGAGCAGAGCAGCGGCGGTGCCCGCAATGCGCTCGCGAATGGCCTCTGCCTCGGTCGCAAAATCAAGACCGGGCGCGGCCAAGCTGCCCAGGATGCTGATCGGCACACCGGCGTCGGAACCGGGTGTGAAGATGGTCAAGTCGACGGTGTCGAGCAGCGTCTGAATCCGTTTAGATTCAATGCCTGAACCGGCCAGACCATTTCGCCAGAGATCGGCGGTGGACTCGGCGAACTCCTCGACAGTCTTGCCCTTGCGTCGTGCGTCGTCACTATTGATCCAGGGCGCGAAGTCTTCCGGCTGTAGCTCGGGGAATTGCAGCAACAAGTTTGTGATATCGCCTTTGGGATCGATAAGGATGGCGGGAACTCGGTCCAGCGCGGCCTCTTCCAGCAGATCGATGCAGAGACCGGTCTTGCCGCTGCCCGTCATGCCAACGCAGACGGCGTGGGTGGTCAGATCTCGCGCGTCATAGTTGACCGGCTCGTCTGTGATCTCGCCGGCATCCAGATCATAGACGGAACCCAAATAGAATGAACCAAGACGTTCGGGTGGGGCTTGCATGGCATCTCCTCGCAAGTTGGGGCTATCTTATCTGTTGTCGTACTTCGCTGTTCGAAACAAGTCTGCGTGACTGGATGAGCCGGCGTTTGGCCAGTTGGTCCGGCAATCCCAGCAGGCCGGCAAGCTGACCGTATAGACGGTTGCGGGCGGCTTCGCCCCGGAAGTTGCGCAATGCATCCACGGCGATGGCAACCTGTGCGCCGATCATTTTCGACAGATTCTCACGCAACAGGGCGTCCGGCATGTTCTTTGCCAGCATCCAGATGGTGTTGCGTCCGACGTAGTAGCTTGAGAGCGTGTCACCGCCGCTTGCGCTCAGGTGGTGATAGACGCGGGCGTTGGGGGCCAACACGGTCTGCCAACCCATCAACCTGGCGCGGAAGCCTAGATCGACATCCTCAAGATACATCCAGAAGTCTTCGTCGAAGCCGTCCAGCGCTTGCCAGACATCGCGACGATAGGCCGTCGCCCCGCCGCAGCCGCTGAATACGTCGGTCTGCTCATCGAACTGGCCCTGGTCCACTTCCCAGACGCCGCGATTCCGCGGCAGTCCATCCATCCCCAGCATATCGCCTGTCGTATGGAGTCGTTGGCGCTCATCGAAGAGCAGTATTTTACTGGTGATGGCGGCGGCTTTGGGGTTGGTGCAGAAGCCCAGCGCAAGCTCGGTCAGCCAGGTCGGTTCCGGCTCGGTATCGTTGTTGAGCAGCACGACAATGCGACCGTCCGAGGCGTCGACTGCCGTGTTGCAGCTGGCCACAAAGCCGATATTGCGGCGATTGACAATCAGGCGTACATTCGGGTAGTCACGTTCGATTAGCGTGACTGAATCGTCGGTGCTTGCGTCGTCGATGACGATGGTTTCGAAGTCGGTAAAGGTCTGCTTGGCCAGCGCATCCAATACGCCTGGGAGAAAGCGCTGGCCGTTGTAGGTGGGGATGATCACCGACATCAAGGGAATTACGGCTTGCTGCAATTCAGGGAACGTCTGTTCCGGGCGCGCCACGAAGTCATCGGCTGCCGGGCGGAAGTTGTCGATGTTGAGCGCGATCTGGTGACGCATGACCACGCGATTGTCGTCGCGCAGTGCGCTGTAGGTTTCGTCGGCTGCCACAGGATTGGGCCGGCCATTGAATGCTGATTTCTTCGTTTTTTTTGCCATTTATCTGAACCGTTTGCCTGACCTATTTATCTGAACTGTCTTACACGGTGGGCGCCCACAAGGGGCGCGCCCTACACGGGATGTGATGATTTTGGAACTACCATTGAACACAATGCCTGATCGCGGACGTTATTATTGTCTCTTCCCGGCGTCCATCGCGTCCTGCGCAGCGACGTAGGCGGCGAGCGCTTCTTGCCAGGGGCGTTGCCGGACGCCCAGGGCGGCTGCCGCCTGATTGACCACCACTGCATGCAGCGGCGGTTGGCTGGCTCGCTCCCATTCATCGGCGCGAATGGGGGTCAACGGAACTTCGCATGCCGACTGCCGGAGCACCTCAGCCGCAAAGTTGAAGCGTGAAGTATACCCTTCATTGACCAGATGGTAGATACCGGGCAGATCGTGTTCGACGAGTTTGGCGATTCCCGCCGCGGCATCGGGTGCGTAGGTCGGGTTGCCGATCTCATCGTCGACCACGCGTAGCTGTCCGTGGCGTTTGGCCGCTGCCACGATTTTGGACGGGAAATTGCTGCCGCCCGGACCGAACATCCAGGCCACGCGCACGACCATCGATCGACGCCAGGTTGTGCGCACGGCGGTCTCACCGGCCAATTTGCTGCGGGCATAGACGCCTGACGGACTCGGCTGATCATATTCGAAATAGAATCGACCCGGCGCGCCTGGAAAGACTTCGTTGGTGCTGATCTGCACCATCAACGCGTCACAACGAGCACAGCCCGCGGCCAAGTAGTGGGAACCCAGCGAATTGACTGCAAAGACCAACTCGGGATTCTCCTCGGCAGCGTCGACATTGGTCCAGGCCGCCGCGTTGATAACGACATCGGGCGCCAGATCGGCCACCTGATCGACGGTCTCGGGCTTGGTGATGTCAAAGTCAGGCAGATCACCGAGTGTCACCCGGGTGTCAGGCCGGCCACCGAATACGTCTTGAAGTGCGGTGCCGAGCTGTCCTTCGGCTCCCAAAATAAGAACATGTGTCATAGCGTATTGCACTCATCTTCCGTGATGATCTGATCGTCTGACTGAGATTATCTGTTCTCTGCGGATCGAGCCGAAAATTAGTCACAGATGACTCTACTGCAAAAACGGGAATTTGCCACAGATAGCCACAGATGAAGAGCAGATTTTCGCAGATGATTGCCAGGTGTCCAGAGTAATCCCGGTATCATCTGTGTCTTGTCCTTTTTTATCTGTGTAAATCTGTGGCAAAAAAACTCTCTCCGCGATCGCCTACGGAAACTCAATCCGCATGGCGGGATCGTCCAGCAGTGGCGTCAACATCGGCACGAAGCGAACCGCGCCCATGGCTTCCCTTCGCATGGCGCCATCGACCTTTCGCACCAGCCAGAGCATCTGTTCATCCGGCGATTGCCCGATCGGAGCGACCAACCGCCCGCCTTCGGCGAGTTGCTCCCACAAAGGACGGGGTAAATGGGCCGGTGCTGCCGTCAGAATGATGGCGTCGAACGGCGCCTGTGACGGCCAGCCTATCGCGCCGTCGCCGACTCGCAGATGCGGATCGTATCCCAATCGGCTCAAAACAGCGGCTGCCTGGACTGATAACCGCGCATGGCGTTCAATACTGTAGATGGACTCGCCGGGTATCGCCAGGCCGGCGGCTTCGTCGGTCGTGAGCTCGGCCAGAATGGCCGTCTGATAACCGGAGCCTGTGCCGATCTCAAGCACGCTGTCGCCAGGTTTCAGGCGCAGCGCCTGCGTCATCAACGCCACCACAAAGGGCTGACTGATGGTCTGGCCTTGACCAATCGGCATGGCTGAATCGCAATGCGACCATTCACGAACATCTTCCGGCATGAAGGCCGCACGTGGCACACGGGCAACTGCGGCGCGCACATGACCGTCTGTGATTTCGGGCCACTCGTTTTCCCATGGAAAATCGCTCATGAGTGGGATTGTTTGTCTCCGATATGCGACGAATCTACTGACTAAGTAGAAGCCTGCAAGTCGTTACAGAAAGTGCCGGGGACTTCCCGATGCTGAAACCTCAAAAACATGGTCAACTCACTCGCTTTTTTGCCTAAGTCCCCGGCACTTTTTCGCACAACCTAACAGATGCTTACTTAGCAGGCTGTCGGAGAGAGAAAGGATAGAACGCGGATCGAGTTAGCATCGCGCAAAAAAGCCGGAATCTTTTCTGCTCTATCCGCCGATATCCGCCAGTTCAGCGTCACCCTCGTTCCATTTGCTGACTCACCTGCAGAAACGGAAAATTGCCACAGATGGCCGCAGATAAGGAGCTGATTTTCACAGATGTTACCCAGGTGTCCAACGCAATCCCGGTGCTATCTGTGTCTTACACTTTTTTATCTGTGTAAATCTGTGGCGAAAGTAGTAGTCAATCCGCACCAATTCCCCTCACTGCTAGACGGTGCTGATTGTATCACAGAGGCCAACCATCGATGAAAGGAATGGCATGTGTAGACTGGCTAGAATGTTACTGTGATGGAACGACCCGATTCTGTGTCAATTGTGCCAGCACCATCTCCGGCAATCGATGGCGCAAGGGCATGATATCAACGAAGCCGACATGCCCGCCAGAGGGGTGGATTTGGACGTTGAGCTGCGGATTGGCTGGCAACGTGTAGAATTCGGCTGCGGGGATGATGGCATCGTTGGCGGCGGTCAGAATTGATGTCGGAACAGTAATGTCCTCAAGCGTGTTGCCGGTCAGCGTGTAGGTCTTGAAGTATGTATCGGCGCTGTCGAACAGACCGGATTTGCGAATCAACCGGTCCGTGACTTCGTAGATCGACGCATTCATGTCGATATCGGAGAAATCATAAAGCTCTGGAAAACGATCTTCCTTGGCGCGAATTGAACCGATCCAACGTTTCTTGAAGTAGTGTTGGTAGACCGGGTGGGCGTCCAGCTTCTTGGTGGACGACGATGGGTTGATGGCCGGGCTGATGGCAACCACGTGTTGCAGGTTGTGAAACGGCCGGCTACTGTGCCGGACGGCAAGACGCAGGGCAAAGTTGCCCCCCATGGAGGCGCCGACGATGAAGAAGGGCAGATCGCCGGCCATTTCGGCCACACGATGGGTGGCGGCAGCAACCTCGTCGATCAGCGATCCCAGAAAGATGCCCTTGTTGAGCCGGTAGGGATCGACATGGTATCCGGGGCCATGATCGCGGAGGTTTAGACGAAAGATGTCGTAGCCGGCATCAAGCAGCGTGCTGCTGACGACCAAGTTGTAATTGGAGTGGCTGCACCCTTCCCAGCCATGCAGTGTCATGACCAGCCCACGCTTCTCTACCGCGGTCGTTTGGCTGTAGTAGCCGAGAAGGCGTACATTCCTATTTGGGTCCATGCCGGTCATATCCGTGCCTGCATCCAGCAGAATCGGCTGTTCTTGACGCGTAAATCCGTTGATCTCTCTTGGCCGAAAGCGGGCCAGCGCCGTCTGAACTGCCGACGAACGTGCAGGCCGCTGCGGCACAAAGGGTCGATGCGGGCGAAAGCGAGTTGGGCTGATCATGTTGACTGGATCTCCGTAAATCTCGAACAAAACGTGCCGGCGACGGCCTGGAGGATCTTTGCCTGGCCAGATCAGACATGGACCGTGTCACAGGCACGTGTCTCCCGTCCTGTCTCCCGTCCACAATGTGAATTACACCCCATTGTGACACGATGTTTTACACTTGCAAGTCTGATGCGCTACAATCAGCGCCTAAGAGCCCATCAAATGCAGCCAAAGCATATCGCTTGCGTCTACCAGGTATATCCGCACATCATGTCCTCACAACTGTCTACTCAATTGCCCATCTCTGTGCTATTCGTCTGTCTCGGCAATATCTGTCGTTCGCCAATGGCAGAGGCAGTCTTTCGCCAGAAGGTGGACTCTGCCGGATCTGGCTTCGTATATCTCGGTTGACAGTGCAGGCACCGGTGACTGGCATGTGGGGGATCCGCCGCATCACGGCACACAGTCGATTCTGCGTGAACACGGCATCGCCACCGATGGCCTGGTAGCCCGCCAGATAACACAGTCGGATTTATCCGGCTTTGACTATCATCGTCGTCATGGATGCGAGTAACCAGCACGATGTTGAGGCGATGGTGAGTGACGGCACTTCGCACGGCAGGATCGTGCGCCTGCTGGACTATGCCGATCCTGAATTGACCGGCGGCGTTGCTGACGTGCCCGATCCATATTTCACCGGTGGCTTTGATGCTGTCTATCGCATGGTGGACTCGGGTTGTCAGGGGCTGCTGGAGAACATATCGTCACATCATGATCTCATTGCCTAATGATCTCACTGCCTAAATCCGGTAAGCGCAATGGCTAGAGACCCACTGGAAGTTATCCTAACCCACGAACATACCGACTTCGATGCGATGGCCTCGCTCTTGGGCGCGTCGCTGATCTTCCCCGACGCCCTTCCCGTGCTGCCCACGCGATTGAACCACAATGTGCGTGGTTTCCTCGCCCTCTACAAAAGCAGTCTGCCCTTTCTCACCGTGCGCGAACTGCCACGTGGACCGGTCGAACGCGCGATCTTTGTCGACACGCGGTCGGCCAACTGGACCAAAGGGATGGGCAAGCGAACGTGTGTCCTGGTCATCGATCACCATTCATCGGACGAGGAATATCCGGACGGTTGGGAGAGCTGGACGGATGACGTAGGGGCCAACACGACGCTGCTGGTCGAACGCTTGATCGATGAGAACGCCCGGCTGACCCCGGTGGAGGCCACGCTTCTGGCATTGGGCATTCACGAGGATACGGGGAGCCTGACCTATGCCTCGACCACCGATCGGGATGCCCGTTGTCTAGCCTGGTTGATGGAGCCGAAGCGCAATGTGAATCTGTCAGTGCTCAGTCGTTTTCTCAGCCATCCGCTGACCGAAGCCCAGCGTTGCTGCTTGATGAACTGATCGCCAACAGCGAATTCCTCGATATCGATGGCCATAGCATCGTGATCGCTCAGGCGTCGGCCCATGGTTTCAGCGATGAGATCAGCGCTGCTGGCCTCGCGACTGCGAAATTTCCACGAGGTCGACGCACTCTTCCTCATCATTGATCTGAATGACATGATCCAGGTGGTGGCTCGCAGCACGACGGATGACGTCGACGTCGGTATCGTGACGCGTGCGCTGGGCGGCGGCGGACACAGCCGCGCCGCGGCCGCGCCGGTGCATGGCTTCGCCTCGACGGCTGCGGTGCGTGATCGCATCGTCGACCTGGTCAGGGTCCACAGCCGCTCTGCCGTGACGGTGGGCAATATCATGAGCTACGGGCGTCCGCAGACGCTTACGCCGGACATGACCATCGATGCCGCCTATGAGCTCATGCGTCGCTACGGCCATGAGGGCTTCCCGGTCTTCGAGCAACATGCCGGCGGCGGCGAGTCATTGCTCGGCGTGCTGACGCGGCGGGAGGCAGATCGGGCCGTTAGCCACAACCTTGGCCATGAACCGGTCAGCCGCTTCATGCGTGCAGGTGACGTGGTAGTGCGTCCGGATGATTCGATATCGACGCTGCGCAAGACCATGATCGAGACCGATCTGGGGACAGATTCCGGTTGTCGACCAGGATGGACGCATTATCGGCATCGTGACGCGTACCGATCTGATCAAGCTGTGGGACGAGGCCGCGCTGCCGGCGCACGGCGCAGCTGAGCTATCCAACCGGCTACGCGAGACGCTTTCGCCGGTGCAGCATCATCTGCTCGAATTGGTGGGCCGTGAGGTCGACAAGATGGACTACACCGTCTATGTCGTCGGCGGCTTCACGCGTGACCTGCTCCTAAAAGACGAATTGCAGCGGCGTGTGGCCGCGCTGGACATGGATGTGGTCATTGAAGGTGACGCCATTGCCTTCGCACACCATATGCAGAGCTCGCTATGGTGGCCGCGTTGTGCCCCATCGCCGCTTCCGTACCGCCAAGTGGATTCTGGACGATTCCGCTTTTCCCGTTGATTACGATAGACTCTTCGAGAGGCAGGGTGAGTCTGGAGCCACTGGCGAATTACCGACCAACTTCGATTTTGTCACCGCACGTACCGAATTCTACACGGCGCCGACTGTGTTGCCGACCGTTGAGAGCAGCAGCATCAAGCTGGATCTCCACCGGCGCGACTTCACGATCAATACGCTGGCGCTCTGCCTCAACCCTGGACGATGGGGCGAACTGCTCGATTTCTACGGCGGAATCCATGACCTGGATGACGGCCGCATTCGCGTATTGCATAGCCTCAGCTTCGTGGATGACCCAACCCGGATATTGCGTGCGGTGCGCTACGAACAGCGCTTCGGCTTTGCAATCGGCGCCCGTACCCTGGTCCTGCTCTCCGATGCACTTGAAATGCTCGATAGGGTCTCCCCGGCACGCATTCGTCACGAGTTCGAACGTATCCTGCAGGAGGATGCGCCGGAACGGGCCTACCGCCGTCTCGATGAACTAAGAGTGCTCTTCCACATCCACCCCGACCTGGTCGCGGATGAGTGGACGAGTCGCCAGTTTGAAAAACTGCGCGTCGCTCTGCAGCAGCCTGAGCCTGACCAGCGATTGACGTCTGAACCGATTGAACGGCTCTACTGGGGGATTTTGACTTACCGGCAACCGCCTGACGTGGACGAAGCCCTGATCGATCGACTGGGGCTGCGCGGCGAGACGCAACGCCTGGTTGAGTCCCTGGAACTGTTGCGCAAACAGCTGCCGGAACTGGGACGTTTGGGCCGCGAAGACGCGGGACTGCGCCCCAGCGAGGTTGCTGGATTGCTGGATGGGACTACGCCGACCGCACGTGCGTTGACCCAGGTTCTGTGCGACGATGATGCCACTGTGGAGATGTTGCGCCGCTATGATGCAGAATGGCGAGATGTACGGCCCTGTATGGACGGCAAAGCGCTCTCTGCACTCGGCTTGCCCAGCGGGCCGCTTTTCGGCGAAATTCTGCGCGAACTGCGGGCTGCCCGCCTGGACGGCGAGATAATCGACTATGAGCAAGAGCTGGAGCGCCTGGCGGCAATTGCCGCCAGACACGGACTGACGATAGACACCGATTGACATGCTACTTCACGGGATCCAAAACTGAGAAACCAGTCTAACTTAGGAAAACGCCATGACTCATACTATCAAAACAATTGTGAAGTATCTGATACGGATCGCCGTGCTTTGGGTGGTCGACGCTCTCTCTCTGTTCTTTACGTCATGGGTCATGCCAGGCATTAGCTTTGTGTCTGTCGATGCCTTTCCAAGATGGATTGTGGTCATCGCGGCCGCCTTCCTACTGGCTATCGTCAACCTATTGATCCGACCTGTTGTGCTTCTGATTGCCCGTCCACTGGGGTGGATAGTGACATTGGTGATCGGTTTTTTGATCAATGCACTCGCCCTCTGGATCACTGCCTGGCTGTTGCCTGGGTTTGATGTCAGTATCCTCGGCGGCCTGATCGGCGGCATCGTAATTGCCTTCTTCAACGCAATATTGACCGGAATTCTGGACGTCGACGAGGAAGGTTCCTGGTACCAGAATCGCATCGAGCGATTGGCCAAGGAAGAACCGTTTGACAGCGCAGACGAACCGGGTCGCGGCCTGATGATGGTTGAGATCGACGGCTTGAGCTACTGGCATGTGAAGAAGGCCCTTGACGACGGCTTGATGCCGACGTTGCAGGCAATGATCGACGAGGATGGCTACGAACTAACTCTGACCGACTGCGGCTTGCCCTCGATGACATCCGCCTGTCAGGCCGGGATCATGTTCGGCGACAATCATGACATTCCCGCCTACCGATGGTATGACAAGGAGAAGGAGAAGCTCTACGTCTCGGCATCCGATGCCACTGAACTGAATGCCCGCTACGCCCATGGGCAAGGCCTGATGCGCGAGGGTTCGAGCATCATGAACATGTTTAACGGTGATGCCGAGAAGTCGATGTTTACCATGGCTAATATGTTTGATGAAGGCGAGGAGGAGAAAAAGCGACGGTCGACTGATGTTGCCCTGCTGATGCTCGATCCCTATTTCCTGACCCGTGGACTGGCCTCCTTTATTGTTGAGACCGTCCGCGAACTTTGGGAGGCGTGGAAACAGAAACGCCATGATGTTCAACCCCGGCTCAACCGGCTTGAACACTTTTACCCCTTTGTGCGCGCCGCCATGTGCACGCTCATGCGCGACATGTCGACCGATCTCGCCATCATGGACATGATGCGCGGTGCGCCGTCGATATACATGCTCTATTTGGGCTACGATGAAGTGGCACACCATTCCGGACCCTGGACAGAGGATGCCTTTGGTGACCTTCATCGGCTCGACAGCACCTTTGCTCGCCTGCGCACCGTCATCAACGAGAAGGCCCCTCGCGCCTACGATCTGATCATCCTCTCTGACCATGGCCAGTCCTTTGGACCGACGTTCTTGCAACGTTATGGCTTGACGGTCAAGGAACTCATCGAGCAGCAGTTGCCCACAGGCACGACTGTCTCGCAGTTGATTGGCGGCGATACAGGAGCCAACGGACTCAGCAGTGTCGCAGGCGAGTTGGCCAATGTGCAGCAGAGCGGCTCGGGTTCAGTCTTTGATAGGGCTGTCGCCAAGCAGGGCCAGAAGCTGGCTGAACAAGGTGCGGATGCCGTCGACGTTGTTGAAGCCTCCGAGGGCGCATCGGTGACCGCCTATGGCAGCGGCAACGCAGCTCAGGTCTACTTCGATCTGTTTCCGCGCAAGATATTACTCAGCGAACTTGAGGCCGTCTACCCCGGCATGGTCGACGCGGTCGTCCAACATGAGGGCATCGGCCTCGTGATCGGGTATGAGGATGATGGCACGGCACTGGCCATCGGCAAGACCGGGCTGCGCAACCTGGTTACCGGCGTGGTTGAGGGCGAAGATCCTATCCTGCCCTATGCGCCGGCTGAAGGCCATGGCGCTTCAAACGTCGACAAGCGGGCCTGGCAGCTGAACCGTGTGATGGAATTCCCCAGCGCCGGCGACCTGTGGCTGATCAGCACCGTCTATGCCGATGGTACGGTAGCGGCATTGGAAGAACTCATCGGCAGCCACGGCGGTGTCGGCGGCGAACAGACCGACGCCTTCATGCTGCATCCTCATGACATGGACGTGCCTGAGACGCGCAACTCGACTGATGTCTTTCACATCCTCAACAACCACCGCGGCGCACCTGTGGTTGACGCTCCACCGCGCAAGGTTGACGACAGTGTGGCGGATTGGGCGCCCTACAATATGCGAAAGGGCGTCACCCAGGTTCGGACCTGGGTCAACTATGCGGTTCGCTGCATGTTGCTGGACCGCAAGGCCTACCAGAGCGTGGTCGACGATCCATACATGACCGGTCCGGCCATTCTGATCATGGTGGCCATGTTGACGTTGGGCATTGTTGTTCGCAGCGGCACACTCAATTTTGCCACGTTGCTTGTCGAAATTGGCTTGTGGATCGTGGCCATTTTAGGGCTAACTGGTGCAGGATACCTGCTCACTCGAAAAGGCGAGTTTACCACGACCTTCCGGGCCGTCGGCTTCGCTCAGTCCGTCTCGCTGCTCGCACTGATCGGACTCATCCCGGTGATGAAGTCAGCCATGAGTTTCTTCATATTGGTGTGGGCCTTCCTGGCCGTCTGGTTGGCCGCATCCACCGCACATGAGACCCGGGGATGGCGTACAATTGTCCTACCGATCGTCGCGTACATTGTCGTCATTGTCGGCGTTACCACGATTGGTATGTTGTCAACGGGCGCAGAATTCACCGTTGAGGCCGTTCTGTCGATCTTCGGAATTGTGCCGGCGCCGTAAAATGGTCAATGCATGACGGGGCCAAATGAGTACGGTTGGCGTTCTTCACCAACCGTATCCACCAGAAACTTGACGATTTTCCCGTAGCACTGCTCCTTGTTGGAACGCCTGGCCTTTGCTAGAATGAACTATGTAGTGGGGCGTGAAAATTACGGCAACGCTCAGTACAAGTGCTGTAACAGAAATCCGACCCTTCTGCCGTCGGGCGGAAGCGTATCGGGATTTTGGCTGGAATCTCCGTCGGAGTCTCTGCTTGAATTCCGGCAGAGATTCACGACATGGTGTTCGCCTGCGTACGTTGTAGGAGTTGCACATGAATCTTGAATTCTGGACAGATGTCTCGATCGTGTTTCTTGCGATCCAAACCTTTATTCTATTGTTGATTCCGCTGGTGGCTTTCTATTTCGCGGTGCGCGGGCTCAACTTCCTGCATATTCGGTTGCCTCGTGTCATGAGTCAGGCACAGAATGTCAGCAAACAGGTTCGCCTGAAGACGGAAGCGGCAAGTGAGCGCGTGGCTGATCCGATTGTGCGAGCCCAGCGCGCCCGGACAAAGGCCGAGACAACCCTACGGTCATTGGTTCCAAGGGTTGAACCATCGGGCGCCCAATCCACAAACAGTCGAACAACTTCAGGAGCGTCAAAACGTGAACTATAAGACAAAGGCATTGCTGATCGGCGGGATAGCCGGAGCCGTTTTGGGGGGCGCCCTGGCCTGGGCGGCCAGTGACAAGGACGAAAACGAGGAGCTTGCAGTTTCGTCCTTGGGTCCGTCCGACTATTTTGCGCTCGGGATCAGCCTGTTGACCCTGGCGCGCCAGTTCAGCAATATGCTGAAGTGAACCTCTGGCTCTTTATCGTGTCATCAAAACTTGCCTAGGAGGCGCCCGTGACTGCTAAACTTGGAACCGTCGACCGACCACTGCGCGTAGCCATTATCGGTGCAGGTCCATCAGGGTTCTATGCCGCCGGCTCGCTGCTAAAACCGAAGGACCTCACGGCGACGGTTGACATGTTCGAGCGCTTGCCCGCGCCCCATGGACTTGTCCGATACGGTGTCGCGCCTGATCATCAGAACATCAAGTCGGTCTCTAGAATCTATGACCGCACAGCCGCAGATGCGAGATTCCGCTTCTTCGGGCATGTTGAATTTGGCAAAGACATCACGCACGATGAGATTTGCCGGTTCTATGATGCCGTCATCTATGCCGTTGGGGCCCAGTCAGACCGCCAGTTGAACATTCCCGGCGAAGATCTGCCCAATAGCATGTCGGCCACTGAGTTTGTTGCCTGGTACAACGGCCATCCTGATTGGGCACACCTTGATCCGGATCTGAGTTGCGAAACCGCGGTGGTGATCGGCGTCGGCAACGTGGCCATGGATGTGGCACGCGTACTGGCCAAATCGGTGGATGAATTGGCGGATACCGACATCGCCGATCATGCGCTGACGGCGTTGGCAGAGAGCAAAATTAAGAATGTTTACATCGTGGCACGGCGCGGTCCGGCTCAAGCCAAGTTTACCAATGTAGAGATCCGCGAGTTCGGCCATCTGGATGAGACCAATACGATCGTGGATGCCGACGAACTCAAGCTTGACGCCGCAAGCAGCGCCGCGGTACAGAACGACACGTCGGCTCAGAAGAACCTGGACTATCTGCGCGCCTATTCGGAGATGGGCGATACCGGCAAGCCGCACAAGATCTACATCCGTTTTCTGGTATCCCCCACGGAGATAGTCGAGGAGGATGGCAAGATCGCGGCCATTGTCCTCGAAAAGAATCGTCTGCGGCCCACCACCAGTGGCTATATCAATTCTGAAGGTACAGGTGAATTCGAGACGATTCCCTGTGGCCTCGTTCTACGATCCGTTGGCTACAAGGGTGTGCCGCTGCCGGACGTCCCCTATGATGAGCGACGCGGTACAATACCCAACGAATTCGGACGCGTTCTCAATCCAGGCTCAGACAAGACCAAGCCGGGAGAATATGTGGTAGGCTGGGCCAAGCGCGGCCCGACAGGCGTCATCGGCACCAACAAGCCGGACGCCGTCGAGTCGGTCAATAGCTTGCTGGATGACATGCGCGCAGGCCGTATCACGCCTGCCGCGGACGATGATCCCCAGTCCGTGGTCAATCTGCTCAAAAAACGCAACGTACGCTATGTGACCATCGATGAGTGGCGCATTCTTAACGAGATGGAGATCGCCAGGGGGCAAGAGCAAGGCCGCCCACGCGTGAAGTTCACCGACCTGGACGAGATGATCGCTATTCTGGATGCTCAGCCGCAATAGTTTCGACCGCGTTCTGCAATGCGTCCAGCGGTTGCGCGCCCGGAATCAGATATTTGTTGTCAAAGACTAAGGACGGCACGCTGTTGAGGCCGTACGATCTGGCCATCTCAATGTCTTGATCGACCTCTGCGATGTACGCCGGATCTGTCAGAGCATCAGAAAAGCCTTCCCGGTCCATACCGATATCGGCGGCAAGATCGATCAATACCTCCAAATCGCTGATATCCAGATCCCTCCTGCCAGTACGCGCGCAGAATTGTCTCGGCGTAGGCAACGCCCAGCGCCTTCGCCTCAGCAAACTTGGCCCCGATCAATGCAGGGCGGCTGTCGATGCCGAATGGCCCTGGATTTAACTCCAGTCCGTACGTCTCCCGAGCAGTAGCATAGAGGCGTGGGCGACCCGATTCGATCTTCTCACGATAGTCCGCTGAGATAGGCGGCGCGCCCTTGGGGCGCAGTTCAAACGAACGCCAGTGGATGTCGATCTCCCGCTCCGGCGGCTGTGATGCTACGAGCTTCTCCAAACTGGAGGCTACGAGGAAGCACCACGGTCAGACATAGTCTGACCAGACGTCAATGCGAATCGTCTGGGTTGTCATTGGGTAATTCTCCTTGATGTGGATCCGATTTAACGTAAAAATGCACTCGGTACGCCGAGTGCATTTTTCTAAGGCACCCCCTGTAGGATTCGAACCTACGACCTGCGGATTAGAAGTCCGCTGCTCTATCCACTGAGCTAAGGAGGCAAAAGGGTAACAGGGTGAGGAGGTTATGGTATGAAAAAGGCCTCCTCGGTCTGGCACGCTTTGATAGATTAATTCTAGTTGAGCCATTGTTCAAAGTCAAGCGACATGGGGTTTGTTATTCGGTCAGCAGACTACGAATTCTGGCCTCTTCCCAATGATCGACACCAGTTTGCCCAACCCGCCGCGTAACTGCTATATTGTATTGTACACACCGGTCGAGAATTCGCATTTTGCTACCGGCGTTTGAACCGATGTTTTTGCAGGTGAGCACAGAGAGAACGCATGCAACAGACACGCTTGTACGAGTCCCATGTCGCCATGGGTGGGCGGATGGTCGATTTCGCCGGCTGGGCATTGCCGGTCCAATACCCGACCGGCCCCAGCGCCGAACACGAGGCGGTACGCACGGCGGCCGGCCTCTTTGACATCGACCACATGGGACAGTTCGAGCTGTCCGGCCCGGACGCAATTGCGTTCCTGAAGCGCGTGCAGGTCTGGGATGTCGAGACTATGCAGGATTTCGACGCACACTACAGCCTGTTGCTCTATGCCGACGGCACGATAGTCGATGACATCTTCCTCTATCGACTGCCCGAGCGCTGGCTGATTGTCGTCAACGCCGGCAATCGTGCCAAGGATTGGGCGTGGCTTCAGGCCCATGTGGCAGGCTACGACATCTCCTTGGCTGATGTGTCCGACGCCACTTACATGCTGGCCTTGCAGGGGCCCAAGGCCGAGCAGATCTTGCAGCGTTTGACAACCGCAAACCTTGACCAATTGGCCACGCGAACATCATTGATCGCAGACGTGGGCGGTGTCGAGATGTTGGTGGGCCGCACCGGTTACACCGGCGAAGACGGCTTCGAACTCTACCTGCCCGACACAGCAGCGGTTGAGTTTTGGCACGAGCTTCTAGCGGTGGGCGAAGAGGACGGTCTGGTTGCCTGTGGCTTGGCCGCCCGTGATAGCCTTCGCTTCGAGGCATGTATGCCGCTCTATGGCCACGAGATCAGCGCCTCCGTGAATCCGTTGTCGGCCCGACTGGGATGGACCATCTCCTGGGACGGCGACTTCATCGGGGGCGACGCACTCCTGAAGATCAAGCTTGAGAGGCCGGCGGATCTTCTAGTCGGCTTCGAAATGATCGATCGAGGCGTGCCACGCGAGCATTATGAGATTGCCGTTGACGGTCAGGTGGTGGGTCATGTCACAACCGGCATGAAGGGCCCGACGCTGGGCAAATTTGCTGGCTTGGGCTATGTGCCGCGCCAATTCGCCAAGCTCGGTACCGACCTCGATATCCTCATTCGTGGACAGGCCAAACGGGCGAAAGTCGTCAAGCGACCATTTTATCGACCACGGTATAAGTAGCTGGATTCAAGAGTGCGAGAGAATACTCATCACATCACAGACATATCCCCACGGGGTTGACATTCAATCAGGAAGGACTATTGACGTGAGCGACTACAAGGTTGACAGCAGTGCCAAATATGCCGAGAACGATGAGTGGGTGCGTGTGGAGGATGGAATTGCTTCAGTCGGCATCAGCGACTACGCCCAGAGTCAACTGAGCGACGTTGTCTACATCGAACTGCCCGAGGTCGGCGCTGAAGTGACCGCCGGCTCAGCCGTTGCCGTTGTCGAATCGGTGAAGGCCGCCTCCGACATCTTCGCCCCGGTCAGCGGCGTGATCACTGAGGTTAACGGGGATCTGGAGGATGCGCCCGAGATGGTCAATGAGCAGCCATACGGCGCGTGGTTCTTCAAAGTCGAAACGGGAGCCGGCGTTGATGCAGAATTGGACGCATTGATGACGCCCGAAGCCTATGAAGAGTATACCAAGGGACGTGAATAGGGAGTGTCTGTTCACCGACGACACAGAGGCCGGGGCATCATGCCTCGGCCTCTGTGTATTGAGGATGAGGTCATTGCAGCAGTCATCCAAATCTTTCTTGAAAAAGTCGTTTCCAGTGGTCACGTCCCCGGCACGGGCCATAAATGCTGAAATCGACTGGGCTGAGACTGGCCCGTGCCGGGGACGTTCGGCCAGACCGCTGACTTGGAGCCGTCCAAGCTGTCGTTCACTCCTCGTTGCACTCCTTTCTATGGCGACACTCCTCCTTTCTTCCTGCAATGGCAGTCTGCCTGCCTGGCAGTTCTGGCGAGAAGATGACTCGACGCCTGATGCGGTTGAATTGCGCGCCTGGCTGCCTGCCCAACCCGGTGAAGAGGGGCAGCTGCTCGCCGCACAGTTGGAAGGCTTGACAACTGTTGAGAGTGGGACGCCTATCTCGGTGACGCTGGTGGCGACCGATACCGGTGGCCTGGATCGAGTTCTTCGCAGCGAACCATCGCTCGATCTCTTCGAGGTGGATCTCTTTCGCCTTCCCGACCTGGTGGAGGATGGACGACTGGCTCCGCTCTCCTCGTCGATTGCCGAAATGCATCCCAGTCTGATCGACGCTGCCACCATCGACGGCGAGTTCTACTGCCTGCCAAAAGATGTCAGCGTGCTGGGCCTGTTCTATAACATGGACCTCTTTGATGAAGCCGGCATCTCCTATCCATCGGACAACTGGACCTGGACCGATCTTGGCTCGGCGGCTGAAGCCGTCTCTGGCCTGCCCACGGTGCGATTTACGCCCTTCGGCCTGGTTCTGGATGATGACGTCTCCCGGTGGCTGCCCTTTTTTATTCAGGCCGGCGGCCTGCTCGACTCACCGGTGCATGACCGGACGAGAACGAATGGGGCTGCAGGCGAGGCGCTCGCCTTCTATGACGGCCTGCTGACCGACGCGTTTGCCATCCAGCCGGAGTACTTTCGCAGCAACTGGGGCGGACCGGTTTTCGGAAATGGCCGGGTTGGTATGGCTATCGAGGGGAACTGGTTGGCTCCTTTTCTGGACGCCGAGTTTCCAAACACGCGCTATGGCGTGGCCCCATTGCCGTCGGGTCCGGCGGGCAGTGGCACGGTCGCATTCGGCTCTTGCTACGCCGTCTCCGCTGACAGCGAGAACCAGGCAGCGGCCCTCGCCGTGATCGAGTCACTGGTTTCTGAAGCCGCCATGCGTGAACGATTGTCCATCAGCCCGGCGATTCCCGCCCGCACAAGTGTGGCGGCAGACTGGGAGGCTCAGTATCCCCAGCTTGGCGCTTTGCGTGCTCAACTTGACGGAGCAAGCGTCTGGCAGGCACGTGGAGCGGCCGGTCAGCTCCTGCCCGAGCTGCGTCGGCTTCTGCAAGATGTCGTTGCCGGTGATCAGACCATCGAGGAAGCGCTGGACGATCTGGACTTCGATTGACGCTCGTGTATCGATAAGCTACAATCGGCCCACCGCTCTTATTCGCCTGAACAGTGTAGAATCGTCAGATCTTCACCACCCCATTCGAGGGTATGGAACTCTATGCACACCACACCGTTTATCGATTCGCTGGCTGCAATCTATCCCGGGTCAAGGCTCTTGCAGGACCCGGTACAATTGATGCCCTATGAGTCCGATGCATTGACCGCATTTCGGGCGCGTCCCAGGGCCGTTGTCTTGCCTGAAAGCGCAGACGAAGTCGTCGAGACCGTGCGTCTCTGCAACGAGCATGGCGTGCCATTTGTCGCCCGTGGCAGCGGAACCAGCCTTTCCGGCGGCTCTCTGCCGGTTGAAGAAGGCATCGTGATCGCGCTCAATCGGCTCAACCGGATTGTACGTCTGGATCCGGGGGCGCGCATCGCTGTCGTTGAGCCGGGGGTCGTCAATCTGGATGTCTCCCACGCGGCTGCGCCCCACGGTCTCTACTACGCGCCCGATCCGTCCAGCCAGCTCATCTGTACAATTGGCGGCAACGTGGCCTTCAACTCGGGCGGCGCCCACTGTTTGAAGTACGGCATGACCGCCAATCATGTGCTGGGCATCAAAGCCGTGTTGGCCGATGGTCAGGTCGTCGAGTTTGGCCAGGAGAGCCTGGAAAGCGTGGGGCCGGACCTGACCGGCTTCTTTGTCGGCTCGGAGGGTCTTTTTGGCGTGGCGCTGGAGATTACGCTGCGTCTGCTGCCCAAGCCGGAGATCTATCGCACTGTGCTGGCGGCCTACGATTCGCTCCAGGCCGCAGGCGATGCTGTTGCTCAGGTTGTTGCATCCGGGCTGTTGCCGGGCGCCATGGAGATCATGGACAGCCTGGCCATCGAAGCGGCAGAGGCTTCTGTGGATGCAGGCTATCCCAGGGATGCTGCGGCCCTGCTCATTGTCGAGCTGGAGGGCGAACGCATTCAGGTGGACGCTGAGTTTGCTCATTTGCTACAAGTTATCGAGACGTCGGGCGCGAGCGAAGTGCGTGCCGCCCAGGACGATGCCGAACGGGCGCGCATCTGGAAAGGACGCAAAGGGGCCTTCTCGGCAGTGGGTCGACTGAGTCCCGACTACATCGTCCAGGATGGCGTGGTGCCCCGCGGCAGACTGGGCGAGGCGCTGGCCCACATTGAGGCGCTGAGCAAACGCTACGATCTTCGGGTCGCCAATGTTTTCCACGCTGGGGACGGCAATCTGCATCCGCTAATTCTCTACAATGGACGTCAGGCGGGTGAGCTTGAACGGGCCGAGGAACTGGCCGGTGAGATCCTGGCCATGTGCATCGCGTTTGGCGGCTCCATCACCGGCGAACATGGCGTCGGCGTGGAGAAGCTCGCCTACATGCCCGACATGTTCAATCAAACGGATCTGGCGGTCATGGATGAACTGCGTCGCGCCGTCGATCCCGATGAGTTGGCCAATCGGGGCAAGATGTTGCCCGGAGCAGACGCTCCGGCGTTGCATCACCATGGCCCTCATCCGCTTGAGAAGGAAGGAGTGATCTTCCGAGAATGACGCCATCGACTCGAACAAAGCAGTCAGTTGTCCAAGTGAGCAGCGTCGAGGATATCCAGTCTACCCTCGCGTCCGGCAGTTCGGTGCAGATTGTGGGCGGCGGCACAAAGAACACGCTGTCGAATCCCCGCGCCGCCTCAACCGTGCTTGATATGACGCCCCTGTCCGGCATCCTCGCCTATGATCCGGGCGAATACACCTTCACGGCATTGGCGGGTACCCGACTATCAGACGTACAGACCGCGTTGGCTGAGCATGGCCAATATTTGCCCTTTGAACCGCCACTGGCAGACCAGGGCGCGACGTTGGGCGGCACGATCGCCGCCGGGATCAGCGGTTCCGGTCGCCAGCGCTATGGCGGCGTGCGCGATTTCCTGATCGGGGTACGCTTTGTCGATGGACTGGGCCGCCTCGTGCGTGGCGGCGGGTATGTGGTCAAAAACGCAGCCGGCTTTGACCTGCCCAAGCTAATGGTCGGCAGTCTAGGGCAACTGGGTGTGCTGATCGAGGTGAGCTTCAAGGTCTTTCCACAACCGCCCGCCTATGCCACGTTGCGCCTGGACCAACCGTCTGTCGCGTCGGCGTTGGAACTGCTTGCCAGGCTCTCTACACTTCCCGTCGATATCGATGCGCTGGACATCTCGGTCACAGACAGCGGCGCAACCGTCTGGCTGCGCATCGGCGGCCTGGCATCAACGCTGGAGCCGAGGCTCGATCTCCTGGTTGGATGCATCGGCCATGGAAGCCGCTTTCTGGGCGAGGAAGAGCGACAGATCTGGCAGGCTGCCGGTGCATTTGAGTGGGTTGGCGATCAGGATGCTTTGGTCAAGACGCCCCTGTCGCCGACTACACTGCTCGACTTTGATCGTTTGCTCGCCGGGCGAGGCGTACGACGGCGATACAGTGCAGGCGGCCATCTGGCGTGGCTCTCCTGGCCGGGCGCTCTCGATGAACTGGATGCGTTGCTGAGCGATGCAGGGCGAGCGGGTCTGGTGCTCACCGGTGAGTCGAACAGGCCGCTGATTGGTTCGTGGCCGGGGATGGAATTCTATCGACGCCTCAAACAGACGCTTGACCCTGACTACCTACTTCCCAACTACATCATTTGAGCAGACGCTACTATGCAACATGCCATATCTCTTGAAAATCTAGGCGGCCAAGGGCCGGCCATGGCCGAGGCTGTCGACAAGTGTGTCCATTGCGGCTTCTGCCTCGCCGCCTGCCCGACCTACAAGGTCTTGGGCGAGGAGATGGATTCGCCGCGTGGACGAATCATCCTGATGAAGGAGGCGCTGGAGGGCAATCTCTCGGTCGACGATGTATCGCCCTATGTCGATCGTTGTCTCGGTTGCCTGGCATGTGTCACGGCCTGTCCGTCAGGTGTTGAATATGGTGAACTGTTGACTCCCTTCCGCGGCAAGACCGAGGCCCAGCGATCGCGTACGCCCATGGAGCGCTCGACACGGATGCTGGTGCGCGAGACGCTTCCCTATCCTGACCGTTTTCGCCAGGCCGTGCGTGCAGGTAAGTTCGGGCGCGCGTTGCGTGCTGCGCTACCCGGCGCGCTGGGAGCCATGATCGATCTCTTGCCTGAATCGTTGCCCGAATCCAAGCCTTTGCCAGCGCTCTATCCTGCACAAGGGGCGGTACGCGCACGGGTTGCGTTGCTGGCGGGATGTGTCCAGCAGGTGTTGGCCCCGCAGATCAACATGGCCACGTTGCGCGTGCTGGCGCGCAACGGCGTTGAGGTGGTGATTCCCAAGGAGCAGGGCTGTTGTGGATCGCTCTCCATGCATGTGGGCGAGGATGAGCAGGCACGGTCATTGGCACGCAACAACATGGCCCTTTTCCCCAAGGACGTCGATGCCATCATAACCAATGCGGCCGGCTGCGGCTCCGGCATGCACGAGTACGGCCAGCTCTTCGCCGGGAGCATGTACGAGGTCCCGGCCCGTGCCTTTGCAGAGAAGGTACTGGACATCAGCGTATTTCTGGATAGATTGGGCATCGAAACGCCGCCGCCGCTGGCCGAGCCGCTGACCGTGGCCTATCACGATGCCTGTCACCTGGCTCATGCCCAGGGCATCCGCTCCCAACCGCGTTCATTGCTGGCCCAGATCCCGAACTTGACTGTGGTCGAGGTGCCGGAGGGCGACCTCTGCTGTGGCTCTGCAGGCACGTATAACCTAGAGCAGCCGGAACTGGCTGCTGAGATCGGCGAACGCAAAGCGCGCAACATCATATCGACCGACGCCGATGCCGTGGTCGCAGGCAACATCGGCTGTATGGTTCAGATCGAGAAATATATCGATGCCCTAGGGAATCCCCTGCCGGTCTTGCACACGGTTGAGCTGCTTGACCGCGCTTACGGGCACGCTGCGTAATTAGGCGTTTGCAAAGGAATGATGATCCACGAAGGGCCACAAAGGCACACGAAGATAAACTTTCTTCGTGTGCCTTTGTGGCCCTTCGTGGATCATTTTTCAGTCTTGTCTTCGACCGAAATCAGCCATTATCAATAAAATGGCCGACGGCGATGATGCGATGGCTGTTGCCGTCCCTTGGCCAACAGGTGACGAGGGTCAAGCGGTTGTCGTCGAACTCGCCAATCCATCGCGCGTTTTCGAGCCTCTGTTCGTAGGTCGCGTCTCGCTCGGGGACGATGAACACCTCGTCGATCTCGTACTCATACTGTTTGCCGCCTGACCAGACGGTGGCTACGTCGCCTGTATCCAGTTGATCCAGCTCCCGAAAGACCGCCCCCAGGATATTATTGTGACCGCTCAGCACCACGTTGCCGCCGTCACCCGGTGGGTCGCTGTTGATGTGCCAGCCTGCTGCGTAGGCTGATACATCCCAGTTGTTGAAGACACGCCCGGCCGGATCGGTTGCGGCGCTCCACCCAAGGTCGACAACCTTTGTGTCCAGTCCGATGGAGGGTATCGCAATTCGATCTGGTGTGCGATCGCCGCCAGTAGAGTCATCAAAGTTGGCCGGCTGTATTGGCGGCGCTGGTCGATCGGCCGTCTGAATGAATGAGCCGGTATTGCTTGAGCCGGCTGCGCTGCATCCGGAGAGGATCAAAAGGCTTGAGACTATCAGAAGCAGACCAATAAATCGAACGGTCTGTACATGCTGCCTAGGCGCATGGACTCGTATTCTATTCGTTATCGCAGAAAAGGTTCGGCTTTGGCTCATTGTGTTCCATGGTTCGAATCGAGAGTCATCTGCTTTGGGTGTGTTGACACCCTTTATCAATACCGCTAAACAGAAGAGATCTCTCAGTATCCCTGGGAGATCTCTTTTGTCCTGGCGTTTCTCCTGGAAGAGTAGCGCTATCTATTTAAGGAGTCATCTGATGTAGTTGACCCGCTTGTCGGGAAGGAATGAGTCAGACTCCATTGTCGACTCAAAACTCGCTCGTCATCGAACGAGACCAAACGCTAGATTACGCACCACTCTGACCTGATCGGGTGACGTAGGCGCCCACCAGGAGCAGGCCCAGCACAGCGATCAAGGCCATGTAGGTGGCGTTGCTCGCTGCTCCACCCGTGACGGGCAGCATCTCCGGTGCTTCATCGCTCGGCGGCAGAATTACTGCATCAATAACGTGGATTACGCCATTGGATGTCTCGATGTCGGTGGCAACGATATTGGCATTTTCCACCATGGCGCCACTGTCAGAGATTTTGAACGTGACTGGAGCTCCGAGTGCCGTATTGGCCTGCAGGCCGTCAGACAGGTCAGCTGCCATGACTTTGCCGGGCACGACGTGGAAAAGCAAGATATTGGCCAGGTCGCCGGTCGGATCAGCAAGTAATGCCTCTATCGTACCGTCGGGCAGGGCGGCAAATGCGGCTTCGGTCGGGGCAAAGACAGTGAAGGGTCCTTCACTCTTAAGCGTGTCGACCAACCCGGCAGCCTGAACAGCTGCTACCAGCGTTGGGAAGTCGCCTGCTGCTACCGCCGTATCGACGATATCATCGCTTTCCTGGGCGAACACGGCTGTCGGGCTGGCCAGCAGAGCGAATAACAGTGCAAGTGTTGCTAGGCCGAAGAATAGGGTGCGTTTCATCGTGTTTTCCTCCTGTAGGAAATGGTTGGATGGTAAAAAGTGTTACCAGATTTTTTGCAAAATACGACATGACATTTTATATGGTGGCCGGAAAATCCGGTTCTCCGCCAATTTCATGCAGTGACTCAAAATCCAGAATCAATATGCGACGTCGGCCAAAATCAACCAGGCCCTGTCGCCGGAACGCTCGGAGCACTGAAGCGACTGTCTCTCGATGTGTTTCGAGGGCAATGGCGAGCTGGTCAAACGTAATATTCTCAATTACACCGTCCGTGGTCTTCCGCCAGATCCAGTAGTGTTGACGCAAGCCGTTCCGGCAACGTCCTTCTGGACATGACTGATTGCAGATTTTCGGACTTCACCATTTGAGGCCCGTACATCTGTAAAAGGCTCCAACCGACGATCAGCTCATCTGATGCTGTATCAATGTCACGACTCTGTTCGTCGCTAACCTCCATAGTCCAGATCGGGCTGCTAACCCTATTTGTGCTGCCAACGCAATTCAGACTGTTGGTGTGTTGTATGGAGAGACCTGGCGCTTGATACGTATATGCTGTACTGCTCATCGTTCGTAACCTCACTATGTTGAAAATATCTCTACAGAAACTGCTGGGATATTGCTTCGTGAACAGATATTACTACAGTTTCAATTGTTTGTCAAGGTTTTGTTTTGAATTTGGTCATCACTTGTTCATGGTTGTGAAATCCTGTCCCTAAGTGGGACTCTTTGGATGGTTCGAAATACTGCAAGGACTTGCGTAACAAAGCGAGTGCGTATACGCTGATTACTGGGTGCCCGTACCGGGAACTTCCCGGTACTTTCTTGTGATGCACTGGCGTCTGAACCAACGATCCCCGTCGAGATTCCTGCCGGGACCACAGTTGAGGGGCAGAAAATGAAAACGCTCTACCGATTTGACTCCGCTGATGCCGCCGACCGCTGGGCTATTGTCAACGATGATGTGATGGGGGGTGTCTCTCAGTCAGGCTTAGGACTGAGCGAGGACGATACATTGCTCTTTGCCGGTACCGTATCGTTGGAGAACAATGGCGGTTTCGCCTCAATACGATCTTCATCTGAGATGAATGGGCTCAAGGATATGATCGGCATCCGTTTGTCAGTACGGGGAGACGGCAAGCTCTACCGTTTCCGACTCTACAGCGCCGACAGTCGCGGTGTTGCATACGAGGCGGCCTTCCAGACGACTGTCCATGAGTGGCAACTGATCGATCTGCCGTTTTCGGAGTTTGAACCAACGATTAGAGGACGTTTGCTCACCGAGTTGGGCACGATCGATCCAGCGACGATTGAGGCTGTGGGGTTCATCGTGAAGGACAATCAGGTCGGCGACTTTCTGCTTGAGGTGGCGTCGATTGAAGCCTACTGCTAATGCATTCCATGCAGGCCAGTAGACAAAGAGGGTGACCTGATGACCGACAGGACGCCCAACCCAAGATAAACAATGAGAGATTCGGTTGTCATTGACCACGGTCACACTGGACCAGCTGTTTCATTTTACTGCGCAAGACAGAGCAACGATGATCGACTATAATGCCGGATGGGCCAACGGAGACCCGCAAGCTGGGTAAAGGTCACCAGTCGACCATCTGTCTTGTATTGACTGACAGAATCAGTCGGTACTTTTTCTCTGGAAAGCGCACAGCCGTCATGAAATCTCATCCCGCCGACGCACTTCGCCGGCGCAGTCATGCCTCAAACCAGCCCGATCAATCAGCCGACAGGCAAGATTCTGACAGTGTCAAGGCTGCCGATGGTCCAGCCCTGGCTCGCGCAGACGCGCAACGGATTCTCTACGCGTTGATGCTGCCGGCGCTGCTCATGCCGCTGGCCTCATCCATGTCGCGCGTCGCACTGCCTATCATTCGCGATGAGTTTGTCATTTCTGCCGATATGACGGCCTGGGTCGCGACCTCGTTCACCTTGCCGTTCATGATCTTGATGCCGGTCTACGGTCGGCTCAGCGATGGTGTGGGCCGTCGCCGTCTGATTCTGGCCGGTATCACGCTCTTCTCCATCGGAACGCTGGTCACGATCTTCGCCACCGATCTGCCTTGGCTGATGGTCGGGCGGTCCATTCAGGGGATTGGCGTCAGCGGCATGATGCCGCTGGGCATGGCCCTGCTCTCATACATCTTTTCGCCCGATGAGCGGGGCAGGGCATTGGGTACCTGGAGTTCGGTCGGCCCCACGACTGCGTTTGTCGGACCGTTGATCGCCGGCTTTCTGGCCCAGGGGTGGGGCTGGCGTGCGACCTTCGTACCGCCGCTGATCTTTGGTGTGCTGGCCTTTGTTGCCGTCCGCCAGGTTGTGCCCGCCGGGTTGAGCACGGTTCGTCCCAACTTTCTGCGCCGCTTCGACTGGCTAGGGGTCTTCTTACTGGCATGCACACTGATCCTGCTTCTCTTCTTTCTCTCTAGCCGACCGATTACCGGCGTGGATCCCCTGCGCGACTGGCGACTACTGCTGGGGACGTTGCTCTTCGGTAGCGGTTTTGTCTGGTGGGAGCGTCGTCGCCCCGATCCCTTCATCGCGCTTGATATTTTTGGCCACCGCCGCTTTGATATTTCCTCGGCCGGGGCCATGCTGCGCATGTTTGGCATGGCCGGCACCGGCTTTCTGATTCCGCTCTATCTGGTCGACATTCATCATCTCACATCAACTCAGTTGGGCGTGATGCTGATGATCATGCCTGGTTCTATGGCGTTGATGGTGCGTTTCGGCGGTCAGGTCGCCGATCAACGGGGCAGTCGTCTTCCTGTAGCAATTGGCTTTGCAGTGCAAACGCTGGTCATGATCGGGTTCTGGCAGCTGCCCGCAACTGCACCGCTCTGGCAGGTGGGGATTTTGCAGTCGGCCCACGGAATCGGTGTGGGGTTGATGTTGGCGGCACTGCACAGTTCAGCCATGGGGAGCGTTCCAAGCGAGGAGATGGGCGTGGCTGCCGGCGTCTACAGCATGATCCGGTTTTCCGGCATGGTCGTCGGCACCGCGATTGCCGGTGTTCTATTGGAGCGTTTTCTCTCGCAGCAAATGGCTCCCATCGACGCCTATCAGACAGTGTTTCTCTGCTACGTCTTCGTTGCGCTGGCGGGTTTGGGCGTGAGTATGGCATTGGGCGGGCGAACGGACTGACAAAGTCTAACTCTTCCACTTGGAGTACGAGGAGCCTGTCGGCGTGAGAAAGGATAGAACGCGGATGACGCTGATTTGGCTGATATGCGCGGAGAAAGCAGAAGAATCCGGCTTTTTTCCGCTCCATCCGCACAATCCGCGTTCTATCCTTTCTCACGCCGACAGACTGCTAGGCAAGCGATAAAGGAGAATGAAATGAAGATTCAAAGTGTGCAAGCAGTGCCGTTGACATGGAAAACACCGACAGGGGGCGCTGACTGGTATTCCGACTATGGTCCGAAAAGCGAATCCCATGCCATCATCGTACGAGTGGAGACCGACGAGGGATCGGTCGGCTATGGCGAGGTGCATCCCGGCTATGGGCGGACGCGCGGCGCCTGCCATAGTGCCGTGGCCATCGTAGAGCAGGAGCTTGGTCCCGAGGTCATCGGCGAGGATCCGACGAGGCCCGAGTACGTATGGGAGAAGATGTACAACGGTCCACGCACCGAGTTGGCCATGACCTATGGACATGCCGCGCCCAGGCTCAGCCGGCGCGGCATCACGGTCTGTGCCATGAGTGGCATCGACATGGCACTGTGGGACATCTTTGCCCAATCATTGGGTGTGCCGATCTACAAAGTGCTTGGCGGCGGCTATCGTACGTCGATCCCGGCCTACGCCAGCGGCGGCCATGCTCCACCGGAACATGCGGGTGAGCAGGCAATGGGCTACATCAACCAGGGCTTCAAGGCCATGAAAATCCGCGTCGGCGGCATGGACGCCCCGCGTCAGGTCAACGGCTCCATTGCCCGTATCCGCGCCGTGCGCGAGGCCATCGGCCCTGATGTGAAGCTGATGATCGACGCCCACGGGTCGCTGGACGAGACCCTGGCCATTCGTCTGGCCCGTGCGGCAGAGCTATATGACATTGCCTGGTTTGAAGAACCGACCTACAGTGACAACTGGGCGGGCATGGCGCGGGTGCGCGATGCCACCACCATCCCGATTTCTACCGGAGAGAATGATGCCACGGCCTACGACTTTCGTGACATCATCGCCGCCGGCGCCGCTGATATTTTGCAGCCTGACCTGGCAGTGGTCGGCGGTTTTACTGCCGCACGACGCATCGGGGCGCTGACCCAGGCGGCCAACCTCCAGTGTGTGCCGCACGTGTGGGGATCGGCGATTCTCTTTGTGGCCAGCCTGCACCTGGCGGCAGCTCTGCCCAACTGCCCGATCTTTGAGTTCCGCCAGGGCGCCTGTGGCTACTTCACCGATTTGATCGAGGAGACGCCCTCCATTGATGAAGACGGCTGCGTCACCGTGCCGGATCGCCCAGGGCTTGGCATCACCCTTGACCTGGCCGAGGTGCAGCGCAAGTTCCCGTTTGAGTAGATGACCTTGGAAACCGAACGGAAACTTGTCACAGATAGACACAGATAGGGTACTGATTTTCACAGATGTAATAGAGTGCCTGGAGTGATTCCAGTACCATCTGTGTCCTATCGTCCTTTCATCTGTGTCAATCTGTGACAAAATCTCGTGCTCGTCCACAGGAGGAAACAATGCCCATTTCCATTGGTCTAAACATATGGTCACGTCTCGTTGATCAGACCTTTCCCTACTTGGACCAGGTCATCGAACCCTTCGACTCGATCTGGATGCCCGACCACGTGCAATACGGCGACAACAACGTGGCCGAAGGGTGGAGCCTGCTGGCCTATGCCATGGGCCGCTATCCGGACAAGGTCTGTGGCCATGCCGTGCTCTGCAACAGCTTCCGTAACCCGGCGCATCTGGCCAAGATGGCGGCTTCGATGCAGACGTTTTCAGGCGGAAAGATGGTGCTGGGTATCGGTGCAGGCTGGAATGAAGAGGAGTATCTTGCCTACGGCTGGCCGTTTCCATCGGCGCGAGTGCGCATCGCTCAATTGGCCGAGTCCATCGAACTGATCCGCACCCTTTGGACGCAGGCTCCGGCCGGCTACAGCGGTGAGTATTACCAGATTGAGAATGCCTATTGCGTGCCTCGACCCGATCCCATGCCGCCGATCATGGTGGGCGGATCGGGCGAGCGCTATCTGCTGCGTGTCGTGGCTCAACATGCCGATTGGTGGAACTACATCTTCACGGATCGGGAGAGCTACGCCCACAAACAGAACGTGCTCAAAGAGCATTGCCGGACCGTCGGCCGCAACTATGACGAGATCGAGCAGATGACCGTTAGCGGCGTCTTGATCGCCGAGACCGAGAAGGCCGTCAAACGCCTGTTGGCCGATCCTGATATTCGACCCGTGGCTGATAATATTGTGGTGGGCACGCCTGAACAGGTGACAGAACAGCTGCTTGTTGCGATCGATCAGGGCGCGTCCAAGATCACCGTGCACTTCCATGATGTGCCGCGGCCGGACGGCACGCTGCTCTTTGCGCAGGAAGTGTTGCCACGTCTGCGGCGTGCGTAGCGTTGATCTTTTTCGCACCATCGATAACTCAGGTCCAGGCGCTTTTTCAGCGAACGCGCGCAACCGATTGTTGATGGCAAAGGTAGCCGAAAAGGTCGAAATCGGACAAAGGAGGCCGGATGAAACAGTCGATGTTTGAGCAATACCCCATTGCCGATAAAAAGGTGGAAACATCAGCGGGCGAGCAACCGATCCCCTACCATGTCTATGACGGACACCTGGCGCTGATCGGCGGCAGTGCGGACTATGATGCGGTTGCCGCGCTCTTGGCTCATGAGCATGTCACTGTGGCGAGGACAGAATCGGGCCGTGCGTTGATGGCCATCTATGTCGCTGATGAAACCGAGGCCAGCCATGGCCCGCACACCGAACTCCAGATTGCCTTCTATGTCTCGCACCAATCGACTGCGCCGGTCAAGGATGGGC
This sequence comes from uncultured Chloroflexia bacterium, assembly GCA_963765875.1. GTDB lineage: Bacteria > Chloroflexota > Anaerolineae > Caldilineales > Caldilineaceae > JAWKOK01. The sequence continues at coordinate 67,707 of CAVXYK010000001.1, forward strand.
CCTTTGCGCCGGTCCATTTTCTGATATCAGATCCACAGGCGCGTCAGATGTGCTACAGGCTCTGGAACAACAGCGCAGAGACCGTCGCCTACAATCGGGAGATACTGGGGTTGGCCCCCAAGTTAGCCACCTCTTCGCTGTCCCGGCGCAAAGGGCGGTACGCCTTTGCCTTCCACGACGAAAAGAGCGGGCGTCTGCTGGTCCGTGGGGATGTCCAAGAGGCTGCGCGCCAGCCGATGGGAGCGGTGGTGGCGCTCTTTCGCTCCTTTGGCTTTCGCCAGGCAATGCGCTCGGCGTCTATGAAGGTTGTCGACGTCAAGGTCGTCAATCCCATCAACGAGTGGCTGCCGCGTAACGCTGACGCACAGACCTACAGCACCAGTGACAGCATGGTGACCCAGCATTTCGATCCGGCTCACGATCAACTTGAGCTTGCCGCGAACATGCCCTTCGGCCAGGTCGACTTCACGCCGACATTCGTGCAACACATGCGCGGATTTAAGATGATTTACCTCAATCCGACGTGAACCGAACCTAGGATTCGCTGCCCGGCTTGGGGAAAAACTGATCGATCAGAATGGCGTTGCCATCCGGATCTTGCAGTGCGACGTGTGCAGGGCCGGTCTCATTCGGGTCTGTATCCGTGGCCATCTCGATTCCAGATGCGACAAGCTGGTTGCGAATATCGCGTACATCTGTGAACTCAGTCAGCAGTTCCTTGTCCTGGCCCAAGCCTGGATTGAAGGTCAAAATATTGCCTTCAAACATGCCTAGAAAGAGTCCGATAATGGCCGTACCGTTGACCATGATTAGGTAGCCTTCGCCATCTCCACCGGTTTCGACAAAGCCTAGTTTTTCGTAGAATGCTTTCGAAACGCCAAGATCCTTGACAGACAAGCTGACTGAAAAAGCGCCAAGTTCCATTTTTCTTTCCTCCATAATGATATACGTGTGTTCATATTCGGTTGAACCAACATTCTAGGATTAGGCCAGAACGGGTGGGGTAATAGATAACCGCTTGGCCTAATCCCGGAATGCTCTAACTCGTTTTGAACACACCCTCGTGATACGCCCGTGAGGCGCCTATTTTGCCCTGCTATCGATATTTCCACAAGCGTCCCGAAAATGGATGTCTACCATATCTATCTCGATCGTAGATATGGTGTTGTTCCTGCCGTTTGCTCATTCATCAAGCATGATTTCGTAGGGGCGACCCTTGTGGTCGCCCGATGTGGCCGCCCGCTGTGGTGAGCGGGCGGCGGCAAGCCCCGCCCCACGATACACGATCCTTTACCGGACAATTTGTATGGTTGCGTCACAGGCCAGATCATGACATGCTATGGCTGCTTAGATCGAAAAGCGACAGACCACCTCAGCGAGCAGGGTGATAATCGATGGATGTCCCAACATTGAATGAAAGAGCCGACGGCTATCGCGGTCTCTGGTATCAGCGCGAGAAGCTGCCGTCTGAATATCGGTATAAGTATAGCGGGGGGCTTGGGATCTATTGCGCCAAACACCAGCCTTCCCGCCTCTATTTCTGCAACAAGGCGGGCGATCTCTTTCAACCGCCCGAACAGATGGCGGATGATCGCCAAGCCCCGCTCAAGCAGGGTTCGGCAGACTGAGATAACCATCGGAGGACAACCCATGTTTCAAGATTCGAGAAAACTCGCGTACGTACTTGTGCTGTTGTCCATTGTACTGCTTGCTTTGGCGGGCTGTCTGCGAGGTGGATCGCCCCAGGCGACCCTTGAAGAGATCGACGAGGCCGAAGCGGCCTGGCTGGCATCGCCCAGCCTAGATTACATGATGACGGTCGAGGTTGATCGGCCTGACGACAAGCGGCGCAACATGGTGGTCGTCGCCGACGGCGAGATTGTCGAGGCCATCGTCTCCTACTGGGATTCCGACACTCGCAAATGGCAGGATGCGCAGCCATTGGGTGAGGAGCAGGCCTACCCTTTCACCGTGCCCGGCCTCTTTGAGATGGTACGCGGCTCGCTGGAGGACAGCGGGCGTGACGACATTCGTATGAAGATGGAGGGTGAGCCGCCCTTTCCCAGGGAGATCGTATTTGGCCCGGTGATTGTTGATGGCGAGCCCTTCAGCATGACCGAGGCGACCATCACAGTTAAGCATTTCCAGGAGAACCAATGAAGAAGCGAGTCTTGGTCACGGGCGCCACCGGACAGATCGGCTATATGACCTTTAGGCGCCTTTTGGAGCAGCCGGACTCCTACAATGCCCATGGACTCGACGTACGCGCAGAAGCGTCTGAGCGCGTGCCACCAGCATGGGCACTGGAGATACCGGACAGCCGGTTCACAATCTGCGATCTGGCGGATTTTGAGGCTGTACAGCGGGCCGTGGAAGGCATGGATGTCGTCGTCCACCTGGCTGCTGACCCGGAGGGCAACAGCTGGGAAAGCGTGCTCAACAACAATATCATCGCAACCTACAACGTCTTCGAGGCGAGTCGGTTGGCCGGTGTGAAGCGCGTCGTGGCCGCCAGCAGCATCATGGTCTCCCATGGTCATCGCGAGATGGAACCCTACCGTGCTATGATGGAGCGACGGCATGTGGACATGCCGGATGACATATCGATGATCACGACGGACATCCCGGCCGAACCCCGCGGCCTCTACGGGGCGAGCAAAGTCTGGACCGAGTCGTTGGCGCGGGTCTATGCCCATCGCCATGGTCTCTCCTCGCTCTGCGTGCGCATTGGCCAGGTCGAGCGCGATCGACCACGCCCGCCAAAGGGCGCGGATATCTACGTGAGCCAACGCGACATCGTGCAGTTGATCGAATGCTGCATCAACGCCGACGAAAGCCTCCTCTTCGACATCTTCTATGGCATGTCGGATAACGACCTGCGCTGGGTCGACATCGATCACGCTCGGCAGGTCGTCGGCTATGTTCCACAAGATCGCGCTGAGGATGCGCACGACTACGATTGAGTGAATAGGGGGTAGGGGAGATGGGATTGGGGATCGGGGATTGGGCAAATGTGATCTTGTCAGCAACTCCCTAATCCCCGATCACCAATCCCATCTCCCCAGTCACTCTTCTCCACCCGAAAGGACCTAGGATGAACTACACCAACTTCGGCTCGTCGGGCCTCGTCGTTAGTCGGCTGGCGCTTGGCCTGGCGTTGCGAGAGCAAACGGATGCGGCTGTTGCAGATCGCTTGATCGGCCATGCACTGGACAACGGCATCAATCTGATCGACTGTGCCAATCGCTATTCACCGGGCGACGCCGATCAGTACGGTGGATCTGAAGTGATTCTGGGCAGAGCGTTGAAGGGCCGGCGCGACCAGGTTGTCATCACGTCCAAGGTGAGTTCGCGGGTCGGGCCGGGGCACAATGACCGTGGCTCGTCGCGTGGGCACATACTACGCGAGGTGGAACGTTCGCTTGACCGTTTGCAGACTGACCACATCGACGTCTATCTGCTGCACTCCTACGATCAGACCACGCCGCTGGATGAAACCATGCGTGCATTGGACGATCTGGTGCGTTCCGGCAAGGTGCGTTATATCGGCGCCTGCAACTTCCAAGCCTGGCAGGTATGCAAAGGGTTATGGACGGCCGACCGACTATTGGCGACGCCGTTGATGTGCGTGCAAAATCCTTACAATCTGTTGAGCCGCCAATTGGAGACCGAGATGTTCCCGTTGGCGCGTGATGAGGGGCTTGGCATCATGGTCTATGGTCCGCTGGCCGTGGGTCTGCTCGGCGGCGACTATTCGCTGGAGCGACGTCCACCGGCCAATTCACTGTGGGGACGCCGACCGGAGAAGTATGAGCGAATGATCCAGGGCCAGGCTGGGCAAATCGTGGCTGTGGTCAACGAGATCGCCCGTGAACTGGGAAAGACGCCGGCTCAGGTGGCGACCGCCTGGATTCTGGCCCATCCCGAGATCACCTGCGCCATCTGCGGCAGCGACACCATTGAACAACTCGATGACAGCCTGGGATCGATAGGCTGGACATTGGAAAACGAACATCGTCAGCGGCTGGATGAGGTTTCGAAGACGCCGGCTGCGTGGAACTAAGGCGAATCCAAAAAAAACGATCCACGAATAGCACAAAGAAACACGAAGAAAGCTGACCTATGTGTAAATTCAGTACTTCACGCTTTGTCATTCTGAGTGGGTCTACCGAACAACTTCACTCTGGAAAATGACCAGCGAAGAATCTTGTTTGTGTAGATTCGTGACCCTTCGTGGATACATACCTTCCTGCATTGATCGGCCTCACCCAATATGGAGATCTTGTGATCATTCACACAGTTTCATTCAAGCTATGACATGCATCAGGCTCAGAGGCTGAACGAGTCTTCCTTGATAAAGGCACGGCGCTGGCAAAAATCGGCACGGTAGAAAACTTCAAATGCCTCCGACAGGTCAGTGCCAAGAACCCGTACGATTTCAACTTTTCCATGGAGTTCGCCGATCAAGCCGCTTACAATACGTACAACCAGCATCCCGACCACCAGGCCTTTGTTCAGAACGTGTGGTTGCCGGAGGTCGAGGATTTTCTTGAAGCCGATTTTGTGGAGATGAGTGAAAGTGACGAAGGCTGACAAACCAAGCGCAAGTGTCGGATTTACGGGCGTGGCAAAAGAGATGATCGACAGAGCCGTCAACGGTCAGGTCGACGACGTGGATTTCATCATTGGCCATTTGACGCATGATGTCACGTTGTCAATCACGAGAATTGTCGACTACGCCTTGGGTCTGGTCGAAACGGATGCGGGCGTTGAGCGAGTTGAGTATTACCTGTTCAATGGCGCCAAAATTCAGCGCAACTATGCGACTCTTTTTCTGGGCCGGCGGGGCGATTGGGATGTGGTCAACCGGGCGTTTTCTCAAGGGCTTATTGACGATATTCAGGCGTATGCTAGATGATCAGTAGAGACGCAAAATCTTGCGTCTCTACATGTCTATACCTGAACCATGTACCAGTTGTCATCAAACCTCGTAGACAGTTTCGCCGATCTTGTGTTCATTGATGTAGTCCCAGTTCAACGGGACACCTAGCCCCGGTCCGTCGGGCACATCCACGCAACCATTGGCATCGACCGAATCCAACTCGTCCAACCAGCGTCGTTCAGCATAGATTTCTGGCTTGGTGCTGGACACCTTTGGGTGCACTAGACCTAGCTCGTAGTAGTTGGTGTTGCGGATGGATGCCATGCAGTGGCGATGGGCCAGGCCGCCGCCGTGCAGTTCCACATCCAGCCCATGGGCTTCGGCCAGGGTCGCGATCTTCATCAGCCCGGTGATGCCGCCGTCGGCATTGGCGTTGCCGCGCACATAGTCGGAGGCGCGGCTGACGATGGTGTCGGCCTTGGCCTCCAGCCCGCGCACATGTTCGCCCATCAACATGGGCGTACTGATGAAGTTGCGCAGCTGGACATGCGCGTACTGTGAGAAGCCGCCGCCTCGGAAGGGATCTTCGTACCACATGTAGCGCGCTTCGTCGCAGGCGCGCCCCACGCGCAGCACATCGTCAAAGGTGCCGAATGCGCCGGCCGGATCGAGCAGCAGGGCCATCTCCGGTCCGACAGCCTCGCGAATGGCGAGCACGGCAGCCACTTCGCGGGCGATGGGGCCGTTGATCCAGCCATGGATCTTGAAGGCCGGATAGCCCAACTCCTCTTTGCAATGGCGCGCAAACTCGGCAAAATCCTCCGGCGTCGTAAGACCGCCGTTTTCATCGCCATGGTAGGTACTGGCATAGGCCGGCAGCTTACTCTTCCAACCGCCCAGCAACTGATGGATCGGCGCGTCGTAGATCTTGCCGGCCAGATCCCAGAGGGCAATGTCGACAGAGCCGGGCGGCGTGCCGTTTTCACTGCGGTTGGCCCGTTTCAGATCGTGCCAGATAATCTCGCGTTGCAGTGGATTGCGTCCCAGCAGATAGCGAGCCGTGCGCGCATCGACCCCGCCGGGGACCTCTCCGCTCACGCCCACGTCTGTCTCGATGGTCAGGATGCTGCCGGTCAGCGGCAAAAGGCTGCTTGGCGAATAGACGGTGTCGAACCCCAGGGTCTCCTCCAGTCCCATGTCGGCGATCTCGTACTCAAACTGCGTGACGACAAGGCGGGTGATGCGGATTTCTTCGATCATGGGTTTCCCTCATCCCTTCGATTCAGGGTTGCTATGCAGGTCACAGGTAGGTAAGACATGGGTGACGCGGGTGTTCACGGATTCATCCAGAAAAATCCGTGAACATCGGCCCGATCTGTATGATCTGTGTCCTATCTGGTCTCTGGGTGATTGGCCATCGCTTCAAATTCGGCGATCTCTTCCGCCCCATCCAGTACGCCGATTTCGAGATGGAACTCGCGCACTTCACCCGGCTCAATGTGCTGGAGGTAGCCATGCTTGCGATTCCAGGCACGGCCCAGCATGCTGGCGTTGCCCGGCTCGATGCCGGCGACGTAGGTGCCGAGAATGAAGTGCTGCCATTGGCTGACCAGCGGCATTTCGGCAAGAGGGAACTTCCAATAGAGACCCAGGGCCAACTTGTCATTGATCAACCCAACGCGCGCGTTTCCGTCTGCATCGGCGACGGGGCGGTGAACAAAGACATTGTCTTCGAACTGGGGCTGTGGTCCTTGTGCAACTTCGTATGCCTCCGGTCCCACCTCCCGGTCTTCGAGCCATTCGGTCGTACCGGCACTTTTGATTACCACTCGTGTTCCCTTGTCCAACAGCGGGAAACCGGGATTGCAGTGATAGACATACATGAATGGCGAGCGGTCGATGCTCAGATTTTCGATGCGGTCGTGGATGTGCAGGCTCTTCTCACCAAGAACCGTGGAGATTTCACGCGTCAGTTCGAGATTTGTCTTGAAGACCTCGGCTTCACGGATCTTGCCGCGCACACGGATCACGTACTCCTCGTCCTCCCAGTTGCCGTCGGCGACCACGTTCTTGGCCGGCAGGAAAGAGAGGCGTCCGTGCAAGCCCATCTCTTCGTTTTCCTCTTCAGGATCGATCTCGGGGTGGCCGGTGAAGGTCATGCCGCAGGTGAGCACCAGCCCGCCGAAGAAGCCGCGCATCCAACCGTAGCCCTGTGGTTCGTAGAAGGCGGGGCCCACGTCGCCGGTGCTGCCGCGAAAGCAGAGCGACATGCCTTTGTAGTGGGCTGACGCGACATCGAGCGCTCGCCCAGGCAGGATCGAAAAACAGAGACCGGAGGCGTTATAGACCTCGATCAGATCTGAGCCGCGTTCGATGCCTTCGGTCAGCGCAGCCTTGCGCGCATTGGCCACCTGAGACACGTCGCCGACTCTGTCGAGCAGTTCACGTTTCGTATAGTGTTGACCGTAAAGATTGGGCACGGTTCTCTCCAAGCTCTGATGAACTGGCTATTTCTTGCTCTGCGCTTTCTTCACCCGTGCGACAGCCTTGATCAATGTCCGCACCGTCATCGTGATCCAGAAGACCGACCAGACGATCATAAAAATACCGGCCAGCGGAATCCGGTCATCGTCTGAGATCGACTCGTAAGTCACGCCTTCCGGGGCAATGCGGATGAAGCCACGCGGTGTTGCACGCCCTCCGGCTCCTCCGCCGCCGCCACCGCCCTCGCCGGGTGTCTCCTCTTCTGCCGCTGCCTCATTGGTCACATTCTCGTTGGCGTCGGCATCGTCGCTGTCAGTCTCCGGGTTGTTGCCATAGCCGCCGCCGTAGCCGAATCCGTACTCAACCTGAGCGACTGGGATGATCGTGATCCCATTCTCCGTTGTCGGCTCGCCGAAGACGCTCTTGGCCCCGATGTTGTCAACCAACTGTGCAATGGGGGCAGTGTCAACCAACTCTTTGAAATCCATGGGATTTTCTCCTATCTTCTTCTACTGCCGATCTGGATTGCCAGCATGATCAGCATGCAGGCCGCACTAAGCATGGCGCAAACTTTCATGATGTCACGCAGCGGCTCCTGCAATGGATCTTCTATCGAGATTACCTCTTGCCGTGTTCCGCCACTATCAATCCGCACTTCCACCGGCGTCAATCGGCCTACACGGCTCATGAACGGTCCGGATTCCGGCCCGCCGTCCATCTCCCAGCCCACTATGCGCGCAATCGGCTGGATGCGTCTTCCGTCAATCTCTATCGGTTCAGCCTCGATTCGTCTGTCGAACTTCGCTCCCGGCGGAGCCCCATCTTCCATCTGCATCCTCCTCTTTCTGCCCGTCGAACCATCGCGGCCAAGTTCGGTGGGTAAAGAAACTCGTCCAACTACATGAAATCCTGTTGAACCTTAACTTTTTTCGGGCTTGCGATGTCATCCCAATCGTATATAGTTCATAGTGGTACCTCTATTTTAACCCAGTGACCAGGAGAACCGAAGTAGCCCAAAAGGAGACCTGTATGAAGATCACGGCAATCAAACCGATCCTGGCGGACGGCGGCCATCGTGTGTTTGTCTTTATCAAAGTTGAGACCGATCAGCCAGGCTTGGTCGGGTGGGGCGAGGCCTCGCTGGAGGGCAAACCACGCGCCGTTGTTGGATGTGTTCAAGACATGGAGCCGATGATTCTGGGCGAGGACCCGCGGCAGGTGGAGCGCTGTTGGCAGATCCTCTATCGCAGCGGCTTCTGGCGCCAGGGCGTGATTGGGCTGACCGTGATCTCCGGCATCGACCAGGCGCTGTGGGATATCAAGGGCAAGGAGCTGGGACGTCCGGTCTATGAACTGCTGGGCGGGCCGGTGCGCGACAAGGTGCGCGTCTACACCCATTTCGGCGGCGAGACGACTGACGATGTTGTCAACAGCGCGGTGTCCAAGTTGGAGGCCGGCTGGACCGCCATCAAGACGGTGCCCGTTCCCGCGACCAAGGTCGTCGATAGTTACAATCTGGTTCAGAAGGCGGCTGATACCCTGGGACTGGTTCGGGAGGCCGTGGGCGATGACGTCGACATCCTTCTCGACTGTCATGGGCGTCTGTCGCCGCAGATGGCCATTCGCTACGGCAAGGCGTTTGAGCCGTATGCGCCCTTCTGTATGGAGGAACCTTCCCAGGCCGAAAACCCTGCCGCCATGGCGCAGATCGCCGCTGCGCTCTCCATTCCCATCGCCACCGGCGAGCGCCTCTTCACACGCTGGGGCTTCCGCGAGATTCTGGAACAGAATGCGGCCAGCCTGTTGCAGCCGGACACCTGCCATGCCGGCGGCATCAGCGAAGTGCTCAAGATCGGGCGCATGGCCGAGACCTATTATGCCGGGCTGGCTCCCCACAACCCCTACGGCCCAGTCTCCACCGCCGCCTGTGTTCAGGTCGATCTGGTGGCCCAGAACTTCATCATCCAGGAGATGATCGATCCGGTGGCCGCGCCCGAGGCCATGTCGTTTGTGAAGGAGCCATTGGTGTTGCGCGACGGCTACCTCGAACGACCCACCAAGCCCGGCATCGGCGTTGAGGTCGACGAAGAAGCGTGCGCCAGACGCCAACCAGACTTCTCGGCTGACACAATCCGACGGCAGAGCGTCGGCATGTACGGTGGGGTCTACGCCGACGGTGGTGTTGCCGATCTGTAGGGTGTTGTCGTCCGCTTTGCTTGGCCGGCTTGGCTGGGCGGATCGGTAATCCGTCTGGCCTAGCACAGCAATACAGGGCTAAGGCCGTTCAAAGAAATCAAATCCCTATTTGACGGCCTGCAAGCCGCTGCGCAAGCATCATCAAAAAGAGATTCAATTTCTTGCAGCGGCCTAAGGCCGTTCCAGAAAAATGGATGCCCGGCGCAAGTCCCCGGCATAGCCCACTAACGGGATCTCCGGACGAGATTTCAACTGGGCCGTGCCGGGGACTGTAGGAGAACCATTGTCTTAGATTGGCCCAAGCCCCCTCAAGCCCGACTACTCTCGCAACTTCTGAACGTTGTTTTCGCCACTGGAAAGATCTAGGAAAAGGATGTAGGAAAGGGTAAACAACCTGGAGAAGCATGGAATGCTTCAACTGGCTTTGAGCACAATTGATTGATTTTCGCATAGATCTGTGGCGAATCGCTTGATCCAAGCCACCAAAAAAACCAAAACAAGGACACCAGAGGACAATGACCAACGACACAATCAGCAACGACACAATCAGCAACGACACAAGCCCCCGCCAGTATCTGCCCCAAGACGGCTTCGCCGGCACTCTGATCGCCCGAGTCTGGGCGCCCGCTGCGCTGACCGGATCGATCGCCGGCCCTAGCCCTGTTCTGTTGACCGACGAGGGCGTATATGACGTGAGTAGCATTGCGCCGACATGCGGCGAACTGATGAACGAAGGCTTCAGCAGAGCTGATGGCGATTTGGACGACTTGCAGCGTCTCGGCGGCTACGACGAGATCATGGCCAACACGGTTGCCGGAGAACGCGATCCTGCCCTGCCCCATTTCCTCTCGCCTATCGACATCCAGTCGATCAAGGCCTGTGGCGTCACCTTCATGGTGAGCATGCTGGAACGGGTCATAGAGGAACGGGCCGGTGGCGACGCCTCCAAGGCCGAGTCTGTGCGCCAACGGATCAACGAGCGCATCGACGTCGACCTTGCCAGCATCGTGCCCGGCTCAGCCGATGCCGAGGAATTGAAGGCAGTGCTTCAGGCCGAAGGGCTCTGGTCGCAATATATCGAAGTCGGCATCGGCCCCTACGCCGAGGTCTTCACCAAAGCGCAGCCGCTCTCGTCGGTCGGCCCCGGTGCGCAGGTGGGTATCTTGCCCATCTCATCCTGGAACAACCCCGAGCCCGAAATCGTGTTGATCGTCAACGACAAGGCGCAGGTGATGGGCGCAACCCTGGGCAACGATGTCAACCTGCGTGATATCGAAGGGCGTAGCGCTCTTCTTTTGGGTAAGGCCAAGGATAATAACGCCTCGTGTGCCGTCGGCCCGTTCATCCGTCTCTTTGATGAGACCTTCAGCTTGGACGACGTCCGAAGTGCCGATGTGTCGCTTTCTGTGGCAGGTGAAGACTCGTTCACGCTGGACGAAGTGAGTCCCATGGCGAAGATCAGCCGTGATGTGCTCGATCTGGTCGCCCAGACCAGCGGCGAGAACCACCAATACCCGGACGGTTTCGCGCTCTTCCTGGGAACCCTCTTCGCCCCGACCCAGGACAGAGGCGGCGTAGGCAAGGGCTTCACCCATCATGTGGGCGATGTCGTGCGCATCGGCGCTGAGAAACTTGGCGTGCTCGAAAATCAGGTCGCCTACTGCAACGATGCCCCGCCCTGGTCATTTGGCCTCTCGGCCTTGATGAAAAACCTGAGCCGACGAGGGCTGCTATGATCTGTCGAGGGCGACTGTAGATCAATCGAACAATCTATTTTCAGTGAGTCCACTGCAAAAAGGGATCTCGACACGAATTTACACGAATTATCACGAATCTTCTCTCTGGGGCGACGATACAGTTCGTGAAAATTCGTGACCATTCGAGTCAAGAAAAGGCTTTTTGCAGCAAAGTCTTCAGTAGTTCACGAGTTCAGTGCCATAGTCATTCCGATGGAGCGAAGCGACTACCTGCCCTGAGCCTGTCGAAGGGAAAAATCTCCCCTGTATGAACCTGAGGTTCCTCTTCCCTCCGGTCATGGCGCTTTGCGCCCACTTCGTGAACGGAATGACAAACCGTGAACTACTGATTTTGATTCCGACGCCGGCACGAGCGTGGCACACCACGCTCGTGCCGGCGTCGTTTGCTTTCGACTTCACCTCTCCTGGCTCTGCCCATATTCCCCTCCGCGACACGCGTCATATCGATCTAAATTCCATGAATGGAAGCCTTGCTACTTATCTTTTCTGTTGCCCCGTGTATATTTTGAACATGTTTTGAACAGAAAATGTCAATAGACTGTTCTGGCAGAAAACGGATATGAGGGTTAAGAATCAAAGCGTCACTCAAAGTACTTCACATCAAGGAGAGCAAAATGAAACGTTCGTTTGTTTGGAGTCTCGTGTTAGTCTTTGGCCTGTTGATGGCCGCATGTGCACCCTCGGCAGCGCCGGCAGAGGAAGCCGCTGCGCCAACGGAAGAGCCGATGGCGGAAGCGACAGAAGCTCCTGCTGAGGAAGAAGCAAGTGATGGTATGGTAGCCGCCGACATCGTCGACACCGCTGTTGCCGCAGGCGACTTCGAGACACTGGTTGCCGCCGTGACTGCTGCCGGTCTGGTTGACACGCTCAAGAGCGAAGGCCCGTTCACCGTCTTCGCTCCCGCCGATAGTGCCTTTGCCGCTCTGCCTGAGGGCACAGTTGAAGGCCTGCTGGCAGATCCGGAAGGCGCTCTGACCGACGTCTTGCTTTACCATGTCGTGCCTGGCAAGGTAATGGCTGCTGACGTTGTGGGTCTGGACGGTCAGTCTGTTGAGACCGTTGGCGGTGGTATGCTCGACATCGCAATCGATGGTGACACTGTCTTGATCAATGGCATCGCTGTTGCTGCCCCTGACATTGAGACCAGCAATGGCGTCATCCATGTGATTGACGGCGTCCTGATCCCGGCCTCCGATGAAATGGCCGAAGGCGAAGGCGAAATGATGGAAGACCATGGCGACATGGCTGACATCGTAGACACTGCCGTGGCCGCTGGCGACTTTGAGACTCTGGTTGCTGCTGTGACCGCCGCCGGTCTAGTTGACACCTTGAAGGGTGAAGGTCCGTTCACCGTCTTCGCTCCGGCAGACAGCGCATTTGCCGCCCTGCCCGAAGGCACCGTTGAAGGCCTGTTAGAAGATCCTGAAGGCGCTCTGACCGACGTGCTACTCTACCACGTGGTTGCCGGTAAAGTCATGGCTGCTGATGTTGTGGGTCTGGACGGCCAGTCTGTTGAGACCGTTGGTGGTGGTATGCTCGACATCGCGATCGATGGTGACACTGTCTTGATCAATGGCGTTGCTGTTGCTGCCCCTGACATTGAGACCAGCAATGGCGTCATCCATGTGATTGATGGCGTCCTGATTCCAGCCTCCGATGAAATGGCCGAGGGCGAAGGCGAAATGATGGAAGACCATGGCGACATGGCTGACATCGTTGACACTGCCGTGGCCGCTGGCGACTTTGAGACTCTGGTTGCTGCTGTGACCGCCGCCGGTCTGGTTGACACCTTGAAGGGTGAAGGTCCGTTCACCGTCTTCGCTCCGGCAGACAGCGCATTTGCCGCCCTGCCCGAAGGCACTGTTGAAGGCCTACTGGAAGATCCAGAAGGTGCTCTGACCGACGTGTTGCTCTACCACGTGGTTGCCGGCAAGGTAATGGCCGCTGACGTCCTGGGCCTGGATGGCCAGTCAGTTGAGACTGTTGGCGGTGGTATGCTCGACATCACGATTGATGGTGAAACAGTTCTGATCAACGGCATCCCGGTCGTAGCGGCTGACGTTGATACCAGCAATGGCGTCATCCACGTGATTGACGGCGTGCTGATTCCCTAACTAGTTCCTCCACTCCTCCTGTGTTCGGCGGGACATCGAAAGAACATCTTCGATGTCCCGCTTTTTCATGCATTCGGTACTGACATTGCATTGACGATAGAGAACCACTGGCCACCGGTAGACATAGACCAAATGGGACGAATAAAGATGAAGACAGAATCACAGACAGTATTAGTGACGGGTGTTACAGGCTATGTCGGCGGGCGGCTTGTGCCACGTCTGCTCGATGCAGGAATCCGGGTGCGAGTGTTGGTGCGCGGCGGTTCAGAGCGACTTCGAGATCGTCCCTGGTTCGATCGTGTTGAGGTTTTTTCCGGCGATGTGCTTGAACCGACCTCGCTTGTCCATGCCCTGGCCAACGTACAGACCGCCTACTACCTCATCCACAGCATGGGTGGAGAGGGCGGATTTAGCCAGCGTGACATCCAAGCTGCTTCGAACTTCGCCAATGTGGCTGCTGCCGTGGGTGTGGGTCACATTGTCTACCTTGGCGGCCTCGGTGACGAAACTACGCAACTGTCTGAGCATCTGCGCTCTCGACAGGAGACGGGTGAGGCTCTGCGCTCAACCGGGCTGCCGGTGACCGAGTTCCGTGCCGGCATGGTCGTGGGCTCGGGCAGTCTGTCGTTTGAGCTGTTGCGCCATCTGGCTGAACGATTACCGGTGATGATCTGTCCGCAGTGGGTCTATACCAAGACCCAGCCGATTGCCATCCGCGATGTGCTCAACTACCTCGTGGCTGCGCTGGATCATCCTGCCAGCCGTGGTCGGGTCGTCGAGATCGGCGGTGCAGATGTGCACACCTATGGCGATATGATGTTGGGCTATGCACGGGCGCGCCGACTCGACCGCCGCTTGATTCCGGTTCCGGTGTTGACGCCGGGTCTCTCATCGCACTGGGTGCACTGGATGACGCCGGTCCCTTGGAGCATTGCCAGGCCGCTGATCGAAGGAATGCGCAATGAGCTGATCGTGCGCGACCCGTCGGCGCGGACACTTTTCCCGGAGATTGTTCCGCTCTCGTATGACGAGGCAGTGGGGCTGGCTCTGCAACGGATTCGCAGCGGCGAAATCGAGACGATCTGGAGTGACGCGCTGGCTTCGAGCCAGGGCGATCTGCCGCCGGTCTATCTGACCGAAGAGCAGGGCGTTCTGATTGAGCGCCGGCATAAGACTGTGAATGCAACTCCTGAGGCGGTCTATCGTGCTTTTGCGGGCATCGGCGGTCAGCGCGGCTGGCCACCCTACAACTGGCTATGGCGTGCTCGCGGTCTTCTCGACAGGCTAGTCGGCGGGGTCGGCATGCGGCGGGGTCGGCGAGATCCGGATGAGCTGCGTGAGGGGGAGGCGCTGGACTTCTGGCGTGTGGAAAGCGTCGTCCCGGATCGCTCCATCCTCTTGCGCGCAGAGATGAAGATGCCCGGGCGGGGATGGCTGCAATTCGAAGCAATCCCCGGCGAGAACGGAAGATCGACTGAACTGGTTCAGACCGCCTTTTTCGCATCCAAAGGGGTGCTCGGCCTTCTCTATTGGTATGGAATCTATCCGCTGCACGGTGCGATCTTTTCGGGCATGATCGACTACATCGCGCAACGAGCCGAAGCGATACCGGTTGAAGAGCGAGTAGGCCTCCAGGCGCCTGAGCTCAAGCATGTGTCGCTCGCCTAGCAGAGGTGCAAGTTCGTCTTGCCAAGTGCCGAGAGCTCTGGCCTTTTGAAGATGACCGAAATCGTAACGGTATAGACGAGATCGTTGCGTCCTTGGCCTCACCCTGCTGCGCCTCCTGGGCCTCATAGATTCGCGAGTGGCTACGCGTCCCTCTCCAATTTTTGGAGAGGGACCGCCATGGCGCCTTTAGCGCCATGGCAGGGTGAGGCGAGCTCTGCGGCCACAGCGCCAGAACTATGCTAGTTTTTTTGATCTCCAAGATAAGCCAGGGCTCTCTATTCCTCTAGTGCCTTTGCTACCAACGCTGCTGCCACCGGCCCAAGATCTCAGCTTGCGCGCGGCTGCGTGGCCATGTGGTGACATTTTCGCCCAAGTCTTTCGTACGATGTCGATGACTTTGTCTTCGTTGAACTGGGTCGAGAAGTCCGCGAAGTAGTTCTCCAAAAAGACCAAACAGATCACATTTTCCAGTGACTGTACATCCAGATCGGACTTGAGTTGCCGTTTGCGCAACAGGTTCTCGACCTGGGCGATCATCAACTCGTCATAGCCGACATCGCGCAGAATCTCGGCCGCCGACTGCGCATGAAATCGACCAAGCGTAGCTCTCCACTGTAGATAGCCGTCTCGACCGCCAGGGAAGTCGGCTCGTGGCATCTACCAGCGACAGATATGTTGGCTGCGCGCAGCCAACTGTACCGACTCGGGTGCATCCGGGGCAATCGTCTGGAGCCATGCCGTCATGCGCTGCGCATAGAGCAGCTCTTTGAGGGCGTCCTGCCCGTCGACTTTTTCGATGTTGGGATCCTCGGCATTGGCTGCATCGAAACGGGCGATGGCCTGATCAAAGCGTCTTCCATCTGAAATCATGACGGCACTTGACTCGCCAACTGTCGCAGTGTGGCCTTCTTGCGGTCCAGTGCGAAGTACTCGATCTGATTGATCATCATGAAGCGCTCTGCCAAGGAGACGGCTTCTGGCTCCGTCAAGAGTCCGTCATTCACTTCAGCTTGCAACGCACGCGTCAGCCAAGCGCGTGCTTGTCTGGAATAGGCCAGTGTGGCAGCCGGCAAATGTGTGTCGCCGCCAAAGATGAAGAGCTTATTGGCAGGTGCCGTGTGGATGTAGCTTCGCACGAAGTCAACTGCGGCGTATGGGTTGATGCTCCAGGCCCAACAGAGGTCGACGGCGACATTTGGATAGTGTTTGACCAAAGCGAGCAGTTCATCACTGTAGGGGTAGGCGATGTGCATGAGCACAAAGCGAGCCTCGGGATACTTGGCAAGTAACGGACAGAGATGCCCGCTCTTGATGTAATCGACCGGCATATTGCTGTGACCGGCGTAGTATCCCGTATGAAGCTTGAACGGCAGGCCGTATTCTATGGACAACTCAACGCCCCGCGCCCAGCACCAATCGCCCAGGCAGAGCCGTTGCCCCTCGGAAATCCCGTCCGGATCGGCCAGATACGCGGCCAGCGCTGCCTCCCCTTCGGCATCGGAGCGTTCCTGCCAACGAAGTGTGCGGTTGTAGGCATGTTGTGCCTTTACGGCCACAGCTTTGGCAGCGTTCTGTTGGAAGACCGTCTGCATGGCTTCTCGCAGAGAGGCTAGATTGGTGACGGTGACGCCGGTCTCTGCTGTCAGTGGCGCGAGATCGGGCGTGCCGCTGCACATGGCGGCCCAGCTGATGTCGTAGAGAAAGAAGTCCGGCCCCGGCGAGTCAATGAGAACGGTGCGTTGGAAGTGATCGGTCTGCACATGATCGAGATTAGCCACATCGCGGAGTATGCGCAGCCGCTCGCCGGGCTGGCCGAATGCAGAGCTGTTGGCATGGGCCGTCTCTAGCCCATCTGCGGTGATCTCGTGAAGGCCGTAGATCTCGCTGGCGATGATACGCACCGCTTCGCCATATCCCGTGAAGCGAACGGCTTGCCAGGCTTGCTCAACCGCCTGGAAGCGGCCACGAATGTCAGGATTGTTGGAGTCCAGTAGCGCCTCGACTGCGGCCGGGTCGGCTCCGGCGACGACCAGATCTGCAGGCACATAGTTGTAGAATAGGTTGCGCAGGATATCGGGTGGATTCTTGGTGTAGGTCGACTCAGAGTCGAGGTGCTCATGGCTACTGGCGAGCGGTGAATTGCGGATGAAATCGGCAAGGACGGTGGTCATGGGCGGCTCCTTGTTCTTAATTCGGGAAAGTACTTTCTTTCAGGTAGGCGAAAAGCGCATTCGAAAATCGTCGGCAATCGCGATCGATGATCGCGACTCAACTGTTCGACTGCAAGGGCCAAAACCAGGTCGGAACAACAATCAGGTAAGATCTCTTCAAGAGCAACCGTTTGAGCGATTTCTTGGCAATCCGGCTTATCTCATAGCCGGAAAGAGAGACACTCTACAATGAGCGATGTCGAATATGTTGTCGGTGCAACTACAAAGCTTGAGGCTCGGCTGCGCGATGAACTGGGTGCAACAGGACGTGGCTTGAGATCACTCTACGGCAGTGTAAGTGATCGGTTCGAAAATCCAGGCATAACCGCAGGATATGTAGATACGATAAGCGATGAGCGGAACGATTTTGTGCACAACGGGCGCAAGAATCTGAAAAATCCCCGTAGGTTCAGCGGCGCTGTGCGAAAGTTAAACCGTGACATCACCGGCGCTGCCAATCGGCAAAATTCCACCCCCTTCTGGCAGGCCTTCTTGCCGGTCCTCATCTTCCTGCTTGGTCTACTCTTTGTCTTTGGCGCCATTTTGACAACCAATTGAGCTGCATGCAGTCTTGGATGCCAGGCAGTCAAATCTTCTTGATCGATCGTACACCGTCGATCCCTTGAAAATCTGCGTCTTGCGTCCACAGGTTGAACGAGGGTAAGCACAATGAGTTGATTGTGCATATCCTCGACGCGGATACGCTTCTCCAGGGCAGCAAGCGCGGTTGACCGACGTTCAACTGGCTCTGGCGTGTGCGTCGTGCGCTGGATCGGCTGGTTTGCGGGTGTGGGCATGCGCGATCGGGACCATCTGCGCAAGGGCGAGGCGCTTGACTTCCGGCGTGTAGAGCGTGTCAAACCATGGTGATCCATCTTGTCGAGCGCCGAGACGGCGCCCTCGACCGAGTTGATTCAAACGGTCTGCTTCGCCTCTAGAGGACTTCTTGGCGAACTCTACTGGCCCGCGATCTACCTGTTACCTAGGGCGATTTTCTCCAAAATGATCGCAAATTTGGCAAGCTAGACCGGGGAACTGGGGGGGTCCGCGAGGGTGCAGTCTGTAGCAGAGTGCGCATTTTCAATACCTTCTTTAGCGATTCACCTTGTCTACTCGTCTTCGGGATAGTTGGCCTGCCATTTTCTACGTGCGACAAAATCTTCTGTATAGAGCGTCACTTTCTCCGGTGCGAAATCAAAGCCGAATCCCTCTTGCTTAATCGTGCGGACGATGGGCCCGGCGTCGAAACGCAGGCCGTTGAAGCGTCTGGGCGGTTGTGCCGCCAACCAGACGAATGCTTGACCCAGTTCAACCGGATCGGCCCATTCTGACTTTTCACCATCAGACAAGCGGTCCATCTCCTCCCACGTGATCCGCGTGGGCTTGATCGTCTGGCCCGGACCCACGCTGTTGAGCGCGATATTGAATGGGGCGGCTTCCAGCGCCAACGCCTTCATAAAACCTTCCTGGGCATGTTTTGCCGTACAATAGGCAACTTCGTCCTTGTACCCGCGGACACTGGAACCACTGGCAATGCCAATGATATGGCCGCCGCCCTGGGCCTTCATGACCGGCCAGGCTGCCTCGGTGGCATTGTAGAGACCGCCCAGGCTCACATCAATCTGTCGCTGCCAAACATCCGGTGTCATATCATCAAATCGGACAAGCGGCATGTAGATGGCGTTGTGCACCAAGATGTCAAGCCGGCCCAACTGTTCGACAACCTCCGCGACCGTTGCCTGGAACTGTTCTCGATCGGCGACGTCTAGCAAGCGCTGCATCACCAGGCTGCCGTCGCTTTTCAGGTCTGCTGACGCGCGGGCCAATTCAGTTTCGTTGATATCGGTAATACAGACGCGGGCGCCATCTTGTCCCAGCGCGCGGGCGATACCCCAGCCAAAGCCACGCGCGGCCCCGGTGACGAGTGCAACTTTCCCTGCCAAGTGTAGCGCCATTGTCATCCGCTCCGTTTCCGCCAACGGCAGATCGATCCAGCGTCGTTCCCGGTGAGACAGGGCGACGGCATTGATGATCTCCTGGACGCGCGCGCTCTGGGCGAAATTGCCCTGATTGGTCTCGCCGCCCTCGATGATCTCTTCCATGAAGTTGTGGACGAGACTCCCGTAGAAGGCCGTGCTCCACGGGTCATCCGGCTGGAAGCCCGGCGGGAAAAAGCGTTCAGGAATTTCCAAGGGCACAAACTCGACTGCGTCCGGTTTGGCTCCGTGGAGCGTCTGGATCACGCCAAATTCTTCGACCAGACGCACGATCAGCGCGCCCTCGGAGCCGTAGATACGCGCCTCGATGCCGGGATAGTTGCCGACGGTCACATAGCTGCTCTGCATAGAGTAGAGCGCGCCGTTGGCGCATTCGCCCATGAACATGTCGGCATCGTCAATGTTGATGCGTTCGCGCTCTGTATCAAGGTTCGTGCGCCGGCGATAAGGCACCATGTTGGCCAGAATGCCCACCACCTGGGTCAGGTCGCTGTCGACCAATTCGAGGCCGATATCGATGGTGGGGGCGCCATAGCCTTCGAGCGACGAGACTTCAATACCCTCGCGTGTCAGGTCGGTCCCCCAGGGCGCTTCACCCTCAGGCTTGACCTTGTGGATGCGCTTGTCCATAGGGTTGTCGGGGTCGAGCCATTGGCTGTTTTGCTCATAGCCATTGAAGACAAAGGGTTTGCCGATGTACCCTTCGCGAACAAGCTCGAACATATATTGGACGGCGGGGGCATAGCGGAAGGTCAGGCCAACTTTGGTCTTGAGACCCTTGGATTCGGCCAGCTGTTGCGCACGCCAGACGTCCCGATAGTCGTGACAGACAGGCTTTTCGACCAGGCAATGTTTGCCGGCATCCAAGACGTCAAAGACCATCTGTTGATGGTCCGCACGCGTCACGATGTCGATGACGTCGATGTCGGGGCGCGCAAGCATCTTTTCGTAATCGGTGACAAATTCAGGGATATCAAATTGCTTGGCACGGGCTTCGCCCAGTTCTCGATCAAGATCGCACAACATCACGATGTCGCATAGGGGTGAACGTGTATAGCCTGGCAGATGGGCGGATGCCGACCAGCGACCTGCACCGATCACGCCGACCCGTAGTCGATCTGTCATGTCAACTCTCCTCTTGACTTTGATATTTGGAACCGGCCATCTTCAGCGCGTCATGCGTGGCTCAAGCGCATCGCGCAGGCCATCTCCCAGCAGATTGATAGAAAGGACGGTCAGCATGATCGCCAGGCCGGGAAAGGTCGTGATCCACGAGGCATAGCGCAAATAGCCTCGCCCCTCGCTGAGGATCAGGCCCCATTCCGGTGTCGGCGGTTTGGCGCCCAGGCCTAGAAAGCTGAGCGCTGCGCCGGCAATGATGGCGCCGGCTACTCCTAGTGTGGCGACAATGACCAACGATCCGAGGATGTTCGGCAGAATATGGCGAAGGATGACTCGTGCTGGCGAACTGCCGATGGCGATCGTCGCTTCGATGTAGGCCGTGGCCTTGGTCTTCAGCACCAGGCCGCGCGCCACGCGGGCGTAGGTGGGCGCAGCGGCAATGCCGACTGCGATCATGGCGTTGAAGAGGCTCGGCCCCAGGATGGCAATGACGACCAGCGCCAGCAGAATCCCGGGAAAGGCCAGCGTGATGTCTGCAATCCGCATGATGATCGAGTCACTCCACCCGCCAAAATATCCGGCAACCATCCCGCCCGTGACGCCTAACGATGCAGCGAGTGCTACCGAGATGATACCAACGCGCAGGGAGATTCGGCCACCGTAGACGATTCGTGTGTAGATATCTCGGCCAAAACTATCGGTGCCAAACCAGTACTCGGCGCTGGGTGGCTATAATCGTTCACTGGGCACAATCTCAACCGGATCAAAGTGGGTAACCCAGGCGCAAAAAGAAAAGGCGGCGATGACGATGAGCAGGGCCAATCCAATCATGGATCCGGGATTTTTGGTCAGGCGGCGCATGGCATCTCCCCAGAGGGAACGATGCTGTCTTCCGCTATTCAGGTCCAGCGGTTCTTCCGATCGACTGGTGGAAGCAGCGACTGGCTTACTCATATCGAATCCTTGGATCTAGCAAGGCGTAGGACAGATCGACGAGGATATTGATCAACATGATCATCAGGGCAAGGACCAGCGTCAACCCCTGAATCATGGTGATATCCTTGTTCAGGATCGACTCGACGTACATTCTGCCCAACCCAACCCGTGCGAAGATGGTCTCGGTGATGACGGCGCCGCTGATCAGACCGCCGAACTGCAGCCCCATCACGGTGACGGCGGGGATCAGGGCGTTGCGCAACGCATGGCGAATGACAACGGCGTGCTCGCGCAGACCTTTGGACCGAGCCGTACGAATATAGTCGTCGGTCAGGGCATCCAGCATGCTGCTGCGCACCAATCGTGCCAGGGTCGCCGAACTCAGAAGGCCCAGCGTCACGGCGGGCAGCACCAGCCGATCCAGGCTGCCTTGCCCCATGGGCGGAAACCATTTGAGATTGACGGAGAAGACCAGGATCATGAGCAAGCCAAGCCAGAAAACAGGCATGGAAACGCCGAACAGAGCAAAAACCATGGACAGACTGTCGACCCAGGTATTGTGCCTGAGCGCGGACACAATGCCCAGCGTCAGGCCCAGCACCGTGCTGATCACCAGAGCGCTCAGTGCAAGGTTCAACGTGTATGGCAATGCGTTCAGAATCTGGTCCAGTACCGGCTGCTTATTGAAGAGAGAGTCGCCCAGATCGCCGCGGACGACGCCACTCATATAGGAGAGATACTGGACATACAGCGGCCGGTCTAGACCCATGTCCTGGCGAACCTGCTCCAATAGTTCCGGCGTGCTGCGTTTTTCGCCCAAAAAAATCTCAGCCGGATCGCCTGGGATGAGTTGGAGCATCAGGAAGACCAATATGGTCAGGGCGATGAGGGTCGGGATGGTGGCAATCAGGCGACTGAACGCGTAGCGGGTCATCGACATGGTTCGTTATCCTCAGCGGTACATCTTCCAATCATATGGAATCTCGGCAGATATTGACAGAGAATCACCGTCCAGATTACCCTGGGATCCAGGTTTGTGGAGGCTGTTCGGCCTCCACAAACCTGGATTCGAACTCAATATCAGTGGTTCACGATTTGTCATTCTGAGCGGGTCTTTTCGACCACGTCACTCTGGCAAAGGGCCAGCGAAGAATCTCGCCTTCCACCAAATCGTGAACTGCTGAATAAGGTCTGTTGGCTAACCCTTACTCTGCAATTGCCGCGGTATAGAAGTACGGCGTGTTGCCGCCCAGATAGTAGACGACGTCCGACAGCGTCATTGCTGTGGGCATACAGGATGACCGGATCGGCCCACAATTCCATGATCGCCTCATCCTTGACCTTCTTCTGGATGTCGGTATAGAGTTCGCAGCGGGCTGCCGGCTCTGCCTCGGCCGCCGCAGCGTCGATCATGGCGTCCATCTCTTCGTTGATGTAGTTGTTGCGGTTGGTGCCGCCGCCAGCATTGCTGCTGTGGAAGAAGGTGCGCACCATGTCGGGGTCGGTGCCAGTGTCCCACCAGCCCTGGGTATTGTGCTGTCCGGAACGTACGGCGTCGAAGTAGCCGCTGCGGCTTAGGCCGTTGAGCTCCATTTCAACGCCGATCTTGGCCATGTTGTCCTTCAGGAAGGCGGCTTCTGCATTGCTGTTGCCGGCATCGGCACGATAGTAGTGGCCGAGCGCCAGTGGTTCGCCGTCTTTCTCACGAATGCCGTCGCCGTCAGCTATCCACCCAGCCGGCCTCTTCCAGACGTCTGGTTGGCTGCATCCAGATCGGTGGGATACATGTCGCAAAGGCTGGCATCGTAGCAGAAGACCACGCTGGTCAGCGGGCCACAGGCGGGCGTGCCAAAGCCATTGTAGACGGTGTCGATCATGCCCTGGCGGTCCATGGCCAACTGCATGGCGCGGCGCACAGGCAGTTCATCCGTGGGCGCGGTCTGCTGGTTGAACATCAACGCCCAACCCGAGCCGGGCTGCGGCAGTTCTACCGTGGTGATGTCGGGATTTTCGGCCAGATTGGGGAAGTCAATCTCCGGCGTCTGATCCATAAAGTCGATCTCGCCGGTTTCCAGCGCTGCCGTGCGTGTGGCAGGCTCTTCGACGAACTTATAGACGAGCTTGTCGACGTTCGCCGGTCCGGTCTGTCCCATCCACTCGGGTCCCCAGTTGTAGTCGGGGTTGCGTACCAGGACGATCTCGTCGTTGAGGATCATGGAATCAAACATGAATGGGCCGGTGCCCACAAAGTCGGTGATGCCCCAATCTTCGTTGCCGACTGCCTGCTGCGCCGTCGGCGAAACCGGTACCAGCGTCGTGCCGGAGAGGTTGTCGAGGAAGGGCGCATAGCCGGTATTGAAGCGGACGATGACTTCATGGTCGTTGACGACTTCGGTCTCTTTATACGGACCGATGTTGCTAAAGGCGGACTGTGACTGGGTCTCCGGATCGACAATGCGGTCAAAGGTGAACTTGACTGCCTCGGCGTTGAACGGCGTGCCATCATGGAAGGTGACGTCATCGCGTAGCTTGAAGCGATATTCGGTGGCGTCTTCGTTGACTTCCCACTCGGTGGCGAGACCGGGCACATAGACGCCCGGCTCTGACTGCCAGACCAGCGGATCGGTCATGTGCATGGTCATATTGCCGACGCGCGAGAAGGTCGTGACGTTGGGATCCAGCCGGTCAAAGCCGGCAGGGATGCCAACCACGATGGTGCCGCCGGCTTCCGCTGCTGCGTCACTGCTTCGCCGGCGCGTCTGCCGGCGCTGCGGCCGGCGCCGCACAAGCAGACAGAACAAGGGCAAACACAATCAACAACGCAAACACGCTCAGCGATCCTCGAATCTTCGTACTCTTCATTGTAAATACTCCTGTGAAAGATAATCTGGACGGCACTTGATTGCCGTCAAGGTTTGGACTGCACGGACCCTCTCAATCAATAGTTCGCGGTCGGTTCATCACCTCCTTTCCGTCTTCTTCCAATGTCCTTTCCAATATTACCGAAACCTCTCGATCTCTGGATATCCTGAACGTGTATCGCCTTTCAGCATCAATGATCACATGCACTTGCCTCAGCCGGTCTCCAGAACCTCGGCGATGTCCGCATCTGCGATGATGTAGACGATGTCGCCGGCCATGCGCCAAGCCGGCTCCACCGACGCGGCCAGCAACAGGGTGCGACTGAACGGCGTTTCAAACGTCTCGCGCATGGACAGATCGTAGGGATTGAGCAGTTGCGCCAGAACACGCCCGCCCTCGATCGGTTGCCCTGCAAAGGAGGCTTCGGCGTTGATTCCGGCCTCGGGCATGAGCAAGCCGCCCTCACGCGTGTCGCAACAGAATCAGGTTGCGGTGATGGCCGGGGGTGTTGTCCACAACATACTGTCGCGGCGGCGCTTCGACCGCGCCAGGCAGCATTCCCAATTGGCGCATGACGTTGAAGACGCCGCGCACGCCGCGTTCCACCCAATCGGCGTAGAGCAGTCCGCCTCCGCCACATTCGGCCACGATCACTTTTGCCCCCAAGCCGCGCCGATGCGCCCCAGAACTGGCCTTCGCCCCATGCGTCGCGCAGCAGGATCGGCATGTTAAACGCACGCGCCATCGCGGTGGATTCAGGATCGTCGGTGAACTCGACCATATGTGCGGACAGCACTGTCGTCGCCGGTATGAAAGTCGATGTGATAGTCCAGATGGGGCAGAAACGACTCTGTCAAGGTGGCCGCCATCTGCTCGGATACTGGCGAGCACAGGTTGGATGGTCGAATCTTCGCCCGGCTGGGCAAAAACGCCGTTGAGATTGGCGCCGTCCAGCGGCGAATTGCGCGAGAGCGCGCCGGCCGCCACCGGATTGCAGACAGGCACCGCCATCACCGTTCCAGCCAGTTCACTCGAATCCAGCAGCGTCCAGCACCCGTCGAATGATGGGGATGGACGGCAGCGGTTCATTGCCGTGAACCATGGCCGTGAGCCCCAGCGTGGGGCCGGGACGCTGCGCCGTTGAGCACATGGAGGGGCAGGCGTACATCGCCGCCATGGGCCATGGTTGTGACCGGCAGCCAGGAAAACTCTCTTGTCAAGCTCATGGTTGTTTCTCCAGAAAGTGCTTGAGCAGTTGCACGGTCTGTTCGACGTCGCCCAAGTGTACCATTTCGAAGGGGCTATGGGTGTAGCGGGTCGGAACCACGACCAGACCGGCGCGCAGGCCATGGCGGGTGAAGGCGCCGGCATCGCTGCCGTAAAAATGGAAGACGGCCGGCTGGACCGGGATGCCGGCTTCCCTGGCGCTGGCCATCAAGGAAAGCGTCAGCGGGCGGCTGTAGTGGGCGAGATCTTTGTGGACGATGGTCGGGCCGCCGCCGAGGCGTGCGGACGCGTCCCGTGGATCGACGCCGGGCACATCGCCGACCAGTCCGACATCCAGCGCGATGGCCAATTCGCAATCGACCTCGTCAGCCACTGCTTCCGCGCCGACAAGTCCGATCTCCTCCTGCACGGTGGAGACAAAGACGAGTTCGTAGGCCAACTTGTCCCGGTCAAGCACATCCAGCAGCCGATCCATGACGGCGAGGCAGACCCGGTCATCCATGGCTTTGCCGTACGCGTAGTCGCCCATGCGCCGCGTCGGCGGGTTCCAGATGACGCGGTCGCCGATCTGGATGCCGCGCTCCTCCACCTCGACACGGCTGATTGCGCCGACGTCCAGAAAGATGTCATTCCAGTCCGGCTCGGTTTTGGCGCGCTGCTCGGGCGTGAGCACATGGCCGGTGAGTGTGGCGAAGAGACAGTCGACCGTGCCGGTTTCCGTCACGATCAGCGCCGGATGGCCCCAGGGCAGGAAGACCGAGCTGCGCAGGGATGGCTGCTGCTCAGGGTTGCGTTGCCCCGATGCAAGCCAGACAAAGCCGTCGTCGGAGATGTACTTGACCACGAAACAGATCTCATCGGCGTGGGCCGCCAGCATCAGGCGCGGTCCGCTGCCGCCGACTGCGGCGATCAGATTGCCGACCGGCGTCAACGTCATCTCTTGGACGCGATCCTGCCAGCGTTCCTCAGCCAATCCTGGACATGCCATTCGTCGCCGCCCGGACCCGGCAGTTCAGTCAACGTTTTGATCAGCTCGAACATGGTCATGTAGTTTTCTACCCCTTCATGGATAGATCAGCTGTTCTCTACATTTTGGCTGCTCATCCGTCAGACTGACTCGACGTCGTGTCAACCACATTCTTGTGAACCACACCGCCCTGCATGATCAGGTGCAGCCGTGACGCGTCCTGCAAGATCGACACATCCGCCAGCGGATCGCCGTCAACCGCCAGAAGGTCAGCCAGCAACCCGGGTCGCAGTTCGCCCACTTCGCCGCCCAGCCCCATGCAGGCCGCGCCCATGCGCGTGGCCGCAACAATGGCCTGCATGGGCGTCATGCCGGCAGCCACCATGTAGGCCAGTTCGCCGGCGTTTTCGCCGCGGCCGAAACTGCCCAAGTCGGTGCCCAACGCCATGCGCACGCCCGCAGCCAATGCTTTCGGGAAGCTCTCTACTTGGGCCGCCATCAGAATTCGAGCCTTGCGTGGCATGTAGGCGGGCACCGGACAGGGATCCAGATCGCCCAGCGCCACGATCTTGTGCAGTACGGTGAAGGTCGGCACCAGCCAGGTGTTCTGGCGCACCATCTGGTCGATCAGCGCGTCGTCCAAGGCAGCGCCATGTTCGATGCTGTCGACGCCGGCATCCAGGCAGATTTTGACGCCCTCGCCGCCGTAGGCATGGCTCATCACCGGCTTGCCGGCTGCATGGGCCGTATCGACGATGGCCCGCACCTCTTCCAGCGAAAACTGGCGCAGCAGCGGTCCGCCCGTGGGCGTGCCCACGCCGCCCGTGGTCGCGATCTTGATCCAGTCCGCGCCGGCCTGTACCATTTCGCGCACCTTGTGGCGGCAGGCATCGACGCCGTCGCAAACGCCGTCGGGGATGGTGGCCAGCTTGGGATAGGTGGAGTCGACCCCGGCCGGTTCGGTGTGGTCGTTGTGGCCGCCGAACTGGCAGATGATGTTGACGCTGATCTTGAGCCGCGGCCCCGGGATCAACCCCTGATCCACGGCCATCTTCATGCCCAGATCGACGCCCGATGCATCGCGGACGGCAGTGAAGCCGGAGAGCAGCGTTTGGCGGAATGCATCCGCCGCCAGAAAGACGGACAGGCGTGGGCGGGATCGCGGCCCGGGCCACCATGCCGCCGGGCAGATTGGCCAGATGATCGTGGCAGTCGATCATCCCCGGCATCAAGGTTCGTCCCGCCAGATCGATCTGCCGCGCCGTTTCCGGCGGCGGCAACTGTGCCTGCGGCGCGACCGCGGCGATGCGCTCGCCTTCGACCAGCAGCGCGTGAGGTGTGTCGGGCGTGGGCGTCCCGCTGCCGTCGATCAGGCGGGCATTGTATAGATAGAGATAGCCGTCGCTCATCGTTCCGTCACTCATAGTGCCGCCCCCGGATCGTCTACGTGGCCGCTCAGCATGGTGAAATCATGGTTGCCCTGAAAGCTATAATGGCCGGCCATCAATCCGCCGTCTACCAGGAAGAGTTGCCCGCTGACCCAGTCCGCGGCATCCGAGGCGAGGAAGAGTCACCATGTTGGCAATATCCGCGTTTCGCCCATCCGCCCCAGCGGCACTTCCTGCAGATAGCGGGTTTTGTATGCCGTAGAGATATTTTCTTCGGCCCGCTGCGAAGGGACGTCGATCAGTCCCGGGGCCACCGCATTGACATTGACCCCGTACTGGGCCAGTTCCATGGCCGCGACCTTGGTCAACATGGTGAGCCCGCCCTTGGCCGCGCAGTGCGGGCCGCCCTTGACGCGCCCCATGAGCGCCGACACCGACGAGATGTTGACGATTTTTCCGCCGCCCGTTCGCTCCATCATGTGGCGGCCCACATGTTTGGTGGTCAGGAATGGACCGGTCAACTGGACGTCGAGCTGGCGTTGCCAGGCCTGCAAGTCCATATCCACCAGCAGCCCGTGGACGACGACGCCGGCATTGTTGACCAGAATGTCAATACGCCCTAATTCGGCGACCACCGTGTCGACCAGCGCCGCGACCTGATCCTCATCGGCGACGTCGGTGGGCACGGCGACGGCTTGTCCGCCGGCCTCTTCAATTTCCGCCGCCGCACGCGTGGCCGCATCGACATTGATGTCTGCGATGACGACCTGCGCGCCCTCGGCAGCAAAAGCATGCGCGATCTCCAGCCCAATCCCATTGCCTGCCCCGGTGATTACAGCTACTTTCCTGTCGAAACGCATATATCCTCACTTCTGAATGACTCTGCCGCAAAATCTACGAATTGCACCGCTGAGAAAACTCGTGCAATTTGTGAAATTCGTCGTTCCTGCAGTGAACTCATGAATGAACTCTGCTCGAAGCTCTAGTAAAGTTCGGCGTGAATACCACGACAGAAATCCGGCGGATCTACCACAGGTAGGAACTGAATAGGGATTTCTACCGGGATTCACTAGTGTGACAATGTTCCAACTTGGTGACGTCGTTTCACTTGCGCATGTCCGCGCCGATCAAGGCAACTGGCACCGACCCATAGGACAGAAATCGATCGTGGAATTGGGCCATATCGAAACTGTCGCCATCACGTGCCGCCAGTTCACGACGCAATGAGTGGATGCTGTCGGCGCCGAAAAGATAGATCATGGCGGCCCCTGGAAACATGCTGTTTTTCACGGCTTCGCCATGGGCCGCGGCCGGACTCATGGCCGCGCGCTGTTCGTAGAAATCTGCGGCTTCTGCTAGCGTGAACTCGCCGCGGTGAAGTTTCACGTCGACGATGGCGCGTGCGCTCATGCGCCGCCTCGATCGGGCTTCGGCATAGCGCTCCAGCGGCGTCAGAAAGTCGGTCTCGCCCATGAGATCGGTGGCGTAGCAGGCCCAGCCTTCGGCCATGGTCGCGCCGCAGTAGAGCGCGATGCGAGACGCACAGTCGACCGCAGCGATCCGCCCCACACGTGATTCGGCGCGAAAGGCATGCCAGTTCTGCACGTGGTGGCCAATGGACCCATGGTGGACCACGTGGTTGAGTTTGATCACGCTGTCATTGTTGCTGCGCAGAAACGCATCTTGCTCTGCGGTAGAGAGCGTCGGCTCCAACGGAGCAACCAAATATTGATGGACCGGTGGCCGGTTCACTGCCGCAGGCGACCGGTAGAAGAGGAAGTATAGATAGGGGGCGGCGGCCCGAACCCATTGCGGCCGCGGCACATATTCAATGGGGAATTCCGGCCAGGTCAGCAGCTTCTGCTCTTCTGCCGTTGCCCGGCAGGCGCGCCAGAGTTCTTCGTACCGCCCATAGTACGCCTGTGCCGAAGGATGGAGATCGGCGAGTGCTGCCAGGGCGTCGGCGGGCGTGTCGGCATTGAAGTCTGCGGCATGGACGGACAACTGGGCATCCGCTTCGGCCCAGGCATCTTCAGCATAGGCGACGATGTCGGCGCCGCTGAGATCCAGGAAATGGCCTTGGCGCATCATCAGATCGAAAGCGGCCTCGCCACAGGCGTAGTTTTCGTCGTCGTTGGCCAGCAGTTCGTTGCGCAGGTAGTCATGGAAGCGGGCAAAGGCGGTCGCCGCCGCATCTGCCGCGGCACGAAAACCCCGATCTTCGATCTGTTCCTGGGCCATCAGCAGGTCGATGCCCTGGCCGAAGAGAGCCAGCGCACCTTCGCATTCCCCCATGGCCCGCTCGGTCCAGGCTTTTGGGGCGCGACGCACATTGGCCTCGGCCTGGGCCAACAAACTCGGAATCCCTTGCATTCGATCAGTGGCTGCCGCTACGCGTGCATCGATCGGGGCATATGCGGTCAGGAAGAGGCCGATGATGCTAAAGATTGCTTCGCCGGTATAGAATGATGGATTTCCGCTGATGGAAGTGGGCGGATGTATGTTCCCACAGTTGGATCTGTAGAAAGCCTTCTGCCAGTTTGCGATCGATCTGTTCTGCGCTGGTCAGCGGCTCATCCGGCAGCAGTTGGAGATCGTTCAACAGTCGTTGCATGTCTGCGAGCGTTTCATCGGCGCCGTTCTCAGACAGATCGGGCAACCGATGATCGTACTCGTGCTCGCCGATAAATGTGGCGTTCACGGGTCGATGCCGGTAGTAGGAGATAAAGAACTCATCGAGCCAAGCGTTCAATTTCGGCGAACGATTTTCCATGGTTGATTGCTCCAGCCGATACTATTGGCGTAAAGAAACTCCGGCAACAAGTTCATAAGATTCCGGACCGATCCTAGAAGGGCAGGCTTTGCTCGGGAGATCGAGCAATCACGCTTGACAATGCCTTTAAGAGGTGCTAACTTGACTATCGAAAATCGATTTTCGATAATTTAATTGAGTTTTAACATACTTTTCTGTTTCTGCCAAGTAAGAATTTCCACTATTGGAACGTATCTTATGGTTCGAATCACACACCTTCGTCTTGTGGACGATGTACGCAGCAGTTTGGAAGAAGCGATTCTGTGTGGTGACCTGCGCCCCGGCGACCGCTTGCCTGTGGCTCAAGTTGCCGAAGAGTTCAACGTCAGTCTGACGACCGTGCGCGAGGCGTTCCTGATGCTGGAGAAGCAGGGACTTGTGGTCAACAAGCCACGGCATGGCGCCTTTGTGACCCGCCTTTCCGGCCAGGAAGCTTACGAACTTTGCCAAGCACGCGCTCTGCTGGAATCGTTCGCAGTAACCGTTGGTGTGGACCAAGTTGACGACGCCTTCATTCAGCATCTGTCTGCGATGGTGGATGAGATGGCCACGTGCATCTTGCCGCAAGATCTGCCCGCCCTGATCCGAATCGATTCAGATGTACACAAGGCGATCATCGATCTGGCAGGGTCTCAACGCATCGTTGAACTGTGGACCGGATTGAGCGGTCAAATTGGCGCGCTCATCATGCGCAGCATGGAACAGCAAGATCTGAAGATCAGCGACATCGTGGGATTACATCGAGAACTGATCGGCGCACTGGCCTCGAATGATACGAACTTGGCCTGTCGCACGGTCGTACACCACTATCTGCGCGATCGTTCCGAATACGGCGATTTTGCTGATCTTGTCATCGAGGCGACCGATGTGAACGTGAATGTTTTGACGGAGTTGGCACAGGCCGATGGCGTGCTCTAGTCTCTGCCTTTCATCGGCTGCCGTTGAGCGTCATGCCTGCCGACAGCCATAAAAAGGGGATTGGTTTTTTTGCCGTCCACTCGATCAAACAGTAGGAATTTGTCAGCGCCACCTTGGGCGTCGGCGGCGCCATCATCATTGAGTCCTCTCTGAGCTTTCTGGGGCTGGGCATTTCACCTCCGATGCCGACCTGGGGCAATCTGCTCCAAGACTCTCAGGCCACGATGGCGAGCAAGCCCTAGCTGACCATCTTTCTCGGTCTGGCCATTTTGATCACCGTGTTGTGCATCAACTTCCTGGGCGAGGGCCTTCACGACGCCTTGGATCCGACGCTTTCTGTACGGAAGCGGTGACCATTCAGATACTTTGATTCACCGAGGATTTGCCGGAATTTACCGGGTTCACATGGATTTTCCTCAGTAGAATCCGTGGCAATCCGCTGTATCCGCGTAATCCGCGGTGAATTATTTCAGCGAATGAACCGTTACCGAAGGAGTTTCAATGTCTGCGCAAAAACTACGCTGGGGCGTGATCAGTACAGCCAATATTGGTCGTGCAGCCGTCATCCCAGCCATCCAGCATTCGAGTAATGGCGAGGTGGTGGCGGTTGCCAGCCGCAGCGAGGAGCAGGCCCGGCAATTCGCTGAAAGCCTCCATATTCCCCAGGCGTACGGAAGCTATGGGGCTCTGCTGGCGTCTATGGAGATCGACGCCGTCTACATTCCGCTGCCTAACGCCCTGCACGCAGAGTGGGCTGTCAAGGCTGCTGAAGCCGGCAAGCACATTCTGTGCGAAAAACCGCTGGCGTTGACCGCCGCTGAATGTCTGGATATGAAAGCGGCTGCCGACGCCAACGATGTCTACCTGATGGAAGCGTTCATGTATCGCTTTCATCCCCGGATTGCTGAAGTGAGCCGGCTGGTTGACGGCGGCGCCATCGGAGCTCCCCGCGTGATCCAGGCGGCCTTCACCTTTCGCCTGACCCGATCCGATAACATCCGCTTCCGTCCCGAGCTTGGCGGCGGCGCGTTGATGGATGTGGGCAGCTATTGCGTCAATGTCGCACGGACCCTCGCTGGCCGCGAACCCGACAGTGTGCAAGCCTATGCTGTCTGGCACGAGACGGGCGTAGACAGCCGGCTGTCCGGTACGTTGTGTTTTGGGGACGATCTCATGACGCAATTTGACTGCGCTCTGACCATGGAGCGACGCGAGTCATTTCTGATTGCCGGTGACGACGGCTATCTGGCGGTGGAGAATGCCTTTCTACCGGGCACACAAGATGTGACCATCGTCGAACACCATGGTCGTGGCGACGCCGTCACCCATTCGATTGCCGGTGTGGACGAGTATCAGCGGATGGTTGAACACTTTGCCGACACTGTGATCACTCGTCGCCCACTGCGCTACGGACCGTCTGAAGCGGCGGCCAACATGCGTGTGATCGAAGCGCTCTATCGTTCTGCACGCAATGGCGGATCGCCTGAAGCCCCTTAATCTTTGCGCCGGTGCAGCGAAGTGTTTGTACGCCATCGGCGCGTCAATTTGAACAACATCTTTTGGGAAGTGTTTTTCTATGAATCAAGACAATCAGAGCCGCAATCTGCTCATCACCAGCTACTTGGAACCGGAACATGTGGCGCGTATCCGTGGGGTGGATTCACGCCTGAACGTGATCTACGAGCCCGATCTGATCGCTCGACCGCGCTATCCCGCCGATCATGTGGGCGCTCCGCTGGTTCGCGCTGCCGAGGAAGAGGCGCGCTGGCAGGCATTGCTTGGCGAAGCCGAAATCCTCTTTGACTTCGATCATTCGCACCGCGAAGATCTGCCGGAATTGGCGCCCAATCTACGCTGGCTACAGGCGACGAGCGCAGGCATCGGTCAGTTCGTCAAGCGCATGGGCTACGATGTCCGTTTGCCGCAGACGATCTTCACCACGGCCAGCGGCGTCCATGCACGGCCGCTGGCCGAATTCTGTATGATGGCCGTGCTCATGCACTATAATCGTCTGATTCACATTCTGACCGAGCAGCGCGTCCACCATTGGGAACGCTATGCGGCCACCGATTTGGAGGGCCGGACGCTGGCTGTGATCGGCCTGGGCAAGATCGGGCGCGAGGTCGCACGGTTGGCCAGCGGCTTGGGAATGCGTACCGTGGGGACGCGTGCCCGTGGCAATGATGACTCCGTGGATCGCTTCTACGCGCCCGCCGAATTGCACGAAATGCTGGGCGAGGCCGATGTCGTCGTCGTCATTGTGCCACACACGCCCCACACCGAGCAGTTGATCGATGCCGCCGCCCTAGCCGCCATGAAGCCGGGCGCCTTCTTCATCAATATCGCCCGCGGCCTGGTTGTCGACGAACCGGCGATGATTGCGGCGCTGCAATCGGGTCACCTTGGCGGGGCTGCCTTGGATGTTTTCGCCGAAGAGCCGCTGCCGACCGAAAGTCCGCTCTGGGATATGCCCAACGTCCTGGTCAGTCCCCACTCGGCCAGCACCAGCGACCGGGAGAATGAACGCATCACCGACCTCTTCTGCGCCAATCTGCGACGCTATCTGGATGGCGACACGCTCGAAAACGTGTTAGATACAACGCGGCTGTATTGAAGCTACATCTCATGAGATCGATAGTTTCTCGTCACAGAGATATGGAGATTGAAGAGATTGCGATTGTGGCGTAGTCAACCCATGTTAACAAATCGTACGCCATCTATCCCTTGAAAATCTGCGTCTTGCGTCCACAGAACAGCGTTGTACGTACGGGCTGTCGACAGGATAATGCTGTCGGCCATAGCGAGTCTGTGTTCCAATGAGATGGCTGCGGCTTCTATAGCAATCTCTTGGGTCACGTCGGCGACGACGCCAAGGGACATGATTCCCATGGCCTGCAGGGCCGCTTCTTCCCCGCGTTGTGTCAACAAGCGCTTGAACACTTCGTATAGACAGATAGTTGGTACACTCAGGTCGTCGGTCGCCTTGATCGCCGGCGCAAAAAAGTCTGCATTGGTATCCCCGGCGAAATAGGCCAGCCAGCCTGAGGAATCGACTATGTTCATAGGTCGCGATCCGACTTGTCTCGCTGGGGATCCGTGTCTATGCCTTGAAAGATTCCTTGCGCATCCTCAATCGGCGGAACGATCACAACCCGCAGGGTATCCTGATAGGGGATGAATGATATCTTTTGTCCTGGCCTGAGATTGAATTGCTCGCGGATTAGGCGAGGAATGACTACCTGATATTTCGACGATATCGTGACTGTATTGTTCATTCGTGCCCCTTTACGTAGCTTCTCAATTTTCTGTGGCAGAGGCGATCCTTGCGATCGCCTGACATGGGCAGGCGCAAGACCCATGCGCATCAAGCGAAGGCATTGGCCCGGACCACCACCGGTTGAAACCGGTGGCTGATATGGGAAGTGCGCTGAAGCGCACTGTCGAAATGGCCGAAATGTGCGCACTTGTCGCCTGCTTGAGCAGGCTTTCCGTATCAGCCGCCGGCTTCAACCGGCTGCGAGCTAGACATAACGCTTAGCTTGATGCGTCTCAGCGCAAGACCTGCCCCGACAACTTGAGAAGAGACCTCCTTGCGTTGAAATTTCTTACGTGTTTTTATCGAACAAAAAACGTAAGGCGCTTGTGTTATTATAGTGGGGTTTTTCTAGCCGGTCAACTGCTCGATGGCTGACTCGAACTGTGTCTGCCGCTCCGAACCAGATGGAGATCGCTTGTGTAGAATCCCGTATCGCAATCTTTGGCAAGCCGTGCTACACTCCCCGTGCAGGTTTTTGCCTGCTGCTCCTGCTTTCTGAAATCTCCCTCGTCTCTACGGCACAGCCTTGCCAGGCAACTGGGCTCGGCTCATCAGACTATCCACAAGGAGAACCATGATGAAAATTAAATGGCTTGCACACGCCGCATTTCTGATTGAGGGAGATGGTCTGCGCATCATTACGGATCCCTATGAACCCAGCGAGATCATGGATCTGCCGCCGATCACGGAAGCGGCCGACATCGTGGTGCGCAGCTCGGATGACGACGATGCCCACTGCTACGTCGGCTCGATCCCCGCCGGTTTCGAGCTTGTGACCGCCACCGACATTGTCGAGACCGGCGCCACCGCGCACGGAGTCGAATTTGCCGCTATCTGGTCCCAGGAGAGCGTCCACAAGGACGTGGTGCGCGACAACGCCATGTATCGCTTCACGCTGGACGGCATCAAGATCACCCACATGGGCGACGCCGGCAATGCACTCACAGACGCCCAGATGGAGACCCTGGCCGGCACCGATATCCTTTTTGCCTTGGCCGGCGGCTACCCGACGATTGAACTGGCTGATCTGCATGCTGTCATCAAGGCCGTCAAGCCGAAGGTCGTCATTCCCATGCACTACCGCATTCCTGGCCCACGCTTCAGTATGCTTCCGGTTACCGTCTTTTCATCTGAGTACGAGGATTCGGCGATCGACTGGGTCGATGGGTCGGAAATTGAGTTTTCCAAAGAGACTCTGCCCGACGAGATGCGTATCGTGGTCCTGAAGCCAACGCTATACCGAGAGGAGTAAGCGAGGCCATGGCTGAGGTTTTCAAGCAGGGCAAGAGCGATGCTGAGCGCTACGAGGCGGATCAACAGGTGCAAACTGTGGTGCGTGAGATCCTGGACGATATCCGCCTGCGCGGCGACGAGGCGGTACGCGAACTATCG
The DNA here is from genome assembly GCA_963765875.1 of uncultured Chloroflexia bacterium. Classification (GTDB taxonomy): domain Bacteria; phylum Chloroflexota; class Anaerolineae; order Caldilineales; family Caldilineaceae; genus JAWKOK01. The sequence continues at coordinate 103,955 of CAVXYK010000001.1, forward strand.
CTGAAATTCGACAACTGGAGTCCGGATCGTTTTCGGCTCTCGCAAGCGCAGATCGCCGACGTCGTGAACTCCGTTCCCATGCAGGTGCTCAACGACATTCGCTTTGCGCAGACACAGATCCGCAACTTCGCAGAAATCCAGAAGGCCGCACTGCAGGACGTTGAAGTCGAGACGCTGCCCGGCGTGATCCTGGGCCACAAGAACATCCCGGTCAATAGCGTCGGCTGCTATGTGCCCGGCGGACGCTATCCCATGGTGGCCTCGGCCCACATGAGCGTGCTGACGGCCAAGGTGGCCGGCGTCAAGCGTGTCATCGCCTCCACGCCGCCCATCGACGGCCAATTGTCACGGGAGACCATTGCTGCCATTCACTTGGCCGGGGCTGACGAGATCCACGTCATCGGTGGTGTGCAAGCACTTGCGCGCATGGCGTTGGGTAGTGCAACGCTGGAGCCGGTCGACATGCTGGTCGGTCCCGGCAATGCCTACGTGGCCGAGGCCAAACGCCAACTCTTCGGTCGAGTGGGCATCGATCTGTTGGCTGGGCCGACCGAGGTGCTGATCATCGCGGACGAGTCAGCCGACGCCGAGATGGTGGCGACCGATCTACTGGGCCAGGCCGAACATGGCCCGACTTCGCCTGCCGTGCTGATTACGACAAGTGCCGACCTTGCAGAGGCTGTGTTGGTCGAGGTGGGGCGCCAGCTGGAAACGTTGTCCACTGCCGATGTTGCCGGTGTCGCCTGGCGTGACTATGGGTCGATCATCGTGGTGGCGGATCATGCAGAGGCTGTGATCGAGGCCGACCGCATCGCCAGTGAACATGTGCAGGTACTGACAACCGACGACGACTACTTTTTGACCAACATGACCAACTACGGCGCGCTCTTCCTCGGACCACGCACCAATGTGGCCTATGGCGACAAGGTCATCGGCACCAATCATACGCTGCCGACCAAATTGGCTGCCCGTTACACCGGTGGGTTGTGGGTGGGCAAGTTCATCAAGACCGTTACCTACCAACGAGTTGTCAGCGATGAAGCCAGTGTATTCGTCGGCGAGTATTGTTCGAGACTCTGCGCAATCGAGCGTTTTGCGGGACACAAAGCCCAGGCTGATCTGCGCGTTCGGCGTTATGGCTGACTTCGCCAGGCGCTGTCGAATTCTCTGGGCCGACCTTGACGAATTCGACAACAGCCGGTTATATGACCAATATCGTGGCGGCGTAGCCACCCAGACCCCAGTCCCCAATAAACGGATACTTCGGCATTGCAGAGCCTTCCCTGTGAAATCCACACAATCTGTGAGAAGGCCGAATGTATGCGATTTTGCCCGATTGAGTGTTCGGATCCGAAGCCGAATGTTCAACCCGTTCCGTACCCCGTTTTTCGTGTATCGCACAAGGAGAGAATGATGAACAAGACTCGTCTTCGACTCGCTACGGCGTTATTCTGCGGCCTAGCGCTCATCCTGTGGATGGGCGCTGGTGCTTCTGCACAGACACCAACACCTGCAGATGAAATGGCAGAAATTTCTGCCCAGATTCAAACAACGGGTGCTGCACCGATCATCGTGGAATTGGCCACGAGTTGGCGTGCAGAAAACTATGGCGATATCCAAGCTGCCAACGTCCAGGACGCCGCCATTGCCAGCGCTCAGCAGGCCATTCTTGGCCTGCTGAGCACTTTTGACGTGACAAACGTCAAGACCTATCAGTCGATTCCGCAGCTGGCGCTCACGGTATCCTCGCAGGAGGCATTGGCTGCCTTGAGCGAGGCGCCCGAAGTTTCCAGGATACAGCTGGACAGGCTGTCCGCGCCCACGTTGCTGGAAAGTGGGCCGCTCATCCGTGTCAATCATGCGCACACGCTCTTCTACAAGGGCAACGGTCAGGTTGTCGCGGTGCTTGATACCGGCGTCGCCAAGAATCATCCGGACCTTGCCGGCAAGATCGTCTCGGAAGCATGTTATTCCACGACCAATGGTTCGCAGGGGGCAAGTTCGCTGTGCCCTGGCGGTCAGGATACGACTGCAACCAATTCGGGCCTCAACTGTGCTGCGAACATCAGCGGGTGTGACCATGGCACCCATGTTGCGGGTATCGTAGCCGGCGTTGCACCCGAAGCCGACCTGATCGCAATACAGGTCTTTTCACGCGTTGATGATTCGGGTTCCAACACACCCTGTTCAAATGCCGGGCGGACAAGTCCATGTGTATTGGCCTATACATCCGATATCAATTTGGCGCTTGAACGCGTGCGAGCTTTGAATCCGGGGCTAAATGTCGCGTCTGTCAATATGAGCCTTGGCGGAGGCCAATTTACGTCCACTTGTAACAATGACGCCCGCAAGCCGGCCATTGAATTGTTAGCCGGGGAACGGGTGGCGACGGTGATTGCCGCGGGGAATAGTGGTTTTCGAAGTTCCATGGGCGCGCCGGCGTGTATTTCAGCATCAATCAGTGTGGCCGCATCGACAGACAGCGACTCGATTGCCAGCTTCTCAAATATTTCGTCGATAACCACGCTCTTTGCACCTGGATTTGACATCACATCGGCTGTGCCGGCGACCGGCAACGCGGGCAAGAACGGTACCTCCATGGCCGCGCCCCACGTAGCCGGCGCAGTGGCGATCTTCAGACAGGTGAAACCATCTGCGACAGTAACTGAGATCAGAAATCTGTTGGCCACTAACGGCCCAAACATCACCGACAATCGCACCAGTGGGTCAATCACAAAGCGTAGGCTGGATGTTTATTCCGGGCTCTGCGATCTGATCACCTGCGACGTTGATGATTATCGGACGCTATTGCTCAACCAACCGCTGAACGGCAGCACCAGCCCGTCCGATGACCGCGATCACTACTTTTTATTCGGCGTGGCAGGTCAACAGATTACCATCGAATTGGACCGCACGAGTGGAAATCTGGATCCCTATCTGGAACTCTATAATCCATCCGGCGTGCGCGTTGCCGTCAACAACAACAGCGGCGCGGGAAGCAATGCACTTATCAACGGTCGGACACTACAGCAGACCGGTCGTTACCAGATCGTCGCACGTGGTGTCAGCGGGACTGGAGGGTATCGGCTCCGCTCAATGCAGCAATCGATCGTTCTCAATCCCAGGCCTAGTATCACCAGCCTGAGCCCGGCTTCGGCGACCGGCACCTTCAACGGGTCCGATTTTTGGGTGCAGATCCGGGGGCGCAACTTCTCCCGCGCCTCCAGGGTCGATCGGAATGGTTCATCACGCAGCGTATTCTACTCTAGCCCGACGCGGATCTGGATTCGTGTACGCGGCTCCGACCTGAACTTTCCATGGCCGCGTACCGCGTTTGTCACGGTGCGCAATCCCTCTCCCGGAGGAGGCACGTCCGCTGCGCGGGCGTTCCCGATCGTCTTCCCGTTCCTGGGTGAGAGCAAGCTGCTTCAGCCTGAGACAGGCGAGATCGTCGAGACCGACGTGAAGACGACGATGGCCATCAGTTGGACGGCGCCGATCACCGTCACCAGCTGGCGCACGATGCAGAATATGGACCTGCGCCTGCCGCGACCAGGAAGGCAACACGGCAGCCTGGATTCGCGTTGTCGAACGCGAGGGGGCAAACAGCGTCTATCGAGTACTCAACTCTGCAGAGGTGAGTGTCTCGCGATCATTGACTGAAACGTTACCACTACCGGAAGAAGGTCTACCGGGTATAGACAAGGATATCGTTCTGACCGACACAGTTACGCTGCACTTGGCCGATAGTGCTTTCTCGGGATCGGGGCGTACGGCAATCATGACGCCGACGCTTACCTTCGGCCCCAATGCCGTAGGGACGTATAACATCGAGTTCCGTGTGGACGACGAGGACGGGGAGATCCAAGATGATGATGTGCTCGGCCAAATCACCATCGTGCCCAATTCGTGTCCATATGCCGTCGTTGAGGGACAGGTAGACGGTCCCGATAGCGGATCGACAGATACGGACTATCTCTATACCGCCAGTGTTGTGCCCGTCCAGGCATCGCAACCGATCAGCTTCACGTGGTCGCCTGAGCCCAAGAGTGGTCAAGGTACGGCAGCGGCAACCTACAATTGGAGCAGCGCCGGCGAGAGGATTCTCTCTGTGAGCGCCGAAAACTGTGGCGGCTTCGCTGGCGATGTCAAGACGGTACAAATTCGCACCACCGAAGCGCCCGATCTCTCGATTAGCAAAATTGCGCCCAGCGTGGCCACGGCGGGCGATCGGATCACCTATACGCTGACGGTCAGCAACAGCGGTTCTATGCCTGCCTACAACTTGGAAATTACAGACGTCGTTCCTGAGTATGCGACCTACGTCAGTGGTGGTGCTTTACAGAGCGGCATCGTGAGTTGGGACGTGGGCCAACTCGATGGTTACGGGGCCTCTACCCAGGTGCAGTATGTGGTAACCGCATCGCAGACCATCACCAATGGCGTCATCAGCGTCAGTGCTGACGGCGACCACAGCGCATATAGCAACGAGCCGGTTGTGACGATCATTGCAGATGACACCGCCAAGGTGGACGGTGTGACCGATGGCTCCCTTGTGGGCGAAACGATCGATGTCGATGTCGATGCAGGCAGTTTTGCCAACTCGGCCCAACTGGCATTGACGGAACTGGATGGGCCTACCTATCCGCTACCTGAGACGGTGTCGGGCGTCAGCGCGGCAACGATGCAGGTGGTGAAGCCGCTACGAAGCTTCCAGCTGAGGTCGTTCGGCATCGTGCGCGGTGGACAATTCTTCTCAGTGACTGCGAACATGGGTATATCCTATGTGTTGGCGCCTCTGACCGCTGCAGAAGGCAGCGCCACGGAGATCGGTCTGCGCTACTGGACCGGCAGCGAGTGGAGTGACGAGGGCATCAGCTGCGTCGCTGAATCGACGGCGCTTGAATGTGTTGTCCAGGCGCCGTTCGATACTGAATATGTTGTACTCGAAACCACCGCTTCGGGAAACGACACTGAGATCGTCGGACTGGCCGCAAGCAACGATGGGCCGACGAAGCGTGGGAACGCGACCAGCCTAAGCGCGACCATCACCAGTGGTTCCGGGATCTCTTATCTTTGGGATTTCGGTGACGGTAGCAGCGCTACCGGAGCGACGCCTAGCCATGTATATGCAGCGAGTGGCACATACACTGTCAAGGTAACGGCCAGCAATAGCGTCAACACCCAGGTGGCAACCACTGTCGTCGAGGTGGCGGATGCTGTGATTGAGGTACGTAACTTCGAGTTTGTCGCCAAGGATGTGACGGTGCCGGCGGGTAGTCGCGTGATCTGGGTACGGGTGGAAGGCAATCACAACGTCAATGCCGACAATGGTGAATTCCGCAGCGGTGACCCAAGCAGTCTATGGGCTACCTATTCGTTCACTTTTGACAGCGAGGGTACCTATCCGTACTACTGCGAGTTGCACGGTGCTTCAGGTGGATCAGGCATGTCAGGCACTGTAAACGTGAGTCCCAGCAGTTCCAACGAGACCGAGATCTTCCTGCCGTTCGTGACCAGATAGATGGTTCAGTTTGGCTGACGGCGAACGTGAAAATCGTCTGAGGTCTGATTGCTCCGGACAAGGAGAGACCCGTGCGATCTTGTGCACGGGTCTTTTCTTAGGGCTCTACAGTTCTCACTTTGTCGTGTCGGCAGGCGTGGGATTGCAGTACACCGGCGGGTTGTGGGTGGGCAAGTTCATCAAGACGGTGACCTACCAGCGAGTTGTCACTGACGAAGCCAGCGCCCTGGTCGGCGAGTATTGCTCTCGACTCTGCGCCATCGAGCGCTTCTGGGGACACAAAGCCCAGGCTGATCTACGTGTGCAACGTTTTGGCGGAGCCGACATGACCGGTGAGAAGTAGCGCACGCAGAAAAAGCACAGCAAAAAGGGGCCGGCTTCTCGCAGAAGCCGGCCCCTTTTTCATTGTTGTGTTCAGTCAGGTAAACGCATATGCGTTATGCGGCAATTCGGGCGTTTTCTGCCTCTTTGGGGTTGGAGCCATACTGGTTTTCACCCGGATCGCTGTCCTTCACGAACCAGATGATGAGGACGATGAACCCGATAAGCGGGATGAGACCGATCAGCAACCACCAGCCGCTTCGACCGATGTCGTGGAGTCTTCGAACGGCCACGGCCAGGCCGGGGAGGAGCACGGCCAGGCTATAGATGCCGCTCAATAGACCCATGCCCATATCCGCGCCTGTACCTAGTACCGTATCAATGCCAATCAACACGACGCTGATGATGATATTGAAGAGAAAGAAGTACCAATATTCCGCACGTTGAGCTCGTCCGCTGAAGGTCGCATATTTCTTGAGTACGTCAATATACCAGTGCATTTCTGACCCATCCTTTCCTGTGATGTAATGCTTCGATCTGTTGCATTTGTTTGGCAATCAATCAGAGAGTAGCACAGGGCCAGTCAATCGCCAAACAGCTTCTTGAGGGCAGGGTGAATGGACGCCTCACCCTACTGCGCCTCCGCCTAGGAAGCTACGCGTCCGTCTCCAATTTTTGGAGAGGGACCGCCGTGCGCTTGAGGCGTCCCGGCAGGGTGAGGCAACACGCCCCGAACTTGAGATACACACGCTCATTTTCTTGTGATTGCGATCAACACGTAGCTATGATACGGTTCTATTAGATTCCGCAACCCACTACCAGTAGAAAGGAGGTGAATCCCAATGAAGATTGCCGCAACGGTACAGTGCCGACGACGCAGTTTAGAAAAACCTACATCGGGAAAACGCCTCCGCCAGGTCCTCTTCTCCTAACTTGGTTGTGCGAACTGACGGCAAGGTCTTTTTCCCATTTGTAGCCCGTTTTCGCAACGAGTTCAGGAAAGGACCCGAACATGCCCGAATCTTCAAGAATGCCTGTCGATCGCTCGATCTCCAAACAGGTGCAAGAAAACTTCACAACCTACTTTCGACTCTTTGACGGATTGCCCGGTATTTCTTTCGTTGAAGATGATGTCACGTGGAATACCAGTCAAGGATTGCCTGGCAATATGGTGTTGGGCACGCAGTTGCCCAGCGAGAGCGCTGACGCCGCCATCGACGATACGCTGCGCCGAATCGGGCAACAGGCGGATGATGTGGATTGGTTTGTCTTTCCCAGCTGCCGGCCGACCGATCTGGGCGACCGACTGATCACGTACGCTGATGCCGGCGGTCTCGACTGTGAGTGGGAACTCTACGGGGATATCGGCGGTTCTGGCGGCAACTGGATGTGGGCTGACCTGACTGCGCTGCCCGAGAGGATGTCGGCTCCTGAGGGGTTCCACGTCAAACGGGTAACGGACCAGCACATGTTGGATGAATGGATCGAGATCAACTCGCGTGGATTCGGCTCGCCGGACTATGACACCTTCCACGCCGGTTACGCTCGTCATGGATTTAGTGACGACGCCGTGGTCAGCCATTATATCGGTTACGTGGATGAAGAACCGGTCACGTCGTCCACATTGCTCATCGCTGGAGGCAGTGCCGCCGCCTACAATATCTCCACGCCCGAGGAGTTGCGGCGTCAAGGCTTTGGACGAACCATCACCCATGCGACGCTGAGCGCTGCGCTTGCGCGCGGCTATGATTGGAGTTGGATCTGGTCTTCCTCGCTGGGAAAGAGCGTCTATGAGGGGCTCGGGTTCGTGATGGCGGATTTCGGCATCCGCGAGTATCAGTGGAGAAAACGAGCATGATTGAATTGGATCACGTCTTCATCTTTGTTTCGCCGGGCGCACCGGAAGCCGAAGCGCTCATTGAGCTGGGCTTTGATGAAGGTGCAGGGAACGTACACCCGGGCCAAGGGACAGCCAACCGGCGATTCTTCTTCGATCGAACATTTCTGGAACTGCTCTGGGTTCATGATGAAGATGAGGTGCGAAGCGCCTTGATTGCGCCGACCTTTTTGTGGGAACGTTCCCGGTCAGTCGAGACCGGCTATTCGCCTTTCGGACTCTGTGTACGACCTCAAGATCCGCGACAAACAGACGGTGACCAGATTGTGCTTGCGCAGACGTGGGCCTACTTGCCGCCCTATCTTCCCGATGGAATGAGCATCGCCGTGGCCGACAATCGTTCGAATGCGCGAGAGCCAATGTTGTTCCAGATTGCGGGTGGCCCAATGCCGGACAGCAAGATGCCGGCACAAGATACCGAGGTTCGGCATCCGCTTGGAGTGCGCAAGATCACAAAGGTAATCCTACAGACGCCTGTTTGGCAGGAGCCCTCGGCCGCGATGGCTCGACTTCTAGAAACAGACTGGATGTTTCACGAGTTCAATCAAGAGACGCATCTGATTCTTGAGTTTGACCATTGCGGGCAGCAGCAGGTCGCGGATCTATCGCCGCAACTGCCTCTGACCGTCAAGTGGTGACACTACTTGGCACGATAAATGCTTGTCCTGGATTACACTGTCGTGGCGATCGGTATTGCCAAATGACTAACCGTCAATCGCTCTGAGGTGCTCGGAACGTATGGAGTTAACGGCTCGACCCTACCGCAACGACATGGACCGGGCAAAGATGCGGCAACTGCTGGTCATCAGCACACAGGCCAATATCTCTGCCTCGTACATGCACCCTGGCGTTCTGGATCGGGCGACCCGTAGTTCGCCCGACGAGCAGGCGAACCGTCGCAACGTTCTGATCTGGGAACGAGATGAAAAACGGGCGCCACTTGAGTTCAGCCAACGCCCGCTCTATGGCGAGATATTTATCCGCTCAGAAAACGTAGCGAACGTCCGTCAATTCCTCTGAAACTTCCCAGAGCCTCGCTGCAAGCGCCTTGTCAAGCGATCTGTCATTGGACTCGACTTCCTTGGGATGTCCGCGCATTTCCATCATGCCTTCAGGACCATAGAAGCTGCCGGCGTGCGCGTCTGGTGAGGTTGCTGCATAGAGGGTGGGCAGTGCGCCCATGGGTGCACTCTGTGCAAGAAACCGATTGCCGAAACTTGCCAACGCTGAATGTTGCTGCAAGTTTGTTGAAGTCCATCCTGGGTGGGCGGCGGTGGCGATGGTCTGTTTGCCGGCTGCCTCCAGCTTGCGTTGTAGTTCATAGGTAAACAGCAGGTTTGCCAGCTTGCTCTGGCCATAGGCCTCACCGCCCTTGTAGGAACGAGTCTCCCATTGTAGATCGTCAAATTCGATCGTGCCGCGACGGTGGAGGGCGCTGCTCACCGTGACGATACGCGAATCCGGTGTCCGAAGAATGAGGTCAAGCAGCAGCCCGGTCAGTGCAAAATGACCGAGATGGTTGACGCCAAACTGGGACTCGAAACCCTGTGCCGTTTTGGCATAGGGCGGCTCCATGATGCCGGCGTTGTTAATCAGCAGATCCAGGTGATCATATTTTGCCTGGAAATCAGATGCAAAGCTGTGAATCGAGTCTAGATCGCCCAGATCCAACTGCATCACGACGATCTTGCCGGCCGGATTGGTCTGGCGGATCTGCTCGGCGGCTGCGTTGGCTTTGTCGAGACTGCGACAGGCCATGATAACGGTGGCCCCATGATTAACCAGGGGCCACGCCTGTTTCGTAGCCGATGCCGCTATTGGCGCCGGTGACGATGGCGACACGGCCAGTCTGGTCGGGGATATCAGCGGCTGTCCATTTCTTGTTTTCACTCATATTGGTCTCCCTTGGAAATTTCTTGAACACCCTCACTTGTAGATCAGCAATCCCGGAATGCTGGTCCATTGATCAATCGATCAGAATCTCCTCTGCCCCCAAAGCAACAACCCACACCTTGAATCCGTAGAAGACCGGCAGAAGCATGAGCAAGACCAGTATCATCAGTAGTGCATTCGCAGCCAGGGGAAGGAACCCCATGGCAAACGACAGCGCAGCGCACAGCGCCGTCATCATGGCTGCCCGCCGATAGAGCGACAGATGTTGCTGTTGAAGCTGAATCGTTCCCATTAGTAGCGCGATGCAGACCAGCGTCGCCGCAATGGCGCCGACCAGCAGTAAACCAACGTCCTGTGGCATCGGTTCGCCGGCATGTTCCACCACGTTGAGGACGGCCGAGCCCGTGGCAACGATGCTCATGGTCATGAAGAGGTGCAGGTAGATCCAGGCGCCGGATCGCAGACCACCGATTGGCATGTGTCGGGAAACGAAATCAAAGTAGAGCCACCAGATGCCAATGGCCAGCAACATACCCAACGTCGCGGTAATGCCCACTCCCCAGGTCAGATGATGGTGACCGGCTACACCACGCACCACACTCACGATCACCTCGCCCAGCACGATGATGGTTAGGAGCCCAAAGCGCTCGACAATGGACGGACTTGGTCGCATGCTCCGCTCGTGTTCGGCCAACACCTCCGGATCGGATGGCCGTCGGATGAACGAAACCAGTGGCATCAACACGCTGAGCAACGTACCAATGCCCCACAGATAGAATCGCCATGGAGGCGGCACAAGCGCTGAGACAACAAAGATCGCCGTCGAGAACAGATAGGTGTACACGTAGGGCGTGGAGAGCGGTCGGTGCAGTGGATCATGGACACCCGTTCGCCACCAGAGAAAGGTGATGATCAATTGGTAGGCGGCAAAGGCGAGCGCAAAACCGACCGACCCGTCGCCAAATGCGTTATGGGCAAAGACGGCCATGGCCGCGACCGTAAACATCTGCAGAAATGTGAATACCCGAGTGCGGATGTCGTTGTTGCCGTGCAAATCGTGATAGAGAGCGCCGTTGAGCCAGGCAAACCAGACGAGCACGAAGAGCATGGCGAATTCTACAAAGCCCTGCAGGCCAACGTGCACGGCCAATCCGTGGCTGAGTTCGGCGATGACCACCACATAGACGAGATCGTAGAAGAGTTCCAAGAACGTGACGGTCCGTTCCTCTTCGCGATCACTGGTTCTGCGTGGAGGCTGCCACCACTTGCGGAAGTTTCGCGTAATGACGGTCATTTGGCTCTCCTGGATGCGCTGCGTCGATCATTCTTGCTGTCGTAGTGCCGTTCTTTCCGCCAAAGATAAGGCTTCTAGGCGATCCCACAGAAAAAATGATCTACAAAGACGCACAGCGAGACAAGAAACGATTCGCCCTTCGTGAGAATTCGTGTTTCTCGTGGATAACAGTTTTCCTGTAGTTGCCTCAATCCAAATAGTAGACGCCGGTCATCTCTTCGGAAAGCGCCCAGAGCCGCCGGCATCTTCTTCATTGTGTGAAGCCTCGCTCGAGGGCACCTACACCGGATGGCCGCGCTGTTCCATGAAGCCATCGGGGCCGTAATAATCGCCTCCCTCGACGCCCGGGTCAACGGCCGCACGAATGGTGGGCAATGCCCCCATGTCCGCACCCTGGAACATGCGGTCGGCTAGAGGGGCCAAAAGCTTGAAGTACCATCGGTCATACAGGTGCGTTGCCCAGGTTGGTGTCGGACACGCCGGGATGCGCGGCCACGGCAATTGCATCGACGCCGATTGGCTTCGTAGCGGCGTTGCAATTCATAGGTGAAGAGCAGGTTGGCCAGCTTGGAGCGACCATAGGCGCCTGTCGATGAATAGCCCACGCCCCCCTCGTAGTGCAGGTTGTCGAAGTCCATTGCGCCCATGCGATGGGCGCCGCTGCTCACATTGACCACCCGAGAGCCGGGCGTCTTGAGCAGATGATCGATCAGCAGCCCAGTCAGCGCAAAGTGCCCCAGATGGTTGGTGCCCAGTTGGCGTTCAAAGCCATCTTCGGTGGTCCCATAGGGCACCATCATGATGCCTGCGTTGTTGACCAACACATCGAGCCGGTCATGGCGTGCCTGAAATGCCTGGGCGAACTGATGCACGGAGGATTGGCTGGCCAGATCCAGTTGCATGATCTTTGCCTGTGCGTCCGGAAGCTCCGTCATGATGGCGTCCAGGGCGACCTGCGCCTTCTCCAGATTGCGACAGGCAAGAACGACCTGTGCGCCATTGCGCGCAAACTCCCTGGCGGCCTCAAACCCGATGCCGCTGTTGGCCCCGGTGACAATGATCACCTTTCCAGCTCAGGTCCGGCATGTTTGCCGTTGTCCAGACCTCGCCTGTTTTCTTTTCTTCGTTTGCTGCTGACAAACTTATACAGACCGAAGCCGCCAACACAAAGAACGTACCGACAGCCAGCGCTTTCCGACTCATACAGAACTCCTTCCATGGATGCTATTTCAGTGACTCTCCTGCAAAAAGCCCGGCTTCTGTCAGCAAGACAATAGGGCGCCAGAGTGAGAAGCCGGGCTTTTCGACGCCGATACACCTTTTTGCAGTGCAGTCTTCAGTACTCACGAATTGGCGAAAACGAGGTTCTCCACTGATTTTTTCGCCAGTGTGAGAGTGACTGTGCGAACCCGTTGTCGCCAAGCGACCGTTGCACGAACAGAATGACAATTCGTGAAGTACTGGAATGGCTCGGTGGTCTGACGCATTCAAACTTGATCCACTCGGTCTCAAGCTGTGCGGCTGGGGACAAATACGCTACCCCGGTCAACTCCTCCGAAACCGCCCAGAAGCGCTCAAGGGCAGCGGCGTCATAGGCTTGCTCGTTGACCTTTTCTCCGCTGGATAGCCACGCATGTTGAAGGTCTTGGGGCCATAGAAAACGCCGCCTTTGGCGTCCTCTGCCGTCATGCCGTAGAGCATGGGCAGCACGCCCATCTTGATGTCCTGGGCCAGAAAGAGCTTGGAGAAACTGTAGCCCAAGCGCTTCCATCTTTGTGCCGGACTGTTCGACGCTGTTCTCCTGCAAGTTGCCGATGACGAGTCCCGGATGTGACGTGTTTGCGATGGTATCGTAGCCGGCCGCGGTCAGGCGCTTCTGCAACTCGAACGTGAAGAAGATGTTGGCCAGTTTGCTCTGGCCGTAGGCGTCCCAGCGGCTATACTCTTTTTCGCCCATCAGATCGTCGAAGTTGATGGTTCCCATATAGTTGGCGCTGCTGGAGACGTTGTGAATTCGTGCGTTCGGGGTCTGTGTGATGACATCGAGCAGTAGGCCCGTCAGCGCAAAGTGGCCGAGATGATTGACGCCAAGCTGCATCTCGAAGCCATCGGGCGTCTCCTGGCGCGGAATCGCCATCACGCCGGCGTTGTTTAGCAAGATGTCCAGCCGATCATACTTTGCTTTGAACGCTGCGGCGAAGTCGCGGACCGAACTCAGGTCACCGACGTCGAGCTTCATCAAGTCCAGTGATGCATCCGGTTGTTCTGACAGAATATCGGATCGAGCCTGTTCGCCCTTCTGCAGATTGCGAGCCGTCATCACGACGGTTGCACCCTTTTCGGCCAGTGTCTTCGAGCATTCGAAACCGAGGCCGCTATTGGCGCCGGTCACGACGATTATCTTGCCGGTCTGGTCTGGGATGTCCTGCTGTGTCCACTTCTGAGCCATGATTTATCTCCTTGATTCGATATTCAATTGAACGTTCATTCAATTTGCGATGGCAAAAAAAAGCCCACTACTGACGAATTGCTTCCCACGAGGCTTCAATTACTTCTTCAATCAGCGCGTCGGTCAGTTCGACAAAGCCTGCTGCATGGCGTTGAGCCAACGACGTAGCTACATCCAGCGTAAAGGCGAGCACCACAGGCTCAGGCAGGTCCTTGATGATCATCTCTGCTTTCGCCCGCTGAAAAACCTCAATCAGCGGGAGATAGTATTGGGCTGTCTCCAGTTCGATCTCCGGTTGGTGGTAGGGCGACCGGTTGTACTGCTCCATGAAGGCGGACTCAAGAGGACGACGGATGTAGTAGCGGATCATGGCGCTCAACATCTGGTGAATCTGCGTTCGCAGCGGCTGGGAACTGTCAAAGCTGTCAGTCAACGATGCGCCGAAATTGCGCTTGATCTCGATGTAGAGTTCATCCATCAACTCGTCTTTGCTGTCGAAGTAGTGATAAATGATCCCCGCACTCACGCCCGCTTCCTTGGCAACCTTGGACATGGCGGTCCCATGAAAGCCGTTCTTTGAGATTAGACGCAAGGTCGCGTCCAGAATCGCGCTTCGTTTGTCCATCACAGCTTCAGCCATTACCGACTCCTGAATGAATGTTCGTTCGATATTTTATGGCTTTCGTTACCCTTTGTCAAGGATGATTGCGTGCTGCGTGCTGCGTGCTGCGTAATTATTTGGTGAAGCAAGTTGTGACGGGATTGGGTCACCTTGACAGATCCGGTATCCGATAGTGAAAACCTCACTGTCAACGAGACCTCACGCAGCACGCAGCACGCAGCGATTTTTACGCAAACAACGACGACATCTTCTCTTCCGCCACCATCGTCATCATCTCTTCGTCGGTCGGGCGTGACTCATAGCGGCTGGCTGCGTCCAACACTTTGGGCAGCACATGGATGTCGCCCGGGGTGTTGAGGAAGACGCTGGGGCGGCCCATGACCCAATGCACGGCCCGATCCAGATCGTTCTGATCGCGCAACGGCTGGTACCAGGTCGAGGCCCATTTGTCCTGGGGACCCCAAGGGCCTCGGGTGACCGACTTGATGCATTGGACCGCGATCTCGCGCTCTTCGCACTTGACGAGCAGGGCGTTGAAGTCGGCCATGTAGGTCTCGTTGAGGTTGAGCGGATAGTTGTAGGGCAGCAGTACCGAATCGAAGGCGAAGGCCTCAATGCTGCGCAGGTGCATGGCCGCGATGTTGAGCCCGTGGCCGGTCACGCCGATGAAGCGCAGGAGGCCCTGCTCACGCGCCTCGATGGCTGCTTCCAGCGCGCCGCCCGGTCCCATGGCTGTGTCCCACTCGTCAGGGTGGACCAGGTTGTGGAGCTGGATCAGGTCGAACGAGTCGATACGCATGCGCTCCAGCGAGCGATGGATCTCTTCCTTGGCCTTTTCGTAGGTGCGTTCGCCGGTCTTGGTGGCCAGGAAGAAGTCTTTGCGATGCTGGGCCATCCATGGGCCGATGCGCAGTTCGGCGTCGCCGTAGGAGGCGGCCGTGTCGATGTGGTTGACGTCATATTCGAGCAGAACGTCAAGAGTGGCATCGGCCTCCGCCTGGGTGACGCTGCCCAGCGCGGCTGCGCCAAAAAGGGTTACGGTGCTTTGGTGTCCGGTCTTGCCGAACGGTCGTTTCTCAATCATGGTGATCTCCTATTGTAGTGCGTAATGGATTGGCTGCGTGCTGCTTGCTGCGTGAGATTGGCGGTATGTGATAGTCGAGCTGATGGGGGGACGGGATTAGTTGTCTGTTGTGTGATCACGGGTTTCGTACTGCGTAATCGATCCCGGGAAGACAATGATCACGCAGCACGCAGCACGCCGCCGCCAACAGGTCTTACGGAGTACGTAGTAGCGACCATTGCCCTAATACCGTTCCCAGTGAATTACCTCATCCAGCGCCTTTTTCTCCTGCTCCGGCCAAGCGACCGGTACGCCGATGGGAATCAGCGTCAGCAGTCGCTTCTCCGCCGGAACGCCCAGCAATGCTTTGAACTGTTCTTCCAGCGGCTCGGTGTAGCCTTGCAGCCAGCAGGATCCGTAGCCCAAGGCCGTGGCCGCCAGTAGCATGTTCTCGATCGCAGCCGATCCATCCTCGACCCAGAACTTTGCCGCCGGGTCCAGCACCAGCGCGATGATAACGCCGGCCTTGTCCATCCACTGCGCCGCGATCTTCAACTCTTTGAACATCGTCCGTTCCGCAATGACGATGAAGGCCCACGAGCAGGGATACTGCTGTGCTAATGGCTGTCACGCAAATAGTGCTCAACCGCACTGACTATTCGGTTGAGATCTGCCGAATCCCTTTCATCCGTTGTTTTGGTGATCTGACTGGTACGGGGATGGTATACGGCAGTTCGTAGTGCCTGAGCTTGCTGTCGGGTCTCGTGCGGGGCTGTGCAGTGCGTTTCAGCTGGCAACAGTAGGTCCATCGCCAGATCCGGTCTACCTTCGGCCAACGCCAGTTCAGCGACGCCTACCAGAGCATCCATCAAATCGGGGAGGGTACCCATCTCCCAGTTTCGTGCTACTGTCTTGCGGAAATACGTTCTTGCCAAGTCGAACGCGCCGGCTGCCGTAGCCACTCGACCCAGACCCGTCTGTGCCACAACTATCGTGCGTGCACGGTCGATCTCTTCAGCGATCTGTAGACTCTGGGCAAAGTGTCTGCCCGCTCTTTCCTGGTCTCCCATCTTGAGCTGTGTCCGGCCCAACTCCGCTAGGATATCGGACATCGCAGGACGGTCGTCTGCTTCCCGCGCGATCGCAAGACCCTCGTGCAAGAGTTGACTCGCCTGCCCATTGTTCCCTTTGCCTCGTGCGACGATGCCCATCTGCAACAAGGCGTGTGATCGCCAACGAGAGCTTGTGAAGCCCAGCGCATCTACCAGGATGTGCCAGGCCTCATCGTATTTTCCTTGTTGCGCCAGTATTCGTGCATACGCTCGTTCCGCTCCGGCGCGCTTGGCCGACGGCACGGACGGTGTGGGCCCAAAGATTCGACAGGCCAGTTCTTCCGCTCGCTGAAACTCTCCGACTCGATCCAAGAGGAGAAGGAGATAGAGCTGCGCCCGCCTTTGCCCCGGTGCATTCTCGTCCAATTCGTAGCTGGCCAGCGCTTCATCAAGGTACCTTCGAGCTGTGGCGAATTCGCCGAGATCGTGGTGGAAATTGCCGAGCGTGGTATTTACGTATGGCAGCAGTGTGGCTGGTGCGCCAGAAGACTGCGATTGCCGCATTAGGATGTCACGGCATTCCGTCAATAACGCAATCGACTGCTGAACTTCGCCTGTCAGATTTATCAGCTCACCCTTGGTACAAAGTACCTTCGCCAGTGCCATTTCGATAACCGCGTGCGCTTCCTGCTGAGTGTTCAGCGCACGCTGCAGAGTGGAAACGGCAAGACTCAACAGGTCCTCCATCTCCGGAGACCACCAGTTGTAGGCAGCGATCCAGAGAGAGTCCGCCAATGCATCGACCACTGCCCAGCAATGGTAATCGAGCGCAAACCTGAAGGCAACCGTGAAATTGTCAAGTTCTGCCGTGATCGTGGCTCTCACCTCCGATATCGTTGGAGAAAAATGCCACGCATACTTCCCGACGGGATGTGAGGCATAGTACTGAGCGTGCCGGAGACGTACATTTTCATAGGATTCTTCGTCCCGGTCTACGGCATATGTTCGGGCTTTCTCACTCGCATACTGCTGTGCCAGATTGTGCATTGAGTAGCGGCCGGATTTCGAAAGCGCTATCCAGGATGTGTCTACCAGTCTCAGAAGATGGAATGGCGTAGCGCCCGCTACAAATGCGGCCGCATCTACGCAGAAACCTCCTCGAAAGTCTGTTAGTTGGCATAGGCGAGATCTTTCTCCGCTAGATAGCATCTCCCAGGAGTGATCGAGGACGGCCTCAATGGAGTGATGGCGTGCCGGCCTATCTCGCGAGGTACTAATCAGGAAGCCTTGGTTACTCTGAATCTCGTGGGCAATGACCGCAACGGGCACTGCCCGGATCCATGATGCCGCCATTTCAACGGCCAGAGGCAAGCCGTCCACCATCCGGCAGATGTGGGCCACATCGTCGAAATTTCTTGCATCGATGCGAAAGGCGGGCTGAAGCCGCCGGGCGCAGACCTGGAAGAGTTCCAATGCACTGTACCAAGCCGCTGTGCTCTGGTCAGGATCTGGCTTCGGTGCAGCCGCCGGATACGTGAGTGCTTCCAGCGGCAATAGCCACTCACCCGTGAGACCCAAGCGCTCTCTCGATGTGACCAGAAGCGTGAGATGTGGGCAACTGCGGAGCAGATCGACGACCAGGTTTGTATCTGGCAGAAGGTGCTCGAAATTGTCCAGGATCAGTAGCAACTGCTTCTCCCCAAGATGGGTAAACAGTTGCGCCTGGGGCGATGAATCTGCCCGACTTTCCAGCCCAAGGTTACGTAGGATCGTGATCGGCGCTTCTGAGAGAGTGGGTGTGTCGGCCAGAAGAACCATGGCAACGCCATCTCGGAAGCGCGACGATAGCTCACGCGCGGCCCAGAGCGCCGCGCTCGACTTGCCGATTCCGCCGGGCCCCACAAGGGTAACCAAGCGCACAGCCGGATCAATCAGCTTCTCCGCCAAGATAGCCAACTCTTCGTCCCGGCCAACAAGGAGCGGCGGTCGGTCTGGCAGGGGATAACTGGATCTCTCCACGGTCGACGGGGGGAACCCAGCAGGCTCTGTTACGCTGTGGGAGGGAGGAAACTGGCGATTCTTGATATGATGGAATAACTGGCTTGTGGCCGGCTCCGGATCGGCTTCCACCTCAATTGCCAGGATCTGTGCACAGACTGCATACTGTCGCAACGCTGCCGCGCGCTGACCTGAACGGGCATAGAGTTCCATCAGCGTTCGATGGGTCTCTTCACGCAGCGGATCCAGGGAAAGCCAGAGTTGAGCGCGTTCAATGGCCGTCTCATACGCTCCTTGGGCAGCACAGTCGGCAACCAATTCTGCCAACACGCGACCCAGGTCCCGGCGCAGCGCCTCGGTCTGGAAGAACTGCCATTCGTCGAACTGTGGACTGTCAGCCAGCGCGAAGCCCTGCAGGTAATCCCCTCGGTAGATCTGGACTGACTCCTCCAACCGGCTCCGGTCGGGGAGGCACCGATAGAATTCTGCCACATCCACCCACACGCGCGACGCTAGACAGACTGAATCCCCACGTGACTCCACCCATTCATCTCCCAATATCTTTCGAACAGACCACAGGATATAGCGAAGGTTGGCACGGGCCCTCTGGTGATCGGAATCGGGCCAGAGCAAGGTTGCCAGGGTATCGCGCGACTGTTCCCCTTCTTGTGACAGATAGGCCAACAGCGCGAGGGCCTTGCGTTCAGTGATGGACACCGGGCGGCCGTCGAGCCGGATGCGCGGGGAACCCAGCAAGAATAGACTCAGCCCGTTCGTGGTCACAGGTCACCCCTTCTATGATCCATCATGATAGCCTCATCGCCGATTCAGCTACCATTATCTCACACCTCATTCCCGCCTTCAACCGTTTTTCCGTTCGGCGACCCGTTTGTCACGGCGTTTGTCCGGCCAGTTATGCATCCAACGCCACCCCTAACGCATCAGCAGACGATCACCTGACGCCCGATCCCTACACTGGAATACAGGCGTATGGATTCGGCTCCAATTCAAAGGAGGTAGAGCGTGATACTCAAGACAACGCGGTGGGTTCTTCCAGTCATGATGGTGTTCGGTCTGCTCTGCGCGAATTCGGCTAGCATGGCACTTGAGCCAGCCCAGCTCAGGACGTTGGGGCACACCGGCGGGCCAAGTCTAGCCGCCGCTGTTCAGGACAACTTCGCCTATTTGGCTCTCGGCTATGAAATGGCCGTGATCGATCTGACAGATCCACACGCTCCAACAAAGATCGGCTCAGCCATGCTTCCGGCCTACAACCTGACGGTTCGCGACGATCTAGCCTATGTGACGGCCCGCGACGGACTACGAGTGGTGGATATTTCTGATCCGCAGCAGCCGACAATTCGCGGCTTCGTGGCCACAGACGGGCCAGCACTGGAGGTGGCAGTGGGGACCAATTTTGCCTATGTCGCAACGGAGGCAGCCGGGTTGTCTGTGGTCGACATAACCCGCCCGGACCAACCTCGGATCGTGGGCGAGAGTTCGCACATGGGAATGGCTTGGACCGTTGCCTTGATGGACGACTACGTACTGGTGGGCGGCGGGCGGCAGGGCCTGACGGTGCTCGACCGCTCGGATCCCGCCCATCTTCAACCTGTCGCTCACTTGAGCCTAGAGGGAAGCGTGGTCTCTGTGGCCGTCAACGGCGACAACGCCTACGTGGCCGCTGAGCATGGGGGGCTGCAAGTGCTGGATATGAGCCACCCCGCCGCACCGGTCCTGACGACCGTGCTCCAGGGACCGGGCTGCGCGTACAAGGTCGTCGCCATGGACAATATGCTCTATGTCAGCGCGGAGACTAAGGGGCTGTGGATGGCGGATATCTCGAATCCGGCCAGACCTGTCCTGCAAGCCACTGATTCCATCATGCTCACAGCCGAGCCATCGGTGCAAACTGAAACAGATGGCGTATATCCTTCATCCCCCGCGGCAGGTGATCACTCTTGGGAAGCCGATCTAGCGGATGCCGATTCGACAGCGGCGTTAATCATGGGCCTGGCCGCTGCCGGCGGCTACGTCTATCTTGTAGACGGCGAGGGAGGCCTGGTGGTCATCGATGTGTCACAGCCCTCAGAGCCGATCCAGCTTGGTCGGTTTGAGTCCACAGGCACCGCCTGGGCGGTGGAAGTGGACGGTCCCTACGCCTATCTCTCTAGCCATTGGAGCGGCCACTTCCAGATCGTGGATATCACCCATCCTAACGCCCCGATGCCTCTTGGTTTTCTGCAGACGCCTGGACAGATCTGGCAGATAGTGGTGGACGACAACTTGGCCTATCTGGCAGACTGGGGATACGGCCTTCAAGTCATTGATGTCTCAGATCCGAATCAGCCAGTGGCCGTGAGCAAGTTCCGCACGTCGGGCGATCTGTACAACGTGGCCGTAGACAACGGCATCGCCTACCTTGCCGCCGGCAGAGATGGATTGCTGGTGGTGGACACAACTGACCTAAAACACCCGATTTTGCTCACTCGCTACGAGTCGATTGGCCACGTCCAAGATGTTGCACTGAACGGAGACTTGGCATATCTGGCTGGCAGCGGCGGCGTGCACATCATCGACCTCCACGATCCAGCCCATCCAGGCTATCTCGGCATGATGGAAATGCCAGGTACGGCGTGGAAACTGGCCGTATCCCAGGGGCGGCTGTATGTGGCAGATCGGGATCAGGGATTATGCGTTGTCGACGTGAGCAACCCAAAGACGCCAACCCTGATTGGGCTCTACGAAACACCCGGGATTGCCCGCGATGTAGTCATAAGAGGAAGCCATGCATATGTCGCGGACGGTCAGAGCGGGCTGCGTGTGGTGAACATCAACGACCCGACAACACCCATTGAGATCGCTCTCTTTGATAGCCCGGATGAAGCGTTCAGCGTGACTGCGACTGAAGAGGCAATCTATTTGGCTGACCGCCTAGGCGGTTTATTTGTTCTGGCGTATCCTCACTAATCTAGAAACGTCAAGAGATCAAGGTTTTCGTAGCTTCGGTTGTCAGTAAGAGGCCTGGTTGAGCGGCGTCTGAATTCCGGTATTTGACTATTGGAATTCTAAGTAACCGAAGTCTTGCGACGGTACAATATTCCGTCAGCACCTGAACGTGGCCGCACTTCCTGGCGAGCATTCCTTAACGATCATAGGAGGCCAGATACTCGCTAGTGATTTCTTCAGCGTTGGGACGCTGTTCCTGCAGACGACGACTCACCGTCATCCAGGCTCGACAGCTTCTCGTAAGGCACGCCCATCACGTACAGATGAATATCGGTGCGGTCCATCAACGGACCGGAGATGCGTTGTTGATGGCGCTGCACGACGCCCATGAAGTACGTACACATCTTGCGTTTCTCGCTTAATAATCCACAAGGCTAGCGGTTGTGGGTGGTGGGCACCAGTCGACCCACATCTACGATGGTTTCCAGATCGATGCGCGGGATTGGGGGTCCGGTGAAATCTCGGACAGTTCTCCGACGCTGGATAACATCTTGGGCATCCATATGCTAGCTCCTATTCTTCTGACTTGTTGTTCACTGATTCGTTGATGAATCGGTAGATGGCCGAGAAATCCAAGTCACCTAGCCCTTGGCGGATGGCCATGGCATAGGCCTCCTTGGCCGCGTTCTCCATCGGCATGGCCACACCGTTTTCATAGGCGGATGTTGCCGCCAATTGCAAGTCCTTCTGCATCCAGCGCAGTGGGAAAGCCGCATCGTATTCCCCGCTCTCAATGTTCCCGCGCTTGGCCCCGACCACCGGCGCGACGACCGCTGAACCGACCAACGTCTCCAACAGTTGATCCCGCTCAATCCCCATGGACTGGCCCAGTGCCATGGCTTCGGCAAAGCCGAGCAGCGAGACGCCCAGCAGCATGTTCATAACCATCTTCATGGATACGCCCATGCCCTGCTCACCGACATGGAATGTCTGCCGCCCCATGATTTCAAAATAGGGACGACACTCTTCAAGATCGGCGTTGCTGCCGCCTGCCACAAAGAGCAGATCGCCGCTGGCTGCTGGCGCTTTGGTGCCTGCCACCGGGGCATCGACCAGGCGTATCTGCCGTGCTTTCGCCTCCGCTGCCATTCTCCTTGAAAAAGATGGGTTGACTGTGCTGCAGTCGATCCAAAGCGTGCCCGCCGGCAGGTAATTCAGGAACCCGTCAGCGCCCAGAGCGACCGCTTCCACGGCCTCAGGTGTCGCCAACATGGTGAACAGCACGCCAGCCTGTCGTCCGACCGCTGCCGGTGAATCCGCCCACGTCGCGCCCGCAACAATCAATTCGTTAGCTTTGCCCCGCGTCCGATTATGAACAACCAACTCATAGCCATTCGCCTGCAAATTGGCGGCCATCCGGCTGCCCATGATGCCCAACCCAATGAATCCTACTTTCACAGTCGGCGCTCCTTCGTTAGTTCATCACTGCAACAATAAGGCTTTACTACAGAGCGGAGGCGGCATGGAGAACAGACAGAGTGAGACGCATAAAAATTCTCCGTGACCTCTGTGCCCCCTCCGCGCCTCTGTGGTAAGCCCTTTACCGATACTGATGCGGCCCGAAGTCCGCCTGATAGAAGGGTGATACCATCTGCCCCGACGGCACTAGACCATCGATCACGGCCAGATCCTCGTCTTTGAGCGTTACATCAATCGCACCAAGGTTGTCCTCGAACTGCGCCATCGTGCGCGGCCCGATGATGGGGCTGGTCAC
This sequence comes from uncultured Chloroflexia bacterium, assembly GCA_963765875.1. Lineage (GTDB taxonomy): Bacteria > Chloroflexota > Anaerolineae > Caldilineales > Caldilineaceae > JAWKOK01. The sequence goes on from CAVXYK010000001.1 coordinate 126,791, forward strand.
GCCCGGTTGCTGGAGAACCCAGGCCAGAGCCAACTGCGCCACGGTGCAACCCTTGGCATCAGCCATGGGCTGAAGCGCCTCGTTGACATCGTAGACCTGTTCAACCATACGTCGCTTCTGTATCGGGTTATCGTCCACGTTGGCGAAGCGGCTATCTGCCGGAGCCGGGGCGTTGCGCGTGTATTTGCCGGTCAGCAGACCCCCGGCTAACGGGCTCCACGGAATGGTGGCGATGCCGTACGTCTGTGCCATGGGCAACAGCTCGCGCTCGACACGTCGGTCCAGGATGTTGTAGGGCTGTTGTTCACAGACGAAGCGATTGAGGCTCAATTCCTTGGAGGTCCAGAGCGACTCCATGACCTGCCAGGCGGCGAAGGTGCTGGTGCCGATGTAACGGACCTTGCCGTCACGGATCAGATCGTCCAGCGCTCGCAGCGTCTCGTCGATGGGGATGTCGGACTGGGGCCGGTGGATCTGGTAGAGGTCGATGTAGTCGGTCTGGAGGCGGCGTAGGCTGGCCTCGGCCTGCTGGATGATGTGGCGTCGACTGTTGCCCGACATGTTGACATCGTCGTCGGCCATGGTGCCGTGGACCTTGGTTGCCAGCACGATCTGATGGCGCTTGCCGTTGCGGGCCAGGGCTTCGCCGGTCACTTCCTCGCTGCGGCCACGGCTGTAGACATTGGCCGTGTCCAGAAAGTTGATGCCCGACCCGATGGCCTTGTCGATGATGTCATACGAGTCCTCAGGCGTGGTCTTGCCGCCGAACATCATGCAGCCCAGACAAAGCTCGCTGACCTTGACGCCGGTTCTTCCGAATGAACGGTATTGCATGTGGTTGGTCCTTTCGTTTTTTGTCACAGATGGACACAGATGGAAATCGGATGTTCACAGATGGGTTACTGACCCAAATCATATCTGTGTGCGACTGTGACAACAGATTGTCTGTTGAGCGACGAACCCAAAATCAACAGATCCAAATGTGCAGATGCCCGTTAACCATTCAGCATTATCAATTCACCGTCAACTGTTTTCTCACCTACAGCGGCATAATCTCATCAATTTGCGCAATTACATCGGCATCGAGCACCACCTCGGCCGCTCGTGCATTGCTCTCGATCTGCGACTGTTTTGTTGCGCCCGTGATGACGCTACTGACGCCCGGAAGACGCAGACACCAGGCCAGAGCCAGCTCTGCGCGGGTGATGCCTAGCCCTTCAGCAATTGGCTTGAGCTGTCGCACCTTCTCGCGATCGGCCTCAAACTCGTCACCCAAATTGTCGCGCCCGCGTAGCGTGTGCCTTCCGGCACATCTTCGTCGTACTTGCCCGTGAGCAGGCCATTGGCCAGGGGGCTGAAGGAGGTCAGTCCAATGCCCAAGGGCTCGGTCACGGGAAGGACTTCCTTCTCGACCCGCGTGCGGCGCATCATGTGGTAGCCTGGTTGTTCGGCCTGGGGCGGATAGAGATTGTACTGGCGGGCGATGCCGTAGGCTTCGGCGATTCGTGCCGCCGGCCATTCGCTGGTGCCCCAGTAGAGGATCTTGCCCTTGTGGATCAGGTCGTCCATGGCACGGACGGTCTCTTCCAGCGGCGTCTCATCGTCGTAGCGATGGCAGTAGTAGATATCCAGATAGTCAGTGCCGATGTTGCGCAGCGAGCGGTCGATAGACTCCATGATATGCTTGCGTGAGAGGCCGCGGTCGTTGACGTCATCGCTCATTGCGCCGAAGACCTTCGACGAAATGACCAGCGTGTTGCGCTGGAAGCGGGCCAACACCTTGCCCATCATCTTTTCCGACTCGCCCCGTGCGTAAACATCAGCGATGTCGTAGAAATTGATGCCGGCTTCGTAGGCGCCGACAATGATCTCTTCGGCCAACTCCATCTCTTTGATTGAGCCGCCGAAGGTGGTCCAGCCGCCGAGGGAGACCGCGCTGACTTTCATTCCTGCATTGCCAAGTCTTCTGTATTGCATTCGTGGTCCTTTGTGTTGATGTTGGTGATTGGGGAATAGGGAATAGGGATTCGGGAGAGTAGGCGATTTGGGGGAGATTGGGCGTAGTCAACGACGACCCAATCCCTATTCCCCAATCACCATTCCCTAACCACTGCACACTAGCGTCGCTTTTCGGCGCCACTGATATGGCTATATGGATATGGCAGTTCGGTTGCCCCGGCCTGGCTGAGGCGTGTCACCTGCTCCTCGCTGAGTGCCCAGCCGCTGGCCCCCATATTGCTCTCCAACTGCTCCAGGTTGCGCGCACCGATGATCGGCGCCGTGACGGCCGGCCGCTGGAGCAACCAGTTGAGTGCGATCTGGGGCACGGCTCTGCCCGTCTCCTCAGCGATGTCGAAGAGCACATCAAGCACGGACCAGGTCCGCTCGCTGTTGTAGGCGCTCCAGGACTCGCCCCAGCCTTCTTTCTCTGCCTTCTCGACTCGGCTGCCTTCTGCGGGCATGGTCATGCCGCGGCGGAATTTGCCGCTGAGCCAGCCGCCGCGCAGCGGACTCCAGGGAATAATGCCCAAACCTTCACTTTGAGAAAGGGGGATCAGTTCCCATTCAAGTGAGCGGTCGAGCAGATTGTAGAGCGGCTGCAAACAAGTGAATGGCTCCCAGCCCATCTGCTTGCTTATATCGATGGCCTTCTGTAACTGCCAGCCGCTGAAGTTGCTGGCCCCGATGTAACGGACCTTGCCTGAGCGCACCAGATCGTTGAGCGTGCTCAGCGTCTCCTCCAGTGGCGTGATCGGATCCCAGCAATGCACCTGATAGAGATCGATGTAGTCGGTGCCGAGACGACGTAGGCTGGCTTCTACGCTGGCCAGGATATGTTTCCGACTCAGCCCAACGTCATTGGGACTGCTTCCCATGGGAAAGCGCACCTTGGTTGCGATCACCAAATCGTCCCGGTTCTGTCCTGCCAGCCAGCTTCCCACAATCTCTTCAGACCGGCCCAACGAATAGACGTTGGCCGTGTCCAGAAAATTCCCGCCGCCTTCGACAAACCGATCCATCATCTGATGGCTCAGTTTCTCATCTGCTTCGCGGCCGAAGGTCATGGCGCCAAGGCAGAGGTCGCTGACCTTGAGGCCGGTCTTGCCCATAAAGCGATAGTTCATCTTTTGCCTTCCTTCCTGACCCACTTAGGCCATTGCAGAAAAATAGCTATCCACGAAGGGCCACGAATCTTCCCGAAGATCAACCCTTACTTCGTGTTTATTGGTGCTCTTCGTGGATCATTATTTCTTTGAAATGGTCTTACCAAACCTTCTTACCACGCATAGGCTTCAGGCGCAGCACCGCCGGGGCCGGGCCAGATCTCGTCGATCTTGGCCAGGGTTTTGTCAGAGAGTTCGATATCCAGCGAGCCCAGGTTGCCTTCGAACTGGGCCATGGTGCGCGGGCCGATGATGGGTGCAGTCACGACCGGGTTGTGGAGCAGCCAGGCCAGGGCCACGTCAGCCGGCTCTTGCCCAAGCTCAGCACAGAGACCTTCCCAGGCTTCAAGCTGGTCGCGATGCGCTTCGATGGTGCGCTGCATGCCTTCCGACGCGCGCCGGCCTTCGGAGACCTTCTTGAGCACGCCGCCCAGCAGACCGCCGCCTAGCGGGCTCCACGGAATCACGCCGACGCCGTAGCTCTCGCAGGCGGGCAATACTTCCAGCTCGACCATGCGTGCATTGAGGCTGTACTTGCTCTGCTCCGAGACCAGGCCCATGAAGCCGCGCTGTTTGGCGGCTTCGTTAGCCTGCACGATGTGCCAGCCCGCAAAGTTGCTGGAGCCGACGTAGAGAATCTTGCCCTCGCGCACGAGCTGCTCCATGGCCTGCCAGATCTCTTCCCATGGCGTGCTGCGGTCCACATGGTGCATCTGGTAGAGGTCAATGTGGTCGGTCTGGAGCCGGCGCAGGCTATCCTCACAGGCCTGGCGGATGTGGTAGGCCGAAAGACCCTTGTCGTTGGGGCCGTCGCCCATCGCGCCGTAGAGCTTGGTGGCCAGCACGACCTGTTCGCGTCGTCCGCCCTGGGCCAACCAGCGCCCGATGATCTCCTCGGTGTGGCCCAGGCTAACCTCACGGCCGTAGCGATTGGCTGTGTCGAAGAAGTTGAGACCCACGTCCAGCGCATGGTCCATGATGGCGTAAGAGTCTTGCTCGCTGGTGCGCGGGCCGAAGTTCATGGTGCCCAAGCAGAGCTTGCTCACGGTCAGGCCGGTACGGCCAAGATTCGTGTATTGCATGGTTGTTTTAGTCCTTTCCTGTTTTGGTTGGATTCTGCTGCGTACTGCGTGCTGCATAAGGTCTCGATGAGTGACCGGATCCGCGACACTGATCTGACGGATATTCGCTGATTTTTTTTATCTGTGGATATCCGCTCCATCCGTGTCCTATCGTTCGTGCCTAGACCTCGTCGCGCCAACTATGTTGCGCCGTCCAACCAAAATCACGTTCGATCTTGCTGCAATCGAAGGCCGATTGGAATTCGCTGTGGTCAGCAGCGAAGTTAGCGCCGGGGCCATAGAGTCGTTCGACAGCCTCCTGGATCGGTGTGTCGAGACAGGTATCGGCCGCGGCGATGAGGTAGACTTCATGGCCCTCGCTTTCGCCCTCCAGCGCAGCGCGGAAGGCGCCGGCGACGTCACGCGCGTCGATATAGCTCCAGAAGTTGCCGCCGCCCTCGGGGAAGTTTTCGCGCCGATAGGCCAGAATGTCATAGGCATCGTGGGGGATGACATTGTTGATGCGCAGGCTGCAGAAGGTCATCTGCGGATAGCGCACGAGCATGGAGTCGGCGATCTTCTCGCCCATGAACTTGCTCAATGCATAGGCGCTGGGCGTGTCGACCCGGTCCTTTTCATTGAATGGGAAGCGTGATGGAAGCTCATCGGTGGTCAGCCAGCCGGTCGCCATCTCGCTGGAGGCATAGATGAAACGGGTTACGATGCCGCTGTCGCCCGCCGCCTGCATAACGTTGTAGGTGCTGAGCACGTTGTTGGCGAAAGTCTGTTGCCGTGGGAAGCCGGACGGCGACGGGTTGGCCGCCAGGTGACAGACGCCCTCTGGCTTGAACTGGGCGACGAGATCATAGACCTCGCCGGCATCGGTCAGGTCGAGCTGGATGAACGAACCGGGCAGCGCCTCCTTGGGCGGCATGCGGTCGGCATTGAGTACCTCATGGCCGGCCGCGGCCAGCTCCCGAACCGTATAGGCCCCGGCCTTGCCGCTGCCGCCGGTAACGATTACGCGCATGGGTGAAATCCTTTCTGGATTGAATCAGTTAGCTCGATTACGAACAATTGGGCGGGACGTGCTGCGTGCTGCGTAAGGTCTCGTTGATGCAGTGGCTTCGAATATTAGTGCTGTCTACACATCAAATCATTCATGTTAACGAACCCGATCCTCTACGCCAATCTCACGCAGCAAGCAGCACGTAGCAATAATTACGCAGTACGTGATTACGTATTACAACCCTTCCTCCTCATCCAAGCTCGCCAGCCCCTGTCTCAGCGCGACCAGCGTCGCTTGGATGCGGTTGTTGACTTGAAGCTTATCGAAGATCTGGGTCAGCCGGTTGCGGATGGTCTTTTCGGACAGACCTAACCGGTCGCCGATGGCACTGTTGTCCAGCCCCTGCGCGACCAGCTTGAGGATCTCCTGTTCGCGGTCGGAGAGCTGGGCGATCTGCTGATCGGTTCCGTCGTTGCTCGTCATGTCGCCATCGGGCGCCTCTTGTATGCGCCGAAACTCGTCCATCATCTTCAGCGCGATGGCGGGCTCAAGCAGCGCCTCACCGCCAGCCACGATACGAATCGAGCGCAACAGCTCGTCGCTATCGGCATCCTTGAGAAGGTAGGCACGGGCGCCGGCTTTGATTGCTTCAAAGACGTACTGATCCTGCCGATACATGGTCAGGATCAGCACGCCCACATCCGGGGCATTTTCGGTGATGTAGCGTGTCGCCTGCACACCGTCCAGCACGGGCATGTTGATATCCATGACCACCACGTGCGGTGCGAGCTGCAAGGCCAACCGAGACGCCTCCTGTCCGTCAGCCGCCTGCCCTACCACCTCCATGTCCGGCTCGGCATTGCAGATCTGTGTTAGCCCCTGGCGGACCATGGTGTGATCATCGGCAATCAGAATGCGAATGCGCTTGGTCATGCCGGCGCTCCTGAGGTAGATGGCTGAGCAACTGACGCCTGAACAATTGAGGCCTGTGCGATGGGCATCTCCGCATGCAACGTGGTGCCCTCTGTCGGCACGCTGGTCACTGAAAAGGCCCCACCGGTCGCAACCACACGTTCACGCATCTGTGATAATCCTAGCCTGGCCCCATTGGCCGTCGGCAAGCGGTCGGCGTTAAAGCCGATACCGTCGTCGCGAATTTCCAGCACGACAGCCTCTGTCGGGCGGATGACAAGGTCGACCCAGGCCCGGCTGCCGCCGGCATGTTTGGCCACATTGTTGAGCGCCTCTTGCACCAGCCGGAAGAGCACCGGCTCCAGCGCAGGCGGCAGGTCATCCTCGTTGCCCTCGAAGGAGTAGTCGATCTGTAGGCCTGCCTGCTCGCCGAACTCGCGCACATAGGTGCGTGTCGCGACATCGAATCCGGCATCGAGATCGATCGGACGCAGGGCGAAGATAGTGCGTCTGATCTCGTGGATGTTGGCCTGAACGGTCTTCTTGAGCGCCGTCAGTTCCTCGTGAGTCGTCTCCGGATCTTGCAAGACCTGTTTGGCCAGGAAATCGATCTTGAGGCCCAGGAAATAGAGATTCTGAGCCAGCCCGTCATGCAGATCGCGGGCGATTCGCTCGCGTTCTTCTTCGATGATGGCCTCATGAGCCTTGCGTTCAGTGATGTCGCGGACAATGGCCAAAACGCGGTCCGCCCGCATCTTGACGATGCGCGCCTCGAACGAGTGCGTGCTGCCGTCGGTCGCCAGCTCATACTCGAAGATCTGGCGGCGGTCATATCGCAGCGTCTTGGTCAGGTGGTGCACGTATTTGTTGCTGACCACATCCGGTAGGATGGCTGACACATGTTGACCCTTAAATTCGCCCGGCGGCCGCCAGGGGTTGCCGTCCTTGGCTGTCCGTATATCAAGACATTCGCCGTCTGATCTCAGAATCATCATGGTGTCGGGCATGGCGTCCAGTCAGCGCGTGGGCTTTGGATTCAAAGTGGGAGAGCGCCTGTGAATCGATCTCATGTTGGGCCCGTGCACGCAGCGTGGAGATGCCGTAGGCGAGGTCGTCGGCCAGATCAGAGAGTAGCGCAACTTCGTCGGCGTCGAACGCATCCTGCTCGACCGCGTAGATCGTCAGCGCACCCAATATCTCTTCTTCATCGGCCAACGGCAGGGCGATAACCGAGCTGAAAGCTCGCTGCTTGGCCTCGCTTCGCCATGGTGAAAAGGTCGGATCGGCAAGAATGTTGCGCACGACCGCAGGCGCGTGGGTCCGGATTGCCGTGCCGGTCGGTCCACGTCCATACTCCGATTCGTCCCAGCGGATCTCGATGGATTCCAGGTAGCCATCCTCATAGCCGCGCTGCGCTATCGGGTAGACCCGTTTGCTGTCTTGATCAAGCTCATCAGCTTCCTCATTGATGAAGCCGACCCACGCCAGCCGATAGCCTCCGACATCCACGATGATGCGGCAGATGTCGGCCAGGAAAGCCGACTCGCTCTCGGCCCTGACCAGCGTCCGATTGCACGCGCTACGCACCCGAAGGGCGCGGTTGACGCGACTTAACTCCTTGTCATCTGTAGGCTTTTGGGGGAACCAGAACGCCAGTAGCAAGCCAGTCATCGCAATTGCGCCCGCCAATCGAGACGGGGATGACCAACGCAGGCGCGCCAGTGATCCACTGCAACAGCCCTAGGGCAAGTGTTGCGACGCCGGCCATGATCAAGCTAATACCGATCTGTGTTCTGCTGATATCCATTGCTAGGAGCGCTCTCTGCGAGCAAGCACGCGGTTGAAGATAAGTTGGTTGCCTGCTTCCATTGTACCGGATCGTATATCCGAAAACCAGAGACATCTATCCCGCGAGACCGGGACAATTGTCCCGCGTCGCTTGTCCCTAAACGGAAGAGGCTATGAAGACATGACTTTTCTAGGTCCGACTTGTTGAAGGTTAACCAAATACTTCGGCAATAATGTAGGTGCGGTTTGCAACCGCACGACTCCCGAATCATTCAGGACTTCCGCAGCTTCTGCGGTTGCAAACCGCACCTACGGTTACCGGAATAATTTCTGAACCCTAAGCAGTCGGACTCCTTCGGGACCTGGTCCGTCTGGCACGCGCACCTTGTCACGCTGCAAGCGTGACCTACAAAAGGTATAATCTTGTTGTGCTTTCAGCTTCGCTGCCAATTTTCGCAAACTTGCTCATACAAGGATTGACTTGTAGGCTGGGAAGAGTTGACAAGGTGAATTGGCGATAGGTTCTGTAGCCGAGCGAGCATGCCACGCAGCAAGTAGCAAACCAACCAACTACCATTCCGAGGTTCAATATGCAAACCCAATCCGATCTCCCAGTCATCGCCATTACCATGGGCGACCCGGCAGGCGTCGGCCCCGAGCTATGTCTGCGGGCATTGCTTGAGCCTTCGCTGCAGGATGAGTGTGTTCCTGTCGTCTTTGGCGATGCAGGTGTCCTTGCCCGCGTGGCATCCGTCTGCGGGCTTTCGTTCTCGGCCCACAGTCTCACATTGCCCGAGTGGGAGCAGGGCCTTCGCCCCCAAGCACCCACTGTTATTGACTGCAAAGCCATTGATGCCGCCACTCTTGTGCCCGGTGCCGTGGCTCAGGCGTGCGGCCATGCTGCCTACACCTACATCGAGACGAGCATCCAGGCGGCGCTACGTGGCGAGGTCGACGCCGTGGCTACTGCGCCCATCCACAAAGAAGCGCTGCACCTGGCCGGCGTACCCTTTCCCGGCCACACCGAGATGCTTCGCGTCGCTGACCAATGCCGATCGAGCCTGTATGATGCTGGCCTCGGACCCCATCACCACCAGCTTTGTGACCACCCATATCGGCATTGCCGATGTGCCGACCAACATTCCCCAGGAGCGCATCCTAGAGGTAATCGAACTGACGGCAGATGCCATGCAGCGGCTCCGTGGTAAATCGCCGCGCATTGCCGTCTGCGGCCTGAACCCGCACGCGGGCGAGCATGGTCTCTTCGGGCGTCAGGAAGAGGAACGCTTCATAGAACCGGCCATCGTTGCGGCGCGTGCCCGGGGGTTTGATGTGGAGGGACCTCTGCCGCCGGACGCCGCTTTTGTGCAGTCCAAGCGAGAGCAGGTGGACGCCTTCGTCTGCATGTACCATGACCAAGGACACATTCCCTTCAAAATGCTGGCTTTCGACACCGGTGTCAACATCACGCTGGGTCTGTCGGTCATTCGCACCTCGGTCGATCACGGCACCGCCTTCGACATCGCCTGGCAGGGTAGGGCCAGCCCAACCAGCCTCTATCAGGCAGTCCGCTGGGCGGCTCGTCTAGCCGGCGGACGCACGGTCTCCTAGCCATGATCGTCGTCCTGGCCGATGACCTCAGTGGAGCCGCGGAGATGGGTGGCATGGCATGGCGTTATGGTCTGTCGGCTGATGTGGTGACAGCATCCGGCTCCAGCCGCGTGCCGGCGAACCTGAACGTGGATGTCCTCGTGATCGATACTGATTCGCGTGCGTGCTCTGCCGATGAAGCAATGCGGCGAGCTTCACGCCTCGCCGAGCAGTGCAACGCCATGCCGGTCGACTGGATCTTCAAGAAGGTCGATTCGGTGCTACGCGGCCATGTTGTGGCCGAACTGGGTGCTCTACTCGAGGCCTTTGGCAATGAAAGGGCGTTGCTGGTTCCCGCCAACCCGGCGCTGGGTCGCACGATCAGCGGCGGAGACTATCGGGTCAATGGCCAGCTTCTGCATGAGACCGATTTCGCCAACGACCCCGAATACCCGGCGTTGACGTCGAATGTCGTGGGCCTGCTGGTCGGGCGTGATAGCCTGGGAATTGCAGGGCAGTGGCCGATCTGGGTCGCCGCAACCGGTGACCTGTTTCCCGAGCGCGGCGTCGTTGTAGGTGAGACAAGATCCGCGACCGACCTATCTGCCTGGGCGCAAGCCATCCCTGCCGACGCCATCGCCTCAGGCGCTGCCGACTTTTTTGGTGCGCTGTTAGAGGGAACAGGGCGAGTCACCACAGAGCATGCTGAGCGTTACGCTGATAGCAATGCGAGCGGCAACAAACTCTTTGTCTGCGGCAGCACATCTGCCGGCAGCCGTCGCTTCTGCCGGACCGCCGAGGAGCGGGGGATCCCGGTTTTTCGCCTGCCTCCTGCTCTGCTTGACGTACCCGTTCAAGCAGAAGAACTGCTGTCGACGTGGGCCGCATCCACGGTGGCTGCGCTTCAAACAGACTCAACCGTGATCATCGCCATTGATCGACCGCTGCGGCGTGAGCCGGGTCTACCTCAACGATTGACCGGCTATCTCGGCGCAGCCACAGAGAAGATTCTGGCAATGATGACCGTCGACCATCTGCTTGTGGAAGGGGGCGCTACCGCGGCCGCACTCATCCGACGCTTTGGCTGGGATCGGTTGCATGTATTGGCCGAACAGGCTCCCGGCGTTGTCTCTGTGCAGCCTGACGGCCGGGACAACTTTATCCTGACCATGAAGCCAGGTAGTTATGTGTGGCCGCAAGAGTGGTAATTCTGATTTGGGAGCAAAGGAATTTGTCACAGATGACACCACTGCAGAAAGGGATCCAGACACGAATTTACACGAATTATCGCGAATTTTCTCTCTGGGGCGACGACACAATTCGTGACCATTCGTGTCAACAAAAGGCTCTTTGCAGTAGAGTCATGGATGGGCACAGCGTAAAATGGGATGGGACGCAGATAACAAGATAGACCCTTCTGATAGCACGGAGCGGCCCAAAATCCATCTGTGAATATCAGGTATTCATCTGTGCCCATCTGTGACAAATGTTTTCCCGTCGCACACCCTGAAGGAGTCTCCGAATGACGAAACGTCCCAACCTGCTCTTCATCTTCACCGACCAACAGCGCCATGACACGATGGGCTGCTACGGCAATGACTGGATCGAGACGCCCAACATGAATGCACTGGCCGACGAGAGCTTTGTCTTCGAGCGCGCTTATGTCACCCAGCCGATCTGCACGCCGGCGAGGTCGTCGATCATGACCGGTCTCTATCCCCACACCAATGGCTGCACGGCGCTCAACATCCCGCTCAAGCCGGAAACGCCCACAATTGCTGAAATGGTCTCCGACGACTACCGGAAGGCCTACTACGGCAAGTGGCATCTTGGCGATGAGATCATTGCTCAGCACGGCTTTAGCGACTGGGTCAGTGTCGAGGATCTCTACCGGCAGTACTACTCGAAGCCCGAATACTTGGACCAGTTCAGCACCTATCATCACTATCTGATCGAGCAAGGCTACTCGCCGGATGTCGAGCGGGAGGGCGAAATGGTCTTCGGGCGTCTGCTGACGACCCAACTGCCCGAGGAGCACGTGAAGGCACGCTTCCTGGGACGTGAGGCCGCTCGCTTCATAAGAGAGAACGGCGACAACCCGTTTGTGCTCTACGTCAACTTCTTTGAGCCGCACAATCCCTACACCGGCCCGCTAGACGACCTATACGATCCGGAGACTCTGCCGGTCGGCCCTCATTTCCGACAGAAACCGGCGGAGAACGCATCGCTGCTCCACCGCATGCAGGCCGACCACTATATGGGCGGCGGGGAGCATGAAGGCATCGATCTGTCGACAGAGGCCGGCTGCCGTCAACTGCGAGCCCAGTACATGGCCAATGTCACGCTGGTCGACCGCGGGCTGGGCGACATACTCCAGGCATTGGAAGAATCTGGCCAGGCCGGCAACACGATCATTGTCTACACCAGTGAGCACGGCGACATGATGGGCGACCATGGCCTCTTCGAGAAGAGCGTGTTGTATGAGGAATCGGCCCGTGTACCGTTGCTTTTGCGTGTGCCCTGGCTCAGCAGCGAACAGCGCTTCATCAACGGAGCCATAGGTCAGATCGATCTGGTGCCGACGTTGCTCGATCTGATGGATGAACCAATTCCCGATGATCTGGAGGGCGACAGCAAAGCCGGCGTGCTGCGTGGCGAGGCAACCCTGGAGACCAATGACGTGTTCATCGAGTGGAATGGCGACGATGCCCGACCGATCCGTCTCTATGCGAACGGCGTGCCAGCCGAGGAATGGGAACGGGTCAGGGGGCCGTGGCGGACCATCGTACATGATGGGCGATGGAAGCTCAACCTGAGTGCAACCGATCGGTGTGAACTATACGATTTGTTCAACGATCCCCTTGAACTTGTCAATCTGTACGATGATCCGGCGCAAGCCGATCGAGTTCTCAATCTGACAGCGCGCATCTGCGATTGGCAAGAACAGACGGGTGATCAGGTGGTCCTGTGAGGTCCGTGGTTGAACCGTGAACCCAAAGTGCCATTTACGGCGTCCAGATCGTCGCGGCCAGATAGCCTTCACCACCCAGCCGGTCATTCGTGTAGTATACGGTGACGACCGAGCCGTCCGCTCGCTGAATAGAGCGCGGATAGCCCAGATCGTGGCTGCCCGCGTTGTCGGTCAGGACGACCTCTGGTCCCCATGTGGTTCCGCCGTCTTCGCTGATCTTGGCGCGCATACCGAAGGGCGGTGTGCGAACGCCGTAGGTCAGACAGAGCCGGCCATCGGCTAGCCGAATCAACATGGGCGGATTGCCGCCGCGTCCGGTGTCGGGTACCGGTTGGTTCATCTGTGTCCAGGATCTACCATTGTCGTCGGAGGCATACAGGTCGATCCAGCAGCGTGCAGTCTCAAAATCCGTACCCCCTTCCCGGCAGCGCACCGCAGTCAGGATGCGCGTGTCTGACAGGCGTACGCTGGATGGCATAATGGCATAGCCTGCCTCAGCTTTGGCCACCCACGAAACGAATTCGAACGATTTGCCGCCGTCGGTCGTGCGCGCACAGAACACGCCTTTGCCTTCGCTGCCGTCCGTCTCTGGCCGCGGTCAAGAAACAGGAGGCATTCGTTTGGGCCGGAGATGATTGCGTCCGTGCGTGCGTCGATGCCGGACTGGCCAAACATAGGCAGGGAGAACGGGCCATCCCAAGTGCAACAGCGATCGACCGACGTGTAGAACCAGGAGACTGTGCCTCCACCCAGGCCAGTGCGTGCACACATCAGACGCGAAGTCGGGATGGCTGAAGTCGATTTCGCCAGGGCTCGCCTCAGGACTGTTCGCCAATCCCCGCTCGATTGCCTGGGCCGCGCTCAGATCGGCATTCACATGTTCGTCGGCTGAGAGGATGCCACGATCGCCTGGCGTGTCGCAGGGCGTCTGCTCAACCTGCCAAGTCTCGCCGCCGTCCACGCTGCGCGCCTGCATGGCCACAAAAGGTCGGCTGCGGTCGCGAGCATGGAAACCGCCAGCTTCATCGGCGTAGCCCACCGTGAAGCCGACCACGATCTCGTCGCCCCAAGACCAGATCCCGTAGTTGGCCGGCCAGCCTGCATAGCGACCCGGCTCTCGATAGATTGTGACGTGCTGCATGCGACGTTTCTCCTTACTAATTAGTGAGTGAGGTGTCGGATAAGGAAAAGATGGAACGCGGATAGGGCGGATCTGGCGGATGAACGCGGATAGAGACAAAAAAAGGTCAGCGAATATCCGCCCAATCCGTGTCATCCGCGTTCCATCCTTCTCAAAACCGCGTCACCTGTTCAGGCCCGCGATCTACGGCAAAGGCAAGTGAATCGAAGCTCTGTTTCATCAGACGGAAACGGACGTCTGCGTAGGCTGGATCATCCCACAGATTGTCGAATTCGCTCTGGATCGTTGACAAGATCAAACAGCTCGCCTACCTCATGGCCATGATAGGTGACCAGCTTGTGCTGTTCATCACGGATCATGGTGCCGAAAGAACCATGACCGCCTTGTTTGATAACGTCTCGCTCTAGGTAGGAGAGCGTGCGATAGTACTCTGTTCGCACCGCGGACCGGTGGTGAGCGGGATCGGCGTCGCCGCACAAAATCGGATGCAGCGACTTGCCCTGCATCCGACTGGGAATTTCCACATCGCAGAGATCCAGCAGTGTGGGGGCGATATCGGTCAGCTCAACCAGCGCTTCGCTTCTTTTGCCTTCGGCAATCTGACCAGGCCAGCGCATGATCAGCGGTACGCGCACCAGTCCCTCGTAAAATCGACAGCCTTTGAGCACCAGCCCGTGATCGCCCAGCATCTCGCCGTGGTCGCTCATGAAGATCACCAACGTATTTTCGCGCTGGCCCGTTCGCTCCAACTCATCGAGCAGACGCCCGACATTGTCATCGATCAGCTCGATCATGGCGTAGTAGGCGGCTTTGATGGCCTGGGCCGTAGTCGGTTGTCCGCTTGACTCGTCTGCATGGTCGCCGTTTTCAAAATAGCTGCTGTCGAAATAGTCCTCCATGGTCATCCTGTTAGGCGCAGTGGCCTGGGTCTGGAAGACCACGTCGGATAGCTTGGCTTGGGCGGCCAAATCGCTTTCGGCAAAGAGCGGAGGCGGGAGTTTGTCTGGGGTTATAGCGATCCAGATAGGGCTGGGGCGGATCGAAGGCCGCATGGGGATCGAAGTAGTTGACGCTCATCAACCAAGGCTGGGAACGTTCCTCACTGATGAAATCGAGAGCCCGGTCTGTGCACCAGGTTGTCTGATGCAGGTGGGGCGGAATCGTCGCTGGATCGGCGAAGAGCGTGGTCGGATCTTGACCTTGAGCGCGCAGCCAGTCTGTATACTCGTGCCCCTCGTCCCAGTCATCATAGGGGTGATGGCTCCAGTGGAAGACGCGGTAGCCGTCGTCGGGCCGCGGCTCGATGCGGTCGGCGGCCCCGGCCAGGTGCAGTTTGCCTGCCAGTCCGCAATCGTAGCCTGCATCGGCCAGCAGTTTGGTTACCAGCGGTGCGGCGTCGGCCCAGTGATCGTTGCCGTTCATGCAGGCATGGACGCTGCTGGGGTACATGCCGGTCAGGAAGCTGGCCCGGCTGGGCGTGCAGATGGGATTCTGGCAGTAGGCGTGTGTGAAGGCCACGCCCTCGTAAACCAGCCGATCGATGTTGGGCGTGCGGATGTGGGGATTGCCCAGAGCGCCGATCGTGTCGTAGCGCTGCTGGTCGGTGCAGATCCAGAGGATGTTTGGTCTGTCGTTCATTTTCGACTGCTCCAATTTCTTGGGTTGTGGCTCGCAGATGCTTCAGTATAGAATTGGAGTGCAGCACTGTCCAGTAGGCCAATTGTGCAACACATTTGGACATGAAAAGGAGAAGGCAATGGCCAGAGCACGCGATCTCGGCATCCCTTTCGATGGTGAACCCGGGGCGCTGAATGCCATCACGGATGTCGGCGGAGTCGCACTGGGACAGGTGACACTGATTTCAGGTGAGGGGTCTCTCCAAGTCGGCAAGGGGCCGATCAGAACCGGCGTCACTGCGATTCTGCCGCGGGGCAAAGTCAACGATCCGGTCTGCGCGGGTTGGTACTCGCTCAACGGCAACGGCGAGATGACCGGCACCACCTGGGTGGAGGAATCCGGCTTTCTTGAAGGACCGGTGATGCTGACCAACACCCACAGCGTGGGCGTGGTACGCGATGCCGTGGTCGCCTGGCTCCACCAGAAGCACCAGAACTCGTCAGCGTCCGAGCCGTTCTTCTGGAGTCTGCCTGTTGTGGCTGAAACCTACGACGGCGGCCTGAATGACATCAACGGATTTCATGTGAAGAAAGATCATGTCTTTTCGACCTTGAATGAAGCCGTATCCGGCCCTGTTGCCGAGGGCAATGTAGGCGGCGGAACCGGGATGGTCTGTCATCAATTCAAGGGCGGCATCGGCACCGCGTCCAGAGTGCTGGATGAGGAGGATGGAGGATACACAGTTGGCGTTCTGGTGCAGGCAAACTATGGAACACGCAGGAACTTGACCATCGCAGGCGTGCCGGTGGGCCGAGAGATCACCGAATTGATGCCGCTGATAAACGCGATCAGCGATGGCGGTGACGGCAACTCGATCATTGTCGTAGTGGCCACCGATGCGCCGCTGCTGCCCCATCAGCTCAAGCGACTGGCACGGCGCGTGCCGCTGGGCATTGCCCGTGTCGGCGGTATGGGGGCCGACAGTTCGGGGGACATCTTCATCGCCTTTTCGACGGCGAACCCTGGATCGGCCGCCAAAGGCGGCGTCACCAGTCTCAACATGCTGGCCAACGACCGTATGACGCCGCTCTTCGAGGCGACGGTTTTTGCCACCGAAGAGGCGATTGTCAATACCATGATCGCTGCTGAGACGATGGTTGGCATCAATGGGAATACTGTCTATGCACTGCCACACGACCGTTTGGTTCAGGTGCTGAGGGATTACCGCCGGTTGGGTGATTAACAACTGAACTGATTTTGTTCAATCACGTTCGGGATCAAGCCTATATTCGGCCGCGAAATGCCCTGATACAATGGATTCTAGATCGCCAACGGCCGCGTGCTACCGTCAAGCGCTTGAACGTGTTGGTGCATCGCTCTTTCACTGCGAAGAAGGTGAGTTGAGCGTAGAAATCCCCCAGCACTTTGATCTCAACGAGCAAGCCTGATCTATTTTGGACGTAGTGTCGGGGACTTTTCCTCAATTTGAACATTCCATTGATTTGAACATTTCATTAAACGACTGACCTGGAAACAACTAACCTGGAGGATTCGAAATGGCACTGACTGAATACAAACCCGGAACGACCTTTCCCGGCATTGTCGGCCGCACGACAGACCAATCATCTCCCGCGTGGCCGGAGCCTAACCGCGCCATGGCAGGCTCGCCTAATGTCCTCTTCATCATTCTGGACGACACGGGCTTCGGCCAACTCGGCTGCTATGGCAGCCCCATCAATACGCCGGTGCTCGATAGCCTGGCCGACAACGGCCTGCGCTACAACAATATGCACACCACCGCGCTCTGTTCACCCACGCGTTCCTGTGTGCTGACCGGGCGCAACCATCACTCCAACCACATGGCCGCCATCACTGAAGTCTCAACAGGCTATCCCGGCTACGACGGCTACATTCCCCACGAGAACGGCTTTTTGTCTGAAATGCTGCTCGAACACGGCTACAACACGTATGCCGTAGGCAAGTGGCATCTGACGCCGGCCGACCAGATCTCGGCGGCCGGTCCCTATGACCGTTGGCCGTTGGGTCGCGGTTTCGAGCGCTACTACGGATTCCTGGGTGGCGACACCCATCAGTATTATCCGGATCTGACCTACGATAATCACCGTGTCGAGCCGCCCAAGACGCCTGAAGAGGGTTATCACCTGACAGAAGACCTGGCCGACAGGGCTATCGGCTTTATCGCCGACTCCAAACAGGTCGCCCCGGATAAGCCCTTCTTCATGTACTTCTGCACCGGCGCTATGCACGCACCCCATCACGTGCCCAAGGAATGGGCAGATGCCTACGCCGGCCAGTTTGATGACGGCTGGGAAGCCTATCGCGAGAAGACCTTTGCCCGCCAGAAGGAACTGGGCATCGTGCCCCAAGACGCAGAACTCTCGCGCCATGATCCCGACGTCAAGCCGTGGGATGAATGCTCGGCCGAGGAACAGGCGCTCTACGCGCGCATGATGGAAGTCTATGCCGGTTTCCTCACCCACACCGACCATCACATCGGACGGGTGCTCGATTTCCTCAAGCAGATCGGTGAGTTCGACAACACGCTGGTCATGGTGCTTTCGGACAACGGCGCCAGCTCGGAAGGCGGGCCGGAAGGGTCGGTCAACGAGAACCTCTTCTTCAACTTCGTACCGGAATCGCTGGAGGAGAATCTGGCCGCCATCGACGAGTTGGGCGGTCCCAAGCATTTCAACCACTATCCATGGGGCTGGACCTGGGCGGGCAACACACCTTTCCGCCGTTGGAAACGTGAGACCTACCGTGGTGGTACGAGCGACCCGTTTATCGTGCACTGGCCGGACGGAATCAATGCCAAGGGCGAGGTGCGGACTCAGTATGCCCATGCCATTGACATGGTGCCGACCGTGCTGGAAGCGGTGGGCGTTACGCCGCCCGAGTCCATTAAGGGCGTGACCCAGGCGCCAATCGAAGGCGTCAGTCTGGCAGATACGTTCAGCAATCCAAAGGCTGAGAACAAGCATCACGTCCAATATTTCGAAATGATTGGCCATCGCGCCATCTATCACGATGGCTGGCGCGCGGTCTGCCCATGGCCGGGGACGTCGTTCAAGGAGTCGGGTCGCGCCTTTGGCACGCCCATCCCGGCACAGACGCTGACTGACCTGGATGCCAATGATTGGGAACTTTACTACGTGGACGGCGACTTCGCCGAGAACCACAACCTGGCCGAGATCAATCTGGCCAACGTTGTCGGGGGCCTCTCGCTCTGGTTGCAGGGAAAGGGTAATTCAGCAGACGCCGTTCGCGCCAAACTGATCGAGATGGTGGCCCAGTGGTATGTGGAGGCAGGCAAGTACAATGTGTTGCCCGTCGATGGCCGTGGTCAGCAGCGTTTCGCCGACGAGCGTCCCAAGATCGCTGAGGATCGCACCAGCTACGTCTTCTATCCGGGGACGCAGGAAGTCCCAGTTAACGCCGCTGCCAATGTCATGAACCGGCCTTACAGCGTCACGGCCGATGTCGAGATTGCTGAGGGTGACGAAGGCGTGCTCATCTCTCAAGGTGGCATCGATGGCGGCTACAGCTTCTATGTCAAGGACGGCAAGTTGCACCACCTCTATAACTACGTGGCGCGTACCTACTTCCATGTTGAGTCGGAAAAGACTGTGCCCGCTGGCCGTCACCAACTGCGCTACGAGTTCGAGCCGACCGGCGAACCGGATCTCCTGGCCGGCAAAGGCGTGCCGGGCCGGGCACAGCTCTACATAGACGATGAATTGGTCGGACAGATGCAGATGGATGTCACCAATCCCATCATGCTAGGCCTGGCCAGCGGCGTAGCCATTGGCGCCGACCCGGGCGCACCGGTCTCGATGGATGCTTATGATGGGCCATTCCCGTTCACGGGGACCATCCACACCGTGACTGTCGACGTCAGCGGCGATCTGATCGTGGATGAAGAGGCCACCATGCGCATGGTGATGGCGCGACAATAGCAAAATGGTCAATTGTCGATGTAGTGTACAATCAGCGATTCATTGCCAAGCATTGACAATCGAACGTTGACAATCGACAATTGATCATTTTCTCGATTTCGCTGTCGAATTCGCCAGAAGCCGTGCTATACTGTATGACACATCTGTTCTTTTTGCGGGATCGGGATCTGATATCGCAGGCTGTATTCTAGTGGCGCAAGGTGGAGGCAACCATGTCCAAGTTTGTAAAAGTCAAAACGCAACTACGCGACGTTGCGCTGGTCAAGCAGGCTCTCGATGAACTCCAGATTCACTATGAAGAGAATCAGCAGTACACGCATTATTGGTCGAAGAAGCAGGCTGCGGTGCCGATTCTGATTATGAGCGGCGGGAGCAAATTCGGCCTGCGCGAGGACAACGACGGTGTTTATGAAATGGTAGGCGACGATATGCAGATCAAGCGCATGCGCTCGCTGATGGATAGCGTTCAACAACGTTACGCCTACAACAAGGTGCTGGCTGAGACCGAAGCCGCGGGATTCTCGCTGGTCGAAGAGGCAGTCGGCAATGATAACGTGATCCGCATGACCGTGCGGCGCTGGAGCTAGGGGGAACCGTTCAATGAGCAGAGAAGAGATTGAAATCGCGGTGCTGCCCGACGGCAGGGTCGAATATACGATCAAGGGGTTGAAGGGCAGCGCATGCGAATCAATCAGCGCGTTGCTGGAGCAGCTTGGCGAGGTCGAGCAGGAAGAGCATACGGGCGAGTACTACGAACGGGAGACTGATACCGGTGTCTTCGTCAGCCAGTGATTCTACGCCGCCAGTGACGAAATTGGGGCCCGAGGCTTCGTCTGACTGGCCTTTGATGCCGACTGAGACGGAGATCTACATCCTGCCTGATGGTCGAGGTTGTAATCGCTGATATGCCGGCTGAACTGAAAGAACTCGTGGCCCAGCTGGGTTCTGTTGAACCGTGCGCTATCGAGCCATCTACAGCGGATGGCGCCTCGGGCAGTACCGCAGCCACTTTCGTAGCCATTTTCTCATCCACGTGCTGGTGAAGATGTATGACAGAGAGCAACATTTTCTTTGTCGATCCCGGCAGTGAGCCGACTGCACGGATTACGCAACTGTATCAGGACCTCGAACTCTATTCCGACGGCGATCCGAGCCGCAATACGCTATTTGTGCTGGGCAAGGCATTGGCCGCATGATCCCACAGCGCTGCTCAGTGATCAGTTGCTGCTCATCGATCCGCCGCCGGACGCACAGTCGATTTTTCATTTGAACGGCGATGTTGCCGTGCTCAATACGGGTGATGTCGACGAATCCGCGGATACTCGGATTGCTCTGCGTGCAGACCCGGCCAATGGTCTCGCCCATCTGCGCATCGGCGACCATTTTCTGGACGTCTACACGCAGCAATCGAATTCGGTCGGTCCATTTTCCTGCCCTGGGGATTCTGTGTGGTGGGGGATTCGGCAGCGACAGCATGCTGCCGGCCATTGCTCAGGAATCTGACGGCGGCGAGGAACTTGAGACGCTGCGGCTTCTGGCTTCGCTACTCAAGCAACAGCATTTTCAGCTCTTCATTCCACGCTTGGGAACCTTGTGTGAAGATCGAGTGACGGTCATGGGCCGGCTAGCTTCTGACGTTGGCTATCTCAACGGCCTGCGCCGGTTGATTCCCCAGGCGCTTCAACAGGGCGACGCCATCGAAACCATCGAAGTGGCGGCGCAGGCGCTGCTGCCCCACGAACGCACTACGCCCACCTGTCAAGCCGTCCATGAGGCCAACGTGGAGCGACTCTGCAATAGGAAATAGCAACCTCGAATAACCGACAGATTTGCATCTGATGGAGAAGAAGATGGGCAGAGCTATTCCTCTGTGGACTCTGTTGCTTCTCTGTGCCATCTGTGGCGAATCTGACCATTTTGCAGCAGAGTCATCACGCTTATTGCAACAAAGACTACCAAAAGATTGCCCTGGCGGCGCGTCTGGATAGGGTACCTGCATGTGGGCATAGGCTGCCCGGGTGGCGATGCGACCGCGTGGCGTGCGGTCCAGAAAGCCCAGTTGCAGCAGATAGGGTTCCACCACATCCATGATGGTGTCGCCCTCCTCGCTGATGCTGGCGGCCATGGTGTCGAGGCCCACAGGGCCCCCGCCAAACTTGTTGATAATGGCGTCGAGCACGCGCCGATCCAAATCATCCAGCCCCAATTCGTCAATCTCAAGCAGAGCAAGCGCCTGGCGCGCCACCGTCTGATCGATGTGGCCCTGCGCGCGAACCTCGGCAAAATCGCGCACACGGCGTAGCAGACGCAAGGAGACACGCGGCGTGCCGCGGGAGCGGCGGGCAATCTCAGATGCGCCGTCTGCATCAATCGGCACTTCCAGCAGTGCAGCGGCCCGGTCCACAATCTGCTGCAATGCTTCGATCGAGTAGTAGTCGAAGCGCTCGACGACACCAAAGCGTGCGCGTAGCGGCGACGTGAGCATGGCCAGCCGGGTGGTTGCACCGACGACGGTGAAATTTGGGCAGACTCAGCTGGATGTTACGCGCCGCCGGCCCCGAGCCGACGATGATATTGAGCGAGAAATCTTCCATGGCGGGATAGAGTATCTCTTCGACGGCCCGTCCAAGCCGGTGGATCTCATCAATGAAGAGAATATCGCCCTTGCGCAAATTCGTGAGGATGGCCGCCAGGTCGCCGGCTTTCTCGACAGCCGGGCCGGCTGTCACCTTCAGATTGGCGTTCATTTCGCCGGCGAGAATATGGCTGAGCGTCGTTTTGCCCAGGCCGGGCGGGCCATAGAGCAGCACATGATCCAGCGCTTCATTGCGTTTCCGCGCTGCCTCCACTTGAATTTGGACTTTGTCGCGTAATCGATCCTGACCAATCATCTCATTCAGACTCTGCGGACGCAGCGCATGGTCGACCTTTTTTTCAGGTCCTTGAGCCTCGCTCGAGATCGGACGAGATGATGCTTCGTCGCGCTCGTATGATTTGCTGCTGGTCAGGCTGCGTTCGTCAGCCATGGCAATCCCGATCAATCTCAATCTTTGGACATAGGTCAGCACAATTTATGCACTATCGTCTCTGTGCAGATGCTACGCTATGTAAAATTGTACGCATGTTCTATTTGGACGCATTATAGCAGATTGTGGGTCGGGGTTGAAACTGAGGCTTGACCTTTGACCCAAAACCTGATATAAACTGTCTGTTTTCATCATCTCCGCGCATGTGGCCAGTTTTCAGCTTGCCTTATCAACGGAAAGCGCTGCATGACATTCCCGCGAGGGGCTAGGACAAACTGTATGCCTAGAGAAGAGTTTATCGGCAAAGAGAAGCAAGTGTTGAGTGAAGATCGTGAACATGTGCTTGAGGAATTGGCTCACTTACGCGAATTTCTTACAGGCTGAGGTCGATGTGGAGCCGGACGAGGGCGATGCAGAGATCTTTGAGCGCGAGAAAAATGCGGCCCTCATCGCCGTTCTGGAGCATAAGCTCCGCGATATCGATGCTGCACTCCAATCGATTGAACGGGGGCGCTATGGCATCTGTGAGCGATGTGATGAACCCATCGAGGTTGCTCGTCTTGAGGTAAAGCCGGATGCGACGCTCTGCCTGAATTGTCAGCAAGAGGTCGAACGCCTCGCACGCCGCAACCGTCCGTCTCGCCAGGTCAACTGGTAAAGAGTTTCTCGAAGGGCGCGTCCTTGAAGAGCGCGCACTCGAAGATCGCTCAACTGAATCAAAGGGATCTACCGTGTCGTTACCACATAACGTGTACGCGCTTGCCCATCCGCTGGCCCGGCATAAGTTGACCAGGCTGCGTGATGTCGAGACCGATCCGAAGCTCTTCCGCGAGTTGATCAGCGAACTGACCGTCATGTTGGCTGTCGAGGCGACGCGTGACCTGCCTCTTCATCCGGTCGAAGTTCAGACTCCGTTGACGGCGACACAGGGCGAATTGGCTGCCGAGAAAGTCGGCCTGGTGCCGATCTTGCGTGCCGGCTTGGGCATGGTAGAGGGGACGTGGAAGCTACTGCCCCAGGCCGAGGTCTGGCACTTGGGCCTCTATCGTGATGAGCGAACATTGGAACCGGTCGAGTATTACAACAAGCTGCCGACCGACCCGACCGTACAGCTTTGCCTGCTACTCGACCCGATGCTGGCCACCGGCGGCTCGGCCATTGCCGCGGTGGATGTGCTCAAACGATGGGGCGTGAAGCGGATCAAGTTTGTCGGACTGATCGCTTCGCCCGAGGGGATCTGGGCGTTGCATCGTGCCCATCCCGATGTGGACATCTATCTGGCCATGGTTGACGAACGCCTGACCGATGAGAGCGACCCCTTCCCCAGCGGCTACATCTGGCCGGGCCTGGGCGACGCGGGTGATCGCCAGTTTGGCACAGCATAGTTTTCTGTGATCTGGTGGAAGACAGACAAAAAAACGACCGGCTATCAATTGATAGCCGGTCGTTTTTTGTCTGTGAAGGGCGATGAGTATAGCAGTTTCGGATCCTGCCGCGTCATGACATCCAGAATGTCTTGACATCATATTCTGAGATCTGTCGATCCCTGGTGACCAACTGCATGTCGTTGTAGAGCGCCTGTGCAATCAACAGCCTGTCAAACGGATCCTTGTGAATGTCGGGCAGATTGACGGAGCCGATCATTTCGGCTGCCGTGGGAGGAAGCTCGTGAATTCCTGTATTGACAAGAAGTTCATTTTTCCATGATTGAACGTCAACCAGTTCGAGTCTACCGCGTTTGACCAGAAATGCGATCTCCCAGAATGAGATGGGTGAAATGTACAGGTTGCCCTGTTGCTCTTGTCGGTCAAAGAAATGGATGAACTCATCGGAGACCGACTTACGATTGGTCCAGAAAATCACTGCATGGGTATCCAACAGATACCTAGACTGACTCATGCATAATCCTCCCAGATGTCATCCATGGGTTTGATCAATTCGTCCGGCGATACCCGCAATTTGGGCTCAGCGTTCATCTTGTCTCGCCAGTCTGCCCGCTGCGTGGGAATCACGCGCGCAACCTCTTCATTGTTGCGCTGAATGATAAGGGTTTCACCTTGTGCGACTTTGTCCAAGTAGTCAAATAGGTTCTGGCGCAGCTTAGATGCAGATACGTTGATCATAGAAACACCTCATAATTAATCATGTACACGTACAGAATTTAGATGTACATGATCGTACACTGCAAACGTGACTCTGTCAAGACGTTATTTTTGCGTGCATCGGAGCTTGGGCATCGCACATTGGACTGCCTGGGGTTTTGATGTAGGGCCATTCCAGAGAGAAAAATATACGTTGCGCGGAAGTCTTTACCTGGAGTGGCTCGAGGCTTTGCCAACCCCCGTATAGTTACTGTTTTGGAAAAGCCTAAGCGGTAGATAAAGAGAAGTCAGACTCATGCATGAGTCTGACTTCTCTTTATGGCAGACATACGTCGAACGCTCTATTGACTAAAATATCATCTATGATGAGGCTGCCCGACCGCGCACGACATCCAATCGAGGGCTCAAATGCGCCTGTCCGTCGGCGTGGTAGCTGCTGCGTACCAGCGGCGCGCTCTCCATCCACTTGAAGCCACGTGATTCGCCCTCTTCCTGGAGTTTGGCGAACTCGTCAGGCGTGTAGTAGCGCTCGATGGGCAGATGGAAGCGGCTGGGCTGGAGATACTGGCCGATGGTCATGATGTCCACATCTTGCTCGCGCAGGTCGTCCATGACCTGGAGGATCTCGTCCCAGCGCTCGCCCAGACCCAACATGATGCCCGACTTGGTCAGGGCCATCGGATCCATTGCCTTGGCCTGGCGCTGCAATTCCATGCTGCGCTCATACTTGGCCTGTGGGCGGACCGTGCGATAGAGACGCGGCACCGTCTCGGTGTTGTGATTGAGGATCTCGGGCTGGGCATCCATGACTGTCTGCAACGCGGCCCAATCACCTTTGAAGTCGGGAATCAACACCTCGACTGTGCAACCCGGCTGCAACTGCCGGATCCAGTAGATGCTCTCCGAGAAGACCCAGGCCCCGCCGTCGGGCTGTTCGTCACGGTTGACGCTGGTCAGCACTGCGTGGTCCAGGTTCATGGCGCGTACGCTCTCGCCGATGTGGCGCGGCTCATCCGGATCGAGCAGGCCGGGGCGGCCGGTCTTGATCTTGCAGAAGCCGCAACTGCGTGTGCAGGTGTCGCCCATGAGCAGGAAGGCGGCAGTGCCCCGTCCCCAACACTCGCCCATATTGGGGCACATGGCCTCTTCGCAGACTGTGTGCAGATGCTTGCCGCGGAAAAGGCCGCGTAGCTCTCGATACTTCGGGCTATCGGGGGCCTTGACGCGCAGCCATTCGGGACGGCGTCCGCGTGTCAGCAGGCTGCCGGTGCTCTTGGTCGGGAACCACTTCCGGCGATGGCTCAATTGTTACTGATCCGAATGAGGTTTGAGTTGTTGTATTTTCGCTCATTGTGACACATCCACCGTCATTAGGCTGAGACCTATCAATATTGTACTGCGATGTCATAGATACTCACAATGTACATTTTCATTGTATGCCTTGCTGCGATGACCATACCAAATTGGGACTCGAACGATTATGCGGTTGCGCCAATAAGTTCGTTACCTAGTGCCTTGATAAGCCCACTCGCTAACACATGCTCGTGGTACACAGGAAACGATGGCCCATTGATGATGTCATTATCGCCAAATGCTGCAACATCCTGATTGAGATACGCATTCCCGGGCCATTTGCACGGTTGCGGCATATTGGATACGATCAAGTTCAGGTTAATATGAATAATCGCAGATAGTAATAGATTTGAACATACGGTGATCGGATCGATCACTGAAATTTAGGTGAGGCAATCTTATGCCGGAAAAAATCTTGGTCGTTGACGATGATCCGATGCTTTCAGAACTGGTTGCATATAACTTGCAGGCCGAGGGCTATGAGGTTGTGAAAGCAGGAGATGGTCAGGAGGGCCTGAGACAGTTTTATGCAGAACGGCCTGATCTTGTGATTCTGGATGTGGCCATGCCAAAATTGGATGGCTACCAGGTCTGCCAACGGATCCGCGAGATGTCAGACACACCTGTCATCATGGTTACGGCTAGAGGCCAGGAAGAGGAAATCATTCGCGGTCTAGATCTGGGCGCTGATGACTACATCACCAAACCTTTCCAGGTGACTGTGCTCTCGGCCCGCGTGCGGGCAACCCTGCGTCGTGCGCAGACGGAGCCGATGATCGGAGATGGGCCAAACTACAGCGATCCATACCTCACGATCGACTTAGAGGCTCGCCAGATCACGGTGGATGGAGAAATGGTCAAGTTGACGCCAACCGAGTTCAAGCTTCTGGCTGTTCTCGTTCGCAACAAAGGACGTGTGGTCGAGTTTCGTCAGCTATTGGAAAGCGTTTGGGGCTTTGAGTATATCGATGATGTTGATTATCTCAGGGTTTACATCTGGCATCTGCGCCGAAAGTTGGAGCCCGATTCCAAAGAGCCGATCTATCTGTTGAATGAGCTCAACGTTGGATATCGCTTTATGCCTCGTTCCTAGCAGCTTGTCGAAGTGACACCAATTGGAACGCGGATCGTATGGATATGGCGGATGTCCGCGGATAAAGAAGAAAAGAATCCGGCTTTTTCCGCGACATCTGTACGATTCGCGTTCTATCCTTTCCTTCTCCGATAGCCTGATAGACGTTTGTTATGTTCAGTCCTTGTCCTGATCAGCCCCAGGCGAGCGCTTGACATCATTGCCTCCAAGCGTACATACATGGAAAATCCATCATCAAGCAGGCAGCTGGGAGCGTGTCTGGTTGGTAGTTCGTGCTTGGATAGTTTCCCGCCTCGGTTGGCTCACCATCAACGTTTCCAGATGTAACAAATACCAGTCAACGACTTCGCTAATTGGCAGGCCGCATGCTGCCATGTAATTGCGCATGCCGATCTCTCTGCGTCGATGATCGTCCGTCACGACGCATCGAATCGCATCGGCCAAGCTGTTAACGCTGTCCGGCTCAAAATACTCACCGTCGTAGCCCTCCTCTGAGATAAGCTCTGCGAAGTCGCCGATTTTTGGCATGATAGCCGCCGTACCGTAGAGACTGGACTGGTGTAGTACACCCGAACTACCTGTTGTGCTGGTGTAGGGAAAGACGACAGTCGTCGCATCTGAGAAGAGTCGTGGCACATCGTCTTCAGCCACGTAGCCAGTGAATGAAAGCCCCTCTACATGTGCATACCGTTCTTGTACACTGGCCAGGTATCCCGCCGCATTTGGGCTATCCGTCCCCGCAATTATTAGTTCAAGATCGATCTAGGCCCTCGTCTCGTAGTTGCTCAATTGCCTCAATAAGCCCCTCGACCTTCTTGTACGTGCCAAATTTCCCGAAGGTTACAATCTGTTTGGGGCCGTCGGGTAGATCAAAGGTCGGTGTAGACGCGTTGCCATCAAAGCTACCGTGGGGCGCCAGGACAACGTTATCTGCGCCATACTTCTCGGTAAGGATTTCCACGTATTTGGGAATCGTCAATGCCACGAGATCTGCACCGAGGATGAAGCGCGTGAAAGCACTGCCGCCCATCCGTAGAACGGCTTCTTTGACGCGATTCTGGGCAAAGCCGGCGCTGCTCAGATCCGCCGTTTCCATGATGTTGTGGAGTAATACCATCGTTGGGAAACCGGCGGCACGCGTCATTTTCGGAGCCAGGAGACCGAGCGCTGCCGCAACCTGTCGATCGCCAAAGCTAGCAAACTGGATATTGAAGAGCACACAGTCCGGCTGGACTTTTCGTAGCGCCCTCACGATGTGGACCGAATTCAGATGGTCATTGAATCGCCAGCATGGTACGACTTGTAGAGCTGCTGCGTGGTCCCTATCCTTGTCGCTGCCGGTACTTTCGACGGCACGATACTGGCCGTTGTCTTCAAGATGATCAACCAAGAGGATGACCTCACTGACTTCCGGTTTTTGGCGCAAGGCCTCGACAAAGTGGTATCCATATTCGTTCAGCGTGCCTGTACCAGGTGGGTGGGTTGTGACTACTGCGATTCGCATGCGAGAATCCTTTCTTCGCTGTAACGTCCTGTAGCATCGTTGACTCGGATACGTACTAGGTCGGCCAGAAATCGGCGAGTGTCCCGCACGACGTTGACTTTTGAGCCTGGTGCGTCATACCAGTCGACCGGTGTTTCACCCAACCTTAGGTCAAGTTTTTTCGTCAGGTAGAGTAGTTCAAGATCGAACGAGAAGCCCATCAATGTTTGGTAGCGGCAGAGTTGAATCGCGGCGTCACGTCGGAAGAGCTTGAACCCACATTGCGTATCGCTGACATTCATATTGAGCATCGTGTTTACGAGTGAGTGCAGCCCCCAGCTCATTGACCTGCGGATGAGATCCCGATTCTGAGCTTGGCTGCCATCGGCAGCGCGAGAGCCGATCAATACGTCGTAGCCGGAATCCATTTGCGCTAACATCGGTCCGAGCTGCTCAATGGGAGTCGAGTTGTCAGCGTCAGCGAAGAGAATGACTTGGCCTTCTGCAGCCAGCATGCCGCGTCGTACGGCACTACCTTTGCCACCGTTTTGCTCCGCTACGAGCACTCGCATATTTGCCAGTTGTAGACTTTGAAGAAGCGAAACTGTTTCATCTGTTGAGCCGTCATCCGCAATAATCAGTTCCCAAGGCATGTCGAATCCGGATACATAGGATGCAATAGCCCCGATCGTCGGCACGATTCGTTCGGCTTCATTGTAAGCAGGAATAATGACGGAAAGATGGGGTGTTTCCTTGATCCTCTCCTGTTGCCACCGCTGATACTGAGTGTAGCTTTGAACGTTGTTGTAAAGCATTCTCTTCCTCACTTCCTATCAGGCCTCTGTTAAGACCTAGGATTCTTACCACGTCACCCTGTGGTCGGATTCGACATTTAGTCAGTGATTCCAATTGTGCCTGAGCGTAATTGATAGGGCCTCGAACGCATATTAAAATTGAATAAAGGTTTATCTTTGGCGATTATCAATATCAACGATTGCCAACTCTGCGCAAGGATTTAATGCGATCTTGATTTCTCTTTTATTCACTTGTGATATGATTCAGCAGTTGGTGCTGGACGGCATCGGTAGATAGGGTGACTGGGGAAATAATGGCGTGGAACGATTCGATCAGAGTTGAACTTCTTCAACTACAATATGAACTAGCAATGGCAATCGGTACCAGCCTTGATATGGAGACTATGCTGCGTCCTGCGCTTAGCACTTTTCTGCGCAAATTGAACTGCTCCGCCGGCGGTATCTTCATCCAACGCAATGGGGTCTACTCGACGGAACCGGAGTACACGATTCCTCGAAATCAGCGGGGAAATACTGACTGCGCCGCGATTGTACAGTCGCTGGTTCGTCAAGGAAATGACCCTGACTGCCCACCGCCATTGGACCGTTTACCGATTCAAGGTGGTGATTCCACATCAGGATATCATTACGTTCATGAATTGCCTGGCGTTGGCTTCATTGCCCTAGTCAAACAGAGCGAGCCTTTGCATGAACGTGTGGTCCAGATCCTCCCTCCACTGCTGCAGAAGCTGTCAGCCGCTTGCCAAGCGTGTCTACAGAGTGAAGAGCTGGCTCGTACGCATCATCGAATCGAGTTTGAGCACAACATACTCCGTACCGTAATTTCAAACACCCCGATCATCATCTTTGCCATCGATCGAGATGGTACCTTCACACTTTCAGAGGGCCATGGCCTAGAGGCCCTGGGTCGAACGCCGGGTGAGGTTGTTGGGCAATCCATCTACGATTATTATTCCGAAACGCCTCAAATCCTTGAGGCGGTCTCCATCGCCCTGAATGGCAAGGCTAGCTTCAGAATCATCGAGACCCGCGGCCTATCCTTTGACGCCTATTATGAGCCCATCTATGATCAACATGGCGCCGTTGATGGCGTTGTCGGTGTGGCTCATGACATTACCGAACGCAAAGATGCAGCGGAAACCCTGAGTACCGTGCTAGACGCTGTGGGTGAGGGGATACTCACCATCAACAGTGGCGGTGAGATCGTCATGGTGAACCCCGAGGCCGAAGCGATCTTTGGTTATCCAAGCGGCGGACTGATCGGGGAAAATCTACAGGTGTTGATGCCTGCCAGGTACCGCGACGCCCATCAGCAAGGCATGCAGCGTTACTTGTCAACGGGTGAGGCGCGTGTGCTGGGCAAGCGCATTGAACTCGAAGGACTCCACAAGGATGGACATACATTTCCACTGGAATTTCGTGTTCAGGAAGCGATTCTACGCGAACAATCCTATTTCACAGCTTCAGTTCGAGATATCACGCTTCGAAAAGAATATGATCGCATGCGCGATGACTTCGTCTCTACGGTTTCACATGAATTGCGTACACCGCTGACCTCGATCATGGGGTGGTCTGAGACGTTGCTATCCGGGCGTCCAGGGCCATTGACTACGGATCAGGAGCGCTTTCTCAAGATCATAGAGAGTAGCTCAGAGCGGCTACAACGCCTCATTGAAGAGATTCTGACCGTCTCCCGTGTGCAGAGTGGAAGCTTGAGACTGGTGGTTGAACTGTTTTTGCCGCGTGCTATCATCGCGTCGGTTCGCGAGGTTGTTGACTCGTTGCTGGCGAGAAAATCGCTTTCTCTGGAGATCGAGGATGAATGGCCTGGCGTCGACGGGGTCAAGGGTGATGGACCGCGCATTGAACAAGTCCTAACCAACATCGTCGGCAACGCTGTGAAGTTCAGCCCCGATCAGAGCAAGATTCTTCTTCGATCGACCAAGACTGAATCGGGATGGCGTGTGGAGGTGCAAGATCAGGGTATCGGTATTGCAGATGCAGATCTCCCCCACATTTTCGAACGCTTCTACCGGGCGGGGACCGCGAAAGAGGCTCAGATCCAGGGCACAGGGTTGGGGCTCTACATATGCAAGGCAATTGTTGAAGGGCACGGCGGCGCCATTGGTTTGTCGAGTAAAGTCGGTGAGGGCACAACGGTCTGGTTCACGATTCCTCAAGCCTAGACACACAACAATACCAGTCATTGCAACAGGCTGAATCGCTCGACGGCGGCAACAGATCAGAATATACGCCGCCGGCCTTGCACTTCTCTATGCGATAAAGACCCAATTGACAAAAATGGTCGTCATCAGGCCAAGCAGTATCGAGAATGCTGCCAGCAGAACACGATCGACGGATGCGCGACGGCCCCAATAGCCAAGCAAAATAAAGATTGGAAATAGCGGCAGCACGTATCGAATCATACTCTGCACCCCACTGGTTGCCGGCAGTAACAAAAACACCAATGTGTAAAGTGCGTAGCCCATGCCAAGCCGACGCCAGATAAAGGGGATAAGCGCCAGCGATCCCAGGAACGCGCCCAAATTCAGTAGGCGACTGAGATTCCCCTTGGTCAGTGTGAAGTCAGCCAACGCCCGAATTTCTCTCATGACCACAGCTACAGGGCCAATGTTTTGTCTTCCCCAGGCGGCCTGGACCTCGACAAACGCGAGCGGTCGGGCGAAGTTAATCTGCAGAAACGCCATGTACAGAAAGAGCCCTGCTGGAATCACAGCAATGATCAGAACCTCGTACCAGTGACTCTTGACACCAGACCACAGATTCTGCCAAGCCCTGGCTCGAAAAATCTTGTTCAAGTACCATCCTTGACATCGCAGCCATTCCCACATGACCAGTGCCCATAGCAGAACGCCCAGATTCCGCGTCGTAGCGGCCAGCAATCCTGCCCCGGCAGCCAAAAGCCAATGCCGTCGGCGAGCGAAATACGCAGTGGCAACCGACAGAAAGAGAAATAAGCTTTCGGTATAGACTGCACTGAAAAAGCATGCTGTCGGGAAGAACGCGATGTAGAAGATCGTCCTTCGGGAGGCTGCCTGAAGTTCGCGTTGGTCCGATCGAGTTTGCTCTGATAGCAACAGGTACGTCAGTTTGTATAGCAAAATCAGTCCAACGAAGAAGGCAAGATTGCTGATTAAGAGACCCGACTGAACCAAATTGCCACCAAACAGTGGGGCTAATAGACGCGTTAGCATTGGATAGAGTGGGAAGAAAGCGACATTGCTCTGTTTTACCGGCTGGTACCAGTAGCCTTCTCGGGCAATCTGGATATACCACTGGCTATCCCATTTGGCCCAGAGACTGAGAAAAG
Organism: uncultured Chloroflexia bacterium; assembly: GCA_963765875.1. Taxonomy (GTDB): domain Bacteria; phylum Chloroflexota; class Anaerolineae; order Caldilineales; family Caldilineaceae; genus JAWKOK01. Next base: position 159,224 of record CAVXYK010000001.1, read on the forward strand.
GACTGTTCGGGTCTGCAACCCAATGTCCAGGCTCCGTCTCCAGGAATGTGGCGCCAACAATGCCAACAATGAAGATTAGAAGGCGTGACGCGCCAAAGGCCAGCGCCGGCTGCAGTAACCGATCCAAACTTTGGGCACGGTCAAAAAGCAACTTCACAAGTTGGGCAATCTGATGATAGAGCGAATTGAAGATTGCCTTCTGTTGGGTACCTAGGCTATTCACTCTGTTTCTCCTTGGTCAGATATGCCTGTGCCAAACTCGACGTCAATGGCCACATCCTGAAACGTTACCGGCCCTGTATGTGCTACAAGACCGATCCAGCCTTCGGTATGTGGCGTCAAGACATCATCTGCAATCTGCTGATCATCAACGAAGATATCAACGAGATCATTCTGAACGACAACCTTCAATTGATAAACACCTGCAGGATTCTTGACGAGATCTTGGGAACCACGACCACGGAAGAGGCCGGCCTCGTCATAGGTGCCCCAGAAGATCCCCTCTCCCCCTCTGATTAGCCTCACGATGAAAGCGCCCGCTGTATCATCGGGTTCCCGCATGTGGATGACGAATCCTCCACCGGCATCTGGTCGATTGGGTAATCTTATCTCGGCCTCGGCAGTGTAGTTCGAAGCGTAGATGCCCGAGTTGAGCAGCATGTCTGTTGCGTCCGGCGCCATCTGCTGGAAGAGACCATTTTCCACCACCCAGTCGCCACTGACGACGGTTCGGTCAGTCGAATTCTGCCCTAAACCGATTGCGGCTACCGAGCTCTCCCGTTCTGATCCGATCCATGGAGAATCAAACGCGGCAGCACTCTTAGAGGTCAGCAGACCTACATGGCCGGCGTTCTGACGTAGGGGAAGGTTCGAGACCAGCAGCACATTGTCGAGATAAATGCTGTACGACGAATCCCCACTGACAACCCGCAACTTGTGGCTCTGGTTGAAGGGAATGTTTACCGATGTATGCCCTTGACCCACAAAGACGCCACGATCATCATAGTAGCCCCAAAACATCCCACCGAGTGTGCGATCAGAATATCGCACCATATGAGCGCCGTCGAGGCGATCAGTGTAGGGCATGTTGAAGAGAATGCCGGCCCCTGTCCCTTCAAGATGTGCCATCTTCACTTCGTAGCTATAGTTACGGAACGCATTCGTTGTGAAGACGATGGCCTGATCAGCTTGACTAGCGTCTTCCTGCAGCAACGTATCGTTTTCGAACCTCCACGACTTGCTGATGGGTTTCCAACCTGACGCAAGAATGTCACCGGCAAAGTTGCCGGCGATGGACGCACTGTTTCCCGCAATAGTCACAGCTGTCGGTGCAGCAGAAGTTGGTGCAACTGGCGTCAACACGCTTGCAGATTTGACTTCTGTTGCCGGGAGCGGTTTAGCTGCTGGGGTCATTTTTTCCGGCGTTCCACCCTCCGCACGTTCTTCAAGGCCATCACCCCCTCGACCTTGCGCTACCAATGGCGAGAGCTCCGTCGATTTGCCGGCAAAGAGTGGGAACACTTCGACTTTGGCGTAGGCCACGCTGCTAAAAGAAGTGACCAGACCGACATGGCCACTACTACGATTTAGTGGAACGCCTCGGGCAATTAGATCTTCGCCCAAATAGATGTCGTAACTTCCAAGAGAGTCATCGCTGTAGACGCGCAACTTCTGATCCGCTGCGCCGATCTCGCTGATGTCGGCATATCCCTGTCGTTCAAAGACTCCCGATTCATCATAGTATCCCCAGAAGAGCGAATCTGTCTGGTCTGAGAAACGTACCATGTGTCCGCCGTTCACCTGGTAGGGGGAAGGCAGATTGAACAGCAACCCGCCGCCTGTGCCCTCCAGGTGACGAAAAGTTGACTGCAATACGTAATTTTCGAAAGCGCCGCCTTCATATCCAATGCCGGCCTCTCTTTCGTCGGCCTGAGTCTGAATCAGTTCCGCGGTCCCGATCTCCCAGATCGCCGGCAAAGGGTACCCAACCGCCGCCGCCGTTTTCTTGCGCGAAATCGCTGGTGTAGACCAGCTCGCCAGGACGGGCATCTTCAGCGACAGTAATCTTCAACGAATCAAATTTTACAGGGCCAAGGCTGTGAAATCCGATCACGCCATTCGGGTAGAAGAGCGGGCGCTTTTCGATCAGGGTCTGGCCGTTTAGCTGAACGGCGTATGTCGTGTCAGTCACATACAGATCCAGTCTATAATCGACTGAATCCTCAGCAATTGGGACGGTCACCTGTGGAATAAACTCTCCTGAGTCATCGGTATAGCCTGCGACCAATTCCAGTGCTTCCACAGCTTGGTCCGATGCCTGCCCGTCCAGCATTTCCTCTGTCGGCACGCGATTCAAATAGAGTTGATGCATATGCTGGGTAAGCTTAGGATACTGGGCATTGAAATTGATGCCGGTCGAGCGCGTCTTCGAAGAGAGCGTGATATAGGTGCTCAGGTGATAGAACTGATCATCTGCAACCTTCTTCGGGATAAAGATGTGGGCGCGCTCATCGAGATCTGTAATCTGTGCCAACGTCTCGTTGCGGATGGACCATACGCCCGATACTGCAAACCACTGTTTTACATCACCCGATTCGAAATCTTCGGTATAGGGTAATTCAAATGTCGTAAACCGTTCTGATGGCCCCAGTACGCGCAGAAGTCCGAACCCAAGTGCAATGATAAGGATAGCCAGCGCAGCAATGGCGCCCAGCACGCGTACACCTGTTGGCACTCCCAAAACGCGCATTCGTGCCCCTCTTTCTCCCTTTGGGCCAGATGGTAGATTGACACTGAGATTTCGCTGCAAGAAACCGAACATGCTATCTACTCCTTGTCCTGCAGTAGGGTGCAGCAGAGTTCGCTCTGAGACTCAAGCAACTTGGTGTTGCCGGGCAAACTCAGGCTTGTGTATGTCCCTTCCGGGACAACTAGGATTCCTTCAATAAGGAGTGGGTTCTCGTCATGCTTTTCAAAATAGAAGGTGTGATTCCCTCGGGTGGCGTCAACAACACCCAAGTCGTAGTATTGATAGCGATAGTTGACGGCCACGATATCAGTGGGTATCAATTGCCCTAGTTCATCGAGGGAATACTGACTAATGTCGATTGGTTGGCGTCCAGGCGCAAAGACCGTCTCTTGATCGTAAAAGGAGAGCGCTCCTTCTGGAGCCGTCAAGGTTAGATCTGCTTCAAAGTTGAGGCTGTCGGCGCTAACCGACAGACTGTTTGCCGAGATTGCAGCGCGCATCATCACGCGGTACTGACCATCCTCAGGAAATTTGGCATCGATGCGAAACCGGGTGGCACGTGGAAAGCCGACGAAGCTGCCGCGTAGGGTACCAAACAGGCCAGGAGTGATCATGTTGAGTCGGTTCCACTTGCTGTCTGAAAAGAACTGAAAGAGCCGGAACATCGGTGATAGATAGTAGGAGCTTGGAATCACATCGGGCTCAAAGGCGAAGATGCTGCTGCTCGGACCAGCGAATTGCGTCTGATGAGATTTGAAATAGAGATCCAGGCTGGTCGACATCGGATTGTCCGAAATGATTGTCAAATTCTCGAAATCAGTCAGATCATCTGAAACCGGCGCATAGCGCAGGTCATAGTAACGAGTCAGATCAGGGCGATTGCTCAAAATCTCAATGAATCTGTTCCAGTCCGTATCAATCAACAGTGCTGGCCGTTCGGCCCTGGGCAGGTCAATCAATTCATAGACTGCATAGCCATCATTCTCATAGATAGGCCGGAGGTAGTCACTCAGATCGTCCATTTCCGGCATAATGAGCTTCTCGATGCCACGCAGATATTCGGCTCCGCCTACCGTGTTGCCGATGAGTTCCTTGTTGATGACAATGTAGCGAATCCCAATATCGCGCGCAATATTCACCCACCAATCCTGTTGGTAATAGAGTGCACGCAGCAGCAGAAAGAACTCAAATTTGTTGTCCGAATCTCCCGTCAATCCGTAGTAGAAGCTGGGCAGATCCAGGTAGTAAATGTGGAATTTGTCAATGAACTTGTGCTCGATGCCCTCACTGTCCACGATCACTTTTGCGGTTTCTGTAGGCGGCAAGACGACGACCTTGCCCGGTGGCATATCTATGAGCACATTTTTTACTGCACGCAGATCAGTCACCGGATAGGCAGCCAGAAAGTTCATATAGTTACCTGAAGAAAAGGTCTCACGATATTCCCAGTTGCTCAAGAGGGGCACCAAGAAGATCAATGCCAGCGCCGGCATGCTCAGTCGGGACAGTGCCGGCGCATGCCCTGAAAGGCGGTTCTGCAATTCTCGGCCGATCCAGGCCAAGCCAATCGGCATCAGCATGCAGGCCATCATGAATAGGATCAACTGGAAGCGATGGGGAAAGCGCAGCACCTGAACGATGGTACTTGTCAGCTTCAATACCAGATCGCCGAGCGGCGATTGTGAGCTATACGCCGTGCGGCTGATCAATGCCAACACACGGTGAAAGGTCGGCACCCATTCTGGATCGGAATAGCCAAGTGTTGCCCACATGGAGAAAAAGACGTTGAGGTACGCCGCGAACATGAAAGCCTGTCGTGGCCGTGTGTCAAAGATCTGTCGGCGGATCTTGGGCACAACAATGGGCAGCAGAAGCAGAATCGAATAGATGATATTGTTGGTTCGTGGCTCTTTGGACAGATAGTCGCCGCCGATATACTTATCCATGATGCCCGCCATATCCCACGACAACATGTGCAGGAAGGGAATCGAAGCATCCGTGATAAAGTAAAAATCACCGGGAACCGTCTCGGAAAGATTGGGGACCCCGCGTAGCGCCACATATTTTACGAAGAGTCCATAGGGCACAAGCGCCAGGCAGACCAGAAGCACAAAAGCGACCACGCACCGTGTGATCGTCGCCATCCAGAAGGCCGGCAACCGGTAGCGAAGTTCCAGGATGTTGCCTGGACGACTCCACGTTCGAGGCTTGGTCAGTCGACGTAGCCAGCCAGAGCGAAGAAATGCCACAACTTCGAGCAGAACAAGGGCAGTCACGGTGATACTCAGGTAGATGGCAAAGAGAATTAGATAGTGTACGGCGGGATTGAGCAGCGTCACGATGCAGGCCGCGGCAATCAATCGATAGGGGCGTTGCTCGGCAAAGATGAGCCCATAGGTCACAAGTACCGAAGCCAGAAGAAAGAGACTGAAGCCCAGTATCAGCGTGTAGAAGTGGGTGATCTTGGTATAGGCAAGAACTAGAAAGATGAATGCCACTGGCGCAGAAGTCGCCAAATAGATCGCTGTGGGGTTGAAGTCGGAAAAAATTGCTGAAAGAAACTTGCTAACCGACAGGAAACCGAGAAAGGTCACACTGGGCATGACAAAAATGATTGCAAATGGGAGGATCTTGTAGTAGCGCATCCAGGTCGTCAGGAATGAATAGCGTACCCGGAACTCGTAGCCATTGGTCAGATGATTGAACTTCCCTGCAGCTTGGTCAAAAAGTTGGCTTGTCGGATTAAAAAACGGCACCATCTCATCACCGCTAAGCACCGCGCTCCCGTCCAATATCGATGGAATGTCCGCGGCAACCCCTCTGTAGATAAAGAGTGATGAGAGGTAATAGACGAGTGCGACCAGAATGATGACGCGTCTGACGGTGAGGATGGGCCTCGTATCGCATTGCTCTCCTGTATTGATTAGGTGCAGTTTCGAGTCCATCGAAGGGTGTCTCAGTGACATGCGATGACTTCCAGGCGATGCTGCAACATGCGGATGTAAGATTCCGTCTCATCCCTCAACGTCGTCGTACGTTGAATGAGATGACGGCTTGCAGCGTCAGGATATTGCAGCAAAGAGTCTGCCTGGTTCGTCAAGAGATCAGGGTCGAAGGGCTGGTTGATCTCCAACGCATACTCTTGGATGCCGAGCGAAGAGACTAGTTCTCTTACCTTCACATCGTACGTGAGAGCCAAGCATGGTGTTCCAAGAATAGCGGCGATTACAATGGAATGCAACCGTTCTGAGATCAACAGATCGCAGTCTGACAAAATGGAAGCCACATCCTGGAAAGTGTCGGGACGATGCAAGTGCATATCTATCTCTGGAATGCGTTGTCGAAATGCTGCGAGCACCGTCCAATCGTCTTCTGCTTTGAACCGCGACTGCATCGGCAGCGCGTGGATCTCGATCGACTGTCGCCCATTTAGCGCTCGCAGACCATCCTCTAAATTTTGAAGGAATGTGTCCCAGTTGGCTGGATTCTCGATATCATAGTTGAGATTGAGGGCTACCCGAACCGGCCTGCCAGGATCAGCGGGAAACAGTGTTGAGCCCTCATCAGTCCGGGATTGAGTTGAACCAGACAGCGTCTCTGCGTTGTTGACAAAGACTACGTCCGATACTCGATAGACGCTTTCGCTGTTGAGCCCCAATTCTAGACAGGTCTGAAAAGAGGTCTCGTCTCGTACCGAGATCAGATCGACCTGTTTGAGGATCAAGGCCGAGAGCCGTTTGCCCCAGGTTGTCTTAATCGGACCGACGCCGATGTTGCTCATGATGATGGGTTTACGTGCTATCTGACGGGCAAAGGTGACTGTGAGCAATATCATCAATAACGTCGAGTAGCGACTGCGACCGACACTTGCATACAGTTCCTTAATGATGCTACCGCCACCAAAGAATATGAGGTTGGAAGCAAGTAGGTAGCGCAGAAAACGAAGCGGTTCACCTGTGGTATGAAAGACGTCCGCATCAAACTTTGGATGCAATTGGGCTTGCGTAAACACTGTGTCGTAGGAGTTCACGAAGTAGTGATGCTCGCTGCCAAGTTGGGTTAGAAAAGTCTCCAGCAGAAGTTCGTCGCCGACATTGTATTGACCATGTGTACCGAGAAAGAGTATCTTCTTCTGTTTCATGAATAGCCCTCGAGATTTATGCTCCGTCATTTCTTGACAGCCTAAATGGCGCAATCGCTGTCTGATTCCAGTTTGTGCTAAGGGTGTTAAGTGTAAGCTGTAGACGGCATAGAAAATGTATTAAGAATGTTCGCATTAAGACCATTTTTACGTGGCTTTTAGCGTGGTTAAAGGTGCATCATTCAGAATCGAATCTGTAAGGCGTTTCGTCGGCGAAACGATTGATAGATGGGCGTGCATCAGTGAATCACAGATAGATTCAACGTGTGCAACGAATTTGATATACGAGTGCCGTTGCGGAATACAAGCGCAGGGCGAGGAGATGAAACAGGATGAAAACATTGGTGGCAGAAATGAACCGCGATCTTGAGTTAGCAATAATCAGACCGGACGGGCGCCTGGATGCTTTTCAAGCACCAACATTGTCCGGGGCGTTGGCAGAACATGAGCGTGCAAACGTACGCCATATCATCGTCAACATGGCGGATGTCGATTTTATCGACTCTGTGGCGTTGTCGACCCTGGTGCAGGGACTAAAACATGCGCTCCAAGAAGGTGGTGATCTCTATCTCTGCAATGTACAGCAGCCCGTACAGATCATCTTTGAACTGACTCGGCTTGACAAGGTGTTTCGCATCTTCGATTCCGAAGAGGCCGCAGTCGATGCACTCAGTGTTGGGGCATAAGCAATGAAAAACCGCATTCTCTATGTAGAGGACGACCCGTTTCTGCGAGATTGGGTAGACTATGAACTCTCGGCAGACGGTTACCGGGTGGTGCTGGCTTCAGATGGTGAAAGCGGTCTCATGAGTGCACAAAGCTCTGCGCAGCCGGACCTCATCATACTGGATATTGGCCTTCCTGAGATGGATGGCTTTCAGCTCTGTCGAGCATTGCAGCAAGATATCTCAACCGCAAACATCCCGGTCATTTTTCTGAGCGCACGCAATGCGGTTGATGACCGATTACAGGGATTTCAGGTCGGTGGTCTGGACTATTTGCCCAAGCCTTTTTCCATGGCGGAACTGAAGGCACGCGTCCAGGCCGGCTTGCGCCGACAGCAGTTGGGACAGATGCGTGAAAGGGAGGCTGCCACGGCGGAGATGAGCGAAGCATCGACAATCCAGCGCAACCTGATGCAGCGTTCAATATCAACATTTCCGGGCATCGATCTTGCAGCAAACTGCCGCCCTGCACGCCATGTAGCCGGTGATCGGTTCGATTTTCAGCCAGTGGATGAACGCGTGCTCTATCTAGTGGAAGCAGATGTCAGTGGAAAAGGCATGCCCGCGGCGCTACTGATGAGCGAGACTCGTTTGTCACTGCAGCACGCGTGTGTCAGAGTGGGGTTTCTCCGGCTGAAGCGCTGGCTACGACGAACCACCAACTGTATGATGACCTGACCACAGCGGGGAAATTTATCACTACATTTGTAGGGCGATATGACGCAAAGGTGGAGCGAATAACCTATGCCTGTGCGGGTCATCCAGCGGTCCTGCTCCCGGGGAAGAGCGATCAGGCACAGCTCGTGCAACCTGCGGACCCGCCCCTCGGTATCTTCAATCATTACGCGTTTAGCGAAGGCTCGTTCGAGTTTACCGACGACGACCTTCTGGTGATATGTTCGGACGGGATTACCGAGGCGGTCAACAATACTGGTGAGATGTATGGCCATGATCGGCTGCTCGATGCCATCACTCGCAATCGCAATCTTGCCTCCGCGGATCTGGTGAGCGTTCTTCTGAGCGAGATTGACCAATTCACCGCCGGCATGGCGCAAACAGACGATCAGACGGTGATTGTACTGAAGAAGCCTTGACGACTTTGCCACATAGTTGTTTCATTCGATCAAGTCGTCGTGACCGTCTACCCTGGCAGGCTACGTCGACAAGAGTCCAGCCACAAATAGTTTGACCAAAAAGTCACCATCTGTTCAAGACGACATTTGGGTCGAACCGACGGTGAAATGGAAAACTGTCCCTTCGCCGTCAGCGCTTTCGGCCCACAATCGACCGCCGCTCTGTTCGACAAATTGTCGGCACAGAAAGAGACCCAAACCCATGCCGGTCTCTCCTTCTGTTCCTGCGTCACTCAGAATCGTCTCGCTTCGCGTCAAGCGCGCCAGATCGTCTTCCGACATCCCGACCCCGGTATCTCGGATGCGCACCTCTATCTGGTCACCTTGAGTGACGCTGTCTATCGTCACCTTGCCCTCCTTGGGCGTAAATTTGATTGCATTGGCAATGAGATTACGCAGGATGGTTCTGAGCATGTAAGGATCCGTATGTACCAGCGTGTTCGGAGCCAGACGATGCAAGAGCGAGAGTTCCTTGAGTGCTGCGCTGTAATGAAGTAGCTCCAACGTCTCCGTCACGGCGGCAGACAGATCAACCTCACTCGGGTTGTAGGCCATCGTGCCCTGGGAGACAGTCGACCACATCAACAAATTTTCCAGTAGGCTGTGAGCGTTCAGCGCGGACTGTCGGAGCATTGCCGCGAAGCGGTCTCGGTCAACTTTGGCCAGTTCACGCGTTGGGTCGGCAAGCATTTCAGAAAAACCAAGCAGAACGGTAAACGGATTGCGCAGATCATGTCCGATGACGGAGATGAATATGTCTTTGGCTGCATTGACGCGTTCTAGTTCCCGTCTTTGTTGCTGGATCATCAAGTGTGTGGATATGCGTGCCGACATCTCTTCTTGTTGGAAGGGTTTGGTGACGTAGTCGACCGCTCCAGCCTCAAAGCCATCCAACTTGTGTTGCGTATCGGAGAGCGCCGTCATGAATATGATTGGAATATCCATTGCGGCAGGCGCCGCCTTGATTCGGCGGCAGGTTTCAAAACCATCAATGCCGGGCATCATCACATCCAGCAGGATTAAATCCGGCTGGACGCGCTCTAGTTGTGCCAGGGCACGCTCGCCACTGGTAGCCACCAATGTTCGATGACCACTCTCGCGTAAATAGTCAACCAGGACACGGAGATCGGTCGGATTATCGTCAACGATCAATATCGTTGCCTGTTCGCCATTGATCAACTGCTTACCTCCATGTGTTCTTCGATCAAGTTCTGGAGTTCATCAAGTCTGAAGTCATGAGCCAGCGCTGCAACGGAATCTGCAAACCCGGCATACTCTGGCGTCTGCTCGGCAATTGTGCCGGCTTCGGACTGTATGGCATCCAAATCACCCATCATGACCAGCGCATGCAGCCGTGACAGGTACTCGGCCGGCGGCGAGATCAACGGGCTGCCCGTTAGGGCTTTTGCTGTGCTGTCGTTTTCGCATTGATCACCATAGAGCCAGCTAATGTGTGTCAATTCCTCAACGATATCCAGCAAGTGGTCCAGGTTGATCGGTTTGACAAGAAAGTCGTCACACTCAGCGGATCGGCACTGCTCTCTGGTGACATCAAAGACACTGGCCGAAACGGCAACAATTGCGGGCTTGTAGCCGAGATCTAGTCTACGTATCGCCGCTGTCGCCTCAAAACCATCCATTGCCGGCATGACCAAGTCCATCAATATCATGTGAGGTTTGAACGTCCGGGTTTTCTCGACCGCATCCAGACCATTCACTGCCTCCAGAATTTCAAATCCGAGCGGCGCCAGCAGATCTCGCAGAACCGTACGATTACCCACGTTGTCATCGGTTATGAGCACCCTACAGCGTTCGCCGTGATAGCCGACAATCTGCCGTTCTGATGTTACACTCGGTGCATCATTCCACTTGACCGGCACCAGATCGAGATCAAACCAGAAGCGGCTACCTTGGCCCAATTGACTGCTGACCTCTAGCTTTCCACCCATCATCTCGACCATCCGGCTGCTGATGGCAAGACCTAATCCGGTTCCCTCGACTTGTGCTTGACGATCACCTGTCTGGCGGAATGGTTCAAAAATGGTGGTCAGGTTTTGCGCATCGATACCCACGCCAGAATCTTCGACCTCAAAGCGAATCCGATTCCCATGCTGACCAACCCTAAACCTAACTTTACCTTCGTGCGTAAACTTGACGGCGTTGCCCAAAATATTCAGCAATACCTGGCGTAGCCGCCGCTCGTCCGCATAGACGGCCGTTGGCATTGCAGAGAGCAGGTGATATTCGAAGCCGATCTCTTTTTGCTGGGCGCGCACGTTGATGATTCCTGCAACCATGTTGAGAAATTCCTCTAGGTGAAATTCAACTGGCGCCAGTTCCATCTTCTCCTCTTCGATCTTGGAAAGGTCAAGTACGTCGTTGATGAGCGTGAGCAGGTGTTCTCCGCTGCTGTGAATAATGTCGACAGCATCGTGAACCTTGATCGGCAGCGAACGGTCACGAGCAAGAATCTGTGTGTAGCCGAGTATGCCGTTGAGGGGTGTGCGTAGCTCGTGGCTCATATTGGCTAGAAAACGACTCTTGGCCTGATTGGCGGTTTCAGCGGCGAGACGTGCACTTTGCATTTTTTCCAGCAGTTGCACGTTGGTAATCGCTGCAGCGGCTTGTGATGCAATGGCCAACATGAGATCTGCATCCTCATCCGTGAAGTCTCGCTGGTCGGGACGGTTTACCGCAGTCAGCGTACCCAATAGATTATCGCGATGCATGACAGGCACAACCAAAATGGAGCCGGCCTGGTTGCGCCGGCGCTCTGCGCGAGCAGCCTCAGATTCACGCGGGTCGTCGCCACCTTTGGGAGAAATGGCCGGTTCTTGATTACGCATCGACCAACCACTCAGGCCTTGCTGAAGATCATCGTAGGTCAGATCGAGCGTAACATTTTCCCGTGACCCACCGCTATAGGAATACAACACCTTTTTGGCTTCCATGTCGACGCCGATCAGTTGGACAAGATTCGAACTCACTGCATCAACAACGCTGTCCACCAGTCGCTGCAAAATTGAATCCAGGTCTTCGGCGGCAATAAGAAGTTGACTGACGCGATAGAGTACCTCTGTGCGAAGCAAGTTGTCCTGCGTCTGCTCATAGAGCATTAAGGTCGTGGCATCGGCCTTTTCGCGCTCTGCAATCTCCTCTCTCAGCAATTGGTTGGCAATCTCCAATTCGCCGGTTCGAAAGGCGATCATATCTTCCAAATTCGTGGTTAGACGCTTCATTTTCTGATCGGCGACAAAGAGATCGCGGTCTTTTCCTCGGCAATCCGCTCGGCTTGCTTACGAGCCTCTCGTTCCCGTTGAGCTCGCCGCTTATATCTTTCTAGTTCGTCCATTCGTAAGTGCTCTCTTGGCGTCTACGCCAAACAATCTTCGGAAGAACCGGCGCTTTGGTCTGCGAACTGAACTGAGCCAACTCAGATTGAACTGAATGGGCCAGAATACGGTCGTCATTATTGTTCTTGTTCTGACGCTGAAGCTTGCCTTGTCAGCAAAAAGCGTGCTGACGTACCGGCCCCATCAGACAGGTCTTCAATCTCAATATCGATCTCTTCTCCATAATGCTTGACTGCGCCCTGGATCAAGCCATCGGCAAGCACCGCAAAGGGTCGATCTGACGAATAGTTCATCACCAACTGGTTCTCTCTGGGATACTCGTAGCTGAAACGTGGCAGTTGAGCATCCGGGTAGAGCTTGCGCACTTCAACGTGAATATGATCTTGAATTTGTTCCAAAAAGCCGAACGTGTCTTCGGCGCTGGAGAACATTTCCGGGAAGTTCACGGCGAAACGACCGCAGAGGTGGATGCCGAACACGCGTACAAGATCCGACGCTGGAATGCCAGACGATTTGCTCAGCTCGTTGACGAGCTCGAGCATTTCGCGATGGTCATAGGTGCCGAGCGAAGAGTACGCACCCCCAGACTCCAGATGGGCATTCTCAATAATTTCGTCTGCCACATCTAGCGAAAACTTATCTTCGACCATTTCTATGAATTCAGTAAAGACTATACCTTTCATATGCGTTCCTTCCATTCTTAATTGCGACAAGGTGGGGAGATTGAATGCTGTTCCACGAAACTCAAACCGGCGCCCGATGCCATCGAGTGGAGCCTCTGTTCACCCCTCTCTAGGGCAGACAGAGGCTCCATTCAATGGTGTTGATATCCGGCGCAAAGCGGCTCAAATATTCGGGTGATATGCCCACCTACTAGTAGGACCATCATACACCGGACATAGCCCGTTTCCATAAGTCCGAATTTGACCTATCGAGAAGTTCGGACTCCTCGATTATCTTGCCACGGCAACCAGAGGCAAGAACACTTTTTGGCTGACGGAACGGCCATCACCGTTCCAGGAAAAGAGTTTGCCGCTCAAATCGCCTGCCACAATTTCCAGGGCGTCGTCCGCATCCAGATTCGCAAGCGCAGGTGTACCCTTGACGGAACTATCTGTGCTTTGCGGCCATCCACTGACGGCAGAACCGTCGACGTGCCAGGCATAGACGCCGGCGCTGTCTGAACCGACGACGATCTCCGGCGTGCCGTCACCATCCACATCGCCCACCTGAGGTGAGGAGAAGACGTCGGCATCGGTTGTCTGTGGCCATCCATCAAGTAGATTTCCAGAGTGATGCCAGGCCCATACTTTGTCATCGTCGCTGCCAATGATGATCTCCAAATCCTGATCGCCGTCCATGTTGGCCAAGATGGGGGAGGAACGAACGATCCAGCCGGTTGCACGTTTCCACATGAGTGTGCCGGTGGCGTCCAGAACATAGACGTAGCTGTCTCCGGAGCCGACAACGGTCTCCAACCCGGCCGAACTGACATCGAGATCACCGACCGCCGGTGTCGAAAGCACCATATCGTCCGTCTCAAAAATCCAACGCACGCTGCCGTCGGCATTGAAAGCATAGACACGCTGATCCGTAGAACCGACGATGATTTCCAAACTGCCGTTGCCGTCCAAGTCAGCCAACTGCGGTGAACTATTGATCACCTGGCCGCCGAATCGGTCTTCCACGCCGCCAATGCTGACGGGCCAACCGGGCTTGGCAATACCTGCGGCATTAAACGCATAGAGTTGCCCGTCCGTTGCAGGCACGACCATGTCCGGCAAGCCGTCGCCGTCAAGATCGCCCACGGCCGGCGTGGCCAGCACCCGGAAGCCCTCGTTGAGCATCACCGGCCAGCCTTCAACCACGGTTCCATCATAATGCCAGGCATAGAGCCGCCCATCTGATGCGCCGACCAACACCTCCTGCATGCCGTCACCGTCGAGATCGGCAATCGCTGCGGCCGCCTTGATACCCCCTTCGACTGGCTGAGGCCAGCCGGGCAGCGGATTGTGAAGGGCATCCATCACCTCGACATGATTGTTGAGCAGGTTGCCGATGATGATCTCGGTTTTTCCGTCGTCATTTAGATCGCCGGCCACCGCGCCGGCGAAATAGCGAGATTCGGGCGCCGCCTCATCAAAGACCTGAATATCGGCAGCTGCAACTCCCCACGTCCATATCCACTGCGTGGTGGCGTTCTCTGGCAGCCACCAGTCAACGAAGTCTGTCTTGCCCGAATCGATGTGGTCGGTGTACTGCTCGTACCCACGCCAAATCCCTATAAACTCTACCGGCCACTGCCATCCGTCTGAAAAGGTCTGGGCCAGAGGCAGGTCGTAGCCCAGCAAGGGACTGTTGGGATCTCTGGCCGAGTTGACGACCTGAGAATTATCCAGCTCCCCTGGAATCAAGAGGTGAACCTCTTGTTCGGTATTGATGACGAAGATGTAGGGATCCCAGGGTATCGGCGGAAGTGCCACCATGGGATTGGCGCCGGCATCATTCAGATAGATGGTCAGCTTCGCTGTTCTGCCGTCGACTGTACCGGGCTGGCTGGGACGTGTATTGGTATCAAACATGCCCGGAGTCGGCGGCAGAGCAGTTCTGGTGTTTTCAAAAATGGTGAAGTCGGTGTCGTCGGCAAAGTCATTGGTCTCTTCACTGACCAGGGCTCCATTGCCATCGTAGACCGCCAGTGTGGCGATGCCGCCGCCTTGCAGTGGTAATTTGTGAAGGAATCGGTGATAGTAGCCGGCTCCTCTGGCCAGCGCTTCGTAGTCGATCTCAAGTGCAGCCAACTGCCCCGCACCGTTTTGACCCATCTGAATGTCGATGCGGGCCACGAAGTCGTTGTAGTCCCAGTCGGACCAGCCTGTGGCCTTCAGGTCTTCGTACGCGACATAGGTCGACTCGCTACTCAATTGCAGCTGATCCCAACCGACAAAAACGATGACCAGCGCGTCATCACAGACAGAAGCTGCATCACAGGCTTGATATGCAAAGGTGTCGGGTCCAATATAGCCTGCCGAAGGCGTATAGGTGAAAGACCCATTGTTGTTGTTGGCGAGGGCGCCATGACTCGGGGACGTGGTCGCAACAGTACTGCTTGGGTTCAGATTGCTGTCAGGATCGGAGTCATTGCCAATGACATCAATCACGATGGCTGCATCTTTGGCGATTTTGACATGGTCATCGCCGGCCACCGGCGCCTTGTTTGGCGGGCCCACATTGACTGTCACGGTAGCCGAATCGCAAACCACTGGCGACGCATCGTTACACACTTGATAAACATATGTGTCGGGGCCGGCGAAGTTCGAGATCGGCGCATAGGTGATTGTACCGTCCTGATTGACGACAGTCGCCCCCTTGGTCGGGTTGGTGATCATGCTGACGCTGCTTGCATTGATGCTTGTACCAGGAACGGAGGAATCGTTCGCCGTCACGTCCGTGGTCACCGGTGTTCCTCCTAACGTGGAGTCGGTGTCGTTATTGGCCACGGCATCGGGGAATGGGCTGACAGAAAGAGCGCAGCTCGCTCCGTCATTGCTGTTAGTCTGCGCACCAATTGCCGTAAAAGCCCCAACCGCCGTCGTATTCGACAGGGTATTGAAATCGTAATTCAGCACAATCCGAAAAACGTTGCCCGAGACATTATTCGAGGCGAAGAGTTCGCCGCGGGTGTTGGCCACCGGGTAGTTTGCGCCAAAGGTCCCCGTTTCACCGGTGATATCGCCTGAGAGGGGAACCGTTGTGACTTCTGCAGCGGAGTCCGTCAGTCCATCCAGCTGAAAGAAGACCAGATTCGTTCCGTCTTTCTGAACACCGACAAAGCAGAACTCGACCTCGGGCGTGCTAGGGTCGTCACAGTCGGAATAGCCAAAGTCAGCAATTTTGTCGATTCCGCCGGCAGACAGGCTGATCTGGGAGGCTGTCTGCATAGACACATCAATCCGATACATGGCGGAGCCGCGACGAATATAGAGGTTGCCGTACAGATCAAACGCCCCGACGAAGATGGAGCCGGAGGGGAGCCCGGATATGGCACCTAAATCTTGACCGACTCCATCGCTCCCGATCTTCAGCAGGTGATTGCTGCCGCCCAGGATCCCGTAGATGAAGTCATCCTCGACATTGTAGGATATACCGTTATAGGGACCGATATCATTGGTCTGAATTAACGTGTAGTCCCCCGTTTCCGGATCCAGTTTATACAGTCGATTGAAATTGCCCTCATACGGTATGCCCGACCCAAGGTTATTCACTACCTGGAAAAAGTCGGGGCTACACTGAAACGGCGTACCTGACTGTGCTTGCGCCTGCCCATGGGGCACAAGTGATGCCAATATGGTGACAAGGACCAGAATCAGCCCCATTGCCACGTTTGACCATACGCTCAAGTGAACTGGAGTGGGCGTAATGCTTCCGTTGTCCTCGTCCTGGTTATAGATATACATCAATGTTTTCTCCTAAATTATCAGGTTTCGACGAATCGCGTCGAAACAGGTGTTGGGACAACCGTCCCAAATTCGCAGTCAGAATCGATATCCTAGTCCGACGAGCCATCGACTAGCGTTGGAGAGTGTCTCGTCTCTTTTTCTGATGAGTGCCTCGTAGCAACCGCGCGTACGGTGTCCCAAATCATTAATGTCAGGAAGAGTACGGCCATCAGCGCTACCTGTACGAGCACAATCTGAAGAATGGATGTATGGAAGATCCAGATCAGAACGATCTGGGCAATACCGGCGCCAATGGCAACATAGGTCCCGGCCGCTTCGCCCAATGAGAGCCGGTAGTGTATGACAACATTGGCCAGTGCGTAGAACATGGTTGCCAGTGCATAGAGCCAGAGATATGGCGATATCGACAAATACGCGGGACCAAATAGAAACTGGACAATCTGCTCTGGGAAGAGATAGGCGCCGGCCACGAGCACAAGCGAGATGAGCAGTACAATACCCAGTGCGAGATAGAGCAGATATCGGTGCGACTCTCCGCGGCGGCTGCGTTGGGCCACGATGGGAAACATGACAATCACGATGGACCAGGTGGCGAAGAATACGATGCGGCCCATCAATGCCAGCGCCGCATATTGACCCGCCATCTCGGCCGGGTAAAAACGACGGACCAAAAGAATATCACTGTTGTTGATCAGGATCTGGCTCAACTGGGCAATGAGAACCGGACCCGCGAATGCCAACACTTGGACGCCCAGCCTTGACTCGAGCACGCTTGGTATGGGCAGATCGATGCGGACACGGCGTGCCAGGCCCCAGGCCACAACAAACGAGAGCCCAATGCCGAAGACCGCACCGTTGACCGACCATCCGAGCACGACGAAGATCATGCTGAGAACCAGTCGAGACCACATCTCACCTTGGTATGTCAGCGCCAGCCAGGAGAATCTCGTGCGTCCCTGAAGCAGACCGCGGTCAACGCCCTGAACGATGTAGAACGGAACGAAGAGGCCAAAGATGACGAAAGGCAGCATGGAGCGTGTATCGAAAAAGCGAGACCAGAGTGGGGCTCCTGCGACGAACAGAACGGCCAACCCCAGACCGAACCCGGCTGCGATTCGTACCAACCAGCGGCGCAAGTTGGATAGTTGAACCGGGTCATGATCGGCGGTGAAGATTGCGGCGAATCGTGCCGCCGGGGTCTGAAAGGCGGCCGTCACAAACGAGGTCATCAAGAATAGGGTGATGATAAGACTGAGATCCGCAAAAGCTGCCGGGCCCAGCCATCGCCCCAAAATCAAATTGAAGAGATAGTTGCCGAGATTCACCAACGTCGCACTGGCAACCAGTAGTGCACTGCCCGAGATGAGACGGCTGTGCAATGCCTTTGTGGGGCGAACCACGGCTTCGGTGGGTATCGCTGTAACCGGCTGTGGCTCCACAGCATCGGTGGAGGATGACAGTGGTTTGACCCCGGTCCCTCGCTCGAAGCTAGATTTGCTTGCTGTTTTGATGGCGATATCCGTCGTCATAGTTGGTTAAACCTTGTACGTACTTTCCGACCTTCAGGTCGATTCCAGAAGAGAGTCTTATCCGCCTACTTGGCCTGTGCCGAGCCGACAGTCCAGGAAATTTCATCTGATAGCCGCATCAGAAGTTCCTTCACGCACATAGGGTACAACAGGTGGAATCCCATCTTCATAAATCTTTGGTTGAATCGCTCTTAAGAATTTTTAATGCGGCCTACAGATTTAGGGATCGCCAAAACCGTCCGACTGATAGCCGGACCTGGGTATCTTTTAGAGTTCACGATTCTGGAGAAGGCTAGGTTCTTCGCTGCTTGCTACACAACGAATATGGCGAGGATCACAAGGCGATTTACCAAGTCAGATAGACGTTTGAACGCTGCCTTGTCTGTATGGAAATCGCGTGCGTTCGAGGAAATACTAGAGGGTGATACTTCAGTGGTGACACGGCCATGGAGAATGGAATGCCTTACTCCGTTGGCGCTCCAAATGAGCTTGAGAAATCAGGGTTGGCCTGGGGCAGAAACTCGCGGCTCGCGGTTTTCGGGCCCTCCATTTTTGGCAGTGTATCAATCGTCGGCCTTGCGGTGGACAATCAGCGGAACATTTTTGCTGCGTCGTCCGCACTCGATGCCATGTCGAAGATTCTGTCGAACTTCGTCAGATTAAGGACTCTACGCGCCGCTTCGGTCTGCGGCCAGACCAATTTGACGTCTCCAGCGGCTGAACGCGCCCTTTTCAATGCGTTGACGAGGACGGCCATGCCGGCACTGTCAAGAAAGGGAACGGCGGAAAGATCGATCACCAGGTTGCAGTCACCGGCGTCAATGTAAGCGTTCAAGCGGCTGCGTAGTTCCGGGGCGTTCATCACGTCAATTCGCTCTTGGGGTGAGACAGTCACGATATGGAACGTGGATCTGCTATCTTGAATGTTCATCGGTGAGATTTCCTTTTTGAAAGAGACTATCGTTTCCAAGCGGGCTAGGCTGGATTTCCAGACGCCACATATTGTATTCACCAACGCGCCGATACTCGACGCTGTCCATCAGCATGTGGGCCAGGAACAGGCCATAGCCTCCGTCGCCATGGTCATCCAGGTCTTCCGATGGCTCCTCGTGTCCATTCGATACACCAGTGAACGGAATACCACTGTCGCGCAACGTCACCACCAGCTGAACCGCGGGTCTCTCTATCAGGCCCAGCCATAGCTCTATCTGAGCGTCGCGTTTGAACTCGTAGGCGTGCTCAACAATATTGGTGCATATCTCGTGGACTGCGAGTTTGACGTTATAGACGGCAGCCTCGTCAAAAGAGTCTACATTCTCGAGCAAAGACTCTATGGGTTCATCAATGGTACGCAACGCTTCAAACGTGGCCTGGATCTGTAGGCGGATTTCCATGACTAACTGTGAAGAGGATGTATTTTGATACGCTTCTGAGTTCAACCGGTCACCTCACTTGCTCTCGCCGTCTACGTGCCAACTCGACAGCTGTAGGGCATATAGGATGCGTGTTCACCTAGACTAGTTCTGTACGGCCATGGCTGTGCAGGTGCTCAACAACAGTCGACACATTTTGCATTTTATCACGGTGCCCGATCAGGAGGGCATTTCCACTGTCAACAACAACCAGATCTTGGACCCCAATCAAGCTGACAAAAGCTCGATCTGAATAGACGACGTTATCCTGGCTGTCAATGGGAAACAATTCGCCTTTTGCCGTGCTGTTTCCGCAATGATCCTGAACCAAGATGTCGCCCAACGCATCCCAACTACCGATGTCGCTCCACCCGGCGCGCAGGGGTATTACCGCAACGTCGTTGGCGCCTTCCATTACGCCGAAGTCGATGCTGATGCTGGGCATGCGTGCCCAGGCGGCTGCAAGCACTTTTGCGCTGTCCTGCGAATCCGATCCCTGGCGAATATCGGACAGGCAATCATAGACGGCCGGGAGCTGACGTTCGATTTCGTTCAGCAGTCGATCTGCCCGGCTGATGAACATGCCACTGTTCCAATAATGCCGGCCATCAACCACAAGTCGCTGGGCCGTGGGCAGATCCGGTTTTTCGAGAAAGGTATCGACGCTGTACACAGGTTGTTCCATGCCCTCATGGTGAGGCACAAGTTGACCTTGTCTGATGTAACCGTATCCTGTATGCGGGACGGTCGGCTCAATGCCGAGGGTCACAATGTGATTGCTCTGAGCCATCGCTTCCGCCAATGTTAAGGCCTTGCGCAATGAGGCCGCATCTTGAATGAGATGATCTGCAGGCAGAAAAGCGACAACAGCATCCGGGTCACGGTGGTGCAAATGCGTGCAGGCCAGGCCGATCGCCGGTCCGGTGTTGCGTCCCTGGGGTTCAACCAGTAAATTCTCGGCTGGGAGTTGAGGGAGTTGCTCGATTGCCAGTTCCAGATAGGCGTTACCGGTGAGCACGTAGATATGGTCATCATCTACCAGGCCATCCAATCGGGCGACGGTCTCTTGGATCATGGTCTGGCCACGTCCGGCGATATCGGCAAACTGTTTGGGCAGGTCCTGTCTACTGCGCGGCCAAAGACGTGTCCCACGGCCACCGGCAAGTATTGCGACGTACATAGTCATTCTCCTCATCTCTCCCAGTATCGGAAGGGGTTTAGGCAATTGCGCCAATGAGTTGCATCGGCGCTGCGGATTTCTCATCAAGGCCGAATCGATGGCCGGCCGGAGTGGTCCGCTGTGGCTTTGGCGTCGCTTCCAAGCGATACCCCTCGCCCAGTCGATAAAGGTCGGAACGTAGGCGACCAAGAT
The DNA here is from genome assembly GCA_963765875.1 of uncultured Chloroflexia bacterium. Classification (GTDB taxonomy): domain Bacteria; phylum Chloroflexota; class Anaerolineae; order Caldilineales; family Caldilineaceae; genus JAWKOK01. The sequence continues at coordinate 180,098 of CAVXYK010000001.1, forward strand.
CGTCAAGGTTCTTGACGGGTAAGAATCGACTTCTCGGTACTGACAGTGCTTGTGCACCCTGGAAGAGGCCGATGGCCGAGCCAACGGCTGTTTCAAGCTGGTATACATAGGGTGAATCAGTACGATTCGGGTCTACCCGCTTCGAGTTTCGAATCAGAGGCAGCGGTAGCGAATTGTCATATTTTCGCAGAACTTTCTGTAAAGTCGGCAAATGTATCCACAGATTATTTGTGTTGAAGAATCTGTGATGCTCAATATCCATGAAACGCTGCTGCTCATCGGGATGGCACTGTGCGGATTCACGAATGCAGAGTTGGCCATTTGGCTGCATGGCAAGGTGTCCACCTTTGCGATCTTCTGTTGTACGGCGGGCGACTTCCATCACGAACGGCGACTTTTCGGCGACAGCGTATCCAAGAATGCGCGGGTCGATCACTGCGGCTAAATTGTCCGAGTTGCTAACAAAAAGATACTCATGGCTCGTCGCCAATAGCGTGTCCATCAAGCCGCTGGTCACCAGCGATGCATACAGATCGCCATGACCCGGCGGACACCACTCTTTGGCTCTGTCTATCGGCCATGTCGCCGGGGAGAGCGTCGCTTTCCAGAGCCTTGGAATCTGATGTTGAACCAATGCCATCGACATACCGTTACCGTCATTGGCTTGCTTGTCGAGAGCAGCTAGCGTCTGAGCATGTGTGCTGAAGCTATTCAGTAATATCAGCGGTAGTCTGGCCTTGTACTGATAACGTATGTGCGCAACTTGACGAACGATAATCTGTAAGAAGGAGAGATTATTTTTCGCAGTCAAGAGCGATTTGGGGCCGTTCAGTCCCATCGTCGTGCCGAGGCCGCCATTTAGTTTCAGAATCGCCGTTCGGGGCAAGGCCTTACGGCCAAGATCGACATATCTGTCATCCAACTCATCGTAGTGACGTACGTTATCTACCCGCCGAATCGTGTCTTCTGGGACGAATCCCGATGTGCCGGCTTCAAGTTGCAAAAAATGCCGTCGGAAAATTTCCTGCGCCAAATCAGGCATGCCTGCCATTTTCATCTTCTCGATACCGGCGTTCAGACCATCGTGTGGCCTTGTGTCTTCTATAGCAAACGTCGGTTGTGACCGGCGAGGCAGCGCTATTGATATTGTCATGTTATCTCCTCCGTTCGGCCGAAACCCGTTGCGGCACAAGCGCGTCTTCACCATCTATCGGTTTGGATGCGAGAGTTGGCATGCCATGCTTCAGCAAAACAGGGAAAATCTTGGCAAGATTGGTCGGCGTCCAGAGCGTGCCGCCAGCGGAGGTGTAGCCTTCCACTATCGCAGTCTGCAGGTCTTCTGCCGTGCGTCCAGGAAACCAGGTAAAAGCTTGGCCGACGGTAAAAGGTATGTGAGAGTCGCTGCCGCCAAGTTCGCTATGCCGTGATTGACGTCGGTTCTTCCATGCAGTCAAAGGATTGCTGACTAAATTGGTTGGGAAGCCATTGCGAACCTCAACACCATCTAGCGGTAAGGTCGCGATTTGCGTGCCAACACCTTGCATCAGTGTGGCAGTAGCCCAGTAGCTGAATGGATGAGCGGCAATTGCCAGTCCACCCTGGGCATGTATGGCCTGCACTGCTTCTAGCGCTGTGGCATACTGAGGCAGTGTTGCATTGAGAAACAGACCGATGATATCGCCTTCGTCCGTCGTGACTTCTTGGCCGATAATCACGTCAAGGTCCAGCCTTTGTCTGCGGGCATGTGCTTGGGCCACATAAGCGCCATCTGTTGTATCGTGATCGGTGATGGCAATGACACGCACTTCCGTGTACGATGCTATGTAGTCAAGTAACTCAGCAGGGGTTGCCACGCCATCACTGTAAGCCGTGTGTAGATGTGTGTCGGCTTTGCTGCGAAACAATTCTGTCATCCCTGTTCTCCTGACTGAGTGAAGTGGCCTCATCTGGCTGAATGCGCTCTCTGCCTATCCATAATGTCATTGGGCAGTAGAATCAGTCTATCGGGCGCATAGAAACCATGTTAAGATTTTTGGAGAGTGATTGCGCTTGGAACGAGCAGTTTGCCGATAGCTGGATCACAGTCGAAAATCTGATGCCTTTGGAATGACGGTACATTGTTCCCTCGTGCAGACCATGGGCAGAAACACATTTGAGCTGCAATGAGCTCCGGCTGCCGATGTTTGGATGACCCACTGTGCCTGGTTGCGTGAACGATCGATGGCGCATCCAGCAACTATAGAAACAAATGGACCCTGCCGATCGGCAGGGTCCGTTTGGCTGAAGATAGTGTTGGGAGCACAGAAGGCAGCTTGATCTTAGACAGACTGATACCTTACTGCTATGCGTCACTGCCGGATAAGGCCGTGATATCTTGCCGTGTGTCGGCTTGATTGCGCTCTTCCTGGACCAGAATCGTGGCAGTCGCCAGGCCGACGTAGAGCCAGAATAGCACGGTCATGTGGGGGTACGTCATGTTGAACCAGTAATGGTCGAAGATTCCACTGACGATGACGCCCAGTATGGCCCCGCTGAAACCCAAGAGAATGGCCTCCAAGCCGGGATCGTAGCCCTTGCGCCAAGAGTTGGCCATCATGATGAAGAAGCCGACTAGAATGGCAAGAAAGATGGCCAGACCAATCACGCCCATGTTTTCGGCGATGATCAGGTAGAGCATGCTGACGCCCAGGTAGATATCGATGTCGGGCACGCCGGTGAAACCGACGCCAAAGAAGGGGTAGCGGCCGATCAGGATCAGCGCGTCCTTGTACTCGCCGAAACGCATCTGGGTGGCCAGATCTTCGCCCGCGAAGCCCTCAAGGAGGCGAGCGACATATTCCTGGGTCTGGGGCAGAAAGAGCAGCAATACGGCCCCGACAATGGCCCAGGGAATCAGCTTGCGATACTTGAGCAACGCCAGCAGGCCGATGGCTGCGGCCAGACCCAGCAAGGCCGACCGGCTGTAGGTCAAATAGAGGGCAGCGAAGGCCGTGGCGAACATGATGGCGGTCAACCAGCGCGGGAAGATGCGCTCACTGGCAAACAGCTGGGGCGCCAGCGGCGCGGCCACCATGATCATCATGCCGCCGAGTACGTTTGGATCGACGGCCGTACCGATGGCGCGCATGGTGCCCGCCGTGTCATCCTCGATGTAGCGCAGCGCGCCGTAGCCGCCCGGATAGTCGAAACGTTGCAGACGGTTGAGTACCCAGACTGTGGCATCCTCGGGGATGACGTAGAAGAGCACGGCGATGGTTGCACCGGCCCAGCCCGCCAGCAGAAGCCAGCGCGTCACCCAGATCACTTCATCCTTTGTGCGCACTGTGTTGATGGCTACGAAAAAGAGACTGATGCCCAGCAGCAGTTCCATGAAGCGGCGGATGAAGAAGCTGTTGGCCGCGCTGTGGGTCATGCCGTTGGCAAAACTGAAGACCATCATTAGCATGAAGAGGCTCACCAGCAGTCCCAGTGGCGAGGCGATGAAATCCTTCTGTTGTCCTGTGACGAGCTTGAAGACCCAGACGAAGAAGAGCGCGCCCAACGCCACATCGAGGAATGTGGGCTTAAAGCCGATGCTGAAGGGCAGGGTGGCGAAGGGCAGCACAAAGATGACCCCGGCCAGGGCTACGAAACCCCAGTGCGTGTCGTCCAAGATCAACACCAAACCGACCACGGCAATCGCCGCTGCCAAGGCAAGCAACGGGCCGACGATGCCGATAAAGAGCGCGATCAGCAATGCCCCCGATGCCAGCAGCAAGGCCATGGTGGCACGTCGCACCAGCGGGTTGTGGGAAAAGATGAGGTTTTGGGCCGAACGATAGGTGCTATTCAGCATTGTTTTCCAGGTAGGCCACGGTTCGGAAAAGCACTCACCACAGAGGCACGGAGTATACACGGAGATCACAGAGGCAATTCAGAGAGCAGTTCTTCGTCTCTGTGACCATCGATGGCGTTCAGTGCCTGAATCACGAAAACGTATAATTCAGACTATCATAACACCCATTCACGCCAAAACCGTTCCTGCATTCCATACAAAGATGGCCTTCGGGTGTCGAAAGTGCCGGGGACGGGCCGGAAGCTGCTCGCTGACCGAAGCATTGGTGGCCCGTCGCCAGCACTTGGTTGGCCACAATCCCATCGATTCGAAAGAGTCGACTTGCCCGTGGATGAAATCAGCGAGAATCTGCCAGATCCGCCCTGTCCGCGTTCTATCCTCGGCGTGGAACTGATGGTTATCCAATATTCAACATCCGCTGAACGCCAAAGCAGACCGGCTGGAAGTGGCGGCACCAGAAGCGGTTGGCCTCGACATTGGTCGGTTCAAAGTCGACGCCGCAGCGTTGATAGCCCGCCTCGCGGGCCCAATCGATACAGCGAGCCAGCAGTGCTGTGCCTACGCCTTGCCCACGCGCTGTGGGCAGCGAGAATGCACCGGTGATGCTGGCCGTGCCTTCGTCGCGGATTATGCTCGACGCGTCCTCAGTGGCCGGGCCGACCTTCATGAAGGCGACCGGCTCGTCAGCCTGCCAGGCAAGGAAATATCGCAGCGTTTCGTCCTGCAGACTGGTGGAGAGCTCGTCTCGATCCGGCAATTCGTGTTGGAGCAGGAAAACGGGCGCTGCTTGCAAGTGTCTGACCAGGCCTGTGGACAGCGCCAGCATCGGTTCCAGATCGTCTAGCGTCGCCCGCGTGATTTTCACATCGGCGAACGCGCCTTGTAGCGGGCTGAGATCGCGCATGGCGTCCATGGCCAGCATGCCGAAGCCTAGCCGAAAGAGGGTGTCGGCGGCTTCGTGATCGTCGGCAAAGAGGACCGGCAAGAATGAGGTAGCGCCGTCGGCATACCAATGTTCGGCAGCTGTAGCGACCATCGCCTCGTAGACCCGACCTGATCGGCCCGAGACCGCCGCGTTGGCCCACTCGGGCGAGAGCACGGTCCGGCGACCGCGAAAGTCATCGATCGTGATCGAAAGCAGAAAACCGACAAGATCGTCGCCATCCATGGCGACAACGCCGGACGCAGATTCCCGTAGATCGACGAGCATAGGCAGAAGAAGATTGACTTTCCCATATTGAGTGGGCAACGATGGAACAACGGCCTGCAAGCCGTTATAGCGATCTGCGACGAGCAATGCCGCGTCTTTCAGATGGTGATTGGAAAATGGTTCAATTTTCAGTGACATCGATTGCTCCGACTTGTTGAGTACTACGTCTTCGCTGATTCCGGCCAAACTCGTTTTTCTGGTTCTGGCATTTTCTGTGGTTTGGATGCGAAACGCTACACTACAACGGATTTAGAGGAGGAACGGATTTACCCGAGAATCGCCACAATCAGTCAATAATCCGTTCCGCTCCTAATCCGCTGTAGTGTTTGTTCGGCACAACCACGGAAAATGCTAGAACCAGCGTTTTTGCTTGCGATCTATGCTTTATCTCACTCTGTCTTGCACTCGGGTTAGTCGTTCGTCTCTTGCCCAGTATACCTGAAGCTCCGTCCTGCGTCATGCAGTGTGCCAAATTCGGGTGCAATTCGCGCTGAGGGCCGGTCTGCTGGCGCTGATCCCGACAGCTTCGCCCCCAAACTGAATTGTGTCGGCCAAATTCAACGGGACAGATGTCCCCCAAAAGAGGGGACTATCGCCTCTATACTGCTCATGCGAAACTGGTACACTGACATAGAAAGCAGGCTCGATGGGCCGCTCAAAGCTCATCGCTGACATTCCGGGCGGAGAAGTGGAGGAAGTAAGACGATGGAATACGATGTCACGATCATCGGCGGCGGCGTGGTTGGTTGCGCCATCGCCCGAGCGTTGACGCGCTACCGGCTGCATGTCGCTCTGTTGGAGAAGGAGGACGATGTCGGCTATGGGACCAGCAAGGCCAACAGCGGCATCATCCATGGCGGCCATCATGCTGCGCCTGATACACTCAAGGGGCAACTGGAATGGGCCGGCAATCGTCTCTGGGATCGCCTGTGCGATGACCTTGGATTTGGCTTTGAACGCGTCGGTGAGTTGACTGTTGCCATGGATGAGGAGCAGTTGCCTGAGCTGGAGAAACTGCTTCATCATGGACAGGTTAAGGGTGTGCCGGGCATGGAACTGTGGTCGCGTGAGCGCATCCTGCACGAAGAGCCCAATCTGTCCGAATCCGTCATCGCCGCTGTCCATGCGCCGACCACCGGCGTGATCAATCCCTACGAGGCCTGCTTTGGGTTGATTGACAGCGCCGTCCACAACGGCTGTACCCTGATGACGGGCTGTCAGGTGACAGCGCTCTCTCAACAGGCTGATGAACACTGGATCGTCGAGAGCAGCGCCGGCCAAGTCCACACCCGTTTCGTGATCAACGTCGCCGGTCTCTACGCTGATGAAGTCGCGGGCATGGCTGGTGTGCGTACCTTCAGCATCCACCCGCGTAAGGGCGAGGAATATTTGCTCGACAAACGGCTGCAAGGATTCGTGAAACGTGTCATCTTTCCCTGCCCGACACCGGTCTCCAAAGGGATTCTAGTCATTCCCACTTACGACGGCACGATTATGGTCGGTCCTACGGCAGAAGATGTTGAGGACAAGACGGATCTGACCACATCGACAGCCGGCGCGGAAGCGATCTTTGCCCAAGTCAGCCGGCTGGCGCCCGGCATCAGCTCACGCGACTGTATCGCTGAGTTTGCGGGCCTACGTGCTGCGGCCGATGGCGGGGATTTCATTATCGGACCCACCGCCAAGAGGGGATTCATCAATGTAGCCGGCATTCAGTCGCCGGGCTTGACCGCGGCCCCGGCCATTGCCGAGATGATCGTAGAGATCCTGCGCGACGAAGGGCTGGCACTGGCAGCCAATGACGCCTTTGAGCCGACTCTGCCCAAACCGGTCCGCTTTGCCGCTCTCTCCACCGATGAACAGATCGCGCTGGCGGCGACAGATCCTCGCTACGGGCGTCTGGCCTGCCGCTGTGAGTGGGTTACCGAAGGCGAGGTCGTGGAAGCCATTGGCCGGGGTGCGCGCTCGTTGGATGGCATCAAGTTTCGTACGCGGGCCGGCATGGGACGCTGCCAGGGTGGCTTTTGTACGGCGCGTTGTATGCAGCTATTGGCCGACGAGCATTCGATGTCCATGACGACGGTGACGAAACGGGGTGGTGATTCGTGGTTGGTTCTGGACAGATCGGCAGCCGAAGGTGGGACCCAGTTTCCGGATGAGCATGTGGATGATGCTGTCGATGACGACGATCCTGGAAGCGTCGCTGGTGTTCAGATGAAGGAGAGTGGATCATGATCAGTGCCAATCCGCTTCATCTGCGATCCGACTACGATGTTCTGGTGGTCGGCGGTGGTCCGGCCGGTCTGAGCGCAGCGCTGGCCGCACAGGAGAGTGGAGCCGATCATGTGCTGATTGTCGATCGTGAGCCGGAGGCGGGCGGCATTCTGCTGCAATGCATCCATCCCGGGTTTGGATTGCATTATTTCAAGCAGGAACTGACTGGCCCCGAGTACGCTCAGCGCGTTCTGGAGCAGGTGCTGGAACATGAGATCGATCTGCTTACGGATGCCTATGTGCTCGACATCGACCGCCATCGGCGTGTGAAGCTCATGTCGACGACAGAGGGCGTGCGTATGCTCGATGTTCGCACGGCCGTGCTGGCCATGGGTGCACGCGAACGGACGCGCGGGGCCATTCGCATTCCGGGCACGCGGCCTGCCGGCGTTTTCACGGCAGGGTTGGCCCAGAAGTTCGTCAACATGATGGGCTTTTTGCCTGGGCGCCGGGCCGTCATCCTCGGTTCAGGCGACATCGGGTTGATCATGGCGCGGCGGCTGACATTGGAGGGTGTCGAGGTGCTGGGCGTCTTTGAAATCATGCCCCACGCCAATGGCCTCAACCGCAACATTGTCCAATGTCTGCACGACTTCGATATTCCGCTCCACCTTTCGACGACGGTGGTGGAGATCCACGGCCAGGAACGGGTCGAGAGCGTGACCGTAGCGCCGGTGGATCAACAGTTCAAGCCGGATCTGGCCCGTGCATGGGATCTGCCCTGTGATACGTTGCTGCTCTCCATCGGCCTGATCCCGGATGCGGAGTTGGCACGCCAGCTACGCCTGCCTCTGGATCCGGTGACAGGAGGGCCACGCGTCGACAGCGCCATGCAGACTGCCATGGATTGCGTCTTCGCCTGCGGCAACGTGGTGCACATCCACGATCTGGTCGACTTTGTCAGTCAGGAGGCTGCATTGGCCGGCCGCTATGCCGGCCTGCATGTGCGCGGTCAATTGCCGCCGGCGGACAATATTGCCCTGGCGCCGGGCGAGAACGTCGCGTATTGCGTGCCCCAGACCATTTCCAGCGAACGCACGCACACGATCTATCTGCGGGTCCGTCGTCCCATGGAGGCCTGTACGATCCGCCTGGCCACACCGGGAAACGAATATATCTACGAGAAAAAACTGCGCTACGTCTTCCCTGCCGAAATGGTCAACTTGACCGTTCGACCGCGTTTTCTCGAACATTTTCATGGTGATGCGTTGCGGGTGGATGTGGTGGAGCGGTGAGAGGGTGAATGATTATGCGTCCCTGTCACCTTGTTTACTGGAGGCAAGATGGAAACAACAAGTTACCTGTGCATCGGCTGCCCTCTGGGCTGCCGTCTTGAGGTGGACGAGGATGAGGCTGGAGAAATCGTCGAGATACGTGGTTTCTCGTGCAAACGCGGCAAGACCTATGCCGAGCAGGAGCATGTCGCGCCGCAACGGTTGGTGACCACCACGGTGGAGATTGCCGGCGCTCGCCATGCTCGGCTGCCAGTGAAAAGCAGTGTGCCTGTGCCCAAGGACTCAGTCGTCGACGTCTGTCGAGCCCTGCGCCGACTGCGCGTACGTGCGCCCGTCCACATGGGCAACGTCATCGCAACGAATGTGCTCAACACAGGCGCTGATGTGATCGCAACGCGTGACATGCCCGTGGTTGAACCGTCCTCATAGGTCGAACCTCGTGTTGACAGATCGGGGCTGACTTCAGCGGCCGCTCCCGACGAAACGGGATGTTCACTTCTTTGAACCGCTCTCGGTCTGCCAGATTGTCGCCGACTCGAAGCGAATTGCCGTTCCTGCATCGAATGCTCCGCGGTAGATCGTACGATCGATTCTGGATGCCGCGAAGAGCCCGATCTGAAGCGGCGCGTCTGTCGGGAAATCGATGTCGCCCACCGCATGCCATTCTTTTCGGTCAACACTGCACAGGCCCTTCACGCCTTCGCCCGCGCGCTCCAATCGTAACCAGAGTCTGTCGTTCTTGAGACTGCCGCGACCGAAGACGCTGTCTTCGTTTTCAATGCATCCCTGGAGCGAGACCTCGTCGGGGCCTCGCTCGCCCCGGTCCAGGCGTAGGTAGTTGCGCTTGTCTTGCCAGAGTAGGATGCCGCCGATGGCCGGCCGATCATCATGCAGCGGCAGACAGATTATCTCGACGGCGAAATCGCCGTCAATGGGTCGCATCAAGCGCGGCGCGGTCAGGTAGTTCCACCAAAGATCACGGAAATTGGGCACATAGATCTCTAGGCCGTCATTGACGTTCCATGTGATATCGCCGACCGGATCGACCCAAGATAACTCGCCGTCGATCGTCCTCAGAAATGATTCTGCCGTACGCAGTGCTTGCGTTTTTGCTGGCGCTGTTGCTGGCGTGAGCATCCACTGTTTGAATTGAGAATCGCCCGCTTGCGGATGCTTGGCAAGGAACACGTGGCAAAATGCCTGAAAGCGTGCTTGGTCGCCGTATGCTGATTCAAGCGAGGCCAGCGCGTCGGCGAAGAGGGAACGTGTGGATGTACTGTAGGACTGTGGAGGTACCACGAAATCCGGCGTACCCATGACGGCAAGCGCCTCTTCGAGATGTTGGATGGCATCGTCCCGATTGCCGACCGCCAACTCGGCTCGTGCTAATGGTACAAGCACTTCTGCCGGCGAGAGTCTTGGACCGGAAAAACTCGGCAGGATCTCTTGCAGAATCTCAATCGCGCGCTTGAGTTCGCCACGAGCCATGTGGATTTCGCTTTTCCAACGAAGCATGTGGGGTAGGTGTTCGTCATTCAGGCCCGGTGCTCGCTGAATCGCACCTGTAGCCTCTGCGAGTGCGAGGTCGAGCCGCCCAAAGTCGAATGCGAGGGCCCCGGCCTCAAAGTCCTTGCGGTTGAGCCGCTTTTCATCGCCGGTCTGTGCGAGGGCGTTTCGCCCCTCTCGCCACGTTGCTGCTGCCGTTTCGTAATCAGCACCTCTGAATCCGTCCAGCCATCCACTCAACCACTCGCCTATCCGGCGAAGGTCGTTGGCCGTTCGGTATTGTCCCAGCGCTAGTTCGAGCCACTTGGAGGCGGCTTCCGTCTCTTTGCGCATGAAGTAGTCGTCTGCGATCACGTTGTATGCGGTTGAGAGTTCTTCCTGATAGGGCAAGTCTGCGACATAGAGCGCCAATCGGTCAGCCACCTTGGACTTTGCCGGTAGGTCTCCGGCGACCTCATAGGCGAAACCGAGAATGCCCTCGATCATTGCACACTCGACGGATTGGTTATCCTCTCCCGCAAGCTCAAGTCCTTCCAAGCAAAGTCGGATTGCCTCCTCGGCGTGACCTGCCCAGTTGATGAGCAGGTCGCCCAGCCACTGGATAATGGGCGCCAACTCGCTGATGGGCAGTGCCATGGCTTTGCCCTGCTCAAGCGCCAGGCGCAGATGTTCATCGCCTTGCACATAGTCACTGGTGAGGGCGTAGCACTTGCCCAGGCCAACGTGGACAGCAAAGAGCCCTTCCTCTTGCTCGGGCGACGAGGGCATTTCTTCGAGACGTTGCAGCGCACGTTGAAAATAGTCCTCAGCGACATCATTCAGGTAGGTACGCCTTGCCTTCTCACCGGCTTGAAGCAGATATTCGACCGCTTTCCCGTTCTCGTCGCTGCGGTCGTAGTGATAGGCCAGGATGTCGACTTGTCGCTCAATCGACTCGGCGTGTGCAGCTTCGATGGCCAAGCCGGCGCGAGCATGCAGCGATCGTCGATGATCGTCCGGAATCGTCGCATAGATGGCTTCCTGAACCAGCACATGACGAAAGGCATAGACAGCCACTGGGACGGCGCGTTCCTGGTAGATCAGCGCCTGATCGGTCAGTTCATCGAGCGCATCTTCTATCTCATCTTCAGTTACATTTCTGGTCACATCTGCGATCTGATGGACATTGGACGTCATTGAAACCAGGATATCGCTAGAAAAGAGTCGTCCCAACACGGCCGCTCTCAACAGTACATGGCGCGTCTCGGGCAGCAGCCGGTCGACGCGGCTGAGGACAACGCCATGCACGCTTTCTGGGATGGTCCTTTGCATGGCTCTGTCGGCTCCACCAGACGCAGCGCGCCAGACGGGGCCTTCTTGGACAATGTAGCCCTGATCGATGAGCGAATGGACGATCTCTTCGATGTAAAACGGATTGCCCTGTGCCCGCGCCAGGATCATCTCCCTGACATCGACCGGAATTGCTTCCTGGCGCAGCAACGAGGAGACCAGAAAACTGCTCTGGGTCGAATCCAATTCGTGCAGCCGGATCTGTACAAAATGATCCGGGCATTTGTGTGAGGCCATGGAGCCAATTTGCCAAGAGCGATGGTCCCGTTCTGGTCGATAGACACAGAGCAACAGCAGCGGCATATCCTCAAGGGCCTCCAGCAGCAGTGATATGAGATCGATAGACAGGTCGTCGGCCCAGTGCAGGTCTTCCAGAACAAGCACCAATGGTCCGCGAAGAGCGAGCGCCGTGAGCAGATCTCGGATGGCCATCAGCGTCTGGAAGCGAATCTGCTCGGGTCCGGCATGGCGCAGTCGGTTGTCCCAATCGTCGCCAAATGTCACCGAGAGCAGATTGCCGAACAGCGGTCCCATGCTCTCGATCTGCTGCTGTGCCAGCCAATCATGCTGCATCAGATCGTGCAGCGTTGAGCGGATGGCCGTTGCCTGCTTCGCCTGGCTATCGTCTGCTTGGAAGCCAAAGATCTCCTGTAGGACGCCAATGAAGGGGCTGTAGGCGATTTCGCTGGACATCTCTAGACAGCGACCTGCCAGCCAGCCCGTATTAGCGGTCCTTTGGGTGTAGCGGTCCCACCGCCGCTTCAACTCAGCAACCAGCCTTGATTTGCCGACCCCTGCCTCGCCAATCAGCGAGATTGCCTGGCCGCAGGCACTGGGTTGTCTGCCGGTGATGGAGTCCAAAGATGAATGCAGCAGTTTCAGCTCCTCGTCACGTCCGACCAGATCGGCGCGCAAGCCCTCAATGCCCCGCGTCTTGTGAGGATACCGTCGATTGCGAATGACTTGGTGCACCGTGATCGTCTTGTTGAGGCCTCTCAAAGTCAATTCGAGTGGTGCAGTGCGCACCGCACCGCGTGTCTGTCGGTAGGTCGAGCCGGAGATGAGGATCTGTCCCTCGCCGGCCAGGCCCTGCAAGCGCGTCGCCAAGCTGACCGGCGCGCCCAAGGCCGTCAGCTCCGTCCGATCACCCAGACCAACGCCACTGAGATGGACCATGCCTGTGGTGATTCCAGCAGAGATGCTGAGCGGCAGGTCTGCCATGGCTTGTCGGATTCTGAGTGCCGCCAACGTGGCCCGCTCGGGATCATCCTCGTGTGCCTGGGTCGCGCCGAACAGGGCGACAGCACCATCGGTCAGCAGGTGATCGACCGCACCTTGATAGGCCGTCGTCACCTCGACCACCAGTCCGATCAAGCGCCGGATCAGTGCCGCTGCTTCATCCGCCGGCAGATCCCAGATCGCGTCCGACGGTTGGCTCATGCCGATGGCAAGAACGGTCACGACGCGGTTCTGATCCTGGAATACGTCCGGACCGGTCGTTCTGCCTGCCACTTCCGTTTGGAGCGTGTCGTCCGGAACCGGTGGGATTGCACCGGCCGATTCCCTGGCCGGTGGAAAGTTGTTCAGACGAATGGCTTCGTACAGGTTAGTCGTCGCCGGCTCGGGCGGCGTCCCGATTTCGTGATCGAGAACGCGCCGGCACTCTTCATATTGGCGCAACGCGGCAGAGCGTTGTCCGGCCACTGCATAGAGTCGCATGAGATCGCGATGCGCCGGTTCATGTAGCGAATCGAGGGCGAGAAGGCGTCGCTGAAAGGGGATCGCTGCGACAACATCGCCTTGCCGGCTGAGGAGTTGACAAAGCTGCTTCAGAACTGCTGCCAGGGATCGGCGATAGCTTTCAGTCTGATAGAACTGCCAGTCGTCAAAGTCGATGCAACTGGGGAGTGTGAAACCGGATAGGAAGTCGCCGCGATAGAGGTCGACCGCTGCCGTCAACAGATCGATTGACGCGGTGGCGGACTTGCTGGCGTCCGCGCGCGCCAGCAGCGCCTGGAACTGTTCAATATCGAGAATGAGGTCGGCGCTGTCGCAAATCGCCGTCGTCTCTCTATCTGCCGTCAGGAAGCCCGATCCCAGATCATGATTGAGACTGGATAGCTCGCGGCGCAGCGCCCCGCGTGCCTTGTCCTGGGGGCTGTCGGGCCAGAAGAGGGTGGCCAGTTTGTCACGACGTTCTGCATCTCTGGTGACGGCCAGGTAGGCCAATATGGCCAAGCTCTTGCGGCGCACGATCTGGACCGGGACCGCGTCGATCTCTACACGGGGAGCGCCTAGGAATTTCAGCGATAGTTGAGCCATGATTTCGCCGCCTGGTACGATTGGGGAAGACGAATGTAACTGGCTGATGGCAAGGAATAGAATCGGTCTACTGAATGAATCAATTATACCATGGTTCATGGGCCGATTTCGGACGAAAAGTATCGGATGGGCAGGTCAGACTGAGGGTGGATCATGTCAGAGCAGCAATCCCGGCAGATGGTGGAAGGCTTTCCGTGTTCATCTATCGCTGCCTTCGGCGCTTGTTCCCATGCCTGACCTGTTGGTAGAGGCAAGTCAATATGGAGCGGGTCCAGTTGTGAAATCCGGAGAGTCAACGGGCGCCAATGTGTGAAGTTTGGCGATATCGGCTGTTGCTGATTAAGATAAACGAACGCGCAGCGCCGTCAGTGGCCCTTTTTCTAGAACTTCAGCGTCGTTTGGCGTCAAACAGCCCTTGGCCAACAATCTTTGAGGATGCGAACGTGCAGGTTTCCAGAACCCGAGTCTTCTTGAGCCTGGGCGTCGGCATCCTCGCCGCTTCATTTGCGTCCATCTTCATTCGGCTTGCCCAGGCTGCGGGCATGCCGTCGCTTGTGATCGCGGCCTGGCGATTGATCTTTGCCTCGATCATTCTGTTTCCCTATGCATGGTTCGCGCGTCGGGACGAGATCCGTACACTTTCTGGAACAGAATGGGGCTTGTTGGCGGCAGCCGGCCTCTGTCTCGGTCTGCACTTCGCTACCTGGATCACCTCGCTTGCATACACGTCGGTGGCCAGCGCGGTCGTGTTGGTCTCCATGGGCCCGGTCTTTGTGGGGCTAGGCTCGTGGCTTTTCTTGAAGGAAAAGCCGGGCCGCGGGACCATCGTTGGTATCACGTTGACGGTCGTTGGTAGCATCATCATTGGTCTGGCAGATTTTGGCGCCGGCGAGGACGCGTTGTTCGGAGACCTGTTGGCCTTGGCCGGAGCCATCTTCGTGGCTGCGTATCTGATGATCGGACGCAAGGTACGGAGCAACCGCTCTTTGACAACCTACGTGACCCTGGTATACGGTTTCGCCATGGTCTTCCTGGTGACCATGGTGTTGATCAGCCGGCAGTCGCTTTTGGGCTACAGCCCGCAGGCCTATGGCTGGGCGCTGGCGTTGGGCCTGGGTCCCCAGTTGATCGGCCACTCCGCGCTGAACTGGGCATTGGGCCATCTGTCGGCGACCTTCGTTTCGATTGTGACGCTGGCAGAGCCAATCGGCTCCGGCATCCTGGCCTTCTTTATTCTGGGCGAGGCCATCACGAAACTCACGGCCGTCGGCGCCGCACTGGTGCTTGCGGGCATCTACATCGCATCCAGGGTAGAACTAGACTGAACCGATCTGTACGACACGCCGCGAAGGGATGAAATGGCATGGCGGAAGTTTATGCGAACGCAATGCAGGCGCAGGCGGTCTACGCGCGCCTGTTTGAGGAAGTCGAGCAGGGGGATCCCAAGAGCATGGAATCCTTCATTAAGTCCGGCATGGTGGTGAAGTTCGAGATGACCGAACCGCAGATCGATATGTGGGTCGATGGTCGCAGAACGCCGGTCGCAACCATGTTCGGCCGGCAGGACCTCAAGCCTAACCTGACGCTGACCATGACGGGCGAAACGCTGCATGAGATTCTGCTGAGCTCGCTGCCGCTCGGCAAGGCCATATCGAGTCGTAGACTCAAGGTCAAGGGATCAATGTTCAAGGCGATGCGGCTGGAGGGTCTGTTACACGCCTACCAGGCGTACTATCCGGCGATCGCGAAAGAGATGCTGGGAACCAACGTGTGAGGGGTCACAAGGCAAAGTAGCATCTGTTCCTGTTACCTCGTGTGATACGGTTGGCCTGTCGCAGTGTCACAGGGTGACACTGGAACCGCCTCCCCCTCGGTCTCCTGTGCCGGACGATGCAGCCAGAAGAGAGTCATGAAGAAACCGATCAACATCACAATGGCCCCGCTCAGATAGGGGAAGCCGATGTTGACGTCGAAGAGTGATCCTGCCCAGATCGGCCCCACGATTCGCCCCAAACTCATAAACGCATTGTTCAGACCCATGGCCGTGCCCTGGCCCCCTTCCGCGCGCTGTGAGGTCAGCGATGAGACGGTGGGCCGCAGCATAGAATTGCAGATGATGAAGAACCCGACAGTCAAGTAGACGGTCAATGTGCTGTCAGCCAGGAGCATGAGCACAAAGCCGATGGCTGAGCCCAGCAACGAAGCACGAATGAGCAGCGTTTCGCCGAATCGTTTGCTGAGACGACCGGTGAAGACGCCCTGGGCGATGGCCGAAATCAGGCCGATCATGGTGAGAATGGTGCCGACTTCTTTTGGTCCATATTCAAATTTGTGCAGCGCATAGAGCCCAAAGACACCCTCAAACGCGGTCAGGCCGAAGCTGACCACAAAAGCCAGTACCAGCAAGAAGCCAATGGGACCAAAGAGCGCCTGCCACATCTCTTGCATCTGCCGTGCGAAGCTATAGCGACCATGGTTCTGGCGTACTTCTAGGGCGAGGGACTCCGGCAGCACGGCCCAGACAAGCACCAGGGTAAACAGCGATAGCCCGGCGGCCATGAAGAAGGGCAGCGAGAGCGAATACTCTGCGAACCAGCCGCCGATGCCTGGCCCGATCACCATGCCGAGACCCATGGCCGCGCCCATCAATCCCATGCCGCCGCTGCGCTCTTCATCCGACGTGCTGTCGCCGACGTAGGCCATGGCCGTGGGCAGCGTGGCTGAAGAGAGAATGCCGGATAGCGCACGGGCTAAGAAGAGCATCCAGAGGTTGGGCGCAAGCCCGAAGAGCAAGAGCGAGAGTGCATTGCCCAGAATACCAATCATCAGAATCGGCTTGCGCCCGAAGCGGTCAGACTGTTTGCCCCAGATGGGCGCAAAGATGAACTGCATCATGGAGTAGATGGCGATGAGCAGGCCCAGATCACGCCCGGTTGCCCCAAAGTGCTCGACATAAAACGGCATGATCGGGATGATCATGCCAAAGCCCATCATGATGATGACGAGGGTGGCAAAGAGAATGAAGATATTGCGGCGTTCTGCTGGCATACAGGTTTCCTAGCGCAAAGCGTTCGAGGTTGACTCTGGAGACGAACGCTGGTGAACGGCATCCGTGGGTAGGGCCAGGATGGAACTAATGAACCGTGCAACACTTCATTCTACTGGATTGATCGCTTCTTTCCAATCCGGCAGGCAGGTAGCTGCACCTCGCAATTATGAGCGAATACTGGCAAGAACCGCAATCCCGGTATGGGCCAGACCGTTTCTGCAAACCAGCGGTTTTCTGGCCCATTCCGGGATTGCTTCCTCTCCCTGAACCCGATGGGTATTTGGAATTCGTCAGGCTGGTAGCATGACCTATGCCGGCGCCTCATTCACGGCAGATCGTCGCACACTTTGCGATAGGGCTGCTCGCCCATGAAATATTGCCACTCGGCCTCGTCCAGGTTGCGATCGGCCATACGACAGGCACGCTCGCTCCAGGGGTGCGCGTCCAGACGCCACTGGGCGGCCGTCTCGTCGAAACTGCCGATGAGCACGCTGCGGCCGTCGGGGCTGATGGCCATGGTTTCGGTCTCCTTGCCTGTGAGCAAGGGCGGGCCGAGAAGCTCACGGCTGGTTACATCCCAGCGCAGCACGCTGCCATCGCCGCCCAGGGTCACCAACGTTTGCCCATCTGACGCTGGGTCAAACTGTGCGCTCCAGACCTGGGCATGGTGGGCAAGCAACGGCTCATCCAGAGGACTGGCTGCTGCCGCGCCTGCGCTGAGCAACGTCGAAGTGTCCCAAAATCGGATGCTACGGTCACCGCTGGTCACTGCCCGCGCCCATGCAATGCCATGGCTCGTTCGCCGAAAACACCATCATCAGATAGAGCGCAATATTTCTATATGCCGGGGACTTTGCCGATCCCGGCACGTTCGCGATCCATCGACGCGTCCATCACCATCGCCGTGGCAGCGGCCGCTTGTGTCGGGTCCGCTGCCCAGCATGTTTTTAGACGATAAGAACGTCTTGAACGGCTATTGCGTCTATGATAGACTTCTGAGTGGACAGAGAAGGACGGCCAATCCCCATCAACGCCCGAACACTGACTTTGAAATCTCGGCATTCGATATGGCGACACGTGAGCAAAATGAGAGACGATTCAAGGATCGGTGAGACCTGTCCGGTGGCGGACGTCATTACTGGTTCGATCGCCAGGGCATAGACGGCTATCAACGAATGATCAAGATTGTGGATTCAAGTGAACAGACACTCCTGGTGGTACAGGAAATCTATGATGATGAAAATCGATTGATTGCGCGTCATCAAAAGTACCCGATTGACACCGGACATGAGCGGCTAGAACCTGAGGAGTAAGCAGATGATCACACGCAAGATCTTGAGTGACCAACTATCGGCTTACCTAAACGGGCAAGTAACGTTGGCTACATTGGTCGACTGGGCAGAGAATACGTTTGTTGACGAGGAACTAGATCCAGACGAAGATGTGGAGATGCTTAACGACATTCTTGCCTATCTAGCCGCAGCGGATACAGCCCAATTCCCTTTGACATGGGAGATATCATCACGTTTTTTGAAACGTCTGGGGGTGTCTGTGAAAGTGCTGGCTGTGCCGGCCACGTGACACGCCGTCTCTTCCAGGGATGGCGAAGATTGTCGTTGAAGGCAGCTTCCATCATCGACGTCTGTTCCGACACGTTTGATCTGCACGCCAAGCACGAGCACCGTGACGATGGCATCGTGCGCCTGCTCGGGCCCGCTGATCACTACCCCGTCAGCCTCTTCCCGGATCGCCAACGGTGCATCCTCCCCATCGGCCATCAGCGATGCGTCGTGGCTTCGACACCGGCCAGCACGCTCTCGTCGTCCGCCGGCCAATCATACAATTAGACCTTGCCCGGCTTGGCCGTGCTTCGGCACCAGTCCACGCCCTGGAGCGGGCCCGGCTTCTCGCCGTAGATGGCCTCCAACCATTCGACGCTCGCCTGCGGAATTACGTCCCCAGCAGGCGGACACGCCAAGTGGGTAGCAGTTACTCTTGCTGGCAATGTCGACCCGCTTGCAGATTAGCGACTCATCGGATTCTAGAAATGGCCATTTTTTCGACAACTGGAGTTGTTGCGTCAGGCGCGGATGAGTGTGACGGAGCGCCCCGCCGGGGTCGAGGCGAGGTCGGCCGATGTGCGCTGGGCAGTGGGCGGCTGATCGCTGCGCCGGTCGAAGATGACCAACCAGCCGGTGGGCAGGCTCAGCCCGTCCAGATAGGCGTCAAGCTGCAGCAGCCCATCGTCCAGCGGATCGGCCTCGCCATCGCGCCAGACCTTGAGTTCGATGCCCAACGTCACGGGTTGAGGTCCGCCGTAACGCAGGCAGAGGTCCATGCGCCGCGTGCCGATGGCATACTCGCGTTCGAGCGTGCCGCCGCCGTTGACCACGCGGTGCAGGAAGGCCATCATCACCAGGTGGGGGGCGATTTCGTGGTAGTGGACGCTGCCCAGCAACGGCTGGCCGTGTTGGCGCCAGAAGGCGAGAAACGCGTCCAACAGCTTGTCGCTGTCCAGGCTGCCGTCGGGTTTGAGCCAGGTCGGGCTGATGTGGGGCAGCGAATCCTGCGGGCTGTTGGCCAACACGCGTGGGATGACTTCACGGTAGATGGGATCGGCGATAGTGAGACCGCCGGCTGGATCACGCCGTGCCAGACCGAGATCGACGACAAACTGGCGATCATCCGCAGGTAGGTCGCCCAACGAAGTGCCCGCCAGCATGGGTTCGATGACGCGGCGCACGCGGGGCTCTCGCAGCCGTTCGGCCAAGCTGTCCAGGTGGGTGTCTTGACGCTGAATCAGGATTTCTTTGGCGGCTTCGATATCTTCCACTGTAACGGCCACCGTGGGATCGGGCACAACCTCCATCACCGCGCGGCGCGCCAGGGCATTGATCAGCCAGGGCTGGCCCTGGGTCAGTTCGAAGGCCAATGCCACGGCCTCTGCCGTGAAGCGCTGGCCGGTCTCGACTGTGTGCTGATCGTAGAGCGCCGCGACGTCATCGGCTGAGAAGTTGCCCAGCGTCAGCGACTCGGTCTTGATATTGAAAGGACTTGCCGTGTTGAGACGATCACTGCCGCCCGACGCTACCTTATAATCGCGTACATCGCGCAGGCCAATGAGCGCCAATGACCAGGGGAAACTGTGGGGACGGTCGAAGTAGCCGGTGCGTAGCTGGCGGAGTACGGAGATCAAGGCGTCATCTCTCAGCGCGTCGATCTCGTCAATGAAGAGTGCAAGCGGTCGCGCTGCAAATGCGGCCCATGCGCTCAGGGCCGCCCGGATCCGCTGTCCTTCGTCCGCATCAGGCCATGCCGGCGGCCACAGATCGGCCGGCAGGCGGATCTGGACGGATGTACGCCACTCGCCCAAGATCGCCAGTTCCGCTGCGCCCGGATCATCGCTAAATGCTGCACCGACTTCTACAGATACCAGAACGGCCACATAGTCTCCTGACGCGGTCAATTCCTGAGCCAGGTTGACCATTGAGGTCGTCTTGCCGGTCTGGCGCGGGGCTTGGATGACAAAGTAGTTCTGGTCCGCCACCAATTGCCGCGCCAGCGGGATGCGCGCCGCCGCGGGCAGCATATAGTGGATGTCGGGCTTGCAGGGTCCGGCGACGTTGAATCGGCGTGGCATGGCATTCTCCTATGAACAGGGACTTCAGCGCTATTTTACCACGCGGTCACCTTCGTCGTCATCCCTGGCTGTTTGTGCCGGGGACGTCTTGGGTCCGCGGCACATCCGATCTACACGTCTAGTACCACCACCGTGGCGATGGGATCGGGCGCCTCGATCGGCCCACTGATCACCACGTCTTCGCCCGCTTGGCGGAGTGCCAGCGGCGACTTCTCAGCATCGGCCAGCAGGTAGGCAGCGCTCACGTCTACGCCCTCGACACGAATCTCCCCACTGACCGGCCAATCAAAGACATGCAGATAGACTTTCCCCGGCTTGGACGTGCTGCGGCACCATTCCACGCCCTGGATCGGGCCGGGCTTGGTGCCGTAAATGGCCTCGCCGTTGACATCCAGCCAGGCGCCCATGGCCTGCAAGCGCTCGACGCTGGGCTGTGGAATCACGCCTTCAGCCGTGGGACCGACGTTGAGCAGGTAGTTGCCGCCCTTGCTGACGATGTCGATCAGCTTGTGGATCAGATCCTCGCTCGACTTCCAATGGTGGTCGTCGGTTCGGTAGCCCCAGGTGTCGTTAAGGGTGGCCGGTGTCTCCCAGTCCAGGTCGACCAACTCACTCGGGATCATGTTGTCGCCGGCCGAGGCATAGTCGCCCAGCTCGTTGCCCAGACGGCCACAGACCAGGCAGTCGGGCTGTAGCTCGTTGCAGAGATCGAGCAGATCCTGGCTCTGCTCGGTCGAGATGATCATGGGCGTGTCGAACCAGATGAGGCCGATGGGGCCGTAGTTGGTCAGCAGTTCGGCCACCTGGGGCATAACGAAGTCATGGATGTAGCCGTCGAAATCCTTGGCCTCTTCGTCGTAGTCCCAGTCGTTACCGTAGCCGTCAGGCTGGTGCCAGTCCTGGGTCTGGGAGTAGTAGAAGCCGAGCTTGATGCCCTGCTTGGCGCACTCTTCGGCCAGTTCCTTGAGCGGGTCGCGGCCATAGGGCGTGCCGTCGACGATGTTGTAGTCGGTCTGCGTCGGACTTGTAGAGGCAGAAGCCGTCGTGGTGCTTGGAGGTGATGACGAGGTACTTCTGCCCGGCCTGCTTGGCCAGCGAGACCCACTCCTTGGCGTCAAACTTGACCGGGTTGAACTCGTTGGCCAGTTGCTCATACTCGGCAACCGGAATCTCGGCCCGCTTCATGATCCACTCGCCGATGCCGGGGATGGTGTCGCCCTGCCATGAGCCGGCGGGAATGGCGTAGAGGCCCCAATGGATGAACATGCCGAACTTGACCTCGCGCCACCAGTCCAGGCGTGGATCGTTCCGGGCGCCCGGACGTTGTCCACGATCCTGCATGATGGCAGAACGTGTGTTGACTTTTTGCAGTGCACGCGTCAAGATGTGGCTGGCTGTGAGTGAAAGATCGGTGTCCAGATCGTCAGAAATCTTCTGCAATTTTGCGACCAGGCGATCAGGGAGTTGAATGGAAAGTTTCTGCACTGTTCTCTCTCGTTTTCTGCGCTGATTGAATCAAGGAAGATGGACGGCAAACATTTGTATTATGCGCTACTTCGAACGCAAGGGCAATTGGTTATTGAATGCGCGGCTTGTCGCGGTTTTTGATCCACGAAGAGCACGAATGGACACGAAGAACTACATGGGATCTTCGTGTCCATTCGTGCTCTCCGTGGATCATCCATTTAGACCCTCCCCGATGAGTCCCCGCCCGGTGATCAGGTAGATCACAAACGTAGGAACCCAGTGGGTGACCATGTAATCGCTGTTGAGTGCGGCAGGCAGCCCCATTTCCCGATGGACTTTCGCCAATTTGGTGAAGGCTGCTGCGCGCGGGTCTGTGGCCGGCAGCGCCGAGCTGATGCCGGCGAGCATCCAGGCCCGACTCATGTTGAGGCCGGCGAAATGGGCCAGTTGGCCGTTGGTAAAATCGACGACCTGGACAGGTGATAGGCGTTCGCCTACGTGGCCGACCGCGATTTCCAGAAAAGCGTCTAGCCAGCCAACGAACGTATCACCAGACAGGACGCGACGCATCAGATCGGCCTCGGCCAGTGTCGGTGAGAGGAAGTCGACTCCAGCCGGCTCGTAGGCCAGTGGCGCATTGATGTCGGATCCGAAGTAATCGATTGCGCGCTTCTCGATCAGCCCGACCAGGTCACCGGCTCCCACGGTGCGCGCCCAGTCCAGCGCCAGCCCCATAGAGAAGGCCGTTTGGTTGTGAAGGCCGCCGCGGATGGGGAAGGGTAGGCGGGATAGATAGGCCCCGAATCGCTCGGCGGCGTGGGCTTCCAGTGGAGCCAGCGTTTGCTGCCAACGCCGGGCATTGGCACTGCCCTCGTCCCGTTCGTACTCATGCAGCTCGGCAGCCAATTGCAGCAGCCAAGCCATACCGTAGGGCATTTCGAAGGTGGGGCGTCCGGCAAGGTAGGTCATCTCACCGGCGATGTTTGCGTCGGTCAGCGAACGATCCAGCGCGGTGATGGCGTCGTCGACAAACGGGGCATCGGGATAACAGCGAATGGCCCGCACGAGTTGCCAATGGGCGTGGACCGACGAGTGCCAGTCGAAACACCCGTAGAAGGCCGGATGAAGTGAACGTGGCCCATGTACATCCTCATCGCCCTGGAGAAAGTGGAGAATGCCGTTGGGGTATTCGCGGTGCAGGATCGAGATCGTGCCCGGAATGATCTGTTCGATAAGGGCCTGGTTCAACATAATCGCCATGTTTGATTGCTCAGTCTGCGATGGTTTGGGCGATTCAGAATACTGAAGCGCACAGTGTCATTCCGAAACCTTGGGCTTACCTCTACCCACATCTTTTTCAGGTAGGCAGATTGGCTATGAAGGAGCGACCGCCCAGGCATCAATGCCTGGGCTAGACGGCTACGCCCCATGAATGGGGCTTGTTCGCCAACGCATAAGCCCCATTCATGGGGCGTCGGTTGCTAGCCAGGGCATTAATGCCCTGGCGGTCGCCGTGTCAGAAGCCCCCAAGCCACCAATCCATCGTCCACGAAAAAGATGTGGGTAAGGGTAAGCCCCAATCCTGGGGGAGGCCATGCCAGCTTTGGCCGAACTGGAGCCAAGCGTTCCCCCCAGGGTTGGGGGCTAGGGGGCTGCCGACATGCCTTGCATCTCATCTATATGCCTTTTCACGCCATGCTGTACTAGCTTAGCCCAGCCTAGCAGTTTGTCGGAGAGAACCGACAATCGGCTCTCTGATGGATTGATGGTAATGTGACGGCATGACAAAGAAACGGAAGTTCAGACAAGCGGACTATGAGGCAACGGAAAAGACCCAGATCACGTTGGGCGAAGCGTTGCCGGAAGATCATCTGGCTCGATTCATCGTGAGCGTAGTCAGCCTGCTCGATTTGAGCGAGATCTATGGACAGTACAGCGAGCGTGGGGGAGCGCCCTATGCGCCGGAAGTGCTGCTGGGCCTGTTGCTGTATGGCTACGCAACCGGGACCTTCAGTTCTCGCAAGCTGGAGAGAGCGACGTATGAATCGATTCCGTTTCGTTACATTGCCGGCAACATGCATCCGGACCATGACACCATCAACCAGTTTCGCAAGGAGAATCTGGAGACGCTGAAGGGATTGTTTGTCCAAGTGCTGATGCTTGCCTACATATTGGGCCATGTGAGACTGGGCAACATCAGCATCGATGGCAGCAAGATCCATGCCGATGCGTCCAAGAGCAAGGCGGTGAGTTATGGCCGCATCTTGTCGATGGAGAAGCGCTTGCAGCAAGAGATCGATGCGTTGTTTGCCCTGGCCGAAAAGGCGGACAGCGAGCAACCGGACGATTTTGATATCGACGATGAGATCGGACGGCGCACCAAGAAGCTGGTGGATTTGGCCCAAGCCAAGGCGATGATAGAAGCGATGGCCGCTGAGCGCCATGCCCAAGAACAAGCCGAATATGAAGGCAAAATGGCTGCTCGCAAAGAGAAGGAAGCGCAAACTGGCAAGAAGACGCCAGGTCGTACCCCTCAGCCGCCTGAACCCGGCCCGCGTGACAAGGACCAGGTCAATTTCACCGATCCAGAGTCTCGTATCATGAAGAATGGCAACAACAAGGCTTTCGAACAAGCGTACAATGCCCAGGCTGCGGTGGAACATGAAAGTCGCCTCATTGTGGGCAACACGCTTTCCAATCATCCCAACGACAAGCGGGAAGGTGTGCCAACGGCCCAGGCGATCCCGACTCAACTGGGTACCCCGGATGCGGCGGCCATGGATGCCGGCTATTTCAGCCCCGAGGCAATCCAGGCGTTTGAAACCATGGGCATCGACCCTTACATCGCTGCAGGTCGAGACAGCCATGCCTTCGATTGGCGAACGCTTCTGGAGGGTGAGCCAGAACCACCGCCCGAGAATGCCAGCCACAAGACCAAGATGCTCTACAAGCTGCGCACCGAGGCCGGCAAGGCCATCTACAAACTGCGCAAGAGCACGGTTGAGCCGGTCTTCGGCATCATCAAGGAGATCATGGGCTTCCGACAGTTTTCCTTGCGCGGACTGACCGCGGCGGCTGGCGAATGGAATCTTGTCTGTTTGGCCTACAATCTGAAGCGTCTTCATGTATTGCACACTATCTGATTCTGCGCGCCCACAAACGGGAGGGCAGGGAAGATACGGCGCTCTGGAGCAGCAAATCCGTGATTATGTCTACTCTTTGCCTGCTATCGAGTCGTTTTTGTCAAAAAACGTGGCAGCAGGCTCAACTATGCTCAATCTATGCTGTCTCTCCGACAGCCTGCTAGCCCGGCGGAATGCCATTCCGCCCTACATCGGCATCATTCATAGGTCGAACTCGGATCATTTTTTACTCTGCACCCGGCAGCGTCAACCCGGCCAATTGCGCATAGACCTTCGCAACCGATGAGTCATCATCCCCACCCATGCCCGAGGCTGCTGCCATCAGGAACATCTGCAATGCGGTCCCGGCCAGCGGCACAGGGAAGTTCTCTGTGCGTGCGGTGTCCAGGACGATGCCCATATCCTTGGTGAAAATATCGATGGCGCTGTGGGGGCTGTAGTCGCCTTCCAGGATGTGGGGGACGCGGTTCTCGAACATCCACGATGAACCCGCAGCGTTGGTGATCACATCGTAGACCTCGTTCGGGTCCAGGCCGAGCTTGATGGCCAGGGCAATGCTCTCGCAGGCTGAGACGATATGGACGCCGGCCAGCAGTTGATTGATCAGCTTCATCGACGAGCCGGGACCTGCTTCGTCGCCCAGCCGGTAGACCTTAGCCGCCATGGCGTCGAGCGCAGCATCGGCCTTGACAAAGGCTGCCTCGCTGCCCGATGCCATCACCGTGATCTCGCCCAGGCCCGCCTTGATGGAACCGCCGCTGATCGGTGCATCCAGATAGAGACGCCCCGTGCTTTCGACCGTCGCCGCCATCTCTTTGGCTGCGGCCGGCGCAACCGTGGCGCACGAGATGAATAGGCCGTAGGCGGCCATGGCAGGCAGGGCAGCGGCCAGCACGGCCTCAGTCTGTGTTGCGTTGACCACGACGGAGATGACGACATCTGCTTTGAATGCGGCTGCTGCCACCGAATCGGCAACCGAGCCGCCGGCGTCTGCAAACGCTTGGCGGGCTGCGTCGGAGATGTCGTATCCGATGACATCAAGCCCGGCGCGCAATAATGATTTCGCCATGCCCATGCCCATGGAGCCCAGGCCGATAATAGCGATGCGATCGGTTTGATCTTGTGACATATCTATACCTTTCCAAATGGTTCGGATCGATTACTAAGCCTGACGCCAATACCGAAAAGATCGCCTGTCATTCCGAACGAAGTGAGGAATCTCGCGTTCGCCTACGTACAGATTCCTCGCGCTGCTCGGAATGACAGAGTTTCTGCTGGGCCAATGCTGCTACCAGTCTTTACTGAGGTCATGCCAATTGGGGTGCATTGTCTCTATGAGCATCACCTTCTTTTCTCGCCGCCACCCTTAATCTGTTTCTCTCTTTCAGTCGCAACATGGACGTCGTTTGTGCTCTCGTGGTAGACCAGTCGCGTGATCCGATACTTGCCCGTGAAGATGGAGCCCCGTCCGTCTTCATGCTCGGAGATACGGCGCAATAGATTGTTGGTCATTCCGGTATAGAGTGCTCGTGAATGACTGGACATAATGTAGACGTAGTACTCACGCATAGGGGAATCGTCTTCTACTGGCTGGGGAATGGCTACATCAATTAGACCGAGGATTCAAGTATATGCGGAACCACAGATTCCTCACTCCGTTCGGAATGACAGAGTATCCGGTTTGATGACCGGCGCTCTCTTGTTGTGATGGCTCTTGCGTTCCCAATTTACCCATTGTCATTCCGAACGGAGTGAGGAATCTTGTGCTCCTGAACATTGAACATCTCCGCATCCAGCGCAACTAGCCCTACGCAGCGGCAGCTTTCGCACGATACTTGGCCGCCGAATCAGAATCGAGGTAGAGGATCGCCTGGGACGTTGTGCGCAGCACAGAGGCCGGGCAATCCTCGGTGACCGGTCCAGTCAACGCAGTCACCACGGCATCTGCTTTGCGCGATTCGGGCGCGATGCAGAGGACGCTGTCGGCGGCCAGCAGCGCCGGGATGGTCAAGGTGACGGCATGGGTCGGCACTTCGTCAATGTTCTTGAAGTGACCTTCGCCGACCTGCTGCTGGCGGGAGACCTGGTCCAGTCGCACGACTTTCACCAACACCGGATCCTTGAATTCGGCAAAGGGCGGATCGTTGAAGGCGATGTGTCCGTTCTCGCCAATGCCCATGGCGCACAGATCCGCCGGGAGATTACGTAGCAG
This sequence comes from uncultured Chloroflexia bacterium, assembly GCA_963765875.1. Classification (GTDB taxonomy): domain Bacteria; phylum Chloroflexota; class Anaerolineae; order Caldilineales; family Caldilineaceae; genus JAWKOK01. The sequence continues at coordinate 207,320 of CAVXYK010000001.1, forward strand.
TTCGGCATAGTGCGCGCAGTCGGATTCCAGATGTCCTGCTTCCGCCTTGACCGGATAGAAAGTGGCAGCGTTCACCTTTTTTAGAAAATGTTTTTGTAGAAACGTGGGGAAGCTGGCCTCATGGCCCGGCGGCAGGTCTACATACTCGTCCATGTGGAAGACTGACACCTTGGACCAGTCGATGTCACCATGAACCGCCAACGCACTCAGAAATGACAGCTGCGAGTTGCCCGTGGCAATGATGATATTGGCTGTACCTTTCTTGGCGATGGCTTCCTGGATCATCGCTGCCGCCTCTGCGGCGGCTGCGCGTCCCATCTCGTCATTGTTTTTGTAGACATTGACCGGCAATGAGTCCACTCTGGTCTGATAAACTGGCAAGTTCGCCATGATTCTGCTCCTTTGTTTCTGAATATCGATGACAAGGCGAGAGGGTGAATTTCGGCGATCTTTTCTGTCGTCCCCTCACCTCCTCACCTTGTCACCCTGTCATGTTTTCACCCAACGTCCGCCGATCATCACGCGCCAAGCATCAAAATTGTCGTCAAAAACGACGATGTCGGCGTCCTTACCCGGTTTGAGACTACCCTTGCGGTCATCAACGCCGATGACGCGTGCCGGCGTTTGCGAGGCCATGCGCATGGCCTCAGCCAGCGGCACGCCCACCTGTTCGACGAGGATCGGGATCATTTTGTTGAGCAGCGTTGTACTGCCGGCGAAGGCGCTGCGATCGAAGAGCATGCCCACGCCGTCATGCACCTCGTAGGTCAGCTCGCCCATGTAAAAGTGTGATCCCTCGGGCAGCCCCGCCCCGCTGGTGGCGTCGGAGATGATGCAGAGGCGATCAGGGCCGATGCTGCGATAGGCCAGCTTCATCAATGTGGGCGGCAGGTGTTTGCCGTCGCAGATCATCTCCACGGTCACGTTGCCATAGGCCAGCGACACCTCCAACAGGCCGGGCTTGCGCCACGGCCCGTCGCGCACGGTCGTCGACTGTCCGCTCCAGATGTGGATGATGTGGTGGAGTCCCGCCTGCATGACCGGCAGTAACTCGTCTTCGGTGGCCGAGCTATGCCCGGCGGCAGCCACGATGCCAAGCTCATTTAGCCGCAGGGCCAAGTTGCGTGCGCCAGGCAACTCCGGTGCAAAGGTCAGCAGACGGATGACGTCGTGAAAGGCCAGCAGTTGATCCGGCGATCCGTCATCAGGCGTGCGGATGTTGGCCGGATCCTGGGCGCCGGCCTGCGCGGGACTGAAGTAGGGTCCCTCCACGTGAACGCCCAGCACTTGTGCACCGTCATGAGATTCATTGATCCAGGTTCGGGCAAAGTCGAGACAGGCGACTAGGTCGGCAATCGGCGCGGTGGCCGTGGTCGCTAATAACGACGTGATGCCGTTGCGCGCGTTCTCGTCAGTGATGGTCTCATAGGCTTCGGCTGTCGGCTCGTTGAAGGTATGGCCCAACGCACCGTGGGTGTGGATGTCGATCAAGCCCGGTGTGATTAGGCGACCGCCGACGTCGATTCGCTCGATATCGGCTGCCAGCTTATTGAGATCGGACAACCCGACAATCCGTGGACCATCAATGACTACGGCCACGCCGGAGACGACACGATCCGGCAAGACCACGCGGCCGTTGACCAGGGCACACTGTGCATATGACTGTGTACGAGCGTATTCTGACATGGCGTTCGTGGCGCTTCTCCCCCGCATCACCATTTCGATCCTTGTGGCCGCACACAGGCGACTTTTCGATCCGATGGCGGACAAGGCATTCCCAGACACGGATTGTCGGTACACCGATGTTTTGATCGGGGAATGCCTTGTCCCTACCTGTTTGCCGTCAGCTCAGTCTGTTTGCGAAGCAACAATCACCTCTCCGGCCCCTGTAACAACGCGTCCACCACGTCATCCAATGGCGGCGTCTCCGAAGCGTCTTTGAAGCCGGCGATGCGGGTGTAGACATCGGCTGCGGCCTCATGGAAACTGCCGGGAAGTCCGGCCCCTTCCAGGGTTGCAGCGATCTCCTCCATCTCGCCCACGAAGCGCCAGGCCTTTGCGGTCACGCCACGTACGCGGCGTTCGCTCTGCTCGGCGAAGTCGGAGCCGTTCTGCGACCACTGCGCGTTCAACGCTTCGGCCACGCCCAGTTCATCGGCTGTGGCAACGATGGCGCAGAGCAGGGCAGTCGATCCTTTGGTGTAGGCCGCGAAGCACATCTTGAGCGCCGACGCCTGGCCGATCTCCTCACCGACGATGTTGGTCTCCAGCGGCCCTGATGCAAAGTAGGAGGCTGCCTCGGCAGCCTTTGCCCCAGAGAGGTGCAGCCAGGTGCTGTTGGGTTTCCACGCAGGCCCGCCGATGATGCCGCCGTCTACAAACGTGGCTCCGGCATCGGCCATGGCCTGCCCGATGCGTTCTGCTCGTTGCGGGGCGATGGCATTGGCATCGATGTAGAGGCCGGTGAAGCCCAGTGCCAGCACTTGCTCGGCCAGCGCTTCGGCCGCTGCCGGTGGGCAGACGCTGATCAGCACCGGGCATAGCTCGCAGAGCCGGGCCAGCCACCCGGCATCGGTCAGGCCATGTTCCTCCGCCCGCTCTCGCGTAGCTTCGCTCCGACCCTCGGATGCCCAAAACACTTCATTGCCACTATTTTTGACCGACGCGGCGATGGATATGCCCATCTGGCCGGGATGTAGAATGCCCAATCGTTGTTTGTTCACATGGGTTCTCCAGCTGACTGCGGCTCAACCGAATTTCCAGTAGTTCACGATTTGTCATTCCGATGACCGGAGGGAAGAGGAATCTCAGGTTCGCACAGGAGAGATTCCTCGTCGCTTCGCTCCATCGGAATGACAATGGCGCTGAATTCGTGAACTACTGATTTCAGGAAATTGACATCGGCTGAAGCCAGTTTCATGGTTCAGTAGAATCATCTCTCTTCATTCTATCAGCTCCAGCGCTCTCTGCCATTCTTGCGGTGTGTTGACATTGATGAAGGAGTGAAGTTCAGGATCGATCTGGCGCAGAATCGGCTCGTCCACATAGCAGACGTGCACTTCGTCGTAGAAGTGGACGAAACGCCGCCCGCCCTCTGCCAACAGCGCCTCTATTGCCGGCAGACAGCGTCGATGGTAGAGGGCGTGCAACGGCTGTGGACGACCCTCACACCGCGGCACAATCGCGTCCCATGGCGTGAGCGCATCGTCGCCTGTGTTTTCATGGGGGCTCTCGGTGAACGCGGCAAATGCAGCAAAGATCTCAGGCTTGACCAGCGGCATGTCGCAGGCCACGGCTATGGCCCAGCCGGAGCAATGGGCCAACCCCGTCGCCAATCCACCGAGCGCGCCCGCACCGGGATAGTTGTCCAGAACCAGGTGCACATGTGAGGGTAGGTCGGCCTTCGACGCCAAAGTCGGATCATTGGCTACGACGAAGGTCTCACCGGAGACAAGCCCGGAAAGCCGCTCGATGACGTGCCGTATGAGCGGCGTCTCCTTGGGCGGCACGGCCAACAGTGCCTTGTCTGCGCCCATGCGTCGACTGGCGCCGCCGGCATTGACGATCAGGTCGCAGTTGAAGTGGGTCATGGTTGTCTGACAAGGTGAGGGGTGACAAAGTGAATTTGACGCTAGACGTTTTTCACCTTGTCACCCCTCACCTTGTCACCTTGTCATTTCTTCCGTCGTCTCGGATTCTCCAACCGCACTGCCGACACCTTATACTCCGGTATCTTGGCCACCGGGTCAAGGGTATGACTTTGGGTGAGCAGATTGGCTGGGGCCTCTTTCCAGTGGAATGTGAGGAAGACGACACCGGGCGGCACACGATTGCCGATCCGGGCCTCGGTCTGAACCTTGCCCCGCCGGCTGATGATCTGCACCAAATCTCCATCCAGCAGATCGATGGCCTCGGCATCTTCGGCGTTGATCTCGGCGTAATCCCGAGGCGCTCGCCAGTCCAGGCCCTTGCTGCGGCGGGTCATGGTGCCGGTGTGGTAATGGTAGAGTACCCGGCCCGTTGTGAGGATGAGCGGGTACTCCTCATCCGGCTGTTCGGCCGGCAACAGGGCCTCGACCGGGAAGAACTTTCCCAATCCCCGAGTGAATTTCTCCTCGTGGAGGATACGGGTGCCGGGATGGTCAGTGGTTGGGCAGGGCCAGACCAAACCCAAACCGTCTGCCAACCGACGGTGGTTGATACCGCCGTAGATCGGCGTGACGGTGGCCGCTTCCGCCAAAACCTCGGCCGCGGAGGCGTAATCCCAATAGCCCTCCCGGGCTCGCCCTAACTTCTCGTCCAGTTTCTTGGCGATAGCCGCCGTGATCTTCCAGTCCGGTTTGGCCGCCCCCGGAGCCGATACCACCGGCCGAATTAACTGGACCCGTCGCTCGGTATTGGTGAAAGTGCCTTCCTTCTCCAGCCAGGCGGCAGCCGGCAGCACGACATGAGCCAACTGGCCGGTCTCGTTCAGGAAGATATCTTGGGAGATCACCAGATCCAGTGCCCGGAAACCCTCTTCCGCGTGGGTCAGGTCTGGATCCGACAGCATCGGGTTTTCACCCATGATGTACATCGCCTTCAGCTTGCCCGCTATGGCCGCGTTGGTCATTTCGACTACGGTCAAGCCAACCTCGCCAGGCAGGTCATCCAACCCCCACTGCTCGGCAACAGCTTTGCGTTTGGCCTCGTCGGTAACGGGCTGGTAACCGGGCAATACGTTGGGCAGCCCGCCCAGGTCGCAGGCGCCCTGAACGTTGGCCTGACCGCGCAGCGGGTTGACCCCGGTGGAGGGTTTCCCAATCTGGCCGCACAGCATCGACAGATCGGCCAGCATATGGACTAGGTCGGTGCCGTTGCTGCGCTGGGTAATGCCCATCGCGTACAGAATGGTCGAGTGGCCGCGGGACTCGCGACTGCCGTTGGTAAAGATTGAGTTACCGCTGGCCCGTTCACCCAGGGCATACATGCGAGCCGCCAGTTCGATCTGTTCAGCTGGAATGCCGGTAGCCAGCGCGGCCACCTCGGGCGTCATCTCGGCTACGCTCTCTTTGAAGGCGTCGTACTCCTCGGTGCGGGCTTCGATGAAGGCCAGATCGGCCCACTCTTCTCGGATGATGACGTGGGCCATGGCGAGGAAGATGTAGATGTCATCTCCCGGTTTGGGCTGCAGGTGAAGGGTGGCGTGATCGGTCATGGGCACGGCCCGCGGATCGAGGACGATCAGGCTGGCCCCTTTTTTGACTGCCCGGACTACCTCGTAGCTGAGCACCGGGTGGGACTCGGCTGTATTGGAGCCGGTGATGAGAATGCAGTCTGCGTCGCGAATTTCGTGGATCGAGTTGGTCATCGCCCCACTGCCAAAGCTTGTCGCCAGACCGGCGACGGTGGTGCTGTGTCACAACCGGGCACAGTGATCGATGCTGTTTGTGCCCACCCCCGCTCGCATGAATTTTTGAAAGATGTAATTCTCTTCGTTGGTACAGCGGGCCGAGGTCAGCCCGGCAACAGCGTCGCCGCCATCCTGGCTGATGATGGCAGCCAATTTATCGGCGGTAATATCGATGGCCTGCTCCCAGGAGACCGGCACAAAGGCTTCGGTATCGGGCTCGCTTTCCAGCACGGTCGTCTCGGAGAGTTCCCACGGCTGGTCGGTCAGTCCCAATTCGTAGGCCAGGTCTTTGCGGACTAATGGCTGAGTCAGGCGGTCGGGACTGCTGACAAAATCCCAGCCGGAGCGACCCTTGACGCACAGAAATTCGCCGTTGACCGGTGCTTCGGGGTAGCCCTGAGCGTAAACAATATCACCGTTGAGGGCATACTCCACGCCGCAACCCACACCACAGTAGCCGCAGGTGGTCCGTATGCGTTCAAGTTCCCATTCCCGGCCTTTGCCCAATCTTGATTTGGGCATCAAGGTGGCGGTCGGGCACACTTGCACACAGCTCCCGCAGAATACGCAAGAGGAATCTTTCATAGGCCAGTCGAAGGGAGTGGCGATATGGCTTTCAAAGCCACGCCCGGCGTATTCGAAGGCATCGGCCCCGACCACTTCGTTACAGACCCGAGCACATTTGCCGCATAGTATGCAGTATTGGTGGTCGCGAATGAAGAAGGGATTGTCATCCTGATAAAGTTCACGCGATAGTTCAAAATTATAGCTGGTGCGGGTAATGCCATATTGGTAAGCGTAGTCCTGCAGAGCACAACTGCCGCTCTTGTCGCAGGTGACGCAGTCGAGCGGATGGTCCGAAACCAACAGGTCGATCATGTCACGCCGGATGGCTTCAACCTGTTCGGTTACGGTATTGATGACCATGCCGTCGGCACACTGCAAGCCGCAACTGGCCTGAGGATTGGGGTTGCCTTCGATCTCCACCAAACACATGCGGCATCCGCCCGACGGCGCCAGATCCGGATGGTAGCATAGGCGAGGAATGTCAATGCCGTTGGCCAGGGCCGCTTCCAGAACGGTGGCCCCAGCGGCGGCTTCTATTGATTTCCCGTTTATCGTCAGTCCTGTCATCTGTATGTCTCCCATTGGATTGTGGTCCAATCTTAGGCCATTGCAAGCAAATAACTATCCTGCACGTCCCTGCGCTGACCTCAAGCTTCGGCCACCGCTGCGGGTTGAATGAGCAGATTCTCGTACTCTTCAGGGAAGTAGCGCAGCGTGCTGAGGACCGGGTTGGGCGCGGTCTGCCCCAGCCCGCACAAACTGGATTTTTTGACCGTTTCACATAAACGTACCAGTTGGTTCAGATCAGCGTGGGTGGCTTTGCCGTCGATGATTTTTTCCAGCAGGTGTTGGATTTTTTTGGTGCCTACCCGGCAGGGTATACATTTGCCGCAGCTTTCATCCACACAGAATTCCATAAAGAATTTGGCCACTTTGGGCATCAGATTCTTGTCGTCCATGATCACCAATCCGCCGGAACCCATAATGGAACCCAATGCCTGCAAGCTTTCATAGTCTAGGGGGGTGTCGAGGTGGCTAGACGGAATACAGCCGCCGCTGGGTCCGCCGGTCTGAGCCGCCTTGAAGCTGTGTTCACCTGGCACGCCGCCGCCCATCTCCTCAATAATCTCACGCAGGGTGATGCCCATCGGCACTTCAATGAGACCCGTATTGGTTAAGTCGCCGGTCAGGGCAAAGACTTTGGTCCCTTTGCTCTTTTCCGTACCAATGCCGGCAAACCAGTCGGCCCCGTTTTCGATGATGGGGGCGACGTTGGCAAAGGTTTCTACGTTGTTGATGAGGGTGGGATGTCCCCACAGACCGCTGTCGGTTGGATAGGGCGGACGAATGCGAGGCATACCCCGATCGCCTTCGATGGAAGCCATCAGAGCGGTTTCTTCACCGCACACAAACGCGCCGGCCCCAATGCGAATTTCGCATTCGAAACTGAAGTCGCTGCCCATCACTTGTTTGCCCAGAATGCCTCTGCGGTTGGCCGCCCGGATGGCTCGTTCCAACCGTTGAACGGCGATAGGGTACTCGCCGCGCACGTACAGGTAGCCCTGTGTGGCCCCGGTGGCATAACCGGCAATGGCCATGCCTTCCAGAATTCGGTGGGGGTCGGCTTCCATGATGGTGCGGTCCATATAGGCGCCAGGGTCGCCTTCATCCCCGTTGGCGATGATATATTTTGTCGTCGTCAGCGGCGTTGTGCAAGAAGGTCCATTTCAGTCCGGTCGGGAATCCGCCTCCCCCCCGGCCTCTCAAGCCGCTGCGGATGATTTCTTCGCACACCTGTTCGGGCGTTTTTGTTTCCAGTACTTTGGCCAGGGCGCGGTAGCCGCCGCGGGCTACGTAATCACCCAGAATTTCGGGGTTCACCAGGCCGGCATTCGCCAGCACGACTTTGGTCTGGCGGGTAAAAAACGGAATGTTCTCGGACAGCACCGAGTTTTCCAGTTTGTTCTTGATCTGCTTCTGGACGCCGGCCTGTAGAACGGAGCGTGTCCACTGCCCCGACATCTTCGGCTCCATCTTCCGATTCTTCGTCAAGAACATGGGCTTCTAAAATCTGTTGGGTGATTTCAGCGGTGACTTCTTGATAAAGAACATCGGTGGACTGGTCCTTTGCCTGAACTCGGACCATTGGCCCGTGGCTGCACAACCCCATGCAGCCGGTGGGTACCAGTTGAACCTCTTGGCGAAGCTTGTTGACTTTGACAGCCTGTTTGATGGTTTCCAGTACAGGAGTCGAGCCGGAGGCCAGACAGGCGGTGCTGGCACAACAAAACAGCCGGCATCTGTACGTGCTCTGCTTTTCCTGCTCCTTTGCGGCCATTTCCTGCAGGGCCTCTGAATTGAAAGCCTTTTTGGGTGGCATTATCAGATTTCTCCTAAACTGATGGCGCTTCGGGATCATGCCTTTGTAGGTCGGTGCGTCCTCGCCCGACGCCCTGGTCGATGCCCGACCTACGGTAATCGTGTTCTCGTGCTGCTGCGTTCCGAGGGATCAGGCTGGTACCGGTTCTGTTGCGAGTTCATCCGCTTCCAACAGGTTCTTTATCTGATCGAGGGTAGATTCTGTGGTGGCTTTCCCTACTACGTTGCCGTCAACGACAAGGACCGGAGCCAGTCCGCAACTGCCTAAACAGCGTGCTATTGAAACGCTGAATTTGCCGTCGGGCGTAGTTTGGGCTTCTTCGAGGCCATATTTATCTTTCACGGCACGCACAATTTCTTCAGCGCCTTTTACGTAACAGGCTGTGCCGGTGCAGACAATGCAGGTATGATCGCCCAGAGGATCAAACGAAAACAGGTGGTAAAAAGTTGAGACGCCATAAACTTTGCTTAAGGGTACGTTCAACACTTTTGATATATAGATCAGTAAGTCTTCGGGTAGATACCCAAAAGCCTCCTGAGAGGTGTTGAGCACTTCCAGCAGGGCATCGGGTCGGTAATTGAGCCGTTTCAAGGCCCGCAAAACCAGCTTCATACGCGGGTCATCAGCATATGGGGTGTTTTCTATGCCGTTGGTTTGTGCCATGGCGCCTCTCCCTAAATATCGGTTAGGATGATCGGGGGTTGGTTCGTGATGAGTCTATGACGATAAACCTCACGAATCACATCCTCTGTTGGCCAGAAAGGAGGTGTGACAAATTTTGGCTCAAAGGACTGGACTTGGTCGACGATTGAGCATGCCAGGCCAGATCCAAATGCTCTCCCAATGGCTCACGCTATCACCCTTTCAATCACTCACCGTGTCAATCCGCTCAGGCACTGTGTAGACGCGCAAGCTCCCGCGGCGAACATAGCCGATGACTGTGATATTCCAGGCCCGGGCCAGCACCAGGGCGCGGCTGGTGGGTGAGGTGCGCGAAGCTACGATCTGCGCGCCCATCTTGGCCGCTTTGCCCACCATTTCGGAACTGATGCGTCCCGTTGTCAAGATGAGGCTGCCTGCCGGATCGATCTCCTGACGCATGGCGTGACCCCACAGTTTGTCGATGGTGTTGTGGCGCCCCACATCTTCGCTGATCAACAGCAGCTCTTCGGCTGTAGACAGGCCTGACGTATGCACACCGCGTGCGATGGGATAGAGCCGCTCGGCTGCACGCATGTCGAAGTAGCGGTCGATGATGGCCTGGCTGGTCAGGCAGAGGCCGTCGGGCAGGGGGCGGCGCACCTGCCGAAGATCGTCAAAAGTGACGCCGCCGCCACAACCTGTGGTGCGGATCGGGCTTCTGGTCGTTGGAATGTCGTGGTGTAGCCGGACGTCCACATCAGTGCCTGCGGGTGAAAGCGCCAGCGAGACAACGTCTTTCATGCCCTCGATAAACCCTTCGTTGCGGAGAAAGCCGAGAGCCAGCTCTTCTAGATCCACGGGCGAGCACATGAAGGTCGCCAGCTCTCGCCCGTTGACCTGAAGCGTGATGGTTGCCTCGTCGATCACTGCGCCGTCGACAGGGCGCAATGATCGGCCGTTGCTCACGAAATAGGTTGTGGGCAGATAGCCATCGGCCATAGTTTTGCTTTCGGTTCAGGCGATAAGATGGTCGTTGAGCGGAATGTGATCATGATAGCACAGGGCGGCACCATGTCAACCAACGTGACGAGGCCGGCAGGGCCTATTCACGGGGGTACATGGACCAGACGCACGGATTCTCGAAGAAGCGGAATTCCATCTGCGGGAACGCCTCTGCCTGCATCTCAGTGAAGTGGGCCAACCCCGGTTTTCAGAAACCTCGTGGCTGGTCTCGATCATGGGGATGCCGCATTCCTGGGCGAAACGGAAGCCGTAGTTGTCGGTCTCGCCGGCAATGAAGACGTCGCAGCCTTGGTCGATGAGCTGCTGCTGATAGCCGACGTTGACGAAGAGGCCCATGCCGCCCCAGGGCAGGCCCACTCGCTTGACGCGCCGGTCCATGTCCACAAAACCTTCGTCAGCGCCCGATACCCGCAGTCCGTCCATCTCCAGGGCCATCTGGACGCGCCCGGCTAGCTCGCCTAGCGAGCACTCAGCGATCTCATAGACCTTGACGAACCCTTCATTGTGGACAGGCTCGCCCAGACCGAGTTGATCGGCGAA
>CAVXYK010000002.1:0-222460 GCA_963765875.1 uncultured Chloroflexia bacterium
CAATGGCTACAGATCGGATACAAGCATTGACGGGGTATGGAGGATGACGCGGGCTGTCTGTCGTCAGCCCGTATTCAACGTGAAGTGGCCGAGGATGCTACGTGCCGGTGGAATGTCGGATTTCGAGAGAGTATGAAAAATAGCGCAGGCACTTTGCCCGTCGGTCAATAGCCTCTGGGGGCGGCCACTGATCGATCGGGGAGCGCTTCAGTGGAAGAATCCGCCGGCGCAACGGCAGTTCGTTGGTCGGAAAACAATGCCTGCCACAACCGCATTGTCTCGTACAACGAGAGCCCGTGGCCAAGGTAATGACCATTGACCCAGATTTCAAGATGGAGATGAACCCCTGCATTGGTTCTATACGCCTCGGAACTGGTGCCTGACACACCGACGGTCCCGACGGGTATGCCTTGGGTGATAGGCTCGCCGACGCTCAATTCCGGTGACGTCGAACCCAGGTGACTGTACCAGCTTTCGATCTCTTGACCGTGATCGAGACGGACCTGTCGCCCATGAAATCGCTCCATCAGATCCGGAGGCGTGCGATGCTCTGCCCTGGCTCGGTCGAGGGCATCCTCAAATTCAGATGCGGTCATCTCCGCATAGTCGTTGTCCGTGCGGATGACGATTCCGTCTGCGATTGCCTGAATGGGCGACCCCATGTCCAACCCCGGCGCTTCCAGCCCATAAATGTCCAGCCCCCGGTGAACGCCGTAGCGGTAGAGCCGACGCGCGCCAGGGTATGAGCGTGGGCGAATTGGCAGGATCACGCCATCGAATGGGAGTTGAATGTCAGTCATGGCTTTGAACATGTCGATGCCGTAGAACGTGTAGGCGTTGTCCGTGGGCAAGAAAGGACATTTGACATCGCCCGATCTGGCCAAATCGATCACATATAGCTTTGCCCCGGCCAGCGCGTAGAGCGTTTGTCCAACGACATCAATGCTGCGCAGGCGACTCATCCGGGGTAGACGCAGCGCAATCTCTTCCGGCTCAGTTTCACCCCTCATATCGATTCGGCGCACGCGACGCTCTTCTCCATCCACTGAGTAGAGCTGGTCGCCACGAATCGAGGACCTGGGCGGGCCAGCTTTCCAATAGTGAGAATCCTTCATCAACAGTTCTAGCAGGGCGACCGGAAGCATGTTCATTGGCGGAACCATCCTGACCGAGAACCAGGAACCGTGGACCCGAACTCGTGGCTCTGACCGCCATGTCAATGCCGCCCCCCAGCGTTTCGCTGGGCAGGAAGTGGCGAGGCGTCGTCTCAGATAGTTGCCAGATGTGTTGCAGATCGGCATCCAGCGCGTAGATCGCACCGTCGATCGACTGGATGGCCAAAAATTGGGGATCCGGATATTGCCCCGGCACCGGACTGGCCAGCGATGCCATCTGCCACTCGCCGTCTTGCGTAAAACGATAGACATCGTTGGTCTTATCGAGCAGCAGGAGATCGTTTGTGGTGTCATCCTGCGCCACGTAGACCAGTTCGCGGATGAAGTAGTGCGCCAATCTTGCGGTCGGGTGGCGTCAGGTTCTCCGGCGATACAACGGCGGATTGATCCAGGTCCGCAAGGGGCAAACGGAACAGTTCGCCGCCTGCAATCATGTAGATGTGGTCATCCTGAACGATCAGGCGGATCGGCTCTGCCGGCAAGTCCACGGTATAGATGTCCGTGTTTTCCGGGCAGGCGAGGCCCTGCGGCTCCGGCAGTCTGTCCGCAATCGCTGCTTCTGGCGTACGGCCAGATCCCGGTATTCGAAGTTGCTGGCCGATGCGGATCATGTCCTGATCCTGAAGGCCGTTTGCAACAACAATTTCCTCGACGGTGACGCTATAGTCTTCTGCGATCTGGGAGAGGGATTCGCCGGCGCTGATGGTGTGTATCGTGGATGTCTGCGCAGTGGCAGTCGCCTTCGGCGGCAAAGAATTGACGGCCCGAGACGATGTGGCGCTTACTTGCTTTGGCGCTGAAGCAAAACAGAGCAGAACGAAAAAGAGGTAAACGACGGTTCGCTGCATTGTAGCTGCTTTCCAGGCGACCAGCCGTCGAGTGCTCGGACTCGATTCGATCGGTATCGATTGGCTGGTGAAGACGAATAGATTCTCTTTTGCAGTCTAGCCGAGTGCATATGACACAGCAAGTTGGTTGATGCAGTACATCAATATTCCAGGTGTCCAACATAGCAAGAGCGGAGGCCATATGGCCTCCGCTCTTGTTCAGGAGGAACAGAAAAAAAGGAGCGAAACAGGTACAATGCGATTCAAGGGGAGGCCGGCCCTGGTATCAGGCCGACCTCCCGGTTTTGTACAAACCTACTGCTCGATCTCTTCACCTGCGGCTTCCCAACCGGCGAAGCTGGGCGGGAAACTGCGTACGTTGTCGTAGCCCATGTTGTGCAGGGCGCCGGTGGCCAGCGCTGCTCGCCAACCGGATTGACAGTAGACGAAGACCGGCACGTCGGTCGGAATCTGGTCAACATTGTCGCCAAGCTCGCGCAGCGGAATGTTGATCGCGCCCGGGATGTGGCCGGCTTCATATTCGTCGGGCTGGCGCACGTCGATGACGGTGGCGCCGGCGTCCATGGCGCCCTTGAATGCCTCAATGTCGCCGACGGCGTAGAAGCCTTCGGGGATGTTGTTCAGGAACTCGGCGGAGGCGGCAATCATCTCAGGATTGACATCGCCCATCTCGAATGTGCCCGGCTCATTGGCCTCGGTCTCGACTTCATTCTCGGCTGCGCTCCAGGCATTCCAGCCGCCCGGGAAGGCCTTGACATTGTCGTAGCCCAGGGAACGCAGGACGGAGGTTGCCATGCCGGCGCGATGGCCGGAGGCGCAGTAGACGACCACAGGCTCGTCGGTCGGGACCTGGTCCAGGTTGTCGGCCAGGGTGCGCAACGGAATATTGACGGCGCCGGGGATATGGCCTTCTTCATACTCGGCGGCGGTGCGGACGTCGATCAGGTACGGAGACGCATTCTCCATCATCTCCATCGTGGCTTCGGCGTTGCCGACCGACATCCAACCTTCGGGAATCTCGGACAGGTAAGCGCCAACGACGGCGACGGCGTCGAAATCAGAGTCCATGGCCTCTTCAACCTCGGCCGGGACTTCTTCTTCAGCAGCTTCTTCGTCGGTTGCTTCTTCTTCACCTGCTTCTTGGGCAGCGGTCCAAGCGTTCCAACTGCCGGGGAAGGACTTGACATTGGTCAAGCCCATGGTCTGCATCGAGGAGAGACCCAGGGCAGCGCGCCAACCGGAGCCACAGTAGACAATGACCGGTGCGTCGGTCGGGATCTGATCCAGGCTCTGGGCCACGGTGCGCAACGGAATGTTGACGGCATCCAAGATGTAGCCCTCTTCGTACTCACTCGGTTCACGCAGGTCGACCAGGAAAGCGCCATTGTCGACAGCTTCTTGCACGGCCTCTACCGAACCGACCGTCAGCCAACCCTCAGGAATGGTGCTCAGGAAACCGTCCACGGCTGCGGCCACGTCTGGGTCGATCTCGGGCACGTCGTAGGTTTCGCCTTCAACGGCGTCCATCTCGACCTCGCCCTCGGCTGCGGTCCAGGCTCTCCAACTGCCGGGGAAGCCCTTGGCGGTGTCGTAGCCCAGCGTACGCAGGGCAGAGAGGCCCATGCCGGCGCGATGGCCAGAGGCACAGTAGGTGATGATCGGCTGGTCGGTCGGGACCTTGTCCAGATTCTGGGCTAGGGTGCGCAACGGGATGTTGATGGCGCCGGGGATGTGACCCTCGGCATATTCGCCCTCTTCGCGGACGTCGATGACGAAGGCGCCATTGTCGATGGCTTCTTGCATCTTCTCAGCATCACCCACGGACATCCAGCCATCGGGGATGGTGCTCAGATAGTCGTCGACGGTAGCGACGACGACATCACCCTCGCCGACTTCTTCTTCTTCGGCGGCTTCTTCCTCAGCAGCTGCTTCTTCAGCAGGCTCTTCTGTAGGCGCCGCTTCTTCCTCGGCTACCTCTTCAGCAGCTTCCTCTTCGGCCGGGGCTTCCGTCGGCTCGGCCGCTTCTTCCAAAACCTGGGCCGGTTCTTCTGCGGGCGGTGCGGCCTCTTCGTTGCCGCCGCCACAGGCACTCACCATCAGCACTGCAATCAGCAGCGCAGTCAATAGGAAATGAACTCTTTTGGACATTCGGAACTCCTTAGTTCGGTTGGAAAAAAGATGGTATAGCATTGTCGTGCTTGATAAAAACTGCATGCTGCTTGCTTCGTGTTTCGTGAAATTTCGCCGACGTCGATTTGCTGGTCTGAGATACTCTCTGATGAGACATGCCAATGCCGTAAAATCTATCTCTGCGCCAACCTCACGCAGCAAGCAGTAAGCAGCACATTCAACTATGTCGTTTGTCCCTCTTCTGCCTGCGCCGCCGCTTCCTGCTGATGCAACTCCGCCACCCACTTGGGATGTTCAATCATTGCTTCTTCTTCAGGAATGTAACCACTGACCATGCCCTGGAGGGCCTTGTAGACGAAGGTGAAGTAGAGATGACCGACCAGCAGGACGGTCAGCGCCAGCATGGAGACGTCGTGGACCATGGCGGTGATGGCCAGGCCCTCGGGCCCCATATCGCCTTTGGCAAACCAGAGAATCAGGCCGCTGCCGACGATGGTGGCTGAGAAGATTACAACGGAGGCATGGTGAAGCTTCTGCCCGGCGTTGAGTCGACCCTGGGGCGGCATGTCCTTGGCGTAGCCCATGAAGTAGCGGTAGATCTGGGAGAGCCAGCGCATGTCGTCTTTGTCATATCGAAACGAGTCGACGAGAAGATGTTTGGCCGCGGGACGGTCGAAGATCAGGTAGAGCACGGGAATCAGCATGAACATGACTGCGCCGATGCGGTGCAACAGCCGCGAACCGCCGCCTGCCGCCCACCCTGAGAGCGCCGGCACAAAGAGGACCAGGCCGGTGATCAGCAGAATGAGGAACGATGAGGCCAGCACGGCGTGGATGATTCTTGGCCCAACGCTGTAGCGCAATACCTTGGCTTCTTGGGTGTGATCCATTGTTTGGGTCGCCATGGCTAGACTCTCTCCTCTTCTACGCTGGTATCCAGATCGGCGTCTGTGCGCTCACCGTCGGCCACACTCTGCGCAGCCTCTTCCTTGTGAATCTGATCCAGTTCTCTCATATGGTTGCGGCGAGCGATGACGGCCGCCAGGCCGGTCACAGCCACGCTCAGTCCGGTCATGCCGATGCTGAAGGGCTGAACGACCTTCTGCCAGGCGTTGACAGCCATCGGCACATCAGGTTCGACGGGCAGATTCAGCATGTCCGGCGAGTCGGGCAGGACCATGATCACGCCCAGTCCGCCGGCCTCCGTCTCGCCGTAGATCTGAGCGTTGGGATAGCGGGTCTGCAAGGCTGCCAGCCGGGTCTTGGCCTCGGCCAGAATCGTCTCACGATCTGCGTACATGAGCGCATTGCTCGGACAGGTCTTGACACACCAGGGCGTGCCGCCGGCGCCGACGACTTCGGCGCATGCATCGCATTTGCTGGAGCGGTTCTCGTAGATGTTGGGCACGTCGAACGGGCATGCATCCACGCAATAGCTACAGCCGCTACACTTCTGGCGATCCAGACGGGTGAGACCGTCTTCCTTGTAGAGCGCCCCGGTGGGGCAGACATTGACACAGGCAGCATCGGCGCAATGGTAGCAGCGATGGTTGGTCACGAAGCTCTTGAGGTCTGGAAACGTGCCGTGGGTCTCGTCAGAGATCTGGATATACTGCACGCTGGTCGGCAATTCGTTGCCGGTCTTACAGGCGGCAACACAGCCTTGACAGCCGATACAGCGGCCCATGTCGAGCAAAAATGCAAAGGTTGTCATGTTATGCCTCCTTCACAAGCCGTACGAAATTGATACGCATGCCTGCGCCGCCTGAAATCGGGTCGAGGGCATAACGGGTTTGAAGCTTGACATCGCTGGCGCCCTTGCCGTTGGCCAGCGTCAGGCCGGGTGCATCCTGGCCGAAGCCATGAGGCATAAAGACTGCATCGTCACGGATGCGCTGGGTCGCCTTGACCAACACCGGACCGCTGCGGACGCCGCTCTGATTCTCCAACCAGACCCGGTCACCATCACTGATATCCATGGTTGCCGCTGCATCTTCGTTGACCCATACCTGGTTCTCCGGGTAGAGCTCGTTGAGCAGTGGTGTGTTCTGGGTCTTGGCAAAGGTGTGCACCGGGTGTCGACCGTAGAGCAGTCGGAAGAAGCCGTCAGGCGGCTCTTCGGTCGGCTCATAGACGGGCATCGGATCAAAACCGGCCAACGCCAACTCATTCGAGTAGAGTTCGATCTTTTCGGAGGCAGTGTGGAAGGGCGACTTGCCGTTGTAGTCTTCGAAATAGGGCTTGCCCTTCTGGATGATCACGCCGTCCTGCTCGCGCATCTTGTCCAGACTGGATCCGACAGACATAAGCCGGGTGTCCAAGTATTCCTCAGCCGTCTCCCATTTGAAGTATTTCTCAAGACCCACACGCATACCCAGTTCTCGGGCCATCCACCAGGCCGGCTTGGTCTCGTACATGGGTTCGATGGCCGGCTCGCGCATGGCGATGTAGGGCGTCTTGTGAGAGACAGTCCACAGTTCGTCGTAGCGCTCTAGCGCCGTCGCCTCGGGCATGACGATGTCGGCCCAGGCCACATGCTCCTGGGGCAGCACATCGATGACTAACACAAAGTCGAGATTTCTGAGCGCCTCTTTGGTGCGTTCGGTGTCGGGAATCGAGTTGAGCAGGTTGACGCCGTAGACGATCAGGGCCTTGATCGGATAGGGCTCGCCCGTGATCATGGGTTCGATCAGCTCTTGCATGGCCGTCGCGCCGCGCATGAAAGTGGTACGGGCGCCGTCGGCGCGTGCCTTGCCGGAAGGGCCGACGGGCAGAGGCGCATTGGCATCGCCGCCCGGCTCGGCCGAGCAACCGCCGGAACTGCCGGCCACTGCAAAGGGTGGGTGCGGGTAAGATTCAATGTAGGGTGACTTGTTGAAGTAGAAGCCGCCTTCACGTCCGTATGCCCCCAGCAGCGCGTTGATGATATAGGTGGCTCGCATGCGCTGGGAATCGTTGCCGTACCAGGTCACATGGCGACCGGGCATGATCAGCGACTGGGGCAGGTTGTCGGACATGACCAGCGCGGTCTCATGGATGAGGTCAGCGGGCAGGTCTGTGATCTCTGCGGCCCATTCGGGCGTGAATTCCTGGACGTGGGCCTTGAGTTCGTCAAAGCCTTCGGTCCATTCGGCCACATAGTCGGCGTCGTAGCGTTCTTCGTTGATGATGACGTTGATCCAGGCCAGCAACAGCGCTGTGTCGGTGCCCGGCTTGATGGGCAGCCAGTAGTCGGCCTTGCCTGCCACTGTGGAGAAACGGGGGTCGACAACGATGACCTTGGCCCCCTTGGAGTAGGCATTGGCAAAGTCCTGCATGACTGTATTGCGGGAATCTTCGCCGATGTGACTGCCGATCAGCGTTAGGCAGCGTAGGCCCTCATCCCAGTCGACCGGCTCGTGGCCGCCAATGGGGAAGCCCATGGTCAGGGTAGCCGCTTCCTCGCGGGGCTGGTGCAGAGCGATGAAGATGGCTTGGCCGCGTTGGGTGTGCCCCATGCCTGGGCGAAGTAGTCGGTGAACCAGAAATCACCGGATGTGTGGCCGAAGATTGCCACAGATTCAGGGCCATATTCTTCGGCAATGGCCATCAGTTTTTCGGCCGATTCATCCAAGGCTTCTTCCCAGGTCACTTCCTGGAACTTGCCTTCGCCTCGCTCGCCGGTGCGTACCATCGGCGCTTGCAGGCGGTCAGGATCGTAGAGGAATGAGACGCCGCCCTGTCCACGCGCACAGAGCATGCCGCGGCTCTTGGGGTCGGCAGGATTGCCCTCGATTTTGTGGACGACGCCGTTGACAGTCTGTACCTTGATGCCGCAGCGCCACGGGCACATGTCGCAGTAGTTGTAAGTGGTCTCAATCGTTCCACCGTAGAACCAGTCGGGCGAAAGCCCCACCGGCTCGAGGTCGGAGGCGAGGGCCGACTTGAACATATTGCCGGCAACGGCTGCCCCGCCGGCTGTCGCCACAGCCGATTTGAGAAAACTACGTCGGGTAATCTGAAGCTCTACTCTTGCCATAGGGTTGCACCTCAAGCATGACACTCTGAAACGTGACGGGTGAAGAGGAATGTAGCCACCCGTTCACCGTTCGCAATTATCAATTTAACAGTAACCAGTTATAGCGATTCGCATTGACAATCGATCATTGATAACTGACCGTTGACAATTCTCACGCCGTATTCAACCGGCATAGTTCTGCCGGCGTTGGTTTTCCTTCGTACTCGGCCCGCAGCCGCGCCTCGCGCTCCATGGCTCTGTGCATCACACAAATGATGCTGGAATACCACTCTTGTTCCATCAGTTCCTTGGGGATGCTGTTGCAGGCGCCGGCGTCCCATACCTGTTGCCGATATTGGCGATAGTTCATGGGCAGTAGCACAACGACCCGAAGCGTGGGGTTCATCCGCAACAGTTCTTGAACCAGGTGGGGCGTTTGGGCTTCAGCCATGGGCCAGTCGATTAGGATGACGTCATCCAACTTCTCGCCCACGCGCGTCATCAACTCATCGTGGCTCTGTACTATTGCGGTTGAAGTTGTGAAGCACATGAGATCGACGGCTGAGTCGTGAATGGATTGGAGGAGCGCCAGTGAAGCCTCGTCCGGACTGACAAACAACAGACGAATGTGCATCGTCTCCTCCTTCCCTCAATTGCTGGTTTCGGACTTGTCCGAAAAAGTTGTCTGTGTAAAGGTTGTGAATGTGTTCACAAGTAGGATATCTGAAGATGATTCTGTTGACTATCGGGAAAAGTATGATGATATGGCGGGATTTTTCCCCACAACCTACAGATCGAGATTTGCTGTATGGACCGGGTCGGGGCTTGACGATAGGGTGTCTGCTGATTTATCGTAGTTGAGTTATCCGATGTTCTTTCAACACAGCAATCTTCTAAATCGGCTGTCTGCTTGCCTGGTATTCACTAGTTCATGTGGGCGTGAATACTACGACAGAAATCCAGCACCTCTACCGCTGGCAGAAACTGTGTAGGGATTTCCACCGGGATTCACTAGCAACATGGGGTACTTACCTGACCATGGATAATGAGATCCAAAGGGCGTCGACCTCGGACTACCTCCTGGCGTTCGTGCGTATGATAGCGGTTTTTGCCGCACTGTTCATTGCCTTCATTTGTGTATTCCTGACCAGCATTATCCCGTTCTCGTATCGAGGGGCCAGGGGATCTCTGTGGGCCGTGGTTTTGTCGACACGCGTGTTCAATTTTATTTTCAATGTGCATGTCGGCTACACCGGTGGCGGTGGCTTGCGACGGCACAAAGGTTTCATCTTCCTAAACCATATGTCCTATTTGGAGCCGCTGGCCATCTTGTCGTTGACGCCGGTGCGCTTCTTGGCCGCCTCCGAGGTGCGAATGCGACCGCTGTCCGGCTGGATGGCTGAGCAGATTGGTACGATCTTTGTCGAGCGTGAAAACAGAGACTCCCGTTTTGCCGCGCGTAGTGCTGTTGAGGATGTCGTTGCCGAGTCTGATTACCCGCCGCTGGTTATCTTCCCGGAGGGCCGTCTCGGTGCGGGAGATCGCATCAACCCCTTCCACCCCGGCGGTTTTGACAGCGCAGTCAAGACCGGCGTGCCCTATCTGATCTGTGCCGTCCAATTCAATCGCCCGGATGTGGGCGTCTGGAAGGGGCCACGGGGTGAGCGACTGCTCAGCGCCATCTGGCGTCTCGCAAAATCACGCGGTAAGATCCACGTTGATTTTTACCCGCTCGATATCGTCTACCCCAGCCCCGACGATGATCCCAAGCAACTGGCGCGAGCCGCACGGCGAGCCATCGCCGAGAAGCTGGACATGCAGGAGTCGGTGCCGGCGTAGGGCGAGTTGTGGTCCAAGCCGAGGGCGACTGGAATGCTGCCATCCGGCGTGATTGTCCCGATGGTATGGAGAACACATCAAAAAAGAGAGCGTCGCCGAATTCCTCGGCGACGCTCTCTTTCTTTCTGTGTTAGGATCCGGTCAGCAGAAATGGCTGAGGTCAATCCAAGGAAATGATTCTGCCGGGGACTTGCGCCGGGGTATCTTCTTCTCTGGAGCGGCCTGAGGTTTGTAGGCCAACTCAATCAAGCCCGGCGACCTGTGGGCGCTGGCGCCAGAATCCTGTTGCTTGTTCGAAGGCATGCGCTAACTGCAGTACGCCGAAATCATCCTGATGCCGCCCCACGATCTGTACGCCAACCGGCAACCCCTCGGGCGTGAACCCGCAGGGAACTGAGATGGCGGGCAGGCCAATGGCTGAGATGAAATAGCAGGACTTCATCCAGTCGATGTAGGTTTCCATCGCCACACCGTTGATCTCGGTGACGTACCGCTCGTTGACGTCGAATGGCGGGACCTGGCTTACAGGTAAAATGAGAAACTCGTACTCCTCCAGAAACTCGCGCACACGGTGGTAGAGAGCGGTCCGTTTCATCTCAGCGCGGCCGATCTCGGGACCGGTCAATTTTGCCCCTGCTTCGGCATTCCAGATAATCGTCTCCTTGATCTGGTCGCGGTGCGTCTCCAGTAGAGGGCCGAAACCCAGCTCGAAACGCCACGCTCGCCAGACCTTGAAGACTTCGTCGGCGTGACGAAAATCCGGTTCGCCATCCTCGACCAAACAACCCAAATCTTCAAATGTGCTACGCTGGCCATCAAGGACTGCGGTGACTTGCCGATTGACAGGGAAGCTGGCCAGGTCACGGCTCCAGGCAATCTTGACGCCGCTGAAATCGCGCTCCAGCGGCGTCAAGAATCGTTTGCCCGGTTCGACAATTGATATGGGTGAGCGGTGGTCCGGGCCGGCCATGGCGCTGAGCAACAGGGCCACATCCTGAACAGTGCGCGCCATCGGACCCGGCGTCGAGATGGGAAACCATCCCACCGGTGCGGGCCAGGCCGGTACACGTCCCGGCGAGACACGAAAACCGACCACATTGTTGAAGCTGGCCGGATTGCGCAGCGAGCCGCCGGTATCGCTGCCATCGGCGATGGGTAGCATGCCGCAGGCGAGAGCCACCGCGGCGCCGCCCGAACTGCCGCCGCAGGTCTTGGTGGCGTCGTAGGGGTTTAGCGTCTCGCCGAAGATCTCGTTGTAAGTCTGGGAGCCGGCGCCAAACTCGGGCGTGTTGGTCTTGCCAATGGTGATGGCGCCGGCAGCGCGTAGTCGCTCCACGATCAAGGCGTCGCGCTTGGGTACATGATTGCGGAAGATGGGTGAACCGTAGGTGGTGCGGATGCCCGCGGTGTCGACCAGATCCTTGTGGGCGATGGGCAGGCCATGCAAAGGACCGACTGGTTCGCCGCGTGCCATAGCTTCATCGGCCGCCGCCGCACCCTCCATGGCCCGTTCCGGCAGCAGCGTCACGATGGCGTTGACAGCGGGATTTACGCGCTCGATTTGGTCAAGGTGCGCGGCCATCACTTCGCGTGCAGAGAGGTCGCTGTCGGTGAATATGACCGGAGAGTTCGGTGGCTGTCATGAAGCAGAGCTCGGCGGTGCTCATCAATCTCTTCGTTGTGTAAGTGTGAACGAGATCCCATCGGGATCGCTGAATGTCGCCATCGGGGGCATTCTACGTATACTCAGACAGCAGCCCACGCGCCAACGCATACTTGACCAGATCGGCGCGGCCGTGAAGGTTGAGTTTCTGCATGATGCGCGTGCGATAGGTCTCGACTGTCTTGGGGCTTAGTGATAGCTGGTCGGCGACTTCGGCTGCGGTGTGGCCCAATGCGAGCTGTTTGAGCACTTCGCGCTCGCGCTCGCTGAGCAATTCATAGCCGTCTTCCACCGTACCTGAACTCATGTTGTCCAGATAGTCTTCAAGCAACATCCGTGTAGCCGACGGGTAGAGAAATGCGCCACCCTTGGACACAGTGCGGATGGCGTCAAGCAATTCGATGTCGACCGTCGATTTAAGTACATATCCTGCGCCGCCGGCCTTGAGCACCGGAAATAGGTATTTCTCCTGTGCATGGACCGTGAGGATCAGCACCGGGCATTCAGGGTAATCGGCGCGGATGCGTCTTGTTGCTTCCAGACCGTCCATTTCCGGCATGGAAATATCCATGACGATGACATCCGGACGCAGCTTTTCGGTCTGCTCGATGGCTTCGAGGCCATTGCCGGCTTGGCCGACAACTTCCATATCCGGTTCGCTGTCGATCAGCGCTTGCAGCCCGATGCGAACCACCATGTGATCGTCAACCAGCAGAACGCGAATTTTTGCCATTGGGTGCTCCAAAATCGTTGCTGCGTTGGTAGTGGGGCCGTTGCTTTAATGCGCGTGCCCTGGCCCAGGGCGCTTTCGATGACAAAGTCGCCGCCGATCATGACGAATGCGCTCGCGCATGCCTTCCAGACCGAGACCATGTTGGGCATCCACTCGAACAGCTAGTGGGTCAAAGCCACGCCCATCGTCAGCCACCGCCAAAGAGATGTCCGACTCGTTCTGCGTCAGCGTGACTTGCACTGATGACGCTCCGGCGTGCCGTCCGATGTTGTTGAGCGCCTCCTGGCCGATGCGATAGAACACAAGCTCCATATCTCTGGGGAGCCGTTCGTCCAGCCCGCTTGCAGAGAAGGAGGCCCGGATATCGTCAGTCTTGTTGAATTCATCGACACGCCACTCTAAGGCGGGGGCCAATCCCAAATCATCGAGGATGGTCGGGCGCAGGTCGACAGCCACCCGCCGAACGTCTTCCAAGGCAAATGCCGTCAGTTCGCGCAGTTCGTGGACCCGCTGTTGAGCTTCTTCTGCGGTGCCGGCCCGTTCCAGCAGACGCAGGTGGACAAGCAGCGAGGTCAGTGCCTGTGCCGCCTCGTCATGCAGATCGCGGGCCAGCCGATGGCGCTCTTCCTCCTGTGCACTGAGGATCATGCGCGACAGCTTCTGCATACGCTGCGAGTTGGCGTCCAGTTCATCGAGCATCTGGTTGAAGGTGTCGGCCAAACGGTCGAAGCGCTCATCGCTGTTGGCGCCCAGATCGACGCGCACAGTTGCGTCGCCGCCCCGTGACCTCATCCACTGCATGTCTGGAGTCGGTCTAGCGGTTCCAGCGCACGCTTCAGGGCCCAGTTATTGACCAGAAAGCTGATGAGCGTACCCGCAACGGCAAAGAGGGTGATCAAACCGTACTCGAGGGTAGAGAAGAAGCCGGCGACATACCAGACGGTGATGATTGTGCCGGCAATCGCACCAAAGACGACGATGGCGGAATTGGCGATCAGGATTTTGTAGAAAATTGGAATGTGCAGCAGGCGTTCCCGCAGCGACATCTCTGTTCTATCTTGCTCGGACATAGACCTTCAACACAACGATTAGCGGCAATTAGGTTACAGGTAACTGACTAAAGGCCAGTGTACCACAAGCGCGGAATCTAGTTGATTCCGCGCTTGTGGATGGGTGTAATTCACGCTCCTTATATCAATTGTCCGATCAAGGATCGTGTATCGCAGCGGCGGGGTCTGCCTCCGCCCGCTCACCGCAGCAGGCGACCGCGGGGGCGCCCCTACGTAATCATGCTTCATGAATGGGCAGACGGTATTAGGCGTGCCGAGCCAGTCGTTCTCTCAATACATGAACCGGCTGCGCTCCAACAATCTGGTCAACCGAACGGCCATTCTTGAAGATGTGCAGTGCCGGGATGCTCATGATCTGGTATTGCTGAGCGGTGCGCGGGTTCTCATCGACGTTGAGCTTGCCGACCACAGCACGACCGGAAAATTCCTTGGCCAGTTGCTCGACAGACGGCGCAACCATACGGCACGGTCCGCACCAGGGCGCCCAGAAATCAACCAGAACGGGATCGGGCCCGTTGATCACCTGATGGAAATTGGCGTCGGTCAACGTAACCGGAGATGTGCTGGTCTGCGTCCGTGCCGAAGCTGTTCCATGGCCGGGGCTGCCATTGGTGTAGGTCTGTTGCGTGCCGTTTATGCCGTTGCTGGGGCCGCCCGGCACGGCTGGCCGCCTCCCACCGCTGACGAGATAGCTGAGCCACGCCTCCAACTCTGGCTGGCCGATCGCGCCCACGGCCGTTGCCTCGGCATTGCCTTGCTTGGTGAAGATGGTGGTCGGGATCTGCTTAACGCCATATTGCTGGACAAGCTGCGGTTCGGCTGAAGCATCGATCTTGGCAAGCAGCGCCTTGCCTGCATAACGCGCTGCGAGCTCCGACAGCGCCGGGTCCATCTGGCGGCTGGCGTCAATGCCATCTTGCCAGAAGACGAGGACAACGGGGACGCCCGCTTTGAGCACGCGATCGATGCTCCGTTGATTCGTGTGGATGACTGTATCGATTGTCATTAGTTCTTTTCTCCCAGGTACGCCTGACCGAGGCTCCATTGCTGCCAGGAGCGATTGCGGTGGCGGACATAATTTGGTATACGGCAGAAACCGTATGTCGTTTTTGTCGATGCCCAATCAGTTTATCTGACCAGCATCAGAATCACGTCGGTATTTCGTTAGCAGTCTGTTTGTGATGTCTGGGAGGCAGAGGCATTTGCGGGCGTAGAAGAGCGCACCACGTTTGGTGAGGCGTAGGGGTGTCTTGACGTTGCGAAGCGCGCTATCGATGGCAGTCTGAGACAACTGGCGTCCCTGAAGGTAGATGTGCAGGGCGCTCCGATCCGGCAGGTGAACCAGCGGCGCATCCCACCGATTTACCTCGATTTTCTCGAAGAACTTGGCCAGCATCTCTTCTGCATTCTCGGCGTCGAACGAGTCGGGTTCCGACGGCGGCAACAGATCTGCCAACTCCGGGTCGTTGTATCGACTGGGCGCGGAAGCCGCAAACAGGCCGCCTGGACGCAATATGCGCAAGCTCTCGGCCAGCGCATGGTGGGGATCTTCCAGATGATAGAGCATGTAGAGCGCGGCAACGCTGCCGAAAACTTGATCTGCAAACGGCAGGTGACAGGCGTCGCCCAAGACTCGAATGCCGGGCACGGCGGCCAGCATGGTTGCCGACCGGTCTAGGCTGACCGTCGGTACATCCAGCGCGAGCGAAGGCTTGGTTAGTCGCCCTTCACCGCAGCCGATGTCGAGCATGGGGTCTAATCCTTCGTCTGCCACGCGCCAGGCTACCGCTTCGTGGACATCCGCGGCGAGTCCATAACGCTGTACCGCCAATACATTGGTCCGAAATCGGTTGGGGTCGCTATCGTAGTCTGTGGGGACAGGTTTGGGGTTGATCATTGTCGATACGATGATTGATTCTCGGCCAGCAACTGCCGGGCCTCATCGGCCATCTTCAGCAGTCGGAATCGACGAATGCCGGCCCAGAAGTCGGCGATCTCTTCGATGGTCTTTCGTTGCGACCTCTCTTCTAGCCGGGCGAGATTGTCTTTGTCGGTCAGCAATTCAATGTCCTGCTTTACACCAGCCAGCCCGCGCAAGGCCATGGCGCAGACGTAGCCAAGACGGACAGTGCGCTCGTCGCCGTGCCATCCTACATCTCGCAGCCCTTCCATGTAGCCGGAAAAGACGGCCTGGTCCAGATCCTCGGCCATTGACAACGACAGGTCGGGCTGATAGAGACTGACGGCGACCATGGATGTCAGATCTTCGCCCAGCGCCCCTCGCCCGGCCAGCGCCCAGTCGATCAGCACCGGACTGCCGTCGCGATGGAAAAAGTTGTCTCGAAAGGCATCAATGTGACAAAGCGTCTGGGGCAACTTGGGTAAGAGTTCGCAGAAGTGGGGCGCCTGTCGCCAAATGGATAAGATCGCTTCCTTCTCAGAGAGCGGCAAGGCACGCTCTATGAGTGGGTTATGGAGATAACCATCGAGGCGATCAAAGGTCTCTTTCAGCGGTGGAATGATACGACAGTGCCAGTTGGTGTTCAGCCATGGCTGGTCCGGAATGGGCCATCCGGTTGCGTAGGCGCCGTTGAAGCGGCCCAAATGACGTGAGACGGCGCCGTAGTCGTCAAGAGTCCATCGAGGGTTTTCATCTTGGAGTTCATCCATCCAGATCCATGCTTCGCCGGGGAATTCGCTGAATCCGAAGATGGTTGGCGGCATCAAACCGGTTTCGGGCAATCTCTTCAGGATGTCTGACCGGTAGACTTCGAACTCGCGTTTCCAGTAGTAGGGGGAGTCTTCGGGTTCGCCCGGGCGTTCGTAGAGAATCTTGAGGACGAGCGACCACGGTGAGCCGTCGGTTGTCTCTCCTACGACCCGATAGAGTGCTGTGCCGCCGACCATACCGCCCGTTCCGCCACGAATTGGCTCGACCGACCAAGTGGCAACCTCGGCCTCGTCGTCTGCCAGTTGCCGACGTACTATCGGCGTCAGCAGTTTTTCCGTGATCCGTTCTACGCCAGCGCCCATTTTTCTCCTTTTCAAGAAACCGGTTGTCAGTAGTCGTGCAGGCAATCGCTTGAAGCAAAGAACTTGGGCTTCTGCCGGAAGCCCGATTTCAAGATTCTGTTGGCCTTTTTCCAGCAGCCACGACCGAGGCTGACTGCTATACTCATGTCAGATTGAAAACTACAGCTTAAGGTATGGTTTCGTAGAAGCAACAATGCATGTGTCATTCCGAACGCAGTGAGGAATGACAGAGTAACTTCTCGATCCAAAGAATGCATCGCAAAACCGCGGGTTTCAAACTGATCTCGGTTTAGCAGTGAGAAGCGCCCGAGGGCGCTGAGACGTGGCTACTTGACCCAGGGCGGTCTCCGACTTCTCGTGTTTGCAGCGCGATTTCTCCTCGTGAAAACGAAATGGGTGTGCTGGCGATTTGCGCCAACACACCCAAACGAAATCTCAAAGGAACCTGCTACACGCCGCACCAGGCCTCGATTGGAAACCGCCGCTGGCGTCGGCCAGGCCGCGCTCGCCGCGGATCTTCTCTTCGTAGCCGCTGGCGCGATAGGCTGCGAACGGGTCGAGCGGCACGCCCATCTCCTCGCGCACCTGCATCAGCAGCGGACGCACATCGGTGCGGTAGGCGTCGGTGAGCATCCGGTGGGCGGCCATCACTTCGCCGCGATTCCTGCAGGGCGGCCAGTTCCTGGCGCGGCACGGTCAACGCTCGTGCATAGGCCTCCTGGCAGTTGACCACCGAGTAGATCATGGGCAGCACCTTGCCCTCGACGTTGTGACACTGGTCGATCATGTAGGCGATGTTCTGGGCGGTGTTGCGAACCGTCTCGTCCTCACTGGTCTCGCCGGCGGCCAGTTCGTTGAAGATGAGGAAGAGTTCGTAGGGGTTGACGCTGCCCACGATCAGGTCGTCGTCGGCATATTTGCGGTTGTTGAAGTGGAAGCCGCCCAGCCGACCCTCGTCCAGCAGGAAGGCCACGATCTGTTCGATGTTGACGCCCTGGGCGTGGTGGCCCAGATCGACCAGCACCTGGGCCTGCGGCCCGAGCTTGAGGGACCAGGCATAGGCCGTGCCCCAGTCGGGCATGTCGGTGCTGTAGAAGGCCGGCTCAAAGAATTTGTACTCGATCAACATGCGGCTGTCGGCGGGCAGATGGTCGTAGACTGCGGCAAGGCCGCGCTCGAAGCGTCGCTTGCGGCTGATAAGGTTGTCCTGTCCGGCATAGTTGGTGCCGTCGGCAAACCAGAGGCTCAGCGCATCGCTCTTGAGCTTGACCATGATCTCGCAGCATTCGAGCATGTGGTCGAGGGCCGGCTCCTGGACGCCCGGGATCGGGATTGCCGAAGGAGCCGAGCTTGTACTCGTCGTCCTGGAAGACGTTGGGATTGACCGCGCCGATGCGGATGCCCTGGTCTTCGGCATACTGGCACATGCCGTCGTAGTCGTCGTCGTCGGGCCGATCCCAGGGAATGTGAACGGCGACCGAGGGCGCGATGCCGGTCATCTTCTGGACCATGGCGGCGTCGTCCAGCTTCTCGCTGGTGGTCGTGGCCGCGCCGGGCCAGGCAAAGGCTTTGAAGCGCGTGCCGCTGTTGGCATAGCCCCAGCTCGGCGTCTCGATCTGCTGCTGCTTGAGCGCCGCCTTGACGGCCTCAACGTCGATGCCCTGGTCGGCCAGATTGGCGGCCAACACTTCATAGGCAGTTTGGTAATTGGTCATGCGATAAGCTCCATCCGTTCGATTGGTGATGAATGTATGTCATGCAAGTTGACGTTTTCATGATGGGAACGGGCCTTGTGGCTGCGATTTTCAGAGTAGGAGACTAGACGATTGGACGCGGATCGTTGCCGTGAACCGTCGAAATCACGGGCCCAGGCTCGACCGTCATAATCTTCGTTTCACAATCTCTCAGTTTTAACCATCTCTCAGTCTCACAATACCAAAGCCTCAAAGTCTGACGAATCCCGACCTATGACCTGCCCGCCTGCTCCAGAATACGCTGGCGATAGGCCTCATCCGGCCGGGTGTGGATGCGATCGACGTTGGCCTGGCGTCATGAAGTTGGGTCCGCCCATGCGAGTAGGCGCCGATGAGCGTACGCGCCGCTTTGACACACATGGCCGTGATGCGTTCGGCTTCGCCTGCGCTCTGACCCAGCGCGATCATGCCATGGTTCTGCATGAGCACGACCTTGGGCAGTTCGTGATAGACATCCAAATGGTCCAGGATGGCGTCGCGAACGGCATGGGCCAGCTTGAGGCCGGGGTCGGTGTAGGGTACGTAGGCAGGGGCCGGGCCGCAGACCACGATCTCGTCGGGGAAGAGACGGTTGGAGACCGATGCCTGTGCATTCTGCGAGCAGAGGATGGAGTTGACGGCAACGGATGGGTATGGGCAATGAAATTGGCCTGGCCCAGCGTGAGGCAGAGCGCATGAAAGGTGGTCTCGACCGAAGGCCAGCGCTGCTCAGGATTGTCGACGGTGGCGGCCAGCAACCGATCCTTGACCTCATCGTCGCTGAGTCCTTTCTCTTCCAGCGTCGCCAGGGCGGCATCAAAGCGCACGCGTACAAAACCACTGGCGTTTATGCCGTGGAGCTGCCCGCCACTGGCCTTGACCCAGAAGGTCTCTTCGTCGGCTCGTGCGGAGGTGTTGCCCTCGCCTAGGATGACATAATCATTTTCAGGCAAGGCAATCTTGCGGGACATTGCGACTAGATTGGGAGAGGATGTCGCCCATTACGTACTCCTTCTGCTGAGACTTCCCGCTGACCACTTATTAGGACAAATGGGTCCGAATTGAGGTATTTAGGGTCGTTGGCTGTTTGATAAATTCAATTGAGTGAACTCGAATCGAAAAGTGCTTTCTCCATTCTACAAGAGGAGTCGCAGCCCAGACAAGCTGCTGACATATGTAAGTCTGTCATTTTTCCTATTTGACAAACCTCGTCAATGTGCGTATCTTGTTGTCTACAATCGTTTCTGCCAAGTACCGGATCTTGTAGGTGAACAGGCGGAAGCAAAGATAAACGAAAGACGATGCACCGGAAGAGTAGCTGACGAAGCGGGTTTCAGAGAGTCCCCGGACGGTGGAACGGGGATAGCAGCGCAGTCAGTGAATGGGCCGGGAAGTTGGGAAGAGAACAATTGTCAATGCCAACGTTCAATGATCAATTGTCAATGATCTCCCGTGAGAGACAGCCATTGACAGTTCACAATTGAACATTGACAATCGACAGTTAAGTAACTGTCCCCGGAGACGCCACCGTTATCAGGGCGCTAGAAATCAGGGTCATCAACCGTTGGGGACTCTCGTTTCTGTGAAGTGAGACTGGCACTGATCCTTGTGTTTCACACGAGGATTTTTTTGTGGGATAGATCAGAGCTGGGTCTAAGCGGGGTGGCACCGCGGGGATGTTGAATTCGATCCTCGTCCCCATACAGGCGTTCAGCGTCTGTGTGGAGACGAGGATTTTTTGTATTGGCAAGCTGAGCCAGTGTCTTGGAAGACGGGATATTGTCATTCCGATGAGCGGAGCGAAGAGGAATCTCAAGGCAGGTAACGCGAGATTTCTCGCTTCGCTCGAAATGACAATATCTCGCCGAACAGAGGACTAGGGTGGACCGTCCGCTCTCGGAAGACCCGACTGCCAGACAAACAAGGGGATTGCTATGACGACCGAATATAGACCATCGTTGAGCGAAGTACGTGAAATGGCCAAGCAGGGCAACCTGATCGCGGTCCACAGTGAACTGCCGGCCGATCTGGAGACGCCGGTCTCGGTCTATCTGAAGCTGCGTGGCCGAGACGAGGACTCGAGGCGGCCTCAGCTTTCTGCTCGAATCGGTGGAAAAGGGCGAGCAGTTGGGGCGCTACAGCTTCATCGGCGTGCACCCGCCCATGACGGTCACTGCCACACGGCGACGAGGTGGTCATCGGCGGCGCAGGCGGCACCGTGCTGGAGACGAAGCAGGGCGATCCGTTGGACATGGTCAAGGAATTGATGGCCGGACGCCGCCCGGTGCCGCAGCCGGAACTGCCGCGCTTCAACGGCGGTGTGGTCGGGCTATTTCGGCTACGATCTGGTGCGCTTCATGGAGCGTCTGCCCGAGACAGCCGTCGCACGATCTGGACGTGCCCGACATGATGATGCTCTTCTGTGACAACCTGGTCGTCTTCGACCACGTGCGCCACAAGCTGATCGTCATTGCCAACATGCGGGCCCGTGACGGCGACGATGCCGAGCTGCGCGCCGGCTATGCCGATGCCATCGCCCGCATCGAGAAGATTGTTGACGCCATCAAACAGCCGTTGACGCCGCCCGAGCAGCAAGAAAGTCGCGGGTACGGGTGAATGGCGCAGCAACTTCACCCAGGAAGCAGCATGAGGCCAACGTGCGCGCGGCCAAGGAGTACATCGCGGCCGGCGATATCTTCCAGGTGGTGCTCAGCCAGCGCCTGAGCCGCGAGACAGATGCCGATCCGTTCACCATCTATCGAGCGCTGCGCATGCTCAACCCGTCGCCCTACATGTACTTCCTCGATTTCAGCGGCATCGCCGGCCTCGAAGGCGAACCGGTACGCATCATCGGCTCCAGCCCCGAGATGCATGTGCGCCTGGAGGACGAGACGGCCTATCTGCATCCGATCGCCGGCACACGCTGGCGTGGGGCAAACGCCGGCAGAAGACGACGAACTGGCCGAGGATCTGCTCAGCCGATCCCAAGGAGCGGGCCGAGCATGTGATGCTGGTCGATCTGGGGCGCAACGACCTGGGCCGCGTCTGCGAATATGGCACGCGTCAACGTGCCGACCATGATGCAGGTCGAGCGCTACAGCCACGTCATGCACATCGTCAGCGACGTGCGCGGCACGGTTCAGCCTGAGCACGACGCCTTCAGCCTGCTGCGAGCGACCTTCCCCGCGGGCACGGTCAGCGGCGCGCCCAAGGTGCGGGCCATGGAGATCATCGAGGAACTTGAGGGCACGCGCCGCGGTCCCTACGCCGGCGCGGTGGGCTATATCAGCAACGACGGCAGCATGGATACCTGCATCACCATCCGCACCA
Organism: uncultured Chloroflexia bacterium; assembly: GCA_963765875.1. Lineage (GTDB taxonomy): Bacteria > Chloroflexota > Anaerolineae > Caldilineales > Caldilineaceae > JAWKOK01. Next base: position 21,552 of record CAVXYK010000002.1, read on the forward strand.
TCACCATGCAGGGGCGAACGTGCTACCTGCAGGCCGGCGGCGGCATCGTCGCCGACAGCGATCCGACGGCCGAATATCATGAGTCGATCAACAAGGCCAAGGCGTTGTCGGTGGCGGTGGAGGAGGCGGAGAGGGGGTTGTAGAAAAGAAACGAGGATTGAAGATTGACACCGAGTCCAGCGTTGCCGCACATGCTCACTCAGCCAGAGGTTGACCAGTGTTTCGGTAGACAAGACCTTGCTGACGAGCTATGTCTCGCAAGCGTTCAGCAGTTTCTGTTCAAGGGGAATCAGAACCGTGCTGCCCTTAATATGTACGGTGAAGTCGACTTCTTCGGTTTCGTCCCAATGATCGGCAAGGCTATGCGTGTCCCAGAATTCAACCGCTGCTTGGATACTGTCAAATTCATCAGGGATCGAGTTATTGCGAGCAGTTATTTTGTGTCTGTCATTTTATACGTCCAATATCGCCGTCGTTCATTGGCGTCCATATCCCGTGCGCTAATGATCAGCGCAACATTGTTCGGCTTACGAATGAAAAAGATAATCAGATATCGTCCGGCATTGGTTTGACCAAGGGCAGAATACAGATGTTGCCCTGAACGTGACCTCGCTCGATGCGATGGAAATGTGCACGACCCAGAGTGTCTCCTCAACTTCATGAGTTTCGACGACATGCTTGTCAAGGAGCTTCTCAACAATGTTCGGCAGCCAGAAAGTACCAGTGATCAGCACTGGAAGCCTTTCATAGCATGCTCATCGAACCTGTCAGATAGCTTATAATACGTGACATCTGTCAAAATCGGAAACGCGGAATTTCCAGGAGGGATAAAAATGACACAGGATCGAAAACGAATCCTGACCGGCGACCGACCAACCGGTAAGCTGCATCTTGGGCCACTATATCGGCAGCCATCGACATCGGCTGGCGCTGCAGGACAAGTATGAGTGCTTCTTCCTCATCGCCGATCTGCACATGTTGACGACCAAGCCGGACAAGGAGAGCATTCTGCCCATCGCCGAGAATGCCCGCGTCTATCGTGATGGATCACCTGGCCATCGGCATCGATCCGGAGAAGGTGACCTTCTATCTGCAGTCGGCCATTCCTGAGATCTACGAGCTACAGCTGCTGCTCAGCAGCCTGATCACGGTAGAGCGCTTGCAGCAGTTGCCCACCATCAAGGACATGGCCAACGCCGCGGGCATGGAGCAGATTCCCTACAATCTGCTGGGCTACCCGGTGCTGCAATCGGCAGATATCCTCATGCCGCGCGCCAACCTGGTGCCGGTGGGCAAGGACAACGAGAGCCATGTCGAGCTTTCTCGCCAGATCGCGCGGCGCTTCAACAATGCCTACGGCGAGGTATTCCCGCTGCCGGATCCCTATGTGGTCGGCGGCACGCTGGTCGGCACCGACGGCCAAGCCAAGATGAGCAAGAGCCTCGACAATGCCATCTTCCTCAGCGACGACGCCGCCACCGTGCGCAAGCGGGTCATGAGCATGTACACCGATCCCAACCGTATCAGCGCAGATGTGCCGGGCACGGTCGAGGGCAATCCGGTCTTCGTCTATCACGACACCTTCAACCCCAACAAAGAAGAGGTCGACGATCTCAAGACCCGCTATCGAACGGGCAACGTGGGCGACGTCGAGGTCAAGGAGAAGCTGGTGATCGCGCTCAACAATTTCATGGACCCCATGCGCGAACGACGGGCTATGTACGAGGCCGACACCGGCTATGTCGATCACTTGCTGGTCGAAGGGCACGGAACGAGCCCGCGTTGAGGCCCGAGCAGACAGTATGGCCGCCAAGAAGGCCATGGGCCTCACCGGCGTCTGGAGCAAGATTCGGCGCAGTGATGAAAAGCGCAGTAAGCGGCTGGCGAAGGCAGCGGCGAGTTGAAAATTAGGGATTGGTGAATGGGGAGTAGGGAAACGGCCGCCGGCTCGGCCCCCAATGCCCATTCACCAATCCCCAACATCAAGGAGAACCACACCATGCTCGCGGTCATCGACAATTACGACAGTTTCACATACAATCTGGTCCAGTATTTCGGCGAAATCGTCGACGACGGCACGCCGATCCGGGTCTGGCGCAATGATGAGATCGATGTGGAAGAATTGGCCGATCTCAATCCGAGCCACATCGTCATTAGCCCTGGGCCGGGTACGCCGGAAGACGGACAGCGGCATCAGCAACGACGTGATTCGCTTGCTGGGCCCTAAGACGCCGATGTTTGGCGTCTGCCTGGGACAGCAATGTATCGGCCACGTCTTCGGCGGCAAGGTCATCCGTGCGCCGCGGCTTGATGCACGGCAAGGTCAGTCCGGTGCATCACAAAGGCAATGGCGTTTTCAAGGGGCTGCCCACGCCGTTCACGGCCACCCGCTACCACAGCCTAATTGTGGAGGAGCCGCTGCCCGATGTGTTGGAGGCCACCGCCTTCACCACCGAAGGCGAACTCATGGGGTTGCGCCACAAGCAGTATCCGATCTTCGGCGTCCAGTTCCATCCGGAGAGCATCCTCACCGATTACGGCAAGGATCTGTTGGCGAATTTTCTGAAGATTTAGACTGGTGATTGGGGAATAGGGATTAGGGACTGGGGAACAGGTGACACGAAGTCATTACCCCATCCCCAATCCCTATTCTCCAATCACCAGTCCCCAATCCCTATTCCCTATGAACCCATCACAGCTCGTCCAAACCTATCTGACCACCGCTGCTGAGAGTGGATTCCACGGCCAGGCGGTTGAGATGCTCGATGCGTGGCAGGGCCGGGACAACCTGCTCTGGCGTGCTGAGGCCGGCGGTCGAGAGTTGGTCGTCAAGCTCTACATTGACGCGGGGCAGGTGCGTAGCCGTCGTCAGTTTGACGGTCAGGATCTGTTCCATCGCATCAGCGCAGCCCCACGGCCGCTCTGGTATGACTGGCAGCCTGAGGGATTGACCCGCCCGGTGTTGGTCTACGAGTGGATGCCCGGCGGAGTGGTGGACCCGACAGATGGAGCGTCGCTGCAAGCCTCAGCCCGACTACTTGCCCAGATCCATTCGACTGACACCGAAGGCATGGATCGGTTCAGCCCCCATCCGGTCAACCTGGACTACCAGTGGCGCTTGCTCAATACCAGCGCCTCGAATATCAATGTCTGGCTGACGAAGATCGGCGCATCTGAAATGCAGGACAGCTTCCGGCTTCTGACCGAGGGGGCCAAGCAGCTGGTGACTCAGGCTGAGCCGCTCTGGCAAGGACTGCTCCCAACGCCGGTCCACGGTGATATTCGGCTGGAGAACATGATTCAGGCATACGGCACAGTCGTCTTTCTCGATTGGGAGATGTTCGGACTTGGCGATCCGGCGCTTGAGGTGGCCGGTTTTCTACACATGAACCACGCTGAGTTGAGCGACGATGTCCGTGCGGAGTGGCTGGATGGTTATCTGAGCACGGTTGACCAGCAGGGGATCGAGCCGCGAATCGAGGTCTATCGCCGCTTATTGCCTTTCCAGTCGACCTGTTTCCTGTTGGATGGCCTGCGGGAGCTTGCCGGCGATGCAGAGGCGTTAGCGGATTACGGTGATAGCCTGCCGTTCCTGGCGTCAACACTCACTGCCGGCATGACTCAGGCGGCGCAACTACTCGGCATCGATGTGATAGATCTACCGGGACAGGTGGCCGAGATATTTGACGGTTTGGGGCGATGAACTAGCACCTTCCCGGAAGCTGCCGGCTTCCTGGACGATTCAGATGTGTGACGGCTAGATCCACCGTCTACGCGGTAAGGTTGACACAGGCTGTGGAAGAGAATCATTAGGAGAACGATATGAGTAACGTTCAAGTCGCAATTCAGCACTTGTTTGAACACCAAAACCTGACCACCGAACAGATCGACGCGGCCATGATGGAGATCATGGCGGGCGAAGCAAGCGATGCCCAGATCGGGGCCTTCTTAGCCGCCCTTCGCATGAAGGGCGAGACGGTCGACGAGATCACAGGCTGTGCCAGCGCCATGACCCGCAGCGCGGTACAGGTGCCGGTCAAAGTGGGCGATGATGTGCTGATCGACATCGTCGGTACCGGCGGCGACGGCACCCACAAGTTCAACATCAGTACCATCGCCGCCTTTGTGATCGCGGGCGCCGGTCAAAAGGTCGCCAAACACGGCAACCGCTCAAACCGGCGTGCGGGCAGCGCCGATGTGCTCGAAGCGTTGGGTGCTACTTTGCAGACCACGCCCGCCCAGGCAGCGGCCTGTCTGGACGAGGTCGGCATCGTTTTTCTCTTTGCTCCCTCTTATCATCCGGCCATGCGCTATGCCATGGGGCCGCGGCGAGACATCCAGGCACGTACGATCTTCAACATCCTCGGCCCGCTCACCAATCCGGCCGCGCCCACCAACATGCTCGTCGGCGTCTTCTCGCCCGATCTGACCGAGCCGATGGCGCAGGTGTTGGGCAAAATGGGGCGCCGCGCCGCCTACGTCGTCCACGGCTACTACGAGACCGGCGCCGGGCTGGATGAACTGACCACCACCGGCGTCAGTCGCGTCAGTCATCTCAAGGACGGGGCTGTCACCACGTTTGAGTTTGATCCAGCGGATCTGGGCTTTGCCCGATCCACCTTGGCGGATATGCAGGGCGGTGTTGCTGAAGAAAATGCAGCCATTGCCATGGCATTGCTCAAAGGCGAGTTGACAGGCCCCAAGCGCGACGTTGTCCTGCTCAACGCCGCGGCCGCGCTCAGCACGGAGAGCGGCGACATTGCCGGCGGTTTGACTGCCGCCGCGGAGAGCCTCGATAGCGGCGCGGCGCTGGATGTGCTGGAGCGGTATGTGGCGAAGACGCGGACCTTTGTGTAGACGGTTGTGGTGAAGTAGGGCTGTAGGGGGCTAGACCTGGGGTTAGGCGAATCTAAAGAAATATTTATCCACGAAGGACACAAAGAAACACGAAGAAGGTTGACATTTGTGTCCTTCGTGGATAAATGTTTATCTGCATTGGCCTTATCGAAATCATAAGCTGAGGGGGATACAATGAATGGGCGATCTCCCGGGTTCATACGCAATTATCAGGAATGGAATATCTACCGGATGGCATCTGACAGTGCGACGGCGATATTCGACTGTAGTAGGGTCGATCCAGAGAAAGAGATCCCCTAGCGCAAGTCCCCGGCACGGCCCAGTTGAAGTCTGGTCCGGAGATCCCGTTTATGGGCCGTGCCGGGGACTTTGGAAGAATTCTTTGGGTGTGTTGGCGAAAAGCGCCTGCTTCGCAGACAAAATGAAGTGATGGTGTACTTCTATGTAGGGACATGGTATTCCGTACAGACCCGTTGTTGACGGAGACCGTTTCAACCTTCGAGACCGCAGCCGCCAACCATACGGTGGCTAGGAATGCCTTGTCCATGTCAGGCCTACTGCAATAGTCAGGCACGGACAAGGCATTCCTAGAATCGTTTTTAGAATGCGGCTGATGGTTCTCGTTATGGAACCGCCCGATTAGAGAACGACTCGGTATGGAACGCCATGTCCCTACGGGTCCAACTCATTTTGAAAACACCCGAGTCAGTTCCTTGGATTGGCCTTTGGCATTTCCGAAGGGAGAGCGTTTCTCTCTAACTGATCAGGTCAGGCGTTTGGCACGATCTGAATGTGCCAACTTGGCGGAAGCTGACGAGGCAGAGACATGGTTGCACTTTGCGGTCAAAGAAGGGTATCTTGAAGCATCAGACGCAAGACGTCGATTTTTTCGAATATGACCGTATCATCGGTGCCATAGTTGCCGTGACTCGCAGACCCGAACTACGGCTACTGAAATGAGACACCCATATCTCCCTGCCGCTCCACAACCCAACCCCCCCACTTTTTGAAGGGAATTCGCTGATCACATGAAACACTCCAAACTCGACATCGCTAAACATAAGGGCAAAGTACTCAACCAGATCATGGCGGCCAAGCGCAAGGAGGTACCCAAACAGATGGGCATGGTCCCGCTGGCCGATGTCAAAGCGTTTGCACTGCTGGCGCCGCCGACCATCGATTTCGCTGCTGCATTGACGGCCGAACCGGGGGCAAGCTTGATTGCCGAGGTCAAACGAGCCAGCCCTTCCAAAGGCTTGATCGCGACCGAGTGGGATCCCGATCTGATCGCGGAGACCTATGCCCGCAACGGCGCAGCCGCCATCTCCTGCCTCACGGATCGCCGCTTCTTTCAAGGAGATCTTGAATTCCTGACCGGTATCAAAGAGCGCATGCGTAGCCTCAAGCTTGCTGTGCCGGTCCTGCGTAAGGACTTCATCTTTTCGCCCTACCAGGTCTACGAGGCGCGCACTGCGGGAGCCGACGCGCTCCTGTTGATCGTTGGCGTTCTGAGTGACAAGGAACTGGGTGAACTGCATAGATTGACGCTCAGCCTGGGCATGCAGGCACTGGTCGAAGTGCATGACGACGCTGAACTGGACCGTGCCCTGGCCGTTGATGCGCAGATCATCGGCGTGAACAATCGCAACCTGAAGACCTTCTTCGTCGATATCGAGAATACGGCCCGGCTGCGCAAGCGCATTCCACCAGGCAAGATCGTCGTCGGCGAGAGCGGTATCGCTTCGCCTGACGACGTGCGCAGCATGGCAGAGATGGACTGTGACGCCATCCTGGTCGGCGAGACTTTCTGCAAGCTCCCGCAACGCGAGCGGGCATCCAAGGTGCGTGAGTTTGTCTCGGCGGGTCGAAAGCCTGCGCTGTGAAAAAGCCGTGACATTGAGTTGATCAAGGAGGAGTCCAATGGCTCAAGAATACTTCGATGACACGGCCTGGATGGAATCGGCCTACGCCGCCGAATATCGTCAGAGCGCTGATCACTTCGTACTCGGACGGCGCATGCAGCTCTTCATCATGCAGTCGTTCTACCGTCACTTTCTGGCCGATCGCAAGTCATTCGACTTGCTCGATCTGGGGTGCGGTGACGGTGAACTGGCGGCGAACATTGTTGACGTGGCCCCTCACACCCGGCTGACGCTGGTCGACGGATCCGCTGATATGCTGGACGCTGCGCAGGATCGTTTCAAGAAGAGAGCTGATTCGAAGGGCGACGTTCAGATCATGCAGCACACTTTCGCCGAGTTGATCGGCGATCCATCGCTGCTGGGCCAATATGATATGGTCGTCTCCGGCTTCGCCATCCATCATCTCCACCTGGCCGAAAAGACGGCCTTGTTCCAGCTGATCCATCGTTCATTGAAGCCCGGCGGGGCGTTCGTGAACATCGACACCGTCTTGCCCAGCACCAGCCCAGCGCTGATGGACTGGTACTATGCTTGCTGGCGCGAGTGGATCGAGGCGCGCCAGAGCCAGCTTGGCCTGGCCGAGGACTTCAGCGGTGTGCCCGATGAAGCCCGTTACAAGGAAGAGAATAAGCTGAGCACACTCTCGTCACAGCTTGAGGCGTTGAAGTCAATCGGTTTCACGGACGTCGGCTGTCACTATCAGAATAGCATCTTCGTCGTCTTCAGCGGCATGAAGGCGACATAGAATCCGCAACAATCGGATGTGGATGCGAGCAGCTGAGGATATGTGCCCGGGGCTAGTGATCGGCAAAGAAACAAGCCCAATTGCTGCAAGAGATATAGTGTCACCCATTCGGCGGAGCTCAAGACCGACCTGAGTGGGTGTGCGAGGACGGATTGAAGCCCCTGAGTAACCAACGAAGGGTCTTGGCATTGCAACAACAGATTCTTCGCTGGTCACTCAACATGTTCGATCAGTTGCCGCGAACACGCTCAGAATGACCCAATGTCAATTGTTGGAATCTTGCGTCTTTACATCCTCTGTGAACTCTGTGCCGCCTCCGCTCCTCTGTGGTGAAAAAAACCATTAGAATCGAGATCGATTTTCGTGACCGGAACCATTCTCAACATCATCACCATTCTCATCGGCGGGACCATCGGCGTGCTGGCCGGGAACCGTCTGCCCCAGCGGGTGCAAGAGACGGTCATGGCCGGCCTGGGCCTGATGACGCTGGTCATCGGCGTCAGCATGGCCATCACAAGCAACAACATCTTGATACCCCTCTTCAGCGTGCTCGTCGGCGGCATCATCGGCGAGTTGATGGGCATTGATGCCGGCCTGAATCGGCTTGGCCAATGGCTGGAAGAGCGCTTCGGCCATCGTCTTGGTCAGGGCAAGGTCGAAGGCTGGAGCGTCACCCGCGGTTTCGTGACCGCCAGTCTCGTCTTCTGCGTCGGCCCCATGACCGTGCTCGGCAGCATTCAGGATGGCCTCTTGGGCGACTATGAGTTGTTGGCCATCAAGAGTATGCTCGACGGCTTTGCCGCCATTCCATTTGCCGCTACGCTGGGCCCAGGCGTGCTATTGAGCGTCGTGACTGTCGGCGTCATCCAGGGCGGAATCAGCGGCCTTGCCATGTGGCTCGGAACCGGCTTGACCGAGATCACGCGGGCTACGCCCTGGGTGGTGGAACTGACCGCGACGGGCGGCGTGTTGATCTTGGGGATTGGCTTTCTGCTGCTCGATCTCAAACAGATCCGGGTGGCCAATTTGCTGCCGGCCATAGTCATCGCTCCATTGATTGTGGTGCTGTTGGGTATTCTTGGGATTCAGTTCTAAAGTGAGACCGCAAGGAAAGCATGAGACAAGTAGGGCGGAATGCGATTCCGCCTAGCGGAGCGAGGCCCTGCCTCGGCTGGCCGGGATAGCATCCCATAGGCATCAAGCCAAGGATTATGTTAAACTCACGATCGATTTGAACAGGCAAGCAGCAACGGCTGAAGCCGGCTGCTAACAGCGAAAAGCGCCCTCAGGCGCTAACTTTCAGCCGCTGAAGCGGCTTATCACTGTTAGCGGCGGGATTTATCCCTGCCGCAACCGGCGGTGCCACTAGACATACCCTTAGGCCGTTCAAAGAAATCAAATCCCTATTTGACGGCCTGCAAGCCGCTGCGCAAGCATCATCAAAAAGGGATTCAATTTCTTGCGGCGGCCTTAGCTTGATGCGCATGGGATAGCATCCCGGCCTATATGCCGTCTGGAAACGTTTATCATGGCAATCAATACGGTACTATTCGATCTTGACGGCACCCTGGTGGAGCATGGCCATGCCCTGCTGCCGCCGCTGTTGGCCGAGTGGGGCTATCCGCGCTCCTACGACGATGTCAAAGAGGCCGTGGCTCGCCAGATCCACTACTTCTACAACCATGTGGGCGCGGCAGAGGAGCAGGGCTGGGTACCCGAACTCTACCGACAGTTCTACCACCGTGTGCTTGAACAGCTCGATGTGCCCGATGACGATGGCAAACAGTCGGCCCAGGTTCAGATGTTCTTTGATGCACAGCCGGTACCGCCCATTTTCGATGATGTATTGCCCACCGTCGAGCATCTCTATGCGAGCGGCTGGAGGCTCGGCATCATCACCCAACGCGGGCGGGTCGGGGCCGATCGTTTTGTCGTCGAACATGGACTCGCCCCCTACTTCCCAGTCATCATTGCCGGCGACGACGGCCACGGACGTAAGCCGGGCAACGGGCCATTCTTGAAAGCCCTGGAACTCCTGGACGCAACACCGTCCACCGCGGTCTACATTGGCGACCGAATTGATGACGACTGCGAGGGGGCGACCGGCGCCGGCCTTGAAGCGTTCCTTATCGACCGGGAGGGCATCTTCGCCTTGGAGGCCGACCAACGGGATGACTTCACCCACCTCACCGATCTCGCCGATCTCTTGAGCCATCTCCCCGATCAACCCCAATTTCTGTAGGGAGCCATTTCATGATAACCAAGGTCAAAATCTGTGGTATCACCAACACTGAGGACGCACGGGTGGCCGTCGACGCCGGGGCCGATCTCCTGGGCTTCATTCTCTACCCGAAATCGCCACGCTATGTCGAGCCTGCGAAGATTGCAGAGATTGTGACAAAGATCAAAGATCGAAGACCCAAGACCGGCGCCAACGCCGATCTTCAATCTTCGATCTTCACGCCCCCCCTGTTCGTGGGCGTCTTCGTCAACGAACCGCTTGACACCGTCCAGTCGATCCTAGACGCCGCTGGCCTGGACCTCGCGCAGCTACACGGCGATGAAGGGCCGGAGATGCTGGCGCAGTTGCCAGGCCGTGCCTACAAAGCATTGCGCCCCGCCACTGCCGAGCAAGCGCTGGCCGAGGCCAAGCAGTTTGCTGTCGAGAGCGATGGTCAGCGACCGGGTCTGATGATCGACGCCTATGATCCCAAAGAATATGGTGGAACCGGTAAGCGGACGGACTGGCACGTTGCTGCGACATTGGCCGATCAGTATCCTGGCCTGTTGCTGGCCGGCGGATTGACGCCCGACAACGTGGCCGAGGCCGTGCGCATCGTAGGGCCGTGGGGTGCAGATGTGAGCAGCGGCGTAGAAGCCGAGCCGGGCGTCAAGGATCATGACAAGGTGCGGGCGTTTGTGCGCGCCGTAAGATGCATTGATGTCTAGATGCTTTTTGAGTCGCGCCCAAAGGCAAGGCTGTTCCAGAGAAAAAGATGCCCCAGCGCAAGTCCCCAGCACGGACCAGCTGAAATCTGGTCCGGAGATCCCGTTTGTGGGCCGTGCCGGGGACTTTGGGAGGACCATTTCCTTGGATTAGCCTAATTCGTTGGCGACGGGCAGGTGACGGGGTGGGCGAACTCGCTGTTGCGGCTAGATCTGTTTTCCCGCCCCACCACATGCCCCAACACTATCAACTCATTTTGAGGGCACCCAATTTATGTCCCGATGTGTGAAATGAAACAGGATGCCCAGCGCCAGAACAACCAATGGAGAAATCGCATGAACTATCGACGAATGGGCCGCACCGGCCTCAAGGTATCGGAGATCTGCCTGGGCACCATGACCTTTGGCCACGGCACCGAGGCGGATGAAGCCAAGCGCATCGTAGACCTGGCCTATGACGCAGGCGTTAACTTCTTTGACACGGCCAATGCCTACAGCGCAGGCGTCTCTGAGACAATGCTGGGCAAAGCCTTGGCCGGCAGGCGTCGCGAGGCGGTCATTGCCACCAAGTTTTTCAATCCCATGGGGCCCGGCCCCAATGATTCGGGCATGTCACGCGTCTATATCATGAACGCGGTGGAGGACAGCCTGGCGCGGTTGCAGACCGACTACATCGACATCTACTACATCCACCATGTTGATGCTGAGACGCCGCTGGAGGAGATGTTGCGCGCCCTGGACGATCTGGTACGCCAGGGCAAGGTACGCTATATCGCGCTGCAGCAACTATGAAGCCTGGCGTCTGTTGGAGGCCATCTGGATCAGCGACAGCAAGGACCTGCATCGCTTCGCCTGCTACCAGCCCCAGTACAGTCTGGTCGTGCGTGATATTGAGGAGGAGATCGTGCCGATCTGCCGGCTCAAAGGGGTTGGCATCGTGCCCTGGGGACCCATGGCCGGCGGTTTTTTAACCGGGAAGTATCTGCCCGGCGACCGCAAAGTGGCCGGCACGCGTTCCGAGGAGGGCTGGGTCTTTCCCACACGTTCTACGCCGACAACTGCGATGAGACCTTGGGCGTGCTCCTGGAAGTGGCCGAAGCCTTGGGACGAACACCGGCGCAGGTGGCGCTGCGTTGGGTGTTGGAGCAACCGGGGGTCACCAGCGCCATTGCCGGCGCGCGTACCGTGGCCCAGGCGCGCGACAACTTCCTTGCCGGCGGCTGGACGCTGCCGGCAGATGCCTTGGTGCGCCTCAATGACGTGTCGCAGCCGCGTTTGCGCTATCCCCTGGCCATGGAGCACAACATGCAAGAGCGTCGTGCCGATGCAATGGATATGCCTTCGTTGACATAAGCATTAATGGGCCTATACCAGCGCTTATTCGTGAACGTTCAAAATGCACCGGCTAGCGGGCCGCGTTCCATCAATTGAACTTGTTTCGGTTGGGCTACTCAGAAAGCGCAGTGCGGCGTCAGCCGATGCCTGCATGGCCAAGCAAGGCTGTATGCAAAGAGACTGATAGGAAACCTGTTGCCCATCGGTCGATGACCATGCCACATGGATACCGTACATTGTCCATATCTTCGATCAAATGCCGTGCATGATCGTCAAGGTTGGGATGGCCGGCAATAAACCACAGGAAGGTATGGTTATCCAACAAGACTTTCACGGCATGTAATCCTCGAGGCCTTCGATCGGCGCATCAAAGTCAGGGCCAATCTTTACCAGCCCGCGGGCACTCCCGTAGATCGGTTTCGGCGTGCGCGGTAAGGCGACGATTTTGAAAGCGGAACCGTCAGCACCGATGATGACTACGTCCTCGCCTCCAGCAACGTCTCCCAAAATCTTATCCAGTTCGGTCACGGCCTTTGATGCCGGAATCTGTGTCATGACAACGCTCCATTCTCTGTCCAATTCGTTCTGATAGACCCACTATACCAGATCGGCTGGGCATGGCCTGGCGTGAAAGTGGTGAAATGTGAGGGTAGTATGTCTCAGTTGGCGTGTAGTCCAGACTCGAATTGGTAGCTTTCTTCAAGACATGGCGCACGAATCGGTACGAGTCCAGACCTACTTCAGTGATGGCCTAGATGGTTACCAAATGGCGCTCAATAAGCCGGCTCAACACGATCCGACGGATCACAAGAGCGAACCTTTTTCGGTTGAAGACGACAACGTCGAATCTTTTCGTCAACCATTGATTTCCGCAAGCGTGACCTCGTTGTCGCAATGTCCGGTCGTTTCGAATTGGGCAAAGTTGCTCAGCGTCGTCTCGGCGATGTTGCCCAGTGCCTTGTCGGTCAGAAAGGCTTGGTGTCCGGTCACGAGGACGTTGGGGAAGGTGGTCAGGCGTGCAAAGACATCATCGGTCATGATCTCGTTGGAGAGATCGCGGAAAAAGAGATCGTCCTCGACTTCATAGACATCAATGGCCAGGTAGCCGATCTTGCCCGACTTCAACCCATCGATGATGGCGGCTGTATCCAGTACCGCGCCGCGGCTCGTGTTGACGATGAAGACGCCATCCTTCATGAGCGAAATGGTTTCGGCATTGATCAGATGGTGGGTTTCAGGCGTCAATGGCATATGAAAGGTGAGGATGTCGGCCTGTCGCACGATTTCCCTGGCATCGTCGAATACTCGGCCAGTCCTTCCACGGCCGGATTGCGGAACTGGTCGTAGGCCAGAATGCGGCAGCCAAAGCCGCTCAGATTCTGGATGACGGCGGCGCCGATCCTGCCCGTGCCGAAGACGCCGACTGTCTTGTCTCGCCAGCTCAAAGCCCTGCAAACCATCCAAGCTCAAAATTGTTGTCCCGCACGCGGTTGTAGGCGCGGTGGATCTGTCGTCCCAATGTCAGGATCAGGCCGACGGTGAACTCCGAGACCGCGTTGGGCGAGTAGGCCGGCACATGGGCAACGGTCAGACCATGGTCGGCGGCCGCTTGCAGGTCGATCTGGTTGTAGCCGGCGCTGCGCGTAGCGATGATCCTTGGTGCCGCCTATTGCCAACTTCTCAATGGCGGCCGCGTCTTACGTCGTCGTTGACGAAGACGCAGATCCCGTCGAATCCGTTGGCCAGGGTGGCCGTCTTTGGCGTGAGACGCGTTTCGAAAAAGGTCAGCTGGTGACCAAAGGACTCGTTGACCTGCTCAAGCGAGCGCCGATCATAGCCCTTGGTGCTAAAGACAGCGATGTTCATAAAATCTCCTGATCGAAATATATGCGCACGCAGGGCGTGCGCGCTAAACGTTGAGGTCCATGAGTTTAATGGTTGCTACTCCTTAGCGCAACCGATTCAACTAGGAATCCGGAACCTGGAAGGCCGTTTCGGACGCCTATCGCTCATTCCACATCGTGCAGACCAGATCACCTTCACGCCATTCGGTCACCACACGTGTGCAGTTGCCCAGACCGTTGGTCTGCGTGAAGGGGCGGTCAATGTTGGACAGAACCAGCGGCAGCATCTGTGTCAACATGCTGCCGTGGCTTATGCAGACTACGTCAACCTCGCTTGCTCCCCATTCATCTCGGAGTCGTTCGACCCATGGGAGAAAACGCGCACGTAGGTCGTTGAAGCTCTCTCCGTCCGGAATACGCTGATCGTAGTCGTGTCGGACATCCCACGCTTCGATGACGCCATTGTGGGCCTGCCAGGCCTCGGCATCGCCACGCCCTTCGGCAATGCCGCAGTCGAACTCACGCAGGGCGGCGGCGGTCTGAACCGGCAGGCCGAGGAACTCGGACAGAATCTGCGCTGTCTCCTGCGCGCGTAGGATGGGGCTGGCGTAGAGGGCCGCTACCGTCCCGGAGGCCAGCCGGTCGGCCAGCGTTTGCGCCTGTGCCCGGCCTTGGTCAGTTAGGCCATGGGGCAGGTTTCGGTTAGAGATGATTCTTTCGACGTTTGCCTGGCTTTCGCCATGCCGGGCGAATATCAGTCGCATGTTGTCCTCCTATCAGACGGGCGCAGATCTGCCTCTTGCCACGATACACACGACAAGCTGTTCTAGGCAGGATGGCGTTGTACAAGTAGAATGGTGTGTCCATCCGAAATGGTATGGCGCGCAATGCCATGCTCAGAATGAATCGACAGGATCAACTTTTGAATAGTGCACTCCAGATCACCGATCTCTTCAAAACGTATGGCGATGGAACCGAGGCGCTCAAGGGCGTCTCGCTTGAAGTAAAACAGGGGGAGTTTTTCGGCCTGTTGGGTCCCAATGGCGCGGGAAAATCGACCATCATCGGTGTCCTAACTTCGTTGGTCAACAAGTCTTCCGGACATGTGACCATCAATGGCTATGATATCGACACCCAGGCGTCGCTTGCCAAGCAATGCCTGGGCGTTGTGCCGCAGGAGTTCAACTTCAACATCTTTGAAAGCTGTCTCCAGATTATTGTGCAGCAAGCCGGATACTACGGCATCTCCGCTCGCAAGGCTGCTCCACGGGCGGAACAATTGCTCACAGATCTTGGTCTTGGCGACAAGATCAACACCCCGGTGCGTATGCTTTCCGGCGGGATGAAACGCAGACTCATGATCGCCCGCTCCCTGGTTCATGATCCCAAAATCCTGTTGCTCGATGAACCGACGGCCGGCGTCGACATCTCTCTGCGCAGGCAGATGTGGGACTTTCTCACAGAGGAGAACAGTAAAGGCCTCACCATTGTGCTCACAACTCACAATCTGGAGGAGGCCGAAATCCTCTGTAAGCGCATCGCCATCATCGACAAGGGCGACGTCATCGCACTGGATGCGACGCCAAAGCTGCTTGAGCAACTTCAGTCCGAGGTCGTGGTGCTCTATACTGCCGACGAAGTTCACAAGCTGCCCACAATCCCGTGGCCCGTCACACAGGTGAGTGCCAAGGAACTCGAAGTTGAGCTGGGAGAAGAAACGTCGATCGCTTCAGTGCTGGCCTACCTGGATACCCAGGGCATTGAAGTCCAACGAATGAAGAACAAGTCCAATCGCCTTGAGGAACTTTTCCTCAGATTAGTCGAGACACCCTTAACTATGCTACACATCCAACTTGATCGGCTACTGGACCATGGTGACCAAAGAGGTCAGGCGTATTTTTCGCATCTGGCCACAGACTCTGCTGCCGTCCGTCGTCACGACCGCGCTCTACTTTCTGGTCTTTGGCAGCTTCATCGGCAGCCGTATCGGCTCCATCGGCGACTTCTCCTACATGCAGTTCATCGTGCCGGGACTGATCATGATGTCGGTCATTCTCAACGCCTACAACAATGTGGTCTCCGTCGTATTCAGCGCCAAGTTCCAGCGCAACATCGAAGAACTGCTGATCTCGCCCCTTGGGCACCAACACCATCATTCTGGGATGGGTCAGCAGTGGTGTCATTCGTGGATCGTTGGTCGGCGGCTTGGTCTGGCTGACCTCGCTGCTCTTTGTGCCGCTTCAGATCGCCAATCCAGCTATCATGCTGGTGACGCTACTGCTCACGGCGATTTTCTTCTCCCTCGGCGGCTGTATTGCGGCGCTCATTGCAAAAACATTCGATCAGATGACCATCATTCCGACCTTTGTGCTCACACCGCTGATCTACCTGGGTGGCGTCTTCTACACCATCTCTTCGCTCAGCGCATTCTGGCAGAGCGTCTCCAAGTTCAATCCCATCCTCTATCTGATCAATACCTTCCGCTATGGCTTCCTCGGCATCTCAGACATCCCCGTTTCGACTTCGCTCTCCGTCTTGCTGGCTGTCACGCTGGCTGCCTGGATCGGCTGCTATTACATGGTTCACACCGGCAGGGGATTGCGCAGTTGAGCGGCATACTGCCGATAATTAGGGTGGTCTGCTACGCGTAGAATTTTCTGTGAATTGCGTCTAGATCAAACCGGTCACCCGCTTCAACCTCGATATTCGCTCGGACTTCGCTGACGCTTCTTGACCGCCAGGTAGATGAAATCGTCGGGCGCTGCCTCGCGCAGATGGGGTGCTTCTACCGCCAACTCTACCGCTTCTCCAAAGACAGATCGCATTCTGGTCAGAAAGGCCGGCTCCGGCTGGGCCGACCAGACTGCCAGCACGCCGCCCGACTTCAGACAATTGCGCCAGGAGCCAAGTGTCTCGATTGAGTAGAGACGGCCGTTCTGCTCGTGGGCTGGCCACGATGGACCGTTGTCCACATCGAGTACGATGACGTCATAGGTCGACGCTGGTGCTCGCTTCAGGAAATCATATAGATCCGCTTGGGTCAGGCGCACGCTCGAATGATCCGGAGCCCGTCCGTTTAAGAGCGCAAGGTGGGTGCGATTCCACTCGACGATGGCGTCAGAGATCTCGACGACATCGATCTGGATGTCGGCCCGCGCATAGCCCAACTTGGCCGCACAGATTTGGCATTCCTGTAACGTCAAGCCCATGCCCAGTCCGCCGACCAGGATGCGGAGCTCGCCAGTCCCTTCTGTCTCAACGGCCTCCATTGCCTGCCGCGCCAGTGCTCGCTCGCTGGTCTGGTTGTAGCTGGCCATGAGAAAAACACCGTCGGAGATGATTTCAAATGCTGTGTCGTCCGCTGAGGTCCGTTGCTGCAACTGAATCTCGCCGGAATCTGTGACCCGTCGTTCGATGATTTCCAGTTGATATTGCGTTGAGCTCATCTGGTTCTTCTCCAGGAAGGGGAAATGGAGCCAATACACGCCGGCGCAAATCATTTATCGACTGCTTGCGTGACGATTCAATCCGTCAAGCTACATGTGCCATTCCAGAGAGACAAATTACGTTGCGAGGTACTCCTCGGCTGGAATGGTTGGCGGCACTGTCAACTCTCTGATAGCGATTATTCTGGCAAGGCCCTACTCCTTGCCACACAAGCAGACTGTGTTCAACGATCCTTGCGGTAAGTATAGCATGTTGGCTGTAGACGAGATGCCATCTCAAAAGCCCGGGAGGAATCACCGAGGCGAACTACTGTCGGCTCCGCTGCGGTTGGAAGACCTCTGCGAAAAGGGTCTGGGTCCGGCGTTCAATGTTCCTTCACCGATTGGGCGTAACCAATTTTGAACCGATTCGTCACCATAGATGGGCTAGCTAACGAAAACGTAACGCGAAATGGGGAAGTCAGATTGTGAGTGGCCTCCAATACCGCCATAGTGCTCACGATCGTTGCTGCCGACAGAGCGGGGCGAGAATACCGGAGAGAACAGGCTGGGAACTCGCCCGCAATATCGTTCCTATGTAACCCGGACTGAAAAGGCTCTGATCAGACAACCTTAATGTTGACTGTGATGTTGTTGTGTTAGAATTCACATAAGATACAAGAAAGTGAAAGTGAGCGGCAGAGATGGCCGCCCATTCTTGATGGCCTTTGGCGGAATCGATTCCGCCAAAGGCCATCGGCTATTTTAGGGGCCGTGTTAAGCGTGCCGTAAGGTTTGCCAGAACAATCTTGCGCCTTCACAATCCCGGCCTGTGTAGAGTGTCACGGTGGCCGTCCTACTGAACGGGTTGTTTTCATGAAGAACCGGTGACATGACAAGTATCAAGAGTTAGACGATTTTTTTCTAGAGCTTATTGATGGAAGTAAGGAGTTCTGCCATGTTAATTGCCATTATTGGATGGAATCAAGTTCGGAAGAGGGATGGTCAGCTGTTTGGAATCAGCAAAAGCATCGGTAAGGTTCTGAGCCTGTTCTTTGTGGCCAGTCTGATAGCCGCGCTGGTTGCTGGTCTGGTGCCGCCGCCGTTGGTGACCCATCTCGCGCCTGGAACATTGGAGACGGCGGCCGAGGGCGTGGCCGACCTGCTGCCGCAGCCGTCTGTGGCCAAGGCTCAGGCCTCAGAACTAAATTCGTGTATTTTGGTGAACTGGAACGACACGGTTCACTACAACGAATCCGGTTACACCGACAGCTTCTCGTATCCCGATCCGATACCGGTGACCATCCCCAATATCGACGGTTCGGGCATTGACATGACTGTGGCCCCGGACCCGCGCTGTGCCGCGCGCTTTCACGACCAACGAGCAAAACGCCTTCAGCTGGGTCGTCCCCTATTTCGATACGGATCAGACATTGCGCTACTGGCCGGACAGTGGTCAGGGTCCGTTCACCACCCACATCTCCTTCTCTGAAGATGTGCAGGTTAATCGTACCTCCATCTTCGCCCGCTACGACAGCGGCACTAATCGCTGGGGCGCCATCCTCGAAGCTTATGACGCTGTGGATGCCACCACCGGCGTTTGCACGGGCAATAAGCTGCTACCGCCGGCCACCACGCCGTTGAGCATACTTGAGGATTACAGCACCCGCACGAGCGAGACTTATCCTGTTCCCCTGGCCAACACGCTCACTATCATTGATGCTTCCGATGTTGGCGAGATGGTGGCTGACATGGGGACCTTCAGCGATCCAATTCAAACTCCAAGCTCGCATCCCGATAACCTGACAACGTTGGACACGACCGGCGTCTTTGCCCTGGGTACGGGCAATAGCGGCAACAATCGCGCTCCGGTGATCATCGACTATGACTTTGTCAGCGCCCGCTGTCTTAGCTGGCACGTTTTCCAGTACGAGGACGGTGTCAACCTCGGTGATGGTCAAGTCGACTTCGGCATCACCTCATCTTACCTGGGGCCGATGTTGCTCAACTGCTACAGCTTGAGCCTGGGCAGCACTGTCTTCACCGATGACAATGACAACGGTCAACAGGACGGTTCGGAAGCAGGCATTGCCGGCGTGAAGGTGGAACTCTACACGAGTACACAGACGCCGGGGACAGATGTTCCCTTTGCCACCGCCACCACCGATGCCAACGGCGATTACCACTTCGAAGGTCTGGCCGAAGGCGATTATGTGGTCTACATTCCGACACCGCCGGCCAGTGCGCCGACGTCCTCGTCGGTCACATCCACGACCGATGACAATGTGGACGGTGACAACAACGGCAGCCAGCCTGGCGGCAGCGGTACGCCAGTTACTTCGCCGGTGATCACGCTCAGTGCCGGCAACGAGCCGGTCAATGGCAGCGGTGCCAATGATGAAGCCGACCAGGGCGCAAATACCACCGGCTACAAACAGGACGATGCGGATGGCGATAGCGACGGCAACATGACGGTGGATTTCGGCTTCGTGAAGCTGGGTGACTGGGGCGACTTGCCCGACGGCAACGCCACCGTTTCGCCCAACTACAACACCGACGGCACGGGGACAGCGGGGCCCAGCCATGTCATCAAGGCGACCTTGAAGATGGGTGCGGCCATCGATCGTGAAATCACGGGCATACCGAGCGCAGACGCGGAGGGCGATGACAACGATGGCACGCCGGACGACGAGGACGGCGTGACCTTGCCGACCTTCGTGGCCGGTGCGCCGGGTACGGTGGCGGTCAACGTGACCAACAACACAGGTTCAGCCGCCTACGTCTACGGCTTCATCGACTGGAACGGCGACGGCAGCTTCGACGACCCCGGCGAAGCCATCAGCACCACGGTGCCGACCGGGACGAGCGGTGGCACGGCCCTGCTCACCTTCGATGTACCTGCGGGTGCGGACACGGCCCAACAACTGGGCGCGCGCTTCCGGCTGAGCACGGATACAGGCCTGGGCCCCGACGGTCGGGCCAGTGACGGCGAGGTAGAGGACTACCTGACCACAGTGACGCCAGTCCTCGCGCTGGGTTCGTTCATCTGGAACGACCTCAACGGCGACGGCACACAGGACACCAATGAACCAGGCATTGCCGGCGCGACCGTGCGCCTGCTGGACAGCAGCAACAACCCGGTGACCGCGGATGCTGCGGGCAACCCACTGCTGCCGGTCACGACGGGCAGCGACGGCCTCTACCAGTTTCAGAATCTGGCGGCCGGTGACTACAAAGTGGAAGTAACCATGCCTACGGGCTACGTGCCGACAGCATCGCAGTGGGGCGGTGCCATCAACGGCAGCACGACGACCAATGTGAGCAACACGGACAGCAACATCGACAGCAACCCGAGTGCGGGCGTCTATCGCAGCGGTGTGATTACCCTGACGAATAACGGCGAACCAACCGGTGAAATCCAGGCCGACGGCAGCGCGGACAACCCGGGCAGTGCCAATGCCGATGATAACAACGGCAACATGACGGTGGACTTCGGCTTTGTGAAGCCTGCGGCCATCGGCAACTACGTCTGGGTGGACGAGAACTCGGACGGCGTGCAGGACGAAGGCGAGCCGGGCATCCCGGGCGTGGTGGTCCAACTGACACCCCCGGCTCGAGTGAATCTTGGCAACGGCGCGGGTGTGGCCATCACAACCGTGACCGACAGCCATGGCGGTTACCTCTTCCCGAACCTGCCACCCCTAGCCTCGGGCGAGCAGTACGTGGTCACGATTCCGACCGACAACTGGAGCAGTGGCAAGCCCCTGGAGGGGATGTTCCAGACGCCGCTGAGCACAGGTGATGCGGCCAATGGCGACTTTGGCAACAAGGACGACGGCTCCAATGACGGCAGCGGATCGACCTCGGGCTATGTCATCAGCACGCTGGGGCCGGGTGAAGAGAACCTGACTGCGGACTTCGGCTACAACCACAACACCAATGTCGAGGTAAACAACGGCATCGGTAACGCTGCCCTCGGCGACCGAGTCTGGATCGACTCAGACGGCGATGGCGTGCAGGACCCGAATGAGGTTGGCGTTTCCGGCGTGACTGTGAGCCTGCTGACCGATGACAACGACGACGGCATCTACGGCGGAGCCGGCGACAATGCGGCAACGACCACGGCCACGGACGGCAACGGCTACTACCTGTTCGACAATCTGGCCCCCGGCGGCTATGTGGTGAAGGTGACCGATTCGGCCACGGCCAGCCACGACATCCTCAACAC
The DNA here is from genome assembly GCA_963765875.1 of uncultured Chloroflexia bacterium. GTDB lineage: Bacteria > Chloroflexota > Anaerolineae > Caldilineales > Caldilineaceae > JAWKOK01. The sequence goes on from CAVXYK010000002.1 coordinate 42,854, forward strand.
AGGCACGTACACGCAGACAGGCGACCCGGACCACTTCGGGACATCGAGCCTCAACGTGCTGCCCGGTGGAAAGGCCGCCGACAACCTGACGACCATCCCGGTGGTGCTTGCGCCGGGTGATGTCTTCCTGAATGCGGACTTCGGCTATCAGCCGACCACGGCAGCGCTGGGCAGCATCGGCGACACCGTCTTCTTCGACGCCGACGCCGACGGCAACGGGCCGTCGATGACGGATATCGATCAGCCGAATGGCCAAAATGGGGCATCGGCAGTGACCCAGGGCGCAGGCGGCGCAGCCGACGCGACTGACTACGGCATTGCCGGCGTCAGCGTGGCGCTGATCAAGGATAGTAACGGCAACGGCGTCTGGGATGCCGGTGAACCGATCATCGCCACCGACGTGACCGACAGCAACGGCCAGTATCTGTTCGAGGGCCTGGCTATCGCCGATGGCGCCGGCACGGACGACTATCTAGTCTGGGTCAACGACACGGACAACGTGTTGGCCGGCCTGACGGGCACCTACGACAATGACGGCGGCCGGCCCTCGACTGCGAGCGGCGCACCGAACAACGCTGTCGCTGCGGGGGCCATTCTGGGCCTGAGTGCAGTGCAGAATCTGGACGATGATGCCACGGCGGCCAATGCCGTGCGCAGCCAGGACTTCGGCTACAGCGCCAGCAGCCCGGTGGGCAGCATCGGCGACACGGTCTGGCATGACGTGGACGGCGCAGGCGGCGACCAGAGTACACAGGGCGCTGAGCCGGGCCTGCCTGGTGTGACGGTCAAGCTCTACAATGACCCGACGCCGGCCAATCCCGCCAGCGGCGACGAAGTGCTGGTGGCGACGACAACCACTGACGGCAGCGGCAACTACCTCTTCAGCAACCTGCCTCTGGGCAGCTATGCGGTGGAGGTGGATGCGGCGACGCTGCCGGGCGGCTCAACATGGAGCCAAACCTACGACCAGGACGGGCCGCTGGACAATCGTTCAGGGACGACCATCACAGAGGCAGTCCCCCATGACCGCTTGCAGGACTTCAGCTACACCAAGACGAGTCCGGTGCTCTACAGCGTAGGCGATACCATCTGGTACGACTCTGACAGCTCAGGCGGCGACCAGGGCACGCAGGGAACTGATCCAGGAATCGCTGGCGTGACCGTGGTGCTGCTGGATAGCAGCGGCGCGGTGGTTGACACGGCTGTCACCGACGGCAACGGCAACTATCTGTTCACGGACCTGCCGGCCGGCGGCTACGAAGTGGTGGTTGACACAACAACTCTGCCTGGCTATGTGAGCACGACATCGACCTACGAACGGGACGGTGCCGACACAGGCAGCCGAACGACGCTGATACTGGGTCCGAGTAACGAGCAAAACCCGCGGGATTTGGACTTTAGCTATCCTCCGGCTACAGCCCCGACCTCGGGCACGATAGGCGATACGGTCTGGCTTGACCTGGACGGGTCCGGCGGCAACCAGACGACTCAAGGAACCGAGCCGGGCCTGCCCAATGTGACGGTGCGCATCTACGTCGATACCGACGGAGACGGCACGCCGGATGACATCAACAATCCGCTGAAGACCACGGTGACCGATGAGAACGGCAACTATCTGTTCACAGATCTGCCGCTGACCGATGCCGTCGGCAACGCCGGCTACGTGGTCATCGTCGATAGCGGTACGTTGCCGTCCTACGTGGATAGCAAACCGAGCTACGACCCCGACGGCGGCGACGACAGCCGCTCGGCTGTGGAACTGAGCGTCGCCGGTCCGGTGAACCTGGACCAAGACTTCAGCTATCCGCCGCTCAAGGCGCGTGGGGCCATCGGCGACACGGTCTGGTTTGACAGCGACGCAAGCGGCGGCGACCAGACGACACAGGGTGATGAACCCGGTATCGAAGGCGTGGCCATGGAACTGCTGGACAGCAGCGGCAATGTGATCGCGACGACGACAACGAACGAGAACGGCAGCTACTACTTTGGCAACCTGCCGCTGGATGAGACCTATCAGGTGCGGGTGGCGGCGAGCAACTTCGCATCCGGCGGTGTGCTGGAAGGCATGGACAACACTTATGATCCCGATTCGCCTGCACCGCCTGGTCTCGGTGATGACCTGGGTCCGCAGATCACGCTGACGGCAGCCGCGCCGGTGAATCTGGACCAGGACTTCTCCTACGTGGGTGCGAGCAGCAGTCGCGGCTCCATCGGCAATCGGATCTGGCTGGACCAGAATGCCGACGGTATCTGGGACGGGACGAATGGTCCAGATGGCCTGCCGGGCACCGATGACGACGAAACCGGTATTGGCGACGTGACCGTGGATCTCTATCGTGACCTCAACGGCAACGGTGTGGTTGACCCCGGCGAACCGCTGATAGGCAGAACGAAAACGGCGTCCGATGGCACATACCTCTTCGGCAATCTGCCGATTGTGGGCAACGGCGACGCCGACCCGCAGGCGGAGTACGTCGTCGATGTGACCGATGAAGCGGGCATCCTCAGCGGCTACTGGCACTCGCTGAGTGCGAGCCAGGACCCGAGCACGGGTATCAGTGGAGACACGGCTGAGGATGCGGCAGACAACAGCAAAAGCGATCCGTTTGCCGTGGAGATCGGGTCTGGGGCGGCCAACAGTCAACCGGAGCCCAACAACCTGAATGTGGACTTCGGCTACTATGTGGAACCGGCGGCAACAGGCAACTACGTCTGGATGGATGAAAATCGCAATGGTATTCAGGATACCAACGAGGTCAAGATCGATGGCGTTGTGGTGACCCTGACCATCGAGTACGCCAGCGGTCCGGACGTGGTTCTGAAGACGGTCACCGGTGATGATCCGAGCACGGCGGCGGTTGAGAAGGGCTGGTACAGCTTTGGCAATCTTCTGTTGGACGAGGACCACAACGAGAGTGGCACGGCCACGCTGCCCAAGTACACCTTGAGCGTGGGCACGAGCCAGTCTGCGCTCGCCGGTCTGTTTACGACGGTTCTCAACGTCGACAGCAATGGTAAGGACAGTGAGGATGCCGACGACCCGGACGGCGTCGTGGCGGTGACGAAGCAGGGGCGGACGGATACGGTGCAGCGCAGCGATCCGACGACTGAGCCGCAACAAGCCTGGAACGACTTCGGCTTCTACTGCGAATCTGACTGGGGCGATCTGCCGCAAGGAACGAATGAAAATCCAGGTGATCTCGGGAAAGACTATCTGTACCCCGTGCAGCTGAACTTGGACGGTGGTCGTCACTGTACGACGCCCGGTCTGACCATTGGCTCGGGAGTCACAATCGAGACAGATGGACAGAATGGTTTCGATGCGACACGCGACACTGACGATGGCCTGACCTGGGCGACAGACGCCGCTTATGATGATGTCTCGGATATCTTCACGGTCAACGCAACGGTGGTCAACAGCACGACCGTGGATGCACAGTTGGTGGGCTGGATAGATTTCAATCAGGACGGTGATGTTGACGATGCCGGCGAGCGTTCGCAGCCTGATCTGGTCGGTCAGACAGACGGCACGTTCACCAGCGGCAACATCCCCGCGGGCAACGGTGACGCCACCCCGCGGGCGGTGACGCTGCAATGGACGGGCGTGGACTTGGCGCTAAACACTACATTGAATTTGCACAGCCGCTATCGTCTGACCTTAGATCCGAGCTTCTTCAGCGATTCATCGCCGGATCCGGACCGCTGGGTCAACAGCGGCGAGGTGGAGGACTACTACGGGCCGATTACGACGCTGCCCGTGACGATCGCGTATGTCGACAGCGAACGAGGTGGCGACGAGGTCACCTTCCTATGGCAGACGGCAACGGAGACGGGTAACGCCGGCTTCAACATCCTGGTGGAGACAGCGGAGGGGTTGGTCCAGCTCAACGGCCAGTTGATTCCGTCCAAGGTCATCGATTCGGTGGAAGTCACCGACTACGAAGTGACCTTGGCGACCGGGGCAACCGCCTTCTACATTCAGGAGGTGGGTGTTGACGGCAGGGTAGACATGATCGGGCCGTTCCAGGTTGGTCAGGAATACGGCAGTCGAACCGACACAGGCGAGACGGATTCAAGTGACGCGGGCTCAGATAACACGATCTTCCTGCCTAGCATCATCAACCAGTAATGAGGCGTGTGAGGCTTGTGGAGACGCAGCACTATTGCGCTTCTGCAGGCCTCACATTGTTGGCAGCAGTGCAACCACAACGAGTTGGGCGAGGCGATATCGCCTCGCCCAACTCGTTGTGGGCCCCCGTGCACTGGTATCGGCTAACGTCGGCAAAATCTGTGTAGGTACATGAGGGAACGAACTACGTTCACGGCTAGTTTCTCACTCCAAATGCAGTTCTTCACCCAACAGATAGTGGCTGAACCAGGCAAGATTCTGGTACATCACCGCATGGTTTTCACGGGGTTTCGTGATCGGGTGGCCGAAGCCGGGATAGACGAAAAGCTCGACCGGGACCTCCATCTCCTTCATCCCCCGGTATAGCTCCATGGCATTTGAGAGCGGCACGCGCTGGTCGTCCGAGCCGTGCTGGATGAGCATGGGCGTGCTCGCAGCGGCGATGTTGCTGATGGGCGCAGTCTTCTCATAAGGCTCACGGTTGCGGAAGGGCGAAGCGGAGAGATAGTCGGTCGTGAAATCGGGATCGTCGTTGCTGATGTGGTAGGTGTACCAGTCTGAGACGCCGGCACCCACCGAGACTGCCTGGAACTTGTCAGAGTGTAGTGCTGCAAAGGCTGAGATATAGCCACCTTGGGACCAGCCCATGCAGCCCACACGTTCTGGATCGACCCAGCCCAGTTCGACCAGATGATCGACTCCGCTCTCAATATCCCACAGATCGCCCACGCCTAGGTTGTCTACGTTGAGGTCAGTGAATGCCTGGCCGCGGCCCTGTGAGCCACGGTAGTTTGGCTTCAGTACGAGCACATCCCGATTGGAAAATTGGACAGTAGGGTAATAGGCAAGATCATCGCGGTAGATCTGGAATGAGGGCGAGATGGCTTGGGGACCGCCATGTACCACCAACACCAGCGGGTAGCGTACCTCTGGATCAAAGTTGGGCGGCTTGCGCAATACCCCCTCGATCTCCGCGCCGTCAAGGCTGGTCCAGCGAATGGTCTCAACTGTGCCCAGTGCCCAGTCGCGCACGGCGCTGCCATAGTCTGACAGCCGCGCCGGCAACCAATGTTCTCCCCGCTCACTGGTGGCCAGATAGACTTCGTAGTACGACCCGGCGTTTGTGCCGACGAAACTGATGCTGCCTTGCTCGTTGACATGGAAATTGTATGCCGGGAAGATGCCGTCCATCTCCAATGGTGTTGCCTGGCCGTCTTTGTCCAGTTTCACCAGGCGAATCACGGCGCCATCGGCGTAGACGCCGTAGATGCCGGTCTTGGTCCACGTGGCATTCATGACCTCACGGTCGAGTCCGGCCGAAATGTTGGACATCTGTACCGTAAACTCGTTGACGTCTGTTGCTTCATGCGCTGCCGAGGCCTCAATGATCCAAAGGTCCTGGCGCGTATACATCTTCTGATCCCGCTCCCGATGGGAGATGAGCAGCTGGCCTCCATCGGGGGAGACCGCAGCCACAGCGGCGCCGGCAGGCAGGTAGAGGCGCGTCAACTCGCCCAGATGGAACAAGGCGTCGGATTGGTCAGCGTCCGTTTGCTTATCCATCCGTTCGGTCTGCCCGCGCTGAATATGTGCAGCGAGCGCTACGTGTGCATCCAACCTGATGCAGTAGGTGGCGGTCTCACGGGAATAGACGAGGTCTTCGTGGGGCCAACAGGTGAGGTAGATTGCATCGCCCTGGTGCGAGGCGGCGACGGTCTGAATCGAGAGAGGTTGCTCCAACAGGCGGCTCAGCTCAACAACCGGCGTGATGAGGTCCTTGGATTCATCCTCTGTAAGGGTCCTCATTTGGGTACGGTGTCGCTTCATCTCACTCAGTCCGACATAGTAGAGTGCAGATGTACTCTGCTCTTGTTCGAAATGGATGAAGGCGCCGAAGCGATCAGCCCGCTCCTTACGTTTCTCGCGATCCGGATGTGGAGCCCTGAAGAGGAAGCCGCCGGCAAAGGGTTCGAACCACTCCACGCCGCTCTCATGCTCGGTCACCGACCAGGCTTCACCGACCAGTCCTTCGTATAGCCGAATCTGTGCCTTTTCGTCCTTGCCTGAGCCGGATCGGAGCAGCGCCAGCGTCTGTTCGTCAACCCATTCGATCTGCTGTACGCTCCCCGTTCGTGTGAGCGCGTGAATGTCGCCGTTGGCAGTGTTGCAGAGCATGCAATGCCGTTCATAGCGATTCTCGCACCAGTCGGTAGTGCGCACCGTAAAGGCCACGTAGCCACCGTCGGGTGACACTTTGGCCTGTTCCGGCACATCCAGCATGATCATGTCGCGCAAGGTTGGTCTGGTGACTTCTGCCTCTTTGGTCGACTGACTCCGGGGTGCGAACGCCATGTGTAGTTGCTCCAATGCGGAATTGGCGGCGGCTGCCATCGATATTCTTGGAGTATAGGGTGAATTGTGCGCACTGCGCAAACCGTTTCAGAGATCTCGACGAGGTTTTATCCGGAACAGATGTAGTTGGCATTGCCTCGTTGGGCGGGTACAAAACCCATAGACGCCAGGTGAAGCGTTATGTTGAGCATCGTCACCGGTTTCGGTAGGAATTCCATTCGGTGCGGACATGTGATGTGCAAACAACATTCGCGCGGCACGATGTTCACGCCGCGGGAATAAATTCCGCGGCTAACACAGAAAAGCGCCCTCAGGCGCTGCGCGGGCGGTGGGGACAACGGACAACGTGGCCCGGCGTTGTCCGTTGAATCCAATCGCGGAAAGCGGGGCTCATTGCAAAGCGCCTGAGGGCGCTTCTCGATGTTAGGAGCCGAATTCCATTCGATGCGGACATGCGATGTGCAAACGACATTCGCGCTGCACGATGTTCATCTTTACGCAAAGCGCCTGAGGGCGCTTCTCGATGTTCGGGGCCGAATTCCATTCGATGCGGACCAACGCTACGCGCCTGCGCGGCGTAGATCGGTGAAGCCCTCGCCCAATGCCTGCTGCGCGATGCCGATGGTGACGAACGCATGCTCATCCACCTCGCCGACAATCCGTTTGAGGTCATTCACCTGCGGGCGATAGATGGTACAGAGGACCATGGTTCGCGGTTCGCCGGTGTAGCCGCCGAGGATCTCCCAGTGGCTGGAGCCGCGACCCAGATGCAGGTCCAAAGCCGCTATCATCTCATTGGGGCGAGTCGTGACAATGAAGGCGGTGCGCGCCCGGCTGGGACCTTCCAGCACATAGTCGGTGGCCAGCCCATTGAGCAGCAGCGTGAGCATGGAGTAGAGCGCGATGTTCCAACCGAAGATCAGTCCGGCTGCAATGATGATGCCGCCATCGACAAAGAGGTATATCTGGCTGAGCGGCACCCCGGTGCGCATCTGAATGATGCGACCGATGATCCCGGTGCCGCCCATGGTCGCGCCCGCGGCGTAGATCAGACCGCCGCCAATGCCGCCGATCAGCCCGGCATAGATGGCCGCCAACAGGATGTTATCGGTGATCGGGTATTCGTCCATGTACATGGGCAGTATGCTGGGGAAGTAGTCGGTCGCTGCCGAAAAGATGAAGACAGCAGATCATGGTGGTGATCAAAAAGCGCCAGCGTCCCAGGAAGAAAAAGCCCAGCACGAGCAGCGGGATGTTGGCGATCAGGTAGAAGAGACCCACAGATACGCCGGTGAAGTGGTTGACGATGATGCCGATGCCGCTGACGCCGCCGGCGGCAATGTTGTAGGGAACCTGGAACAGGCTGAAGCCCAGCGCCGCAATCAGCGAACCGAGCGTCAAGAGCAGAAGACGTCGCGTCTCAATCCAGACGCGACGCCATTGAATTCGTTTCATGATCAGACTCCTGCAAGCAAGGAACGACTGGGTCGCTCCAACAGAACGACACGCAGCGCATACAGAACGCCGCGCCAATCATTCATCATACATCTGCTTGCAGAATCTTGGCCAAATCCTTACCCGCTGAATTGTACTTCCAAGTTGCCGATGCCATCCGCGCCCCCAGGCACCGCAAGTCGCTTGTGAACCTGAGAATATACGAGAACTTTGCCGAACATGATCACAGTTGAGTTTGAGATGTCACCCCCTCACCTCTCTACCGAACCACCGTACAATCATACACGCGCCATCACCTCCTCATTCAGCTCAATCCCCAGACCCGGCTTGGTCGGCAGACCGATGAAGCTGTTGACGGCCTTGGTGTCGTAGGCGTCCTCGACCAGTTCGTAGAAGTCGGGTCGCGGAAGGGGAAAAACTCCTGGATGATGAAGTTGGGGATGCAGGCGTCCACCTGCAGCGCGGCCGCGGTGGCGACCGGACCCGCGTAGTTGTGGGGCTGCACGTGCAGGTTGTAGGTCTCGGCATAGGTGGCGATCTTGCGCGTCTCGCTGATGCCGCCGGCCAGGCCCACGTCGGGCTGCAGGATGTCGAGGACCTGCTTCTCGATGTACTGGCGGAAGCCGTAGCGGGTGTAGAGGCGCTCGCCGGCGGCGATGGGGATGTCCACGTTCTCGGCGACCTTCGCATGCAGTCCACGTTCATGCGCGTCGACCGGCTCTTCGTAGAAGAAGGGCGCAGTTCCTCGAGGCGTTTGCCCCAGTGGATGGCCGAGGTCGTGCCCAGGTTGCCGTGGACCTCGACCAGGATGTCGACGTCCGGCCCGACGGCCTCGCGCACGGCGTGGACGCGCTCGTAGGCCAGGTCGCAGCGGGCGCGGTCCAGGGCGCGGCTGGTGTAGTCCCAGACGCCGTCGGGCGTCACCGCGAAGGGGTCGAACTTCATGGCCGTGTAGCCGGCCTCGACCACCTTAGCGCGGCCTCGGCATAGCTCTGCGGGCTGTTGCAGCCCTCGTACCAGCCATTGGCATAGACGCGCAGCTTGTCCCAGCAGGCGCCGCCCAGCAGTTCGTAGACCGGCACGCCCAGCGCCTTGCCCTTGATGTCCCACAGCGCCTCGTCGATGGCGCTGATGCCGCCGTAGACCACCGGCCCGCCGCCCTGTCCCCAGAAGGTCTTGCGGAAGAGCGGGTCCCACATCTCCTCAATGCGAAATGGGTCGGCGCCGATGAGGTGGTGCTCGGCCATGTTCTTGACCATGCCGAAGCCGGCCGATGCGCCCGAGCCGTAGGCCAGGGCCACCTCGCCCAGGCCGCTGATGCCCTCGTCGGTTCGGATCTGCACGATCACCGGATTCCAGCCGGTGGCTCGCGTGTGCGGCAGTTTGACATCGTAGATGGCAACTTCGGTGATTTTCATGGAATGCCCTCCGGGTGTAAGGTTGTGGAAATGGGTCTGTCGATAGAAGACGGAGGCCCGTGAATGAGGTGAGCCTACCTCACAGTATATAGCGAAACAGTATATAGCGAACGCCACGCGAAATCCAACTGTTTGCATTATCCTATAGGTCCCTCTATACTCCCCGCAGGCGGATTCCCTACACTTCATCCGCTCTCTTTGTTCAGCCGAATCAAACCAACATTCGTTTCAGATCGCTCACTCTTCGTTGCAATTGACAACACGCAATGCTATTCGACAACTATCACCCACAGTGATCGTCGACCAGTGTGCACAACGGACGCTGGCATGCGAACTTTCTGGGTCCTTGGGAATCGAGTAGAGCGCTTCGGGGTCTGTTGCACTTTGAATCAAGGAGAAATGCTATGAGCGCTGATCCGCGTCGACTATGGAGTGCGGCCCTCGGCAGTATCACGCTGCTGCTTATGCTGCTCGCGTTGATCGCAGAGCCTGTTCAGACAGCAGAGGAGCAGGAGACCTCCAGCGAAATCTCTGGAGAGATTCGAGTCGCATTAAGAGAAGTGGAAAACATAACACTTATTCGGATTCCAGAGTTCGACGTGCAACTACAACATGATCTCGATAGCACATTGGTTTTCACAACTTCCACCGATGAATTTGGTCGATTTAGTTTCTCAGATTTGCCATCCGGCAGTTACCAAATCAAATGGGACGGCACTGACTTTGCCCCTGGCTCGTACGATGTACATATCTCTGTTCCTATCACACACCCGGCCACTGGATCGACTGTATCTCAAATCCACTTGCCGCCAATCACGATAACGCCAACTGTGCCATCTCACATAATATGGGGGAGAGTCCGCTTTGAGGATGACGGTAACCCAGTTTTCAAGGACCACCATTTTGGTGTGACTCAGACAGTTGCCATCACGCTATTGAGTAACATAAGTGGAGATTCAGGCATTGCCCAATTGACCAATGCTTGGGGAGAATTTTTGTTTCTCACTGATTCGACACGTGTCAATGCAGTACGTGCTCAAGTGCGTACACAGATCACAGAGACGATTAGAACACACGAGCCTATTACGGCGGCAGCCAGTCCTACAATGCCGGTGCTGATCACTATTCCAGCACGCCTTCCAGAAACTCCGCGATTCAGAGTTTCTCAAGTTAACTCAGGGAGAGGCCACAGACCGGACTCAAGAATTGCTCCAGGAAAAGCAACAGTTGTGAAAGTGCTATTTGAAACAGACAACGATGATCTAGTGCCACCTAATCTTTTTTGCGATAGTCCGTATTGGACTGTTTCTGATATCGAGTCAGTGACCACATACGGCGAATCTTGTGAAGTCGCATTATTGGAATGGCTGTCTCCTGACAAACCCGGTTGGCATCGAATCGATTTTCTTATGCTTGGATATGACGGCGTATATGCTCGCACCTCGGACGTTGTGCAGATCTCTCTAGATAATGGGTCGCTTCCCTTTCTTCCATCAAATGTAGATCTGTTGACTATCAAGGGTGGATTTAACGATTACCTTCACTACGACTTCAATAATTTCTTTGAAGTCCAAAAAAAGTCCCGCGTATTGTTCTAACAATTGCTGGGAGGATAAGGCCGAACAATACTATGGCGAGATTGATCCAAACCATAGGAGAACAACCCTGGGCAATTGGTGGGCTGTCAATGGCTTTGATCCGAAAAATGGAGACGGTGGAGTAAGGGTTGCCTATCAAAATTACCATGATTTGGGTTTTGGACGCTATATGAGCTGTATAGAGCGGAAATCTCGGAAGCCGGGTATAGATGCTGATGTAGCATGTTTTGTGACCAATTTCGGCAATCCAGGTCGTCATTATGAACAGAATGCTCTTCTCGCTCACGACGCTGAAAAATCCATAGATGGAAGAAAGAAAGCCGTGGCAACTGTGGCTATGGAGTATAGCCGCGTGGATGGCAACGAACCATCATCTGATCGGATTGTGAAATTCTATGTGTTTAGCGGAGGTGAACCCGAAGATGAACGGCAATCCCATGCGGTTTTGGATGAATTTGTAGACGGGCCACGGAAATTTGTCCCCTATGTTTGTCTCAATTGCCACGGTGGAAGTTACCCATCGAATCTAAATGAATCGCAGCCGGCATCTATTGATCTTGGAGCGAGCTTTCTTCCGTTTGACATCTTGAGTTTAAGATTTCCTGGATATTGTCGTGATCAAAATGACGTAACATGTCAACTTCAGCGAACTGTTCCTAGTACGCAAGAGATGGGCTTATTGAAGGAACTCAATTCGATGGTTCTGACGACGCAACCGCAGACAGGAATTAGCCAGTTGATCAACGCCGGATGGTACAGTCCAGGTATTACAGCAACACTTTCTGTAACTCAGAATTATGACTACATCCCCGAGTCATGGCGAGAATGTGGCAACTTACATAAGCAGATTTACCTTGAGGTTATTCGACCGTCATGCCGGACTTGTCACGTCGCCAGCAGGAATAACGACATCGTAACGGATTATGGAGCCTTTGACAGTAAACGAGGAAAGATTCGCACATATGTGTATGGTAGACCCGACTTTCGGCCACGGATGCCCCATTCATTGGTTCCATATCGGAATTTCCATGCGAGTGCAAACCCGAATCAGCCAGAACTATTGAAGCAATTTCTTGATGACAGCCCAGCATGTGATGAATTCAATTGAAAGTATCGGTTTCACTCGATTTGTTGGTAGGTATGGTGGTTTGGTGCAAATAAACAGAAAGGATTCACGATGACAGAGCAACGGCACCTATGCATGTTCTTAGTTGAATACGTTGATGCATTGACGCCCAGAAGTTTAAGGTCTACTTATACGGATTCAATGAGGCAATTCGAGGGAGAGTACATCCAAATCGGCGGCGAAGTCAATATAAAAAAACTGGTCGGAGATCGCAATACAGGAATAGATTCAGACAAGTGGAAAGTCGCCACTCGGGATCAGAATTTTCCGGAACAGTCTTTTTCATTGGAAGCACCAACATTGCTCAGACTCGTTCGGCACCACCGAAACAAGGAGATTGACCCCAATAACTTCGACATCGATTCGGAGGACGCTGAGAAATACCTGCCTTTATGGATCAGTACCGGATATCACTTTCTCGGTACAGTGTCGGTAGCCGGACCGAACCCAGAAGATGGCGTTCGAGTGATGATCAAGACGCTCTTCTATCCACGGAAAGAGGTTAGTGGAAAGTCCGAGCCAGACAACGACAGCACTCGGATTATCGGGGCCTTTCGATGGGCAGCGTTCAAATATGTTGGCGAGAATGCTGAACTTGAAACTCCATGGAATTGGGAGTTTCTGGCGAATGGAGGTAATGGAGGAGATAAATAGCGCCTCCACCGGGAGTAGGTCAGACGGTGATGCGTTTGTTTTCTAGTGAGGAACTACCGATTCAATTTCTGCCAGTGTTGTTGCAGTCTTTTGCGTCAACGGATGATCGGTACCCAGCACTTGAAAACGAATCGCCAACGCTTCTTGCAAGAGCAGGCGAGCCTCATCGAACTTCTCCTGCGCTGCAAGCACGATCCCTATATGGACCAAGCTGATCGCCAAATTCGGATGGTCGTCACGATAGGCATTGCGTCGAACGGTCAGCGCGCGGGTCAAATAACCACGGGCACCATCCAAATCGCCTTGCTCGAAGAGCAACATGCCCAGGCTGTCGAGGCCAAATGAGGTCCGTGGGTGCTCTTCGCCTAGCGCCCGAATATAGATGGCCAATGCTTGCTCCAAATGAACACGAGCCTCATCCAGATTGCCCTGATCCTGGATAACAGTGCCCAGGTTCTTTAGTGAGACGGCAACGTCGGGATGGTCGTCCTGCCAGATCCGGCGGCGTAGAATCAATGTTTGTTCGTAATAGAAGCGTGCCGAATCCAGTTCACCCCGAGAATGTTCGATATAGCCCATGTTGTTCAGGCTGTTGGCGACTAGCGGATGGTCGGCGTCCAGCACTGATTGTCGAATCTCCAGCGCCTGCGCAAAATAGTCGCGTGCGCGATCCATATCACCAAAACAATCTAAATAGCAGAGCGCGAGGTTGTTGGCGTAATCCGCAGTAATGCGGTTGTTGCGTCCTAACGCATGTTCGGCGATGGTCAGAGCGCGTTCCAAATACGTTCGAGTGGGTTCCTTTAGCCGCTCCTCCCAAAGCAACTGCCCCAATTTATTGAGCGTTTCGGCAGTCTTCACTTCATGGGATCCCAACCTGTGCTCGCGGATTGCCAGTGCCCGCTCGAAGAAGCCACGAGCTTCCGTCAGATCACCCAATTCCTGTAGAATGCTGCCCATCAAATTTAGACCATCGGCTGTGGCTGTGTGATCTTCGCCAAACAGCTTCAACCGAATGGCTAGTGCCTGTTCACAGTATGGCCTGGCGTCTTCAAACTCGCTGATCTGCCAAAGGTAGGCACTGAGTTCCATACAGAGATCCGCGCTTCTTTCGTCTTCGCGCTGGTGAGCCAAGTCAACGACGGAGCGCAAATGAACCTGGCGAGCTAACAGAGGCAACGGATAGCCGACGCGATCGGTCCGTTGCATCTCGTCAAAGACTACCTGTTCGACGGCCTGTTGGGTGGCACGCACTTGGTCTGCTGCTACCTGACGCACAAAGGCCGCCACCAGGCGATGCATACGGATGACGTGATCTTGTTCCGTATCTGCCAACCCCAACTCAATCAACCTTGAAAGTCCGTCGGCCACCTGAAGCATGTCAGTAACGTCGTTCAGTTGACTGATGGCCATGCGCACCAATAATTCGTACCAAATCGGCTCGCCAGGCGCGAAGTGGGCCATACAAATCAACAATGAGTGGGCCAGAACGTCATTGGAATCCTCTAGCTCCAGTTGATCGTAACTGAGTGCAAACGTACGACCAACATGCTGCATGTGTCCAGTCGGTGAGTGACCTTGGCCCTGAAGGGATGGATGGGAGAGTAAGTCCGGATTGCGCAACTGCGTCAGATAAGCGTCGGGCGCTATGGCGCGCCGATATCGATCGAGATAGCTGCCGGCCAGGTGAAGGGCCAACGGCAGATCACCCAACTCTTCGGCAATTTTGTCTAGCACTGCTGGATCTGCGTGTGGCGACAGACGCAACAACAGATCAATGCTTTCATTCCGGCTCAACACATCGAGCGGCAACATGCGTACGTTGAGAACCCGCTCCCACTCGCCCCGCCGACTGGTGATCAGGATGCGACATCCGCCACTGGCGGGACGCCAACGTGCCAACAGTTCCGGATCCTCACAATTATCGAAGACGAGCAATCGGGGGGTCGGATCTAACCACGCCGATCGGACCAGTCTGACCTGTTCTTCAAGTGGGCGTAGCGCAAAATCAGACCGCAGGTTCAGTGCATCGACGTCACCGCAGGCAGCAACAGCAGCAGGGATCGCACGCTGATTTTCAAAGCTCAGCCAAAAGACGCCGCCAGCGAAAAACTGCCCGTAACGATGTATAAATTCAGTGGCCAACTGGGTCTTGCCGATTCCGCCCAATCCTGTTGTTGCAGTCGTCTCCACCTGGCTGATTGCGGCGGCATCTTGAAAGTTGAGGGCTGCTGCAAGATCGATCAATTCCCGTTCCCTACCGACAAAAAGAGGGTTTCGGCCAAATGGAATTTTCGACCCCTGGGGTAATGGTCCAGGAGATGGCGGTTCACCGATCGGGAGGGAAAATTGCCCCATATTCGGTTTTTCGCCCATAGAAGCAATACCACCGACAGCTTGGGGTGGCTGATTGCAAAGTGCTTCCTCGGTCCCCATTTCGGGGATGAAGTTGTATCCAACCATCGTTGCTCTTTCTCAGAAAGGGGCTCCCACTGCCACTCTTCAACAAGCACATCCCAGATATCCATCACCTCTGTGCCGTTGAGCGAAAGTCCATTTCGCAAATAGACTAGAAAACCGCTGCGCCTTTTAGCATAGGGGACGCTTAGACCCTGTTCCCACCGTCCAACCGATTCCCTTCCTCGCCGGCTGAGCAAACCACAGTAGTCGGCCATCTCCGCCAGAGTTAGTCCCTTGGCTTCACGCAACTCGGTCAACTTATAGAGCCGATGTGCATTCGCTCTTGTCATACTGCCTATCCTCGCTTGCGGGGTTTGCGGATACCCAGTGCGGACTGTGCACGGTGACATGCACAGTCCCCCTGTGCGATAACTATAACTGTCAGGAATGCAGGACATCTGACAGTCGATTTGTCGGCACAAGTCCTTGCGCAAGGGGCAAGAAAGCCGCCACAAAGAGCGGCAATTGAAAAAACCTGTGCTCATTGAGGATGCACGTGCACCGGACTGGTCCCGAATGGATCACCCGGCAGGATCCTCAACTCGATGGGCCTCCCAAGTTTCTTAGGAGGAACACCATCATGGTTACAGGCTTACATGTTCGCAGTCGCAATCTTGGTCTGGCGCTCATCGTCGCTGCAATGTTGCTGGTCACGTCCGTCTACGCTCCGATCTGCCTGGAGAACGCGCTCGGTCTTGAGATTCGGCAGCACCGCCCATGCCGAGCATATGTCTAGCGGCGGCGACTGACACCAGCCTGCGAGGCGCATTCACGACAACTGTGGGTGCACCTCGCTTGCCTGCCTGGCACTGTGAAGATGCTTGGTCAGGTTTTTCAGCGTGTTCTCTGGAAAAGTCCGGTCAGCGTGTTTTTCACTCAAAGCCAATGCACCTTCATAACTACGGATTACTTGGTCAAAGTTCTTGCTACCAATGTAGGAGAGCCCAAGCGCATCCTGCACATTGAGATACCATTGCAAATTATCTAGTTCTAGACAAAGCGCACTGCTGGCTTCCAGTAACGCTTTGGCTTCCGCCCAACGCTGGAGGTTGTTCATCTCCATGCCCTGATTGTTGAATAGCCTGGCAAGGTGGGATCGATCTTGCAGACGGCGAAAGACGGATTCGGCCTTCGAGTACTGCTCAAGTGCACCCTGCGGTCTTTCACACAGCGAGTGGACGATGCCCAGATTCATCTGCACCGCCGCCAGGTTGAAGACATCGTTGGCCGCTTCCAGCAACGTGATGGCCTGCTCGTAATGGGCAATGGCGTCGCCATAGTCCTTTCCATGGTGCACACACGCCCCAAGTTTTGCATACAGACGGCAATGCGCGTCTGATTCTCCGTCTGCTCGTAGCACCGAAGCGCTTGTGAGAAATGCCGGCCGGCAGGCGTGCCAATCACGTTGGTTGAAGGCGATGCGCCCTTTGATGAGGTGACCATGTCCCTGCTCATCAAGGTCCGCGGCAGGGATGGTCGCAAAGAGCGAAAAGGCCGCAGTCGGTTAGGCGCTCGGCAGTCTCGAAATCCAGCTTGCTGCGTGCGATGTCGGCCAGGCGATTGAGTGCAGCGCCCTGTCGATTCGGGTCGCTTCTCTGTTGGAATAGACGCACGGCCGCGGCCGCATATTCCTCAGCCTGATCCAGTCGGCTGAGCCGTTGACACAGGTGGCCGAGATGGAAGGAGATTTCGGCTTCGCTATCGAGGTCTTGCAGATCCTGGCTCTGCGTCAGGCCCCTGTTCGAGATAGGGGAGCCATTCACTCCAGAAGCCGATGCGCACCATCCGCGGCGCCAGCGCCAGCAGCAGTTGTGCGGCGACGGGCCACGCCTCCTCGACGCCAAGCGCATAGCTCAACGTCATGCCATGCCTGCTGGCGGTCCGTTTCGGCCAATTGCCCTGCCTCGATCTGCGCACCGGGCCAGGGACGCCTCGCCCCGGCCACGATATAGGTTTGAAGAGTCGTCTCGATACCCTTGCTCAGTCGACATGCTAATCTTCCCAGCCCAGTATCTCCTGCTGCAAAAATGTCCGCGTCAGGCCGTGGATCGAATAGCGTCGCTCGTGCAGATCGCCGCGGCTGTCGACCAAATTGCGGCTGATCAACTGCTCCAGCCCGTCGCCGATCTGCGCCGGCGAAAGGCCGGCATGCGCGCCCATCTCGGCCAGATAGTCGAAAGCGCCGCCCGCATCGACCACCAGCGGCAGCAGCAGCAACACGCGGCGCGCCGTCTCGTCCAGATCCTGCCATGCCTGTCGGTAGATGTAGTCGTAGATGCCGGCAGCCCGCCGGCCGCGCGCCTGCTGCAGGTCATCCAGCACACGGCCTAGCGAATGGGTGTGCAGTTGGCCGACGACCAGGCGCAGCGCCAGCGGGTTGCCGCCGACCGTCGCCACAATGGGCTGGAGATCCAGGTCTGCGGCCTGGGCGATGCCGGGCACGTTGCGCACCGTCGCCTCCTGCCGGATCAGTGCCAGGGCATCCTGGGCATCGAGTTCGGGCACGGGAAAGTGGAAGAGATCCGCCTCATGGAAGTGGCTGCGGCGTGTGGTGAGCAGAAACTTGGTCGGATCGGCCAGGCCGCGCAGGCTCGCCAACAGCCTCTCCTCATCGCGAAGCGATTCCAGGTTGTCGATGACGATCAGGTGCGGCCGATCGCGCAGCCGGTCCTGCAGGAGCGCCAGCTTCTGCGGATAGACCATGTGCGGCGGTCTCCATCTCATCGCCCAGCAACTGCTGCACCAATTCTTCGACCAGCGCGTCGGTGGTGAGGGCCGGCCGGCTGACGGTTTTGACGGAGCCGCCGCTGTTGAAGTGCTGCTGGCGCGCCGTAACCCAGGCAAAGTCATGCCATTGGGCATCGCCCAGCAGGCCGCGCACCAGCATGTCGGCCAGCGATGTCTTGCCGATGCCGCCTATGCCCTCAATGGCGATGATCCAGGGCGGGCCTGGCCTGAGCGAACTGTTCTCGCAGCGCGTGCCAGATGCGTCTCCCGGCCAAAGAGCAGCGTGTAGCTGGCAGCCTCCAACCGTCCGGCAAACCGCGCCAGGCGTCGGGCGCGGGCCTCCGCTTCCGTGTCTTGCAGGATTTCAGTCAGCCGTTGGATGGCTTCGCTCTGTTTGCGCCAGAAGTGCCCCTCGGCAAAAGAAAACGTCCGCGCAACCTCATGGCCCGGACGCTGCTCAACGAAACGAAGTAGCCAGAATTTTGTGGCAAACAGGATTCTCTTGGGCCAGCGGGTCAAGCCCCATGTTGGATCACTTGATTCGTTGCTGCGCGAATCGAAGTCAGGGCCGTTCTGGTAGGTCTGCTGGTAGAGCAGCATAGCGTCCAGCGGAATACTGATCGAGTCGCCCAGATTCCACTCTTTCAGCGCCTGGTGAACAGCCTCTTTGGTTGGAATAACACTTGCAGTTGGATGATCCATCTGAATAGATTTCTCGGGTGATGTGAGAAGTGATATGAGTCTTATGCGAGAAACAGGCGAGACCACGACCAGGGCGTAGATGATATCTTGTCATCAACCTGGCAGTTCGGACATCTGGCGTAGTTCGACGTGAAGACCACGGACAGAAATCCTGCGATTCAACCGCAGACGTACACAATGTAGGGATTTGTGCAGAGATTCAATAGCAACGTGGCATCCCGGCATTCTGATTGTCCCCGGATGCGATTGCTGAAGCGAATCACTCGGTAACCATCGACTTATAACTGTGGCGGCGCCGCGATCCTCGTTTGGCACAACATTCGGCATTGTATCACGGTAGCTATTGACAAACAAGGAGAATCGAAATGCCCCTATCGTGAGGCCAGACAACATCATCCATCCAGCAGAACGGGTTCGGATCAGTATCGGTATCAAGAGAAGGTAGGCACAAGATGCAGCGACTGCAAACGCCGCTTTCCTGGTCGGTTGCAAGGACAAGCAATAATGATGATACACAGCGACGACCACACAGCAACGAAGAAGTCGTAAGGAAAAGACATGACTAATCCGTGCCATCGACAGCGCGCACTTATCGAGCAGCCCGAATCCTTTGACGGTTCTCATCACCGGCGGAACACGCGAGGACTCGGCAAAGCCATCGGCATCGCCTTCTCACAGGCCGGCGCTGACGTAACCCTTACCCACCGATGGGGCAGTGTTTCGGAGAGACAAACTCGCGGCTGCGTTTCTGGACCGAGGGCTGCCACGTCCGCGCATCATCGAAAGTGACGTGAGCAATGCCGACGACATGCACAGTCTCATGCGCACGATGCAGCATGAGAGCCGGAGGCTGGATGCCATCATCAGTAACGTTTCCTTTGCAAAAACTGTGATGGAGATGGACGACCTACGCCGTCGTGCACTCGATCATTCCTTGTCATATTCGGCTTGGCCCATCGTTGAACTGGTTCAGGTCGCCTACGAAACGCTCGGCGCCTACCCACGCTACGTCATCGGCGTCTCCAGCAACGGCGTTGACGTCTGCCATCCAGCCTACGATCTGGTGGGCGTCTCCAAGGCGGTGCTGGAGACCCTCTGTCGCTATTTGGCCTTGCGACTGAAGCCTGAAGGCACGCGAGTCAATGCCATCCGACCTGGTTTTCTCGATACGGTCAGCGCACGGAGCACCTTTGGCGATGCGGCCGTGGATGCGATCCAGGCCCGATTTCCCGACATGATGCTGGATCCGATGGCGGTGGCAAAGACCTGCGTTGCGCTTTGTTCCGGCTACATGGACGCAGTCACAGGTCAAGTGATCACTGTCGATGCAGGCTGGGGCTTGGTCAGTCCATTCGAGTTAATTCTGCAAGAACAATCTAATCCAAGTAGTTCACGAATTGGTGAAGAGCGAGATTCTTCGCTGATCGTTTGCCAGAGTGACGTACTCGAAAGTACCCGCTCAGAATGACAAATCGTGAACTACGGCAACCGTTCAATCCATCATCCATTTCCCAAGGAGAGTAGACATGAACCGCAGTGAAATTTTCGATGTTGTAAAGTCCTACATGATCGAAATCGTCGACGACATGGATGAAACCACCGAGATTCCCGAAGACATCCGCATGGCGGATTTGGGAGCGGATTCCATCGACGTCGTCGAGATTGTCTCGGATTCCATGCGCGAGCTTCAAGATCAAAGCGGATCGTACGAAACTGGACAGCGCGCAGAATATATCCGGGCTACTGGATCTTCTGGAAGAGGCGGTTGCGCTTAAGAACGGCAGTTCACCGTCGACTGCGAGCCGTGCTGACACCATGTCAGAGAGTGAACTGGACGCAATTTTAAGCGCACAACATGCCCTGGCCGGAGAAAAACAACAATGACAACAATGGACCCATGCCTGACCTTGGAACAAAAGCGCGAGCTTGCCCGTCAGATATCTGACGCAGAAAGTAGGTCAGCCAGCCAACGGCGAGATGGCCGATACGAAGGCGCCGCACAGCAATCCGCAATCGACAATCCACTATACACATCAAACGCTGGATACATTCAGCGAGGGGAAAACGCCCGACTACGAAGAGATCGAGCGCTTCAACCGGTGGGTCGGCGAGGCGTGCACTGAGGACGGCTATCCCCTGGAGGCCTATCGGACCGACACGCAGGACACTGCAGTCCGGATCCAGCGTCTGGACGGCATGGCTCTGGATGTGCTCAGCTTCGCCTCCTACAGCTTCTATCTGGGCTACAGCCGCCATCCTGAGGTGATCGCTGCAGCCAAGACTGCGCTGGACCAATATGGCCTGGGCGCCGGGAGTTCGCCGCTAATCGGTGGTCGATTGGCGTTGCATGTGGCGCTGGAACAGGCCCTCATTGACTTTTTTCGCCTGCCTGACCGGGGTGCAACCATCTTCCCCTCGGGTTTTGGCGCCAACACTGGCACCGTCTCCGCATTTGCCAATGGGGGAGACGTGATCCTCTTTGATGAGTGTTGCCATGCCTCCCTGCTGGAGGGTGCGCTGCTCTCCGGCGCCGAGATCCGACATTTCCGTCACAATGACGCCGATCACCTGGCATCTTGTCTCAGGCGCATTCGATCACGGCCCGATGGTGAAATGGTGCGCATTTTGGTTGGCATGGAGGGTTGCTACAGCGCAGACGGCGACTACGGCAAGCTCGATCAGCTGATTCCGATGGCAAAACGGTATCGTGCCAAGGTATTGGTCGATGAGGCGCACTCAATGCTCATGATCGGCCCCAACGGCAAGGGCATGGCCGCGGAGATGGGCGTGCTGGAGGAGGTTGATCTGTTGATGATCACCTTTAGCAAGGCTTTTGGCGGCATAGGCGGGGCCTGCTACGCCTCCAAGGAAGTCACCCAGTACCTCAACTTTTTTGCCAAAAGTCGGATGTTTTCCTGCGCCCTGGATCCGGCCGTCACTGCCGGTATCACGCGAGTGCTGCAGATCGCTGGCAACAGCCGATGGGGATGCCCGGCGTGCCCGACTCCATGCCAACGGCTCGCTTCTGCGTCAGCGCTTGGCTGGTCAGGTCGACATAGGACAGAGCGAAAGCTGGATCGTGCCCGTTATCTTTGGCGAGGATGCGCTGGCCCTGCCCGTGCTCGACTTCACTCAGCGGCATGGCTTGGACGCAGGTGTTATGCAGTATCCGGCGGCGCCGCCTGGACAGGCACGTCTGCGTCTCTTTGTGACGGCCGCGCATACCGCAGAGCAGGTGGATGCCGCGGCCGAAATCATCTTGGCGGCTGCAGATGCATTCAGCTTTCGCAGTGGACATTGATAGGATCGTCAGGCGCAGATAGCGCTACGACTACGAGAACGATTGCCGGCTCGACTTCGCCGGCAACCCGATAACAGCGAGCAAGGGATAAGATGCGCAGACCAAATACCCCCACCGAAAACATCCCCATCGTCATGACAGGCATGGGCATCGTCTCGCCCATCGGCGAAAGCGTCGCTGAAGTGCGGGCGTCGCTACAAGCGGGACGCTCGGGCATAACACAGTGGAGAGCAGCCCTATGTAGGCAGCTACTCCCAGATCGGCGGTGACATGAGCCATTTCGATCTGAAGCAGTATTTTGCACATGCCGGAAGGCACTACACCGGATCGTCTGGCCAAGCGAGCCTACAAACTGCTGCGCTCGACGCCGCTCTCCGGCCGGCTGACGGCTACTGCCGCGCTTCAGGCGTTTCTGGATGCGGGTCTTGCCGAGGTCCGACGCACTTATCGCCGGAGCGCTGCGGTCACGTACTCGCCGGCCACAACTTGAACGCTCCCTACATCTACAACAATGTCGTCCGCTATTTCGACGAGCCTGAATACATCGATCCGCTCTACGGGATCATGCATCTGGATACCGACGTGCTGGCCGTCATCTCAGAATTGCTCAACCTGGGCGGGCCGAACTACGCGATAGGCGGCGCCTGCGCCAGCGGCAACCTGGCGCTATTGAACGCACTTGACACGCTGCCGCGCCGGACGCGCCGACCGGATCGTTGTGTCAGGCGCACCCTCGCCGATCGGGCCGGTGACCCAGCAAGGATGGTCAATGATCCAGGCGCTCTCGATTCGCTCATTCAATCATACGCCTGAGAAGGCTAGCCGACCCTTCGATGCTCGCCGTGAGGGGTTCGTTCCCAGCGAAGCTGCAGGCGCTGTCGTGCTGGAGACACTCTACAGCGCCGAGCGTCGCGGCGTGCCCATCTATGCCCGTTGCTGGGCGCGGCCTCAACCGGCAACGCCTCCCGTCTCACCCACCCGGACCACGATGCCCAGGTACGTGTCATGCAGCTTGCGCTGGCCGATGCAGAGATCCAACCGACACAGATTGACTACGTCAATGCCCACGCCACTTCGACGCCCGCCGGCGATCTGGCCGAGGTCTCTGCGCTCAAGACTGTGCTGGGGGACCATGCCTACGCCATTCCCGTGAACGCCACCAAGTCACTCATCGGCCACTGTCTCACTGCCGCCGCCATCGTTGAACTGGTGGCCACCATCATCCAGATGCAGCACGGTTTCGTACATCCGACCCTCAACCTCACCGATCCCGACCCGGCGCTGGATCTGGATTTCGTGCCTCATCAAGCGCGAGCACACCAGATTCACTACGCGTTGTCGAACGCCTTCGGTTTCGGCGGGCTAAACGCCTGTGTTGTGGCTGGCCGGGCGTGAGCACAAGGAGACCGCCGCAACCGGCGAGTATCAGTGGATCATCATTTGCTGGGAATGGCCTTCTTTAATAAATGTGAGTGCCAGGGGAGTCTTGTGAGAGAAAGAGGCGAGACCACAGACTGGGCATTGATGATACCTTGTTTTTAGCTTGACTGGACAGACAGCACTGCGAGGGTCTTCGAACGATTCTGCGTCTTCCCACGGGCGCAGAATCCTACAAGATCGGCCTTCTGGACCTGAACAGTTGATGAGTGTCCAGCGGCAATCGTTACACCTTCCTGGCGGCCGACCACTTCCAGGAAGGTGTAACGAAGTCAAAGACTGGGCGCCGGATGTCGATCTGGTCTGACATAGCCAAGGGCTGTAATCAGTGTAAAGACCAACGCGATATGGCGGCTATATACACACGAGGAGGTTTTCTATGCCCCAAGCCCAACCACTGCTCACTCGGCTACAGAATGGCGCGATTGCTGTTGCCCTACGCAACCAGAATGTCTACGCCGATCCGGACAACGACCACCCATTGCCCCGCGGCCTCTCTGCCGGTGACCAGATCACGGTTGTCGGCCAGTCGGCCATCGGCGCAGGCCAAAGGTGGTGGCGTGTGCGCAAGGCTGGCGAAGCCGGCTTCGCCTGGACGGCCGAGTGCGACCAACGCCAATACTACCTGGAGCCGGCCATTGCGCCGGGCGAGACGGTGACCACCTACGTGGTCAAAGCAGGCGATTCCTGGTCCATGATTGCCGCCCAGTTCGAGAGGGCCGTGCAGACGCTCCAGCAGGCCGATCCCGCTCTCGTCCGGCCGCATGATGTGATCCATCCTGGCGATCGCATGTGGATTCCTGGTTGATGTGAGCGATTCGGCAGTCTATCTCCCGCTACTCCACCAGGTTCCTAGGAATGCCCTGGTCGTTTTTCGCTATAAAGAATGAAAGAGATCGGCCTTGAGAGTCAGCTCAATCATCAGCGCGATAGTCCGAAATGCAGATTGATTTTGAGAAAACATAGTTCTGGAGGAAACAAACCATGTCCTACGAATACGTGGCCAATGGTCAACGAGTTGTGCTCGAAGTGGATGAAGACCTAATCGCTGTGCGCTTTGCCGAACCTGCAGAACAGAGCACACGCGCTGCGCTTGCAGATCTTGCAGATCTTGCTCCGTACTCTGAACGGGTCGAGATTCCGGAGGAGAAGTTTACGATTCTCCCGATTGCGGAAGTAGCGAAGCCGCGCCATGAACGCTATATGGCGGCTGCCGGGCAATTGTCGCAGGAAGACGAGGTAGTACGTGTGGCGCCCGTCTTCAAGATTGGCGATGCGCAAGCAATCGCCACCGACCGCTTGCTCATCGGTTTGAAAGCACGCGGCAAGAAGGCCAGGAAGTATCTGAACAGCCTTGGTTTCACAGTGCTTGAAGAGTTTGGCGATGGAACCGAGTTCCTGGTGCGACTGGCTCCGCAAGCTGATCCGTTTGCCATGATTGCCGAGTTGGCAGCAGCATCCGACATTTCCTATGTTGAACCTGATTTCGTGATTATGGGCAAACACACGACTCGCTTGGCTGCGCCGGCCGTCAATGGCGGCGATCCACTGCTATCGGAACAATATGCGCCACAAATCACAAAGGCTGTTGACGCCTGGGCCGTTCAACAGGGCGATCCAGCTATCAAGATTGCCATTCTCGATGAGGGAATGGATACGGAGCATGAAGACCTGGCGGCTGCAATCGTTGGCGGCTACGACGCCACAGATGACGATGAGTTTCAGGATCCCATGGATTGGGATGCTCATGGCACTGCCTGTGCCGGCCTGGCTGCGGCGATTCCAAACAATGACCGCGGTGTGCGCGGGATTGGCGGCGGCTGTTCGCTGTTGGCTGTGCGGATCGCCTATTCACCCAGCCCAGGGGCGAACTGGGTGACCAACAGCAACTGGATTCGGCGCGGGATCGACTGGGCATGGAAGAATCACGCCGATGTGCTGAGCAATAGTTGGGGCGGTGGGGCGCCATCCTCGACCATCACGCAAGCATTCGAACGGGCGCGCAACCAGGGGCGAGACGGCAAAGGATGCATTGTGGTTATCGCTGCCGGCAACGATAGCGGCCCGGTAAGCTTTCCCGGTACGCTGGCCGATCTGTTGACCGTCTCTGCCAGCAACGAATTCGACGAATTTAAGAGTCGCACCAGTCGAGATGGTGAAGGCTGGTGGGGGTCGAATCAGGGACCCGAAGTGGATGTGGCAGCCCCAGGCGTCCACAACTACACCACGGACATCACAGGCAGCGATGGCTACAACCCCGCACCCGACGGCGACTACTATCCGATCTTCAATGGCACCTCGTCGGCCACGCCAATCGTGGCCGGGGCCGTCGGGCTGCTTCTTTCGGCAAACCCAACACTTGGCGAAGCCGCAGTGCGCCAGATCATTCGAAACACAGCCGACAAGGTAGGGGGTCTGCATTACTTCCAGGGCCGAAACGACCAGATGGGGTATGGTCGCCTGAATGTGGAGCGCGCAGTCAAAGAAGCTCGTCGATCAGTAAATGGCAATGGGGCGCATACGCCTGACAAGTCTCCGGCGACACAGACCATGGACATGAGTGACCAGGCCTTTCACGATTTTCTTGAGCAGATCGAGGCGTTAACACAGGACGAGCGAGAGTTACTGGTCGACCAGGCGCTCAAGCTGATCGACAACTACTATGTCCATCTGCCGCTCAAGCGCGCGATGTATGCCATAGATCCGGTGCAGCGCCTGAAATTGCTGCGCAATCGCCTTGCCGATATCAGCGACCGTCGCTTCCACAGCGAGCTGCTTTCGATCTTCAACGACTTGCGCGATCTACACACTAACTATCTGTTGCCGGAACCTTACAACAGCATGGGTGCTGTGTTGCCCTTTCTAATCGAAGAGTTCTACGAGAATGGCGAACGATTCTTCATCGTCTCCAAAGTCGACGATGAGTTTTTACATCCTACCTTCGGGCCGGGCGTCACCATCACCCATTGGAATGGCATTCCGATCGACAGGGCCATTGCCATCAACGCCGACCGCAACGCCGGAAGCAATGAGGACGCACGCTTTGCCCGTGGCCTGGAGGGGATGACCATCCGCCCATTGATCATGACGCTGCCGCCGGAAGAAGAATGGGTAGATGTGCGCTACAAGAGAGGCGGCGCTGTCCATGGTCTGCGCTTCAACTGGAGAGGTTTGCCGCTGCCGAAAGCCGGCGAAGACGAGCTAGAAGCCGATGGACAATTAGGCATGACTTCATTGGGAATCGATGTGCACGGCGAAGCTTCACGTCTTTTGAAGAAGGCGCTCTTTGCACCCGCAGCGATAGCGGTCGAGGAACAGGTTGCGCTCTACCAGGCGGGGGAAATCTCAGGCGAGGCCGCACCCGATCTAGCCGGAGTGAGCTTGATGCCGGACAACTTCAAGTTTCGTGTGGTCGATACCAACCACGGGCAACTGGGCTATATCCGCATCTATTCTTTCTCACGGCGAACGAATCGTTCGTCCTTTGTCGAGGAGTTCGTACAGGAGTTCAGACGCATCCTCGACCTCATGCCGGTCACGGGATTGATAATCGATGTGCGCGGCAACGGCGGCGGCTTCATCCAGGCCGGTGAACGTATCCTCCAGTTCCTCAGCGACGGTCCAGTCCAACCGGAGATGTTCCACTTCATCAACGATTATGCAACGAAGCAGCTATGTGGGCGAGTATCGCGGCTGAACAGCTGGCATGAGTCGATATCCCTGTCGCTGCAAACGGGCGCAGTCTATTCCCAGGGCTTCACGCTAACGCCTCACGCCGAGGCCAATGGGATCGGTCGGCTCTATCACGCGCCAGTCGTGCTTATCACCGATGCGCTTTGCTACAGCACGACAGACATCTTTGCGGCGGGTTTCCAGGATCACAATATTGGACCGATTCTGGGCATACACGGCAACACCGGCGCAGGTGGCGCCAACGTATGGCGGCACAAAAATCTTCTCGATTATGTCGGCGAAGAGGGGGGTATCGAGCCGTTGCCTCGCAAGGCCAACTTCCGAGTCTCTATCCGCCAGTGCACGCGTGTCGGACGCCGGGCCGGACTGCCGGTGGAAGACCTGGGTGTGGTACCCGATAAGCGCCACCACATGACCCGGCGTGACCTACTGGAGGACAATGTGGACTTGATCGAAGCAGCAGCGGGACTGCTTTTCGCTGGATGATTTGTAGCGGTGAGTCCGGAACAACGTATGCTGCTGGAAGAGACCGGTTTCAGTGAGCGTACACCGCTGTGGTATTACCTGCTCGCTGAAGCCGAGGTTCGCCAACGGGGCGAGCGGCTTGGCCCTATCGGCGCAACCATTGTTGCTGAAGTGTTGATCGGCCTCGTGGCACGGAGTGCAGACTCGATCTTTGGTTTGGGCGGTGACTGGGATCCCTCCCAGCTCGCAAGTGAACTTGAAATGCCAGTGAATGCCAATTTCGAACTCAGCGATCTGCTTCGCCTGGGCGGTCTCCTGTAGCGCTCTAGCCAGCTCTTCCGAAAGACGCATGTCCGATCGTGTTGCGATCAAAATCGAACCCAAAACGCCCAAAGCGACTGACGCTCTAGAGGGGGACAGATGAAGGAAACGAGCAATCGACAAGTTGTAGATGCCGGATCAGCGGAACAACAGTATTTCTTGGTCATGCCGGTCCAGTCTCAACAGTCCACCGATCTTTCTAGCAACTTGGTTCCGTATCATCTGGTTCCTTCTGATTTGGTTGTTTCGGATGAGAAACTGGGGTATCCAGTCTCTCATCCGAGCGTTCCATACTACCCAACGACAATCGAAGCGTCACCGGTCTTTGTGCATCAAGAGTCCGCTGTCAATCTGTGGACTGCCCCGTTACGCATCTGGGTACGCCCGGCAAGCGTGCTGGCGTCCCTGGCCTGGGGATCTGCCTGGGCCGCGGTTTTGCCCATCCTTCTGACGTTGTTGACCGTCTATGCTCGGGATCTCTGCATGGTTTTTCTGGGGTCTATGCCAACAGAGGGTGTATTTGTCCGCGGAGTTCTGGGGATATTGCTCGGCTGGCCGCTCTGTGCCGGGATGATCTTTTTCATGAGCCGCACAATGCCATCCTATGTGCGTTTTGCTCCGATCTTGACAGTGAGCGCATGGGCAATGCTTCCGCTGGCACTGCGCAATCTGGCTGAGTTGTTCTACATGATCTCGAACGGAGAGGTGCTCGTCCACCGCGGCCTTTCCGGATTGCTGATGCTCGGCAATGGCATTGGCGATCCAGCACTCACCGGCTTGACTGTCACCTGGACTCAGACCGTTGCCTATGCGTTGCTGAGCTATATCGACATCTACACATTCTTGCACCTGTTCTTGCTAGTCTTGGCTGTACGGGTTTGCACAGGCTTTGCAGCCGGCCGGGCGGTATGCATTGCCGGTCTGTATGGACTGCTCATCGCCGGTATTGGCCTTGGCATCCTCATGGTACAGCAACTCGTCTGACAAGAAAGCTTGAGACAAGGAGAAAGCTACCGTTGAAAATCGCACGCAGGACAATCAATCTTTCGTTGGCCGTTCTGCTCACATCAGCTCTGCTTATCGCTCTTGGTAGACAGGCCACATTGGCCATCGGTACCGACGCGTCAAGCGTTCAGCCTCAAATACAGGCAGCCTTAACCCCTATGCCGGCACAGAACGAACAGATATTGCCAGGCAAACTGCCCGGCAGGGCGTTGCTGCTCTTCACGGACCACTATACCGAGCCGGAGCATATTCGGCTTGGCGAGCGCTTTCGGCTGTACCTCGAAATTGAGAACCAAGGGCAACTTGCGGCGATAGGCTGGCGGACGGGATATCAGAGTTGCAATCTGGTGCCACCGAAAACCGCACCCGTGTTTGAAAGCGCATGTCAGCAAAAGGCACCTGATCTGGCGCCTGGGCAAAAAGCATGGATTACCTATGACATGATATTCATCGATTGGCCACAAGATGGAATTTCAGATATCGGCTTTCAGCTATCGGAAGATGGCCAAGATGGTGAGCAGTCGCAAGTCACGGTCGTTCTTGATGTTCAGGATCCCCAGCCGAGTCTTGTGGTTACGGCACATCGAACAAACCCGGCTCAGGTATATGACAGCAGACCCTTCGAACTCTATCTTGAGATCAAGAACGACGGCACGAAGCGAGCCAGCGGCTATCATATTGCCGGGGCCGACGGCAGTTGTGATGCCGGCGATTTCACCATCCAGTCCCAGTGCAATCCGGCGTTGCCCAGCATTGATCCGGGTCATTCGGTCGAAATGGCGTTACAGATGTTAAGTGGCGACATCACTGATTCCCCTGCAGCCAGAACTGCTACATTCAAGCTGATCAATGATGATGAAACAAAATCCCCCGATTTCGCCATCAGCATCGGTATTCAGGTGTTTGAGGGCATCACAGTCGTTTCCACTCAGCCGGTGACTGTTGGGCGACCATTCGTCGGCGCACACGTTGAGATCAAGCAAGTGTGGGCAACCGTAGTCTCCACTGATGGCGCAAAATATGTTGCCCTGACAGTAGAAGTTGGGAACAAGGGCGCGAGCGAGGCCCGGAATATCGTGATCGATCTCTGTCCGCCCGGTTCAGATCTAAAGCCTTACGACAATCATTGCCTAATTGAACTGACTGCGCCATTGGCGCCAGGACAGACGGCAAACGAAAGGGTGAGAATCGACCTGCCGCCGAAGGACATCGACACGCTTAGAGCTGGAGCTCGTGTGTACAACGTAGCCTATGATTTCTGGCATGTTGATGAATGGCTTCATGTGGCGCAAAACAATTTGCGGTTACCGCAGGTGATCGTAGTGGAAGACAAAGCGGCATCGCCGAGAATGGCCGACCTGGATCCATGCGCCAATCTCGACACGGCCGGCAAGCCGTCGATATGTGTTACAGTGGCCAGTCTCAATGTTCGACAGGAACCCGGTACCACACATGCTCAAGTGGGTTCGCTATATCGCGGTGATGTGCGTGAGGTATTCAGCAAGGAGGTCATCTCTGATAGCAATAATCCTGAATGGTTGCAGATTGAGTTTGAAGGGGGCAAGGGCTGGGTATCCGCCCGCTATGTCAACAAGTATGACGTAATCGCTATTCCGGAGACGACTCCTGACGGTGGGGCAGATCCAGACCCTGAGAACACGCCTTCGCCATCCACGACGGCAGAACCCGCGGAGGAAAACGCAGCCCTTGGGCCGGGAGGTGCGGCCCTGGATTCGTCACTATCAGGGCCGGCTTCAGACGCGACATCTAGCGTGCCGGCGCGACTCTTCATCGAGAATCCAACCGTGATGCCGGAACATCCGACAGTCGGCGAGCAATTCGTGCTCACCTTCGACGTGCTCAATCCTCAGCAGGCGCCTGTCTCAGAAGTTGTCATTGCCATGACGAGTGAGGAAATCGCCCCACTGGGCGTTGCAACCTATCGCGTGGGCCCATTGGCGGCGGGCCAACGGCGGTCTGTCTCGGCGCCAATGCTGCTCAAGCAAGCGCCGGCAACCGATTCTGTGGTCTTGGAACTGAATATGACCCTCTACGATGAGCATGGTGTCGGCGTCGAACTGCCGACAGAGCGGATCGGCTTCGCCTGGGTCGATGGACGAATTGCACTTGGTTCAGTCGCGCCCGCCGCGGCGACCCGTCCGATCTGGCAACGTTTTGTGCTGGGGTTTGTTGGTCTTGGGGCCGGTCCACGATGATGAAACTGCTGTTGACGCTACTGTTTGGCTCCACTCTGTTGTTTACCATCGCGACGGAAAGCAGCGCCGCGCCGCAAGGGCAAGATGGTTCCACTGCAACGGCAACCGAAACCCCAACGCCAGTTGCAACATCCACCAGTCCGCCAACCATCACGCCGACTATCGCGCCGACCATCACGCCCACGGCAACCCCTGCTGAGATACGCTTGGTCGCCCGTGCCGTAGCCAACCCGCTGAATCCGATTGTGAACGAGACATTCTCGCTTTTTGTTCGCGTAGTCAATGAGGGCGGAGTCGATCTATATGGTCTGAACATCTATCTGCGCGATATCAATGCCGAGTGGGCGCTGACGCCGGCAGATGGTTTGCAAAACGTCTACTGGCCGGAGCTATTGAGCGGGGCGTCACAAGAGTTCGAACGACGCTATGTCTATCAACCTGTCAGTGGCAGTGGGCGAGAAATCGAGATTCGCGTTGAGTATGGGTATACGGAGAATCAAAAAGTGAAGCGGGGTGTATGGCGCGACCTGTTTACGCTTCAGATTCTGCAACCTACTGCCACAACGACAGCAACGCCGACGCCGACTAGGACAGCAACATCGACTGCAACGCCGACGCCGACTAGAACAGCAACATCAACGCCAACCGGGACATCTGTCCCCGTGCCAATCCAACCGCCAGCCTCGGTCCCAAGCCCCGTAGCACCGGAAGAGGTGAGAATTGTGGTTGAGCTGGTGACGCCGATAGCCGAAACTCACGGCCAGCTGCCAGACTGGTCAGTACAGAATGTACCTGGGCAACCCTATAGCGAGACTAGGCCGCAAACTCACGTGTACAGAGGGTATCAATATCCGGCTGATATCTTTACTCTAAATGATGAACCCCAAGTGTGCGCGCTGCCCGCATCGTCCCGGCAG
Source organism: uncultured Chloroflexia bacterium (assembly GCA_963765875.1). Taxonomy (GTDB): domain Bacteria; phylum Chloroflexota; class Anaerolineae; order Caldilineales; family Caldilineaceae; genus JAWKOK01. The sequence goes on from CAVXYK010000002.1 coordinate 74,830, forward strand.
TTGCTCCTCGATCTTGGAAAGACACCGCTGGCCGTTCATCCAGGCGAGTTTTTCACCATGGATTTGACCATGCAGAACATTGGTGCAGAAGATATCTTCGATCTCTTTATGACCTGGCGGGGTTTTCAATATTCAGGCGACGGTGAGGAGTTCATATTCATCCATGCATCGGCACAGAACTGGTTGATTGGTCCAGTGCCGGCCGGCGAAGAGAGCGAGCCCACTGGAAAAACCTTCTTCGTAAGCAACGACGCACCCGCGGGGCTTCACTCCGGATTGTATGAAGTCACATATGTTGTCGGCGACCGCAGTGAGTGTCGCACAGAGTTCGAGATCAATCTGTTTGTCATGATAGAACAATAACGACCGAGACGAAATCAGCAGGAGACCGGTATGGTACAAATTTCGGCCAAGAAATCGCATGTTTGCAGGCTATGTGCCGGAACCCTATTCGCAGGATTACTGCTGCTGACTGGGCTGTTCCAAGAAGCGAAACTTGGAGCGGCCATGACCTTGGCGCCTGAGCCATTGCTCTCCAACACAGTTGAGATCAGCACAAGTCACTCCATTTATCTACCCCTGATATGGGTGACCGATACGACCATCAGTGACAAAGGGTTTGAAGAGGGAGGCACCACGTGGCAGGCGTATTCTTTGAATGGGCAAGATCTGATCCTGCCGTCGTCTCAACTTCCAGTCCCCCCTAATTCCGGTCAATGGGCCGCCCGTCTGGGTGGCATCGACAATGAAATATCCATGCTTTCACAGACGATCGCCATCCAAAAGGAAAATACCTGTTTGACCTATCAAGTCTGGATTCAATCAGCCGACAGCTGCGAGGTTGATTTTGGCGGCGTGGGCGTCAATGGGATTTGGTTTATGGTGGAACCGCTCTGTGCCGGCACCGCGACTGGACGCTGGGTACCCAGACATGTGGATATGGAAGCCCGCGTGTCCACGGCGCTAACGCCAACCCTTGTGCTTAACTTTGCCGCCATCACGGACTATTCTGTGGCAAGCACCATGATCGTTGACGACATTGCCTTTCAAGGGAATTCACAGTGCGACGATTCTACCGAGTCGTTTCGTATGGTCCGCAACATCGATCATCTGATCGGCCAACCGATTGATGACCCAACTGCCCTACGGGTTGAAGAGTAGGCTCGGCCTCTTTCCCTGAATCTGCCGTCCCCATTTCGGAGAGCCGGCAACGACGGAAATGATGATCTACGAAGAGCACGAATGTACACGAAGGCGGCGTCAGTTGCGCCAGCGCGTCGTAGAGCGCGGCGCTCTGCTGCCAGTCTGGCTCTGCGGCGGGTCGTACATGTGCATGGCAAGCGGCGATTGTGGCCTGCAACGTGTGCGGGCCTAGGGCATCGCCCAACTGCTCGGCCCGTGCCGGCCAGCCAGACCGCGGTTGATCAGCAGGCGATTCAATTGGCCCCGATTCTGATCGAGCAGTAGATTCGGCTCCCCGGCCGGGCCGACACGAGCCTGCAGGTGCGAGGCCTGAATCTCCATCAGCGCCACCAGACCGTGGCGGTGGCCGAATAGCCCTCGTTGAAGATGAGGTAGATCACCTCCAATACCGACGCTGGGCGCGCCATCCGTTGGCTGCCTTCGGGAATTATGAAGGGGATCTGTGTGGCAGAGAGCGTCCGTTTCGCGCGTGCGATCCGTTGGGCAATGGTTGGCGTCGGCGTCAGAAAAGTGCGGGCGATCTCACTTGTGGCGAGCCCGCCCAGCAGCTGGAAGCTCAAGGCAACCCGCGCCTCGATGGAGAGCACGGGATGGCAGGCGATGAAGATCAGGCGCAGTAGATCGTCGTCGATATCGTCGTTCACAATCTGCTCGAAATCCGGGGCGTCTGTTTTTCCCACCTCTTCCAGCCGGCGACTCCACTCCAAGGGTTTGCGTTCCGACAGTTGATCGCGCCGGATGCGGTCAATGGCACGGGGTTGTCCGGCACGCCATCCGATGGCCACTGCTCCAGCGCGGCCACGAGGGCGTCCTGCGTCAGGTTCTCGGGCAGGCTCACATCGCCGAACAGCCGGGCAAGCGTGGCGACGAGCCTGGCCGATTCGATACGCCAGATCGCCTCGACGGTGTGCCGGGCGAAGGTTTGCACTAGGCGATCTTCCCCCTGCCTTTGAACAAGTCTCGGCCCGCGTTGTTGCCGTTCGGAAGGTCGTTGAGTTGCAGCCGGCCAGCCGGTCAGAATGGGTGGTGGGTCAATAGCGAGGGGGGAGCGGTCAACCGATACGCCATTGGACGTCATACCATTCGCACATGGGTCATGCCGTCTAATCTGGGTTGATTGGCAGATGGACGCTCGTGAGGCAGCTTGCAGGCAACGCGGCCCCTATCAACCTGTGATATGCACAGCCGGCTCGCCCAGAGCGGCCAGAATATCGTCGACTGTAGCCCAGAGATCTCTCGCCTCGCCCCGAGCTTTGGCGCGCTGCCGCTGCTCCGGTGCGAGCGTCTCCGCATATTCATCGATGTAGCGGCCGGTGATATCTTGGCGGTAGACCGAGTTGCCAAAGTAGGGATGCTGCATCGCGAATGCGTGTAGTTCAAGACCGTATTCGACTTGGCCGGCGTCGGCGATCAGCAGAGAATAGGATTGTACCGCAAAGCGGGCTGGCGCAAAGGCTTCGATGGGTTTGGCAATCTGCAATGCTTCACGCACATAGGCCATGGCCGAGTCGTGCCGGCCCAGCGCGCGCTCGACCAGTGCCAGGGTAGCCAGGACAATTGCATATTCGTCCTGTTGGCCGATGGCGCGCATGCCCGACGCAGATTCGAGCAGATATCGCTGCGCCTGGACGAATCGGCCCAGCGCCAGCGCGTTGCCGCCGAGGCCCAGATCATTCATGGCGAAACCTCGCTGTGATTCGACCGAACGAAGCAGTACTCTGGCAGTCAGATAGGCGTGTTGCGCCGCGGTATAGTGCCCGCGGTTAGCGATATTCCAGCCCAAAATGTGCAGAGCGAAGGCATGCAGGTTGCGGTCGCCCAACGTTTTAGCATCCTCGATAGCACTTCGCTGCAGGGGTTCAGCTTCCCCAAATCGACCCAAGTACATCAATGTCGACGCCATTTCAAAACGACTATTGGCTGCCCCGCACCGGTCGCCCAGTGCCTCATATAGTTCGACACTCTCCTGGCTGACGCGGTGCGCCTCTTCTATCTGTCCCTGGATGTGGTAGAACTGAGCAAGGGTGACCAATACTTTCGCTGTGGAGCGACGATCTCCTGTGAGGCGTATTTTAGCAAGGCTTGCCTCCAGAATCAGCCCCGCTTCTTCCACACGACCCAGATTCCGGAGCAAGAGACCAAGCCTATTCTCAACTTGGCATTGCCACCAGGTTTCGGACGCCTGGCGAAAGAGTAGTTGGCTATTTCGCCACAAGCGTTCTGCTCCTCCGCGATCACCATCCTCGATGACGATTCCCATCTGATAGAGCGCGATGGCTCGCGTCACGCCTATCTCTTCACCTGTATGCTCAAGCCGATCAAGATGGTCGAGCGCTTCGGCGATGGTTGTCTCGGCCGCGTCTATGTTGCGCAGAATAAAGTAATAACGTCCCAACCAGACCATCAACCTGGCCAAGAGCACTCCGGCCGCAATGTCGTTGGCTTCCTGAAGTTCGGCAATTGCCTCCTGGCAAGCGTGCACCGCTACCTGGTAGCGGCTGCGCCATTCATAGTAGATACAAAGCCCGTCAAGCATCTGTGCCAGTTCGCCTGTTGCCTTGTCCTCGACTGCGTGCCGCCAAGCCAGTCGAACATTGTCGATCTCAGCCGTGAACTCACTGAGCGCGGTGAGTTGCTCGTTGCTGCGCAGACGGATGCTCCATTCTGCGACCGATTCAGCGTAGGCACGATAGTGCCGAACACGAGTCTGCTCCGCCAGCGCCGGCACGGTTTCCAGTTGCTCGTTTCCGAATTGGCGCAGCAATTCATGGATCGCATACCGACCATCTGATTCGAGTTGAAGTAACGATTTCTCGGCAAATGTCTTGAGCCGGCGCAGCGAGGCCCCGGCGACACGGCGCGCCCGCTGCGCGTTGAATCCCCCACGGAAGATCGAAAGGCCGGCGAAGACGCGCTGATCGTTTTCATCAAGCAACTGCCACGAATGGGAGAGCACGCTGCGCATGCTGCGTTGGCGTTCGGGCAACGCCTGCCAGTCGACGCTCAGCAGGTCGATGCCGGCCGTTTCATGTTCGCCGGGCTCCTCCGCCAGCCGCTGGGCAATCTGGACGGGAGGCAATACGTCGCTCCACGCCGCGGCCAGCAAAATGCCCAGCGGCATGCCCGCGACCTGTTTGCAGATCTGGCCGATGGCGCGCAGGTCCTCGTCATTCGGCTCGAAATCTGCATTCAGTCGGCGAGCGTGATGGAGGAATAGAGCGGCTGCATCGTCGGTCTGTGCCATCAAAGAGTCGGCGGGCTCATGTGGTAGCGACTCAAGCAATCCAAGACCGCCGACGACCAGCACCTGTTCACCCGGTGCATTCAGGCGGACGCGGGACGTGGCCAGCACGAAGACATTCTGCGCTGCCTGCAACAGCTCGGTGATTAAGGGAAGCGCGGCCAAGAGGTGCTCGAAGTTGTCCAGCACGAGCAGTAGCTGGCGAGTCCGGAGATAGTCGATGAGTTGGCGGCGGATATCCTGGTCTTTGCTGAACGAACAGCCGACCGCTTCGGCGATGGCCGGCAAGACTCCCTGCGGCGCGTCAAGCCCGGCCAGGGCGACAAAGGCTGCACCGTCGGCAAAACAATCGGCTGTTTCCGATGCAGCAACGATGGCAAGGTGCGTCTTGCCGGAGCCACCCGGCCCTACCAGACTGACGAACCGGCATTCCTGACCGGCCAGGATGCCCTGCAAGGCCGCCAGTTCGGCCTTGCGACCGAAAAGCGGTGTGAGCATCGCCGGTATGTTGATTGACGATGCGCTGCCGCCGGCTCGCCGCCGCCGAATTCGCGCAGCCAGCGTCTCTGTTTCGACCGACGGCTCGACGCCCAGCTCATCGGCCAGGGTCTGGCGGCAACGTTCATACTGGGCCAATGCGGCTGTGTGCTGTCCACTCTCTGCCAGCACACGAATGACGGTCCGGTGCGCTTCTTCCTGCCACGGATCCAGGACTAACCATCGGGCGGCAAAGTCGAGCGCCGGCTCCGGCAAAGCCCGCGCTTCGTAGACGTCGACGAGCAGCCGGAATTGCTCGCCGGCGAGCCGTCGATAGTGTTCGCGCTGGATCGCAAGCCATTCGCCGAACTCGGGACAATCGTCCAAGTCGATGCCTGCAAGGAAATCACCGCCATAGTGCTCGACCGCGGTCCGCAATCTCTGAACACAGGACTCACAACTGTGCAGATCGGCGTGTGCATGCGTTCGGCATCTTTCCAGGGCAGTCGTCAACGCTTGCGTATCGAACCAATGGTCGGCGCCCTCATTGAACTGGAGCGTGCGCGATCCGATCGTCAAAAAGGGCGGATCCGCGTGATGATCATCGATGGCACGGCGCAGTGTGTAGAGCGCCTGGCTCAGGCTCTGCAACGCGTGCCGACGTTCCTGATCCGGCCAGAAGAGCGCAGCAAGGTGATCACGGCGATGTGCACGGTCCGCCTCGATCGCCAGATAGACGAGCAGTGCGCGTGCCTTGTCGTAGTCAATGCGATCTGCCGGATGGCCATCCACAGTGACCGAGAAGGCGCCCAGGAGTTGCAGTGATAGCCGGGACATGGCGAAAGAGCCTTCCATCGAATGACAGCAGGTGCGATGGTTCGCTACCAGTATACCGCAATTTCGGCCGTCAGCTTACTCACTTTGAGAGTTTCTTGAGAGCATTCCACTACTGTGAGGGCAGGTCGTTGAGAAAGAGAGGGAGGCTCTCGGGACTGAGCCAATGATGAGAGTGGCGCTATGGTCGATGAGCGGAAAGTATCCGTGGCCTATCTGTTGCGTCTGTGGCGGGCCAATCACAGTAGGAAAGACGCAGCGGCGATCACCTGGCACGCCTCGCTGGAGCAGGTGGACAGCGGCGAGCGGATCGGATTTGGCAACCTGGATGAACTCTTCAGCTTTCTGGACGAAGAAGTGAAACGACGCAACCGAAATCCCGCGAACCGTGAAAGGAGAATGCAAGATGAGTAGGAACATTCGAACGTTGACCCTGTTTGCATTGCTTATCATCCTGGTGGTTCCCTTGAGCGCCTGCCAACCGCTACTGCCGGCCGAAGAAGCCGCGCTCGACGCAGAATCGCGTCGCGTGCAGGGCGAGATCTTCCTGCCGTCGGTGCCCGAGTGGGGTGGCGTAACCATCTCCATGGACTTCGATTTTTCCGAAGTCGATCCAGATAGTCATGAAGCTTCAGGGTACATCAACTGGCACAATGTGATGCCCGGTCAAGAGGAGGGAATGCCGACCTGGAAGGGCGTTGAGTCGGAAGCTCGCTACGTCTTCTTTGGCGAGGACGCTGGAGACACAGTCGATGCCGTGGTGGTCATTGCACAGATCACGGCCAAAGATGGCTGGGGACAGGGCGAACCGGGCGAGTATGGCTACTTCTGGCTGCGCGACGGTGGCGACACCGGACCCGATCAGTGGGGCATGCGCTATTTCTCGTTTGATCCGTTCTACGAGTTCTATCCGGAGGATAGCCCTCCCGTCGAGGCCGGCTACTTCACGTTGGAGGATGTGCGAGCGGAGGATCCGGTTCTGCCGCTTGATGTTGAACTAGGTGAAATTGAGATAGTGCGTCCGGCATTGGCTGCGGCAGCTACGGAAGGCAACATAATCGAAGTCCTGCCGACCGGCGAGTACCCGCAAGATGTGACCAATGTACAGGGGGCCATCGATGCGGCTGTGGACGGCGACACCGTCCTACTCAGAGCAGGGACATTCAACTTTGGCGACTGGCGGACCAATCCGCTCTACAGTAGCTACATCGTCATCGACAAGGGGATCTCGCTGACCGGTGATGGCTTCAACGAGGACGGTACGCCCAAGACCGTGATCCAGGGCGGTAACTTTCCTCACAAGAATCATTGGGATCAGGGCGAACATGGAGTCGTCAACTTTGGTGGTAACGCTGTAGGAGGCGTATTGGAAAACGTGTGGCTCAAGCAACCTCATATCTATGGGGTTTTCATCAGTGGGTTTAACGGTCAATCCCATGAGGACATCACTGTGCGCAATGTCTGGGTGACGGATGTTAGTCCAGACATTCCTGAATGGGCGCAGGACGCAGCCATTGGTCGGTCCATCGACATGGGCGCCTCCGTGCCTGACTGGGATGTTCGTGGGCCTCTCGGCACGATTACCATCGAGAACAACACCATTTCAGACTTGAACAGCACCTTGGATATGTCTTTTCTGGATCCGGACACGGGCGAACCCTATTACAGGAATGCCGAAGGGGCAGACCTCACATACGGCGATCTGGGCCATGAACAGGGCTCCCACGGCATTGGACTCTGGATGAATATGGGCACCGATTTTGTGGTGCGTGGAAACACCGTGAAGACTCAACATGAGGGAATTGTGTTGGAGTACATGAGTGGCAGCGGTGATATTGTGGTCGAGGAGAACCACATCGTTGTGGGCATGGCCTCGTTTGGCCCCGATCTCCAGCGTGGCATTCGCGTGACGACCTGCGATCCAGAGAGCATGCCGTACGCCTCTGAGCGAACGGTGAGTATTGCCAATAATCAAATCATGGTCGTCGGCTCCGCCACCGAAGCTGCCATGACTCAAGGGATGCTCCTATCCAACGACAACGGTCTTGAGGGTTTCGCTGCCACATACTCGGTCACCGGCAACGAGATCGACATTCAGGATGGCGATGCCGCCATTGTGCTCGGTTCCATAAATCCGGTGGCTACGTTGCGCAATGCCCAGATTGTCGACAACGTGATCGGCGGTACGGCTGAGTACGGTATCTTCTCAGTCGAGGGAGCGCATGACTGCTTGATCGAGGAGAACAACATGGACGAGTTGGAGGCCGGCGTTGAGAAGGTCGAACTTTCTGGCGAAGGGGTCTGACGCCGATTCAATATCCTCAGAGCCTTTCAAGGCACCCGTAGGATGCCGGAGTTCTCCCCAGAACTCCGGCATCGTGCAATCTAAGGCGTCAGCTATGGTACGATGATCCCCTTGATGTACCCATCCCGCCCATCGGCCATGATCTCAAAGGCGGTCTGGATTTCATCCAGCGCGAAGCGATGGGTGATGAGCCGCTCCATGGGGAAGACGCCCCGGGCCAGACCGTCCAGGGCGCGGCGCATGTCGTCCATCTCGTCCAGCGAAAAAGAGGGATGGGCCGACAGGATGGTCGTGCCCTTGGTCGTGAAATTGCGCAGCGTGTAGGTCCCCGGCTCGCCGTGCCAGCCGGCCAGCACGTAGCGTCCACGCCCGCGCCGCATGGTCTTGGCCGCCAACTCGACGGCCAAAGGGCTGCTGGTCAGTTCAAAGGCCAAGTCAACACCATGCCCGTCGGTGATCTGCTTGACCTGCTCCAGAAAGTCGGGATCGGCGGCATTGAGCGTGTGGGTCGCGCCGAAGTCTCGGGCCAGTTGTAGCCGTTCTTCCTGCAAATCGACCGCAATCAAGGAAGCCGGTGCGCGGCCCACCAGCCCCGCCAGCGTCAGCAAACCCATGAAGCCGCAGCCCATCACCAGCACATGGTCACCCAGCTCCGGCTGGGCCGCACGCAGGATGGTGCCGATGCACTTGAGCGGTTCGCCCAGAGCCAGTTCCAGCGGCAGATGATCAGGGATTTTCACAAGCTGCTCCGGCTCGGCCACGCCATACTGAGCAAAGGCCTTGAGATAGGCGAAGAGGCCTGTGACCCGGTCGCCCGGCGCGAAGCCCCGCACGTTCTTCCCGACAGCCTTCACCACGCCCACCGGCTCGTGGCCAATCCGTGTTGGCGTCTCACCCACGATGCCCTTGTAGTAGACGCCGTCGTACTGGCACATGCCGCAGGCCGTGATACGCACCAACAACTGGTCGGCAGTGTGGGTTAGCTCTTCGGAACGCAGGGCGAATCTGCCTGGCTCGACCAGTTCTGCATAGCGTGAGACGGTCATGGCGATGGGTTTCCTCTAAATTTGGATCGAAGGCTCGACATTTGCCTGGCCGCGGATCAAATCGCAACCTGAATTCCGCGGACGCCGCTTTCTGGGCGGATTGGTTGCGCCACAATCTGTCCGGCAGATTGGCAGTAGTTGCCATGTAGGTCGGATTGGAAATCCGACTTACAGATCCGGCCTGCGTAGCTATGTGTATGGCAGAACTTGCTGCGAACAATTCAACGATTCGAACTCAGGATCCTTGTGAACGAGCGTTGCCCCTTGGCGTACGGCAGTTGCAGCGATCCAGGCATCGGCAACTGACAGCCGGTAATTGGCTGTAATCTCTGCGGCCTTTTCCAGCAGTGACTCGTCCTCATGAACCCAATGGATCGGCAATGCACGGCATTGCTCGTAGGCTAATCTCCCCGCGTATTCACTTTCGTCCCTCCACACGCGATAGAGTATTTCCATCTGAGTCATAAAGCAACCGAAGCAGATGATTTCCTCTCGCTGTGCGCGGGTTAGCAGAGCCGCAACCAGGTCTGCTCCAGCTTCATCGTCTCGCAAGGTCAGCAGGGCCGATGTGTCGAGTAGATAGCGAGTCATTCTTTTTCACTATCCTCTCGGCGTTCCTGGAGCAGACGCGCAGTAGAACCGCCTTTTCCTTGACCTCGAAATGCTACGATCGGATCCGCGCGTACAGGCACAACGTGAATGACGCCATTCTCAACAATCCACTCCAATCGATCTGCGGGCGATAGACTAAACTGACGCCGAATCGCAACAGGAATGACGGTCTGTCCTCTGGCAGTGATAGTGCTCCGCACGTTGCACCTCCAAACAATCTTTGTGAATTACTAATCTTTGCTAATTGTAATTCAATTTCGTGAAGTCTTCAAGTTCGCGAATTGGTCCGCTTTTCGCCTAAACCAGTGGACGCGGGTATACTTGGGCCATCAAAATCGCTATCGGATCGACCACTCTATTCTTGGTCCTTCCTCACGACACAGTGACTATCAATGGAAATTCTCGGCGGACCACTCTTCGGCGTGGCTGGCGCAGGAGAGTCACACGGGCCGGGCATCACAACGATCGTTTTCGGCTGCCCGGCTGGACTCTACCTGCGGCGCTCTCATATTCAACACTACCTGGACCGACGTCGTCCCGGCGGCAATCGGCACGGAACGCCGCGCAACGAGAAGGACAAGGTCGTTCTCCTGTCCGGCCTATACAGCGAAGACCACGACGCGCTGACCGCCGGTCCTGAGATTATTACCCGTACAGATGGGGCTGAGTCAATCACTACCGGCTATGCAGAGGGTTACACAACGGGTGAGCCCATCGCTGCACTGGTGCTTTCGACGGCCAAGAAGTCAGCCGACTACGCCCAGTTTTCGGGCGAGACCGGCGAGGTGCGCCCCGGCCATACTGATCTCGTCAAGCATCACAAATCACGCGGCTTCGTCGATGTACGCGGCGGGGGTCGTTCCAGCTACCGCTCGACCATCTCGGATGTGATCGGCGGTTCGGTAGCACGCTTTTTCTTGAAGGAGCAGTTCGGCACGGCAATTCTGTCATCCATCGTGCAGGTCGGTTCGCTCAAGGCAGAGAAAAGCCTGGCAGATCACTTCCAACAGCTGATAAGCGATCAGGGGAGTTCGACCGTCGAGCGCGGTCAGATCGAAAGCGCGGAGCGGGCCATGGTCGGCGCAGAGATCCCTTCTTTCGACATCGAGTTTGCGCGTGAAGCCGCAGAGCTGATCAAGCGCACACGGATTGACGGCGACTCCATCGGCGCAGCGGTTGAGATCGTGGCCGTCAACGTGCCGGCCCTGGTGGGCGACCCGCTTTATCAGAGCCTCAAACTGCGGCTCATGGGCTCGCTGGGTGGGCTGAACGCGGCTCAGTCAGTCGAAGTCGGGGCCGGCTTCGACGTCGTCAACCGCCTGGGGAGCGAGAACAACGATCCGGTGCGCAGCTCGGGCTACCAGCGCAACAGTCACGGCGGCTTGATCGGCGGCGTGACCACGGGCATGCCGCTTGTCTGTCGTGTGGGGTTCAAGCCGACGTCGACGATCACGAAGCGCCAACAGTCGGTGCGCAAGAATCTTGAAGAGATCGACTTTCAACTGCAAAAGGGCCGGCACGATCCCTGCGTTGGCGTGCGCGCAGGCGTGACGCTCGAATCGCGCATGGCGGTTGAACTCATGAATGCCCTGTTGATGCACCAGAGCGGGCGTGTGGATCCAGAGCAGTTTACACTTTGGGAAGGATGACGGGTTCAGAAGAGACAATGGAGAATGTAGGATTCTGTCATTCGTGTGAACGTCTGGCGCAAAGAGATGATGGGGATGCTCCCTTCTGGGACAGCATCTTTCGCAGTCAATACTGGGATGTCGTCCATAGCTACAACACGTCCTTGCCTGGGTGGCTTGTCATCATTGCCCGGCGACACATTGAAGCCATCGATGAATTGACTGAGAACGAGGCGATCGAGCTAGGGTTGCTGATCCGAAATGCATCGGTGGCGCTGAAATCGGTGACCGATTGCGCCAAGACCTACGTGATTCAATTTGCTGAGGCCGTCGAACACCCGCACGTGCATTTTCACGTCGTCCCGCGCATGGCCGACCTGCCGGCCAATCGTCGAGGACGCAAGATTTTCAGCTGTCTTGGCGTGCCGGAAGACGAGCAGGTAAGCGAAGAGGCCATGAACCGTATGGCTGCCGAGATTCGTCCATATTTGGGGCCCGTCGATATTTCAGATCCGCGGATATTGGAAGTCAGCGAATAGACGCTGGCGTCGGCCGCACATACGATTAGGAAAATTCGACCTAAGGCCAATGCAGGAATATATTTATCCACGAAGGACTCTACTGCAAAAAGGGATCCAGACACGAGTTTACACAAATTTTCACGAATCTTCTCTCTGGGGTGACGACACAATTCGTGCTAATTCGTGACAATTCGTGTCAACAAAAGTCTTCTTGCAGCGGAGTCACGAAGGGTCACAAATTTCCACAAATGTCAGCCTTCTTCGTGTTTCTTTGTGTCCTTCGTGGATCATTATTTCTTTGGATTCGCCTAACAGCTATCATAAGCCGTCACGACGAACAGATCACTCGAAATGACTATGAAAAATTCACCAGCAGATTTTCCAACCGACCGCAACATCGTACTCACCGGTTTTATGGGTACGGGCAAAACGACCGTCGGCCTGTTGCTGGCCGAGCGTCTTGACCGCTCATTTGTTGACATCGATAGCCAGATCGAAGCCCATTTCGGTAAGCCTATCTCCGAGGTCTTTGCGGATGAGGGCGAAGCCGTTTTTCGCGTGGCTGAGGCTCAGATCTGCGCTCAACTGGGCCAGGAAGAGGGCCTGATCATCAGCACCGGCGGCGGCGCATTGATCAATCCGGGCAACCGTGCCGCGCTCTCCGCATCGGGTACGCTCATCTGCCTGACCGCCACCGTCGATGAGATCTTGAACCGTCTGGAGAGTATGGTCGACCGGCCATTGCTTCCGGGCGAACCGGATGAGAAGCGCCGTCGCATCCATGATCTTCTCTACGTACGACGCCAAGCCTATGCCGCCATTCCTCAGCAGATCGACACCACCGGGCGCGACCCGGCAGCCATCGTCGATCATGTGCTGGAGGCGCTCTCCGCCGACATGGAGGTCTCCGGCATGATCCGGATTCCGGTGACGTCGCCCTCAAATCGCTATGACATCTGCATCGGAGAAGGCCTGTTGGGCAATGCCGGGCAGTTGCTTCTGAACCGTGGACTAACGCCTGGCGGCGCTGCTATCGTCACCAATCCTGCTGTCGGGGAGATCTATGCGGATGGTTTGGCGCAGAGCCTGCGGGATGTTGGGTTCGATCCAACGATCTGCACTCTGCCGGAGGGCGAAGAATACAAGACCTTGGAGAGTATTCGCAGCCTCTATGACCAGTTCATGATCGCCGGCCTGGATCGTCGCGCTCCGGTGATTTCACTGGGCGGTGGCGTCATCGGCGATATGGCGGGCTTTGCTGCCGCAAGCTATCTGCGCGGCGTGCCCTTTGTGCAGATTCCCACGTCGTTGCTCTCCATGGTCGACGCTTCGGTCGGCGGCAAGACGGGTGTGGACATGCCCCAGGGTAAGAACCTTGTCGGTGCATTCAAGCAACCGCAGGTCGTGATCATCGACACAGCGGTGATGGAAACGCTCCCCTCGCGTGAATTTCAGGCCGGGTTGGCCGAGATCGTCAAGCATGGCATCCTCGGCGCGCCGGATCTCTTTGAGCAGTTGGAAGAGCATGGACCGACCAGCCTCAACCATCTTGTCGCCGATGCCGTGCGTGTGAAGGTTGATGTGGTCGAGGAGGACCCATTCGAGCAGGGGCGACGTGCCACGCTCAACCTGGGTCACACCTTCGGCCACGCCATCGAATTGGTCAGCGAATTTGCGGTTGGCCATGGGGAAGGTGTGGCGCTTGGCCTGGTGGCCTCGGCGCACATGGCCGCTTCGCTGGGCCGCTGCACGCCTGAGTTGGCTGCGCGCATCGAAGCGCTCGTCGACCGCATGGGCCTGCCGACAAGTATCAGCGGCTACGATGTCGATGCCGTGATGGCGGCCATGTCCCATGACAAAAAGCGCTCGGGCAAGATGCTGCGCTTTGTCATCCCCCAGGCACTCGGCGATGTCGTTGTAATCGACAATCCGGGTGATGAGTATGTGCGAGAGGCACTGGAGCGCATTCTGCCCCCGAACGAGTGAATATCAATGCTATAATGGAAGCCTGATCGATTGCAACACTACAGTATGCCGCAGAAAATTACCACAGAGTATCAAATCTATGTCTACTATCGCATTGATTCACGGCCCAAACCTAAACCTGCTCGGCACGCGTGAGACCCATATCTATGGCGACATGACGTTGGCAAAGATTGAGCGTGAACTTCGCAAAACTTGATGGTGCCCACGAGCTGCGCACCTTTCAGAGTAATCATGAAGGCGCGCTCATCGATTGGATTCACGAGGCACGCAGCTGGGCAGACGGCATTGTCATCAACCCCGGCGCCTTCACCCACTACTCGTATGCACTCCGCGATGCGATTGCGGGTGTGCAGATACCGACGGTCGAGGTGCATCTGAGCAACATTCATGCACGCGAATCGTTTCGTCACACATCAGTGCTTGCGCCGGTCTGCGTGGGGCAGATCTGCGGCTTCGGCTGGCGCAGCTATCTACTGGGCGTGCAGGCGCTGCTCGATCACCTGGCAGGTACGGAATGAACCCGATGACTGAACGACCCTTCCGCCGTTGGTGGATTCCCGCGCTACTGGCGATTCTGTTGCTGTTCACTGCCTGTAACGACGACGCACCCGCTGATGAGACAGGCGAAATCGAGGCCACTACTGTTGAGCAAGGTGTTGACATAAGTGAGTCCGGCGGATCTGTGGACGAAGCCGGCGCAGGCGAGCCAGTCCCGGCTTCGTCGCAACAAGTGCTGACGCTGGAGCAGATCGATGGCCGCGTGGTCCTCTGGCATAGTTGGTCCGGCGCAGATGGTGATGCCCTGGCGGCCATCCTCACCGATTTCCAGGAGCGCTACCCCAACCTGACCGTCGATACACTCTTCGTGGCCTATGACGAATTGCCCCAGACCTATGCCGACGCGGTGGCTGAGGGAGGCGGGCCGGATCTGGTCTTTGCCCCCAATTGGTGGCTGCGCGATCTGGTCGATGTCGAATCTGTACAGCCGCTGGATGAATTGGTCGATTCGTCGACGCTTGAGCGGTTCTGGCCGGCAGCGGTCGACAACCTGCGTGTGGACGGTCGACTCTATGGTCTGCCCGTCAACGTCGACCTGGTTGCCCTCTATGTCAACCAGGGACTGATTGCACCGCAGGCGATTCCACTGACCACTGACGACTGGTTGGCCTTGGTGGCCAAAAACCCTGAGGCCGGCGTTGGATTCTACACCAACCTCTATCATCTCTACTGGGGCATCCCGGCCTTTGGGGGAGCGCTGATGGGTGAGGAAGGACGTGTCGTTCTGGACGGCAATCCGGGCGCAGCGGATTTTCTTACTTGGCTGCAAGAGATGGACCGGACCCAGGGAAATTTTGTCGACCTGGACTATGGCATGTTGTTGGATCGTTTCAAAAAGGGTGAGTATCCCTTCTTCGTCGATGGTCCCTGGGCTGCGGCCGAACTACGCGAGGTGATCGGAGACGATCTGATTGTGACTACGCTTCCGGCTGGACCGGCCGGACCGGCACAGCCCTGGCTCAGTGCCGATGGGCTCTTTGTCAATCCTGTCGTCGGTAGCGAACAGCAGCAGCGGGCGCTGCTGCTGGCCGACTACGTGACCAACGCTGAATCGGGACGGAAGTGGGCGGAGTTGGGTGGTCGGCTGCCTGCCAATCGTGATGCGGAGACCGGCGACGACCCGATCTTGAACGGTTTTTTGAGACAGGCTGCCAACGCACAAGCCATGCCCACGAATCCGGAGATGGCTGAGGTATGGGGCTACGGTGGTGATATGCTGCTCAAAGTGCTGGACGCAGACATGGATCCGACGGCCGTCGTGGCCGAGACGACGGCTCTTGTCAACGATGCCAATCGCAAGTAGGTGGTCAACGTGAGCAAAGCCAGTCCCGGGCCGCTGGGCGATGCCAATTCCATCGTTCTTTTCGATCAAGAGACCATGTCCGGAATCACGCCCGGCGTTCGCACGCGCACTTTTCAGCGGGTGCGACTGAGCAATCGCAGTGACGGATCCACACACTGGGCACGGCTGCTTTGGCATCCGGTCAGCAAGCGCCCTGTCGATCAAAAAGAGGTCAATGACGAAGAGGCAGACGGAGAGCCTGTCGATGAAATTAAGGGGGCTCTCTGCACCATCCATTTGCAGGAGAGTGAGGGCGACTTATGGTCGATCGAGCCGCTACTCTCTCTGTCCAACGTCCGCGCTGAGGGGCTATTGGCGGCGTTTGTTTCTGCACTCTCTGATATCGGTTGGGACTTGCGGACCTGTGGCACATGTCGTTGGTGGCAGCCGGGCAACGTGAAGCAAGTAGATGGATTGCCCGCCGGTCACTGCCGCTTCGCGCCGGAGTCGGCTAACAGTGTAGAGATGCCGGATCGATTGGCGGTTCAATCGATGCTAGCACTTGACTGCGACGCCTGGTCTGAAACCGCTGTTGCTCGCGACGCAGTCAGTGAAACCTGGCCCTCTGATTTGTCGGAAGATGCCGTGTCGGCTGTTGCACCGCCTGCATTGCCCAAGGCGGCAGAATCCAAAGCGACTGGTGGGCTGCTGTCTCGTTTTGGCGCTCTTTTCGGACGCGACAAAGCATCGGGGTCAGAGCCGCAGACGTGGCAAGAACAACTGGTCGAGCGCAGCGGCGTGGGCGCAGGCACCGAGCCTTGTTTTGGCTGCCAGGGCCGCATCGCCAATTTGGGCGCGCTGACGGTTGAGACCCGCGAAGGCGACAAACAGACCTACAGCGTCTGGCGTTGCCGCAGCTGTTACGCCGCCTACTTGAATAGCTGGATCGACCGCTGGGAGCGTCTCGACAGCCTGGAAACGGATGAGCGCATCTATCGGGTGGCTCCAGCCCAGGCCTGCGAGTGCTTGGCCGTGATCGACGGTGTCGCCGGCGGAGATCATCCGGCCGGCCGCGAGTTTCGCGGGGAGCAGCGAGCCTGGTTTGAGGCACAGATTGTCAACCTGGATCCCCTCAGTCATCAAGTGAAACATGGACGATAGTGAATCATGGAGTATTGAATTGACAGCCCCATCGACAGCGCCTGACGCAACACAGAATGCCGGACCACGCATCAAGGTCGAGACCCGTCCGGCCAACCTGATCGCGGCGCTCTATGACGAACTCCCCTTTCCCAATATCGGGCCGGTTCAGGAAGTCGCCTTTGATGTCGGTATCACAGCCGTAGAGGGTGACGTCGAATTGACCGGCATGGTCGTGAAAGGGTACAACGGCCATCAGCTACTCTTTGAGCAACGTTGGCCTGCTCGAATCATCCGCCAACGGATCGGCGAGGACGACCTGACCATCGGCGCCGGAACCGGCATCGCTCTGCGCGCCCTGCAATTCATGATCCACGGCTATGAGCCGCTGACCATGGTCGAAGTGACGGTGGTGGCCAAACGCGTTGTCGACGGCGAGGCGGTGCATGGCATCATCCAATTGCCGGTTGAGACCCCGGTTCAGAAGACGGATCTGCATTTTCCGCTTGACGGGGCCTGGTGGGCCATCCAAGGGGCTGATTGGAGCGATCTGCATAAGTCTGAGGTCTTCAGCGAAACGTTCGCTACCGACTTCGTGAAGCTGGGCCGGGACAACTCCTTCTTCCGGGGTGATGGTATGACTTTGGAGGAGCACTACAGTTGGGATCAGCCGATCTATGCGACGGCGGGCGGCAAGGTCGCCTATGTCTGCTTTGATATGCCGGACATGCTGCCGGGCACGCTGCCTGATCCACGCATGTACAGAGATGACATTCGACGCACGGTGGGCAATGCCATTGCTATCAGCCATGGCAATGGTGAGTTTAGCTACTACGCACATCTTCAGCAGGCCAGCAATCAAGTCAATGAAGGCGAGGTCGTTCGTCGTGGTGCATTGATCGGACGGGTGGGCAATAGCGGCCAATCCCAGGGGCCCCATCTTCATTTCCAGATGATGGACGGTCCCAACCCATTTTTTGACCAGGGTCTGCCGATGAAGTTTAGTCATTTCTCAGCCGGCGGTCAGTCTTACGAGAAACCGATGACGATTCCCACACGCATGATCGTCTTCGGCCCAGAGAACAGAGAGGCATAGTTGCATCATGTCACGTAAGAGCGCAAGCATTGATCTCCTGACCACCGTTGACGACGACCTCTTTGAGGAATTGACCGAATTGACCGGCCAACGGATTGCCCATGTCGCCATTTGGGAGGAGTCGCTGGTTGACGAACTGGCCGCCGGTACTGATGACGACGATGATGAGATTCAAGAACGATGACGATTTTGGCACAGCGGGAGGTCTCGATTTCTTCGATGAGGGCGGTGGGGAGGCCGATGATGAGGACGATGACGATCCGCCACAGGAGGTTTTCGATCTCGACCTGTATCTGGCCGACGGCGTCTATTTTGAGCTATACGGTACGCTCTGTTACCCAGACCTTGATGCCGACCCGTTGCGGGGCTCTGAACAGGCCAGCAAACATCTGCTCTCCCTAGTCAACCAGGGAATCTGGTTTGACGAAGTGGCTGTGGACGAGGAGGAGCAACTGGTACTTGTCCTCTCACAGTACCGCCAGCCGGTCATTTATTTGGTCGTCGGCGGCTGGCTGATCGAGGAGTGGGATGAATTGCCTACTGCCTGAATCTGGGATGCACTTACGATAAAATCGCTAGTTTACGCAAACAGAGAAATCGTGATATAAATAGCTATCTTCTTGCCATTTATTCACACAACTGCATGACCAGAGGAGCGAACGCGAAATGACAATTCTAACGGCCACTACGGCGACTCCTGCAAGCGAGTCGAAGAGCAATTTCTGGCTGACGTCGCTGTACGCCGGCCTGGTAACGGCAATCATCGCTTTTCTTGCCGGCCTCTCTCTCCAGTGGAATATGCCATTCCTCTATATACCCATCTATCTGCTGATCGGCATAGGCCCTGTGCTGGGGTATCAGTTTGCTGCCGGTAAACTGGGCGACTGGAAAGCACTGGTCGGTGGGCTGATCGGTTTCATCCTTCCCGTGTTTGGTTGGCCGATTCTGGTTGGTCTGATGAGCAAAGAGCAGTCGGTCGGCAAGCTGCTGTTGGCAAGTATTCTCGGTGCAGTGCTGAGCATCAGCGCTTTCTTGATTCTTGCAACTGCAATCGGGCAGAATCCTTATTGGATCGGCGCCGGTTTCACCCTTGCCATGGCAGTTTGGGGCGGCACGGTTGGGGCTGCAATGGATGCCTGGCGAGAGGTAGATGAAAGCTAACAGAAGGCGACGACTATTCGCTGAACTTTGAGTAGGTAACAGACATGAGACGGACACACACGGTGTGTCCGTCTTTTTTGTGTACAGAGTAATTGTGCTGTTTGCACAATCGTGCGCCGAGTTCGGCTCTTAGGAAAATCGGCCAAAATATCGAGCATCCGGTTTGCATTTGACCTTCACTGCAAGTATAGTAAAGGGTGGCAAGCAAAAATCGACGTGGAATCGAGCCAATTGGCTGATCTGGTTCTGCGAACCGATAGAATGGCAAATTGTGCATAATGTACACTAGTAGTGCAACAATCAAAGATATATACCGTTTGGCCCTGCCGCCTGAGACCAAGCTATTGATCGGTGATGAGTATCTGAATCGGCCGGTCACCTGGGCTTGCAGTCTGCGTCCCAGCCCGCCGGCTTTCCCAAAACTGGAGGGCAATGAGATCGCCCTGATCGATATGGTCGATCTTCGTCGTCTCGACTCGAAGATGCGTCTGGAACGGGTCGTGAATAGTCTGCATGATGCTCAGATTTCGGCCATTGCCGTGCGTGGCGCAGTCAGCGATTCTGCCATTGCCGCAGCGGTAGACTCGCGTGCGCCGCTCTTTCAACTACCCGACGATGCACAGATTGTTCAGGTGGAGCGCACCATCATACGCCTGATCGTCGATAGGGCCGGGCATATTGCTCAGCGTTCGACCGATCTCCAGCGCGAACTCAATCAGATTGCTCTGGATGGCGGCGGTCTGGATCAGATAGCGATGCATATCCACCGCTTTGTGCGCCAGCCGTTGTTGATTTTACGGGAGGATGGTCAGCCGATGAGTCTGGCCGGGTTTGATCCTTTCGGAGAGAGTCATCGCCAATCAATCCTCGATGCAGTTCCCAATGTGACGGCCTTACGCAGTTGGGCGGCCGGCCAGGCTAGTCATGATCTCGGTGAGTCCGTTGACATTCTAGCGCTCGAGTCGCCTGCACGACTGGTTGATTTCCCCGAAATCGTGGTTGCCCCAATCTATGTCAGCGACACGATTCGCGGTTTCTTTATGATCGTGCGCCCGAAGAACCTTCAGGGTCGGGAAGTGACGACGGTAGAGGAGATAGCGGCGCTGCAGGGCACTGCCGCAGCGGCGCTTGAATGGGCGAAGCAGAATGCCGTGGACGTGGCTGAGGAGCGAATGCGCGCCACCTTCGTCGATGAATTGCTGGCTTCCGAGATCGCTGACGAACAGGCGTGGATTCAGCGTGGCGCGTCGTTGAACTACGATCTCACCAAACCCTATGTCGCTTGGTTGGTGGAGGGGCAAGGGATTCCCGACTGGCCCGCGCCGCTGTTGCGCTTTGCAGAGGAGTATGATGCCCATATTCCCTACAGTCGTCGCGACGAACGGGTTCTGCTCTACTGGCCCATTGATAACCCGAAGAGTGGTCGAGAATTGAAGCCGATAGCGGGGGAATTCCTGAACCGTATTCTGTCCAACAACGCCAATGCCAAGTTGATTATCGGTATCGGCCGGCCGGCAGTCGGTCCGGAACAGTGGATGAAGAGCCAACAGCAGGCACGCGAGAGCTGGCACATGGGCAAAGAGTGGCAAGCTGCCCCCATCACCTATTTCGGTGACCTGGGTCTCTATCAGTTGCTTGCCGTATTGGACACCAATCCCGAGGCTCGACGCTTCTTCCGCAAGACGCTGGGGCGCCTCATCGCGCACGATGAGAACCACAACAGCGAATTGGTAGGCACGTTGGAGGGATTCTTTCTCTGCCACGGCAATCTCAGCCAGACGGCCGGTCGTCTGCACATCCACCGCAACACGCTAACCTATCGTCTAGATCGCATCGCCAAAATCACACAACTCGATCTCGACGATCCCGATGCAAGGTTCTCTCTCCAACTGGCGCTCAAGCTACGCCCTGTGATGAAGTGAATAGTGGTGACTAGGGAATGGGGATCGGGGCAAAACTCCCCAATCCCCATTCCCCCATCTGTGTCTAGCTTTTCAACTCAAGCCAGGCGATCTCCTCGGGCGTCAACCGCAGCTCCATCGCCTCGGCATTTGATCGGAACTCGTCGCCGTTTTGGCAGCCGACCAGGGCGAAGATCTCCACCGGCTGGCTCATGACATAGGCCGTGGCAACCTGAGGAATGGTCAGGCCCTTGGCATTGGCCAACTCCTCGACCCGATCCAATCGCTGGAAATTCTCCTCGTAGCAGTAGCAGCGCACACAGACCTGCTCCATGTAGCTTTGGAACGTGTCCAGATTGTCGCGGCGGAAACGGCCGCTGAAGAAGCCGCCCGCCAGGCTCGACCAGGTGAAGAGCGGCATCTTGTGATCATGATACCATGCGCGCGCCTCTTCACCATCCGGCCCGGAAACAGTGATGCAGTTGGCCCACGGCTCCTCGACCTGTCTGGCCAGGCTGAAGTTGGGACTAGATGCCACGAAAGGGGTCAGGTCATGGCGCGTCGCGTATTCGTTGGCCGATTCAATGCGGCGGTAGTCCCAGTTTGAGCCGCCAAAGGCATTGATGCGCCCGGCATTCAACTCTTCATTCAGTACTTCGACAATTGGGCCGACCGGTACGCCGGGGTCGTCACGATGCAACATGTAGAGGTCGACGTGGTCAACCTGGAAACGGGCCAGCGAGTCTGACAGATCTGCCTGGATGTCGTAGGGCGTAACCCGTCGACGGTCTTCGTTATGATGGGCGCCCTTGCCCAGAATGACAATCTTGTCGCGAACATCGCGATCGCGTACCCACTGGCCGAATGCCCGCTCACTGTTGCCATTGCCGCCGTAGACATGAGCGGTATCAAAGGTGGTGCAGCCCAGCGCATAGACTGCGTCGAGCAAGGCAAAGCTCTCTTCCAGGTGATCAGGATGGATCATCATCGTTCCTTGCACCAGCCGCGAGATCGGTTTGTCGATGCCGGGTACCTGTCCGTACTGCATGTGTGGACTCCTTATAGTGGGGAATGGTGGTTGGTGATCTGGGATTGGGGATCGGGGGCCAGCGAACCTGATAGCCCAATCACCATTCCCCTCTCCCAAATCACCTTAACTCTTCATCTCAAGCCAAGCGATCTCATCCGGCGTCAATCTCAACTCCATGGCCTCCATGTTGGACCGGAACTCGCCGGCGTTCTGGCAACCGACCAGGGCAAAGATCTCTACCGGCTGGCTCATGACGTAGGCTGTGGCGATTTGGGGAATGGTTAAGCCCTTGGCCTTGGCCAGTTCTTCGACCCGATCCAGGCGCTGGAAGTTCTCTTCGTAGCAATAGCTGGTCACGCAGAGCTTTTCTAGATAGGTCTCGAACGTATCCAGATTGTCGCGTCGGAAGCGCCCGCTGAAGAAACCGCCGGCCAGACTGGACCAAGTGAAGAGCGGAATCTTCTGTTCAAGGTACCATGCGCCGCGCCTCTTCGCCGGCCGGCCCGCTGACGCTGATGCAATTGTCCCATGGTTCCTGTACCTGGATGGCCAGGCTAAAGTTGGGGCTGGCCGCGGCAAACGGCGTAAGACCATGCTGAGCGGCATACTCATTTGCCGCTTCCACTCGACGATAATCCCAATTCGAGCCGCCAAAGGCATTGATTCGCCCGGCGTTCAGTTCCTCATTCAGCGTTTCAACGATCGGTCCGACCGGCACGTTGGGATCGTCCCGGTGCAATAGGTAGAGGTCGATATAGTCGAACTGGAAACGGGCCAACGAGTCGGCAACGTCGGCCTTGATATCGTATGGCGTGACACGCCGCCGGTCTTGATTGTGGTGCGCCCCCTTGCCGATGATGACGACATCTTCACGTACGCCACGGTCGCGCACCCAGTAGCCGACCGTACGTTCATTGTCGCCATTTCCGTAAACGTGGCCCGTGTCGAACGTCGTACATCCCAGCGCGCGAATCTCATCCAGAAGCGCAAAGCTCTCGTCCAAATGGTCGGAACCGACCATGACCGTACCCTGGACGAGACGCGAGATCGGCTTCGTGACGCCGGGAACCTGTCCATATTGCATAGCGAGACTCCTGTGTAGTAAGGGGTGTAGACCGGGCATCTTCACCCGGCCCATATAGATCGTGCTATTGAAAAAAAGCGTCCATTGCCATCTACGGTAGGGCTTGTCTCTGCCCACCTCAAGTCACCCACGAACCGGTGACCCAAAGTTGCGCCAGCGGGTCTAAAAATCCCAATCAGGATGCGGATCCGGCAATCGCAGAATCTCCTCCAACGCCATGAGCAGATCCTCCGGTCCGTTGATGTCATCGGTGATGGACAGCCCGGTGGCCGGCCGAACACCCAACCAGAGCCGAGTGAAGGCTCCGACAGTAGCGGTTAGCGTCGGCAGTGATGGGTCTACGCCGACTTCCGCTGTTGAGTCAGGCCCCAGCGTCACGACATAGGCGCCGCCGATGCCACGCCACGCTGAATCATCGCCGAGAAACCGCTCCACCGGATCGCTCAACGACAAATTGAAGCGTACCGGCTCGCCCTGCAGATGAGTCTTGGCCAGACAGGCTTGCAGATCAAGAATGCGCATCTGCCAATAGGCGTCGGCGCTCGTCCCGGTAGAGTGAACGGTCTTTTCGCTCACAATCTCACGCCGGAAGGGTTGTTTGAGCATGTCCTGGATCTGGATGTGGGCCGGCTCGCGCATGCGCACCGTGCGTACCTGATCACCGATATTCTTGATCAAACCCATAAGTTCGATGAACTGATCGGCGTTCTGATAGGCCATAAATCCGATGCGATAGGGACCGTGTTCACCCTTGGGCCAGCACCAGAAGAAATGGGTCAGCTCACCATTTTCGCCGTCGTGGAAGCCCAGGCCGAAAGCCTTGCTGCTCCATGCCAACTCCGACTGGGTGAAGCTGACCGGATTGATATTGCACGAGCCATGCCGCCGGCTTCGCTTGAGCAGCGCCTTATGTACCGCTTCATAGTCCTCTGATGTCAGGCGCTGCGGTGGCCGCGCCTTGACTGACACGTCCAGGGCTGCCGGGTCGAAGCGAATCCAATGCTCATAGCCGCCCGTTCCGAAGCCCAACTGATTGTAGAAGCCTTGCTCGAACATGCCGAGCGCGCTGACAGCCGCGCCTTGCTCTGCCTGAAGCGCAAGTAGGCGCGCCGTCAATCGGCTGGCAAATCCTTGCTTGCGAGCAATGCGACTGGTCGTGACAGCCGCCACGATTGCCAGTGGCAGTGTCTCTTCCTGATAGCGGATGTCACCGGGTTGACTGGCCACGAGGCATTCGGCCTCCCCATTAATATCGGCCACCAGTACATCTGATCCGGCAAGAAAGATGTCTTGTGACTTCTCTTCCTTCTCTTCGCTTATCCACCCAACCTCGTACCAGATTCGATGGGTGGCTTTACGGTCCTTCTCGGGATCGTATTTTCTGTAGTCCATATTCTCAACTCACTATAGGCTATGGTTGTCGACGTTGTTGATTACGCTTGCCCCCGAACGCCTGCCGCCAATTCGGCCCCCAATGCGCCGGCTGCATCAACGCCATCGTCGCCGCCGGACGCTTTGACCAATGCCGACCCAACGATCACGCCATCGGCGATCGAGGCGACGGTTGCTGCTTGAGCCCCGCTGCCAATGCCGAACCCGACGGCCAGCGGCAAATCGGTGTAGCGTCGGACACGCTGCACAAACTCTGCCAGGTCCGGTGGCAGCTCGTTGCGCGCACCGGTGATACCGGCAATGCTGACCATATAGATGAAGCCGGTGGCATGCTGTGCAACCAGTCGAATGCGATCTTCTGTGCTGGTTGGCGCCAGCATATAGATGGTGGCGATGCCTGCCTCTCGGCAGGCTGCCTCGACCTCACCCGCTTCGTCAGGCGGCAGATCGGGCACGATCAGCCCGTCGATGCCCGCCTCGGCAGCATCGGTCACAAAGCGATCCACGCCATAGGCGAAGAGTGGATTGAAGTAGGACATGGCGCAGAATGGCTGTTCGATCCCTGCGGCACGGAGTTCACGCACCATGGCGATGCAGTCGGCCACGGTCGTGCCCTGAGTGAGCGCTGTGTACGTCGCGGTCTGGACTGTCGGTCCATCGGCCAGCGGATCGCTGTGGGGAATGCCGATCTCGAAGAGATCGGCTCCCGCTTCGGCCAACGCGCCGACGAGATCCAGCGTTCGTGCGCGTGTCGGATAGCCCATGGCCTGGTAGGGCATGAAGGCCGCGCGTTTTTCGGTTTTCGCCTGCCTAAAGACGGCGCTGATCCGTTCGACACCGGTCATGACAAATCCTTTCCTAATGGTCAACGGTGGATTGTCAATAGTCAATTGTCAATGTTACGGTGGGACAAACACGTTGACAATTGAAAGTTGACAATTGACTATTGACAATTTACCTACTTCAACACCTGCATCACCGTCCCCAGATCTTTGTCTCCGCGACCACTCAAATTGACCAGAATGATCTCATCCTTGCCCATCGTCGGGGCCAACTCGGTCAGATAGCCGACGGCATGGGCGCTTTCCAGGGCTGGAATGATGCCTTCGTACTCACAGAGCAGGCCGAATCCTTCCATCGCCAAGTCATCAGTGCAGTAGGTGTATTCGGCACGCTCCAGATCGCGCAGCCAGGCGTGTTCCGGGCCGACGCTGGCGTAGTCGAGACCGGCGCTAATGCTGTGGGTCAATGCGATTTGGCCGTCCGCGTCCTGCAACACATAGCTCTTGGTTCCCTGGAGAATGCCCAGCCGGCCCATTTCCGGATCGGCGAAACGGGCGGCATGTTCACCGCTCTCAATGCCGTGACCGCCGGCCTCAACGCCAATCAGGCGCACATCCTCGTAGGGGAGGAAGGGGTGGAAGATGCCGATGGCGTTGCTGCCGCCGCCCACACAGGCAACGATGGTGTCCGGCAAGCGGCCGGGGCCGTCGTCAGTATCGAGCATCTGGCCCAGAGCCTCTCTGCCGATGATGCTCTGGAAGTCGCGCACCATGGCCGGATAGGGATGGGGGCCCAAGGCGCTGCCCAACAGGTAGTGGGTGGTCCCGACGTTGGTCACCCAGTCGCGGATGGCCTCATTGATGGCGTCCTTGAGCGTCTTGCTGCCGCTCTCCACGCCGCGGACCTCGGTGCCCAGCAGACGCATGCGGAAGACGTTGGGCTCCTGGCGTGCCATGTCGACTGTGCCCATGTAGACCACACACTCGATGCCGAGCAATGAGGCCGCGGTGGCCGTTGCCACGCCATGCTGGCCGGCTCCGGTTTCAGCGACGATACGCGTTTTGCCCATCTTGCGCTTCATCAATAGCGCTTGGCCCAGCGCATTGTTGATCTTGTGGGCTCCGGTGTGTGCCAGGTCCTCGCGCTTCAGGTAGATCTGCGCGCCGCCGAGATGCGCTGAGAGCCGTTTTGCATGGGTGATCGGCGTTGGCCGACCGACGAACGTGCGTTGCAGATAGGCCAGTTCATCCTGAAAATCCTTGTCGTTGCGGGCGAGCAGGTACATCTCCTCCAACTCGTCCAGCGCCGGCATCAAGGTTTCGGGTACAAACTTGCCGCCGTAGAGGCCGAAGTGACCCGATTCATCCGGCACCGCGTCGTAGTTGACCGACGGGGTCGGTATTGGTTTTGTCGACATAAAGTTCCTCGCTTGTGCGTGCCATTCGGAATTGCGAAGTATCCAGATTCGATCGTCATTAATCAGGCGAGTCCAGTGTACACAAGTTAGCGGTTTCGCCCAAACGCTGCCAGCGCAGCCGCTTCCATGACGTCGATCGGAGGCTGTTGGCCGGTCCACAGCTCAAAGGCAATGGCTCCTTGCCAGATCAACATGCCCAGTCCGCCGATGGCGCGTGCACCGTCCGCCTCCGCTTTCTTCAGCAGTCGCGTCTCTGGAGGGTTGTAGACAAGATCGTAGACTGTCTGGCCTGGCCGAAACGCAACAGCTTCATCCCATGGCATTGTGTCGGTGTTGGGCGTCATGCCCATGGAAGTGCAGTTGATGATCAGGTCTGCACCTTCTGCCGCCTGTGTAATGCCAAAGGGAAAGGGGAGCGCACGGATTGGACAGCTGGGAAAGTGCGGTTGAATCGCCGCAGCCAGACGCTTCGGCCTTGTTCAATGTTCGATTGAGCAGCGTGACTCGACGCGCAGCCGGCCTCGGCCAGGCCGTAGACGACGGCCCGTGCTGATCCACCTGCACCGAGCACGAGCGCATTGGCTCCCGCCAGAGAAACCTGATGGGCATGAAGATCGGCCACGAAGCCGCGGGCGTCGGTGTTGTCTCCCAGCAAGCTGCCGTCTTCGCACACGACGATGGTGTTGACGGCGCCAATGGCATCGGCCGCAAGGGTCAATTCGTCGACAAATGGCATGACGTTCTGCTTGTGCGGCACGGTCACGTTGGCCCCGCGCATGCCCAATGCATACAGCCCGGCCACGGCATGTTCAACCTGTGCGGGCGAGGTTATATCCACTGGCAGCGGCACATACCGCCAGTCCAGACCAAGCGCATCAAAGGCAGCGTTGTGCATCGGCGGGCTGACGCTATGGCCCACCGGCCAGCCGATCAGGCCCACGATGGCGGTCTTGCCGGTGATTGTCTGTTTTGTCATCGTGTGTTTCTCACTTCGGTCCAGGGCCGGACAATGGTGAATTCTAAATGCTCAATTGTAAATTGTGAATGTGTTGTGCGATTCGGTCACCGAATCCCAATCTCCCAATCCCAAATCGCCAATCCCCTATTCCCTCTTCACACCCGCGCCCAACGCCTGCAGCGTGCTGTCGAAGCCAGGGAAACTGTCGCCGGTAACGTCTGCGCCGTAGACCGTCGTATTGCCTTTGGCGATCAGGCCGGCGACAGCCAGGGCCATGGCTAGCCGGTGATCTTCCAGGCCGTCGACCGGGCCGCCATTGAGCGGGGTGGGCCCGGTGACGATGAAGCCATCGTCGGTCGGTTCAATGTCTGCGCCCAGTTTGCGCAGTTCGCTGACGGTGGTGGCGATGCGGTCAGTCTCCTTGACGCGCAGTTCGCCGGCATTTCGCACAACCGTCTTTCCGTGGGCCTGAGTCGCGGCCACGGCCAGCACGGGCAGTTCATCGATCATGGTGACGATCTGACTGCCGCCAACGGTGATGCCCTGCAATTCACTCCAACGCACTTCGATGTCGGCAACCGGCTCGCCGCTGTCGTCGCGGCGGTTGTGGTAGGTGATCTGTGCACCCATTTCGGTCAGCACGTCGACAATGCCGGTTCGGGTCGGGTTGATACCGACCTCGGCGATGCTGATGCGGCTGTTGGGCACCAGCGCGCCGGCCACCAACAGGAAAGCTGCCGACGAGATGTCGCCGGGCACATTGACGTCCAGGGGCTTGAGCGCCTGCGTGGGCCGCTCGGCATGGATGGTGTTGCCCAGCGTGGAGATCGGCGCACCCATGGCGCTGAGCATGCGCTCGGTATGGTCGCGGGCCGGGCCTGGCTCGCGTATAACGGTCAAGCCGTTGGCATACATGCCCGCCATCAGGATACAGCTTTTGACCTGGGCGCTGGCCACCGGCAGATCGTATTCCAATCCGCTGAGCCGCGCCGGGCGAATGCCCAGCGGCGCGTAGTTGCCCGTCTGTCGGCCCATGATGTCCGCACCCATCCCGCGCAGCGGTTGCACGATGCGCCCCATGGGCCGCCGTCGGATCTGTGCTGTGCCGGTCAGAAAACTGGTGAACTGCTGCCCTGCCAGCAGCCCGGTCATCAGTCGGATGGTCGTGCCCGAGTTGGCGCAGTCCAGCACGCCGGCCGGCTCTTGGAGGCCGTCCAGCCCCCGTCCATGGACGATCAACTCAGTCGGCGAGTCGACCTCAATTTGCACGCCTAAGGCTCGCATCACATCGATTGTTGCCCGGCAGTCGACGCCATCCAGAAAATTGTGGATCTTGCTCACACCCTCGGCAATGCTCGCAAACATCACTGCCCGATGGCTGATGGATTTGTCCCCCGGGACGTAGCAACGACCGGTGAGTGGAGAGCCGGGGTGGAGGGTTAGTTTGGTCATTTGGTTACCTGTGTAATGGTCAATTGTCGATTGTCAATGATCAATTTTCAATGGTGTCGAGCTTGGAACGGTTTTATGCTGGCGACATCTCCATCTGAGAAGCCATGGTAATTGGGAATCTCATGTTATTGACACCGCCGGTTTCAGCCCCGTGCCGTAATTCTCGACCACATGAGATGCATTCTATCTGAACTACTGGAACTATCTGCAAAGCAGCACGTTTGCGCCGGCACCCCAGAACGTTCAGCCCCACCACCCAACTTCTACACTGAAGACACAGCGTGATCATTGGTTTTCTTGGGATACAGGGTTCTATGCGCACGCCCACGTACGAACGAAACTGACGCTGTCGAGAAGATCATGGTGTCGAAATAATGTCAGTCTAGAACGGCCTGCAAGAAGCGATATGCTGCGACTATGGGACACTAACCCAGTCTTGCGGCGCTATGTTCGTCGACTGGCGGTACGGATGCTTGCATTGACGATGCGGCTTAGCTCTCCGCACTCCTGAATCAATTCGGCCAGCTTGGTCGTCGGTATCATTTCACTGCGTTGAATGATCTGCAACCAAATATTGCTCTCATTCAGTTCCTTTAGGCAGATTCGCAATTTGTGAACAAAGTCTCTTGTGCTTTCCGCTCCGCGTGCTTCGGCATAGTGTGCGGCCGGAGCTGTTCCGCTACGCAACAGTTGGTTACTCACGTGTCGAGCTGCCTGTGTTCTAGGCATCGAACCACATAACCGTACCGTCCGCACCGCAAAATCGATCAACCGCTCCTGAATATCATCACCTCTTGCCATCGGGGGATCCTCCAGCATTGATAATTGAAAGTTGACAATCGACAATTGACTATTTCTTTTCCCGTTGCTCCCACCCGCTCCGCGCCACCTGCGATCGATCCAACTTCCTCCGCAGCTCCTCTTCATCGCCTCGCTCAATCAGCCCGCGGATCTCTTCCAGATGCGTCGAAAAAGTGTCGATCTGCTCAAGCACAGCCGAGCGATTGGTCAAGAGAATATCAAGAAACATGTGTGTATCACTGGCGGCGACACGGCTGGTGTCGCGGAATCCGCCTGCTGCCAGATCCCAGACCGTCGGATCGGTTTCGCCTACTTCAGCGACGGCATCGACCAGCGAACTGGCGAGCAAATAGGGCAGGTGGCTGATACCGGCGACCAGATCGGTCGTGGCGATCCGGCGCGAGAATGACCGGCTTGGCCCCAACAACCTCAACCAGTTCGGTGACCAGTGCAAGCGCCTCCGGGCTTGTCCGAGAGAGCGGCGAGAGCACCCAGGTCGCACCCTGATAGAGATCGGGTTCAGCAGCGGTGAATCCGGCTGTCTCTTTGCCCGTCATCGGATGACCGCCCACTGCCTGTACGCCGATGGGCAACTTGTCAAGCATCTCGCAGATCGTCTGCTTGGTGCTGCCCATGTCCATCACCACGGTGCCGGGCCAGAGCAGCGGCCCGATGTCGTTCAGCACCTCGATGATGGTGCGCACGGGTGTGGCAATGATGACGATGTCGGCTCCCAGCACGCCGGTATGCGGGTCATTGGTGGCCAGATCGACAGCGCCTGAATGAAAGGCATCGAGCACAATACGCGACCGACGAGCCACGCCGCGCACCTCGCGACAGGCTCCCTTCTGCATCAGGTCCATGCACAGACTGGCGCCCATCAGGCCCAGCCCGATGACGGTCACCCGGCATTCTCGAAGCGTCTTGCTCATCTTTGTGTCCTGGTACGGTTTGGCATTGGAACGAAAGGAAGGTCAATGGGCAATAGGAAGTACATTGAGATTGGGAGATTTCTAGTTCTGGCGTTTTCTGTGGTTAGGCGTTGACCGCCCAGGGCTGAAGCCGCCGGGCTATTGAGCGACGCCCCTTTGCAAAGGGGCGTCGCTCAATAGCTCCGTCCATTTATGGCGGAGCGGTCTGCGCAACCACAGAAAACGCCAGAACCAGGGAAATTGGGAGATTAGGAGATTGGGGATTGAGACGGCAACCTCAATCTCCCAATCTCTTAATCTCCAATCTCTAGTCTCAAATCCCTAAATCTCCCGACCCACCGCTTCAGCAACCGGCCGCAACTCCGCCATGACCTTGGCGAAGTGCTCAGGCGTGAGGCTCTGCGCGCCGTCGCTCCAGGCGCTACCCGGATCGGGATGCACCTCGATCATCAGCGCATCGGCCCCCGCAGCCACTGACGCCATGGCGACCGGACCGACCAGATCCCACTGGCCGGTGCCATGGGCCGGATCGGCGACGACCGGCAGATGGGTCAACGATTTGAGAACCGGAACGGCATTGATGTCGAAGGTGTTGCGTGTGATGGTCTCGTAGGTGCGGATGCCCCGTTCACAGACCATCACTTGCATGTTGCCGCCGCTGAGAATGTACTCGGCGCTCATCAGCAACTCTTCGATGGTGCCGCTGATCCCGCGCTTGAGGAAGACCGGTTTCTCCTGCTTGCCCAGCGCCTTGAGCAGTGAATAGTTCTGGGTATTACGCGCACCGACCTGCAGGATGTCGGCATAGTCGCCCACCAACTCGACATCATCAGGGCTCATCACTTCGGTGATCACCGGCAGACCCGTCTGTTCACGGGCCTCGGCCAGGTAGCGTAGACCCTCTTCGCCCAAGCCCTGAAAGCTGTAGGGGCTGCTGCGCGGCTTGTAGGCGCCGCCGCGTAGAATTGTGGCCCCGGCTTCCTTGACTGCGTGGGCCACTTCCAAGATCATCTCACGGCTTTCGACACTGCATGGCCCGGCCATGACCGCAATCTTCTTGCCGCCGATGGCCGCTCCACCGGCCTGGATGACTGTATTCTCATGGCTGAAATCACGGCTGGCCAGCTTGTACGGCTGCATGACGCGCATGCTCTTCTCGACGCCGTCCATGACCTCGAAAGTGGCGCGTTGTAAGAGGTATTCATCGGCTCCGATGACGCCGACGATGGTGCGTGCTTCGCCGCGACTCAGGTGGACCTTGTAGCCAAGGTCTTCGATTCGGTTGACAACTGCTTCGACGTCGCTCGGCTGAGCGGTCTGTTTCATGACAATGATCATGGTGGTACATACTCCTTATTGTTAAGCCAGATGATTGAACCCAAGATCAAAGATCAGTGATCGAGGAACCGCTTCCGGCCACGAGTAGATCACGGTCCCTCTGTTCTTCGATCTTTGCTCACTCTCTAGGCAAGAGCAGCCAATTCGGCCAGTTCATCCGCTTCCATCGTCGGCGCTTCGGCAATATAGCGGTCGACCGCGACAGCCACTCGCTGCAGGTCTTTCATCAATGCGGCGAAGGTTTCAAGCGTCAGGCTTTGGCGGCCGTCGCTGATGGCGTTGTCCGGGTCGGGATGCACTTCCAGGATCAGGGCGTCGGCTCCTGCCGCGATTGATGCCTTGGCCATGGCCGGCACCAGTTCGCGCAGGCCTGTGCCGTGGGACGGGTCGGCAACAATGGGCAGATGGCTGCTCTCCTTGACCAGCGGCACGGCATTGAGATCGAAGGTATTGCGTGTGGCCGTCTCGAAGGTGCGGATGCCCCGCTCGCAGAGCATGACGTTGTAGTTGCCGTTGCTGACGATGTACTCGGCGCACATCAACCACTCCTTGATCAGGCCGCTCATGCCCCGCTTGAGCAGCACCGGCTTCTGCACCTTGCCCACAGCCTGGAGCAGGCCGTAGTTCTGCATGTTGCGTGCCCCGATCTGCAAAATGTCGGCGTATTCGGCCACCATGGGCACCGTCTCCACCGTCATCACTTCGGTGATGATGGGCAGGCCGGTCTGCTCGCGGGCTTCGGCCAGATATTCGAGTCCCTTGAGGCCGAATCCCTGGAAGTCGTAGGGGCTGGTGCGCGGCTTGAATGCGCCGCCACGCAGCACCTTGGCGCCGGCTTCTTTGACCGCATGGGCGATCTCGATGATCTGCTCCCGGCTTTCAACGCTGCACGGTCCGGCCATCACGATGATCTCTTGCCCGCCGATCTGTACCTGGCCGCCGGCCACGTCAAGGATCGTGTTTTCTGGACGGGTGGTGCGGCTGCCGAGTTTGTAGGGCTCCTGAATACGCAACGTATTGGCGACGCCTTCCATGGCGTCAAAAAGCTCGCGGGTCACCTGTGTCAGGTCACCCACCAACGCCACGACAGTACGGTTTTCGCCATAGATAGGGTGTGTGGTACAGCCCATTGTTTCGGCTTTGGCGATGACAGCGCCGATCTCAGCGGCGGTTGCATCCGGTCTCATTACGACGATCATTGGATATTCTCCTTGGTTGTTTTCTCTCTATTTTTGGTCTATATCGAGTGTCTGGGACTGGAGATTAGTGATTAGTGATTGGGGATTAGGGGGTGAGAGAGGCTGACAGGGTTTTCACAGCACCCCGATCCCAAATTCACAAATCCCTAATCCCCAATCCCTATTCCCCGATCCCTGTCTCAAATCTGCAACACCGCAGACTGTGCAGTGCTCTGCCCATTCGCAAGCTCGGGGCGGGCGGATAGCTGCCGAGCAGCTTGACGAAGGCTGAGCGATTCAACAGGCTGACCAGGGCGTCACGGGCGGGTTCATCTTGCCAGTGGCCCTCAAAATCGAGATAGAAGACATATTGCCAGGGCCGGTTCTTGCGTGGGCGGCTCTCCAGCTTGACCAGGTTGATCTCGCGGCTGGCAAATTCGCTCAGTGCGTCGTAGAGCGCACCGGGAATGTCGGGCGTGGCAAAGACCAGCGAGGTCTTGGCCGGCTCACAGCGTGGGGCGTCCCCTTTGCCGACGATGAAGAAGCGGGTGTAGTTGTGGTGCATGTCTTCGATGTGCTCGTCCACAATCTCCAGGCCGTAGACTTCGGCGGCCAGACGGCTGGCGATGACCGCCACGCCTGCTGCCGGCGTCGTCGCCAGATCCTTGGCGCTGCCTGCCGTGTCATACCAGGGACAGCGGTATAGCCGTTGCGGTTGAGGAAACCCTCACACTGGGCCAGGGCTTGATGGTGGCTGCGCACCTGTACGATTTCGCCGGTGACGCCCGGCGCCGACGAGCAAATTATGGTGAACGCGCAACAGGATCTCGCCATGCACTTTCAGGTCGTGATTCAGCAGCAAGTCGTAGGCTTTGTTGATGCTGCCTGCTGCTGAGTTTTCGACGGGAACAGCTGCAAAGTCGGCTTCGCCAGACTCGACGGCGTCAAAGATGTGCTCAAATGCGCGGCATGGGAGCGTCTTCACGTCGTCGCCGAAATGTTGGCGGACTGCTTCCTCTGAATATGCGCCGGATTCACCCTGGAATGCTACGGTTGTCATTTACACCTCCAAATTGCCTTGCTCAGATCGTGTTTTTGGTTCAACTCTATTGTGGGAGCCTGTATGACACAGTTCTCGGTTGACATGACTACTAGTACACGATTGTGACGCCGGCTTTCGGCCCCCAGACCGCCCAGATCCTGTGGGAGGCGCTGCAAGGCATAGCGGGGCTGGGGCCGAGCCTTCCCCCAAGGTTGGGGGCTAGGGGGCTGCCGACATGCCTCGCCAAATCTGTATGCCTATTCACGTTACGCTGTCTAGGCCCAAATGCTCAACTGCTCTTCGATCCACCATTCAGATCGGTCATGTCCTGTTCTGAGAAGACCAGCGTCTGATCGGGCGCAGCGTCGTCGCCTCTCGCAGATAGACATGCCGGATCTCCTGCTGTGTCTTCTCCGTGTTCCAGTGGATCAGGATGCGGATGCAGAGCGGCAGCGCACCGTCGACGCTCATCTCGTGGCCGCAGAGCAGCGGCACGTCGAGCCAGCCCAGTTGGCGTGCGCCCAGCGCCGGAAAGACGGAATGGATGTCGTGCGTCGTCGTGAACGTTGCGCTGGCCACATCCTGTGGATTCAACGCCGTTGAGCCGAATCACCAGGGCCAATAACTCACGTGTGGCCTGCAAGACCATCTCCCGATCATCCGACGCTTACGGTGGTTGCGCCTCTGATTCCACGACAGACCATGCCTGTTGTCCTTTCAACATATCCGAGCAAAAAAAAACGAGAGCAGGATTTCCATCCTCGCTCTCGTAAAGTCCAGCTTCATCGCGTGACTTATT
Organism: uncultured Chloroflexia bacterium; assembly: GCA_963765875.1. Taxonomy (GTDB): domain Bacteria; phylum Chloroflexota; class Anaerolineae; order Caldilineales; family Caldilineaceae; genus JAWKOK01. The sequence continues at coordinate 110,027 of CAVXYK010000002.1, forward strand.
CAGTCACAACCGGCCCTTCCGCATCGCAGGATGGCGAAACGTTGCTAAAAAAGTAGCTGAACCGATAGGCGCCAAAATAAACCCACGCTGGACATAGCGTGGGTCAGAATCCAAAGCATAGACAGCCGGAGCAGTGTGTGAACTGCTCTCGAGCATTTCTGTTTGCTGGCTGTGATGACGCAATTGGACTGACATATCGGTTGATGTCTACTTGATGAAGATCGCTGTTTCGCCGTCGCTGCAATGGCTTATCATTCGAATAGCGGCAAGAATATCACGTCAGCGCGCGCATGTCAAATTGAAATTTGGTGAACCGGTTGCTGTCATGCATTTCGCTTTGCACTACCGTCGGTTTTTTACCGCTTGTACCGCGACATTTTTCGCGAGAGCTTCTCAATTTCTTTACGAACTATCTCATCGCCAAGGCGTTTCGTGGCAGGATGGTCCGGCTCAGCATCAGCCAGAATACAGTAATGGTGGAGTGCTCGCGAAAGATTGTTTGTCCGTGCAAAGTAACTGCCAATCACGCAAAAAAATGACCGGACTTCGCTCACGTGGAAGATATCTCTCGTTGGGTAATGATGTCGAAGCTCGAATTTTCCCTCAAATATGTCCTTCACCTTCTGATGTTGTTGACGGTGGAGGTAATATTCGCTCAACGCGGTTTTGCCAAACAGATAGGTTGGAAAGCGTTCGACCGTTTCGAGCAGCGTCTCATAACGAAGGTCTTCCTGCCCGCTGTAGAGATAGGCGGTGCCGAGATAGTTCTGAATGGCCGGGACATTGGGATACTTCTGGCGTAACTTCAGGAGTTCAGCAATCGCCTGGCGAGGATTTTCGTTGACGGATTCGCAAATTGCCTGAAATCGCCTCTTTTGCCGCCGAGGCATTTTGGCAAAATGCTCTTCTTCCATCGGCATGTTTGTGAAGGCGACAGGCTCAGGTACGCCATCCTTTGAACGCTCCAGCGCCCGAAGCACGGCGTCATAATTGACGTCAGCAAGCAATTCCTTTGAATTAGCCGGTTTTCGTTCCAAGACTGTTTGAATCAGTCTAAATTGGTTGATGTAACTCATTGCTCCGTCTCCATCCGGGTAGAGCGAACCACGCTGAATCTATTGGGCGACTACTCTGTGGTCTATCGACATCAGTTTATTCATCCCAGTCATCGTCGGACATGATTCTCTCCGTAAGTTCCATCCTCTCATCGTAGGTGAGCCGGCGCGACCCGGTACTGTGCAAGCGTGCATCCTCGCGCGCCAGGTATTTGTCGACTTCTGCAATGTACGAAACCCGCTCGAAGACGAACGGCCCGAAATCCTTGTAGCTCCAGGCCGGCGCCCCGTCGACTCCGGAAAAACGCCGATGTGGCTGCTCGAAGTCGCTCCAGATCACCGTCTCTCCCTGCGTTTCGACCCGTGCCAGCAGCGGCCAACATTCGACGAAACCGCATTCAGCACAGCCCAGCAACATGGACTTCTCTTCGCCGTCGTAGCGGTCACTGGATGGGTGGCCGGTCGGATAATAGGCGGCAGCGCCCGTCACAAAATAGTCGCCCGCCAGATCCGGCTTCCCTTCGGCCATGGCGAACGGCAGCTCGTGTCGTCTGACCAACTCGATGAAGGCCACGCCGTTGACCAGGAGTTCCGGCATGGCGGCCAGGTTGTCTGTGTCGGGGATTTGAGCGGTGAAGGTGTCCATGGTTTCTCATTTTGATAGCGACCTTGTGTTCTCCGCCTGATCACTGGCCGGAGAACATAGATCGATCTCCCTACTCGAATCATCTACGTTGATACCCGTTTCCAGCTCAACCTGCAAGGCTTCGTGCTCGTGAAAGGTAATATGCGGAGCAAGTTGCTGGAGAATGCACGCGAACTGCAACTGCGCTGATGCTTCTCAATTGATCGGGATAAGACCACCCCCCGACCTTGCGACAAAAGATCAGCCACGATTCCGTTGCTGCTGCTCGCATGCTTTCTGGTAGATTTCTTGGCCTCAAGATCTGGCACGATGTTTCCTTGCGATCGCCTCGCATCAGCGGAAAATTGCAGAGCGTAGCGCAGCAATCAGTCCGACTGCATGCGTTCGTTATGTGGCACCTGATTCATCCTTCATTTCTGGCGTCCGCATAATTGTTTTGATAGCCCTCAGTTCTAGTAACTCTAAATCACCCTTAGACGTCAATTTCCATCTAGAGCCATCATGGGTTAGTAAGCCTAATGCTCTAAACTGAAAAAGAATTGTACTAAATGAGTCTTCTTCTATTCGGACAGATGAAGTAGTGACGGTATCCCCGTGTTCCTTGAAAATTTTATGTTTAGCTCTTTGAAATACGTAGTTTGAAAGTAGAGTTTTGCCGCTATCTGATTGGGCACCAAAAATTCCTGCACCTATAACGGAAAATATCTCATTCCAAGTTAGTGCTATCGAATCATTAATGGTCGCTTTGGTTGAACTGTCACTCAATTCCAGTTCGTATGAGTAGTCTACTTCGAATGTTTCTTCGCCTTTAGATAGGTTGCTACTGTCTATCGCTACTCTAACATCCGTCGCTTTTAGTTCTTCTTTTAGCCGAATGTTTTCCTCATCTAATTGAAGTAGCCTTAACTGTGTCTCTTCCGTAGTTATACGGTTCCCTCGAACCCAGCCAACTGTTGGATACATCTTAATCGCATTTAGAACACTTAATGCTACAACCCCTGGGAGTTCATCAATTTTTTCCCAGTATGCCACTAATCTATTTTCTGAAACTCTTTTACGAAAAGACAACAGTTTCTGTTTTGTGCCAGGGTCCGACTCAGATTTTCCGACGGTTATATCCTCAGGATTCTTGTGAAGTAGAGCAATTACCTTTAGGCCTCTCTCCAATGTATATTCGTATTCTAATTCGGTGTAGCTTACTCCACTAGAAGATATCGAACCGTACCTGCCGCCTATTATTAGTAAGTAGTAATCACAGTCATCAATTACCCGCTTTATAAATTCAAACTGTTCCTCGTCTGCGGCTGGGAAAAGTTCCATTCCAGAAGGAATGCAATCCATTTTCATGAGTGTTTGAATTACCTTTCCTCTTTCATTCTCAAGATCCGAAAAGGTGGAGCTTACAAAAACTTGGTATCTTTTATCCAATTTGGGGCCTCAATTATTTCATCGTGAGAGCAATAATTTCTTGTTCGTTTTGCCATATAACGAATGCGTCACCGGGCTGGCGAGCTGCGTGGCGATCAGTCGTTGACGAGACTCGTAAAAGCGGGTGGACAACTTAATTTTAGCGAGACCTAGCCCGTTCCGGTGCACGCCCGGTTGGCGGTGCGGCGTTTACCTATCTGGTACTCTGAAGCAATCATATTTGTATCCATTTACAACATCGGACGACACATTCCGTCATCGGTCAAGCGGCTTTTTATCAATTGCGTGTAGGTCTACACTGGTATTGGTCAAATAGCTCCCGAACCGATCGAAGTAGCCAGCAAACGTTCCTTGTATTTCTGCATCATATACCCGTCCAATTTCGTCCCACAAGGTGATGTCAAGCAAGGCTCTTCCGCAGAAAACAATTTCGTGTTCTGAGCGGCCTTCAATTGACAGTTGTTCTATCCGCGCAACATTCACATCGAATGCATCGCAAATTTCTTCGAGTTGCTTGGTCATCTCGTACTCTGAGTGGTACGAGTACAGGTTTTCTTTAACGAATGCAACCGTCTCTTCGCCAAAAAGCTCAGCTAACGAATCACTTTCCAAACCTGAAGTGAGTTTAATCCAGGAGTGTGCTGGTATTTCCACATTGTCAACTAGCAACTGTACTGCATTGTATTTCGTAGTAGGGTTTGTGCTATCGGCAGCAATGCGATAAAGGTATGTCTCATTTGCGCCGGGATCTGCTTGCTGTAGACTATTGGAAAATGCTACAAAGGCCCCAGTCTCTATTTCGTCTGTAAGCTTGACAGCCTCAGAGAAATCACCGTCATTCAGAACCCTCTCTGCAAGTTGATCAAGTATCTCAGCTATATGAAGATCATAAGGCCAAATCTCACTTCCTTGAATAGATCTGCAAGACTCGGGATCAATCAGCTTGACGACCTCTGAATACACTTCGTCTGGGAGTTTTCGCTGCAAAATTGCAACTGCATCCTCTAGCGAAGTCATTCCCGGCATAGATGTAAAACTCTTTGGCAAGAACTGTTTGAGGATGTCTCGATTGGATTCGTGGAGTAGTAGGGCTGTCAATTCTGAAGAATCCCAGACTAAAGTGTGAAAATTTCCACCGTGGGAAGTGTCAAGACTGTCTAATAATGCCTTGGCCGCTGTGCTTGCAGTGGTTGTTGTGGCCAACAAGAATCCGTCTGCGCGGTGTTGTTTTAGCTTGTCGCTAATTGAGGGCAAATCTGACTCTTTGACGCTTGCACCGCTGGCGGCTTTGTCCTTGCAACTTACCAGCCAACGTCTCTGTTCTTGTGACAGCATACCCGTCAATTGCTCAACAAATATAAGATCTCGGCCTGCATCAGCGCCCCTTCCAGACCACTGTGGATTCAGTCCGAGGGATCTGCCTAAATGGCGTGTGAGATCTTCTAATCCCTGTCCGGGAACGTCAGAGACAAGTTCGGTGAAGTCGAGTAACCGAGAGTCATTTTCACTCATGCAGACATCTATTCCGTTCATGCTTATTCAGAAAAAATCGTACTACGTCGGTAGCCAGCCTAACGATCTCATTGAGCAAGCCGCTACAAAATAATACCCACAATCGAATAAGGATTATGCGGCGTGAAGGAAGCCAACGTATCACCGAGTCCGATTGCCGCCGCATAATCTGTGTTGAACTAAGCTGACAGGACCGGACTCTCTATGGAATTTCAATCTCGTCGTCGTGGCTCCGGGCGGCCCAGGACAACCACTCAATTGTCTTCATTGTAGCCAATGATCGAGTCGACAGCAACAGGATCAAATGCAATCGAGCACGATAGCTGCCGCCGTGACAACAGTGGAGCCAAACAGGAGTGATGCACACACTACGATGGCGCGTGCAACCCAAGGTCGCATCTGCAGCCCTTCATGCTGACAACTTGTTCCTTGATCTCCTTTCTCAGGCTATGGCGGGCAGCGGGCGCGTGGCTGAATGCGCTGAACAATGGCCATCGGTTGCCCGCAGTGAGAGCCGAGGACTGCCTTGGTCACTTCTGCTGCATCGTCGTCCATCGCTTTAGGCTCATCGTGTTGGTCTGTTCTCTTGCCGAGAAGCCGTATGGCTTGGGCCAGTCGCTTCCGATTGCTTGGCGCCAATAGCCCGTAGTAGCGCACCTTGACAAAGCCTTTGGGCAGCACATATTGCAGGAAGCGCTGGATGAAAGCTTCTGCCGACGGGGTGCAGGTCCGTTGGTGAGTCCTGGGGGGCGCGGTTTCACTCTCAATGGTCCCGCGTATGGGCCCTGTCAATTGTGATTTCTGAGCCGACTCTGCTCGTGTTGGCAATCTCGGTGCCGGAATTGTGCCATGACAATTAATGAGACATGCTGGCCAGAGAAGTCCGACTTTCCCAAAAAGTTGGACTTCTGCGCGCAAACGCATTCAGAAGTGGCGTCACCAAAGCAGCAACAATCTGCATTCTGGCGATAATCCTTGCCCGGGCGTATCATAGAACCAAACCGAAATACGCCACCGTAAAAGGAGACCACCATGAACCAATCCGACATCCAAGCCGCCATTGAGCGCGGCGAAACCGCGCTGGGCATCGAGTTCGGTTCGACGCGCATCAAGGCAGTGCTGATCGGCGACGATCACACGCCGATTGCCTCTGGCAGCTACGACTGGGAAAACCGTTACGAAGACGGCATCTGGACCTACAGCCTGGACGATGTCTGGACCGGCTTGCAGGCGAGCTATCGCGCGCTCGCCGAGGACGTGCGAACCCAGTACGACGTCCCGCTCAAGACCATCGGCGCCATCGGCTTCAGCGGCATGATGCACGGTTACATCGCCTTGGACCGGGACGGCAATCTGTTGACTCCGTTTCGCACCTGGCGCAACACCATCACCGGCCAGGCCGCCGAGGAACTGACGGACCTCTTTCAGTTCAACATCCCCCAGCGCTGGAGTGTTGCCCACCTCTACCAGGCCATTCTGAACGGGGAAGACCACGTGGCCGAGATCAACTATCTGACCACGCTGGCGGGCTATGTCCACTGGCAACTGACCGGGCAGAAGTCGATGGGTGTCGGCGAAGCCTCAGGCATGTTCCCCATCGATAGCACGACCAACGATTACGATGCCGGCAGAATGGCCCAGTTCAATCAGCAACTCGCAGCCAGAGAACTCCCGTGGCAGCTCCAGGACATCCTTCCTGAGGTGCTGGTGGCGGGCGAAACCGCCGGCGCACTGACAGAATCCGGCGCAAAGCTGCTCGATCCATCGGGCCAACTGCAAGCGGGAATCCCGCTCTGCCCTGCGGAAGGCGACGCCGGCACCGGCATGGTCGCCACCAACAGCGTGGCCCAGCGCACGGGCAACGTCTCCGCGGGCACGTCGGTCTTCGCCATGATCGTGTTGGAAAAGGCCCTCTCAAAGCTCTACCCCGAGATCGACATGGTGACGACGCCCACGGGCAAGCCGGTGGCCATGGTGCACTGCAACAACTGCACCTCGGACCTCAACGCCTGGGTCGGTCTGTTCGACGAATTTGCGGCCGCGCTGGGTGTGGAAGTCGATCAATCCCAGCTCTTTGAAATGCTCTATAGGAAGGCGCTTTACGGCGATGCGGATGCCGGCGGGCTGTTGGCCTACAACTATCTCTCCGGCGAGCACATCACCCACATGGAGGAGGGACGTCCCCTCTTTGTGCGCACGCCCGAAAGCCGCTTCAATCTGGCCAACTTTATGCGTGTGCATCTCTTCTCCTCGCTGGGGGCTCTGAATATTGGCCTGGATATACTGTTCGATCAGGAGCAGGTGGAGATCGACCAGATCCTCGGCCACGGCGGCTTTTTCAAGACCGAGGGCGTGGGCCAGAGGATGATGGCCGCGGCCATGAACGTGCCGGTCTCGGTGATGGAGACCGCGGGCGAGGGCGGAGCCTGGGGCATCGCTCTGCTGGCTGCTTACATGCAGCGCAAGGGCAAGGATGAAACGCTGGAAGCCTATCTCGCCGACAGAGTATTCGCGGGAGAGAGCGGCGTCACGCTGGCCCCGGACCCGGTCGATGTCGAGGGCTTCGCTGCGTTCATGGAGCGCTATAAGCAGGGGCTCGTTATCGAACGGGCCGCAGTCGATGCGTTGAAGGAGTAACCATGTTAGCAGAACTGAAAGAAGAGGTCTGTCGAGCCAATCTGCTGCTTCCCGACCATGGTCTTGTGACCTTCACCTGGGGCAATGTCTCGGCCATCGACCGGGAGGCGGGATTGGTGGTCATCAAGCCCTCGGGTGTGTCCTATGAAGAGATGCAGGCCGATGATATGGTGGTCGTGGCGCTGGGAACAGGAGACGTCGTGGACGGGGGGCTGAAGCCTTCCTCCGACACGGCGACGCATCTCGAACTCTACAAGGCCTTTCCCAACATCGGCGGCATCGTTCACACCCACAGTCGTTGGGCAACCACCTTTGCCCAGGCCGGGCGCGGCCTGACGGCGCTGGGGACGACCCACGGCGACTATTTCTACGGCGAGATTCCCTGCACGCGCAAAATGACGGTGGCCGAGATCGAGGGCGAATATGAGAAGGAGACGGGCACGGTCATCATTGAGACCTTCCGGGACAAAGACCCCGATGCGATCCCAGCGGCGCTGGTTCACAGCCACGGCCCGTTCGCCTGGGGCGCCGACGCCATGGACGCCGTTCACAACGCCGTCGTCCTGGAGGAAGTCGCCTTCATGAACTTCCACACCGCGATGCTGGAACCGACACTCCCGCCCATGCAACAGGCGTTATTGGATAAGCACTATCTCAGAAAACATGGGGCGAATGCCTATTACGGACAGTAAAGCCGTTGCAAGAAAACGAATCCCGCGTAGGGACAGGTTTGAGACCTGTCCTGCACGGGATTCGTTTTCTTGCAACGGCTTGAGGTCTGTCGGTCAGATCGATTGGTTTGTTCGCCTTTCACCATCGCGGATGTGCTCCACCGGATACGAGGGGAACATTGTTACTTTCCCGTCTCCGTCCAGAACCATGAATCCAGCGTCACTGAGTGCATACTGAGCGTTCCATCCCACGCCAAATGTGGTTGGCGTCTCCACTATCTGGTATGGCAGTGGTTCTCCCAATTCTGCGAGCCGTTGGGCCAAGTGGTCCTCTGGATCAAGCACCCATGCGTCTCCCTCAGCAGTCGAGAAGAACACCAAATTGCCGAGAGTTACGACCTTGGCCTCGGCTCTTTGTGCGCTCTCAACGATTTGCTTCGCTTCGCGCGTGACTGATAGCTTTTCCCGGTGGAGGGTCTGTCTTCTGGTCTGCGGGCGTTTCTTCGTGCGCTGTTTCTTTTTGCGTTTCGCCATGTCAGTATACCCCCGACCTTGTTTCGTCGGATCAGGCTGGCGTCCTATCTGCTGACCCCGTCATTCGATTTTGTGGACGTTGCGCCAACCACCGCGCGAATGACGATTCACTTTCCAGAGACTGTTTGCCAAGCAACAAGCCTTCTACGCCAATATCTTCATCCAAATCAGGCCAGTGGATACCCAATCCGGCGCCTGCAATCTCGAAGTTGGCTCGCTCTTCCGCTGTGCCATACGCCAGCCGCGGAAACCACATCACAGGCACAGAAATAGTCCGTCCGTCCGCCAAATCGACGCTCAACGTATCATCCGTGACCGTGACATCCATCACTTCAGGTATGACTTGTAGCCCGTCGGTAGAAGTTGTCCCATTCATCTCGTAGTTTCAGTTGCGGCTTGGTCCGACATTTGGCGTTTTTCTGGCACGATCGGCATCAAAGTGCGGAGTGCTTGATTGACGGCCTGTGAATCCGGAAAGTACTCGTAAACATCTGGTTCAAGCGTGACCATTCTCTCGCCGGCGCCGCGCCGCTCAGTGACTGTGCCATCATCGTCGTCGTATACCCGCACAATATAGCCGTCTTCGCGCAGAACTTTGTGGTGTTTGCCACGAACCCCGCCGGAATAATCGTATTCGGTTCTCAATTCGTCATCCACAATCGGATCTGATTTAGCCATAGGTTTCTTCCTCATACCGTTTTCGTTCCGATGGGGTCGCCTTGCGTGCGTGGATCAGGCGGATGCGCTAACCTCGTTCCGCGTATCCAACGACCAGCACGCGCTGGTTGTCAGATGTGCCGATGTCAATGAACTATACCGCACGTGGAGCAAATGTCAATGGTGTTTTTGGGCATCTATTCGTTCGGTGCAGCATTTTTATTCGCGATCTCGCCATACAACCGCGCACTCGGCCGTTCACGCCGTTCCTGCGTCTGCGGGTCCATCTCCACCAGGCCAAACCTTAGGCCCCAGCCCTCATTCCATTCGAAATTGTCCACGAAGGTCCAGTGGTAGTAGCCGCGCACATCGCAGCCGTCTTCGATAGCGCGGTGAAGCTCGCGCAGGTGACCCAGCAGCCAGCGCGGCCGCTGGTCATCATCGGCGTCAGGCAGCCCGTTCTCGGTGATGTAGATCGGCTTGTCGAAGACGCTTACCTCGCGGCAGATTTGGTGCAGCCCTTCGGGATGGTATTCGCTGTAGGGACCGTGTTGTCCGCTGTCTGAGAACTCGCCATTCTCTGAGAAGCGCTCGATGCCAAAGAGTTTGCGTGGATCGGGCACGAATTGCACCAGCCGCCGCGTGTAGTAGTTGATGGCGAAGAAGTCCAGCGAATCGGCCAGAGGGTGGTGATATTGGCCAAGACCTAGTGGCGGCCGCAGTTTGCCGTCGATGGTCGCCATGATCCAGATGTGCTCGAAGAGGTGGCGTTTGATGCCGGCCGCGTATCGATCCAAGTTGCTCTCTTGGTCATGCCCTCGGAAGAGTGAAACGGCTTTGGCGTAGGAGACGCGTGCATGGGGTTGCCGCGCGTGGATCGTCTGGTAGGCGGCCGCATGGCTGAAGAGCAGATTGAGGAAGACGCGGCGGGCTGTCAATGGATTGCGCTTGTTTGGCGGCCAAATGCCGCGGAACCAGCCCTGCCCCAGGCCGACCAACGGCTCATTGAAGGTCAGCCAGAAGTCGCAAAGATCGCCCAACTCTTCGACGATTGTGCGTGCATAGCGTTGAAAGAGGGCGACGCTTTCGCTCTTCTCCCATCCGCCGCGCCGCACAAACCAGAGTGGATCGGTGAAGTGATGGAGCGCGACCATGGGCTCGATGCCCCGGTCGCGTAGACCGCCGATCATGGCGCGGTATCGATCCAATGCACGGTGGTCAAATTCGCCCGGCTTGGGCTCGACCCGACTCCACTCAATGGAGAGACGATGGGCGTTGAGCCCCAGGCGCTGCATGTGATCGAAGTCTTGCTCAGCGTTGGCCCACCAGTCGCAGGCGAGCCCGCTACGGTCGCCGTGCCGGATTGCGCCTGGTTGCTGCTCATAGAGCGACCATTGGTTGTTGCTGTTATTGCCTTCGGTTTGGTACGCAGATGATGCCGTGCCCCAGCGAAAGCCGGGCGGAAAGCGCAGGTCTGGGGTCATCAGGTAGCCACTTCAACATCCGGGTGATAGACGCTGTCGGCCGCGCGGTCTCGCGGGGCGTGAACCAGTTTGACGCCGGCCTCAGCGAAGAAGGTGCGGCTGTTTTCGTCCGGGTAGTTGCCTGCATAGACGACCTGCCGCACGCCCGAATTGATGAGCATCTTGGCACACGTGATGCAGGGCTGATGGGTCACGTAGGCCGTGGCTCCTTCGGTGCTCACGCCATGTAACGCGGCCTGGATGATGGCATTCTGCTCGGCGTGCAGTGTGCGGACACAGTGGCCGTCAACCATGAGGTGGCCGACATCATCACAGTGTGGTGAACCGACGGGCGCGCCGTTGTAGCCGGTTGTGAGGATGCGTCGATCGCGTACAAGCACAGCGCCGACATGCGCGCGGTCGCAGGTGCTGCGCTGGGCAACGGTGAAAGCGATGTCCATGAAGTAGTCGTCCCAGCTTGGGCGCTCGTTGCGGCTCATTCGCTTGTCTCCATGATGTCGGCGGTTGGGCTCACAGCCGTATTGTCGGTGAATAGGTCTGCGATCAAGCGTTTTGTATCCGCTTCGTTGGTGCAGACCAGGTAGATCGTTTCGTCCAATGTCTTCTCTCCGCTTCTGCGTCCGGGGGCGGGCCGGGTCAAGCGATAATCGATGGCAACGGCCGGACGGGATTCTCGTTCAAAATGAAGCTGTCCGTAGCGTACCTGATCGATCAGGCGTTCCGTGCAGAAGATATACCACATGCCGACATCGAGTACGGGCCATCGGCCCAGCCGGAGAAAACGACGATCTCGAGCCAAACAGAGTATGGCATGCTCGCGGGTGGCGAACGAACGATAGTATCCGGGTAGATAGGTGAAGCGGCGATACTGGCCCTCGACCGAGAAATGGCCGGTCGTGTAGACGGCGATCTTGTCATTTGGCGAGAGCGGTTCGGGCGTCACGACTGGGACGGCCTGCTCTTCAAAACGCACAAAATCACTGCGCCGCAGGATGTTCAGCATCAAGAAAAACGCTATCACAGCCGCCAAGGCGATTACCAAGCCCAGCCACCATGGTTGCAGCCAGATGGCTGACAGGCCGCCAAGCAGAAGAAGCCCGCTCCATATCCAACGAGTCAATGGCCCGCCAGCCCATTCATGGCGGTAGAGGCCATACAGAATCGAACGCAATGATCCTGCCGGCGGATCAACCAGAAACTCGGTCCGCCGCTCTTGCTGTTGCGCAACTTGGGAGGGGACCTCCAAATTCGTCAGTCCCGCCACGAGTATCACGGCCATTCGCCGCATCCTGTCCGGCACGATTTCTTGTGTTCATAGGAAAGGCCCCGCTGGTGTTGGGCGGGGCCTTATGATTTCCATTTCTGCTTGGTTGGATCTCGGGCAAACTCACGTCAGATTCTCTCTGTCAAGAATTGCTGCTTCGTCAGATGCAGCCACAAACTCGCATGCTATGCCGGGGCCGGCAGCGAACCGCCAAGATCGGGCTTGCTGTCGTTCGGCGCCTCTTCTCGTTTCTGATCCGGCTCAACAGATCTCGTCATCATAGGGTCGGGGCTCACTGGCGGTTCGTTGTCTGCAAACGGATCCTCGCCCCGCATCAAGGCTTCGAACTGCTCGCTCTCGATGGTTTCATGTTCGAGCAACGCGCCGGCAAGCAGTTCCACTTCGTTCCAGTGTTCGTTCAAAATCTCTCGACACCGCGTATGTACCTGATCGACGATGACCTTGACTTCTTCATCGATCTCCTGGGCAACCTTGTCGCTGTAGTTGCGATGTTCGCCCATCGAGCGCCCCAAGAACATCATCTCGTCATGCTGCCCATACTGAATGGGCCCCATCTTGTCGCTCATGCCCAACTGGGTGACCATGGCACGCGCCATTGAGGAAACCTTCTCGATGTCACTAGACGCTCCATCGGTGAAGTCGTTGAATCGAATCTCTTCGGCGACGCGGCCACCCAACGCTGAGACCAGTTGGCCGAGAAAGAGCTCCTTGGTTTGCAGCCGGGCTTCCTCTTCAGGCAGATAGCGGGCGTGGCCAAGGGACATGCCGCGAGCCACAATCGTGATCTTATGGATCGGATCGTGATTGTCTTGAAAATGGCCTGCCACAGCATGGCCTGCCTCATGGTAGGCGACAATCTCTTTCTCTTTGGGCAACAGGATACGGCTGCGTCGTTCAGGGCCAATGCTGACCCGGTCGATGGCTTCCTGAAACTCAGCCATGCTGATGGAGCGTCGGTCTCGTCGCGCCGCCATGATGGCGGCTTCGTTGACCAGGTTCTCAATATCCGCACCGGAGAATCCGGGTGTCTGCTTGGCGACGACCTCCAGGTCTACATCGGAAGCGAGCGGCTTGCCGCGGACGTGGACTTCGAGAATCTGCTGGCGGCCTCGTTTATCGGGCGCATCCATGATCACACGCCGGTCGAAGCGACCGGGACGCAGCAGCGCCGGGTCAAGGATATCCGGGCGGTTGGTCGCAGCCACCAGAATCACGTTGGTGTCCGTGTCAAAGCCGTCCATCTCGACGAGAATCTGGTTGAGCGTCTGTTCGCGCTCGTCGTGAGAGCCACCCATGCCTGAGCCGCGATGGCGGCCCACGGCATCGATTTCGTCAACGAAGATGATGCATGGCGAACTCTTCTTTGCCTGTTCAAACAGGTCGCGCACGCGGCTGGCGCCCACGCCCACAAACATCTCGACAAACTCCGAACCCGAAATGCTGAAGAATGGCACGCCGGCCTCGCCGGACACGGCCTTGGCCATCAGCGTCTTGCCCGTCCCCGGAGGGCCTACGAGTAGCACGCCTTTGGGAATCCGAGCGCCAAGGTTGGCAAACTTCTCCGGCTCCTTGAGAAACTCGACGATTTCCTGAAGCTCTTGTTTGGCTTCCTCGCTCCCGGCCACATCGTCGAACGTGACTGTCGGCGTATCACCGGCAAAGACACGGGCTTTGCTCTTGCCGAAGCTAAATGCCTGATTGCCGGACCCTTGGGCCTGGCGCAGAATGAAGAAGAAAAAGGCGCCCAGCAGGAGCAGCGGGAGGATTGCCAGCAGAATGCCGCTCCAACTTTCCCACAGGGTCGGGTTGGCGACCTCGATCTGCACCCGGCTCAGTTCTTGAGGCGTGACGCCGAGATTGGTCAGCGTCTCGATAAGGGCGGTATTCTCTTCAATCCGGGATTGAACCTCTTCGCCGTTGCGCCTCGTTACCAGGACCTTGTGATCCTTGGTGCTGATGGCCGCGACGTTGCCGTTGCGTACTTCTTCGCCAACATCGGCAATCGGCACTGTCTCCACATTGTTGCTCGGCCTGCGGTCAAATGTTGTATAGAGGAAAGCACCCAACGCAAGTAGAAGCAGCAGGTAAATGGCTCCGCTGCGCAATCGTTTCGAATTCATCTGAAATCCTATCTAGTCCTCATTGGCCAGATCTGAATCGCTCGATAGCGATTTTTGCATCTCTGTCAACGAGGCAAAACCGGCGAATTTTCTTTCTACAGAGATAGAATCGACCGCTTGTGAGTTTAACATACGGTACCATGTGCGTCAAACAAATGAGCTAATTTTGCCGTTCCATCATCATGGACAAACCACCCATCGTTAGAACATGTCAAGAGTATACAGAAGAAGATGATCGAAGGCCGTAGGTTGGCTTCCACCAGGTTGGTTTTGTACCGGGCAATCGCTGGTTTGGCACCCATGCACGATGGTCGAAATTCAGTAGTTACCGATTTGGTGGCAACTGTCATTCCGACAGAGCGAAGCGACGAGGAATCTCTCCTTGGCGAACCCGAGATTCCTCTTCCCTTCGGTCATGGCGCTTTGCGCCCACTACGTGAACGGAATGACAACTCGTGACACTAACTGAACTACTGAAATTACCCAACCAGCATCCGGCATTGAGTCACGTTGCCGATCGAACGCCTGAGGATGCAGGCGGGTTCCAGCGCAGCAGGCGCAGTCCGTAGAATGTGACCAGCAGCGAAACGCCGACATCGGCCGCTACGGCCATCCACATGGTGCTCATGCCAAGCACGACCAAGATCATGAAGATGATTTTGATGCCGATGCTAAAAGCAATGTTGGTGCGAATGGTGCGCATGGTGGCATTGCCAAGCAGTAGGGCATACGGCAGTCGGCTCAGATCGTCGCTCATGAGCGCAATGTCGGCAGTCTCCATTGCCTGGGCCGTGCCGCCGTAGGCTGCGCCGATGGCGATGCCGACGTCCGCCGATGCCAGGGCCGGCGCGTCGTTGATTCCGTCGCCGACCATGGCAATCGGTCCGTACGTCTCTCGCAATTCGTTCACCGCTGTCGATTTGTCCCCGGGAGCCAGGCCGGCACGAACATCGGTGACGCCGATCTGGCCGGCGATGGCGTTGGCAGTGGCAGGTGAGTCGCCGGTGAGCATTGCCACCGCAACGATGCCCGCTCTATACAGATCCTGTACGGCATCCCTGCTGCTTTCGCGTACTGTGTCGGCCACGGTAATCGTACCGCGGTAGCTGCCCTCGACGCTGACCATTACAGGAGTCAAGCCTTCTTGCGCCTCAGCGTTGGCCAGCGAACATTGTTGGGGCGTATGGGGTACATTGCCGTCAAAGTAGGCGTGGCTGCCGATCATGATTTCTCTGCTGTCGACCATGCCCACGATGCCGTTGCCGATCATCGCCGACACCGTGCTGCCTGCAGGATAGCGAGTGAGTACCTGGCGGCGGTCGGCTTCCGCAACAACGGCCTGGCCGAAGGGATGTTCACTGCGCTGTTCGATGGCCCCGGCCAGCGCGATCAGGTCATCGCAAACCGGGCAATCTGCATCGCTGCGTGCGGACGTCTCACAGCCGTCCGCACGCACGCCGACCACGGCCGGTCGTCCTTGAGTCAAAGTGCCGGTCTTGTCGAAGGCGATGACCTTGATCTCGTTGAGCTTTTCCAGGAAGATGCCGCCCTTGATCAGAATGCCGTTGCGGGCGGCATTGCTGATGCCGCTGATGATGCTGACCGGTGTGCTGATGACTAATGCACAGGGACAGGCCACGACCAGAAGTGCCAGGCCGCGATAGAGCCAGCCAAACGTGCCGTCTTCCGGATTGAGGAACGGCGCACCAAAGATCAGCGGCGGGAGGATGGCAACCAATGCCGCCAGTACGACCACCGCCGGCGTGTAGTAGGCGGCGAAACGGTCTACGTAGCGTTGCGTGGGTGCTTGCGACTCCTGAGCTTCCTGCACAAGTTGGACGATGCGGCTGATCGTGTTGTCCTTGGCCAGGTGCGTCACCTCAATCTCCAGCACACCGATGCCGTTGACGCTGCCCGCGAAGACCTCGTCCTCGACACTCTTGTCCACCGGCACGCTCTCGCCCGTGATCGGCGCCTGGTTGACCGCAGAGACGCCCGCGACGACGCGGCCATCCATCGGCGCCCGTTCGCCAGGCTTCACAATGACAATGTCACCGATGGCCAAGTCATCTACATTGACGGTCTCTTCTTCAGAACTGCTCTCATGCCTGCTTTGATCACCGACTGCACCGTTGCGATGCCCGGCAGGAATCCGGCACGTAGCGGTATTGGGGGCCACGTCCATCAGGCTTGTGATGGCCTGACACGCGTTGCCCGCAGTGTAGCCTTCCAGCGCCTCACCGAGAACAAAGAGCACCATGATCATGGCTGCTTCGGTGTAAGTGCCAATGATCAGACCGCCTGTGGCCGCAATGGTCATGAGGGCGTTGATGTTCAGATTGTGGTTGATGCGCAGATTGTTCCATCCGCTGCGAGCCACGGGGAATCCTGCCAGGGCCATGGCTGCCACCGCGGCGAGATTGGCCCACCAGAAATCCATTCCGCCAAACTCGGTGACAATGATGCCCGGGATGATCAGGAGTCCTGCCAACAGCGCCAAGCGCGTGTCGCGACGACCCCACATGTAGGTCAGGATGTTGCGCTCACGCTGATCGGCTCCTGCCTCACTCTCCCCACCCTCCGGCGTCTCGACGACATCATAGCCTAGCTCGCGAACGCGCTTCACGATAGTGTCGCGCTGGACGTCGCCGCTGACTTGCAATTTCTCGCTGGTGAATATCACCTTGCTCATGTCGACACCGTCCAGGTTGGCAACGCCTTGCTCAACCGTACGCGCACAGCCTGCACAGTCCATGCCGCTGATCTGAAGTGTCAATTCTTTGGGTTGGGTTATCAAAGTTTTCCCTCTGTCGCTCGCTGCCGGACCACCTCGTACAGCATCAGGGCGGTTGACGTCGCCAGGTTCAGGCTGTCGGCGATGCCATACATGGGAATCGTAACCGAGACATCGGCGGCTTGCAGTAGTCGTTCACTCAGTCCATGGGCTTCGCTGCCCAGGGCGACGGCAGTTGGCCCGGTCATGTCGCACTCGCTGAAGACCAGCGATGCACCGGGCGCCGCTGCTACGATGCACACACCATTGTCGTGCAGCCACGTCACAGCGCTCTCGGTGTCAGTCACGACAATGGGGACGCTGAACAGGGTGCCGAGGCTGGCACGGATCACATTGGGATTGTAGACATCGGTTGTGGGCTGTTCCGTGTCGCTGCAGACCAGCACGCCGTCGACGCCTGCCGCATCTGCCGTGCGCAGGATGGCCCCCAGATTGCCCGGTTTCTCCACGCCTTCAATCAAGGCTAGGAAGCGTGGCTCTCTTTCGGGTAGAACGGCAAAGGTATGTGGCTGATAGGAGATGACCAGCAGCATTCCGCCACTCTCGCCCCTGTAGGCCATGCGGGCAAAGACCGTGGGCGCCACATGGAAGAGATCGATGACGTGATTGGCGAAGAGTACATTCAGGTGTTGGAAGGCCGCCTTTGCGGTTGGATCGTCAGGCAGCAACTGGGGACAGACAAAGGCTTCGTCAGGGATGATGCCGCAGGCCAGCGCACGCGAGATCTCGCGTGCGCCTTCGACGACGGACTGACGAGATTCGTCACGTATGCGTCGTTTGGTCAGCTTTGCCACATGCTTGACGCGTGCATTCTGTAGGCTAGTGATCAGTGGCACGATGGTTTGAATCCGGTTGGATAGGTCACTCTCTAGCGGGTTGTCGGAGTGACGAAAAAATGGCTCCACTGCAAAAAGGGATCCTGACACGAATTTACACGAATTATCACGAATGTTCTCTCTGGGGTGACGACATAATTCGTGTAAATTCGTGACCATTCGTGTCAAGAAAAGGCTTTTTGCAGTAGAGTCAAAAATGGGACGCGGATGATACGGATTTGACGGATTCTCGCTGATTGTTCCGATCGGATCCGTGGATATCCGCCAAATTAGCGTCATCCGTGTCCTATCAGCTTTCTTTCCGCCAAGCTGCCAGCGGGTTATTTCAGCACGAGTGAAACCGACAATGCTCGATACTATTTGGAACGATCTTTCTTTGGGCGATCTTGCTTGCCGGTGTTATCGGCTGCCCAGCGCGCGAACGTGCCGCTCGGCAACCGGCGTCCGAATGTGTCGGCGATCGTCATTTCCCCGCTCTCCATGACGCCTGAACACTTGCCCAACATCGTCTCAAGTTGATTGGAGAGGGTGATCGGCGTGAACCCGGGCGTGTGGCAACTGTAGATCACGAACTGAGCATCCTGCCTCAGTATGTCACCACAGGCGTTCATCAACGGCATGATGTCATCTTCAATCTTGAACACCTCACCCTTGGGGCCTCGTCCGAAGGAGGGCGGATCGAAGATGATGCCATGGTATCGGTTGCCGCGTCGGGCCTCGCGCTTGACGAATTTCATGGCGTCATCCACAAGCCAGCGAATCGGACGCCGGTCCAGGTGAGAGAGTTGGGCATTCTTGCGCGCCCGATCGACCACGCCTTTGGCTGCGTCGACATGCACAACATGCGCGCCTGTCTGGCTGGCGGCCATGGTGCTGCCGCCTGTATAGGCAAAGAGATTTAGGACGTGGATATTGGCATGTTGCGTATTGAGCATGCGCTGGCGGATCTTGTCGCGGAGCCAGGTCCAGTTGTCAGCCTGTTCGGGAAAGAGACCCATGTGCCCAAAGTTGGTCAGCTTGATGTGAAACGCCAACGAATTGAAGATGACGTCAAATTCTCGCGAAACCTTGCGATTCCACTGCCATTTTCCGCTGCCGCTACTGTCTCGGACATAGGTTCCATCCGCTCGCTCCCATTCATCTTCACCGAGTTTTGGAAGCCAGATCGCCTGAGGTGAGGGGCGGCGCAACCGATAGGGGCCCACCTGTTCGAGCTTTTCCATATTTCCGCAGTCGAGTAACTGATAGTCTGCTTCGGTCGTCATGGTATGTGTGTCGTCTCTTCTGTTTGCAAAGTTGTTTGCATAAATAGCTACATTGCGGGCCAGTGTTCTGCTACCCAGGGCATTGGTCTTTTCATCGGACGGGCTTTTTCGTCAAAAGCATCAAGCAAAGGATTGTGCTAGACAGGCACCGCTTCAAACAACTGGCGACACTAGACATAAAGCTAGGCTGATGCGTGTCTGTTTCATTGTCGTCCGGCTGTGCTTTGCATCGCTCGGCGGCAAAGGAACCACCCTACGAACTGGTCAGTTAAGAATTGTTGGAAGTGTAGCACATCTGCTTGCTTGGAAACAATCGATTCGTGTACTATGTAGGGATACAATCTGGAGTCAACTATTGGAAGACAGTCGAGATGAGTCTTGAACGTCGCCAGGATGAGATCGATCTGATTGAAGCAATGGCCAGAGATGCCTGGCCTGCCGCCCAGGCAGACTGGGTAGGTGGGTGGCTCCTGCGCTTCACGTATGGGATTACCCGGCGTGCCAACTCGGTCTGGCCCAACGCTGACGGCGACGGCGTATCTGCAATGAGGTTGGACGAGAAGCTCAACGAGGCGGAGTTGTTCTACGCTGTCTATGAGATGCCGGCACGGTACCAGGTTTCGCCGTCATCACGCCCTGCGGATTTGGATATCGCATTGGCCATGCGCGGCTATCAACGCAGTGCTCAGACGGCGGTGCAGACGGCCAAGCTGGACGTTGTTCTCGCTGAAACGGGGCGACGACTACCGCCCGCCGGCCTTCAGGTGGACGTCTCCGAGCAGGGAACTCAGGCTTGGCTCCAAGCCTACGCCGATTTTGAAAAATTCGGGAAGCGAGATGCTGTTGTGCGGAGCGACATCATCAATCGTATTCGTACCAAGACCGGTTTTGCGCTGGCAACGGTCGATGGCGAGCCCGTGGCGCTGGGGCTGGGCGTCGTGAACAAGGACTGGCTTGGCATCTTCAGTATGTCGACCGATGAACGCATGCGCAGGCGCGGCGCCGCCACCAGCATTATTCACGCACTGGCGAATTGGGCGCAACTGTACGGTGTCAGACAGAGCTATCTGCAAGTGATGACGGTCAATGCCCCGGCCCTCGCCCTCTACGAACGTTGCGGATTCTCCACGCTTTATCACTATCACTATCGCGAAAAAGAAATCTGAGTTGAAGCGCGCTCCGTCAGTTCGCTCGATCCAGAAGGTGTAATCGGGAATCAAGGCCTCGCCGAAGGCGACTACATTGCATCCTTGATCTGCCGTCCGGTTGGCATACGCTATCACTGTGCCTGCGTTTCGGTATGGTTCAGCCAGACCAGAGCGATCTGTGCGATGGTGACCACAAGTTGGTCGCCGAAGGCTTGTATCATGTCGTGGCCTCCAGGGTTTCGAAGGGTGAGCAGATCGTGCTGTCGAGAAGCGCATGCCGTTGGATCGGAAGCAGTCTGCTGGCGATTGCAATCGTCCAAGGCGACCGCTACAAACTGATGGGAACGATCAACCATGTGCCCGGGCTGAGTTACAAAAAAAAGCGGGCCCAGTTCAACTGAACTGGGCCCGCTTCTCAGAACGTTCGATGCCTCAAGATCATCTTGAGTATGCCGTCGTCAACCCGGTTACGGTACCGATGTGAAGGTGATGCCGAGGATGGTCGAGACGTTCAACGGGAAAATCGTATCGTTCTTGCCGATGACATAGGCATCAGCGATGTCGCCATCGCCAAGACTGACGGAAGGAATGTCCAACGCAACGGTTCCACAGTTGCTACCGGCGATGGTCACGATCAGATCGTAGTCGTCGGCTGGCAACTCAAGGAAGGGAGCAACGTCACCGTACACAACACCCTGTAGCTGAGGGATGGGCGTACCGTCATCGGTGCAGACGTCGACCTTGGTGGCTTGGATGTCGGGAGCGAAGGGTGCCAGATGGCCGACACGGAGCTTACCATTGCCTGCAGCCGGTGCGGCCGTGCTGTTGTCGAGGACTTTGAGACCCAGGGGCTGGTTGTCGCCATCGCCAATGGCTATGGCATTGTAGGAACCCGCTGCAGCCAGTGTGACCGTGCCGCTGATCGCCACTGTGCTGGTGCCGGTCGGCTTGATTTCGATAAGATGCTCGCCGGGGGCGAGCGGAACATCCTTGTTGACATCGCCGAACTTGACGTCAGTAAGGGCCTCGTCACCGTCAACAAAGATGCTGACCGAGGTACCGTCCTGGCTGGTGCCGAAGGGCGCATAGTGGGCAATGTTGACCGTGGCCGGTGTGAAGGTGATGCCGAGGATGGTCGAGACGTTCAACGGGAAAGTCGCATCGTTCTTGCCGATGACATAGGCATCAGCGATTTGACCATCGCCAAGACTGACGGAAGGAATGTCCAACGCAACGGTTCCACAGTTGCTACCGGCGATGGTCACGATCAGATCGTAGTCGTCGGCTGGCAACTCAAGGAAGGGAGCAACGGTATCGTAGGGAACGCCCTGTAGCTGAGGGATGGGCGTACCGTCATCGGTGCAAACGTCGACCTTGGTGTCGTCGATGTCGGCAGCGAAGGGTGCCAGATGGCCGACACGGAGCTTACCATTGCCTGCAGCCGGTGCGGCCGTGCTGTTGTCGAGGACTTTGAGACCCAGGGGCTGGTTGTCGCCATCGCCAATGGCTATGGCGTTGTAGGAACCCCCTGCAGCCAGTGTGACCGTGCCGCTGATCGCCACTGTGCTGGTGCCGGTCGGCTTGATTTCGATAAGATGCTCGCCGGGGGCGAGCGGAACGTCCTTGTTGACATCGCCGAACTTGACGTCAGTAAGGGCCTCGGCGCCGTCAACAAAGATGCTGACCGAGGTACCGTCCTGGCTGGTGCCGAAGGGCGCATAGTGGGCAATGTTGACCGTGGCCGGTGTGAAGGTGATGCCGAGGATGGTCGAGACGTTCAACGGGAAAGTCGCATCGTTCTTGCCGATGACATAGGCGTCAGCGATTTGACCATCGCCAAGGCGGATGGAAGGAATGTCCAGCGCAACGGTTCCACAGTTGCTACCGGCGATGGTCACGATCAGATCGTAGTCGTCGGCTGGCAGCTCAAGGAAGTCGGTAACGGTATCGTAGGGAACGCCCTGTAGTTGAGGGATGGGCGTACCGTCATCGGTACAGATGTCGACCTTAGTGTCATCGAGGTCAGCAGCAAAGGGTGCCAGATGGCCGACACGGAGCTTACCATTGCCTGCAGCCGGTGCGGCCGTGCTGTTGTCGAGGACTTTGAGACCCAGGGGCTGGTTGTCGCCATCGCCAATGGCTATGGCGTTGTAGGAACCCCCTGCAGCCAGTGTGACCGTGCCGCTGATCGCCACTGTGCTGGTGCCGGTCGGCTTGATTTCGATAAGATGCTCGCCGGGGGCGAGCGGAACGTCCTTGTTGACATCGCCGAACTTGACGTCAGTAAGGGCCTCGGCGCCGTCAACAAAGATGCTGACCGAGGTACCGTCCTGGCTGGTGCCGAAGGGCGCATAGTGGGCAATGTTGACCGTGGCCGGTGTGAAGGTGATGCCGAGGATGGTCGAGACGTTCAACGGGAAAGTCGCATCGTTCTTGCCGATGACATAGGCGTCAGCGATTTGACCATCGCCAAGACTGACGGAAGGAATGTCCAGCGCAACGGTTCCACAGTTGCTACCGGCGATGGTCACGATCAGATCGTAGTCGTCGGCTGGCAGCTCAAGGAAGTCGGTAACGGTATCGTAGGGAACGCCCTGTAGTTGAGGGATGGGCGTACCGTCATCGGTACAGATGTCGACCTTAGTGTCATCGAGGTCAGCAGCAAAGGGTGCCAGATGGCCGACACGGAGCTTACCATTGCCTGCAGTCGGTGCGGCCGTGCTGTTGTCGAGGACTTCGAGACCCAGAGGCTGGTTGTCGCCATCGCCAATGGCTATGACGTTGTAGGAACCCCCTGCAGCCAGTGTGACCGTGCCGCTGATCGCCACTGTGCTGGTGCCGGTCGGCTTGATTTCGATAAGATGCTCGCCGGGGGCGAGCGGGACGTCCTTGTTGACATCGCCGAACTTGACGTCAGTAAGGGCCTCGGCGCCGTCAACAAAGATGCTGACCGAGGTGCCGTCCTGGCTGGTACCGAAGGGCGCATAGTGGGCAATATTGACCGTCGCGTCGTCTACGGCCGACGGATCCTTGAACATCGACGGCAGATACCAGTCATCTGTATTTGTCGTCTCCTGACTGAGCGCTGCGGCATGTGCCTCTCCAGACAGCAACCCAAGAAGGCCTACGCCAATCGCTATGACGACAAATGTCGCTATGAGGCGCCAGCCGATTCTAGGCTTGCCATGTGAATCGTGCATGCTTACTTTCATCTTCACTTCTCCTATGACTAACTACTTACTTGGAAACTTTTTTTTGGATTGACTGTCAAGCGTAACGCTTCCAGTCCATAAAGTATGTAATTGCTACCTCAAAATATGTAGTTGATATCTCAATTGGTGACAAGGTGATCATGTTTTGTCCGATATTTGGTCTGATTTTGTCGTGTTCAGAGTATCTTCTCGTGCAATACCGAATGCTGAAATATCCTTGACATGTTTGGCGGCGCTCTGTTAAACTTGGAGCTTGGACGCAGTTGCGGCATAGGGCAAAATTGATACCTCGGCCGATTGGTAGAAATATGGTGCGAGTCCGAACCCGAAAAAGGCAAGGGAGTGCTTCTATGGCCGCCATCGTACAGAATTTCCCAGGCCAACAGCGGCTCAAGCAGATTATGCATCTCAGAGGCGCAGTGACCTATAGTCGGAGTTCTGTGCTTCCTGAACCTGGCTGAAGACAGAACGTAGTCGGTCGGGACATGGGCGGACACCCCCTGAATCCTCCGTGCGCAACAAATTGATGGTTTGACTGAGCTGTGGGGCGGATGCTTCACGGCATTTCTTTTTGCATACAGTATATCCAGCCAAGCACGCAACGATCGAAACGGCAGCTTGATAGGGAGGACGAATGACAGCACAACCGAACGTGTATCGTCGACTGATCGGCTACCTGAAACCTTACTGGTTCCAGGTAGTGATCGGCTACACGTCCATGATCTTCGCGACACTGTTGGGTCTGTTCGTGCCCCAGATCATCAAGGCGGCCATCGATCGCGGCTTGGAAGAAAAGGATATGACGGCCATCCTCTGGGCGGCATTGCTCATCCTTGGCATCGCGGTTGTGCGTGGACTTGCTGCGTTCGGTCAGCGCTACTACGGCCTCTGGCTCACCCACCGGGCAGCCTATGATCTGCGCAATGACTACTACGATGCCGTTCAACACCTCCCCTTCGCATTTCATGATCGCTCCCAGACCGGCGATCTCATGAGTCGAGCCACCAGCGATATCACCGAGACCGAACGGTTTGTCGGTGTCGGCCTGATGGATCTGGTTGCGATTGTGCTTCTTTCCGGCGGCGTCATCATCGCGATGTTCTTCGAAAACGTACAGCTTGCCCTGCTTGCGTTGATCCCCATAGTCATTCTGTTGGTGGCGACGGTGCGATTTGGCGGCACTGTGCGGCCTATGTTCAAGTCCGTGCAGGAACAGATGGGGTTGCTCTCCACCAACATGCAGGAGAGCATGACGGGCATTACCGTGGTCAAGGCGTTTGCGCGTGAGCCGTACGAACTGGAGAAGTTTGAAGTAGAGAACAACGCCTGGTTCGAACAGCGCTATGCCGTGATCCGCGTCTGGGCCAACAACTGGCCTTTCTTTACGTTTCTGATCGCGGCCGGCGTCTTTCTTTTGCTCTGGTTTGGTGGCCCCATGGCAATCAACGGCACTATCACCGTCGGTACCCTCTTCGCTATGATCGCCTATGTGCTCATGCTCAACGGACCGGCTCAGCGGCTGGGTTTCCTGGCCAACCTGGCTGCCACAGCTGGGGCGAGCGCCACGCGCGTCTTTGAAATCATGGATACGCCCAGCGAGATTGTTGAGAGCGATGGCGCGCATGAACTCGGCGAGGTTCAGGGATCAGTCACATTTGAGAATGTTGGATTCTCTTACCATGGCAGCAGAACGGTGCTGGAGGACATCAACTTCACCGTTGAACCGGGCCAGACGATCGCCCTAATCGGCCCCACGGGATCCGGCAAATCGACGGTCATTCAATTGTTGCCCCGCTTCTATGACCCGATTGAGGGCCGAATTCTGATTGACGGCGTCGACATCCGTGAGGTCAAGCTCGTCAGTCTGCGCAGCCAGATCGGCATGGTTCTGCAGAATCCGTTTCTATTTAGTGCCACCATCGGCGAAAACATCGGCTATGGTCGCCGTGATTCTACGTTCAAAGATGTGGTTGCTGCGGCCAAGGCAGCCAACGCCCATGAATTTATCGAACAGTTTCCGGATGGCTATGACACCATCGTCGGCGAGCGCGGTGTTACATTGAGCGGCGGTCAGCGCCAGCGCGTTGCGATCGCTCGGGCACTGCTACGCAATCCGAGGATTCTGATATTTGATGATTCGACGAGTAGCGTCGATACCGAAACTGAGCATCTGATCCAGCAGGCGCTGGACAAGCTCATGGAAAACCGGACGACCTTTGTGATTGCCCAGCGTCTGCTCACGCTTAAAGAGGCCGATACGATCATCGTTCTGGATCACGGCCGCATTATCGAGCGTGGCACACATGATGAACTGCTGGAGCACGGCGGTCTCTACCGCGAGATATACGACCTCCAACTCCGCGATCAAGAGGAATTTCAGCAGCTAGAGATCGGAGCCTAGGGGACATCATGGAACAGACGAAACCGAAAACCCAGCAAGAGAAAACACCAAAAGAAAATAGTCAGACAGGGAAACACCATAGAGCAATCGAGCCGGAGCAGAATTGGCTCTACGGCAAGGACATCACCTTTGAGGAACAGGAGCGACGCCGGCGTGAAAGTCGTGTTGAGCGACTTCTGACCGAGGACGAAGATGATGTGCTCGGCAGCGCCTATGACTCGCGTTTGCTCTCGCGTCTTCTGACCTACATGAAACCGTACCAGAGCAAGCTGATCGTCGCAGTCGTGTTGATGATCGTGACCTCTGTATTTAATGTCGCTGGCCCCTGGATCATCGGCCGTGCCGTCGATGCCGGCATCCGTGCCGGAGATATGAGCGCCCTGCGAACCTGGACGCTATTCTTTCTGGCCGTCGCAGTAGGCGAGTGGGTATTCAACCGCACTCGAATATCAATCATGGCCTTTGTTGGCACCAAGGTTGTGGCCGACATGCGCAGTATGCTCTTCCAGCATTTACATAAACTGTCGCTCAGTTTTCATGTCAACTACAGTGTTGGTCGCCTCATGAGCCGCCTGATCAGTGATGTGGGCGTCCTACAGGATTTTGTCACCTGGTCCATTACGGGGCTGGCACGTTCGGTTTTCATTCTGATCGGTATCGTCATTGTCATGCTCTGGATGAACTGGCAATTGGCACTGGTAACCTTCACGGTGCTGCCGTTCATGTTGATTCTGACCAACTACTGGCGCAAGCGTGTTCGCTCAGCCTATCGAGCCACTCGCTCTCGGCTTTCGCTGATCAACGGCTTTCTCAACGAGTCGATCACCGGTATCCGCGTCACAAAGAGCTTCACGCGAGAGAAGGAAAACGCTGCCTACTTCAAAGATCTCAACCACTCCTACTTCGATGCCAATATCGATGCCGCTCGTCTGGCAGCCATCTTCTTCCCCGGAGTCGATTTCATGGGCTCGCTGGCTACGGCGCTGGTCGTCGGCGTTGGCGGTTACCTGGTTTTGGGTGATGCACTAACGGCAGGGACGCTGTTGGCCTTCGTGCTCTATGTCGAGCGATTCTTTGATCCGATTCGCGAGTTGGCACAGCGTTACAACACGTTCCAGGCCACCATGGCGGCCAGTGAACGCATTTTCACGCTCATCGACACAGCGCCCGATCTGGACGATAAGCCCGACGCCATCACACTGCCCCCCGTGGTCGGCAAGGTCGATTTTGACCATATCGACTTCTCTTACAATGACGATGATCCAGTCCTCGTCGATGTCGATCTACATGCTGCGCCCGGTGAGCGTATCGCCCTGGTTGGAGAGACAGGC
Source organism: uncultured Chloroflexia bacterium (assembly GCA_963765875.1). Taxonomy (GTDB): domain Bacteria; phylum Chloroflexota; class Anaerolineae; order Caldilineales; family Caldilineaceae; genus JAWKOK01. Next base: position 137,043 of record CAVXYK010000002.1, read on the forward strand.
GCCGGCAAGAGTACGGTCATCCGCCTGTTGGCTCGCTTCTTCGATGTGACGGACGGCAGTGTCCGAGTCGACGGTCATGACTTGCGCGATGTCACGATGTCGAGCCTGCGTTCTCAGCTCGGCATTGTGCTTCAGGACACCTTCCTCTTCGGCGGCACCATCGCGGATAACATCCGCTACGGTCGCCTGGATGCGACCGACGCGGAGGTTGCCGAGGCGGCCAAAGCCGTCGGCGCCGATGGGTTCATCACCAGCACGCTCGACGGCTACAACAGCGATGTAGGCGAAGATGGCGTCAATCTCAGTGTCGGTCAGCGCCAACTCATCTCCTTCGCTCGTGCCTTGCTTGCCGACCCGCGTATTCTGATTCTGGATGAGGCGACCAGTAGTATCGACACAACGACTGAGAAGGTGATCCAGAAGGCATTGGAGCGACTGATGGAGGGAAGAACAAGCTTCGTCATCGCCCATCGCCTCAGCACCATCGTGAACTCTGACAAGATCGTCGTCATGGATCAGGGCCAGATCGTTGAGATCGGCTCACACGAGGAACTCCTGGCACAGCATGGTCGGTACTACAATCTATACACGATGCAATGGGCCAACGACAATCCGTCATTCAGTGTGAATTAAGGGTGATTCCGGTAGACTTGTACGCTCTCTGCGCAACGACTATACTGTGTGTGAAATGTAATCGAATTTACATTCTGCCGACGTTCGGCAGTGTTGAGAAGTGACGAACAGTCCACAGCCTACTGGCAGCGGAGGACCGTTCACAAAGAAGGGAATGCAGAAAATCATGGCAAAGAAAGCGCTTATGACATGGGGTGGCTGGGCTGGTCACGAGCCTGAGCAGTGTGTCAATATCTTCGCTCCACTGTTGGAAGAAGCCGGCTTTGACGTCAAGATCGTCGACACGCTTGATGTCTATCTAGATGAAGCGTATATGCGCTCGCTGGATTTGGTCGTGCCGGTCTGGACCATGAGCACGATCACCAAGGAACAAGAGTCGGGGCTTCTGGAAGCAGTCAAGTCCGGCGTGAACCTGGGCGGCTGGCATGGCGGTATGGCCGACTCGTTTCGCGACAATGTCGACTATCAATGGATGGTCGGTGGTCAGTGGGTGGCGCATCCAGGCAATATCATTGACTACCGGGTCAACATCACCAATCACATGGATCCGATCACAGCCGGCATCGAAGACTTTGACATGCACTCTGAACAATATTACCTGCATGTGGATCCGGGCAATGATGTATTGGCCACGACCATGTTTCATACCGACATTGCGCCGTGGGTCAACGGAACAGTAATGCCTGTTGTATGGAAGCGGATGTGGGGCAAGGGGCGGGTTTTCTACTCGTCGCTAGGCCATGTAGCCGTCGACTTCGACGTGCCGGAGGCGAAAGAAATTGTTCGGCGAGGACTGCTCTGGGCAGGCGGCGAGCTCTAGACCTCTGTGTAGAGACGCAAGATCTTGCGTCTCTACACAGAATTGACCATAGAAATCAGCATTAAAAAAAGGGACCGGCATGACGCCGGTCCCTTTCTATTTGCTTCTAACGTGTAAGCTAGGGGAAAACCTAGACCTTGCGCACGTTGGCAGCTGCCGGTCCCTTCGGACCCTGCTCGATGGTGAACTCAACACGGTCACCCTCGCCCAGTGTACGGAAACCTTCTGCAACGATGGCTGAATGATGCACGAAGACATCATTTCCACCTTCACGGGCCAAGAAGCCGTAGCCTTTGGCGTCATTGAACCACTTGACGGTGCCTACAATTGTTTCTTCACTCATTGTCGTACTCCCATACTCTTTCTGTGTAAAAAACTTTACTCTTCGTACAAAACGTATTCTGCCAACGAGTGAAGTCGAGGTTGCCATCGAACCGGTTGTTCATCAACAGCGCACAAGTACTCCTGTCGGACATCACATCTTGCATCGCAAATTTTACTTCGATATTTTTGATCTGTCAAGTCCAAATATCAACGAATTCAACGATAAGGGTTGGACATGGGTTACATGAGTCGCCATTGTGCCGGATCGGTTCAAATGATACACTTCTGACGGGCGGCTGCATGGTGATTCCGGCGCCCCTTTCGAGCAGTGCAATCCAACAAAAAGGCGTAGTAAAACTTGGAGGTTCGTCGTATGCATTATGATGCATTGGAAGAGATATTGCTCTCAAAGCCGGAAGCTGTCAAAGAGTTTCCCTTTGGCCCGGAAACAGCTGTCTTCAAGGTTGCCGGCAAGATGTTTGCCGGAACACCGTGGCAAGAGAATCTCTTGACCGTCAATCTCAAGTGTTACCCTGACGACGCTGATGCTCTGCGGGCGCTCTACCCTGCCGTCCAACCCGGCTACCACATGAACAAGGATCATTCGGAATACTGTCACGCTGGACGGCAGCATCCCCGATGAGGTAGTGCTACGCATGATCGATGAGTCCTACGCGCTGGTTGTCAAAGGCCTTCGAAAGGCCGATCGGCTGCGATTGCAGGCACTGCTCGGTGGATCCTGAGTCCCTGAGGCGGGTTCTGAACAGAGTCTATTCCGCCGAATGTACGCTGCTCCTGCCTTTGGCGCAAGGGGCGAACGATGTCTTGTTGGTTGATGCAGCCGGCCATTCAACACCGTGGGTTGTTCGTGTTTTGGCGACGGATGCAGACGCGTATTTCACTGATTCGTTTCTCTCTGCCGCGCACGTTCTAGCCTTCCTGGAGGAACAGGGCTATCCGGCGGAGCGATTGATCCGTACACGAGATGGCGAAACAGTTGGACTGGTCGACGGTCTGCGCCTGATGGTGACGATCTATGAGGGGACGCCTCTGCGTTCCTGGCAGGGGGAATCGTTTTCTTTGGATGGATTTCTCGAATGCCGTTCAGATATCGTCAACCAAATTCCGATCTCGTCCGCGGACTACTATGAATTGGGCATGAGATCGGGGAGTCTGCATTCTCTGCCACTGAAGACGTCGAGCCGTCTTTCGCCGCTGCCGACTGCAACCACGCTGCCTCAACGAGATCTTGTCTGGGTAGCGGAGTATCTGGCCGCCCGCTCAGGGGATGTGCCGACAAACCGCCAGGCAGAATACGAGACGCTGCTAGCCAACATCCGGTCGACCGACACCTGTGAGGGGTTGCCGATCACTCTGTTGCACAGCGATGTCCACCCGGACAATGCCGTCCGTACACCGGACCGTGGGGTGATTCTGGTCGATTGGGAGGGGGCAGGATTGGGGTCGGCAATCGTTGACCTGGGATTGCTGCTCGACAGTTGCTTTGACGACAACTACCGTCCTGATACCAAGGCAATCGCTGCGGTTGTCGACGGCTACAGCGAATGCCGCTTGCCTTCGGGGCCGGAAGTGCAACGTCTGCCCGATGCGACGCGCTTTCGGACGTTGGTTCACCTGGGCGGCTACTTTTTCAGCGGGCCAATAATAGCCTGGATGATGAGCACCCGATTTATGGGATGACCCATCAACAGGCAAGAGCGAAGCTTGCACTTGCCGACGATATTGCGGCAGTAGCTTCACGACAGTTTGGGGAGAAAGCAATACAATGACCAGCACAAGCGTGACGATAGAACCCACCTGGCCATCGTTAATCGACTATGGCATTCCCGACTGGTTCCAGGACGACAAGTTCGGTATCTATGCCCATTGGGGACTCTATTCCGTGCCGGGCTTCGGCATGGAGTGGTACGGCAAACACATGTACGATCCGGCTCACCCGGTTCACGCTGAGCATGTTAAGCGCTTCGGATCGCCGGCTGAATTTGGCTACAAAGAGTTCATCCCAATGTTCACTGCCGAGAACTACGATCCCGATGAATGGGCCGACCTGTTTCACCGTTCCGGCGCACGGTACGGTGGTTTTTCCCTTGCCCACCATGACGGCTTCGGCCTGTGGGACAGCGACGTCTATCGCTGGAACGTCGGCAAGATGGGGCCGAAGCGAGATCTGTACGGCGAGTTTGCTGCGGCGTTGCGGCGGCGAAATCTGAGCGTTGTGGCCCCCTTCCACATCATCCGCGGCTTCAACTGGTTCTTGCCCGGTTGGAATCAATGGGACCAGAAGATGGACGAGGAATCGGTGCGCCTGGGGCGCGAGCAAGGCTGGGATGTCTTCGATCCTGCCTTTGCCGACTTCTACTGGCCCCAGTTCTCCAGTACATTTGAGGATTTCCTGGCCCAATGGAAAGCCGTTGTCGGCGAGGTCATTGACAAGTACCAGCCCGATCTCATGTGGTTTGACGGCGGCAAATTCCGCGAGGACGCCTATGAACGTGACGCCCTGGAGATGCTCGCCTACTACCTCAATCAGAGTCGGGCTTGGGCCAAGCAAGTCTGTGTGCTCAACAAACTGCCGCGGTATGGTCTACAACTTTGATCCTGACTTTGGTGTCTGGAACTTCGAGGCCGGACGCGATCGCCCGGCTTTCCCGGCGCGCCCCTGGAACGACGACATGAAGATCGGCGACAAGTCCTGGGGCTGGGTCGAGGGACAGACCTACGTGTCCGGCAAGGAACTGCTCCACGGGCTCATTGACCGGGTCAGCCGCGGCGGCGGCCTTTCCCTCTCACTATCGCCCAAGGCTGACGGCACCATCCCGGACGCCCAGCAGCAGTCGATTCTGGCAGTCGGCGAGTGGCTGGCGATCAACGGCGAGGCCATCTACAACACACGCGCCTGGACGGTTCAAGCGGAGGGCGACACCGAGAAGCTGATCGACCGTAGTCGGCAACATCCGCATTGGTTCTTTGCCAACTGCAACGCCGATGACCGACGCTATACGCGTTCTAAAGATGGTGACGCCATCTACGCCATGACCTTGGGCGTGCCCGCAGGTTCTGTTCGCTTCGATGCCCTGGGGACAAACGCCGGCCATCTAGATCGTCCAGTCCGCTCGGTCGAGATGCTGGGCGGCGACGGTCGCTGCGAGTGGACGCAATCGCCGCAAGGTCTCACGATCAGGGTGCGCGAAAATGAAGCCCCATCGGACGCTGCGATTGCATGGAAAGTCGAACTGTAGGGCAGGTTGGGAGGAAGTCAGATGCAAAATAATCCGGCAAAGTGGGCGGCCGACTACTTCAACGCTTCAGGTGTCGAGGAGTGGGAGCGATTGATTGCGACACCTCTCGATGAGGTGAGCCTCTACATCCACACCCATTACCTGAATGAGCATGTGGTCGCCGGCGTACGCGTGTTGGAGATCGGCGCCGGCGCCGGACGTTTCACGCAGGTGTTGGCCGAACTGGGCGCGCACGTTGTTGTCGGTGACATCTCTGAGGTTCAGTTGGCATTGAATCGGCGTTATGCGCGACAGCATGGATTCGAAGAAGCTGTTGAGGCCCGTCATCAGATCGATATCTGTGACATGTCGATTTTTCCCGATGCATCGTTCGATGCTGTGGTTGCCTACGGCGGTCCGCTGAGCTACGTGCTTGACCAGCGTGATGTCGCACTTCATGAGTGCATGCGTCTGCTTCGGCAGGACGGCAAACTACTGTTGAGCGTCATGTCGATTTGGGGGACTGCTCATCTTTATCTAGATGGTGTGATGTCACTGCCGTTGGCGAGAAACCAGCAGATCACCGGGACCGGCGACCTCTTGCCCCAAGCGCCGGATGAGACAGGCCACTACTGCCATATGTTCCGATCAGAAGAGCTGCGTGATCGGCTGACAGCGGCTAACCTGACGTTGCTCGATATGTCGGCATCAAACTGCCTGTCGTTGCGGTGGCAAGAATTGCTGGGAACGATGCGTGCCGATAGTGAGAAATGGCAGGAACTGCTGCGCATGGAAATAGAGGCTTGTGCCAGTGAGGGCTGCACCGGCATGGGTACGCATATCATCGCAGTGGGCCAACGCTAATGGATGTCGTACACAAGGTCCTCGCCTACATCACCCATGGTGATCGGCTGCTCGTCTTCGATCATGTCGATTTTCCTGATGCTGGTACCCAGGTTCCTGCCGGTACCCGCGAGGTCTTCGAGGATTCGGCTGCCGCTGTACTTCGCGAGGCAATCGAGGAGACGGGCTTGTCCGGCCTGCGCCTGAACGCCTTTCTTGGCCAATTCGATGTTCGATTTCCGGATCGCGATCTGCTCCATCGGCACCGCTTCTACCACCTGATCTGCGATGGGCAGTCGCCGCAACGGTGGCGACATTTTGAGGATGACCCGTCTACCGGCGGCGAGCCGATACTCTTCGAGCTCTACTGGGTCAGTTTTCCGGAAGGAGTCCCGGAATTGGCTCCCGGTCACGACGCGATGTTTGATGCGCTACAGGCGTATCTTTGAGGGGGAATACCGTGCCGATTATTGATATTGATGACGGTTCTGTGCTGAATTATGAATGGCGTGGACAAGCTGGTTCGCCGCTGCTGCTGCTCTCCGGGTTTGGTACGTCCATGGTCGATTGGCCGCCGGCATTTCTGGCCCAACTTGAGGAATCGCACGGCTTGATCCTTCTCGACAATCGTGGGATGGGCCAGAGTGCAGGTTCGATGGACAACTACTCCATGGCCGAAGCAGCCAACGATGTGGTCGAGCTGCTAGATGCGCTGGAGCTTGAAAAAGTCCACATCTTTGGTCATTCGATGGGGGGCATGATCGGCCAACACTTTGCATTGGCGCATCCTCATCGTTTGATGAGTCTCACGTTGGCGTCCACGGCGCCCGGGGGACCCGCCAATCCGAATCTGGTTCCGCCGGACCCAGCCGTCTTGGCCCAGTTCAGCCAGCCGCCTTCCGGCAATCGCGCACAAGATGTACGCGACGGCTGGGCCATCGGCTATACACCGGCCTTCATTGAGCGCGAGCAGGATCTGCTTGAGGCGATGCTCGAAGTGAAGCTGGCCTATCCGGAGCCACCGCTGGAAGCACGACAAGGGCAGATGTTTGCACTTACCCAGACCCATGACATTCTTGAGCATTTGCCGGAGATCGACTGTCCGACGCTGATTTTGACCGGAGCCGATGACATATTCGGTCCCACCGCAGAATTCCCACATCATGGCAGAGCACATTCCCAATGCGCGGGTGATCGAATATCCCCACTGCGCTCACGGCCTGCTTGTCGAAACAGGCGGAGCCGTAGAAGAGGATCTGCTCGCCTTTCTCGCCGAGGTCGATGGTGTATGCCCGGACTAGCTGCCTAGAAGCCTACGATTTGTCATTCTGTTCGCAGAGCGGTCGCAAAGCGACAACGGGTATTTTCGATCACGTCATTCCGGCAAGGGGCCAGCGAAGAATCTCGCTTTTTTCGGAATCGTGAACCAATGGAATTCGATCGGGTGTGTTGGCGCTTTGCGCATGCTTCGCAAACATAACGAGGTGATGGCGTACTGCTATGTAGGGACATGGCATTCCGCACAGACCTGTTGTTGACGGAGACCGTTTCGACCTTCAAGACCACAACCGCCAACCATACCGCGGCTAGGAATGTCTTGTCCGTGCCTGGCATTGCAGTAGGTCTGAAACGGACAAGGCATCCCAAGAATCATGGTCAGAATGCGGTTGATGCTTCTCAATTTGGAATCGCCCAATCAGAGTTCGACCTGGCGGGGAATGCCATGTCCCTACGGATCTCAACTTGTTTTGTTTACGCAGCAGGCGCTTTTTGCCAACACACCCATTTCTATTTCTACGATAGGATCTGCGCGTTTGATAGTTCACCCTGCGCTCTCGCATCAAGAAGACCAACACAATGAAAGGCCCGACTTCAATGTCAAACAGACCGCCGAACATCCTCTGGATCTGCACGGACCAGCAGCGCTGGGACACCCTGGGCTGCTACGGTAATCCCTTTGTGCATACGCCCAACATCGATGCATTGACGGCAGGCGGCGCGCTCTTTGAACGCTGCTTCTCACAGAGTCCCGTCTGCACCCCGAGCCGGGCCAGCTTCCTGACCGGGCGCTACCCGCGCACGACGCGCTGCCGCCAAAACGGTCAGGATATCCCAGAGGATGAGGTGCTCGTCACCAAGCTCTTTTCCGATGCCGGCTATCGCTGTGGGCTGTCGGGTAAGCTGCATCTTTCTCCCTGCAATCCCAGCCACTGCAAGACGACCGAGCGTCGCATCGATGACGGCTACAACGACGCTGATTTTCACTGGTCTCACCATGAACGCGCTGGATGGGGCACCAACAACGCCTACTGGGCCTGGCTGGCCGAGCAGGGCATCGACTTTGAGGTGTCACCCCATCCGCAATCGGACTATGTGATTCTGGGCATGCCTGAAGAACATCACCAGACCACCTGGTGTATCGAAACCGCCATGGATTTCGTTGAAGAGCGCGCCGCCGATGGACAGCCATGGCTCTTCTCCATCAACACCTTCGACCCCCATCACGCCTTCAACCCGCCCGCCGACTACCTTGAACGCTATATGGATCGCTTGGACGAGATCCCGCTGCCCAACTACGCAGAAGGCGAACTGGCCGACCGACCGCCCTACCAGGCCTTCGATCACGACGGCGCCTACGGCCATACCACCGGTTTCCCCTACGACGCCATGAGTGACTTCGACCATCGACTGGTGCGCGCCGCCTGATCGGGCCATGTGTGATCTCATTGATGTCCAGGTTGGCCGCCTCCTGGCCAAACTGGAGGAGACCGGTCAGCTGGAGAACACGCTGGTCATCTTCATGTCCGACCACGGCGAGATGCTGGGCGATCACGGCATCTATCTCAAGGGCCCCTACTTCTACGAGGAAGCCACCCATGTGCCGCTGATCGTCTCGTGGCCCGGTCGTATAGAACCGCAGCGGATCCCTGCGTTGGTCGAGTTGATTGACCTCGCTCCGACGTTGTTGGATGCCGCGCAGCTGGATCCCTATCCGGGCATGCAAGGCCAGTCGCTGTGGCCGCTGTTGACAGGCGCGGCCTCGCCGGACCATCATCGTGACGACATCTATTGCGAATACTACAACGCCATGCCCTGGCACCGAGACCCCACGGCCCAGGCAACCATGGTGCGGACTGAAGATTGCAAGCTGGTTATCGATCACGGCAACGACATGGGCGAGCTGTATGATCTCCTGGCTGACCCGACCGAGCGTCAAAATGTCTGGGACGATCCCGCAAAACAGACTATCAAGGCAGAGATGCTGATGCGGCTATCCCATCGCATGGCTTGGACCGTGGACCCGCTGCCGCCGCGCCTGGCGGATCGGTGATCTTGTCGCGTCTTTTGATCGGATCGTCCCCGGCACGGCCTACAAAGCCTGACTATAGCAAAAAGTCGCCAGGCCGTGCCGGGGACGTTAGAGCGACAAGTCCAGGGATCTCACAGGTCGAGAAGCCAGATGCATGATTACAAAATCGTTCGAGCCAAGCGAAATCATATTGAGAAATTGCCGGCCATCGAATTGGCGGCTGCCTCGCTCTTCAGCGCTGACGATCTACCGGAGACCCTGCGCAGCCAGACTGTTTCGACTGAGACACTTCTGGCTGCGCTCGAGCAGGATTGCCTCTGGGTAGCACTTTCACCTGAAAACGAGCCCGTGGGCTTCGCCGTGGCAACAATAGAGGGATCGACCGTTCATCTCGAAGAAATGGACGTCCATCCCGCGCATGCCCGGCAAGGCATCGGCAGGGCGCTGGCCCAAACCGTCTGTGATCGGGCGCAGGAGCAGGGCTTCGAGACCGTCACGCTGACGACCTTTCGACATCTGGCCTGGAACGCTCCCTTCTATGCGCGACTCGGTTTTGTCAGCCTGGGTGAACACGAACTCACGCCCTTGTTGCGTGAGCGATTGCTGGGCGAGGCTGATCTGGGCCTCGCCAATCGTACCGCAATGCAATTTTGTTTGACATAAAAGTGAAAATTCTAAGGAGTGGAAGACGAATGGACATCCCAACAAGGGATCGAGAAATTCTTCGACAATTGGCCGAGCGACAGGCGGAGATCGCAGCGCTGCCTGTCCATCAGGAGACGACCGCAGGCTGGAAGCGCAGCAACAGCTTGGGCCAGGGCAAGCCCATGGTCTGGATCAACGAGATCCCCTGGCACGAGATGGATGTGGACGGCGAGTTGACGCTTCAGACCTCCCACGAGTTCTCTCGCATCCAGGAGCAGATCCTGCGTCGGACGATCTATCAGTGGGAGCACATGCGCGGCGACATGGTCGTGGACCCCGTCTTCTACTGCCCGCTGGTCGTGCACGACACCGGCTTCGGCATCGGTGAGGACGTGGAGATCGTACGCACCGACGCCGACAACGACGTGGTCTCGCGTGGCTTCCACGCCCAGATCGATAGCCTCGATGACGTGGCGAAGATCCGCAATCCGGTGGTGACCTACGATGCGGAGGCCACCGAGCGCAATTACCAGTGCCTGGTCGACCTCTTCGGCGACATCCTCCCCATCCAGAAACTGGGCCAGCGCGGTTTCTGGTTCGCGCCGTGGGACGAGCTGATCCGCTGGTGGGACGTGCAGAAGGCGATGCTCGATCTGGTCATGCGCCCCGAGTTGGTCCACGCGGCCATGGACCGGCTTGTCTCCGCCTACCTCTGCCGGTTGGACCAGTACGAGGAGCAGGGCCTGCTAGCGCTCAACAACAACAATGTGCGTGTCGGCTCGGGCGGCCTGGGCTTCACAGACGAACTGCCGACCGCCAATCACGATCCTGCCCACGATCGGGTCGGTGCACACACCGCCGATCTCTGGGGCTGCGCCACGGCTCAGATTTTCGGCTCGGTCTCACCCGCAATGCACGAAGAGTTTGCGTTGCAATATGAACGGCGCTGGTTGGAACGCTTCGGCCTCAACTACTACGGCTGTTGCGAACCGCTGCACCAGAAGCTCGACATCCTGGTCAGCGTCCCCGGCCTGCGCAAAGTCTCCATGAGCCCGTGGGTCGACATCGACATCGCGGCCGAGCAGATGGGCGACGCCTACGTCTTCTCCCGCAAACCCAACCCCGCCATCTTCGCCTGGGACGTCTGGGACCCGGCCGAAGCGCGTCGCATCCTGCGTGACGAACTGACCCGTGCCGACGGTTGCGTCGTCGAGATCATCGCCAAAGATATCAGCACGGTGCGCTATGAACCGCAGCGGTTGTGGGAATGGGCCGACATCGCGAGAGAGGTGACGGAGGAGTTTGGGTAGCGAACAATAGTCAATGATCGATTGTCAACGTTCAATTGTCAATGTTGACGCTGCAACACACATTGACAATTGAACGTTGACAATTGACAATCGACAATTTGCCCTTTCCTCCTTGCGATCCGTTCCCAATCGCGCTACACTTCCAATCACAATCAACCCATTCCACCCCAAAAAGTGCCATGCCTCGATCATCGTGGACTGACAGAATCAACCGTCAATTGCGGCAGCGCTTCCAAGATCGGCTGCACGATTCGTCCGGCAATGCCGAGCAGCTGAACGCGCTGGAGGCCCTGTTGGAGCAACTGGCTGCCGAGGATCCGGATTGGCCGCCCTCTGCCGAACAAGTGCGTGCGGTCGAGAAAAAGATCGATTACCTGGATCACGCGCTCAATCCCGACAATGCCGAACAGCAGACTCGCCTCCAGGCCGCACGCGACCGCTGGCAAGCCATCCTCAACGTGCCTGAGGATCGACGCCTGGCGCGCATCGAAGCCGATCTGGCGGCGCTGCAGGCAGCAATGGACGCCGATCGTTCAGAGCAGTCGGCAATCCTTGAAGCGCTGACGCGTATCGAGCAAGCGCTGGCCGAGAGCGAGCCGCGCACTGCCGAGCAGACCCAGCGCAAGTCAACGATTCAGCAGCGGCTGGGCAAACTGCTCTTGGCGGCCTTTGGCGCAGCCGGTTCTGCGTTGCTCGGTGCGGCTGTCCAGGAAGAGGGGGTCTGGCAGGAGATCAAACAGGTTGTGCAAGTCCTGGTGGATGGCGTTGATGAGGTGCAGGCATCCGAGAGCCTTCCGAAGGCCCAGCCGTCGACACGTCAGCCTGCCCCGCAAGCGCGGCCGGAGCCGCAGCCACCGTCAGGCACGGAGACGCCTGTGCCCAGGGACATCTCCGTCGATTCCGAGCTGCCGGAACTGATACGCATCCCCGCCGGCTACTTCCTGATGGGCGAGGATCCGGCGCAACGCAAACACCTGCCCACCTACCACATCGCCAAGACGCCGACCACAGTGGCCCAGTTCGCTGCCTTCGTGCAGGCGACCGGCTATCAGACGACTGCTGAGAAGGAAGAATCGAGCTACTGACCTGGCGAACGCCGCGTGGTTCTGGAACCTCCGTGGCCGCAAAGTCCGATCATCCCGTGACCCAGGTATCCTGGGACGATGCCGTAGCCTACTGCGAGTGGCTATCGCGCACAACAGGACGCTCCTATCGGCTGCCGACCCGGGCCGAGTGGGAGAAGGCTGCCCGCGGCAGCGATGGTCGCAGCTATCCCTGGGGCAACTGGCCGCCCAACAACCAACTCTGCAACTTCGACCACAACGTGGATGATACGACGCCAGTCGGGCGCTATCCAAACGGAGTAAGTCCGTACGGCTGTTGGGACATGGCCGGCAATGTCTGGGAATGGACTGGCGACAAGGATTCAGATGGTTGGTATTGGGTGAAAGGCGGTTCATGGTATAGCGACGCCAGGGATGTCAAAGCGTCTGGGTCTGCCGGCAGGTACGATCTTTGGTGCAGGTACAACTTCGGCGGGTTTCGAGTTGTTGTCGCCCCCATCTAGTCCTGGTTTCTGTGTTCTGGTTCCTGAATTCTGATCTTGGGTGCGAAGCACCCTCTGAATTCTAATTGTATCGCGGCATTTTGATGGTTGAGCGTCTAGTCCGCCAATTGATCGTAGGTGCGGTTTGCAACCGCACGAACCACGGAGCCTCTGGGTTATTCGGGATTCGTGCGGTTGCAAACCGCACCTACGTTTTTACCGGAGTATATCGTTACCCCTCAATGTACCGCCCGACCAAGGAACCCTCGGCTTTGACAGGGCGGCATAAATGCCGCGGTACATTACGAAATCCATGCTGGACATCCAGACCAACCGGCGCGACAATCGGGATGCGACACCGTCCTTGGACGGCGTCGCAGGGCCGGGTCGGTGCGTCTGGGTCTGCCAACAGGAACAATCATTGGAACAGGAACAACAACAACGGGTTTCGAGTTGTTGTCGCCCACATCTCTTACCAGACCAGCGTTTTATCCCATGAGTCGCCCGCCGGAAATGGGCAATGCCGCTGCTGCGCCGTTGCCCCGAGGCTTTGAAGAGATGGCGCGACCCGGTCCTGGCCGTCTGTGTGGGGCATCGACCATGCAGGCGGGCATATATCTTCGAGGCCCGGCCCCTGCGTCTGCAAGACGGCGCTTGGGCCGGGCCGTCTTGTTTGATCCGGTTAGTGTCGCCTACCTGCGGCTTTGCGCCAGCCGCCCAACAGCCTGCCTACCTCCGCCGCCATCTCGCTCACGTGCCGATATTTGCTTGCGTCGAGTAACCCCATTTCGAAACAGAGCAACAGCGTCTTACGGAGACCTGTGAGGGCGATGTCGGCCTCAATCAGGTGTTGGGTCTGCTGCGCGCTGCCAATGGCCGCAGCCGTCAGCGCGTCCTGGAGGGCAAAGGCCTGGTCTTGCAGTCGGCGCGCCAGCACAAAGCGCTGATCGCGAGGATATTTGCGTGAGACCTGCAGAATCCAGAGCAGCAGATCGTGGGTACGCGTGAAGATGGGTGATTCGTTCATGGGTTGTCCAATTCGGCCCCCGACCCCCAGATCCTGGGGGAGGCACCGCAAGGCATAGCTGGGCCGGAAGCCGGGCTTTTCCCCAAGGTTGGTGCTAGGGGGCTGCCGGTCTCGCCAGATCTACTTCAGTGCGCTGTGCCGGCGAGGCTCCAGCGGGATCTCGCCGAAGATCTGTTTGCGCAGCCCATACGTCTGGCCATAGGAAACATGGGCCACCCAGCCCTGGACCGATGCCGTCACGCTATCCAGCGGCAGTTCGCCGGCGTGGTAGTGGGCGACAAGCTCGTGCAGGCGACGGCGATAGGCGATGCCCTTGCGCCGCTTCAGCAGTCGATGATGTGGGTAGACCACGAAGCCGAGAAATGGGATGCCCTCTTCGACAGGGCGCGGCTGACAGCGCTGTTCGTGTAGCGTCAGGCGTAGGCCTGCCAGGTAGTCGATGACCTCAGTCCGCCAGCGCTGCAGCGTGGCTTTGTCATCGGCGAAGAGTAGGAAGTCGTCCACAAAGCGCAGGTAGCTGCCGCACTTGAGCTCGCGCTTGACGAAGTGATCCAGTTGGTCGAGATAGACATTGGCCCAGAACTGGCTGGTCAGGTTGCCGATGGGCAGCCCGCGCGGGCGGTTGACGGCGAACAGATCGTCTCCGGCGAAATAGCGCATGTCGTACTCGCTGCCCAATACACCTTCGCCGCTCTCCAGAATCGTAGCGCAAAGCCGGAGCAAATCCGGGTCGACGACGACGCGCTCGATTGTCTGCAAGAGGATGGCGTGGTCGATGGCTGGGAAGAATTGTTTCACATCACACTGCAAGACGTAGCGATGGCGGCGGGCGAAGCGCTGGCAGCGATCCAGCGCCCGATGGGTGCCTTTGCCCACACGGTTGGCGTAGGAGTCATGGATGAAGCGGCGTTCGAAGAGCGGCTCCATGATGTTGCAGAGCGCATGATGCACCACCCGATCCCGAAAGGGCGCGGCCGAGATGAGCCGACGCTTGGGTTCGTGGACCGTAAAGCTGGCATAGGGGCCGGGGCGATAGGTCTGTTCCGCCAGTTCGGCCTGAATCTCCAGCAGATTCTCGGCCACATTCATTTCGAAGCTCGCCGCCGGCGGGCTGCCGCGCTTTCCTTTACGGGCCTTGCGCCAGGCCAGCAGCAGGTTTTCCCAGATCATAAACTTGAGGGTAGAGATGGCGGTAGACTTTGCCCATTTTGTACCATTTCACTAAGTAGGGGCAGGGCTTGCCCCTGCCCGCTGTAGACAAGCGCAAGGGTACGCACACACCCCGGAGGATTGAGACGATACCCCAATTCCGTCAAAAATCGATCGCTGCGCTTCCCCAAGGGAAGCGCAGCGATGTTAGAAATCAGTAGGTGCTGCGCACCCAAGATCAGAATTCAGAAACCAGGAGACAGAAACCAGGACTAGATGGGGGCGACAACAACTCGAAACCCGTAGTTGTAGTCCCAGCCCCAAAGATAGTCCCTGAAGGCAGACCCAGACGCACCGGTCCGTTGACCGTTAGTATACCACGCTCCGCCCCTCAGAAAGGCGGTCGTGTCTGAACGAATATCCGCGCTCCACTCCCAGACATTGCCCGACAGATCCCAGATGCCCTCGGGCGTGGCCCCGTCACGGTACATGTGTACCGGTGTGGGTGCGTCCAGCTCGCTCTCTTTGGTGTTGGCGCGACTGGCGTCGAAGGTGTCGTCGCCCCATGGATATTCCTTGCCGTGGCGACCGCGGACGGCGCGTTCCCACTCTTCCTGCGTCGGCAGGCGCACTTCGTGAGATTCGGGTATGACGCCTTTGCTGCGTAGCTTGGGCGTTAGCCACGCGCAGTAGGCGACGGCTTCGTACCAGCTTACGCCCACCACCGGAAAGGTTGGCCGGTTGAATTGCTCGACATTCCATAAGCGCGGACCGTTTCGCCAGGTACCGACCCAGCGATCTAGTTCCTTCACTGCCTCAGCATCCCACCAGGGCTTGTCCGTCTCATAGCCGGCGTCATCCCAGAAGCGGCGATATTGCTCGTTGGTGACCGGATATTTGGCCATGGCCAGGCCGTCGCCCAGCCCTATGCCTATTTCAGCCAGCGGCGGCACGAACGCGTCCAGGTCGTTGGGTAGTTCGCCCAAGTCGGCGGCTGTCTGCCCGGCTTCCAGCCGTTGCGTCGCAAGCGCGGTGCGGTCCTGCATCAGATTGGTGAGCAGCCGAGGGATCTTCACCTGCAACTCAGTCCCCACGTAACCCGTCGCCTTCTCCGGCCCAAACTCAAGCCATGCCTGGCCGGCGACCAGCAGGCGTCGCCGGTCTTCGTCGTTGTCAAACGTGCCGCCCGCCAGTTCGGCCACCAGAGCTTGTAGTTCGCCGTAGCGTCCCTCGGCGGTCAGGTGCCCGCAGGCCAGCAACACCACCTCGCGCCAGATGTCGGATGTGGCCTTCTGGGCGGCAAGCTCGTTGCGCTCCGAGTCTTCCAGCAGCCAGCGCGCGGCCAGGTATTCCTGAAAACTGCGGTGGGGGTAGGTGAAGGTATCGTTGTCGGAGGCCAGCAGCAGCCCGCCGCGCTCGCGCATGAGGTCGACCACGCGTGCGGCCCAGGCCTTGCCGCCATATCTCTTGGGGTGCAGTTTGGCCAGGCGCTTCTCCAGGTCGGCGGCGGGCAGTTCAACGTCCTCGCGGCCGCTGCGACCGTGGGCGTGGAAGGTCATCTCCCAGAGCAGGCGCTCCAGATCGACGATGGAGAGCGTCTTTTCGCCTTCGATGGTCAGCAGTGTCTGAAGACTCTCGAATGTGCCGTCAGATTCAGGCTCCTTGCCCTTCTCCCACTCCCAGAGCAACTGGTTGGTGCACTCGCCATAGAGTTCGGCGCGTCCCTCGGGCAGCCGGCCGCGCAGGTTGACGCGTGCCAGCATGGTCAGCAGCAGCGGCGTGCCCGCCATCTCGCGTAGGGTGGGCCGGCTGGCCAACGCCGCGGTCAGTTGCTCGCGCGCATTGGCAACGTCGTCGCTCGAAGATTGGCCGACGCGTTCGATCTCCTCATGCCAGCGGAGCGTGAAGCGGGCGATACGCTCGTCGTCCAGCTCTTCCAGCGTGTAAGCGGGCAGATCGTCCAGTCGGCTCTGGCCCTGTTCGTAGGGTCGCACGCGGCTGGTGACCAGCACCGCCGGCTTTGGGTGGGCCGCGCAAAACGCCTGCACGCTTTCGACGATGATCCGTCGGCGGTCGAAGCCGTTCCCATCATCCGGGTCGTCATCGGGGTCGGCCGGCGGGGCCTCGTCCAAGCCGTCGAAGAGCAACAAGGTATCGGCTCGTTCCAGCCTCGCCAGTAGCGCCGCTCCATCCAAACGGGTGATCGCTTGCAGCGCCTCTTCGATCAAGGCCGCACCCGGCCGGCTATTGGGCGTCAGCGATGCGCTCAGGCGGCGCAGGATAATGCGGATTGGAAAGAGTGGCGTGTCGAATCGTCCCTCCAACATGGCCGACCAATCCGGCTCCTCGTCCAGCAGCCCGCCCGCCATGGCATAGGCCAGGTGGTTGACAAAGGTGCTCTTGCCCGAGCCGGGCTTGCCCAGCAGCACCAGCCGCCGCCGGTTGGCCAGCGCCTCCAGCGCCGTGACCTTGCGCATGGCCCGACGCAGCGCCTCTTCGTCTTCGACCCAGGGATGCAGCGGGTGGTCTGCGAAATCCTGTTCCTGGTCGCCCAGCATCAAACGGTCAACGCCAGTGACCATCTCCTCGGCCAAAGCATCCGGTCCATCACTCCCGTGCCCGCGGCGTTGCATGGCGGCAGTCAATCGCGGCCACTCCTGTTCTGCAATGTTCAGACGGCGGAAGACCTCCGCCAGCGTCGGTTCGGCATCGGTCTCCAGGTTGACATAGACCCGGGCCAGTTCGGTGGGGCGGCCATGCTTGCCGGCCTGGCCGCGTTCGTCCTGGGCCAGCGATAAGGGTAGCTTGTTGCACTTGTCGCGCAGCTCGTGCAGGGCCACGGTCTCCTGTGCGCTGAGGATGGGGGCGATGGCTGGGCCGGCCGGCCCGGCTTGGCCGAGCAGGGCCAGCGCCTCGGCTAGCAGCCGGCTGAACTGGTCCAGTGCGAGGGTTTGACCATCCAGCAAGGCGCGGACCGCGGCCGCCGTCTCTTCGGTGGCTTGGGCGATGCGGTCTTGATAGGAGACCACCTGCACGATGGCGGTTGCCACAATGGCCGTGTTTTCCTCCAGCTGGTTCATCTTCGCCAAGCTGCGAAGGTCTCGCAGCAGTTTGCCCACACCGCTCACGTCGCTGAGCAAGTATTCTTCTATGTACTCGAACAGGCTCTCCAACGACGGTTTTAGCGCCTGCCAGCGAGCGCTGTCGGTCTCGCCCTCCAGGTCGAGATAGGCGCGACGTAGGCTGTCAAAATCGGGCCGTCCGCGAACAACCAACAGCGAGACCAGTTCCTTGGCAAAGGGCGGATGGTCGAGCAGTGCGATCAGATCGGCGAGCGACTCGTCGTCAGCGTAGAGTAGGCCATCGATGGCATCCTGGCGCAGATCCAGGCGCGCCGCCTCAACAGCCGCAGCCACAGCGACTTCGACCGCGCTCAACGGCTGCGCTTCGACCAGACTGGCCGTGCGCTGGATGCGCTTGGCCAGCGCCGGCGTCGCCTCGACACTCTTGCCGACCAGCGCCTCGGTCGTGCCGCTGATGACCGCGCCAAGCATCAGCGCAAAGGTGATTGGATCGGTGGGCATTCGGGGCCTCCTGCTTGAGGTTGGTGTGGGCGTAAAGAAAATAGTCAATGATCAATTGTCGATTGTCAATCGTCAATGTGGACGCGACGACACCCACATTGACAATTGAACGTTGACAATCGACAATTGACCATTGCTCTTCTACTCTGTCAACGCCACCATCTCCGCCAACTCATCCTCCATCAACGCTCGTTCCCCCGCTGCCGCGTTCATGATCGCCTGCGCCGGCGACTTGGCCCCCGGAATCGCCAACGATACGGCAGGATGGCTGAAGACAAAGCGCAACGCTGCCGTCACCATCTCGTCGCCCGGCTCGACGGCCTCTTTGAGGCGCTCAACCTTGGCCAGGCGCTCAGCCAGTGCAGCCTGACTATCTTCGTTGGCATGCCAGTTGGCGCGGACTGTGTCTGTGAAGACCGTGTCGGTCGAGTAGCGGCCCGAGAGCAGACCCATGGCCAGCGGTCCACGTACCATGACGCCGATGTCGTTGGCCTGGCAGTAGGGCAGGAAGTCGGCCTCGGGCGCTCGGTTGAGCAGCGAGTAGTCGACCTGGACCACGCTGCACGTGCCGTTGACATTGAAACGCTTGAGCACATCCAGGCTGTTGGTCGAGATGCCGTAGGTGCGCACGCGTCCTTCTTCGACCAGTGCCTCGAAGCCTTCCAGATAGACCGACGGATCCTCGATGTTGCCCTCGTGGCAGAGGACCACGTCCAGCCAGTCGGTGCGCAGGCGGTGGAGCTGGGCGTGGGCGCAGAGGCGGATCATGTCGACGGTGGTCTTGGGCACGCCCTGGCCGGTGCGCTTGCCCCAGTTGCCGATCTTGCTGACCACATAGACGTTCTGGCGGATGCCGGCCAGGGCCACGCCCAGCCGCTCCTCGGAGAGACCGTTGGGAATGCCGTAGGACTCGGCCGTGTCGAAGAGGTTGACGCCTGCGTCGTAGGCGGCGCGTATGGTCGCCCAGGATGTGGCGTCATCGATATCGCCCCACTGGTTGCCCAGATTCCAGGTGCCCAGGCCGATGGCCGTGACCTGCCAGCCGGTTTTTCCGAAGGTTTTGGTGATCATTTGTTGCTCCGTGGTGTTGCTTGAGTGGATGATGGATGAAGAAAATCTACGCATAGGATGCTCTCTTTTAGACATGCCCAATTACGGCAAAAGATGCTCTGTCACCCTGAGTGGGTATACGTCTACAGATTGATATGCCCAATAGACCAACGAAGGGTCTCGACTTTGCCATCCAGATTCTTCATTGGTCTGTCATGATGTTCGATCTTCAGGCTCGAACCCATTCAGAATGACAGAGGAACCGTTGAGTGCGCCTTGCTTCTTTCAGTCTTGTGAAGCCCTGCCTGGCCAGACACTCCGGGTGGCATAAGACCCACACTTGCCGATGTGCTCTGCACGCAGTATGATAATTTTATCACAAATCAAAATGGAGACGAATGGTCGTACAAATAGTCCATTGACAATTTTCAACGTTCAATTGTCAATGGTTGATTCGAGACAATGTGAGACGTACTTCATTCACAATTGATCATTGACAATTGGCTATTGTTTTAACAGGAGTTCCACCAATGCAATACGGCTACATGGGCGCATCCAATCTACGCGTCAGCAAGATCTGTCTCGGCACCATGCACTTCGGCGGCGTGACGCCTGAGGCTGAATCCCACGCCATCATGGACAAGGCGCTGGAGATGGGCATCAACTTCTTTGACACGGCCAATGTTTACGGTGGCCCGGCCGGCACCGGGGCCACCGAAACCGTTATCGGCAACTGGTTTGCCCAGGGCGGCGGACGACGCGACCAGGTCGTGCTGGCTTCCAAGACCTACAACGCCATGAATCGACCGGCAGTCGCCGCCGATCCCAACGATGACAAAGGCGTCTCCACCTACAAAGTGCGTCGGGACATCGCCGCTTCACTCAAGCGGCTCCAGACCGATCACCTGGATCTCTATCAGGTGCATCATATTGATCGGCGTGTGCGCCCCGAAGAGTTCTGGGGCACATTCGGCAAGCTGCTTGATGACGGCGATGTGCTCTACATGGGCACCAGCAACTTCCCCGGTTGGGGATTGACCAAGTTCCAGAGCTTTGCCCGTCAGCAGGGCCGGCTTGGCCTCATCTCCGAACAGGCCCAATACAACCTGCTCAGCCGCTATCCCGAGTTGGAAGTCATCCCGGCAGCTGAGGATTCCGGCATCGGCCTCTTCCCCTACATGCCGCTGGCCGGCGGTCTGCTGACCGGTCAGAAGAAGGCGATTGAGGGATCGCGTACACGAGCGGTCGAGTTGGAGTATGGGCTGGATCTGGGCAGCGATCAGTTCGCGGCCTGGTCTGCGCTCTGTGCAGAGATCGGTGAACCCGAGTTTGTGGTTGCCATCGCCTGGGTGTTGGCCAATCCGGTGGTCTCGTCGGCCATCGTCGGCGTACGCACACTGCGCCATCTCGAAGGCCTGGAACGGGCCGCCGAGTTGACGCTGGATGCCGACGTGCTGGCCAAGCTGGATGTGATCTTCGACATCAACTTGCAGCGCCCGCTCAAGATGGCCCCGGCACCTGAGGCGTTTGCCTGGTAGTCGTGTATCGCACCATTGATATCGCTCTGGCCTAGTTCCAACAAGGATCGGGCTCTCTGCGACGTAAATGTTGTGACGCGGTTACACGAAGCAAAAATGAGTGGTCGGCTTGTATTCTCTCAAGCCGACCACTCATTTCTCATTGGATTGAAGGCCACGCAAGTCTACGCATTGCCCCTCAGTGCGACGCTTCTTCGGGCTACCTCATGACGACCGGCAAGTAGATTTTCTCCGTTGATGAGGTGCCAGGACTCTCCTTCACGCCGACGATGGCAAACTCGGTGAAGTGATCGGCCGAGCATGTAATGACGTTGCGCTCCGAATCAACCGTCGTTCCGATCTTCAGCCACTTCTGCACCTCTTCGTCATACGTCAGACAATGCTGATCCATTTCATCAATGCCGCCCTCGGCGAGGCCTTCAGGGGCATACGTTCGCTCAACACTATAATTGCCGTTGAACTGCGTGACGGGGGTGCCCGTCTCGTCGAAGGCATCTAGGGCGAAGTACGAACTGGGGAAAACGTCGGTCATCCATGGGCCGGCGGCGACCCCGGCGTCGACCGACGCGGCGCCGACCGGGACTAGCCACTCTGTGCCGACGATGGGTACGCCGGGTTTGGGCAACTCTTCATAGAAGAGCTTGACCGGTACGGGCACGACACTGGGTGGGAAGGTCAGTTTGAGATCGCCGGAAGCGCTACTAAGACCGCCGCCGCTTTCCGGCGTGGCACTGCCGGCAGCGTCGGGCAGGACCAGGGCAGCGCTGATGGCGCCGGGAAGGCTGGCCGACAGCTCATAGGGTGCTTCGGGATCGAAGTCTTCGATGAGCGCCAACTGAGCCTCGCCGTTTTTCACAGGAGCGCGACCCACAGGCATCCCGTTCTGGAGCAGCGTGATCGTGGCGCCGTCGATCGGGTACTTGAGACCCCAGATCTGATTTTCGATGATTTTGAAGTCGTCTGCGAATCCGGGCAAGGCAACCTGCCACGGATACTTGGTCCACATGGCCATGGTCGGGTCGCCATAGACATGGTAGAGCGTTACGTCGGTCAGAGCGGCGGCCAGCGAGACCGAGCCAGAGCTCTGTGCCACGAACGATTGGCCAATCAGGTAGACCTTGCCGTAGTTGAGGATGTCACCCAGTCGGCGAATCGACGTGTTGCTGCCGTCTGCGGGCAACAAGGCCGGCCATGTGGCGTCGAAGAGGCCACGGGCGAAGGCACTGTTGGCCCAGGTCGGGCTGTTGCGTGTGTCACCGATGACGCCGACGGCGCCGCCCTCCATGCGCAGGATGCGCTCGGCCCAGTACGATCCGCCGACAGAGGTGTTGTAGGTGTAGGCGTCGTTGGCCGGGTTGCGGGTCTCGTTGTCGAAGAGGCCGCTGGCGCAGTTGATGGAGTAGACCACCGGTGTCTTGCTGCCGTTGCTCAGCGAGGCCAGATTGCTGGACCCGAATCCCGGGCTGCCCCAGCCGCTGATGCCGCCATGATCGCGGTGAAAGACCAGGAAGCGGCCGTCGTTGATGGCGTCGACCACATCACTGGTGCCGCCGTTCCAGGGATAGCCGCTGCTTGCTCGAAGGTCCACCGGCAGCAGCGAGCTGTTGTAGTAGCGATTGGGCGTGGTGCTGCGCGTGCCGCTGTCATAGAATCCGGATTTGTTCGGATTGCTGTGGTAGGCCGTGCTCGTCGTGTAGATGCGCTCCACATCATAACCCTGTCCGGTCATGAAGCTGCGCACGAACTCGGCCGTCTCCAGGAAACTGCGGGCCGCGGTGCCGTCCTGGGCCACATCGGGCCGGCAGCACTGGAAGTAGGCGGCGAAAGACAGGTCCTCGTAGAACGCCTTGGAATTGGTCGGCACTGATTCATAGTCGATGACCTTGTCGACGATAGTCTGGGCCTGCGCTAACGTGTCCACCGGCATGCGGCCAATGGCCAGGTCAGGCGTGGGCACAAACTCGTCGAAGTCCATGGTGGTGTAGGGCAGGTCGGTGCCGGCCAGATCGCCGTAGTGAGTGCTGCGGTAGAAGGGCGGGATCTGTTCGGCGTCGCCGAGCAGCAGCACGTAGGATGGCCGCACATGGCAGTTGTCATAGCGATTCTTGATGGTTGCCTTGATTTCATCGGCGGTGACGCCGGCTTTCCCTGAGCCGTTGCCGGTCTCCAGAATCGATGTCGACATGCCGCGACTGGTCTTCCAGGCTCGCAGATCGTCGGCAGCAGGGCGGAAGGCCGGGTCAGTGATGATCAGGTATTCGCTGCCGATACAGCCGAAGACGATATCCTTGATTGGCAGGTAGGCTTCGTAGATGGCGGTCTTGTTCATGGCCAATTCGTAGATGGGGCCGTATGCCTGGTCGAAGGGGTTGTCCGCCCGGTTCTCGGGCAAGAATCCCCGTTCGCCGCCCTCGAAAACGATCTCAAACTCGACTGAGTCAAACAGAACGAGTACGCCCTTGGCCGGATTGAACTGGCCCGCGGCGACGCTCACCTGGACCAGATCCAGGTCACGAACACGCCCGATGGTCTGGATGTCGACGATCTGGGTCGGGAAGTTCTCGCTGCTCGCATATGCTTTCTCGTCCTTGACGAAGGGCAGATCCTCGAAATCCTCGACCGGAATCGGCTCGTCCTCCTCGCGCTGGAACATCTGGGCCTCCGTCAGCGGTGCGTCCGCGGCCTGGGGCTGGCTGGGGTAGACCACGGCCGCAAGCTGATCGCTTGACTTGGGACGTGCGCCGGCAAGCTCGACCTTGGCGCCGCGCGGCACCGCGAGCAGCTTGCGCAAGACCGGCACGTCAGGCTGTCCTGGCTGGCTGCTGCCCGGGTCGATGCCCGGCATGCCGACCTGGACATACTCTGTTTCGTCCGGGCCCTTGACTGCCCAACGGTGGGCCTCAGGGAAGAGGACCGTGGCCGCGAACCGCTCTACATTGGAAGTCTGGATCTCGACGATGGGTAGATCCTTGCCGCCAAAGAGCGGCGTCTCCGGGGTAGGCAGTTCCTGGCCGACGACTTCACCGTCGAATGGCGCAAAGTAGAGATCGTCGATGGACTCGGCCAGTGGCGTCTTGCCGTAGTTGAGCGTCACCCCGGCGATGCGGCCTTGGGGATCGTGCATGCCGATGAACTCACGATGTTCCTTGGGCACCGGCGCATTGGTGACCTGACAGATGACATTGCCTGCTGCATCGTAGCCGACCATCGAACCGGGAATTGTGTCGGCGTCACCGTTGCCCATGTAGAAGCCGACATGGGTCTTGCCGGACATCAAATTTGAAGCTGAGCGGCGCCGCAGCCCCGCTCTTGGGATCTGCTTCCTTGTTGCGGGCTACGTTGGGGCTGGAAACGGCGGTGGCGTTTTTCTGGGTCTCTACGCCGGCCAGTTTTCCATCCTCGAAGACCACGCCGTGGCTCGGCTGATAGTGGGCGCCGATGATGCTGGCGTCGGCCAGGTCATCGAAGTCGATCAGGCCGGGCGATGGGATCTCTTTGGGGCTGAAGATCTCGTAGCATCCGGGCTCCGGGACGTCCGTTGCGCCGGGGCAGTTGTCCAGGCCAAAATGTACGGCGTTGACGAAGAGTCGTTTTCCGTTGGGCGTCATGGCATTGGCGCGCCTGCGAACCCCCAAAGTTGGTTGCAGACATCGCGCTGCTCCTCAGCGATCAACGGCGCGTGTTGGTTGTCGGCCGGCTCCCATGCCAGCGGCGTCACACCCGCGATCGGGGCGGGCATGTGAATGCTGACCATGTTTTCGACAGCGCCGTAGATCTGCAGCGGTGCGCCCAAGAGACCGATCAGGTCAGACGGTGTCTGGAAGTACGAGAGGCCGGGCAGGCCGCGGATGTTCTGTTCGGACCCATGCCAGCCATGGGGCCAGCCGATCTGCATGGCGTGCTCGCCGAAGTAGGCGTAACCGCCTTCGTTGAGCCCGATGACCGGAATCTGTGCGGCCGCGACGTGGCCGGATTGGCCAGGGGCCAGCCCCCAACTGCCCAGGTGGCCGGTGTCGGTGGCGATGATGGCCAGGTCGTAGGGGTTCAGATTGGTGGCAAGGAGACTGGCCAGCGGAATCAGGTCGACGGTGAAGCCGTTGCTTTCCAGCAATGTCTCAAAGTCGACGGCATCAACCGTGCTCTCTTTGAAGATGTAGGCGATGCGCCCGCCATCTCGTTCGCTGAACAGCGGCGCGCGTGCTCGCAGATCGACATCGAAGCCGAGTGATCCTTTCAGCTTGGCCGTGACATCTTGTTTGGGGTACTTGGAGGCCAGCCCGAAGAAGAATGAACTGTCTCCGGGGCAGATAGGCGGCGAGAAGGTAAACGTGAGATCGTTGCCGGTCTGCTCGACGCTGGCCGGCGCTATCGAACCCAGCGCGCCTTTCGTGATGACAAAGACGTCTTCCTTGCTGCCGTTGCCGTCGAAGTCCATGGGCACGATCGGCCCGAACTCGATGGTTTTGGTCGAGACGCAGGCTTCAGCCGTGGCCGCTTTGATCTCGCGGGCATCGATGCGGTAGAGGTAGGGATAGAGTCCCTGACCCTTTGTGCCTGGTTCGCCGACGGGCCAGAGACGCGATTGGAGAAAGCCTTCGCCTATGCCGCCGGGTAGCGTGAACTTGTCTGTCGTGTCGTCGACAACGATTTTGCAATCGGCGTCGAAGATGCAGTTGATATCCGGCGCCGAGACCGATGCGATGCTGAGTGGGACGGCCGGCGCTGTGACTGGCGCTGTGATAGGCGCTGCTGAGATCGGCGGCGCCATGGTCACGAAGGCGGAGAGAAGTAGCGCCATGACTTGCGAAAAGACGAGGACGCGGTAGAGAGCGCTTCGGTGTGATCTGCACCCTGGACTTCGTTTCCTGGACCGATTCCAGGATCGATGTGCTGGTTGGTGAGATGATGCTTTGTTCATGATTTCCCCCATTGAAATAGATTTGGTTCGGCGAACAGTTGGTGAACTTCCGCTTTCAGGATAGGGTCTGCAAGCGGCAACCACAGTTCGCAAGTAGACAGCGAACGTGTGCGCTTGAACACATGCAGGCCCCTTGGAGTGGAGGTTCATGCTTCGGTTGCGCGGACCTCGATAATGATCGATAATCGCAGGCGCTTGTGTTCTGGTGCACTGTGCTTGTGTGCGCTAGAACACAGTGTCCCGATGCAGCTGTGCACAGAGTTTCCCCCAATACACGATTATGATATGGAGAGACTGATGCTGGACGAGCGTACGAGGCAGCGCATGGCGCGCTTGAGAGAGAACCCGGTCTTTGCCGGACTGAATGACGACGAATTGAGCGCTCTGATCGAAAGCTTTCGGGTTCGAGAGTTTGGACGCGATGAGATCCTCTTTCGCCAGGGAGACGACAGCAAAGAAGTCTATGTGATTCTCAGCGGGCGCGTGCGTATCTTCAAGATTAGCCCATCCGGCGATGAGACGACCATCGCCATCTTCGGAGAGCATGATCTGATCGGCGAGATGGCTGCTCTGGACGGCCACACCCGTTCCGCCACGGCCAAGGCGATTTCGTCCGTGACGCTGCTATCGATGGTACAGGAACGGTTTGTGCGTCATGCTGAGACCATGCCCAAGCTGGCATATGGTCTGGCGAGGCTGCTCTCGCTCAAGCTGCGCTGGACGGCATCCTATGCCGAATCAATTGCTCAGTTCGACGCCGCAGGTCGTCTGTTGCATATCTTGCTGGCCCACAATGAGCGCTATGGTCAGGAAGTCGAACCGGGCAAACGGTATCTGATAGACCTGGGTCTGACGCAGGGCGATCTGGCTTCCATGGTGGGAGCCCGGCGCGAGTGGATCAACCGTATCCTTGGCGATTGGAAACGTCGGCAACTGCTTGAGTTCAGCAAGGGCACGATTACGATTCTCGACTTGCCGAGTGTTGTCGCCGAACGAGATAGTCGTATCGAGGCGAATCTGGGCGAGAGTGACTGGTGATGAGGTGAAGGGGTGAGTACCCTTCGGTGACCCTGTCACCCGCTCACCCCTTCCTTTTCCGTCATAAAAGTGAGGAACCATGAACATTCGAAGTGTCCTAATCAAATGCCGGACTGCTCTGTTACTATTGAGCCTGGCCATACTTCTTTCCATCGCCAGTTGGCAACCGACGTCTGCCCAGGAACTGCCGCGTATCTTTGTTACGCCTGATGTGGTTGTCGGCGGACAGACCGTGACAATTCGCGGACTCGACTTCACACCGGGGAGTAACAATGGGCTAATCTTCTGGGACGGCGTGTGGACAGACACGGCGCCGATTGAGAAAGGCGGTGATTTTTCCGCCCAGTTCCGCATCCCACCCTCTGCAACAGCAGGCAAACATACAATTCGAGTCTGCAGTGCCGACGCGCTCAATAACTGCCTGGCCGGAAGAGATGAACGGATTGCGGAGGCGTCAGTGGAGGTCACTGCGCCCGCACCCATTCGCATCTGCAAGGAGACCTTTGATCCATGTGAACCGTACGCGGGGGCAATCGTCTACGATATCACCAACGGCAAGAATTTCGATGTTGACAAAGCGGGCCTTGTGCTTGAGCGAGAGGCCATTGCCGAAGGCGATCTGATTTGGGTCGCTGCCGTGAATTCCACTGCGAAGTCCTATCGGGTTCTGGCTACGTCCGGCGAGCCGATAGCAGTCATCGACAAGGTCTTCACCGGCGATCCAGTCGAACTGCGTATCGCTGTGGGGCTGGCTGATCCCCTCGTCCTCTTCGACCTTGATCTGTCGGCTGAGTGGTATGTCGAAGGCAATCCCCAGTATGCATCCTGGCTCGAGAATGCCCTGATCGATGCGGCCCACTATCTCTATGAATTCACTGAAGGGCAGATGACGCTCGGCAAGGTAACTGTTGCGCAGAACATGGAATCTTGGGATCAGGTCGATGTCCGCTTGTTGGCCAACAATGTGCTGCGTCCCAATGCCGAGATCGGCGGCATCGTCGGCGCTGAAGTTGCGGATCCGCTGTCGGGTATCCAATATCAGCCTGGGCAAGTCTACATGGGCTCTCACTGGAATCGGTATGCGCTTCCGCCTAATCAGTCGGTAATGGTCGGAGGCAAACCCGTGTCGCCGGAGAGCCTGGTCAATGACTGGGCAATGGCTTTTGCCCACGAACTGGGCCACTACCTTCTTTTTCTCTTTGACACCTACCGGGACAGTGAAGGCAATGATAGCGCCGAAATCGCCGCGCTCTGTAGCGGCTCGGCGATGGGTGATGTCTATCAGCCTTCCAACCATTCCTTCATTGCCGATCCGGCGGAGTGGAAGGCCAAGTGCAACGTCACAGAAGCCTATGTCAAACACCGTGGCAACAGCGAATGGGAGACCATTGCAGGCTGGTATCCCTGGATCACGCCGCCCAATGGACCGTCATCACAGCCGGACATCCCGCTCGTTGAAATGACGGAGGTCATCTTCCTGCCGACGTCGGTTCCCACCAGCGATCCGGCAACGAGTCAGATCTTTGATCTGAACTACCAGGACGGAGAGTCGAGTTCAGGCGAGGCACGTGTCTTCACCTACCGAAATGACCGCGTGGTCGAGCAGGGGAAACCTGCTGCAGGAATCAATCAGGCCTCGCTGATCGGGGCACAGGTGGACGACCGCCTCTGTGTCTATGATGTCAACGACTACGCTCAATCCGGCGATTCGCCCCGCCACCAGTTTGGCTGCGAGGCAATCCAGCCCGGGGATGCTGCGCTGGACATGACTAAGGATCTCTCGTGGGCGCCGCTGATCTTGCTGACGCAGGTGGCCACCGACACGGTGACCATTTCCGTGACCCAGGAAGCGGGCGCGGTTGGATTCGACACATTGATGGTCCGGCTCTATCCAGAGCATGAGATTGGGCATGAACCAATCGCGCTGATTGCCGGGGAAAACGATACCTATCACGTTCAGCTGACTTTAACTGAAACTGTGCCGCCGGCCTACTTACAGATTTGGGCGGAGGATGTAATCTCTGGGACTGTATCTCGTCGTGAGACGATGGTTGACCGGGGGACCGGGGGCGGTGGTCTCTTTGGTCCGGCTCGGCGCTTTGGCGGAGCCTTCATCTATTCGTCGGACGGCAAGGCATCATTTCGCACCGAAGGTGATCTCTTGCTCCTAGGAGGAGAGTCAATCGCCTGGCAGTCTATGCCCGGCACACCGTCGTTGCCTATCGACCTGCGGATCACGGGTCAGGCCTATCGGCTGACCGCCTTTCCGCCGTCGCTTGTTATTTCCGGCACGGTTGAGATTGAATTTGAAGAGGTGGCAGAGTCGTTCATCGTGTCAGCCAGTGAGGCGATGGCGCAGGCTGCAAACGAACCCGTTGTCCATTTCTTTGACGGCGACACTTGGATTCCGCTGTCCACCACGGTGGAAGCGCCTACTTCAGCTCGGGATGGAATCAAGATTGCAGCTGCCCCCAGCAAGGGCGTAGGCATCTACGCCGTGTTGACGGAGCGTGATGTCGAGAAAATCTGGATACCATTCGTCACGTCACGGTAGGGGCGTGCCCTTGTGGCCGCCCGAACCATGGCCGCCCGTGGTGTTGTCATGAACGCAACGCCGGGCAACCACCAGGGTTGCCCCTACCCAAGACAATGCGTTCACGTAGGGGCGTGCCCTTGTGGCCGCCCGAACCATGGCCGCCCGTGGTGTTGTCATGTACGCAACGCTACGCCGGGGCAACCATCAGGGCCGCCCCCACCCAAGACAATGCGTTCACGTAGGGGCGTGCCCTTGTGGCCGCCCGAACCATGGCCGCCCGTGGTGTTGTCATGAACGCAACGCCGGGCAACCACCAGGGTTGCCCCTACCCACGACAATGCGTTCACGCAGGGGCGTGCCCTTGTGGCCGCCAGAACCATGGCCGCCCATGATGTTTTCATGAACGCGACGTCGGGAAATCACCCGGGGTTGCCTCTACGCGCAATCGGATGGTATGGTGGTAACTTCAATTGGTTTCGCGTAACCAAGCCACTATGGAGAACACAATGTCCCCCGACATTACCCGATACAACCGTCATTCTATTCGCTATGATGGCTATGACTACCGCTCAGCGGGCGCCTATTTTGCGACGATTTGTATACAACATCGACTTCCCTTTCTGGGAGATATTCAGCACGGCAAAATATGCCTCAGCCCTGCTGGAACGATGGTAACGAATCAATGGTACGATCTGCCCAATCGGTTTCCAGCCATTGCTCTTGATGCGTTCCAAGTCATGCCGAATCATGTTCATCTGCTTCTTTGGCTTCAGCCTCGGAACGTCGAGATCGCGGAAGCTCCTTCGCTTGGTTCGGTCATGGGTGCGTTCAAGTCGATTACGACAGTGCATTACGTCTGTGGAGTTCGATCTGCTGGATGGACGCCATTCCCAAAGAGATTGTGGCAACGCAACTACTGGGAACGGATTATTCGAGACGACTCGGAACTACAGCGTATTCGGGCCTACATCGAAACGAATCCAACACGGTGGTATGAGGATAGTCTCTATCGAAGCGTTCAGAACGGGCACAATGCCTAAAGGAATTGGGGTTCTGTAGCCAGGGTTCACCGTTCAGCCCGAGACACCTCGTCAATTATCTGGCGATTAAAAGGCAGATTCTCTATGTATGAACGACGTAGGGCATCGCTTTGCAACTTGTCGGCTTGTTGCTCAACCAGCCGATATGCCGTGTGTAGGCACTCGTCGGCAAGTTCGTCACGGTCTAGGCCCCGAAGGACTGTTGCACAAGTGAGGTACTCCCGCTGGGGAAAGGTCGATGCGCCGTCGTCTGTCTGTAGTCGGGCCAGAGCTTCGTCGACAAATCGGTGGGCCTCAGCATCCTCGCCGATTCGCAACGAACAGAGCGCCAATGTCGTCAGATTGGTGAGATTGTTCTCCTCAAGACCGAGCTCAGTGTAGAGGCTGGACGAGGACTTTGCCCGCTCGATCGCCTCCAGATTGCGATGGCACGCCTGGCTGATCAGTGCCATGTCCATGAGACAGTTGGCTTCCAGCACACTGTCTGCCTGTTGGCGGGCCAAGGCAATTCCCTGCGCCATCAGTGATTCGGCTTCTTCAAGAAGGCCCTGGTCGCGGCGGATCTGCCCCAGGTTGCAGAGTGCGTAGGCGATGCCGGCCTCATCGCCAATTTCTCTGCTCAAGGCAAGGCCGGCTTGTAGATGCGTTCTACCCTCTTCAAGTCTTCCAACGAGTATGGCATTGATGGCCAATTCATTAAAGTCAATGGTCTGCCACCACAAGTCGCCAAGCGCTTGATGGATTTCCAGTGCCTCGGCCAACAGCTTGACGGCGCTTTCCAGATCTCCCGCCGCGCTGATGCCCTGTGACAGGCTAACCAGGCCCGCGCCAAGCCCCGCCCGGTCGCCAATCATGCGGTAGAGTTCCAATCCCTCGCGGTAGGAGTCCAACGCATCATCTAAATTGTTCCGACGATTCTCCACGTGGCCGATGGCGATGCGGAGCTTGGCTTCCGACTGGCGGTTTTCGAGTGACTGATAGGTCGCAAGCGCGATGCTGAACTCGGCCAGCGCGGCATCGTAGGAACCTTGCTGACGGTAGACCAGTCCGAGACCGTAGCGGGCATCTGCGGTCTCGGCCTGAAATTCTCCTTCCTCGTGCAAGGTCCCCAGCACCGACCGATAGAAGCGTTCAGCAGTATCCAGATCTCCCTGCTTCCAAGCAATCAAGCCAAGCTGGGCCAGACAATGGGCATGGCTGGCGCGGTCACCGTCGCGCACTGCCAGATCGGAGGCCATCTTGAGCTGTTCAACGGCTTGCTCGTACGCACTGGTCGCCTCGAAGTATGCTGAGCGCGCTAGCGCAAGCTGAACGGGCGGAGCATGCGGGGCGTCGGCCAACTGACCAAGGCTTGCCTGTTCATCATTGCGCCGGCCCAGAAGATGGTAGAGCGCCGTCTGATCTGCCAACCACTGCCAACGAGTCTCAAGCCCAAGCGCTCGATCCAAGTAGAAGAGCGCTGCCTCATTCGCATAGTCAAGGCGAGCGCGTCGAGCCGCGAGATCGAGATAGACGAGCGCTTTTGAATGCACGCCTGAATCGCTCAGCTTCCCATGGAAGTAATGATGGGCCAGTAGATCGGGACCATCCGGCGTCGTCTGCTCCAGCGCCTCTCCGACACGTGTGTGTAGCTCCTGGCGTTGTTCTTTTAGCAAGAGACGGTAGACGACTTCCTGGGTAATGTTGTGGGTGAACTCGAAGACATCGCTATCGCGGTGAGCGGCTCGACGCACGAAATTCTGCCGGGTCATGCCCTCTAGCTGATCCGTGATGGTCGCGCAATCGTCCGCGCCTGGATGGACTGTGGCCACGAGCTCAGTCGGAAACCTCTGACCAATCACGCTGGCAACTTTGAGCGTCAGTTTGTGTTGTTCGTTCAGCCGGTCGAATCGGGCCAGGACGGCCCCATGGATCGAGTCGGGCAGCCCAGGCGTGATGTCGGTCAGCGCAATGTCCTGGGCCAACCGCCATTCTCCGTCCAGTTGTACAAGTGCCCGGGCCTGGCGCAGCGCTTCGATCAGCGTGTCCGAAAGCGCCCATTGTGGGTCTCCATCTCCGCTGACCTGTCCTATTTCACCGGCAGTGAGGAGTGTATCGACCAATTCTTGGCAGAAGAACGGATTCCCCTGGGCCTGTCGTTCGATCAGATCTAGAACCAATGGCGAGATGGCTCCTCCTAATCGTTGTTCGGCTAGGGATTGCATGCCGGCTCTATCTAGACCGATCAGAATCAAGTGTGTAGCGGACGGTATATTTGCCAGCGCGTCGACGGTTGATGCGGTCTCCTGTTCCGCCGGTCGGTGAACGATGATGAGCAATATCGGCGTCTGCACGATGACGCGCGCCAATCCCGCCAACATATCGAGTGACGCTTCGTCGAGCCATTGGGCATCTTCGACTATCAGCGCAAGGGGCGTGAATTGGGCAACAGTCTGGATAATCTCCGTCGTCAACGTGAGCAGCGCTGCCCTTCTCAACTGCGGATCAAACGCGGCGGTCGTTGCGTTTTCTGGAATCGGCAGATCCAGCAGGTCGCCCAGCAAGGGCAGACGTAGCAGCCATTGAGGGTTCAGACTCTCCAGGAGTGTCGTGATATGCGCGATCTGCACCGCGGGTTCAGCTTGGGAAAGAGGGCCGAGGCCCAGCAGCCAGCGCGCCATTTGGCGGGCGGCCAAGTAGGGTGTGTTGCGTTCGATGTTGCGACCGGCGCCTGCTGCCAGGATGAGGCCACTAACCTTGATCTGATCGGCAAAGGCCGCGATGAGTCGGCTCTTGCCAATGCCGGCGTCGCCTTCGACGCGCACCACTGTGCCTTGTTGACGCTCAAGAGCCCCGGACGCTCTCATCAGTTCCGAAAGCGCCTCGGAACGTCCATGGAGCATCTGCCTGTCAGCATTGTCGTACAGAATCGGGGTTGTCCGTTTTGCCGTGCCGAGAGCGTAGACCGGTATTGGAGAGGTCTGACCCTTTATGCGGCGATGGCCGACATCTTCAACAAAATAGGCCGAAGCGAGTGCTCTGCTCGTCGATCCATTGAGCAGAATCTGGCCGGGTTGAGCCAACATCATCAGCGCTGCGGCCAGATTGACTGCCGGCCCCTGGACGCCGAATGTTCGGCGGCTCTCGCTGCCATACGCGCCCATGCGCATGCGCCCTTGCGCCATGCCAATGCGTACGAGCGGCCGAAAGGGCAGGTCGCTTGGCGGCTCCTGCAAGAACCGTGCGACCCAGGCCGCCCGCTGTAGATCGTCAGAGTGGGCGACAGGGGCGCCGAAGGCGGCATAGAGGTAGATTCCCTTGTCGCCTGTGGTTACCTGGATGAGCGCCCCCTCAACCCGGGATAAGGTCTGCTGGACCCAACAGACGTAGGCGTCCAGTTTCTTGGCAATATCTGCATCGTGTTCGGTGTCAAGCCCATTGATGCCAATGAAAAGGGCGCACGCCGGGCGGAGCTCGCCCAGATAGGCGGATTGCCCGCTTGATAGCCATGCAGAGACGGCCGGCAACAGCCATTGCTTTGCCTGTTCCGCCGGGAGGTCCAGTTCCTCCAATCTGACCGCGGGGCCTTCACCGTTGTCCCCACATGGTTGCTGGGCCGCGGGCTCCACGACCGCAAAACGCCGGCGATTGCCGTCCCTTCGCCACTCGCTTATCTTCAGCCACGGTGCGGCAATGGCCGCGGTGGTTTCATCGACCAGCGTCTCGCCTTGTCCGGCAAGCTGCTCTGCCGCTGACGTTCGATCTACTACGGCGCCGGCCAACACATCAATGCGTTGGATGGCAGCGTCGCCGACCACAAAACGTCGAGCCTGTCCGCTTGATACGGTTGTCTTGATGCCTAGGCTGACCACAGTTGAGTCGTCGATGGGGATGCTGACAAAGTCCTGCATCCGCTGTTGAACTGCGAAGGCTGCAAAGAGCGCTTGACGACACGCTCTTTGCGCATGACCCCCGTTCGAGACGGACTCTTGTCCCAAGCGATCTGCATAAGTGCCGGCTTCCGGAAACCAGCAGAGCATGCCATCGCCACTGAAACTGATGACTGAGCCGCCAAAGTCGTGCAGCGCCTTGATGATGGCGTCATAGACTTCGTTCAGCCTGCGCGTGGCTTCATCCGCTCCTGCGCGTGGGCCGTGAGCAGAGGCAAGGGCTTCGGTCAGAGCGGTGAAGCCGGAGATGTCGGTGAATAGAGCAGTGCCGCCGCTTTGAGGCGGAAGCTGGCGCTTATGTGCCAGCGCCAGTCGTCTGTCTTCTGGGATGTAGGTTAGTTCCGTCTGCATGGCTTCATTGTACGTGAGCAAGCAGGTGGATTCAAGATCCGTTTGGTGTTCGTCGCTTGTCACGCTGCAAGAGTGACTCTACTGTAAAAAGCCATTTCTTGACACGAATGGTCACGAATTTTACGAATTGTGAGGTCGCCCCAGAGAGAAAATTCGCGATAATTCGTGTGAATTCGTGACTGAATCCCTTTTTGCAGTGGAGTCAAGAGTGACCTACGAAACGCCTGATCTTATTGTGCGTTCAGTTAGTTGTTTTTTGCCATCGAATGTTGTATCTTTAGCGGCGATTTGGAAAAGTTCCGGCTATTATTAATATTGCTATCGTGACCGAAGAAAGGGCCTATTGATGTCGCAATCTGAATACAAGGTGCGCGCTGTTCACTGTGATTATCGCGCCGGCGACGACGAAATATATGAAGCACTGAAACGGGTGACCGATCCGCTGACGGAAGCCTGGGACAAGCTAGGTCGTGCCAAGCGAATTGGCATCAAGTTCAATCAAGACAAGGAGCCCAAGAACCGTATCTACCATGAAGGCCATTTGCAGCAGCTGGTCAGTACACAGGTGGCGCGGGCGTTCTTGCGCTTGATGCGTGAGCGCACCGATGCCGAGCTTATCGCCATCGATGTCAGCTTCTACTCAATGTACTCGGGCGCTTCAATCGTCGAGACAACCACCTTTGCCTCGCTCTTTCAGGAATTCGGCGTGCGCTATGCCGACGGCATCATGCCGCCCCATAAGACGGTTTCCGTCCCCGGCGGCGGGCAGATGTTCCGTGAATATCTACTTCCTGCCGCGGTTGTAGACGTTGACGAGATGGTCTCGGTGGCTGTGCTCAAGAATCATGCCTTTATGGGCGTCACAATGACGCTGAAGAATCTCTTCGGCCTCATGCCCGGGTCTGCTGCCCGCCCGGCCTCGACACTACTACCACCATCTTGTGCGCATGCCCTACATGCTTGCGGACATGGGCCGAATGATTAACCCCACACTGAATATCATTGATGGGCTGGTTTCTCAAGCCGGACGCGAGTGGGGCTACAATGGCGAGGACGATCATCCGCGAATCGGCAATACGTTGATAGCCGGCAACAACACGATTGCCACGGATGCGTGTGGCGCATATCTGATGGGCATCGATCCCCAGGCAGACTGGCTGACGCCGCCCTTCCACCGGGATCGAAACCCGTTGCTGGTCGCTGCTGAGGGTGGGTTCGGTACGGTCGACCTGGATGAAATCGACTTCGAATCCGAAGTCTCGTCGCCGGTGGGAGATTTCTTTGCCGTGTTGACGGACACAGAGGAACGCAATATCAGCTGGCATCGGACGACGGCGGAGCAGGCGCTCTATTTCCAGGAGCATCGGCAGGCGTTCTACAAGAAATATGCAGGCGAGTTCATCCTGTTGCAGGATGGAGAAGTTCGCTGGCATGATACCGACGGTCGGCTGCGCGTCAGCCGGCGTGTGCTCTCCGGTGACAAGCCAGACCATGCCATGTGGTTCAAATATGTGGATCCTGAGGAGAAAGAGGGCGAGCACTTCGAGGTCTACGAGCATGCCCTGGAACAAGTGCTTGCCTTGGGAGCGCCGGTCTAGCCCAAGACGACGGCAACGGATTGTTGGACGTATCGATAGAAGATGAGTCGATAGAAGAAGTGCAATACGGGTCAAAATAGATAATAAAAAGAGCCGGGCTTCGACAGAAGCCCGGCTCTTTTTATTACTGTGGGAACTAACTATTGCTGACGTTTTCGGCAACCATCTCCGCGATTTCATCAGGATGACGGGCAACACGTGCACCTGCGGCGCGCAGCGCATCCATCTTCTCGGCGGCAGTGCCTTCACCGCCTGAGATGATGGCCCCGGCGTGGCCCATACGTCGGCCCGGAGGTGCGGTCTGGCCGGCGATGAAGGCCGTGACCGGCTTGCTCATCTGGTCGGCGATGTACTCGGCGGCCTTCTGCTCGTCCGTACCGCCGATCTCGCCGATCAGCACAACCTGCTCGGTGGCAGAATCGTTCTCGAAGAGCTCCAACACATCCAGGAACGTGGTGCCGATGATCGGATCGCCGCCGATGCCGATGGCGGTGCTCTGGCCGATGCCGCGAGCGGTCAGCGCATAGACGACTTCGTAGGTAAGCGTGCCCGAACGGCTGACCAGGCCGACATTGCCCTTGGTGTGGATATGCCCGGGCATGATGCCGACCTTGGCCTCATCGGGCGTGATCAGGCCCGGACAGTTGGGTCCTACCAGCCGCGTGCCGGTCGTATCCAGATAGGCGCGCACGCTTACCATGTCCAGCGTCGGCAGCCCTTCGGTGATGCAGATGACCAGATCGATGCCGGCGTCTGCAGATTCGATGATGGCGTCTGGCGCAAAGCGGGCCGGCACATAGATGATGCTGGCGTTGGCGCCGGTCGCTTCGACGGCTTCTTCCACCGTGTCAAAGACGGGTGTGTTGCCAACGGCCCATGCACCGCCTTTGCCGGGTGTAACGCCGGCGACCACATTTGTGCCGTAGTCGATCATCTGCTGGGTGTGGAAAGCGCCTTCGCGACCCGTGATGCCTTGTACAATCAGGCGTGTATCTTTTCCAACCAGGATGCTCATGCGCTGGCTCCTTTTGCTGCGGCCACTGCTTTCTGGGCAGCGTCGGCCAGGCTGGTAGCGGGGGTCAGGTTGCCACGTTGGCTTCCGCCAAAATCTGACGGCCTTCTTCCTCGATTCGTGCCGACCAATCGAACGACGAAAGGTACCTGTACGTCCAGCGTGTTGATGGCTTCCAGTACGCCGCGAGCGACTTCATCGCAGCGGGTGATGCCGCCGAAGATGTTGATCAGCACGGCTTTGACACGGTCATCGGAGAGGATGATGCGCAATGCCGCTGCAACCTTCTCTGCCTGGGCGCCGCCGCCGATGTCGAGGAAGTTGGCCGGATCGCCGCCATAGAACTTGACGATGTCCATGGTCGCCATGGCCAGACCCGCGCCATTGACCATGCAGCCGATCTCGCCGTCCAGGTGAATGTAGCTCAGCCCATAGCGGCGAGCCTCCAATTCAGAGTCATCCTCTTCGTCCGGATCGCGCATTTCAGCCAGATCGGGATGGCGGAAGAGGGCGCTGTCATCCAGCCCGATCTTGCCATCGACTGCGATCAGCTCATTGTCACCGGTGATGACGAGCGGGTTGATTTCGGCCAACGTGGCATCGCTGTCGATGTAGGCTTTGTAGAGGCCTTTGGCGATCTTGATAAAGGCGCGGACATGTTCTTTGGGCAGGTCGATGCCGTCGGCCAGGATTCGGGCCTGATGGTCGCGCAGGCCGAGGAACGGATGGACGGCGACCGTGACGATCTTGTCCGGCGTTTCGGCAGCAACTTGCTCGATCTCAACGCCGCCTTCGCTGCTTGCCATGAGCACGACACGGCGGCTCGCCCGGTCCAGCACCGCGCCCAGGTAGATCTCGGTCTCGATGTCTGCGGCCTGATCGACCAGCACCTTCTTGACCGTTAGGCCCTTGATGTCCATGCCCAGGATATCCTTGGCACAGGCCTCGGCCTCGTCAGGCGTCGCTGCCAGCTTGATGCCGCCGGCTTTGCCGCGGCCACCGACGAGCACCTGGCTCTTAACGACCACGGGACCGCCGAGGCGGCGGGCAATGTCGCGTGCCTCAACGGGTGAACTTGCCACTTCGCCGTTTGGGATAGGAATC
The DNA here is from genome assembly GCA_963765875.1 of uncultured Chloroflexia bacterium. Lineage (GTDB taxonomy): Bacteria > Chloroflexota > Anaerolineae > Caldilineales > Caldilineaceae > JAWKOK01. Next base: position 175,587 of record CAVXYK010000002.1, read on the forward strand.
CCATATTTGGCGAAGATGCGTTTGGACTGATATTCGTGTAGGTTCAATCTCGTCCTCCTTGCGGGTGTGGGGTAGCGCCTGTGACTTCACGTCAGCGACCTAGAATTTTTGCTGCAGGTTGTTATAGAGGCGGCACTAATCTACGATCAATTATAGTCTTCGGCGCGAGCAAACGACAAATTTACCCATTCCCGCTGGTCTTGGTTTTCTCGACTGAGCACTCATAGAGCAATGCTTTCGGTATCTAGTGGCTGAGGGGTATAATGCCTGCTTGAAATGCTAGATTGATCAAATGTCGGACTTGTCTATGCACGATTTATCGACCACTGGAGAGTTGATGATGCCACTGTACCTATCCAGAACGAAACTTATCGCACTGATCGCTGTACTCACGTTGCTTGCGATTAGCCCAAGAGTTGCTTTTGCCCAAGAACCTGTCGTTGAGCCATACAGTGACGACTACACCATCGTTAGTCGGAGTGCAACACCGACTGGCGTCAATACCGTTGTGCGCATCAACGTATCGAAAGATACGTTTTTGTCTTCGACGCAACCGAATTCTAATTTCGGGGGCAGCACCAATCTTCGAATGGGTTGGGAATCCGGCATCTATGATGCGATGCGTCCAATGATTCAATATGATCTGGGCGGAATCCCATCTAATGCGACGATCAATAGCGCTCGCCTTAACATCTATCTGTTCCAGGCGATTCCTGCCAATGACTACGACATGACGTTCCGTGCACAATTTGTGCAATCGTCCTGGAATGAGGGCAGCGTAACTTGGAACAACGCCAACTATTTGGGCGGCACAGCCTTGCCGCTGGATGATAGTAGCAGCGCCGACGGATGGAGATCGACGGATGTGACATCATTGGTCCACACCTGGCAGAGCGGCAGTCAGCCCAATCATGGCCTTATCATTACCGGCGATGAGGTCCCTAGCGACAACCGTTCGCGCAATTTCGCGTCCAAAGAATCTGGACTCGGCTCCTATATTGAGGTCGACTACAGCGTCCAGTGTGACAATGTCCCGCCCGCCGCATATGTTGAAAACCTACCGGTATACCAGCCGGGCACGTTCCTCGTCTCATGGACGGGTCAGGACTATGCACCCAGCGGATGCACCCCCAGCGGCATCGCCAACTATGATGTCTACTATCGAATCAACGGCGGTTCCTGGTCACACTGGAAACAGCAGACGCAATCGACGAGCAACCATTTCAAGAACTACGCAAACAACGGCGATTTCGTCGAGTTGACAGCCCGCGCCACAGACCGAGCCGGCAATGTCCAGCCGGAAGGCAATCCACAGACTTCCACCACCATTGACACGCTGCCGCCGGTCACGTCGATGACGCCGTTGCCCCCATTCACGGCAACGCCCTTTTTTACCGTGAACTGGAGCGGCACAGACAATCTTGCCGGGGTCAACAACTATGATCTTCAAGCGCGTATCAACGGCGGCAATTGGCAGACTGTGCTTGAGGGGACGACGCAGACGTCATATTCGGTGACCGGTGCTCAAGCCAATGCGACCTACGATTTCCGGACGCGAGCCACCGACAACGTGGGGAATGTCCAAGACTATCCGGATACGCCGCAAGCGACTACGGTCATCCGCGATTATCCGGAGTCAAAGGTCTTGCCTTTTAACCCGCCGATCATCCAATCTACCGATCCGGTCACCGATAGTTTCACCGTGGCCTGGACCGGCATCGCGGCCCCTGGAACACAGATTGTATCGTTCCAGGTCTTCTACCAAGTTGATAATGGACCTTGGCAGACATGGCGCACATTTGGCGGCACTCAATTCAGTGAAGTGTTCGACTATAAGGGCATGGGGCTGGGGGATGGGCACTATGGCTTTGAGTCTGTGGCCACCAACAACCTGGGCCGATCTCAGACCGCGAGAAGATGTCGCTCAGGCAGGAGTCATCGTAGATCTGGCGGATCAGTATCAGCCTGTCGGATATCTGCCGATTGTGAAGTCGCAGTAAGGCCCGGGTCATCAGTTGAAAGGGCTCTATCGTATGGCAAATCGCAGCGACTTCACCTACTGTCCGCATTGTGGCGAGCAACTAGAACGCATGGAAGTCTTCAACAAGGTGCGGCCTGTCTGCCGAGTATGTGGTTTTGTCCAATTTCAGATCCCAAGGTGGCCGTGATAGCGTTTGTGACGCACAGGGACAAAGTGCTGTTGGTCCGTCGTGCAGTGGACCCATCGAAGGGGCAGTGGGCGCTGCCTGGTGGCTATATGGACGCAGGTGAGATGCCGGAGGATGCCCTGCGACGAGAGCTCGATGAGGAAGTCGGGCTCGGCATCGCTATCACTCGCTTGTCCGGTATTTTTCCAATGGAATCGCCGGGACAGGCGAATCAAGGCGTAGTCCTGGCCTATGAAGCTGTGCCGGAATCAGATGATCTCATTACGCTGCAATCCAAAGATGACGTGAGCGCTGCCGGCTGGTTTGGACCAGACGAACTACCGGTAGAGATCGCGTTTGAGTCGACCGAGACGCTATTGTCGGCGTGGAAGAGTAGTCTGGCTTCACAGTAAGCAATTGCTGAGCCGAGTCCGTGAATGTTCGGCTCGCATGGACGCATGAATAGAACGAAACTGTAATCAAGGAGTTGGATCCATGACAGATACGAGTCTGGAGGCGGCGGTTTCCGCCCAAGAGTCTACGGCGCGGAGGCGGGGCCAAGACCTACCTGTAACCGGAGGCGCTGGATTTTTGGGAATCAATCTGGTCCGCTATCTCTTGGAGCGAGGCCACACGGTGGTCTCGCTGGATATCGCCGATTTCGACTATCCTGAGCGCGATCAGATCACCGAGATCGTCGGTGACATCCGCAATAAGGACGATGTCGACAAGGCCATGGATGGTATCGATCTGGTTGTACACACTGCTGCTGCTTTGCCGCTCTATTCACCAGAAGACATCTACTCGACCGATATCGAGGGCAGCCGCACCGTACTTCAGTCAGCCTTCGAGCACAACGTCGAGCGTGTCATCCATATTTCGTCGACGGCCGTCTATGGCATTCCGGATCATCATCCGCTCTATGAAGATGACACGCTTCAGGGCGTCGGTCCCTATGGTGAATCCAAGGTTCTGACGGAAACTGTCTGCGAGGAATATCGACAGAAAGGTATGTGCGTCCCGATCATACGGCCCAAGTCCTTCGTCGGACCCGAGCGCCTGGGCGTCTTTGCACTCTTCTATGACTGGGCCAAAGACGGCAAGGGGTTTCCCATGCTGGGGAGCGGCAACAACCGTTACCAGTTGCTCGATGTTGAGGATCTGTGTGACGCCATCTACCTGACGGCTACGCTAGATCGTGACCGGGTCAACGATGTCTTCAACATCGGCGCCCGCGAGTTCACGACCATGAAGGAAGACTACCAAGCGGTGCTCGATTACGCCGGCCATGGCAAGAAGATTAGCGGTCTCCCTGCCAAACCCGCCATCTGGACACTGCGGGCGTTGGAGGCTGTGAACCTGTCGCCGCTCTACAAGTGGGTCTATGAGACGGCGACCGAGGATTCGTTTGTCTCTATCGAAAAGGCGGAACAGACGTTGGGGTTTGATCCCAAATTCTCGAATCAGCAGGCGCTTGTGCGCAACTACCAGTGGTACGTTGACCATCTGCAGGATTTTGAAGGTCAGTCCGGCGTCTCCCACCGCGTGCCGTGGTCACAAGGTGCACTATCCGTGGCCAAGTGGTTCTACTAGCAGTCTGTTGGAGAGCGAAAGGATAGAACACGGATTGTGCGGATGTAGCGGACAAAAGCCGGATCTTCCTGCTTTTTCCGCAAATATCAGCCGAATCCGCGTTATCCGCGTTCTATTTGGTGTCGCTCGGACAAACACCCAGATGAACCGAAACCAAAAAAGGGAGCGGCCCGGAGACACATCTCCGGGCCGCTCCCTTTTTTCTCCAACACCTATCCCTTGTCGATTGGGATGTCCTGAGCGTCGCTGTCGGTCGTTGAACCGGCTGTAGGCGCGTCGGCGTCCACATTCACGTCCGCTTCGGTCGTGGTCATTTCTTCGGTCCACTTCTCCAACTTGGCGGCCAGAAGACCCAGTCCTTTGACCAGACCTTCGCCCAGATCGTTGACCGCCTCGCTCGATCGCAGTTTGTCGCCGACTGACTCAGCCGTCTCATCGGCCTTGTCGATCACTTCCTTGGCCTGCTCATTGTCAACGACTTTCTGGAAGCCCTCTTCGAGACTTGCTGCAACCGAAGTGAGTCCCTCCTTGAGATCAGTCTGAATCTGCTTGCGCTCCTCACTGTTCCATGCCGTCTGAACGACTTCGACGAAGCGGCTGCCGAGAATGGTCAATTCCTGAAACAGCTCATCGGATAGCGAAACATCGTTCTCCGATTGACTGCCTGTCGCTCCCGTACTGCTCTGCTGACTACTTGACCGGCTACCTGATTGACTGTTGCTCGTCGATTCCTCGCCGGCTTCGGGCTGGCTCTTGTACTCGCTATCCATCGTTTGCCTCCGCTGATCTAGTTGAATGTTCATCAGGGTTCACTACGTGCTGTGGCCGCTGAAGTCGCGAGCCGTGCTCTGATTTAGAGTAACGCTAGACTGATGTCAGAGAGTTTTCGTGGTGTTGAATTTTGCCGTAGACCCGTGCGCACGTAGGGCATGTGCACCAAATCGCTGAATCCACCAGCCAAAGTATCGTCAAGTCTCAGTTCGTTGGATCCGGCAGAACCGTTGAATCGCCTGACGGTTGGCCATCAATGCTGGCAGGCAAGCGGATGTTGCCGTCAGGGTTATAGATCCCCACTCGTAGCTGCATATCTTCGGGCAGATCCCCTTCCGATAACACTGCTTCTGACAACACTGCTTCCGGCAATGTGACGGTGTGCAGCGTGCTCACGAATTCGCTGGGCAGCCAACTTCCGGTAGGTGCACGGCCGGCTGCCGTTACTGGCGGGCCGTCGTCCTGGGCAATGGTCTCGCCGAATTCGTTGTCCAAGTGGACGAAGATGTGGTGGGACGGAAGAAGCGTCTGATTGACCTGCCAGTGGAGCGTAAGATAGAGCTTTCCTTCGTTGGTGTCAATGGCGCTATCATAGCCGATCAAGGCGGCATGGGTGCCGAACTGAACAGGCGGTTCCATCGCTGTCTGGGTGTCCGGCTGCGAAAAGTCAGCGCGTCGCTGTTTGACCGACAGATCGCCCAGCGAGACGGGAGGGCTCTTGGCGCCCGTTTGCGGATCCAGCAAACCGACGATCAACTCATACGCTCCATCAGCCAGGGCGGCCGGCACATGAAGCGAGATCGGCACCTGCACCAGCGCTCCCTCAGGCCAGGTCTCTGTGGGATATGTCGGCAAGGACCAGCCTTCCCAGCCGCCCACGCCTTCGCCGTCGTCGTCGAGAATGCTGAGATAGAGGTGTCGCTGCGGCGGCGCTTGATTGCGGTTCTGGAGAAACAATGTAAGCTCGAGATCGGTGCCCGCCAACTGGGCGCGTTCCGGATCCGCTCCGGCGAAACCGAGGAAGGCAAAGCCTGAGTGCACCTCTGACTGGCTCAGCGCATACTGGATCGGCAGGCGCTCGACCGGTTGAGGCATTTCCGGTTGAGTGATGACAACCTCCCCAATGCTGACCAATGGATCGGTCTCGTCGACTGAATAGGCCGGGTAGAGCAGCGTGTCTGTCCCCGAGACCGAGACGCCGGTGCTGACCTCGTAGCGGCCGGGCGCCAGACCCACGGGAATGATGAGCCCCACGGTCTCCTGAACCAAACCATCGGTTTCCGACATCCGAATCAGAGCTCGACAGGCTACCCAATGGCGCATAGTCGCGGCTCGCCCACACACGTCCGTTATCATCGCGCAGGCGTATGGTAACGCTCAGGTCTTGAGCAGCATCGGCGAGTGGTGACGCGCCCGTTGCCAGGTTGCCAATCCATGGCCAAAGCCAGTGGACTGTTGTCGCTGGCAACGTCCACGGGCAAGACGCCTGCTTGATCAAGTTTGACGCTGCCGAAGTCTGCCGACACTGGGCGTGTAGTCGGCTCGTCCATACGCCGCCAGGCCGACAATCTCGTCGCCGGACTGATCCAACGGTTCTCCAAGTTGATGCTTTGCCCGCTCAGGTACGCTTCAATTTCGGCGGGCAGCGTGCTGCCAAATGAGAGCGGGGCCGGGAACCAGACGGTTCCACTGTTCAACGATGCATCGAGCGCGCTGCTGACTTCTGTACCCCATTCGACGGCGTCGTCGGCAATCAATAGCGGATCTGGGACCGACGGCGACTGAGTTTCAGCGTTATCAAGGCTCTCATTGGCGACAGGTTCACTGTTGACATAAGCTCGCCAGTAGCCAAGCTGCCAGGGAAAGACTGCGAAGTATGTGTCGCTACTCTGGCCCTGTTGAACCACCTGGCCGATCAGGGGTCGATAGTCATTGTCGACATAACGAGGGGTCGTGTAGAAGGTAACAATGCCTGCCACGCAACTGACAGCCAGCAGGGCAGCGGCCACCTTTCCCACAAAATAGAAATCCCAAAGCTCATCAATGGCTGCGGCAATCAAGAGCAGCAGGTACGGAAGCGTCAAGAGGAGCAGCCGTTCGCCGCCTTCCGGAAAGAAGGGAAGGCGCAAGTTGAGCACAAAAGCCAAGGAGGAGCGGAACGAGCATGAAGGTCCAAAGTGCCGAATAGGGCGATGGCTCACGCGCGGCTTTGTCATGGGTTGGCTGTCCGTTTCGGCGGGAGCTGACATAAGCGAGGATCGCGCCGCCGGCAAGCAGGACCAGCGCTGCGAGACCGGTATATGCAGCCCAGCGGAGAGCCGGCTCGTAAGCGACGATGTGTCCACTGGTGAACGCCATCGCGTGACGCAGCCACATATTGGATCACATTGAGCGGTGTGTCGCCGTCGGATGTGACTTTGTCTCCCACGTAGCGTGTCAGTTTGGGCGCTACGTAGAGAATCCATGGCAGATAGAGCAGGCCGATCGCTGCGAAGGCCCCCAGCACTAGCTGGAGCCGCCTGCGCTCGTTGCGAACGGTCCAGAGTCCCCAAAGCGCGTGTGCCAGCAACAGGAACGAGAAATAGTAGAGTGTATAGAGACCGAGTACAGCGATCAAGGCATAGGCGGACATGAGGGAGAGGGTGGGGCGCGTAACGAGTTTCCAGAATAGTGCCGTAGCAGTGATCCCGAGGACCAATGCCAGACCATACATGCGTATCTCTTGGGAGTAGAAGATGTGAATCGGACTGAACGTCAGCAGGAGCGTTGCGAGGGCCACTGTACGCGGGCGCTGCGTGAAGAGACTGACGGCAAGCCATGCCATCAAGGGAATGGCAAGAACACCGACAATAATTGAGAAGAGCCTCAGGGTCACTGGACTCGGCCCATTCAGCAACGCCAGCCAAGCGTGGAGCAGTCCGTAATAGAGGGGCGGGTGAATGTCGTTCGCCGTCAACGCAACCATTTGAGGCAGCGACTCGGTTGCGAAATAGACGCTATACCCCTCGTCCCACCAGAGGGGTTGCCACTCAATCCACAGAACTCGCAGCCCAAGTGCGGCAAGAGTGAGGAGCGATACCGCCGATGCGGAAACGGCGCGCTTGCGTGATGTGGCGACCATGCGCCTATTGACGTTCGTAGCGGACGTAAAGTTCCAGATTCGCGTCGCTGGCGCCGATGGCAAACGTTGCCGGCGGGCCCACGATCCGTCCGTCGTCATCTATCAACTGAACTTCCCACTGCCCTTCCGGTGGCAGGTCAGGAAACTCGGCCTTCCAGTTTTGCGACCGTTGGCGTGCATCTTGAAACGGCCAAGTGAAGCCCGGCGAGCCGCCAAATGAAACCACGTTGACCGGCACATCGACGCCGTCTTTTCGCACCCAGAGCGAATACCCGGCCAGTCCTTCATTGCCGCTGTAAACATAGAGGAAGATACGTACGCTGGCCGACTCGGGAAACTGTTCCTGGTTTTCTAGAGAGAATTGGATGTCCGGCGCCTGATCGAGCAGTACGGTTTGAGGCTGAGCTGAGGCATTCCCGTCAGCGCCCGTCGCCAACTGCTTGGCGCCAAAGACCGGTACACCATCCACCGGACCATCTGTATCGACAAGTTGACCGATGACCCAGACCGGTTCGTCATCCACGCAGCAAACTTGCCACCACTCTCCCAGCGCATCTTTGGCCAGGATATCAAACTCTTGACCCCGTTCAACAATCGTCACAACTTCATAGTCCAGGCCTGGCCCTGACCGGGCATTGACCAGCGGCGTATTGACGATAACTTTCGCACCCGAAGGGCCATTGACGATCTCCGGCAGAGGGGCAGGTGTCGGGGTCGCAGCGATGACTGCAGCAGGCGCACCACCAGATGCATCTGCTGCTGCGGCGACCTGTGCTTGACCGGGCGTCGGCGTGAAGGTTGGCCTGGGCGTGCGTATCATGGCCGGCTCCTGGTTCGGCCCCTGCGCCTCGCCCCGGCGGCATCCACTGGTCGCCAATAGCGTCAGGCAGATGCAGAAAAGAACGGCCAGATGCGACCGTTTAGGTCGAGAAATAGTGTTTTGTGATCGATGATGAAGCAAAGACATCAGCGTACTCGATTCCATCCAATGTAGACTTCGCGATTGAAGTTGTTCGGCGCAGTCGTGAATGTGACTTCTTCGGAAAGTTGGTTCCCGGCGCCATCTACAACGAAGATACTCCACGTGCCTGTTCCGAGTAGATCCTTACGCGTCAGGGTACCATTATTGCATGACTGCACAAAGTTTGGTTGTAGTGTGTTGCAGTCCACGAAGTCTGGATCGGGGGGCGTATACTCATACTTGTAGTTGTACTCTACGCGGTTGCCTGCCCCTCTGGGCGCACTGTCGAAAAAGGTGTTGGCGCTCGGGCGCTCGTCGTTGGTTGGCGGCCGTTCAAATCCTTCATAGAGGACTTGGAGAAAATAGCCTTCTGCCGGATCCGCATCTTGTTGAGGGTCGGGCTGCACAAACATCTTCGACCAGATCGTCAAGAATTCGTTATTGGTCGGGAAGAACTGAGGCCCAATGGCTTTGTCAAATGGATAGCGAGTGGCTGTTGCCGTGGGTGTCGGCGTAGCCGTCAACGTGGGCGTGCCGGTCGCCGTGGGCGTCGGCGGAGGATCAGCTGAGAACAAGGGAACGCCGGCAATGCTATTGATGACCTGGACCCGCTCGCGCGTGACCCAGACCGAGTCGCCGCTTACACAGCAGATCTGAAGCCAGGTTCCTTCGGGATTCTGCCCGATGATAGTCACCGGGATGTCAGGGCCCAATTGGGCCACCAGGGGATAGTCGAGGCCCGGGCCTTCGCGCAGATTGACCAGCCCGGACGGGACTTGAATATAGGGCGTGGCGGTTGGCGTTGGCGTTTCCGTAGGCGTTGGGGAAGGCGTTTCGGTTGGGCTGGGCGTCAGCGTGACGGTTGGGGTGGCGTCTGCCGGCACAGGCACAGCGCCACCGCCAGGTATCTGGACCTCTGCGGTCGGTGCAGCCGGCGCGATCGGCGTGGCTGTCGGAATCGGCATGACATCCTGGGGATCCATGCCAGGGGGAATGATGATAACCCCCGGTGTGGATCCACTGGGTGGCGTCACGATGACGATCTCTTTGATCACTTCAGGTGTCGGCGTGAAGGTGGGCGCCAATTGGCGGGTTGATACGGGTGTCGACGTGGGCAAGTCACGTTGTACTAGATCGGCGGCCGAACACCCGAGCGAAAGCAGGAGAAATACAGCAAACGGTATGAAAAAGGAGCGCAGTTGTTTCTCCATGAAGAATAGATGGCCGAGCCTAGATTCCTTAAGAAGTATCTTTCGTCTATGCCATGGCAGGGTAAGAGCCAGGCTCACGCTAACACGTATTTGCGCAAGATTGAACTACCGAAGCGCAGACCTCACAAGAGAACGCGCAGAGATTCCTCTGTCTGTCCAGCAGTCTCCTTGAGCAGGCACACCAATTGCTGGACGGAATCAGAATCTTTCGCCTTGCAGGCATTTTCGATGGTCACGGCCAGTGCGGCCTGTCGAATCAGCGCCAACGTTGAAGCTCGAGCCCTTCATTGTGTGGATGCTAAACTGTAATGACTCCCAGTCACAATCTTCAGCAAAACGAATAATCTCATCCATCAATCGCTGATTCTGGGCGTTGAATTCAACGACCAATTCCTGCAATGAATCCGCTCCCAGCGTCCAATTCCCACAATTCTGTGATGATGGTTTCGTTGAGTAGTGGCTTGTCTTCGAATTGATCCGTCATCTTAGGCCCCATCTTTCTCGCACGCCACTAGGCAGAGGTACTTGTGGTGCTCGATATTCGGGAGGAATGTACGGTCATTTTACGGCGTCAGCGCTGTTTTAACAAGATCGGTCCCGCTCGGTTTTGTGGTCTGGTCGAATATTCGCTACAATTGCAGGTCGGTGCGCCAAGTATCGCTTGCGTGCCGTTTGACTCCATCGTAGCCTCGGTATCTGCCGTTGGCTGCACAACACGCATCGACAAAGATGCGCTTGATGAAGAAAGGAAACGACGATGGCACGTGTTAAGGTTCTGCTCCTGCAGGATGTTCCACAACTCGGCTTGGCCGGCGACATCTACGCCGTTGCCGGGGGATATGCTCGAAATTACCTGATCCCTCGCCAGTATGCGATTTTGGCCAGCAAGGGTGCGCTCAAGCAGGCCGACGAGATCCGGCAGGCAGGGATTCGCCGCCGTGCGCAGATGCGTGCTGATGCCGAAGCACAGGCCTCGGTCATCAACGGCAAGCGTCTTCTCTTCCAGGCCAATGCTGGTGAAGGTGGCCGGCTGTACGGTTCGGTAACCGCCGCAGACATTGCGGAGCAGTTGGAGGAGCAGGTGGGCTTCGAGATCGATCGTCGTCGGCTGATGCTTGGCCAGTCACTTCGCGATCTGGGTATCTATGACGTTGAGCTTCGCCTGATGCCTGAAGTTTCAGGCGAGTTCCAGGTAGCCGTTGTCCGTGAAGAAGAAACATGGGCCGATGCCGAAGCACGTGTAGCTGCAGTCGAAGCTGAGGCTGAGGCCGAAGCAACAGCAGAAACCGCTGCTCTTGCAGAAGAGGCTGACGAAGAATTGGAAGCCGTCGAAGAGGCGGTTGAGGAAGAAGAAGCGAATTCCGGCGAATAGTCGTTTAGCAGCGCCTGCCTCGAATCGCCTAATTGTGTAGAAAAAAAGCAACGTCGCCAGCCTTGGCGGCGTTGCTTTTTTTCTACACAATTGCGTGTGTGGGCCGTGGGCCTGCTGCGCAAACAAAATGAGTTGATGGCGTAATTCTACGTAGGGACATGGCATTCCGCACAGACCCGTTGTTGACGGAGACCGTTTCGACCTTCAAGACCACAGCCGCCAACCATACTAGGGCTAGGAATGCCTTGTCCGTGCCTGACATTGCAGTCGGTCTGAAACGGACAGAGCATTCCTAGAATCATGGTCAGAATGCGGATGATGCTTCTCGATTTGGAATCGACCAATCAGCGTTCGACCTGGCGGGGAATGCCATGTCCCTGCACGTCTCAACTCGTTTTGTTTGCGAAGCAGGCGCAAAGCGCCAACAAACCCAAATCAGTTCCAGACATTGACCCGGCTCTAGTCAACCGGGATGGGAATCTCCGCAAGGTTCTCAAATCCATCCTCCGAACTTCTGTACAGAATCAGTAGGATGCCATCCGCAGGGGAGGGAAACGGTATCCGGTAGGCGTCGACGATTCTTGAAGCCCTGCTCAATGCGTCCGGATCGTAGACGCCGGCAACGGGCCTGCTGCTGTCGACCTGAATGATCGCGCCTGTGTCATCGGCCGGGTTGGGGAGGAATGCACCGCCGGCGGTCGGTCGAATACTGATGCCCAGCCCGTCGGGCCAGCCCCCTTGGCCGAGCTGCCATGCCAGCGAAAGATCGATGCTCTCCGGCTGGTCCGCAAGAACCGGGCTTCCAAGGGGACCTTTCGACACGGTGAAGGCCTCCAGGGCCACACCTTCGACGAGGTCGACTTCGGTGCGGTTGACATCGGTGTGGCTGACATTCTCTGCCAGTGGCGTCCACGAATCGGGCTGCTTGACCGATTCGTCATCATCCCCTGCCGGCCCAATCTGTACCCAATCGGGGCTGTGTAGTGATGTTTGAACGGCTGCTTTTCCGGCCACATCTCCGGTGAATTCTTCGAGCAATTCTTCGAGCAGGATCGGGGTTGCGTCAACGGTGGACAGCATCGAGTCGCCCTGAGGCAAGTGCTGTGCCGCTTCCAGGCTGCTGATGACCGGATGGTATTTGCCGAATTCCCAAACCTCAACAAGATATTGCAACGCCAGGGCGTCATCGACAGCTGCGAACAGCGGCGTTCCCGAGGGTAGATTCTGATCCAGGAGGATGGCGGCCCGGTCAAGCGCGGTGTCATCAGGCCTGTTTCGGCTGTCGGCGGCAGGCAGCGAAGCGTCCGCTCGCCAGAGCATCGCCGTTGCAAGCAAGATCAGCGGCGCGGTGCGAAGAAGCGCTAGGGCGACGCCGGGCCTGGATCGATGTTTTTCGTCCGCCCAATAGCCCATCCAGGCTTCGGCGATAGGGGCATTGCCCAACAGGATCAACGGATACGCGGGCAAGATCACCTGATACCAGTTGCCGTAGCGGTAGGCCCAACTAAAGGCGACGGTAATGGCGATGGTGCCGTAGAGCAACGTCGCCAGCTTGCGGTCAAAGAGCAGGATGCCCAGCAGGCCAAAGAGCAGCAAAGGCAGGCTCAATTCCTGCCAGACTAGTTCTGGAAAGCCGTTGGCGAAGAATGCCGCCCCCGGTTCAAAGCCCCAGCCCAGCTCTTCCCGGCCCTGCGCCGTGCTCAGGAAAGCGATGAACCAGGCCTGAGCGGTCGGCCAGTCGCCCTCGCCCCACCATTCGGGATGGGCCGCGCCACGGATGTATACGAAGGCGTAGCCAACCAGCGGCAGGGCGGCAGCCAGCACCGAGCCGGCAATCGCCTTGGCGCTGCGCAGTAGATCAGGTCGTTGCCACACAATCACCGCTACGAGAGGCGGCACGATGAAGGCGACGGTGAGCATGTGGGCAAGTGAGATGCCGCAAAGGAAGGCGAGCAGAAAGAGCAGTCCCAGCGCAGGCGATGCAATCTGGGCATCAATCTCCTGATCGGATGAATGATCTTGGGTCGCTGTAGGCTGCTCAGCTGCAGCATCACGCCAAAGCAAGTAGACATAAAGTATTGCCAGTGTCTGTGCGATGGCGCTGCTATATTGTTCAGTCGTGGTGGCGTAGTACCAGAAGAAGTAGGTGACGGTGTAGAAGGCGGCAAGCAGCCAGGCAAGCGGCCAGTTCCCGGCCGGGCGAGAGCGGCTACGTGTCAGAGTGCAGACGATGGCGTAGAGCAACCAGATTGAGAGCAGCGCCCAAAGTGTGCTGTAACTGCTCAGGATCGGAATCGGGTTGACTGCTTCTGGGGCGGTCAGTTGCATCAGCCCTCTTATGCCGTGAAACCAGAGCCAGCCACCCATCGTGTAGAGCGGGTACCCCGGCGCGTTGGAAGGACGCGCCTGGACCTGGGCATATTGGTGGGTAATTAGATCCCCGCCATGCAATTCTCGGGGCTGCAACCCGGTGTCGAGGGTCGCCGCGAAGATCAGTGCAGCAACCGCCACCAGCATGATGCCGGCAAGACGCTGAATGCGCTTGGATCCCCTGGGGGGCGATTGGCCCGCCATATGCCCTGTCGGTTCGTTGGGCAAGATAAATGCCATCGAGTTCAATGCCTCTGCTGTCGGCCTATTGCCAAGCTTAGTTGATATTTCAGATTCCGGGAACAATCCCGGTGCAAATGCCAATTGTCCGGTCAACGATCGTGTGGTCGCCCGTTCACCACATCGGGCGACCACAAGGGTCGCCCCTACGAAATCATGGTTACTGGATGGCCAAACGGAAAAACAACGAAATGCCGCCTCGGTGGCCGGACTTGAGCGCCTGAGGGCGCTTCTCATTGTGAGTCGCCGGCTTCAGCCGATCCACTCAAGCGTCAACGGAACCTGGTGGAACGTCCGGGTGACCTTTCGTGAAGTCAACAGTAGCACAGGCAAAAAATGAGTGTCAAAGATCCTCGGGGTTGGCGACAGCTAGGCCTTGTCTGCCTGTTCATTCGGCGGCCCATTAGCGCATGGGGACAAATGTTCGATTCTCCTGTCTAAAGGTTCGCAAAAATCCGCCTTTTCAGGTATAATTCAATACTGTTGAGCGACTGAAAATAGCAGGAGTGTTTGAATGGATGACAATCTGACCAACGGCGGCGAGCAGAGCTTCGCCGAGGACGGCGGCGAAACCGGGATAGGCCCGGTGACCAATGGCGTGAATGGCGATGCCGGCGACAACAACGCCGGAAACGTGCTTGCGATCTCGATCGAAGACGAGATGCGATCCAGCTATCTCGACTACGCAATGAGCGTGATCGTTGCCCGTGCCTTGCCGGATGCGCGAGACGGCATGAAACCGGTCCATCGTCGCATCCTCTACGCCATGCATGATATGGGCCTTCAGCCCAATACCAGTTACAAAAAGAGCGCCCGTATCGTCGGTGAGGTACTGGGTAAATATCACCCCCATGGTGATAATTCGGTCTACGAGGCCATGGCGCGTATGGCCCAGGATTTTAGCCTTCGCTATCCCTTGGTGGACGGCCAGGGTAACTTCGGCTCCATCGACGGCGACAGCCCGGCTGCCATGCGTTATACCGAGGCGAGGCTGGCGCAGATTGCCGCCTATCTGCTGCAAGACATCGACATGGATACGGTGGATTGGACCACCAACTTCGATGATAGCTTGCAGGAGCCCACTGTGCTGCCGGGCATGGTCCCCAATTTGCTGATCAACGGCACCAGCGGCATTGCCGTCGGCATGGCGACCAACATTCCACCGCACAATCTTAGTGAGATCGCCGACGCCGTCACCCACATGATCGATAACTGGGATCGGCGCGATGAGATCGGCCTGGATGAACTCATGGAGTTTGTCAAAGGGCCGGACTTTCCGACCGGCGGCATTATTTTGGGCACTGACGGCATCCGTCAGGCCTTTGCTACCGGGCGAGGCAAGGTGCGCGTTCGCGCCAAGACGGAGATCGAGGAGACTCGCTCCGGCCGCTTCTGGATCATCGTGACTGAGATCCCCTACCAGGTCAACAAAACCACGCTCATCGAACGCATCGCCGAACTGGTGCGCATGGGCCGCCTGGATCAGATCAGCGACTTGCGTGACGAGAGTGACCGCACCGGCATGCGCATCGTCATTGAGCTGAAGCGCGGTGCTGCGCCCAAGAAGGTGCGCAACCAGCTATTCAAAGCCACGGCATTGCAGTCCTCCTTTGGCGTCAACACATTGGCGTTGGACGATGGCCAGCCGGTTACGCTCAGCCTGCGTCGTTCCCTGACCATCTACATCGAGCACCGTGTCAATGTCCTGACCCGGCGCACCGAGTATCAGCTGGGCAAGGCCCGCGAACGTGCCCACATTCTCGAAGGCTTGCGTATTGCGCTGCAGAATCTGGATGCGGTCATCCGCACCATTCGCGCCAGCGCCAGCGCTGATGAGGCGCGCACGGCCTTGATGGAGAATTTTGGGCTTTCGCAAGTACAGGCCCAGGCCATTCTCGATATGCAGTTGCGTCGTCTTGCAGCCCTGGAGCGTCAGCGTATCGAGGACGAATATCAGGAGCTCATGGGCCGCATTGCCCATTATGAGGATCTGCTGGCCCATCCCATCAAGATCCGGGCATTGGTTCGTGATGACATTCAGATGCTCAAGGAAAAGTTCGGCGACGAACGCCGCAGCATGATCGCGGTCGGCGCCAGCGCCGAATTTAACGAGGAAGATCTGATCGCACAGGACAATGTGTTGATCAGCTACAGTGTCGGCTCCTACGTCAAGCGGGTTTCGGCCTCTGAGTTCCGTGAACAGGGTCGCGGCGGGCGGGGCGTCAAGGGCATGACCACGCGTCAGGAAGACGAGGTCGCTGATCTGCTCTTTGCTCGCACGCTTGATCATATTCTCTTCTTTACCAACAAGGGCCGTGTCTACAGCAGCCGTGTCTATGAACTGCCCGAGGGCAGTCGTACGGCCCGTGGCGCCCATATCGCCAACATCCTGTCGCTGATGCCTGATGAGAGCGTCACGGCCATGCTGGTCGTGCCAGACTTCGACCACGCAGACTACGTGACCATCATCACGCGCAAGGGACGCATCAAACGCATGGAGCTGAATGCGTTCAGCAATGTGCGCACCAGTGGCGTCATCGCCATGAACCTAGACAGTGACGATTCGCTGGACTGGGCGCGGCTGACCTCGGGTGAAGAAGACTTCGTCGTGATCACCCGCAATGGCAAGGCGTTGCGTTTCCATGAGTGGCATGTGCGATCCATGGGGCGTACGGCCGCCGGCGTGATGGCCATTCGTCTGCTCAGTGATGACACGGTCATCGGCCTGGAAGTCGTCAAAGAGAGCAGCGCGCTCCTCGTCCTGCATGAGGGTGGGTGGGGCAAGCGAGTATCGCTCGACGAGTACAGCCCCAAGGGGCGATACACTCAGGGCCTGTGGACCACCGATCATCGCCGCTTGGCAGAGATTGGCCCCATTGTCTCGGCCAGAGTGGTCAATGAGACTGACCAGATCACGGTCATCACCAGCAAGGGGATTGTGTTGCGTACCTCGGTCGCCGGCATCAGCCAGATGGGACGCTCGACACGCGGCGTGCGTGTGGTCAATCTCGGCAAGGGTGATACGGTTGCCGCAGTTGCTGTGCTCACGGCAGAGGATCTGGACCGGGGCGTTGACAGCACGGACGAGCATCCGGGCGGTGTGGCTCCGGGCGTTGCTCAACTGGCTTCTGCAGAAGGTGTGGCAGTTGCTGCCATTCAGGCGCCGGCAGAGAATGCACCATCAACTGTCCTGCCTGACGCTGTGATCGACATTGCGGCTGATGCGGTGACTGAGGCGGGCGGTGAGGATCTGGCTGATGGCGACACCACCGACGATGCCGGAGACGATACTGCCGACGATGAGACCGGCATCGACATAAATGGATTCGATGAATAGGGTTTGCGATTTCAAGCAAGACAAGATGCTTCGCTGGTGGTTTTCTAGGTTGAAAGGGTTCCGTAAATTCGCTCAGAATGACAATTCCAGTAGTTCACGATTTGTCATTCCGATGACCGGAGGGAAGAGGAATCTCAGGTTCGCACAGGAGAGATTCCTCGTCGCTGTGCTCCATCGGAATGACAATGGCATTGAATTCGTGAACTACTGAATTCGTGAAGTACTGCATTTTGGGCATTGAGCCTCTCAGATGGGGTGGGATGTAGATATTGGATGAGATCGACTAGCGCACTTTTGCGAAAAGGGCCAGGACCGCAGGTACATTTCCTCGCCGGCGCCGATTCGGAACAGATTGCCGAGACAATCACTGCCTTTGCCAACAGCGAGGGCGGTACATTGATCTTGGGGATCGATGCGCAGGGCGAGTTTGGCGATATTCGTGATGGAAGACGAGATCGACAACGCGCTGCAAGCATCGCTGCGCCATTGTTTGCCTCCGGTCAAGACCTCCTGGCAGCAGGAGCAGGTGCACGGACACACCATCGTGTCGTTGCAAGTCGATCGCAGTGCCGAGGTCCATACGTTGGATGATGGTCGTATCCTGGTGCGTAAGGGCAGCAAGAATGTTCCGGCCGATCAGCGAGATCTTGAGTTGCTGATGGCGTCAAGGCCGTCGGGCGACTTCGAATTGCAGCCCGTGCCCGGTGCGACGCTCGAAGACCTGGACGACGATGTCATTGCCGATTACATGGAAAAGCGCCAGAAGCGTAATCCCCGTCACACCTTGATGCCGCGTGACCGTTTGCTCCAACAGATCGGCGCGATTGATTCCAACAATGTGCCGACGGTCAGCGGACTCCTTCTCTTCGGCAAAGAGCCTCAGCTCTTGCTTCCCCACAGTCGGGCCATCTTCGTGAAGTTTGCCGATACGCAGCCGCGGGGTCCCGAAGGCAGCTTCGGCTATGGTCGGCGCGAGGAGATGATCGGGCCGTTGCCCCACATCATCGAGCGGGCTTGGCGCGGTCATCTGGGAGGAGATGCGCAAACAGGCTGTCGTCAAGGGATTGCAGCGACAGGAGGAGACTGAATATCCATTCTCCGCCGTGCGCGAGGCATTGGTCAATGCGGTCGCACACCGTGACTACAAGCTGAATGGCCGCAGCATCGAGATTCGCATGTACACCGATCGGCTGGAGGTCACCAGCCCCGGCGGATTGCCCGCCCATATTACTGTCGACAACATCGTTGATGAACACTATAGCCGCAATCCACGGCTGGTCAATGGCCTATACCAGTGGGGATACATCGAAGAACTGGGATTGGGCGTCGATCGAATGATCGAAGACATGGTGAATGCTGGGCACGTTCCGCCCACCTTTGATGCAAAGGGCCATCGCTTCACCGTGTTGCTCTACAACAAGAAGGATCCGGCCCGTGCGGTTCCCGATTGGGAACAGAATATGAACGATCGGCAGATCAAAGCCGTTGAGTATGTGCAACGCAACCAATCGATCACCAATCGAGAGTATGGTGAGCTCTGTTCTCATGTTGGTGCAGAGACGCGGCGGTTGGACCTGGCTGATCTTGTGACCAAAGGTGTGTTGCTCAAGATCGGCGAGAAACGCGGTACCCGCTACATTCTTAAGGAAGGGTAGTCGGAATTGGGTTACTTGGGATAAAATTTGGGATAAATCTCGAAATACCCTTCTGCTGGTGCTTGATTTGGGATAATTGGGATAAGTGCTTGGGATAAATGTTGGGCTTAGGCGGGCTGCGAGAGTCCGTAGTGACGGAGTGATTTTTCTACATGACTGAATCAAGCAAAGAAGCGGGCGAAGAGATATCGATCCCGGCGGAATATCTGCTTACGGGCTCGGAATCGGCATCGATGCCAGAGGAGCATGTCGCGCCTGCACTGGATGAGCAACCCACGCTTTCGGCCTGGTCACTGATACGCGAGGTGCTTGAAACAGTCGTGCTGTCGTTGGTGATCTTCCTTGTCATTCGTCAGGGCGTTCAGAATTACAACATCGAAGGCCCTTCCATGGAGCCTAGCTTTTTCAATGGTCAATTTGTCCTTGTCAACAAGCTTGCCTATAAGTTGGGCGAGCCGGAACGGGGAGACGTTGTCGTCTTCAAGAATCCCGGCAACGAGAGCGAGGACTACATCAAACGCGTCATCGGCTTGCCTGGCGATACAGTATCGTTTGCCGATGAACATGTCTACGTCAATGGCGAGCTGATAGACGACGATCAAATTGTCTTGGGACCGACCTATTCGCGTGGCAAGGAGCCGATAGTCGTGAGTCCTGACCATCTATTTGTTATGGGTGACAACCGCAGGAACTCAAGGGACAGTCGCGATTTTGGCGTGCTGGACGAGGATCTGCTTATCGGCAGAGCTTGGGTGCGGATATGGCCTGTCAGCGACTGGGGACGGGTTGGACATGTGGAACTGGAGCCCGGTATTGCATTCGAGGAACAGGAGTAAAAGCCAGTGAAAATCTTAGGACCCGTCGAATTGCAGGCACTTGTCGACGAGGCTCTCATTGCCGTCGGCTCGCTCTATGATCCTGACTATCGCCCCAGCGAATCAGCAGACCTGACCCTGGCCGAGATCGCAGCCGTCATTGACCATACAGCACTGAAGCCGGACACCACTGTTGAGCAGATCGATCGGCTGTGTGCTGAAGCGCGTGAATATGAGTTTGCCAGCGTCTGCGTCAATCCGACCTGGATCGGGCGTTGTGCGGAACGGCTTTCCGACAGTCCGGTTCAGGTCTGCACCGTGGTTGGCTTCCCGCTGGGCGCTACTTTGCCGTCCGTTAAGGCCTTTGAAGCCGGACAAGCCGTCGCTGACGGGGCAACCGAATTGGACATGGTGATCAATGTCGGCCGGCTCAAAGACGGCGACTATGCGTATGTCTTCTCGGATATGGTCGGCGTTGTCGAAGCCGCTCGTACCTCCGGCGCGAAGGTCAAGGTGATTCTTGAGATGTGTCTGCTGACCACCGAAGAGAAGATCGCCGGATGTGTGTTGGCCAAAGCGGCAGGTGTCGATTTTGTGAAGACATCCACCGGCTTTAGCAGCGGTGGAGCCACGTTGTCCGACGTCACCCTGATGCGTGCAGTGGTTGGGCCGGAACTGGGTGTCAAGGCCGCGGGCGGCATACGCAATGGCCAAGATGTGAACAATATGGTGGCCGCCGGGGCGACCAGGATCGGCGCTAGCGCCGGCGTCGAGATCATGCAGAGCAAGTCGGCGTCGCCTGCTTCATCCTCTGCTTCATCCGCCGAAGCGTCGACAGGGGAATCGTATTGATGGCTAGGCGGGTATCCGATTTTGCCTTGATGATTGCCCACGCCTGGCGTTGTGCTGAATGCCGTGGTGACTTGCTAGAGAAACCGGAAGTGACCTGGATCGGCTACAAGCTCTCGGCAGAGCAGCGCGACCGCGTTCGTGAAATGACCGACGACTCGTTTCAGACTGTGCCGCGCATGGCCGAAGCGACAGGCCTGGATGAAGATGAATTGACGCAGGCCATCGATCATCCGCGGGCGCGTCTCCGGCATCTAGGCAGCATCAAGGGTGAGTATTTTTCCCAGAACCGATAGTCAGGGCAGGAAATGGGTGCGCAGGCGCTATGAAACAGATCGTTCCGGGATTGTGGCAGATCGATGAGATCGGTGACTTTGTCAATTGTTATGCGTGGGAGTGGGAAGACGGCATTACGCTGATCGATGTCGGTATGCCTGGAACCGCGCAGAAGTTGCTGGACGCTGTCAAGGGCCATGGCTGGCCATTGCACACGGTGCGGCGTGTGATCGTCACCCATGCAGACGTGGATCACGTCGGGGCCTTGGCCGATGTCAAGCGTGCCACCGGCGCTAGAATTGCCTGCCACACGGTTGAAAAGGAATTGCTGGAGCACCCTGAGCGTCGAAAACCGGCCAAGTTCTATTTGCGGCCCGTTTTTGGCGTCGCGCGACTCTTTCCCAGTCTTCGGGTCCAGCCTGTCACACCGGATGAGTTGATGGTTGACGGGCAGGTGACGCCCGAAGGGTTCACGGTCGTGCACACGCCTGGGCACACGCCCGGCCACATTTCATTGTTGCATAAGGAGCGGCGGATCCTGATCACCGGCGATGCGCTGACCAATCGCAAAGCCAAGCTTGCGCCGCCGCCCGGCGCCTTCACGCCCGACCCTGATAATGCCCTGCGCAGCATCTGGAAGCTGGCCAAAAATATGGTGACGACGTCGAAGTCGTCGTCTTCGGCCACGGTCCGCCGATTCTCCTCAATGGGGGCAAGCGGATCACGTCCTTTGCGAGCCAGGTTTTTTCGACGGAGATTTAGGCTTGAGACGTGCGAGATCATGATTTCCGGGATTGAGCGGATTTGGCCTTCGGCCAGAGAATGGGCGATTGTGCACTGGCCTGCATTCTCTTAATGCCTGCAATCTCGGTGATCCAGAAATCTAACGGTCAAATTGTCACAGGAATTGACCCACGCATAAAAAATAATCCCAACCACAATCGAAAGGATTCCCTATGCGACGCGTACTGATCACCGGCGCCAACCGCGGCTATGGTCTGGCCTTGGTCCAGGAGACACTGGCGCGGGGCGATCGTGTCTTTGCCACCTGTCGCCAGGCGGCCGCCGCGCCTGAGTTGATGGCGTTGGCCCAAAGTGAGCGCTGCACCGTTCTTGAGGTCGATCTGCTGGATGAAGGCCAGATCGAGGAATTGGTTCGTCGAGTCTCCGCGGAGACCGATGCACTCGATCTCCTCCTGAACAATGCCGGCCGTATGGGCGGCGATGATCTAGCGAGCCTGGATGCAGAGGAACTGAGCGCCAAGTTCGCCGTCAACGCCATCGCGCCGCTGATGCTCAGCCGGGCCTGCATGCCGCTGCTGGCAGCCGGCGACAATCCTTGTATCATGATGAGCTCCTCTTCGTGGGGCTCGATCACGTACAAGACCGACCCGACCAATAACGCCTCCGACAGCGTGTTCGGCTATTGCGCCAGCAAGGCCGCGCTCAACATGTTCAGCCGCACACTGGCCGAAGCGCTCAAGCCCCAGGGCATCACCGTGCTGATGCACCATCCCGGCGGCAAGGGCGATCCCGGTGGCGGACCGGTCGACGCTCGCGAGTCGGCACGTGCAACCCTGTCGCTGGTCGAAGCGCACGGCCCCGAGGATACGGGTCGCTTCTATCACTGGCGCGGCTACGAGATTCCGTGGTAGGGATGGGTGACAAGGTGAGGGGATGACAAGGTGACCAATTCTCGATCACCTTGTCATCCCCTCACCTTGTCATTTTTCTCGCCTTGAACCCCGTTCTAAATGTGGTAAAATTTCCTCATAGCAAGCTCTTGATCCCCATCCACCAAATCAACTGGCCCTTTTTTCAGACTCTGATTTTCAACCTAGGGTTGATTTGCAACCGATGTGATCAGGCCGAGGAGATGGCATATCCTATAGATGGAAACCTCACTCAAGAAAAAGGTAACCTGCGCCACGCGGTCTTCGAGGCGTTGGATCAGGTAGCGCGCTTGCCCGAGTAGCGGGGAAACATGTCAACCCCCTGAGATCCCGAAGAGCGAGGAAGCTTTGCTACGCTAGCAGTTGCCAGATCGATTGATCAGGGTAAGTGCCGCCTGCTGACGTGGAAACCATCTGAATATGGAGCATTGTGCTCAATTTTTGAACAGACTCTGGCGTCGCTGTACCCGACAATACGCGAAACGCTGTTTTTGCCCGACGAAACAATGCGGCCAACGGTATGAGTGAAAATGGAGGGGATGATGAGATTACCACTGCAACGATTCGCTTGGCTACTGCCCCTGTTGATCTGTGGACTGGTGCTTGGGTCGGGCGCGGCCCTGGCCGCAAACGGCGACGACACGAACGCCGTCTCGCCAAACCAGGTGAGCATCGCCGGCGAGGTCGGCGGCGATTACGAACGCACACTGCTGGTGCGGCTGGGGCCGGGCGTCGAGATCGAGGGCGTGGTCCCTGGTGACCTGAACTCGGCGGACGGCACCAGTGTTCTGCCTGCCGAGTCGATCATGGCAAGCTGGCCAACGCCGGAACCGGAAGTGGAGCCCGAAGACGAGGCTGAAGGGACGGATGGCGCAGACACTGATGCCGAAGCAAGTGCCGCCTCGTCTGAGACGGCTGAAGGCGCCGGACCAGAGCCGGAGGCTGATGCGGCCCTGGCACCCAATGATGATCCGGCTTCGGACGGCGACATTGACGCTGAGAACGAGCCTGAAGCGGATGTTGTCTATCCGATCCCGCTGACTGTCGCTGTCAACCTCTTCGAAGTCGCCTCGGGCCAGTACACCGGCGACATCTTCATCGTGACCAGTGAGGGCGAACTGCCCGTGACCCTGAACGTCTCGGTCAAAGCGCGGGGGATCTGGCCCATGCTGGTGCTGCTGGCCGGGCTGGCGCTGGGCATTGGCATGTCTACCTATCGCAAGCGTGGACGGCAGCGCGATGAACTGTTGGTGCAGGCCGGCACGCTGCGTGAGAGCATGGAGGCCGATCCCCAGCTGGCGGACGACGGGTCGGGGCCGTCTTCCGCACACGCATGGAGGCGGAACTGTTGGATGCGCACGTGGCCCTGCGTACAGCGGACTGGGAAACGGCTGGGCAGAAGCTGGCTGCGGCGCGGTCGATCTATGTCAACTGGCGCAAGGATCGGGGCAACTGGATCAGACAACTCAAGAAGGCCGCCGATCTGCGCCCGGCGTTCGTGTCCAAGGACGCTCCCTTCTACGACGACTTGACGGCGAAAGTGGATGTCGCAGTGTCCGCTGCGCCGACCCAGAGCGATGCCGGATCGCTGCGCTCCGATCTGGTAACCATCGACCGCCATGACGGCGAGTACGAGCGTGCCGACCAATTGCTCGTTCAGCTCAAGAAGCTGATCAACAGATTGCGGGCTGCGCCTAATATCGAGAAGGCGGTCCTTGACGACTATGAAAGCAAGCTGGCCGGCTATGCGTTCCAATTGCCCAATCTGCTGCCCATCTCTGATGCAGGCTACGCAACCAAATACGACGCCCTTGTCATTGATGTTGAGGCCGATATCGAGAGCATCCTCGCTTTGCTGGCGAAGGAAGAGAACGCGCGTGGGTCGGCACCCAAGGGATCACCGAGCATGCTGGCGTCGCCTGCGCCCCAAGCGATGGCCACGACCATCCCGCCGCTGGACGAGCCTATCGATCAGCAGGATGCGGACAAAGCTGGCGATCGGCTGCGTTATTTCCAGTGGGCAGGCTATGCCGTGGCCTTGATCTTGCTGGGCTTGGCCGGCTACAACGAACTCTACGTCACAAAAGCCACCTTCGGCGCCAACCCCTGGGCCGATTACGCCACCCTCTTCGCCTGGGGCTTCGGCGCAGAGGCCACCCGCGCCGCAGTCACCGATGTCGTGCGCAGTTGGGATATTCCGTTTGGCGAGGCGGAATAGGGGAACGGGGATTGGGGATCGGGCACATGTCATTCCAGCCCCGGTCCCCAATCCCCAATCCCCATTCCCCAATCCCTAGTCCCCATTCCCCTACCCAACCTGCTTCATCACCACATTCGCGGCCACCTGCACCGGATCATAGACCGGCGAGTAAGGCGGTGCGTAGGAGAGGTCGAGCAGGCCCAGTTGATCGACGATCAGCCCGGCGGTGATGGCGGTGGCGATGATGTCGATGCGCTTGTTGACGCCGGCCTTGCCGACGAGCTGCGCGCCGAGGATGTGGCCGTCTCGCTTGTCGATGACCAGCTTGGCCTTGATCTTTTCGGCCCCCGGCCAGTAGTGGGCCTTGTCGTAGGCCGAGATGGCGGCGCTGCCGACAAACTCGCCGTTCCGCACCGAACTTGCCGCTCTCGACTGCCGCACGCTCGGTCAGACCGGTGACCGACATCGTGTAGTCAAAGACCTTGACCACAGCCGTGCCCAGGATGCCGGGGAAGGCCGTGTCGCTGCCGCTGATGTTTTCGCCTGCGATGCGCCCGCCCTTGTTGGCCGATGGCGCTAGTGGGATCCAGATATCTTCGTCGAGCACGATGTGGTGATGCTCGACGCAGTCCCCGGCCGCGTAGATGTCCGGATCGTCGGTGCGCATGTGGTCGTCGACGCGGATGGCCCGGCTGCTGCCAAGCGCCAGCCCTGCTTCGGCCGCCAACTGCGAGTTGGGCCGCACGCCCACGGAGACCAGTACCAGGTCGGCGACAATTGCTTCTTGCTCACCCAACCCAACCGCCAATCGACCATCCACCTCGCTGACCCCATCTGAACCGACGTTCAGGTGCAACTGGACGCCTTTTTCCCGCAGATGTTCCGTCACTTCGTCCACCATGTCGGCGTCGAAGTTGGGCATGATCTGGGGCAACATCTCGACGATGTGTACCTCCAGCCCTCGGTCAATCAACGCCTCAGCCATCTCCACGCCGATGTAGCCGCCGCCGATGACCACGGCGGTCTGTGGCTCGGTTGCGGCCATGTAGGCGTAGATGCGCTGGCTGTCGGAGAGGGCGCGCAGCGTGAAGACGCCGGGCAGGTCCATGCCGGGGATGGGCGGGCGCACGGCCGAGGCGCCGGTGGCGATGACCAGCTTGTTGTAGGCCTGTCTCGCGGTCTCTCCCGTATCCAGATTGCGTACGTCGACCGTCTTTTCGGCGCGGTTGATGGCAGTCACCTCATGGCGCATGCGCACGTCGATGCCGCGTTTGTTGCGCGCTACCTCCGGCGTGAGAACCAGCAGATCCTCATCGGATTCGATTGTTCCGCCGATCCAATAGGGCATGCCACAGGCCGAGAAGCTGATGTGTTCGCCCCGTTCATAGACGATGACGTCGCTCTCCTTCATCTCGCGTTTGATCTTGCTGGCAGCGCTCATGCCCGCAGCATCTCCGCCGATGATGACAATAGTGTTCATGGAAACTACCTTTCGGTTGATGTCGGGCAAAGGCGGCAGGGGTGCCGCCGGCCCGGCTTAGGATATTCAGAGTTTGTCTGATGGTTAGATGATTGTCTGCACGAAAGGTTACACGGTCTCGCTTGACATGCGGAGGCGACTGAACAGCCAGAACAATCGCTCCCGATTTCCAGAGCAGGGCCTTGTTTTGGCTGGGCTAAAACCCGCCTCAGCGGTTCAGCTCTCAGCGCCTGAGGGCGCTTTTCGCTGCTAAATCGTAAGCACAACGGGATCATGAGTTTTGTAGGTCACGCTTGTTGAAGCTTTCCGAAATAGTACTGGTATAGAATAGCGTAGGCTGAGCCTGTCGAAGCCGGGTCTGCCCGCCTAAGCCTTCGACAAGCTCAGGCAGCGGCTACCTTCTGGCTATACCAGTGTTTATTTGTTAACCTTCAAGCAGCGTGACAAGGTACGCGTGCCAGACGGATCAAGAGGTCACCAAACTAGTCCGACTGCAAGTCGGACCTACAAAAGACGTGGTTTCATAGCGTCTTCTGTTTGGCAGTCGGATTCCATCACTATGCTTCTGTTTTTCGGTAGACAATCTCACCGTCAAAGACCGTCATCTCAACCTGAGCGCCCGCGATCTCGTCGAGGCTGATTCCATTGGCGGCCAAAGCCAGCAGGTCGCGATCCAATACAACAAGATCTGCGCGTTTGCCGGGCTCAATGGTCCCGATGACCGACTGCCATCCAGCGGCCTGCGGCCCTGCTTTCGTGTAGCCACGAATGGCTTGCTCGATTGAGATGCATTCGTCGGCATACCAGGCCGGTTGGTCCATCCGTTCCGGTCGCCGGCGCGTGATTGCGGCCTGCATGCCGGCATAGGGATTGACGTTGGCTACGGGTGCGTCACTGCCGTAGACTGACAGTGTTCCCAGGTCGAGCAGCGAGCGGAAACTGTACATGTTTGCGCCGCGGGCGCCCATAAAACGATTGGCGGTGTCGATGTCGTCGGTGGCGTGAATGGGCTGAACGCTGGCTGTGATGCCCAACTCGGCCAGCCGGGGCAGGTCGATAGGATCGATGATCTGGACGTGTTCAATACGGTGGGGCAGGAGTGGTTCGAGGCCAGCGTCGGCCAATTCCTCGAAGAGGTCGAGCACCGTTCGGTTGGCACGGTCGCCGATGGCATGCACGCTGATGGGGAAGCCCAACTCGGTGGCCGCTCGAAACTCCCGCGCCATCTGCGCAGGCGGCGTCACGTTGACGCCGGTATTCTCTGCCTCGCCCGCTTTGAGTCGCTCGAACGGCTCCAACATCCAGGCCGTGCGCGTGCCTAGGCTGCCGTCGGTGAAGAGCTTGACATGGCCCAGGCGCAGATAGTCATCGCCAAAGCCGCTGCGCAGCCCCAGTCCGGCCAGATGGGGCAGGTCGTGGGCGGCGATATTGCAGTTGACGCGCAGCTTCAGCCGACCCTGCTCTCGCAGACGACGATAGGCGGCCAGCATGCGTGGACCATCGTCCTGGTCCTTCATGCGCTGGTCGTGGATGGCGGTGATGCCAAGGCTGTGTAGCATTCGCATCCCGTCGACCATGGCGTTCTCCAACTCGTCTCCGTCCGGCTTTGGGATGCAGCTATCGACTAGCGAGATGGCCAGCTCGCGTAGCACGCCGGTGGGGTTGCCTGCCTTGTCGCGGTCGATGACACCGCCAGGCGGATCAGACGTCTCTGTGTTGATGCCGGCCATCCGCAGCGCTGCGCTATTGGCCACGGCCCCGTGCATATCGGCACGCCAGAAGAGCGCCGGTCGCTCAGGACCTGTGACGGCATCAACGTCGGCCGCCGTAGGGAAGTCAGTTTCGCCCCAGCGGCTCTCGTTCCAGCCGCGCCCGATGATCCAGTGATCCGATGGATTGCCGTCGAAAGGCAGGGCCGCACGTGTGGCGATGCGATCCAGCATCTCTGCCTTGCTGCGCGTGCCGGCAAGCTGTACCTCCCGCAAGCTCAGACTCCACTCGTAGAAATGGATGTGGGCGTCGCAGATACCGGGCAGCATCAGCTTGCCGTCAAGATCGACGATGGGAGTGTCGATCTCGGCCAAGGAGAGGATCTCGGCATCAGATCCCACTGCGACGATGCGATGCTTGCGAATGGCGACAGCCTGGGCAAGGGGTTGGGTATCGTTGACGGTGTAGATTTTGCCGTTGGTGAAGACGAGATCGGGCGTCGTGCTGAGGCTGGACATGGCGTCTGCTCCATTGGCATGTGGATCGTGTGACGATCGCTGTGGTCCAATCAATGTTAGCGATCCTCCGGGAGGGTGATGACGGCAGACAGGGGCTACGCCGTGCCCCTCCCGGAGAATCGCGGTGTGCCCAACTTGTTTTGAACACACCCAATCAATATGGTCCAATCAAACCATGGGTCGGCTTGGAATTGCAAGGTCGTAATTGGGTTGAACGTGCCTGCCGCGTTCGAGGGACTCGATTTCCCAAACACAACAGAAAAGAGCAAAGGCCCTCGTGGGTGGGAGCCTTTGCTCTTTTCTGTTCGGAACGACTGAAATCGTCACTACTGGGCAGTACTTCGGATCTGCTAGGCAGCGTATACCTCGTAGATTCCTGCCTTTTCCAGCCGTTTGGCAATGGCGGTATTGACGGAGCAAAGCCGCAGATGGTCTTGGACGCCGGCGGCCAGATTTTCCTCTGCCATATGGCGCAAGCCGGCGATACCATGTTGGCGGCTCGGGTAGTTTTCGCCCCGAAAGATCTTGGCGATGCAGTGAAGGGCATAGAGCCCGGACATCTGGATGTCGGTTACCTTGTTCAGATCCAGTTCCAGGTTTCGGGCGCCATTCTGGTACTGCTGCTGCGCTTTGCGGACCATCTCCATGTAGGAATCGGCATTGAGCTTGCCGGCGGCTGACAGCTGTACGGTCCCCGGGGCGGTCTCGACTGCTTCCAGCGTTAGCGTCTGGGATGAGGGTTCCATCTCCGTCTCTGCCGCACGCTCAACGTGGTCGATGACCTGGGGGCGGCCCAGCTCAATCTCGAACCACTTCAACAGGGCGTCGGCAGCCATGGCTACGTCACGGATGCGCCGTCGGCGAGTCTCGCCGCTCACCGGCCCCAACTGGTCGGACCAGACCTGCGCCAATTGCGGCTGCTGCTTCGTGGCGGTCGAGCTTGTAAGCGATGAAGTCATTCAGGATCGGCTCGCCTGTGTGGGTCAGGAAATGCTCATCAAAGAGTGCATCCACTTCGTTGCGATACTGGCTGGAGAACTGGGTGTAGGCTCGTTCGAACGCAGTCTCTTTCTTGCTGCTGAACAGCCTCGTGACGTCGAAAGCTGAAAGGCCGGGCAGGTCCTGAACGAACTGAGCAATTGTTGTCGGGAAGGTAGCCATGGACGTCATGATTTTGTTCTCCTTTGGGCCGGACTCTTGGTTGTTCCGTTTGCCGTTTGCGTTTGGTGATTGAAGAATATCTGAGCAGCGTCGCGGGAACGTCGTGGGTTTTTGGCCGCACCTTGGATTATCGACGCGATTGCCCTGAGGATACTTCTGCTTTCCCTTGTCCGTTCGCTAAACATACGGTAAACTTCCGCTGCGTTTGGCCGTGAAGCCGCCTTTGTCGTCTCCTCTCGTTTCCAAAATAGGTCAGAATCCATGCCAGCAAAATTGTCCGCACGTCATACGACCCCATTGGCGTTGTTTCGCCGACTGTCTGTCCGCGTCGTCTGTGGCGCGCTGTCACGTACGCTCCTTGCCGCGCTCCTGGTGTTGCTTCTTTGCATTTCGTTTGGTGCAGGGAATGTGTACGCTCAGGATGACTCATTGATTAAGCTTGATCCCGCTGCCGGCTTGTTTGACCAGGTATCGCGTAATTCACGCTCGACAGCCTGGGGCGATCTGGACAACGACGGCGATCTCGATCTTGTGGTCGGTACGCTTGAGCAAGGTGTACGTATCATCGAGAATCGAGCGGGGCAGTTGGCTGACAGCGCGATCATTCTGCCCATCCTCTCTGCCGGCGAGCACCTGCGCCTGGCCGATATGAACGCCGATGGCCGGCTGGACATCATCCTCGGAAATTTCAACCTGTACACGAATACCGCACAGGCAAACCAGATTTTGCTCAATAGGAGTGAGCCCGGCCGCGGCATCGACTTCCCTTTTGAGCCCAGTTGGACGGCTACTGATGCCGATCTCACGAAAGGCATCGCGGTTGGCGATCTCGATGGCGATGCGTTGCCCGAGCTGATCGTAGCCGACGATTTTCGCTTGATGATCCATAACAATCACTCGATTGACGGCCAACTTGAACTGAACGACGGGTTCGTGGTCGATCTCTCCGATTATGGTGCCGTCAAATCCATTCAGCTGGCTGATGTTGACCAGGACGGACATCTGGAGATCACAGTTGCCGTTCACACCCCTAATGACGATCTGTCTGTCCTTATCTATCGACTTGTTGGCGACGAGCCACAGTTGGAACATCAGCTATGGATGCTTGAGGCCGCATCGGTTGTGGTACCGAGTCAACTCTGGGCCCGGCGAACTGATCGACGGCTACGCCGGAACAATCATCGATATGGGCTGGGGAGATATGACCGGTGACGGCTATCCTGAACTGGCTGTCGTCACTGATCTGGGCGACTATCAAGTCTTCGCGAATGTCGAGGGACAGGTGGAAGATGCGCCGTATTGGACCCCTTACGCCGATACGAGTGCCGTCGGCGACCGCGCTTATACGGTCGCCGTTGCCTGGGGTGATGCAGATAGCGACGGTGATTTGGACCTTGCCATCGGCATGCGCGGCAATGCCGGCCGAAATCTGGTCTTTGAGAACTATGAAGAAAATGGAGAGCAGAGACTGCGGCAGGCATGGGTCGATCCGGTTTCCCACGAGACGGCTGATCTTGCCTGGGGCGATGTAGACGGCGATGGCGATCTGGATTTGGCGGCCGCGGTCTACGCAGAACCTGATTTCGTCTACCTTAATGACGGCAGTCCATTGGCTGAGACTGCTGACCCCTGGGGTTCGCTGGAGGGAGACTACTCGGCGGAAGACTGGACCGCACAGAGTCTGGCCTGGGGAGACGTGGACAACGACGGCGATCTGGATCTGGCAGTTGGCTATGCCTGGCAGAACGTCGACTTGCCTGAATACGTCGTTCAGGCCGCCGGCGATGAATTTAGCTGGCTCGGTGTGCCTAATCATGTCTATTTGAACCACGGTGGATTTTTGGATCCATGGCCCATCTGGAGTTCGACGTCAGAAGAGGCGACCATGGACCTTGCCTGGGGAGACATGGAGGGTGACGGCGATCTCGATCTGGCCGTCGTCAACCATGCCGGCCCGGTCGAGGTCTTCGAGAATGTTGACGGCATCTTGTCGCTGGAACCGGTCTGTGGCTTCGGCGATGGGGACGACCACATGAGCGTCGCCTGGGGTGACGCCAACAACGACGAGTACCTGGATCTGGCCGTGGGCGTCTACGATGGGCCGAATAAGCTCTATCTGTACGATCCCGAGAGTAAACAACTTGTTGACTCCGGCTGGCAGCCTGCCGGCGATCCGACCTATGACGTAGCCTGGGCGGACGTCGACGCTGACGGTGATCTGGATCTGGCAGTGGGCAATTCATGGGATCAGGAAACGACTGTTTTCGAGAATCGTGACTTTCTCTACCTCAATCAGGACGGCATCCTGGATGATATTCCGGCGCAAACAATCGGCGAACTGCATTTCCCCACGCGGTCTATTGATTGGGGCGATATTGACTCAGACGGCGACCCGGACCTGGCCATTGGTGTCTGGTCCGGCCAGAAGCGGGTCTATGAAAACCAGGCGGGCGTGCTTCAGCCGCAACCGGTTTGGGTCTCGACGGACAGTGATCTGACCACGCGGGTCGCCTGGGGCGATGCCGACGGCGATGGCGATGCCGATCTTGCCGCGGCCAATGTAACGCTCTTCACCGGCGGGACCAGGAACGATCTCTACTACAATGACGGCGGCGAACTACAGGCGTTGCCCTCCTGGCAACCCGATTCTCGGGCGCAGACACATGCTCTTGCCTGGGGCGACTACAATAGCGACGGCCTTCTGGACCTGACAGTCGGGAACAAGGCAGGCCAAGTCGAAACCTACCGCGGCAGGCGAGGAATAACGTCCGGCCAGATCTATCGCCAGCCTCTATTGGCAATTGGACTGCATACAGACCCGGCATCGAGATCGCATGACGCCACGGGATTATTGGCTGGGGCCGACGATTATGCAGGCTCGATAATTCGCGCCAGCGGTCTCATCACTATTCCTTATACACTCCACGATCCGGCCGGCACACCCTATGCCCAAATTCAGGGCTACTATTCGTTGAATGGTACGGACTGGGTCACCGCAACTGCTACTGCCCAAACCAGAACGATTGATCTGGCGAGCTTTAGCGAGACGCCGGACAGGATCGCTTACTGGTCATTTGATCAGGCAATGCCCGACTCATCTGCTGACCAGCAGGACAGCCGATGGATCTTTGAGAATCGCGTTGACGGCAGCCTGGCTGCCACGTGGACCGGTAAATTGGCGCCGCCTTACACGTACCCGCCGTTTTTTGCTACGCCCAACCCTGGGAGCGGTTGGTTCCCGGAGGAGGGCGCGACGGTCGCGGTCGAACATGATCAGCGATTGTCAGGGGAGGACGGGCTTTCCATCTCAGCCTGGGTCTACGTGGCTGATCCTTCTCGGCGCCAGGGCGTCATCGGCAAGACAACTGAGGCCCTCGATTCAGGCTACATGCTTGGTATTGAAGATGGTCAGTTGACGGTGCAACTCTTCGGTGATGATGGCGTCGAGTACTCCGTCCGTGGCGGCGAGGTCTTCACTGACACCTGGATGCATGTGGGCATGACGTGGGAGCAGGGCGGCGACCTTGTCGGGTATATGGATGGCTTCGAGATCGGCAGAGTCGCCACTCAGGATGCCGGAATCGCCCAAAACTCTGCCCCGTTGCAGATGGGGCAATTCTCACACGATCCTATCCTGTTGCCGCTTGCCGGCGGCATCGACGAGGTTCAGCTATTCACACGTGGACTCTCGGCTGAAGAAATGGGCAAGTTGGCGTTCGGGATTAACTCCGGACCGGCCGAACACGTCTACGTGTGGAACACAACGGCGCTGGACAGCGACAGCGGCTTCTTTGGCCTGAGCAACAATGTTCGCTTTCGGCTGAAGGCCTACCCCAGCCAGCGGACGCAGGCCAATGCCATCGCTGATCCCTATCGTCCACCCTTCATTTCGGCGCAGACCTATCCCTTCCGTGTGCGCGGCATTCAACCTCGCGTCGTTGATGAGGCGGGCGTTCCGCAATCGGACGCGCTCGTCTTCAGAATCAATAAGGAGGAGACGGTGCGCGCCTGGCCCGTGGGGATCGAGGCGGGCGAAGCCTACTTCACTGACAGCAACGGCTATCTGGCCGGCAACGATGTGCTGCGAGCCGACGATAAGCTGGTTGCGTTGGCCCCGATTACGGCGACCCACGCCTACATCCTCTATCACACCAGCGACGCTGCAGCGAGGATGAGCGGCAAGCAGATTGAGCCCAGCATCGTGCAGACGCTGACCGTCTCTGCCGACAACCCGCTCTATGTATTCAACCTCGACGTGTCGTTGGAGTGGGACGCGCGGAATGACCTAGTCTTTATGAATGATCTGGAGGACGCGTTCAGAGAAGCGTCCGATATTCTCTATGACATTACCGACGGGCAGGTAGCGCTCGGCGTCATACGCGTTTTCCATGCCAAGGAGAACTGGCTGGGTGCAGATGTTGTCATTCGCGCCAGCAACAATCAGCGACCCAGAGCCTCACTGGGTGGCGTCGTCATGTCCACCGTCGATGATCCGCTGGACGACCCGGACCGGCAGAAGCTTGAAAATGCCTATAGCCCCGGACAGGTGCGCATGGGGCCGATCTGGGATCCCTACGGCCTGAATCGAGAGGAGTTGGGCGACGATCTGGCGCAACGCTCTGGCCCATGAATTGGGCCACTATCTGCTCTTCTTGCCTGACAACTATCTGGGCGTCGATCTTGAGAATGGCCTGATCCGCAAGATCGATTGTCCCGGCAGCATCATGACCGATGCCTACGAGCTTCGGTATCGGGAACTGCTCACTTCCGAGGAGTGGGCGGGATCTGTACCTTGCCGGGATACGCTGGCTGAACACCTGACCGGGCGATCGGACTGGGAGACATTGTCAGCCTTCTATGACGGCATCAGGATTCCTGATGCGGGCCGGAGTGATCCTGGACCGTCCTTCCTCCCACTGGAGATTACCCGGCTTACCTCCATTGATCCGCTTGCGATGAACACCTATGAAGAGACGAATGCAGCGTTGGATGAAGAAACAGATGAAGACTTGGATGCCGATCTCGAACCGGCTCCGGCGAGCGCTTTCCCTGCACGCTATATTGACCTGCGCAAGGGCATGCGCGGGCCAGTCACGCGATTCCAAGAGGCCCAGATTTACCTGATCAAGTCTCGGGCCGCCATCGGCGAATATAAGGACGATCTGACCGATGACACCCTCATTTTTCTGGGCAGCACGGGCAACGGCGATGATCGAATCAAAGTGCGCGGTGCGGAAAAAGGCGATCGAATCTGTGCAGTGCAGTTCGGCGATGAAGCATCAGCGGGTGGATGCGCCATCGTCAATTCACGGTTGACGTCGCTCGATCTGCTCGACTATCCGCCTGAATGGCGTCCTGCCATCACTGTCAGTCCGGTCACCTCGCGCACCGTAACGATCAGCGTGTCCGTGCCGATCTCCGGTCCGCTGAATGTGCAACTGATGCCGGCCTACGGTCCTTTCACCGATACGCTTTCCGTCAGATCGCCCTATACGACAATGCAGGTCGTTGCTCTGCCCGATTCACTTTCACCCGCATCGGCTGATCTGTCTGAGAAGCAAGCATTCGACGAGGAGAACTATGTTCATACGGCGACGTTAACGCTTCCTTATCCGGCATTTGAGGGGCACGTGCGAGTCTGGCGACCTGACGCACCCCCCGGGCAGGAAGCCTTTGCCGCCTATTTTTTGAGCCCCGATTTTGTCCCGGAAGAGTCGGGTTTCGGCCCAAACAATCGAGGATTCGGACCCAACAACAGAGGCTTTGGCCCCAATAATCGCGGCTTTGGCCCGAACAATCGCGGCTTCGGACCCAACAACAGAGGCTTTGGCCCCAACAACCGCGGGTTTGGTCCCAACAACCGTGGATTCGGCCCCAATAACAGAGGCTTTGGTCCCAATAATCGCGGCTTTGGCGTCAACCGTGCCTGGGGCGCAAACCAGCGCTCTTTTGACGCACCCGTTGCTTCGGGCGACGGCAAGGTCACTGTCTTCAATGTTGAAAACGTAATGGGCGATTCAGGCATCGCCTCGATGTCGTCGGCGCCCAACGTCGCCGGCGTGCCCAGTTGGCTGCGAATCGTCGGGCCGGCCTATCGCCTGACGAACCACGCCGATGTAGAACCT
Organism: uncultured Chloroflexia bacterium; assembly: GCA_963765875.1. GTDB lineage: Bacteria > Chloroflexota > Anaerolineae > Caldilineales > Caldilineaceae > JAWKOK01. The sequence goes on from CAVXYK010000002.1 coordinate 211,172, forward strand.
GCGGCCGGTCGCACCATTGCCTTCCAATATCTACAGCGCGAGGCCCCCGATGGGGGAGAGCCGACGCTGGCCATCTACTATTCGGGTGACGACGGCAAAACGTGGATGAAATTGCCGACCTTATTGGATCAGAACGACAACTTCGCGGCGGCACGCATGCCCGATAACGATCAACATGGCCAGGGGCTCTACGCGCTGATGGCCACGCTGGAGATGCCTGCTCTACAGCCGGGCTGGAATCTGATTGCCTACCCGCTCGCGTCATCACAGCCCATCACCGACGCGTTGGCATCCGTGCTCGATGACATTGAGATGGTTGTCGCTCAGGACGCCGGGCTCGGCGGCGGCTGGCGAGTCTACGATCAGCGCCTTATCGGAGAAGACCATCGCCTGCAAAACTTGGTCAACGACCTACATATCATGGAGTTCGGCAAGACCTACTGGGTACATGCAAAACGGGCCGCGACGCCGTTCCTGCCGATACAGGAGTACCAGCCTCTGCGCGATATATCGCTCTCCACGGACGACAAGATCTCGGCGCCGATTGCTTCCGGTCAGGTGCTGTCGCAGACGGAACCAGCGCTTGTCGGTACACCGGCATTGCCGCCGGCAATCTTCTTCGGCCCGCTCTCCTTGGCGCAAATGGGCCCGGGAGGCGAGTTCGGGGAGAACGTTGAGGGAGTGAGAATTGAAGCTGTGGTCGACGGCAATCTATGCGGTACGGCGGAGGTGATTGAATTGGCGGGTTCGCTCATCTACAAGATCTCGGTTTCGGCAGCATCGGGCGACAGGGACTGCGGTTGGTACGGGGATCAGGTCATTTTTCTCGACGCCAATGGTCAACCGCTGGGAGAGGCGAAGTGGGACAATCGGCTCAGCCAATGTGTGGAACTGGGCAATGGGGGACGCGAGACAGAAGACCTGCCACAACTGCGTTGTGCCGACATCGAGTCACCATAGAGGCGGACTGATGGGGAGAGGATGAACCAGATCCCTGATGGAAGTGATATTTTCATCGCGTCTTCAGTTTAGATGGAGGAATCCAGCAGGCGCTTGTGGAACGGCCCATCCGCAATGAACCGCCGGCGAGTCTTTGGCTCGTCGATCAACATCGCGCGCCGCTCCAGTTCGCTGCGTGCTTCGTCGAGAATGCGCCCGGCTTGTTGTTGCATCGGGTCTGTCGCCGGTGCGTTGCCGTTGCCGGCATCGATGAGAACGTCTCTACAGATCGCATAGACCAGGAAGGGAAACTCGATGCCTTCCATTCCGAACTGGGCGAGATGGTCCAGGATATCGCCGACGATGGCTAGTGCTGGGGCCGATGCGCCACGCTGTTGGTGGATGCTTGCCAGTCCTGCCATTGAGTCAACCAGCGAGGCCGTGTCGCCGAGCAGGGATCGAATGTCGTTGGCCTGGATGAAGTACACTTCTGCGGAAGCAGTGGCGCCAAGCTCAAGGTCGATGATCCCCAGGTGGGTCATGGCAAACGCTTCTCCGCGCCGATCTCCCATCTGTTGATAGAGCCGCAGCGCTTGCGCACAGAGCTGGTTAGCTTCAGCATACTGGCCCTGGATCAGGTGGATCAACCCATCGGTATCCAGGGCGTTGGCAATGCCGTTCTCGTCGGCAAGCTCAAGCGACAGCGCGTGAGCGCGGGCATTGTAGAGCGAGGCGGAACTGTAATCGCCCAGCGCAAAGAAATTATTGCAAAGATAGCCGAGACAGTAGGCAGTTCCCAGACGCCATCCGATCGATTCACAGCTTTCAAGGCTCTGCATGTAGCTGCGTTGGGCGGAAACATAGTCCCCGGCTTCGTTGTCCAGTACCCCGATCATCGCCGTGCAACGCGCTACCCCCATCCGGTTGTCGGCCTGATCGAATCCGTGCGTCGCTTCCAGAAAATATGGCCTGGCCGCACGGTTCTTGCCTTCCTGGTGGTAGGCGGCGCCGATATCATATTGGCACTGCGGGAGGTAGCTTTGCAGTCCGGCTGATCTTGCCAGCTCGATCGCTTCTCGAAGCGGCCTGCGTGCCTCAGCGTATTTGCCCATCTGCCAGAGAATGCGCCCCTGGAGGTGGTTGCACTCTATCCGAGTTGCGATATCGTCCAGGTTTTGGGCGATTGACTGCGCACTGAGCACGGTCTCCAGGGCTTCTGCGTAGTCGCTGATGTTGCGCTGCAACTCGGCCCGACGCAGTTGAACCGTCACCTGCTTTTTCAAGGGTAGCGCTTGCTGGATTTGCATGAGTGCGTCCAGGTCGCGTTGCTGGTTTTCGCGATCCCCCAGGACATCCAGGACCGCCTCGCGCTTCAACAGTACGTCATGGCGTGCAGCTTCCTGATCATCGGACATCAAGTCTATGGCGCGTGTGTAGAAGCGCAGCGCCTCTTGACTGGCGTATTGCTCTGCGGCATACTCCCCGGCCAGTTGCGCGTGGATCCGTTCTTCTTCCCAGTCTTCACCCAGGTGATAGTGATGTACCAATTCGGCGTAGTGGCTTGACGGCTCGCCGGCATAGACGGCGCGCCCGGCCCCGGCCGCGGCCAGGTGTAGACGTCGCAGCCGGGAACGCAATTGCATGTCGTAGGCGGCATCGCGCAGTAGCGCATGACGGAACAGATAGCGAGCTTCGCCCATGGCTGACCAGATCCTGGCACGGTCCACCTCGCCCATCTGCCGATTCAGCACTTCTCCGCTGCGCTTTTCAAGCATATGAAAAAGTAAACGACTGTCGAATTCCCGGCCCAGGACAGAGGCAGTCTGTACGACCTCTTTGACTTTCGGTTGGAGTTGATCGAGTCGAGCCGTGAGCAACGCGCGTACATCGGTCGGCAAGAGGGTCGGCTCTAGGTGGTCGTTTTCTGGGCGAAGGCTTTCACTCACCTGTAGGCCCTGCTCGCCTTGCTCAAGCATGTTGTGTTCTTGGAGATAGAGCACGATCTGTTCAGCAAAAAACGGATTGCCATTGGCGCGGATCGCTATCAGATTCACAAGCTCTCGTGATGGCTGTGCGCCAAGCAAGGCCGTGGCAATCGGCTCGATCTGACTTTCATTCAAGCCACTCAACTGGATGCGCGCCCGGGGCATATCAGCGCTCACCAGCTTGTTGATCTCGTCTCCAGGACGTTGGGTGATGACAAGGGCCAATGGGAAGCCGTCGACGTTGCGCGTTAACTGGATGATGAATTGACGTGATTCATCATCCAGCCAATGGGCATCTTCGAGCAGCAGGATGACCGGTTGCACCAGGCTCTCTGCCTTGATCAACGTCTTGAGCGCATCCAGCATGTTCTCCAGGCGAAGCTGAGGGTCAAGCCGCGCATAGAGCGACCCAGCCCAGTGTAGGTCGACCAACGCGGCCAGAAAGGATCGAGAGCGGCTCAACTCGGCGGCTAACTCGGCGGCCAATTCGGTGTCCGGCATGGCATGACGCAGATCGTCCAACGTTGCATCAAACGAGGTGCGATTGATCTGATCTGAAGCATCTGCGGACTGGCTGAAGTAGCGGCGTAGCCAGTAGCGCAAGGGGTTGAGCGGCCTGCGTAGAATGTCGTCGGTCTGGCAGAGAAACCAACGTGGGCTCTGGGCCATCGTCGCGGTTTGCAACTGGAATTCGTGGACCAGCCGGCTCTTGCCCAGGCCGGCTTCGCCCTCAACGGTGACGAGGCCTGCGAAGTTGCCGGAAAAGATGGGCTCAATGCCCGCTCTGAGTTCGGCAATCTCGGCCTGTCGTCCGACCAGTGTGCCGGCGTAGAAGGCCTGTGCCTCGCCTGTCTGCCGCCCCGTCAACAGAAAGACCGGCTGTGGATCGACGAATCCTTTGAAACGAAGGAGACCACGGCGATCGGTCTGAAATCGGCGCGCCGCCTGGCGGGCGGTCTCATCGTCGATCCAGATCTCGCCCCAATCGGCCGCGACCAGCTGCCGTGCCGCCAAATTGACATAAGAGCCGTGGCAGGTGTACTCCTCAGCCAGCGGTGATCCCACGAACCCGGCGTAGGCCATGCGTGTGGTCACGCCGGCGCGCAGGCCTACCGGCGAGATCTCTTTCAAGTCGAGGATGAATCCGAGCGCTCGCTCCACATCATGTTCTGATCCGGTGGGCGCACCCCAGAAGAGCAGCAGCGTGTTGCCGTTGTCCTTGCCGCCGATCTGGCCGACCCGGCCCAGGAATCCGTTGTACTGATCGACAAGACGGAAGAGCGCAGCCTGGAAATCAGCGAGTTCCACAGGACCAAAGCTGCGTTCGAAGCTGACGAACACGGTGACGACCTGGCGGAACTCGCCCTGGAGTGTTGAGTTGAGCAGCCAGCCGGGGTAGAAGTCGGCGGCCCGAAGGCGGTCTGTCGGCCGCGTAGGGGGCGAATGCACCGGCGTTGCGACCGACAGGGCTTGAGCGTCGAGCGCGTCCACGCGTCGATAATCGGCCACCGATGTTGTGGTCAGCAGACCGTTCGGGAGGTTGCGATTGAGTGCTTTGGTGATGACCACTTGACCGGCATCGGCGTGGAGATCGATGGCCATGGCCTGAGCCAGACCATCCCCGCCAAAGAGGCTTGCCGCTCGCTGGCTGTGCTCACTCTTCGATGTGTCCCGCCAGATCGCCCAATCCACTGGACCCCACGCGGCGAAGACTTTGCCGGAGAAGGTGAACGCTCCGAAGCGGGTGGCTTGGCTCGGGCTTTCGGTGAGATGGGTGCGGATGGCCCAGGCTGCGAGCAGGGCCTGTGCGCAGACGGCTTGTCTGTCGGGACTCTCTCTGTCGAAATCCTCTCTGGCGGGATCATTGTCGACGGCAAAGACCGCTTTGAAGGCATCGCCTGCGAAGCCTGCGATGAAACCGCCATGGCGATAGAGGGCATCGATCAGTGGCTCGAAGACGGCGGCCAGCACTTCGGCCAGCACCTCGGCCCCTTCGGTGCCGTGGTTCATCAGCGCAACGGTCAGTGGGGTGAAACCGGAGATGTCGACAAAGAGGCAGGCCGCTTCCAGGCGGCCGCTTGTCTCTCCCTTGTCCATGCGGTCGAGGATAAATTTGGGCGTGAGCTGGTGCTGCATTGGCTGGGCCTAAACCTGCCGTTGCAGGTGGTTCAGCAGGTCGATGGTCTCTTCGGCTATCTCTACCAACGACGCATCAGCTGGCGCCTCACTCTGTTCGTTTTGGGTCCCGGCTACCGCCGGCTCGACTTGAGGGAGCGTCCCGTCTGCGGCCAGCTTCTCCTGCAAGGCGGCGATCTGCATCTGCTGGCGGCCGTCGAGTTGAGCCGCTTGGACAAGCATGTCAAGGATCTTCGTAGCCGGTTGCGGCCTGTCCGTTTCTGCAAATAGTGCTGCGCTGGCGAGGAGGGCTGCCGCCAGTGCATGGGCTGATTCGATCCTGATGGCCGTCTGAAGGGCATCCTGCAAATACCCGGCGGCAAGCGCCCACTGGTGCTGTTCTGTGGCGATTTCACCCAGGCGGGTCTGTACAACACTGCTTTCGATCAGGCCGCCGATGCGCTGGAAGCGCTCAAGAGCCGCCTGAAACTGGATGCGCGCGCCGGTGAAATGGCGGCCGGCCAAGGCGACGTTGCCGAGATTCTGCTGCGCTAGCGCCACGCCGCGCGGATCTTCCAACTCGTCGGCAATCTCCATGGCCTCAGCAAAGTAAGTGCGGGCAGTCTCGAGTTCGTGGCGCGCTTGGGCGACACGGCCTAGATAGGTCAGCGAGTAGATCATGCCGCGCCGATCGCCAATCTTGCGCTTGAGCTTGAGCGCCCGAATGCAGAGATCCTGGGTTGTATCGAAGTCATCGGTCACGTAAGCGACCTGGCCCAGGGTGTTCAAGGAGACACTGGCGGCGTAGTCGTCCCGGTTGCCAGTGGCCAGATCAAGCGCCTGCCCGAGCCGTTGTTGTGCATCTGCGACCTTGCCGCGGTGGCGCAGGACCGCACCCAGGTAGTTGAGCACGAAGGTGATCTCTTCGTCTATGATTCTTGCGTCCAATGCCGTTCCATCATCGCCGGCATTCAGTGATTGGAGCGTACCGAGCGCGTCCAGCAACATGTGTTCGCTTTCGTCATGCTCGCCAAGGTGAAAGTGGAACCAGGCTTGCCGGGCACACAGCGCTGAGCGAAGGAGAAGGTGCTGTTTCGATTTCTCATCCTTCAGCGCTTGCTCGACGGCGTCGGCGGCGTCACCAAAGCGGGACGCTCCTTCCTGGAACCAGCCGCGCACATCGTAGAAGTCGAAGAGGCTGCGAGTAGATGCCGTCATGTAAGAGATGGCTACTGGTTTCCCTGGACCGCTGTCTACAATTTGACCAATGGACCAGTGTTGGGCCAACCGTAGATTCTCGATTTCGGCCGCGATCTGCGTCAGGGCGCCATGTTGGTCGCCGCTGCGCAGCTCATTGGCCAGGGATCTCAGAAATGTGTCGAAGTAGGCGGCATGATCCCGGGCTACAGAATCGTAGTCATTGTTGGCCTCCAAGTGTTCCGCCGCATATTGACGCAGCACTTCGGGCATCTCATAGCGACTTGGGTTCTCCCCCTCTGATACCGTGCGCTTGATCAGGGACTTGTTGACCAAGCTCTGCAGGGTCGATAGACGTACACGGGCCACGGACGCGGCCGCCTCACGTGTGAAGCCGCCCCGAAAGCGAGCCAGCCGCTGAACCGTCTGCTGTTCATCCTCGGACAGCAAGCGCCATGACTGATTGAAGATTGCCCTGAGGCCGCGATGCCGTTCCGGCAAATCGGGCATGCTGCTTTCCAGGAAATCCAGGTTGGCCTGGATCTCGTCAGCAATTTCATCGCAGGAGAGCATGGTCGTCCAGGATGCCGCCAACTCGATGCCCAACGGCATGCCTTGCAGAAGATTGCACGTGCGAGCGATTGCCTTGCCGGTTGCCTCGTCGATCTCGAGCCTGCCGGCGACTGCTTCGGCCGCGGCAATGAAGAGCTGTCCGGCCGGGCTGGTGCGCACATTGTCTGGCAGCTCCTCCCCGGGTAGGGGTAGACCGTCGAGAACGACGACACGCTCCCCGCGAATGTTGAGACGCGTGCGCGAGGTGACCAGCGCTGTCAGACCAGGGACGTGTTGCAGCAGGTGCACAATCAATCTGGACTGTGGCTGAAGCTGTTCGAAATTGTCCAGGATCAGCAACAGCCGAAGGTCAGCCAGGCTGCGACTCAGCTGATCGAGCATGTCGGCGTTCTCTGACATGTCGAGTTGGAGCGCCTCGGCGATGGCCGCGACGATCTCCAGGCCGGCGGAATCGTCGTCCCCTGCCGTCGACTCGATGCCGGCCAGCGAGACAAAGTAAATGCCGTCCGCGGCCAGCTCTTTGAGGTCGAGGCCTTGCACCACATGAAAAGACTCAGAAGATTCATCGCCATTTGAGTCATCATTCAGCGCTGCCTCCAGCCCTTGCAGCAGCCGGTGTCCCATGTGTCGGATAAAGCGAGACTTGCCGATGCCGCCGGCCCCGTTGATGGTCACGAGCCGGTTGTTGCGGTCGGCGAGCACCTGCAGGAGTTGTTCGGCCACCTCAACGCGGTCGAAGAACGCGGTCATCTCTGCGGGCAGATTGTGGAGGCGGCGACGGGGCAGGCTGGGATAGGCAAGTCCGATGCTGAAGTCGCCTGCCTCGATGCCGGCGGCCAGCTTCAGGGTCTCGCTATCGGGCTCGACGCCCAGTTCATCCCACAGATTCTTCCGACATTGTTCGAACTGGGCCATGGCTGCGCCGGTCTGGCCGCCCATGGCCAGAAGCAGCATCAGATGTCGATGGGTCTCCTCGCGCAGCGGATCCAGGTTGACCAGCCGACTGGCGTAGTCCACGCCGCCCAGCGTGTCGTTGCGCCGGATGGCAGCCTGCACCAGGGCGTTGAGGGTCTGAGCTATCAGGTGGAGGTAGCGCTCTTGCTCGGCACGCTGCCAGTCGTCGAATGTATCGGTGTTGTCGGTATGAAAGCCGTCCAGAAAATCGCCGTAGTAGAGTGCGGCGGCCTGGCGCAGCAGATCGAGCTGTTCTTCTGAATCTTGGGGAAGTCCGGCTGCTGCGGCGATCGCCTGTTCGAACTGGAGGCAATCGACAATGATATTCTGAGTCAGGTCGAACCCAGCCTCTTGTCGGCTGGCGGAGACAAAATCACTGAGATGTTTGCGTAGGTGATAGAGTGCTCCGCGAAGATTTCGTTTCGCCGAAGCGCTATCGTAGTCCGGCCAGATCAAGCCGGCCAAAACATCGCGGGTATGTGTGCGACCGGTGGCTGCCAGGTAGTAGGCGAGCGCGGTCACTTTGCTGGACGGAAACCCGGTCACCGCGTGACCATCCATTGTGATGGCCGGACTGCCGAAAAGGGTGATTTGTAGTGTTGGTTCGCTCATGGGCTGCTTCTGTTTCAGCTTCATTGCGGTCGTGCCAGGGTCACAGAGAAAGGGGGCTCGTGCGGCACAATTGTAGCATGGTGCGCTGATATGGGGAATCGGTTCACAGGCTCCCGAATGATCAGTTATGGTGCAAAAATCGACGTACCTGATTTGACAACAGTTTGACGAGATGATACCATGTTTTCACTCAAGCAATTGAGTGTGGAGGCGTGGTGTAGCGGTTAGCATATTGGCCTGTCAAGCCAAAGGTCGCGGGTTCAAATCCCGTCGTCTCCGCAGGCTTATGGTGTACAACTATAAGATTGGGAAGAGCTCTCAGCAATATGCTGGGGGCTCTTTTTGTGCGCAGTGTTCTCTACGATTTTCCCCCTGGTGGTATTGATAGTCGACACAGTGAGACTGTCATATGTCTAGATTTCCACGACCTGGATAAATCACCTATGGGCCATAGGATCAGCAGGAGCCGGTCAAAATCGAGCAGTTGGTCGAACATGAGCGGTGAGGATATTTGTTGGTGACTTCGGTGACTGAGAGCAGTGCAGATGTCTCAATCGTTCACCCAGACAGCTACATTGTCAAGCAGCCCATCCTTGCTAAATTACCCCTCGTTCCCGTAGGGAGTACCCATGTCTCGGTTCTACCATGCTATAATGCCTGTGTGGCCATGTGCACGACGGAACAACGGAGGATACGTTTATGTCAGTCGTAGTAGAATTCCCGGAACGCTTATTATTGGCAACCAAGACGGAGCCAAAGCTCTTTGCACGCCAAGTGATGATCTATACCCTGGGGCATTTTTATCAGCAGGGCAAGATATCTGCCGGTTACGCTGCCCAACTCCTGAACTGCGACAAGGTCACATTCTACCGTTTGTTATCAGAAAATGGATTTGCGGTAATCGACTATGACGCAGCCGATCTAGAGATGGAAGCGCAGCCGCTCTCGGCCAGGACATAGAGGAAACACCCTGTGAATGCTGTTGTCAACACCACGCCCTTGGTGGCGCTGGGGCAGATTGGTAGACTGGATCTATTACGTCGACTCTTTGACCAAGTGCTCATTCCGGAAATTGTTTACAAGGAATCCGTTTCAGGTGGGGATAGTCGTCCAGGTGCAGAGGAAATACGACAAGCAATTTGGATCGTTCGGCACACATTGCCCGAAGAGTCGGGCTGGCAGACAGACTTTTTCGGACTGGATGCCGGGGAACGAGACGTCTTGCGACTGGCCGGAATCATTCAGCCCGATTGGGTGATCATTGATGAGAAATTGGGGCGCCGCGTCGCACAGGCGCTGGGCTTTCAGGTCAAAGGGACATTGGGCATTCTTGTCGCTGCCTACCAAGAAAAGCATATCGATCGACGTGAGGCGCTTCTGGCCGTATCTGAATTAGAGACGAGTACCGTGCGTGTTAGTCAGCATCTTCTCGATTGGTATCGCAGCCAGTTGTAGCGCTGGCGTCTGTACCGATTTCTCAGAAACTCACATGAACCCTCAAGATACCAAACTCTGCGCATCCGCTGACTGAGATTCGAGCATCATTGATTGCGATATCCAACAAGCAGAGCTGCTGTCGGCCTTGCCTGTCCATTCTGGATTTTGTTTTAGGCCGGCCTCAATCAGCCTCTGAAAAGTTGGTGATTTCGCCTATGCGGCGTGTAGGGTCCAAAAATCGGATCCCAGGCTGAATCAGGGCTTATGCGGCCTCACGGTAGTAGTCACGAATGACGCCGCCGAGGACGTTTCGGCATCGCACCGGCCCTTTGTCTGAGCTTGGCAGGACTGGCATCACCGGAAACCGTTGGCCCAAGCCCTGATGTGGTCGCCGACCATTATAGTACTCAGAGTATTCATTCAGCACCGACATTAGGTGCGCTTCGTTGAAGATGAGAATGTGATCGAGACATTCATTGCGTATCGAGCGGATCCAGCGTTCCGCGACAGAATTCGCTTGGGGCGATTTTGGCGGTATGAGCACGATATCGCAGCCTTCGGAAGTGAAGACGGAGTCGAAGCTTTCGGTGAACTTTGAGTCTCGATCGCGGATAAGATAGCGGGCTGGCTGCTCTCGATCGGGTAGATCCCATACGAAGTTTCTGGCCTGCTGAGTGACCCAAGCTGAGTCCGGGTTTCGGGTGCAACCAGCGATGTGAACTCGACGAGTACCAAGCTCGATGAAGAAGAACACGTAGATCGTTCGCAGCATCACCGTTTCGACGGTGAAAAAGTCGCAGGCGAGCATCTGGTCTTTGTAGTGGTTGAGAAATGTTCGCCAGGATGAATTGTCTCGATCGGGTGCTGGCGGGATACCGTGGCGACGGAGAATCGACTGGATGGTTGAAGTTGCGACAGTGTATCCCAACTTGAGCAATTCGCCTTCGATCTTGCCGTAGCCCAACGGCGGAGTTTGGCCAGCTATTTTCAAGATGAGCTCTTCGATTTCTGGAGAAGTGCGTGGTCGACCGGGACGGCGTCCTTGTTTGAAAGTCCATTTGCGTCTGACCAGCTCTTCGTGCCAACGCAGCACGGTTCTTGGTGTGAAGATCAAGACCGAATTCTTGAGTTGCCGGCGGGAAGCCCCAACCTGATTTCGTAACTTGTGGGCAAGAAGTGCAAGCGAGAGTTTTTCCAGTTTGGACACTTTCGGGCGCTTGACGTTGCGGTGCAAGATTCCGACTTGATGCCGAAGGATCAGGATCTCAAGGTCTTTTTCATGATCGGAGCGGCTGAGCACCGCAATGAGATCTAATAGCCAAGAGCCGATGACCGACAAGGTCCAGAAGAACATTCCATCCTCATTTCGAGCGCCGTGAATATGAACGAGGTGAGGAGCATAGCCTCCAAGACCCAGATATCAAAACTGCCGATTTGTCAGGAGAAATCAGCTGGATTCTAGTTTTCGGACCCTACA
>CAVXYK010000003.1:0-227500 GCA_963765875.1 uncultured Chloroflexia bacterium
CACGCCAACGTGTCGACCATGCCATCCATCGCAAGCCGACCGATGTCGTGGCGGCAATGCCCTATATGTACGACATCGCAGCCGTGACGGCCGGTGTGTCGTTGCTCGATTTCTATACCGATCCCGAGGTCATGGTGCGCGCCCAACTTGCGCTCCACGAAGAAGTCGGCCAGGACGTGATCGCCATCGGCTCGGACAATTTTTACATCGCCGAGGGCTTCGGCTGCCAGACGACACGCGGCGAAGACGAGGTGCCGGCGCTGCTCGTCCCGCCGTGCGAGACGCTGGCCCAAGTCTACGATTTGGAGGTGCCCGATCCGGCCAGTGATGGGCGCATGCCGGTCATGCTGGAAGCGATGCGTCTGGCGCACAAAGCCATAGGCGACCAGGTCGCATTGCGGTCGCCGGGGACCGGACCGTTTGCACTGGCCTCTTATCTTCATCGGCACCCAGGAATGGCTGATGGAAGTCGCAATGATCGAGGCAGGGCTGGAGGGGGCCAACGAGCCGGCCATGCATCATGCACTGGATCTGGCATCTGAGGCGCTGATCCGCTTTGGCATCGCCTGCTGGGATGCCGGGGCCGACATGCTGCACTGCGGCGATTCGCTCGCCTCATGCGATGTCATTTCGCCCAAGACGTTCGAGCGCTTCTCCTATCCCTATTTGAAGAAGGTATTCGATGCTTGGGCCGACCATGGCGTCGACGCAAGCTGCTGCACATCTGCGGCAACAGCACCAAGGTACTCGACCTCTACGCCGACACCGGAGCCGACCTGATCGAAATCGACCATGCCGTCGATCTGCGTGTGGCCAAAGAGCGCATCGGCGACCGGGTGGCCATCGTCGGCAATGTGCACACGGTCACTGAACTGCTTCAGGGCACACCCGAGATGGTGCGCGACTCGGCTCAGCGTTGCATCAATCAAGCCGGAGCCGGCGGTGGTTTTTTGCTGGGATCGGGCTGCATCGTACCCCGCTACACGCCGTTGGAGAACGTGCGGGCCATGGTTGAGGTGGCGCATAGTCAGCCTTATCCAGTGGGGGAGTAGGGTTGTGGGGAGTCGGAGATGGATAGGGTGACAGTTACCGGCCAAACGAGACGATGTCAAAAAAGAGCCAATTGGTCAGTGACTGTCACCCTATTACCCGCTTGCGCCCCGTGACTCAATGTACTCAAGTGACTGATGTCGGAAATACGTATTGTAAAGTTCGGCATAATTGCCGCCCGCGACCACCAACTGGTCGTGGCTACCCTCTTCAATGATCTTGCCCGCCTCCAGCACCAAAATTCGATCCGCAGCCTTGACAGTCGAGAGCCGGTGTGCGATGACAATTGATGTCCGGTTCTTGAGAATGAGGTCGAGGGCAGCCTGGATCTGAGATTCTGTAAACGGATCGACGCTGGCCGTAGCCTCATCAAGAATGAAGATTGCCGGATCCTGGGCCAGCATGCGCGAGAGCACGACAAGCTGGCGCTGGCCCATGCTCAGCCGGCTGCCGCGCTCGCCCACGTCGGTCTGGAGGCCCTCCGGCAGCGTTTCCATCCAGTCGCCATGGCCGATCTGCCTGGCAATATGCTCAATCTCGGCATCGGCCATCCCCTGATTTGCGTAGCGAATGTTGTCGGCTACGCTGCCGTCAAAGAGAAAGGGCGTCTGGCTGACGATACCAAGCTGCTCTCGATAGCCATGCAGGTCGAAGGTACGTATGTCCATGTCGTCAATCAACAGCTCGCCGGCCTGGAACTCGTAGAATCGAGTCACCAGCTTGGCAATGCTCGATTTGCCGGCACCGGTGTGGCCGACCAGAGCGACGCTCTCTCCTGCATGAATGTGCAGATCAAAATCGTCCAGCACCTGCTCTTTTTCGCTGTAGCTAAAGTCGACCTGCTCGAACTTGATGTCACCGCGGAGTGGCGGCACAGGCAGGGTTTGTCGCTGGATGACCACGGGCTCGGCATCGATGAGGGCAAAGACCCGTTCAGTGGCGCTGAGCGCACTCTGAAACTGGCTCCAGAACGCGGCAAGGTTGATCATGGGAAACCAAAACTGCCCCACGCTGTTCATAAAGAGAAACCAGGCGCCTGCGGTGATAGTCGCTGTATAGACGCTCATTCCGCCAACATAGAGCAGAATCGCCGTACCCAATCCGCTGAAAAATTGCAGCGTGGGAAAGAGATTGGCCAACACAAAGCCCCGCTTGACATGGATGTCGTAGCTCAAATTGTTGACGGCGAGAAATTCGTCGAAGATGCCCTGCTCACGGCGGAAATTCTTGGCTACGCTGATACCGGTCACCGCTTCCTGGATGCTGACGTTCACGTCGGCAACAGCCTGCTGGCTGCGCCGGGTGACACGGCGAGCGATACGTTGAAAGGCGATGGCAATCACAAAAGCGATCGGGGCCACGAGCATGAGCACCAGGGTCAAACGAGCGTTGATACGAAATAGGTAGACAACCAGAATAATGACGAGCAATATTTGCGTGAACAGTTCGGTGACCAACACGGAGACACGTCCAAATTCATCGGTGTCTGAAGTGATGCGACTCACGATTCGGCCGGACTGAAGTCGGTCGAAAAAGCTCATGTCATGGTTCATGACCGCTTCGAACGCATCTGTGCGCATAGAGAGGATCACGTCACCGATCAACTTGGATGTCTGTAGACGGCGCACCCAGTTGACCAGCCAGGTTAGTACGCCAATGGCCAGCACTGACCATACCAGCGCTGAAGCGAGAGCGGCAGAACCGATTTCTGGTTCAGCCATCAATTCCACGCCGCGTGACGACCAAAATGGGCACAGCCGCGCCCATCAGCGCCAACAATGAAACCATGGTGATGATCAGCACGAGCCGCGGCCACCACGGCCGAAAGTAAGCGGCAATGCGCGTGACCAACTCACGGTTGGAGTAGTCACGATCGTAACTCTCATTGGTCAGGCCGGCGCGCAGTATGCCCATAGTAATCCAACTTGTGATCGGTGGTTCAGCAGGGTTCCATCGAGTAGGGCGGGTTTCCTTGCCCGACGATCTTGGCCGCCATGACTCCGCGGACAAACAAACCCGCCCTGCGATGTGCTGTCAACCACATGAATTCCGAAAACGTTTCTTTGCTTCTGGCCCTGCCAACAGTTGTCTGACAATTACAACGTCTTGGTTTCTTCATCCGATGATACTGGCTCTGCAGATCTCTGCTCGCCGTTGCTCTCCTTGGCGAGACTCAAGATGATACAGCCCGGCTCAGGCTCAATCGCATTGTCATCGGCAGAGACCGTGGCAACACCGTTGCGTATTGTCATCAGCAGCAGGAAATCGTCACTATACTGAGCTCGATAATCCTCAAATGTAAACTGTTCCGTCAGTGTCGTGCGTCTCATGGTGGCGCCGTGCTCAAGCAGTTCAGCGAGTCGTTCGTAGGTCGCAGATGTATCAAAGAGGATACGCCCCAGTTGGAATCGACTCGGCTGATCATCGGTGCGTATCGAGTCTTTGGGCTGCAGCTGGTAGACCTCGGACGAACTGAATTCATCCTCCATATGCTTGCATGCCAGAGAATTGGCTTCATCGTTACGGGTAAGCGCCAGGAAACGGCCGATTCCGGTCAGGTTGAGACTCTCTTCGGTGGCCTCCGACAGCACGTTGCCGTGGAATGCCTCCAGGCCCATCAGACGCGCCTTGACCACATTCTCGTAGTTGGTATCGACCAACCGCACCACGTAGCCGGCATCCTGCAACGCAGTAGCCAACTCGTGTGCGAAATTGAAGCCACCCATAAGCAGGAAGCCTTGAGGGTCGGCCTCGCTTACGCCCAGCCACTTGGCCAATGGTTTGGCCGTTCCACCCTGCAACAGCACCGTTCCAACGATAATCAGAAAGACCAGGGGCCCTAGAATTTCCGCGCCTTCGTATCCAACCTCGTGTAATTCAAAAGCAAACAGCGATGAGACGGCAGCGGCAACGATACCACGTGGCGCAATCCAGGAAAGGAAGGCCCGTTCATTGCGCGTTAGGGGACTTCCCAGCGCACTCAATTGCAGGCCAACCGGACGCAGGATAAACATGACGACAAGAAGGACACCGATAGCGCGCCAATCAAGCAGTGCGAGCAATTCAGGCGTGATATTGGCCGCCAATATGATGAAAAGCGTCGAGATCAGCAGTATCGTGAGTCGCTCTTTGAAATACCAGATCTCGCGCAATTGCTTGAGATCCGTGTTGGCAAGGAAGATACCCATGACCGTCACTGCCAGGAGGCCTGATTCGGCGGCAAAGCTATTAGAAAGCGTGAAAATGCCGGTGACGGTGACCAGAATGGCGAAGTCACGCAAGTAGTCCGGAATCAGGTAACGGTCCAGCAGCTTGTAGATCACGTAGCCGCTCGAAATGCCGAATGCTGAACCGATCACGATGATCTGGATAAACGCGAAGATGGTATGTTCGACACCTGCCGCATCAATCACAATGAAATCAAAGACAAGAACCGCAAGCAGTGCGCCCAGCGGATCGATCAGAATACCCTCCCACTTGAGCACAGAGGTGATGCCTGCGGTGGGCCGCACATTGCGCACGAGTGGTGCAATTACAGTTGGTCCAGTCACCACGATTAGTGCGCCGAAGAGAAAACTGAGCGGCCAGGGCAATCCCATGAAGTAGTGGGCCGCCGCAGCGCCGCCGAACCAAGAGACGAAGGCACCCACCACAAGCAAGTTGCGTACCACGGCAGCAACATTGCGCACTTCGCGGAAATTGAGCGTCAACGATCCCTCAAATAGAATGATGGCAACGGACAATGAGACAATCGGAAAGTATAATTCACCCAACTGCTCTTGCGGATGAAGCAGCCCCAAGCCAAGTGGCCCGGCTATCAGACCGGCTGCGATCAAGGGTAGAATGGCAGGAATTTTCACTCGCCACGCCAACCATTGGCAGGCGAATCCGGCGGCAAGCACGCCCGACATAAGGAACATGACCGTATTATCCAAAATTGGTCTCCAATCCATTCAATAGAAGTATAGAGGTATATCGTAACATGAATAAACAGGTGCTCTTAATTCGCAATCGGACCGTGCTGCTGGTTATCGCAACGCTTACATCCGCATGGCTGAGTGGATGCGCCGGAGCGCGTAGCCAGCCGCCTGCCATGGTGCAACCGGCGCCGACAATCGATGAACGCGCAGACACATCATTGTCTCCAACAGACACGCCACCAGATACCTTAACAGACAACATTCAGGATGCCATAACCTTCAATCCAGACCAAACACAGATCGAATTGGAGATGGTGGCATCGGGCCTGGAAAAACCGCTCTTCGTAACCCATGCAGGCGACGGCTCAGGCCGGATATTCGTGGTTGAACAGCCAGGGACAATTCGTATCATCCAGGAAGGCGACTTGCTTCCCACACCCTTCCTGGATATCTCCGGACGCGTCAACGATAGAAGCAATGAGCAAGGGTTACTCGGACTCGCCTTCGCACCGAACTTCAGCGAATCAGGCTTCTTCTTTGCAAATTATACTGATGCAGGCGGAGATACGGTCGTGGCCCGTTTCCAGGTTGACGCAGAGGACGCCGATCAGGCGGATGCCGACAGTGAAGAGGTAATTCTCCAAATCGGTCAGCCGGCCGGCAATCACAACGGCGGCATGCTTGCTTTCGGTCCGGATGGATACCTCTATATCGGAACGGGCGATGGCGGGGCCGCCAACGACCGCTTTGGAAACGGCCAGAATCCGCAATCGCTTCTGGGCAAGATGCTGCGCATCGATGTGCTCACCGATTCAACAGAGCCATATGCCATTCCCGCCGACAATCCATGGGTGGAGACGGACTGGGCAGGACAGGATGTACTGGACGAAGTGTGGGCTGTGGGGCTGCGTAACCCATGGCGCTACAGTTTCGACCGGGCCACAGGCGATCTCTGGATCGGCGATGTCGGTCAGAACCAGTTTGAGGAAGTGAACTATGTTCCGGCAAGGACGCGTCCGCCCCTCAACTTCGGCTGGCCGATCATGGAAGCCACACAGTGCTTCGGCAGCGCCGACTGCGACGAGACCGGCCTTTGGATGCCCGTGGCCGAGACCGACCACCAAGGCAACTGTTCGCTGACCGGCGGGTACGTCTATCGGGGCGAGGCCTATCCACAACTGACCGGCGTCTACCTCTTTGGCGACTACTGCAGTGGCAAGATTTGGGCAACCCTGCCCGATGACGATGCCGTCCAGTCTGACACGTTGACCATACAGAACGCAGAGGGGGCGGTCAGCGCATGGCGTTCCGTCGAGGTTCTGGACACAGACCTTTCAATCAACTCGTTTGGCGAAGACGAAGCTGGAGAACTCTACGTGATCGATCATCGAGGCGCCGTCTCGCAGATCGTGATTCCAGGCTCGGCCGGCAACTAGGAAACAAGTCAAGAATCGAATCCCTCGAAACACCCCCGCACCGGCAGGTTTGACTCAGAAGCTGTTTGGAAAGTTGACAGGTGTGCGCCTGCAATCCAGGATTGCCGAAGTGCGCCATCATCTTTCCAAACAGCTTCTCACATTTTTTGCCAATGCTCGTAGCCCATGTCGGGGGCTAGAATGTCGGGGACGGGTATATCCGAGACGGCAAACAGCAGAGTGAACAAGGCGGGGACCACATATCGTCTATTCCTCTAACCGCCAAACTCATTCTCCTGCTCGCCGCCGATGAACTGGAAGTCTCGTTCACGATGGCTGTCCGGCCAGGGATGTTGGGCGTCAGGCGGAGCCTGAGCCGCGGCCGGATCGGCAAGCGCCTGTTGGGGATACATGCCGGGCGATGCCAGCACAATTACCGGCGCCTGCGGACCATAGCCCATCTGCCCCATAGGATGTTGGCCGCGCTGTTGATCCTCCTTGTCAGACTCTCGACGACGATTGCTTGCCAGCACAAGCAGAGCGGTCGGCAAGCCGGCCAACACCCCAAAGACCACGCCGATGGCAAGGCCAAGTGCGTCGCTACTGATCAGTTCGCTGAAGCGCCATGCAACCATCGCAATAAACGCGACGACTCCCAATAAAACGATGCGTTTCATGTTGGTTTCCCTCTTTCGCTGCATTGCAAGCTGTCCACATTCAGCCTGTGGACAGTCATAGATCCGGTCGGACGAGGAATGTTCACAGTGCACAGGTCTTCGCGTTCAGGCGGCTGGGCTACCAGGATCTATCGCCGCGCTACATCGGCAGCACACCGGGTTCGCTCAACCAGAGGTCGCTCACCATACTTTTCAGTTCGTCGCCGCCCAACCAGGCCGCCTGAAAGCGGATGGCTTCACCGCGAGCGATAAGCAGGAAGTCGCCCTTTCCGCCCAACTTGTCTGCCCCGCTGTCAGTGATGCCTGTGGCGTAGCGCGCCTCGTCACGGCTGGCCACGGCGCCGACTAGACGGACCGGGAAGTTGGCCTTCATTGCGCTGCCGATCAGTGCCGCAGATGGCTTCTGAGTGCAGGCAATGATGTGAATGCCTGCTTCTCTGCCGCGCTGCGAGAGGCGCGTGATCGCCTGTTCGACCGGTTTGCCGCCGGTCTGAATCAGATCGGCCAATTCATCAATGGCGACGATGAGTACAGGACGGCTTATGTGAGAGCGATCGCGTGCTTCCATCTCGTCGACCACCATCTGTAGCTTGGCCTGTGCGTCATCGGGCCGGCTGGCAAGTTGTCCCCAAACATTGGGCAGTGCCGTCAACGACGAGAAGCCTCGCTCCTTGGGATCGATCAAGAACGAGACGGAGATCCTCAGCGCGATTGTTTGCCGCCAATGAAGCCAGCACCGTGCGCGCCAGCGCCGTCTTTCCGCTGCCCGTGGTCCCAACGATTAGTACATGGGTCACGTCGGAAGACGTAATGCGCAGGAGGAGGGGTATACCCGTGCCATCCATACCGAGGACAGCGGTGAACGGCGGGACCTCCCCAACCTGGTCGATCAAAGGCTGGAGGCTTACCTTCGCAGCAGTGCGCCTTGTCATCTCAATGTGTATCTCGCCGCCATCACGGCGTATTCGCACCTCTCGACAGCCAAGTGCCATCGCGATCTCCTCACTCAGTGCTGATACTTTGCGTACTTTGGTTCCCTTTGCCGTCTCCACGTTGAAGCGCACAAGTTTCGGTGTGACCAGCCCCCCGTTGACACGCCCGACTACATTGTGCTGCTCAAACACTTCCTCGATGTGATCGGCAAGTAGCTCCAAGGTTTTTCTGTCGATTGACATGTTCTGCCTCTTGAGGTCTCTTCAAGCTGTCGGCTCTTCATATCACCGTTGGACAGCATCAAAGGATGACATTGATTCTTGATATCCGTGAAGCACTTAAGGGTCGATGATTTCGGTAAAATCTGCGGTGTTCCACATTATAAGAACAAATGTTCTAATTTGTCAATAGCCAATGCGGATACTTCAGGTCAGCGATTGAGGATGTCGCCGCGTTTCGTACCGATCATCCCAGGAGCAACTTCTTAGTAGACGATCTGTGGGTTACGGATGACAAGGTCTTCCTCATGAACAGCATGTGGGAGTTGCCAGAAGGTGCACAAGAGGGAGACGCGGGAGAGCAGGTGAGTCCAGCTTTCCTTTTGGTGCTTGGAATCGAGGACGGCAAGATCACCGAACGTTCGCTGTACGCACCTCTGAAGTCGTAGCGACTACACTGGGCTGGCCACAATTGTCGCGGCAACCAAGTGCTAGAAAACACACATCCCTCCGAAATGAGGGATGGGGTGTTTTGAGTCAAGCCGAATTTTGGCCTTTGCGCGTGGAGAGGTGCACCGCTATCTTTAGAGCAGGCACGCAACGAAGAGCCGTCAGTACAAGATGGCGCGAATCTCACGGAAGTCGGTTCGTGTCCATTTGCGAAAAACAGTGGAGTTGGATCCGCCGGAAGCAGTCAGTCAGGGCGAAACATAGCAGAGGGCGATCAACCGAAACGGAGAGTGGATCGGACAGGATTCGAACCTGTAACCAAGAAGTTATGAGCCTCCTGCTCTGCCATTGAGCTACCGATCCAAATGTAATTCTTGTGTAGAAGAGAGCGGGTAGTGGGAATCGAACCCACGTGACAAGCTTGGAAGGCTAGTGCTTTACCATTAAGCTATACCCGCGGAAAAAATGATCAATCGGAAATGATCAACTCTCAATTGTCAATGGGGCCTTCGACTCGTCTTCATTGACAATTCACAATTGAAAGTTGACCATTGACAATTTCTATCTGGTCGGGGAGAGAGGATTTGAACCTCCGACCCCAGCGTCCCAAACGCTGTGCGCTGCCAAGCTGCGCTACTCCCCGATGGAGACTAGATTGTCAACACACAATCTAGTCTGCCGCCCGCTATTCTACTACCAAGCTCGTCCTCAAGTCAAGGTCTAGACCATCAACATTTGCTCTAGCTGCTCGGCCACCTGCGCATTGACGGGTGAATCACCTCTAGCAAGACGGATCTGATTGACAACCCGACGCACAAGACTGGGGTTCAGTTGCGCCAACTTGCCGGTCATGTCGAACCAGAGCTCGACCAATTCCTGGTTTTCGTTGGTGGCAGCCTGCACTGCAATTTCAGCAGGCGACGAGGCGCCCGTGCTCGGGTTGCCCATGCTTAGGCCTAACTCACGCCAGGCATTGACCCAGAAGTAGGAGAGCATCGGGTTGATCAATCCGCGCATTCGGCTCCAAAGCGGGTCATCCTCGTGCACCAGTGAAAAGAAGGCAAGGTAGTAGGGACGAGAGCCTGCATAGTCACGATGAATCTGAGAAAGCTCACCCGCCTTGACCGACGAGTAGGAGGCAATGTACCAGCGTAGATCTTCCAGAGTTGCGTTCGGTTCGCCGGACTCAACTGCATCCCATTGCAGCCGACAGGCGCAGAGATAGCTGCGCGCGGATGCAGCGAAGTCCTGGGAACGTTGCAACATGGCGGTCTTGGCCAAGGAACGGGCCTTTTCCTGTGTCCGGGGCAAGTTGTCAGGCAGCTGCATCTGCTCAATATCGCGCACGATGGGTTGAAAGAGCGGATCGTCCCGGAAGGGGACTTCGCTATGTCCCGGCAGGCTGTATTGTCCTTCGCGTTGGATGATCAGCCCTCGCTCGACCAGATCTGCGAGCAAGCTGGTGATATAGTCAACTTGCTCGGTATCATTGAGCAGGATCGCAGCCAGTTCAGCCTCATCAACACTCAAGCCGGCGTTTACCACGGCGTAGACGAACCCGGATTCAGAACGATGGATGAAGGCAGCCTCGCTATCGATCTCCTCTGTCAACCAGACCGGTACATGAACTGAAGCGATAGCTCCACGATAGTCAAAGGCGCGCTGCCGAAAGCCCATCTGCCAGATCTGGCGAAGGGTCGTCTTGCTGCGGATCAAGTCCTGCGCTTCGTAGAGTTGTGTCAACTCCTCAAGCAGCTCATCGGTGGTTCGTTCGCCGGGACGAGCCTTTAGTTCCCGATAGATGTCTCGCAACACATCTCGGCGTGTCGCGAAATCGACCGACGTCATCTTGAGACGACTGAAGATCTGTTTGTACTGGAGCCTCAATGAGGGCTTCAGGATTGCTGAGGCTTGGTAGCGAAACTCCTCGGCCTGCTCAAAGCCGGTATCGCCCACGGGTTCTTGGGGAACATACTCCGGCCCGATCTGAGATGATGCATCCGTTGGCGCAACGTAGAGTTGGGCATCCTTTGTGAAGAGGGATAGTGATTCTGCGTTGTGCTCCAGCCAAACGCGAAACACCGCATAGCCGTAATTTGCCTCATTGAACGCCGAATCGAGCATCAACATAGTCTTCTTGAGCTCAGCCGCTGCAATCGGCAGCTCGCCCCGTTGTGCGTGGATGCGCAGAGCCTTGTCCAGCAGATTTCGAGCAGCCTCAAGCCCCATGCTGTGGGCGTCACTGGGATCCGCATAGTCTTCGAGAATCGCCTCCAGATAGACAAATTCATCACATGCTCTCACCAGCAACGGATGCGTCACATCGCGTGGGCCAATGCCCAATGTATAGCGACCATATTCACGCAGTTTGGTCACAAGCGGACCGAAGTCGCTGTCACCCGAGACAATGACAAACGTGCCGATCTGCTCTCGATTGATGGCCGTCTCAAGAGCATCGAGCGCCATGCGGATGTCGGCGCGATTCTTACCGGCGCGTACGCTGTAGATCTGTATCAAATCGACCGAGTTGTTCATCAAATCTTCTCGATAGCGGGAGAAGCGACTCCAGTCGCCATAGACACGCTTGATCGCAACTGGGCCGCGGCTCTGAAGATGTTCGATGATCGGTGTCAACTCAAAATCCAAGAATTCCTGTTCGGCCCAAAGGGCCACATTTTCAAAATCAACAAAGACAGCAATTTGGTTACCCATTAAGAGTCTCCCGTATTTTTTAGACCGACCGATCGGTCGCTTCCAATGATTTCCTGTAGTGTATCACAACGGCCAACGATGAACAGTAGGACTGACATTTCCTTTTGAGACGACGACGCGTTCCAAACGCAAACGTTTTGCTAATGCAAAAGAGACGCCATACTTATAATTCTGGGTTAGAATGGTTTCAGGTACAAAAATTAACTATGACATGAATGTTAAGCATGGGTTAGAACAGCAGCCTGCAAAACAATTGACAAGAACATGTCTGATTCGATGTTGACTGACCACGTTTGTTTGCAGTTTTTCTGCAATCATCCGGTTTTCAGTCGAAATTCCTTGGAGGATAAGGTTACAAATGGGTAAGATAATTGGAATTGACCTTGGGACGACCAATAGTGTTGTGGCGGTAATGGAAGGCGGCGATCCGACTGTGATCGCCAATGCCGAAGGCAACCGCACAACGCCCTCAGTTGTCGCATTTGATAAGAGCGGCCAGCGCCTGGTCGGCGTGACCGCCAAACGCCAGGCCGTCGTCAATCCGGAAAACACTGTCTATTCGGCCAAGCGCCTGATGGGTCGCCGATTCGATGATGCAGAAACCAAACGCACGCAAGAGATGGTCTCGTACTCCATCGTTGAAGGCCCCAACCACGACGCCCGCATCCAGGTGCCGGCCAAGAACAAGAGCTATACGCCGCAAGAGATCAGCGCCATGGTACTGGGCAAGCTCAAACGAGATGCCGAGTCCTACCTGGGCGAAGAGGTGAAGCAGGCCGTTATCACCGTACCCGCCTACTTCAACGACAGCCAACGACAGGCGACGAAAGATGCCGGCCAGATCGCAGGTCTTGAAGTGTTGCGCATCATCAACGAGCCTACAGCGGCCGCCGTGGCCTACGGCCTCGACAAAAAGACCGATGAGACCATCCTCGTATTTGACCTGGGCGGCGGCACATTTGATGTGTCGGTCCTTGAGGTCGGCGACGGCGTGATCGAGGTGAAATCGACCCACGGCGACACCCATCTTGGTGGCGACGACTGGGACGAGCGCATCGTGCACTGGCTGATGGACGAGTTCAAGAAGGATCAGGGCATTGACCTGAAGCAGGACCGCCAGGCTGTCCAGCGTCTGCGTGAAGCGGCCGAGAAGGCCAAGATTGAACTCTCCTCCACGCCGGAGACTGAGATCAACTTGCCCTTCATCACTGCTGACAGCAGTGGTCCCAAGCACTTGCAGCTCACACTGAGCCGGAGCAAGTTCGAGCAGTTGACCGCAGATTTGGTCGCTCGCTGTAAGACGCCCTTCCAGGCAGCACTCAAGGACGCCAACGTATCAGCCGGCGACTTGGACGAAGTTGTATTGGTCGGCGGCTCCATCCGCATGCCTATGATTCAGGACCTGGTTCGGGATCTGACCGGCAAGGAACCGCACCGAGGCGTGAACCCGGATGAGGTCGTCGCTATGGGTGCGACGCTACAGGCCGGCGTCTTGGGCGGCGAGGTCAGCGACCTTCTGCTGCTGGATGTGACGCCACTGAGCCTGGGACTGGAAACCTTGGGCGGCGTCACGACCATCTTGATCCCGCGCAACACCACGATCCCGACCAAGAAGACGGAAGTCTTCAGCACAGCAGCCGACAATCAGACTGCTGTGGACATCAACGTGTTGCAGGGCGAGCGCTCGATGGCGCTCCAGAACAAGACGCTGGGCAACTTCCGCCTCGATGGCATTCCGTCGGCGCCACGTGGCGTGCCGCAGGTCGAGGTCACCTTTGATATCGATGCCAACGGCATCCTGCATGTGGTGGCCAAGGATAAAGCCACCGGCAAGGAGCAGAGCGTCAAGATCACGGCCTCTACCAACCTCTCTTCGGATGAGGTGGACCGGTTGGTCCAGGAAGCCAAGAGCCATGAGGCTGATGATCAGCTCCAGCGTGAACTGGTTGAGGCCCGCAACAATGCCGACAACCTGATCTACGGCACCGAGAAGGCGCTGACCGATTTGGGCGACAAAGTGCCCACCGAGGACCGTGGCCGCATTGAGCAGTTCATCGAGGATCTCAAAGCCGTCAAGGATGGCGATGACATTGAGCAGATCAAGAGCTTGATGGAGCAGCTGCAGCAGGCCAGCCATGCGCTGACCCAGCAGATGTACCAACAGGCCGGCGGTGAAGGTGAGTTCGACCCGAGCGCAGCCGGTTTTGACGGCGCTCCCGGCCCGGATGGACCTGGTGACGGTGCAAGTGACGGTGGTCAGGCCGACGGCGAAGATGATGTCGTCGAAGGCGAATACCGCCAGGTCTAAGGACCGTACAATGTGCAGGGCCGCTGCAAGAAATTGAATCCCTGTTTGATGATGCTTGCGCAGCGGCTTGCAGGCCGTCAAAAAAGGATTTGATTTCTTTGAACGGCCTTAGACTAAGCGTGTGCAAGACCTAGAGATAGACTGATGGAACGGGCGGGGCTGACACCTCGCCCGTTCTGATAAGCAGGCATGAATCGTTGTTCGCAAAATCAGCGACTTGAAGCAGAACACCGGCAATCGATTTATATGGTCGATCAAGGTAAATGAGAGGAAATCGAACTTTCAATGGCGAATTACTATGACCCGTATGGCAGGCGTCCGCAACGCCCGGCCAATCGTGGCAACGTGGGCCAGTCGGTTACTATGGCCGACTACCAAAAACTCGTCCAGGCGTATCAGGAGCTCCAGGGTCAGGCCCAAGAGCTGCAGAAGCGTCACCAGGCAACAGCGAGACAGTTGGAAGCCCAGTCCGCCGAACTGAAAAACGTTACAACAGAACTGCAAGTGAAGAATGAAGCGTTCAAACGCCAGAGCGCCGACTTTAGAGAGATGGAAAGCGAATTGGTCTGGGCCAAAGCGGCTGTAAAACAGCTACGGGAAGAGGCCGACACGACCGGTGAGAAGAGCGAAGAAGAGCAGGCCGAAGAGGCGGAATGGCGCAACAAATACACCCGCCTGCAGGCCGAATTTGAGAACTTTCGTAAGCGTGGAGAACAGCGAACTGAACAGCGCATGGCCGAAGCCAAGTATCAGATCCTGCTCGATATGCTGCCGCTGGCCGATCATCTCGATCTGGCCATGAACCACACGGACACGCTCCAGGATGGGGCGGCCCGCGATTTTGTGGCCAGCATCGAAGCGACGCGACGTGCATTTCTCGATACACTGAAACGCTATGGCGTGCAACGTATTGACCCGGCCGGCGAACCGTTTGACCCGGTCTTCCACGAAGCCATCGGCCAAATGCCTGATGAGAAGACACCGGCGGACCATGTATCACAAGTGGTCCAGGCAGGATATCGTGAAGATGAACGGGTGATTCGCCCGGCCCGCGTGCTTGTGAGCAGCGGCGGCCAGGAATCAGCGGACGTAGGCATCGAGGATGCCCGTGGAGGTGACCGTGGATTATAAAGACTATTATGAAGTACTAGGCGTCCCTCGCGATGCCGATGATAAACAGATCAAGAAGGCGTTTCGCAAACTTGCGCAACAGTATCATCCCGACAAGAACCCGGGTGACAATAGTGCGGAACAGAAGTTCAAGGAGATCAACGAGGCTTACACGGTACTGTCGGACTCGGAGAATCGCAGCAAGTACGATCGATTCGGCGCCCAGTGGGAACAGTATGGACAGGCCCACAACGGCTATGGCCAGCCCGGCGGTGGACAGTCAATGTCGCAGCAAGAGCTGGACGAGATTCTGCGCCAGATGGGCCTTGGCGGCTACGGCTCCCGCGGCGGTTCATCCCGGCAGAGTGCGGGCGGCGGCGGCTTCTCCTCATTCTTCGACACGCTCTTTGGCGGCGCCGGAGGTCCAGGCATGGGCGGGGGCTATGACCCCTACGGCAGAAACGCCGGCTATGGCCAAGCGACGGCCCAGCGAGCGCCGACGCCTGTCGTTGTGCCAGTCTCAGTCACGCTGGAGGAAGCATTCCTTGGCACGTCTCGAATGTTGGAAGGCACGGATGGCAAGCGCTTTGAGGTGACCATCCCCAAGGGCGTCAAGACCGGCTCCAAAGTGCGCATGCGCGGCGGAGCGGGCGGCCAGGGCGACCTGCTGCTCAATATCACCGTCCAGCCAGATGCTCGATTCAAGCGCGACGGCGACAACCTGCGCGTCAAGACGCCGATCGACCTCTACACCGCGGTCCTCGGCGGCGAGGCAGAGGTGCCGACGATGGAGCGACCGGTCGTGTTGACTGTGCCACCCGGCACACAGAGCGGCAAGGTCTTTCGGCTGCGGGGATCGGGCATGCCCAATCTGAAGAACCCGGATCAACGGGGCGATCTGCTGGCAGAAGCAGAGATCAGTGTGCCTACGTCGCTGAATGATAAGGAGAAGGAGCTTTTCGAAGAGCTACGCTCCATCCAACAATAGCCAACACCCACAAAAAGAGCGCCCGAGTCGACGACTCGGGCGCTCTTTTTGTGGGTGTTGGCTCCAGCGTTCTCCGTTTCGCCTATGATATAATGCTCGCCATTGCGAAATACAGATCTCGAAACGGAATCGAAAGCCTACTATGAACCGAGGCATCCTCTTTGGAGTCGCCGCATACACGATCTGGGGACTGCTGCCAATCTATTGGAAGCTACTGAAACATGTCCCGGCGCTGGAGATCATGAGCCAACGTGTTGTCTGGCTCCTGACAATCCTTGTGGGCATCCTAGTGGTGCGCAAACAGTGGGGATGGCTGGCGCAACTGGCCGACCGGCGCATCATCCTCACGTCGATTGCCGCCGCGGCACTGCTGGCTCTGAATTGGTTCGTCTACATCTGGGGCGTCAACGCCGGTTTCATTCTGGAGACCAGCCTGGGCTACTTCATCAACCCGCTTGTCAATGTGGTGCTGGGCGTCGTACTACTGGGTGAAATAATCCGCCCCGGACAGTGGTTGGCTGTCGGGATTGCCGCAGCAGGCGTTCTCTATCTTACGTTCAGCTACGGCTCGCTGCCCTGGATCGCCCTGACGCTCGCCTTTTCGTTCGGATTCTACGGTTTGCTGAAAAAGCGAAGTAGCCTTGGTTCGGTAGAAAGCTTGACATTGGAGGCGACACTGATGGCCCCGGTGGCGCTAATTTTTCTGATCACCCTCGCCGTCAACGGAGAAGGAGCATTGGGCCACTCGGATCTCTCCACCACTCTACTGCTCGTCGGTACAGGGATCATCACCGCCGTGCCGCTGCTCTGTTTTGGCGCTGCCGCAAAACTCATTCCGCTTTCAGTTCTCGGTTTTCTCCAGTATCTCGCGCCGACCATCCAATTTCTGCTGGGCGTCTTCGTCTACAATGAGACGTTCTCACAAACAAGTCTCATCGGCTTCAGCATGATCTGGCTGGCGCTGATTGTCTTCTCCTTCGAAGGTGCGCACGCCTACCGCAAAAGCCCGGCCACCCACCCGGTCTAATCGACAGTGATGCCCCTTCGATCGGGTTGACAGATCTTTCAGCATTCCATACAATGCCTGCACACGGAACAAATGTTCCACACAGCAACACTCTACGCTGCAACACAGTGACAGGACAAATAGGGAGAAGAGAGCATGAACGGAACAGAGCAGATCAATGCAGATCTTGCGCGCAACTACAACGTCATCGTGGCTCAACTGGACGGACTGACCCATGAAGACTCGCTGCTACAGGTACCCTTCCGCGGCAATTGCCTGAACTGGGTATTGGGCCATATCTTGACCTACCGCGCCACCATGCTCACGATCATAGGCGCCGAACCACTCAATGGAGCCGAAGCCTACGAGCGCTACGGCCATGGCTCCGAGCCTGTCGTTGCTGACGGTCCGGACGTGATCAACCTGGAGACCATGCGGGCCGATCTAGCCCTGACCCACGAGCGATTGAGCGCCGGTCTACCAGCGATGACCGAGGAGGATCTGGCGCATCAGCCCGAGGGTGAAGAGCGCACCCTCATCGAGCGGCTCGGCTTCTTATCCTGGCACGATGCCTACCATACTGGTCAGACGGAGTACCTTCGCCAACTCGCCGGGACAGATGACAAGGTTATCTAGACGGCACGTTCATTCGAAATCTGGTCTGCTTTGATCCACGAAGGGGCGCCAAGATGATATTTCTTGGCGCCCCTTCGTGGATCACTTTTCTGAACGAAGCCTTACACAGCCTCGCCCCAGGGCGGTTCGATAAACGTTTCCGGCTCCACGCCCAAGGCATCGGCAATGCGCGTGATGTAGTTAAAGTAGGCAATGACCTGGGTGGCATCGTGGATGGCTGTGTCATCGAAGCCGTGCTCGCGCAGGTGATCAAGATCCGCTGGAAGCATGTCGCCCTGAAAATTGGTTAGCTTGACGGCATATTCACAGAGCACCACATCGGCAGCAGAGAGGGCAGCCTGTCGCCAATCGCTGGCGATGGCGTGCACGAATTGATCGGCATCTGCGGCGCTGTCGAACTGGTCGTTGACCTCAGCACGGAGGTCGTAGGCATGGGACTGCGTTCAGTAATAGCAGTCGTTTTCGACGGCAACGACCGTGGCCAACATCTCGCGTTGGGCACGACTCAGCGGCGAACGTCCGTGCATGATGGCGCTATACTGGTCCATGCTCGTCCTGAGCACATGCGGATTGAGGCTCATGATGTGCACGATGTGCCAGAGACGACCCGCCCGCTGGATGGCTTTATCGAACTCTTTCTTGAGCATCCCGGTCGCATCCTCAACCGAAATCTGTGTTATCCAAGGCATTAGCAACATACTCCGTTGTCATCTGGGTGTCTGTTATTCCGGCGTCACATAGGCGGCGGTCAGACCACCGTCAATTGTGAACTCGGTTCCCGTCATATAAGACGATTCGTCCGAAGCCAGATAGAGTGCGGCCTGGGCCATCTCCTTGGCCTCGCCGAATCGGCCCATAGGAACATGCACCAGTCGGCGTTGACGTTTCTCCTCGGTGTTCAAAAAACTCATCAACAGCTCGGTGCGCAACGGGCCTGGACAGAGCGCGTTGACACGGATGTTTTCCCGCGCGTGGACCACTGCCAATTCACGAGTCATGGAAAGAACCCCGCCCTTGGACGCCGTGTAGGCAATCTGCGGCGTGGCCGCGCCCATCAGCGCAACAAATGAGGCCGTGTTGATGATGGAGCCGCCGCCTGCACGGCGAAGCGCCGGGATCCCATACTTGCAGCCCAGCCAGACGCCTTTGAGGTTGATGGCCATGGTCAGGTCCCAGATATCTTCCTCGGTGTTGACCGCGTCATCATCCTGGCTATGCATGATGCCGGCATTGTTGAAGAGGATATCCAGCTTGCCAAAGACCTCTTCAGCATGGCGTACCATGCCTTCACAATCTGCGGCCTTGGAGACGTCCGCCTTGAAGTAGGTGGCGTTGACACCTCCCTCGCGCACCATAGCCGCCGTCTCCTGAGCAGTCTCCAAGTTGACATCGACGGCGACGATTTCAGCGCCCTCTTCGGCAAAGAGCAAGCATGTCTCTCGGCCAATGCCACTGCCGGCCCCTGTGATCAGAGCCGTCTTGTCCTTCAAGCGATCCAGTTCATTCTTTCCGTTTCATATTTGGATTCTGCGTGGGTCAGTCCGCTCTGGCAAGACGGCGAACATGTCCTGAGTGCAATGAGGAATCTGCTCTGAACACGACTATCGATTATGTCTGTTTTCCCGGCAGGCCTCTACAAACGCGTCAAAAAGGCGCTGTTGCACCGGATCGTCGGCGGCGGTCAGCTCAGGATGCCACTGGACGGTGACCAACCAAGGATGTGCTTACCATCTCAGCGGCCTCGACGGTACCATCAGTCGCCCAAGCCACAATGTCTAGCCCCTCCCCGATCCGGCGGATGGCCTGATGATGCCAGGAGGCCGAATCAATCCGGCTGTTCCGCCAGAATGCCGGCCAACTGGGACGAAGGGTCGATGTCAATCGCATGGGATGCCGGATTACGCGGCGGTAGGCGATGCAAAACCGATTCCCCTACCTCATCAGGCAGATGCTCAATAAGCGTGCCGCCCAACGCCACATTGACGACTTGAGCCCCTCGGCAGATGCCCAGCGTGGGCATCTCCTGCCTGACTACGTATTGTGCCATCGCCAACTCGGTCCGGTCGCGCTCTTCGTCAAGCATGTAGATGGTCTCGTGTCCGTTGCCGTTGTAGTGCTTCGGATCCAGGTCACCGCCGCCGGCCAATATCAGTCCGTCCACCTGAGCGAGCAACGTAGCCAAATTTGCCTCACCCGGTGGGAGCAGCAGAGGGATGCCGCCGGCACGGCGGACCGAATCCACATACTCGGCCGGCAATGAAAACTTATTGTCAGCATCCCGTCCATAGGACGTTATACCGATGATCGGGAAGTCGGTAGATGTTTTCAGCGCTGTTTGTCATCATGGATGCTTACAGGGGAGGATGGGATTTGGGATCAGGGAGATTGGCGATTGAAAGGGACGGGAAATCATCATACTCGCCTATCATACACGCAACCCAATTTCCCAATCACCTGCCCCATTCCCCTATCACTACCCCCCTAAATCCTTTCAAAATATCGCTTTCGTTCCCAGTCGGTCACAGCATTGTCGAATGCCGCCTGCTCTACACGGAAAAAGTGAGTGTAGTGATCGACAACATCAGTGCCGAAGGTGTTGCGGGCAAAGCGCTCTGCTCAAAGAGATCCGTGGCGTCGCGCAACGTTCGGGGGACATGGGGAAGTTCTTCAGCAGCTGTAGACATCACCCTCGAATACGTCAGGCGGTTCAATACGATTAACGATGCCATCTAGTCCGGACGCCAGTGAAGCGGCATAAACAAGGTAGGGATTGCAGTCGGCGCCAGGCACCCGCGACTCGATACGCAGGCTGGAGCCGCGGCCAACGACGCGGAAGCCGGCCGTGCGATTGTCGTAGCTCCAGGCGATACGCGTTGGCGCCCATGAGCCGGGCTGATAGCGTTTGTAGGAGTTGACCGTGGGCACGTAGAAGACCATCAACTCGGGCAAATGGGTCAACCATCCGCCGAGAAACCAGCGAAAGTTCTTCAGTGCAGTGAACCGGGCCAAACCTGCCGTCACCGGCAAAGGCGTTTTGTCCATCCGCCCAAAGGCTGAGGTGAACATGGCAACTGGACCCGGCCTGATCGGCATGGGGCTTGGCCATAAAGGTCACGCTGATGCCCATCTGGTCAGCGACTTCCTTCAGACATTGCTTATAGACCACATGCCGATCAGCCATGGTCAGAATATCAGCATAGCGGACGTTAAGTTCGTGCTGGCCCAAGCCCCACTCACCTTTGGAATTCTCCACCGGCACGCCGGACCGCTTCAGATGACGGCGGACCGCGCCGTTGAATGCTTCCTCCCGGCTGCCCTGTAGCGCATGATAATCCTCAATGTACCAGCCGGCCGGTTCCAGCCCAGAATAGCTTTTGGCCGCGGCCTCACGGTACGATTCGTTGAAGATGAAATACTCCAGCTCAGACGCGGCCTGGGCCGAAAACCCAAGCTGCTTTGCCGCATCGATCTGGCGGCGCAGCAAGGAGCGTGGCGCTACTGAAACCGGCTGATGATGGGACCCATCGCCAACCTCGTTCCCAGTCTCTACTTCAGTCCCTACGTCGGTCTCTACCTCGACCTCTACATCGCAGAGCACCATTGCCGTTCGATCCAGCCAGCTTGCTACGCGCAATGTTTCCATATCCGGTACGAGATGGACATCTCCATAGCCCCGTTCCCAGTTGGCAAAACGATAGCCGGGAACCGGCTCCATCTCCATGTCGACGGTCAACAGGTAGTCACAGCCATGGGTGCCGACCTGGACAGCATCACTGATGAAAAATTCAGCGTCAAAACGCTTGCCCATCTGGCGGCCATAGAGATCGGTGAAAACAACCAGCACCGTATCAATCGAATCATCCTGCGACAGAGCGGGTCAGATCTTCAAGTGTCAACATACCGGTTGGTTTTGTCATTTTCACTCGTTTATTCAAGGGTTCGTCTCGCCAGGCACACCAAAGCGCGTGTCGGCTTGAGAGCTGCGGTTCTCATAGGCCCGACTGATTGAATGCTGGTAATTTCTGCCGGCAATGTGTAGGGTGCGCGCCTATTGCAGTCGCCGTCCTCTGCGGAGAGAGAAGAGTCCCGTCCCTGTCGATACTACCTATCAATACCGCCTATCGATGCCAGTGGACGACGTAGACGGAGCATGATGGCGTTATCCCATCGTTGAGAAGTTAGCATAACCGGATCCAGGTGTCAAACAGATTTGCTAGTTCATTTTAGCGTCGCAGTTTTTGACGTGCACCCCGGTTATGATATAATCTTCAATTGTGCGCGATGACTTACAGATTTTTGATTGGTAGCGTCTCAACAATTGGAAATAATAATTCATCGTGTATGTTTGGTTGATTGCTTGTGTGCCGACGTAGCTCAATTCGGCAGAGCACCTGTCTTGTAAACAGGCGGTTATCGGTTCAAGTCCGATCGTCGGCTCTGACCGGCAGATGCAGGCAAGTTCGTCGGTTAAGTAAGTGCAGGAAAAGCAGGCAAAATCGACAGTTTGGGCGGGTGCCCGAGTGGACAAAGGGATCTGACTGTAAATCAGACGGCTATCGCCTACGGTGGTTCGAATCCGCCCCCGCCCACTCAATCCCATACGGGATTTGAGCCCACATAGCTCAGCAGGTAGAGCACATTCTTGGTAAGAATGAGGTCATCGGTTCAAGTCCGATTGTGGGCTCCTCGGTTGCATATTCTTTGTAGCCGGAAATCCGGATAGCGTATTTAGCGGCCGCTCTTTGTGAGCGGCTCTAAAAATTCGCTAAGAATAATTGCTTGTAAAGGCAGAGTCCGGTACTGACAGAAACGCAATCGGACTTCATTCGTCACAAAAATGGAGGCATTGGGATATGTCCAAGCAGGAATTTCAGCGGACAAAACCGCATGTGAATGTAGGCACCATCGGTCATATTGACCATGGCAAGACAACGCTGACGGCCGCCATCACGAAAACGTTGGGGCTGAAGGGTTGGGCCGATTTTTCACGGTTTGACCAGATCGACAATGCGCCGGAAGAGAAGCAGCGCGGTATCACGATTGCGATTTCGCATGTGGAGTATGAGACGGAAGAGCGTCACTACGCCCATGTAGACTGCCCCGGCCATGCCGACTACATCAAGAACATGATCACCGGTGCGGCGCAGATGGACGGCGCCATTCTGGTGGTTGCAGCGCCGGACGGCCCCATGCCGCAGACGCGTGAACACATTCTCCTGGCCCGCCAGGTGGAAGTGCCGGCCATGGTTGTCTATCTGAACAAATGTGACATGATGGACGACGAAGAGCTGCTGGAATTGGTCGAGATGGAGCTTCGCGAGCTGCTGGACAGCTACAAGTTCCCTGGCGACGACATTCCGATCGTGCGTGGCAGCGCCCTGGTTGCACTGGAGTGCGAGAGCGAAGATCCGGATGCACCCGAGTATGAGAGCATTTGGGAACTGATGCGGGCCGTGGATGAGTATATCCCGACTCCGGCGCGTGCCACCGACCAGCCTTTCCTGATGCCGATTGAAGATGTCTTCAGCATCAAGGGCCGTGGCACGGTTGTGACTGGTCGTATCGACCGGGGCGTTGTGCACCCGATGGAAGAGGTGGAGATTGTGGGCTTGGCCCCGACACGCAAGACTACGGTGACGGGCGTCGAGATGTTCCGTAAGCTGCTGCCCGAAGGCCAGGCCGGCGACAACGTTGGTTGTCTGCTGCGCGGCATCTCCCGCGAGGAGATCGAGCGTGGTCAGGTGTTGGCCAAGATCGGCAGCATCACGCCGCACACCAAGTTCAAGGCTGAGGTCTATGTGCTGAAGAAGGAAGAGGGTGGACGCCATACCCCGTTCTTCAAGGGCTATCGTCCCCAGTTCTACATTCGCACCATGGACATCACCGGAGCCATCTTCCTGCCCGAGGGCGTAGAGATGGTCATGCCCGGCGACAACGTGAACATGGATGTCGAGTTGATTTCGCCTGTTGCCCTGGAGAACGGTAGTCACTTCGCCATTCGCGAAGGTGGCCGTACCGTCGGCGCCGGTGTCATCACCGAGATCATTGAGTAATAGGTGATTGGGGATAGGTGATTGGGGATTGGGCTAGATGAAACCCAATCCCCAATCACCTATCCCAACTCCCTAACCATATAGGCGAGTAGCTCAATTGGTAGAGCAGCGGTCTCCAAAACCGCAGGTTGTGGGTTCAAGTCCTGCCTCGCCTGCCTGACTTGACCACCGGTGAATGCAACCGGTGGTCGTTTTCCGAATAAGAGCGGTAGAGATTGGCTGGGATTTTTAGCCATCGACAAAACCTACACGTGACTGTATCCGTCCGAGGTGTTGGGATTGATCTGACACCCCTGAACAACTAGTGAGATTTCAGATGAGCCGTTCGACAGCCACTAAGTCCGACAACGCGATTGTTCGTTATTTCAAGGACACACGAGCAGAGATTGCAAAAGTTACATGGCCGACACGACAGGAGGGGTTACGCCTTTCCTGGATTGTCTTTGTCGTCACTGTAATTTCCGCCATTGCGCTTTTTGGAATCGACTCGCTGTTTGCCGCGATCATCGGTTTTATCATTCGCATAACGTAACCACTCTCTGACTCAGAGAACTACTCCACACCGCCCAACGTTCTGTCGTTGAAGCGGAGGGCGCGTATTGCCGGAGTAGTCTAGAGGGCTGTACGGATTTCGTGCATGCCTCGTTATTCTGATCAGTGTGCAGTTGTCGATGCCGAAGGAGAGACATGAGCGACGAACGCACAAATTTGTCACCAGAGGAAGAGCTGGCGGCGTTGGATGCTGAAATCGAGGCCCAACTCGATGCCGAAGCCCAACAAAGTGAACCGAGCGCCGAGTGGTTTGTCATTCACAGCTACTCCGGCATGGAAAACAAAGTAAAGAAGAATATCGAACATCGAGCCGAGTCGATGGGCATGACCGATCACATCCTTGACGTGGTTGTGCCGACAGAGACTGAGATCGAGATTCGCAGCGGCGTTCGCAAAGAGATTGAACGTCGGGTCTTTCCCGGCTACATCCTGGTCAATATGATCATGGATGAAGATAGCTGGTACGTCGTTCGCAATTCACCCGGTGTAACCGGATTCGTTGGGATGGGCAACAAACCAACGGCGCTGCGCGAAGAGGAAGTCAACAAGATCATGCAGCGCATCGAGTCTGATGAGCCACGCCTCAAGGTGAGCTTCCAACTCGGCGAACAGGTACGGATTACGGGTGGTCCTTTTGCCGAATTCAACGGCATCGTAGAAGAGATCTATCCCGATAAAGGCAAGGCCAAAGTAATGGTAAGTTTCTTCAACCGGGAAACCCCTGTTGAAGTGGATTTTCTCCAGTTGGAACGCAACGTCTAGTTGTGCGTCCAGTCGGATTATTGAAAACCGTCAGAATTTCTGACATCGTTATGTGTCTTGTCGTCAACCAGGATGATGGTCGAATCAACTTCCAAGATTGACTGACATGACATACCTTCGAAAAGACTGGCATTTGGGAGCTTGAAGACGGTCGCCAGCTGTCAAGCAAGCGTTCACCAGAGCCAGACAGGAGCAGACAAATGGCAAAAAAACTGAAAGCAATGGTAAAACTGCAGATCCCTGCCGGCAAGGCCAATCCTGCGCCGCCGGTTGGTACGGCGCTGGGTCCCCATGGCGTCAACATCATGGGGTTCTGCAAAGAATACAACGCCCGTACGCAGACACAGATGGGACAGGTGATTCCTGTTGAGATCTCCATCTTCCAGGATGGATCTTTCACGTTCATCACCAAGACACCGCCGGCCAGCGACCTGATAAAGAAAGCAGCCAAGGTGGACAAAGGAAGTGGCGAGCCGAACGAAACGAAAGTCGGTTCGATTTCCCAGCAGCAGCTTCGCGAGATTGCCGAAATCAAGATCAAAGATCTGACCGGCGTTCCTCTGGAAAGCGCCATGCTCATGGTCGCAGGCACGGCCCGCAGCATGGGTATCACCGTAACTGACTAGATAACAGTGGGAGGGAGCAATCCCGTTAGGACCACGGAGGACAAAATTATGCCAAAACATAGCAAGAGATTTTCGGAAGTTGCAGGCAAAATCGACGGCAAGACTGAGTACAGCTTGGAAGATGCCGTTCGATTGGTGAAGGAAACGGCAACCGCCAAGTTTGACGAGACCATCGAAATCCATCTGCGCATGGGCGTCGATCCGCGACATGCTGACCAGCAGGTTCGTGGCGTGGTGACGCTTCCAGCAGGCACCGGTCGAGAGGTACGCATTCTGGTCTTTGCCAATCCTGAAGGCCAGGCCATCGCAGAAGAGGCAGGAGCCGATCATGTCGGCAGCGAAGGTCTTGCCGAGCAGATTAAGAAAGGCTGGCTCGACTTCGATCTGGTTCTGGCGACGCCGGACATGATGCGCATTGTCGGCCAGTTGGGCCGTGTTCTCGGTCCGCGTGGCCTTATGCCCAGCCCCAAGGCAGGCACCATTGTCCAGGCTGACGATCTGCCCCGTGTGATTCAAGAGGCCAGACTCGGCCGAATTGAGTTTCGCGTCGACAAGACAGCCAACATCCATGTTCCTGTCGGCAAGGCGAGCTTTTCCCAAGAGGATCTGCTCAAGAATGTCAGCTCGTTCTTGGAAGCCATCATGGCCGCCAAACCGTCCAACGTCAAGAATATCTACCTACAGCGTGCAACGATTACGAGCACCATGGGTCCTGGCATCAAGATGGACCTCAATGAAGCCGTCGCGGCACGGTCCGGGGAATAAAAGCACGTCTTAAGCCATCCGGTCGCCTACTGATTTTGAGAGATGGTTCGGCGAACGTATAATGGCTTGGTTGTAAGTGAATAATTCGGATACTGTCCATAGTGCTGTAGACAACAGGTGGTCGTAAGACCCTAAATGCATGCCGACATTGAAAAATGATCAGCCAGCCTGTCGAGGTCAAGGTAACAGATTCCGGTATCGAAGCAACTGTCATTTGTTGACGATTGCCTAGATCTGGTTTGCTTTACTCTCGTCCTCGTGCAGTGCGCACGAGGACGTTTCTGTTTGATCCTCTAGGAAAGGAGGAAAGTCGTTTGGCAATCACTCGTGAGAAGAAAGAGCAACTTGTTGCTCAATACAAAGAAGCCATTGACAATGCTTCCGCAATCGTCTTCACGGATTTCCGTGGTGTTTCCGTATCGCAGATCCAGTCTCTGCGTACAAAGCTCCAGGATTCCGGCACCAAGTATATGGTCGTGAAGAACACGTTGCTGGGCATTGCACTGGTAGAGAGCGGATATCCAAATCCGGAAGAGCTGTTGACCGGTCCCAATGGTGTCGCCTTTTTGGGCGAAGACATTGGACAGGGTGTTACCGCGATTGAGGATCTGGATCAAGGCCGAGAAGATCCTCGAGATCAACGGTGCAGTGCTTGATCAGTCCGTGCTTGACGCCAAAGGCGCTGAAGCGTTGGCCGAACTACCGACCAAGGAGCAGACACTCTCCATGGTTCTGGGCGCCATCAGTGCACCTTCAAGCAGCTTGGTGCGCGTGATCAATGCCCCGGGTTCAGGTTTGGTCAGAGTGCTCAACGCCCACGTTGAGAAGCAGCAAGAAGAAGCCGCTTAGTTACCAGTTGATGTGTAGAAATGCTTGTTCGAGGCAGACAAGAGCTGCCCAAATCTACACAATAGAACGAATAGTTATCTGAAGCCTATTTCAAGGAGAATCGATTACAATGGCTGATTTACAGGCAATCAAGGAACAGTTGGACAGTTTGACGCTGCTTGAGGCGGCTGAGTTGGTGAAGACGCTGGAAGAGGCCTGGGGCGTCAGCGCCGCGGCCCCAGTTGCAGCAGTTGCTATGGCTGCCGGCGGCGGCGAAGCTGAAGCTGCCGAAGAACAGACCGAATTCGACGTCGTCCTCAAGGACTTCGGCGCCAAGAAGATCAACGTCATCAAGAGCGTTCGCGCCCTGACCAACTTGGGCCTGAAGGAAGCGAAAGAACTGGTCGAGAGTGCTCCAGCCCCGGTCATGCAGGGTGTCAGCAAGGATGCCGCTGACGACGCCAAGGAGAAGCTTGAGGCCGAAGGTGCAGTTGTAGAACTCAAGTAAGCATTCCGAGACATTTGTCGGATAGCAAAAAACGGGTCTGTGACATTCACAATTTTGATTGTGAATGTCACAGACCCGTTTTGCTTAATGCATCCGCTTCAGTTTAACGGCTCAATCGTTTTAAGGCGTTGGCAGCACAAGCGTGACGGCCTCTTCAGGCGTCAGTCGACCTGACAGTACATCCTGTTGTGCCATCTGCATACGACGCAGCACTTCGGAAAAGGGTCGCCCATTTGGAATCGCGTATGTATTCCCTTCAAGCAACGAAACAATAAAACTGTAGTAGGGTTGGTTCACATTCCACGTTGCAGCTGCCACAGGTGTGGTAGGCAGTAGGTTCGCAAACTGTGACCACTGCCCATGAACATCCGGCTCAAGCAATATCTTAACCAGTTCGAGCACATCTGCTCGCTGGGCCGGATCGGTTGCAAGAATCACAAAGGCCCAGGTACGAGAAACAGAGACCGGTGTTCCTTTCTCTGTAGGGGCAGGGGCATAGAGAATGCCGTCCGTCGATTCACTCTGGCTCAACAGATAGCCCGCTGTCGTATCAGCAAGATCAGTGCTATTCGCATCCATGGACGACCAGACAGCCTCCATTGTGGCCAGATTGGCGACGCCTGCTGGAATAACTCCAGCAGCTACACCCGCAGCGTAGAACTCAAACAGGCGTCTCAGCGAATCGTCATCAACGGACAGTTCGCCGCCAATCGACTCTCCGCCGACACCGATATATTGCAGTAGCAACGACATCGCGCCATCGGCTCCCGTGGCCGGAAAGAGGTAGCGCCGCTCATCCTCGTTCAATTCCGCCCAACTGGCGGGCATCATCCGTTCTGACGATCCCAAGGATGCCGCGTGGATAATATCTGACGCGTAGGGAACGCCATATAGCTCATCCCCAATCCCAACTGCCGAGTATGCAAACGGGTAAAAGCGCCCTGGCGACAATGCAACAGTATCTGTCAGAGGCTGCACCATACCGAGTTCGACTAACCGCCAAAGATCCTGCGTATCCAGAAAGACGACGTCAGGCAGCACAGCTGGCGCAACTCGCTGTGCGCTACGCAGATAGTTGAGCATGCCTGATTCACCCGATTCGGCCTTGGTCAATACCTCGACCTTGATATCGGCGTTTGCCTGCTCAAATTGAGTGATCGCGCTATTGAGGACCTGTCCTGCGGGCGTATCATCAGAGGGCATCCAGTAATCTGGCGCCCAAATCACAACTTGCCGGTTCTCCTGTTCGCCACTGATCGTTTGAAACTCCGATTCTGATGGCGCAGCAAGAGTCTCGCCGTCGATGGGGGCACTCGGCATCGGGGTCTCAGCACTGTCTGAGTCGGCGTTTCGACACCCCGCTAGAAAGAGGCAGATGAACATAGCCGACAACACCCAGGTCAAGACGCCTCTTGTCTGGTACAGTTTGCGGCCGATGGCGAAGCATTGCATTGGCAGAGTATTCCTAGATCTGAAAGACAATCGTTGTTGACAGTTTCAAATTATAGCATAGCCGTCATGAAGGACGGGTTCAGAGCAACAGAGTAGTTCGGCGAATACCAGATCTCTCTACGCCTAGGACCTACTCACGATCCAGCATTTCCAGGAGAGACTGCCCAACGAGATCGATTGCTCGTACGAACTAGCGCCGGCATATTCAGGCATGATCCATGCCCCTCATACATGCAATTTCAGCAGAATGATTTGTCGGCGATCAACCCCTATGTTACAATCACGCTCGCGATGTCAGACACCGAAAGCACAAGATCTGTAGAAAATTCGTGGCCGATCTATGGTCATCAATGGGCTGTTCAACTCCTGCAGCGAGCCGCGAAAAATGCAGGAGATTTTGGCGTTGAAAACAGTTCGACGCTGAGCCATGCATACCTGCTTGTCGGGCCAACCCACATCGGCAAGACGGCGTTGGCCAGGGTCTTTGGGCAGTCGGTGCTATGCGAGGAAACAAGCATTGCCCCCTGCGGCGTATGCCGTTCCTGCCGTTTAATGAAGCAGGGCAGCCACCCCGATTTCCGTCTCATCCAACCGCTTGACAAGAATGGTGAAGTGGACAGACTCAATGGGACGCTTAAGGTAGAACAAGCAGCAGAGCTAATCCGTGAAGTGACCCTACGCCCGATAGAAAGCCGGTTCCGCTTCTTTCTGATCCAGGACATACAGGCAGCGAACGATAGCTTTGCCAACAAGATACTCAAGACCCTGGAGGAGCCGCCCGGGCAGGTAATTCTTTGCCTGACAGCGGAGGATCGATCTCTCCTTCTGCCAACTATCGTCAGTCGCTGCCAAGTATTGCCTCTTCGTCCACTAGGACAAGAGAGCGTACGAGACGGGTTGATCAAACAATGGCAGGTGCCGACAGAACAGGCGGAACTATTGGCCAGAATCTCCAATGGCCGCCTGGGTTGGGTTGTTGAAAATCTGGACGATGGTCGCCTCCTCAACAGGCGGCAAGAAGAATTGGAACAACTCTGGACGTTGGTAAGGGCGGATCGGGTCGATCGGCTGGCATTTGCTGAGAAACTATCCAGCAATCGCAACAGCCAGAGCCTCTTCGGCCTGCTGGAACTGTGGACCACTTGGTGGAGAGATGTTCTGTTGGCGCAATCCGGATGTATCGATTCATGTTGCAACATCGATCAACTCGAAGAACTCAACGTCCAGGCACAATTCATTCCACAGACCATTGTGCGTAAATATCTGCAGACGTTGCAAGAATTGGATACCTACCTCCACCACACGGTGAATGTACGCCTGGCGCTCGACGTCCTCCTGTTGAGGCTGCCAAAAGTAGTAGTGAACTGAACCAGAAGCGTAACGCAATCACGCGTATAGTATTCTGTACTGCCAATATGACAGGTTTCATCGAGCATGGACAGTGCAGACTAGGAGAATAGATAATGCCGACAGTCGTTGGTGTACAGTTTCAGCCAGTCAACAAAGTTTACCACTTCGACCCCATCGGTCTTCTGGATTTGGCCGCTAGAGACTACGTAATCGTCGATACGAGTAGTGGACAAGAAGTGGCTCAAGTAGTCCAGCCGCCTCATACCATCAGACAGGACGAGGTAGTCGGAGAAATCAAAACAGTCCTTCGGCGGGCCAATGCCTGGGACATGATTCAGAAGGATCAATGGAAGCATAAAGAGCAAGAGGCGCTGACGATCTGCCGTTCAAAAGCCCAGGATCATAACCTAAAAGTCAAAGTGGTCCGGTGTGATTACAATTTCACCGGAGGACGGCTACTTGTCTACTTCTCAGCTGAATCCAGAGTTGATTTCCGTGCGCTGGTGCGAGAATTGGCTAGGATATTTCGGACCCGCATCGAAATGCGCCAGATTGGGGTTCGAGACGAAGCCAAACTGCTCGATGGCGTCGGCAAATGTGGGCGTCAGCTTTGCTGCACAAGTTGGCTAAGAGAGTTCACACCGGTCAGCATTCGAATGGCCAAGAACCAGCAACTCCCGCTGAACCCGGATGAGATCAGCGGCGTTTGTGGACGTCTGCTCTGCTGTCTATCGTATGAGAACACACTCTACCGAGAGCAAAACAAGAAGATGCCCAAACTCGGGTCCGAAGTTGTGACGCCACAGGGCGCCGGTCGTGTCCGCCACGTTCATCCGCTCAAGGAGAGCGTGACGGTCAAGCTTGGAAATCAAGTGCTGGCCGAATTCACACTCGACGAATTAGTGACAACTAAGACCAAAAGCGGAGCCGGCTGCAACACATGTGGCGGTTGCACGACCAAGCGTCGTGCCAGTGCCGCAGAGGACAATGCCAAGATGCGCGAAAACCAGGAGAGCAAATCCGGGAAAGATCAGAGCGCTGAGGGCAAGAAGGGATCCTCTGGATCGAGTCGAAAACGTCGGCGTTCACGAAATCGAAAACCACGCAAGGACAATTGAGTTTCCTCTGAAGCACAAAAACAGGGGGGGATTGATCGCAATGCGATCAATCCCCCCCTGTTTTTGTCTAATCCATCCAGATTCGATGCATTCAGATGCAGATCTGAACATATGCTTTCAGCGGATCACGTGACCCCTCCGGGGGTATAGATCACTCGACAATCGCATCTTCCAAGCGACTGACACCATTGCTCTGATTGACCGACATCGCCAGAAGAGGCGAGGATCTCTTAAAGACTGCAAACCGAATTGCAGTCCGCTCATTGCCGTCAATCATCACTTCAGTGAAGCTGGGCACAATGGCCAGATCCATACTGTCTTGTTCCAGATAGCCACGGGCGATGGCAACGGCTTTCACAGCCTGATTGACTGCGCTGGCGCCAATCGCCTGCACCTCTGCATACCCATGTTCACGCATTACACCGGCAATGGCGCCGGCAACTGCTGTCGACCGAGAATGTGCTGATACTCTAATGAGTTCTGCCATGGCAGCTTTTCCCCTCAAGTCAAAATTCCACAAATCTTACCAACGAAAAAAATTACGAGAGCGCAGAAACGGCACCACCAATCGACGAGGGCAAGCAGATTTCGAAATCTCCCCACTGGTCGATATCTACCATTGGGCATGAAATATCGTGTTATCCGCTCTCGACGGAGCTGATCCTGTCACACTCGACAAGTAAGACGTCAGTACTGAAGAATAGATACGGTGAGTTTCGCAATTGGTTTCCCTACACCCTTTGCCACCATTCTTTACACCATACGTTGAATCAAGTGATAGCCAAGAACAACAAAAAAGGCCGATTCGCAATTGCGAATCGACCCTTTTTCATGATTGTACTCAATGGTTATGGCTCAACAACAGCTACTTGGCATAGTCAACCGAGCGGGTCTCTCGGACAACCGTTACTCGAATTTGACCCGGGTATTGCAGGTTGTCCTCAATCTTTTTGGCGATGTTCTTGCTCAATTCGATTGAGGCCATATCATCAATGGTCTCTGGACGCACAATCACACGAATCTCGCGACCAGCCTGAATGGCGAAGGTCTGGCTAACGCCGTCAAAGCTATTGCCGATGTCTTCAAGCTCGGTCACCCGCTTGATGTAGGTTTCCAGGCTCTCTCGTCGGG
Source organism: uncultured Chloroflexia bacterium (assembly GCA_963765875.1). Taxonomy (GTDB): domain Bacteria; phylum Chloroflexota; class Anaerolineae; order Caldilineales; family Caldilineaceae; genus JAWKOK01. The sequence continues at coordinate 32,569 of CAVXYK010000003.1, forward strand.
CGCCAGGGCGTGCGCCGCTAATGGCATCAGCGGCAGCCACTATGACTGCCTCGACTGAAAGGGGCTCTATCTCACCGTGATGGCTGGCGATGCAGTTGACCACAGGGTCGCTGACGCCATAACGCTTGGCAATCTCAGCGCCGACAATGGCATGGGGGCCATCGATCTCGTGGCTGACAGCCTTGCCAAGATCGTGCAACAGTCCGCCCAGCCGCGCCAATTTGACGTTGGCATGGAGTTCCGCCGCCATAATCGCCGCGATGTGCGCCGTCTCCTTGGCATGGTCAAGTTGGTTCTGGCCATAGCTGGTTCGAAATTTGAGGCGGCCCAGAAGGCGACGAATCTCGCGATGCAGGCCCTGGGTATTGGTCTCGATCATGGCCTGTTCGCCGGCCTCTTCGATGACCTGATCGATCTCTTTGGTGGCCTTCTCGACTTCTTTCTCAATGCGTGCCGGATGGATGCGGCCATCAGCAACGAGCTTGGTCAGTGCCATGCGCGCGACCTCGCGTCGGACAGGATCATAGCTGCTGATGATGATGGCCTCAGGGGTGTCATCGACCACCAGGTCGACGCCCACAGCCTGCTCAATGGCCCGAATATTGCGTCCTTGACGCCCGATGATCCGCCCCTTCATTTCATCGGATGGAAGCGCTACGCTGCTCACTGCGTACTCGGAGACATGGTCACTGGCAATGCGTTCAATGGCCAACGCAATCACTTCTCGCGCCCGTCGATCCGCCTCCTCGACAGCCTCAGCTTCGATCTCACGAACCGTTCGCGCCATTTCATTACGGGCGGTGGTCTCGACACGAGCCAGCAGCACCTCACGGGCTTCATCGTTGGTCATCTGCGCCACACGTTGGAGCTCTTCCGTCCATTTGCCCTCTATCTCATTGAGCTCATTTTCTCGCAAGTCCAGCTTGCTGGTGCGCTGATTCAGATTCCGATCTCGATTCTCGATCTGCTCCAGACGCTTGTCAGCAGCATCGAGTCGAGTCTGCAATCGTTCTTCAATTCGTACAACCTCCTGCCGCCGCCGATCTTGCTCTGCATCCAATTCCGTGCGGCGCTTCACCTCTTCTTCCTTGGCGGCGAGTTCCATCTGCTTCACTTGGGTCTCAGCCGTAGCAATAATGTGAGCAGCTTGTTCTTCTGCCCCCATCCTCATCTCGTTTTGGCGCTGCTGTTCCGATTTTTTGCCGGCGGTGCGACCCTTGTTGTAGGCCACAAAACCAGCGATCCCTGCGAAAATCAGACTAAACAGAATGATCAGAACAATCGCCAGAGGTATGTTCATTTGTGTCATGTCAGGCCCTCATGGGATTGTTGATATGTCATTCCGCGTTATTCATTCAGCACGTGCACACCTGAAAAACAGGTGCACACCTAGAAAACTAGTGTTAATAAAATACAAAAGACGCCGTAGACCATGCTACAGCGCCAGACAAGCAAAGTTGAATAAGATCAACTTTGTCACTGAGTCCATACAGTTCTTCTGGAATCAGTGATTATCGATCCATCTATCCTTCTCATCCGATCAGTAGCTATCAGAGATAGCCATCAGAAGCGGGAGAGAGGGCGGACAAATCGTCTGAGACTCAACAACAACGACTATGCAGTAGTCAACGTCTTGAAAAGTGTTACTTCAGGCATAAATACTGGCATCCGCACCATCACTATCCGGTGCAGCAAACGGTGTCTGTCTTGCGGGCAATCCGGCTCGTTCACGCACTAGAGCATCAATGATGTCAGCCAGAGCTGCATTTTCTCGCAGCGAATGCTTGCTCATCTCACGACCTTGCCCGATCAGGTCATCATCGTATCGATAGTAGGAACCACGTTTGTCGATGATGCCATATTCCACACCAAGGTCAAGAAGGTCACCGACGGTGCTGACGCCTTCATCGTACATGATATCGAATTCGGCAATCTTAAACGGTGGTGCAACCTTGTTCTTTTTCACCGTCACCCTGGTACGATTGCCGACAACACTGCCACCCATCTTTGATCGCCTGAATCCGCCGAATATCGAGGCGAACACTGGTGTAGAATTTGAGCGCCATACCGCCGGTGGTTGTTTCCGGATTGCCAAACATCATGCCGATCTTTTGTCTTAGCTGGTTCGTGAAGATAAGACACGTTCCACTCGACTTGACGACGGCAGTCAGTTTGCGCAAAGCTTGGCTCATGAGGCGTGCTTGCAGCCCCATGTGACTGTCCCCCATCTCGCCTTCGATTTCGGCCCGTGGCACCAGCGCAGCAACGCTATCAACGACGAGCACAGATATCGCGCCGGATCGGAGTAATGCCTCAGCAATCTCCAGAGCCTGTTCCCCTGTATCAGGTTGGCTCACATAGAGACCATTGACCTCAACGCCGATCTTTTCGGCATACCTGGGATCCAGCGCATGCTCAACATCGACAAAACCACAGATTCCACCGGCCCTTTGAGCTTCCGCTATCACGTGCAGACAGAGTGTTGTCTTCCCGGAACTTTCCGGCCCATAGATCTCAGCGATTCGGCCTTTCGGAAGGCCGCCAATGCCTAGAGCAATGTCTAGACTGAGACTGCCCGTCGGAATGGCTTCAACATCAAGGCGAGTCGCATCGCCCAACTTCATCACGACACCATCTCCAAATCGTTTGTTCAATCCGGATAAGGTTGTCTCTAAGGCCCTTTGGCGACCATCAGTAGCCATGCCGTGCTCCAAGAAACAAGACAAGCCTTTGAGGCAACGGCTCCACCCCAAAGGCTGAACAACCGCCAAGAACCAGCACATAACCGCAAGAAATCGATCGCTTATTCTGCATATTCATGTTGCTGTAACATGTGGCTACAGTGTACTTGACTTGCCACAATATTGCAAAAGCAGATCAAAATATCAGGACTTCTCCATCACCCTAAATTTGACAATCCGAGTGACAGAGAAGCCCTGTGTAAGCACCTATTTTTTTTGAAAGCTGATCATGATTCAACCAGCAGCGTATTGCGATATGTCGATCTGCCAATACTCAGCCGATATAGGGCGTATAGACCCTCTCGCATAGTTGGGCAACAGCCTGATGCAGCACATCATCAGTCTCTAATCGTTGCGTCACTTGTTCAACGCCGTAGCGAACCGTGGTATGATCTCGCCCACCCAGAATATCACCGATGGCCGGCAGAGAAAGACAGTTTTCAATCCGCAGCAGATACATGGCAACCTGCCTTGCGCCGGCAATCAACTTCGTGCGTCGTCGCCCTACGAGGTCACCTTCCGTCAATCCGTAGAATTCTGCGACGATACGAATGAGTGTGCCGGGCGTACATGGCGTACGACTAGGCGCCAAATTGTCCAATACAGTCATCGCCAGCGACATATCCAGGGTCGCTTGGGAAAGCTGTGCATACATATGCAGTTGATTCAGCGCGCCCTCTAACTCACGGATGTTGCTGTCCACCCGTTCAGCGACGAGCATTAGCACGTCCTGGGGAACAGGAACACCTAGCTTCTTGGCCTTTGTCTGCAAAATCGCCACTCGAGTTTCAAAGTCGGGCTGAGCAATGTCTGCCTGTAGGCCGCCTTCAAACCGGCTGCGCAAGCGCTCTTCCAACGTGGCCAATGCTTTGGGCGGACGATCGCTGCTCAGTACCACCTGTGCACCAGCGGACTGCAGGTGATTGAAGGTGTGAAAGAACTCCTCCTGGGTGCTCTCCTTGCCGCCGATGAATTGGATATCATCGATCAGAAGAATGTCGACCCGGCGATACTTATTGCGGAACTCTTCCGTGCTCTGGCCTCGAATTGCACTGATCAGATCATTGGTGAACTGTTCAGAAGAACAGTACAGCGTGTGAAATCCATTCTGGTGGGCGAGATTCCCTATCGCATGCAACAGATGGGTCTTCCCCAGCCCCACGCCGCCATACAGAAAGAGCGGGTTGTACTGTTCACCAGGATTGTTCGCCACCGCCAAGGCAGCAGCATGGGGCATACGATTATGGTTGCCGACCACAAATGAATCAAAGGTATGATGACTGTTCAAACTCCTAGAGAAGTCTTCTCCGAGGGGCATCGCATCTGACACTCGTCTAGGCGTCGATGGTCGTCCCGGAGTCCGGTCAACATCCTCCCGGAGGCGCGGCGAGTCCGGCACAGCTTCCGTCGGCGCTGGATCGGATTCAACCCCATCTCGCTCACCATTTTGAACGCTCTCTTCATCCGTCTTTTCGTCACGATAGGCAAGGTCATAAAGGGGCATCTGGGCGAATTCATCCGCATCGTGCTGAGGCGATGTACTGACGCGGAATATGATCTGCACCTCGCGCTTGACGATACTTCGCAGTGTCCGTTTGATCGTCGATCGAAGACGATTGTCTAGCCAATCACGTGCATAGGCATTGGGCAAGCCAACAATGAACTCACCATCCTCATACGCCATCAGTTTCGCATCGCGTATCCAGGTGTCGTAGTTGGACGCCTGAAATCGCAGTGCCAACTCGCTGAGTGTTGCCTGCCAGGCAGTCTCCGGATCAAATTGATCCTGCCCTTCAACAAACGGCCCTTCCTCGGGCCTAGACTGTTGCCGATTGGATTGCCCAGACACGGAATCCCATAACGACGGTTTCGATTGACCGTGACCATCGTCACTTGAACTATCGACCGTGGATCCGTTTTCAGCGGGTTCATCTGTGTCGACCTGGTACGCTCGACGTGATCGATCTCGCTCTCTGGTGATTCTACGATCGGTGTCTTCTAAATTCGGCTTTTCTCCTCCTTTAACAACATCTGGGTCTTGTTCGGAATTTCGAATCTGTTTCTTTGGACGATAATTGCTCAACGAATTTCGATGTGCTGCGTGCGACGACGCATTCGAATGCCGCTTCAAATGTGCCCTCCATTTCGCCTTGGTACGATGGGCGCCAAGTCATTTGACCTGACGCGGGGGTGCGATGAATACTTGACTGAATGCTCAGACCGCGAGCGTAGTACCCGACAACTAGAATTCCCATGGTAAAACTACCCGCTTGGAGGCGACACCAGCACCCAAGGGGCTCATTTCAAAATCATATTGAATTGCTTTGAGGCCGTCCGGGACGCTTGGTCCTGAGCGGCCAGAGGCTGTACACTGGATGGTACGAATGCGCTGATTTTCTGCCACACTACTGTCGGGCGACAGCAGTCATGTCAATTGAGATAGGGAATATCCTCATCAAATCTGTGTCAGATATTGTAACAGAGGGCGCACCAATGAGCCAACGTTCCAATGGCCTTTTTGGCTATCAATTTGTCCAGTTATTGTCAATTTACAGGCCCTGAACATTTGTGCTACGCAAGATATGGACCGATAGCGCCAAAGGTACACCAAATACCAATTCAGACGAATTTTCGGAAATCCAGATCTTTAAGGTTGGAATTAGAGATGCAAAACTGACCTCGATCGTCTGCTAAAATTGTCAACAGCCGAACTTGCAGTGTTTTCACCAGTAGCCAAGACTTATCACTCGAGTTATCCACAATATGGCAAAAGTCCGATGTACAAGTTTCTCGATCTGACAATATTTCTTGCAGAACCGATGACCATCTTTGTGTTTCAGCATATTTTCAATAAATGTTTTGATCGGCGGATCTTATGTTCTTTAACTACAGCATGCACATAGCCGACAATCGGTGGAGTCAACATAGTTTCGGCCGCGGTTGGTGGAAAATCTACTCAGATGACCCGCGCTGGACGCCGCCGCCCTACCCTCTTTTCAAGCGAGCCATTCGCCCTGGACAATTCGAGTATGTGGATCGGGCCAATCCGATCATGCTCCATTTGGATGCACTACGTCGCACGCAAGACCATATGACGGTTACCGGCGGCAACACTTTTGGCGCATCCGGATCCATCTTCGAGATGCCGGTCGCGGCCACGATGCTACTGATGGATCCCCGACAGACCGATCGCACAGCCTATCTCGCCGGATTCAGGTTTGTCAACGACAGCGATGTACTTGACCATTTTCTGTTCACCATTATGGAACAAGTCCGGCGCATGGGCTGCCGTCGCCTGGTCGGCCCAGTAGACTTCACGCCCGATCTAGGAGCGGGAGTGCTGCGCGACTATTTTGACAAGACGCCGCCTATCGGCACGCCTTATAATCCGCCCTATGTAGCAGAGCTGATGGATACTGCCATGCGGCCGTTGGGGCAGAGCCACCTCTATCAGTACGCTCTCACCGAAACTGCTGCGCCACAGCGTCAAGGTGGCCCGGCATTACTTTCACTCGTTCAACCGCAAAGATTGGCCGGAGACCTGTTCCCGATTTTTCGCAGCGGATTCGACGGGCTTCATGGCCAGCTCACTCCAGATCAACCTGAGACAGAGTTCCTACTGGCGTGGCTAATGTCTTGGCCAACCGAAGCCTGGCTGGCGACTGTCAATCAAGAAGCGGCTGGCTTTGTCATCTTGCAACCGGACCTATCCGATCGAATACGGCGCGCCGAATGGCGGACGCAACCCTCTTTGGCGCGAATGGTTGCACTGGCGGCAGCGGGCGCCGATCAATGCCGGCAGAGTCGTCTATCTTGGCGTGGCTGACCAATGGCGGGGAGAGGGAATTGGACGTCAACTCTGGCAACAAGCGCTCGCCGTGAGCCACGAAAAAGGCTGGCAAGAACTTACCGTCGGACCGGCTGCCGATGAGAGCAACGCAGCAGACTTCCTGATGCATATGGGTGCAACTCGTCGTCAACACTACACGACATACTACATGGATATGTGAAGCAAACTCACTGATAGCTCACCGCGTAGTCAGTCGGCACAACGCTGACCCAAGTTTTCCCAGGCTTGAGCGGCACTTCCTCTCCGCTGTCCGTATAGAAGCGAGGCATATCGCCACGGCTTTCGCTACGCCATGTGCCGGGATAGGCCTTGCCGTCACGGAAGACCACCGATCGACCTGACCCAAAAAGATTCAGACGGATACTGGTGCTGCCCAATGAATCTTCCACAATGTCGGTCGACTGGTGGGGCACATATTGAACTACCACGTTTTCAACCGCAATCTGGGCGCCGGTATTGCCGTCAAGGTGGGGCGCGCCGCCCATGGATCGACGATAGGCCCCGAGACCTCCATCATAGGCAAATGCAGCCTGGCTTCCGGTAGCCGACGGATAAGGAATGGCAATGCCAGATGCCGGCGCACCACCCGCAGGTGGACCGCCAAAAGTGAAGCCACGCAAGCGGGCAGGCTCCTCGACGCCCCAATCGGCCAGCCAGCGTCGAAGTTTATCGACACTTGTGCGAAGCCGCGTGCGATAGTCGCTTCCCAGGCTGACGGAATAGCGAGTATTCGAAGCATCATCCAGATCCACATCCATGTACGGAAAGGGCGCTTGATGCTTCAATAGGTATCGCACTCCATCGCTGGCTCCTGAACAGGCCAGCCCCGCGTTAAAGAGGGCCCCAAGATAGTAGTTGATCAGACGCGCACTGCGCACAGGCCCGATCTGGTCAGCCGATTCGCCCAGGAAGACGCCGCTGAAGCGTGTGATCCCATACCCTTCCATGATGTATTCGTACATGACGTCGGCCTGGCTTGTGCCATACTGAGGTCGGGCTGCATAGTCGTTGTTGATACAGACAATGATGGGTCGCACGCCCTGGCTTACGGCGCCCAGCGGAAGGCCAGTCAATGGATTTGTACCGCCACTTGCGCCAAAACCGCCATCACCGGGAAGACCTGGAGCGGCAGCAGGAGCCTCCGGAACTTGTGCACCGCCAACAGCCTGTGGCGCCTCCGGGATAGGTGGGCTTGCCGCCAGAGCCAGATCGGTGATGGCGGCATCGGCCGCCATCGTCACAAATTGGGCACTGACCCAGGCCGAGGTCTGATCGCCGGCTGACGTACAGCAGACTTGCAACCAGTTGCTTGATTCATTGCGCCCCGTCAGGTCCAGAATCTGCCCCTTGCTTGCCTGGCCAATCGTTGGAAATCGAGTATCAGGCCCACCGCGCAGGTTGATCAGATCAGCATTGACCAATCCTTGGTTCGAAGCCAGTTCGGTCTGCGCATCGACACTATCCGGTGCTTCTTCAGACCGGACGACCGGTTGGTCAATCTCCAAATATCGCGCGTCAACCCACTGCTCAACATCAGATCCAGCTATGTTCTCGTCTAATTCGCCCGCCTTTTCCCCGTTCCCTGCTCTTTCGTCAATCGAGCAACAGACACGCAGCCACTTGCCATCAACTGAACGGTCCAGGATCTGCAATCGTGCGCCACCCTCCAAGGTACCAACGACCCCGGCACTTGTCGCAGGAGCGCTGCGCACATTGACCAGAGCAGCCAGCACGCGTCCGACCGGGATAGGCGTCGGCTCAGGCGTTTGGGTTGGTACAAGAATCATCCCGTTACCTGCAGTTGAAGCGCCAGCTGTATCAGATGTGGGGTTGATGATCAGTTCATCGGTTGGTTTCAGGATGGGTTCATTCACGGGCAAGCTGGTCGCCGGCGGGACGGTCGCGGCCAACAATGTCGCCAACGGATCGTCCGCCGACAGCGAATCAGTGGGTTGGGGCGTTTCGGCTTGTTCGGCCGTCGGCTCAGGCGACGGTTGATCAGCGTCATCTCGATTGCAGGCCCCCAGGGATAGTGCGAACAAGAGCAAAAGAACGATCGTTGATGCGGTTCGAATGTGGGCGTGAAGTTGCAATCGATCAACTGACAAGTGCAAAGGCATGAAAACGACGATCCTTCCTACGATTCTCTTTGATTTCTGGTGACTTCGGCCTCAAATAGATGCCGGTGCCGATCCGTTCCAGACCGGCTAATGTCACAACGCTCCCATCATACCCAGGCCGCAAAATGGCGTCAAAGCGGGCTCGCCTTGATCTGGAGGACGTCGTCAAAGTGCCATGTATATGGTGCCACGAGCACGTCAGTCATAGGCACTTTTGCGCATAACCGACAAATGCTTACTCAATGGGCAAATCGCGAATAAATCGTCCACAACGCATGAAATCCGCATCCTATCAGCGAAACGCGCCCTCAGGCGCTGAGTCGGCTTGGCGCCAACAGCGGCGGGATATACCCTGCCGCAGCGATGCAGTCCCTCGGGGATTCTTACGCGATTGCCCTGCACTTTCCAAGCAGCAGAGTTGATTGACGCGATCTATCTGCTACAATAGGGCTTACTTAAATCGGGATTGTCCGAAGAAGCACCCGCTGACAAGGCGTCGGATCTGCTTTTGAGTACAAGCGCGTAGCGAGGTCTGAGTGATGAACGTGCACATCCATCCAGCTGTCGTTCACTTTCCCATTGCATTGCTAATCTTCGGCAGCGCGGCGGGCTTGCTCTATCTATACTGGCGCGCCGATGTATCGTTGCGATCCCTAACCTGGTGGCCACTGCTAGCCGGTTGGGTTGCCACACTGGCGGCCGTGTTGACTGGTCTTTTCGACCAACGGAATCTCCCCCCCGACGCTCCCTATCAGAATACGCTCAACTGGCACATTGGCACGGGGTTAGCACTGGTTGTCATCTATGGATGGCTACTTTACCGTAGTTGGATCTTCAACTCGGCCAAAGCCCGGCAGCAGCGTGCGCGAACCGCCGATAATTATGACAATCTCCTTGATGACCCGACAGCACGGTGGTGGATCACTGGGTTATTGATCGTGGGCGCGGCGTTGGTCGTCGCCAGCGGGTGGAATGGCGGGCAGTTGGTCTACTTCTGGGGTGTCAATGTGGGGATCTAGAACGATGAGAGCACACTTCAGCATTCCGGATCTGAGCCGCTGTACGCTCTACTTGGAGGCTACAGTCTGGCTCAATCCCGGATTGCTAGCGCACACGTGTTGGTCCTTCAAACAGCTTCTCAGGTTTCATATCAAAGAAGCGCTAGACCGTATGGTACCAATTGCTGGAATCCTCTTCCGCCCGGTCCAGTTCGGCCAATGCGGTCCTGGCAGCTGCCAATTCTTGTTCCAGCCCTTTGATCTTCTCAGCCAACACTTGACGCTCCTCCTCGGGAGAGAGCGATTGAAGAGCCGACTCTTCGGGGCCCATTGGGAAGTCCATCGAGAGGTTCGTCTGTGAGCTCGCATGTGCGCCCATCTGGCCGTCTTTCCGAATCACCATCACGTGGTAGCCCCAAACGATGGCGGCGATGAGACTGCGGGCGATGTCCCCGGCCGTCTGCACTGAAAGTATGTCAGCCATCGGATCGCCAAGCAACCAGAGAAAGATGCGATAGACGACCTGGATGAGATAGTAGAGAATGAAGAGCGCACTCACCAGCGCGATTCCATAGAGATAGACGCGTCGTGGTCCAGAACTACGCTCATCTGCACCCGGTTCATCATCCCGACCGGCCACAGACTGTACGGCACGCCAATGATTGGACCAGACCGGCGTGCCCACAGCCAGTAAGCTAAGTCCAGTTGCCAACGGAACGACCCAAATGCTATGTCTACCGCCGACGCCCTGGGGGCCAAAGAGCCAATCGAGGAGTGCAGTCGTCATCTCTGCGGCGCCGTACCAGACGATACCTAGCGCGACCGCAGCCAGCAAGTAGTAGTAGACCCGACGCACCATGACGCTCTCGGCGCTCTCCCCTACCGCCTCAATCTCGTCTCTGAGATTGCGCCAGTGCCACCACCACATCACGGCACCGACGGCCCCAACAGCCAGCGGAGTCGTGAGATCGCTCAACAAACTTACTAATGACCCCGAGCCTTCGCCCAACAGAATCAGCAGCAACTCACGTAGCAGCAGCGTAGCCGGCGCCAATGTGGCCAGCGCACTGATCACAACACTGGCATAGAGATAGACCCGGCGCAGCCCTGTCTTGCCCTCAGCCGGATTGGCAGCGATGATCGATTGCCAACGTAGCTGAGTGACTCGCATCAACAGCGCGCCAATTAGTAGCATGGCAATGCCATCGCTCAACTGATTGCGCCTCAACTGATCGCCGATGCTCGACCCCAAGAACTCGATCAACGCATCGAACAATACTTCCAGGATTAGCGCACCGCCGGCAAGCACCATTACAAGACCGATTAGGCCAATAATAGTCTGGTACAATCGCCGCCACGCGCCGGCTATGCCGACCTCGACACCATAATCGCCGTCGCTCACCAAAACGCTGTGGAGATAAATCTGCAGCGCTCCGGCTGCAACAGCCATCAACACCAGATGTAGCCAGTCGCTGGGCCAGACGCGAACCTCAGAAAGTGCTCCGCCAAAGGCCACAAAGGACACATCACGCAGTAGCCAATCGAGACTGTAGAGTGCATACCCGGCGCAAACGGCAGACGCCAAATAGAGGGCAAACTTGCGCAGACCCGCCTGTTTCTCCATGGGCGAGTTAAGTCGGCGTTGAACGTACCCCCAATGCAGAAGGAAAATCGGTGTCGCGACCACGAGTATGCCTGCATTGAGGGCAATGGCGTTGCGTACCCACATGTCGCTATTCACGGCAACGCCGCCGCTCAGCCAGACTTCGCTCAGGACGTCCAGCAACTGATCAAACGAGATCAAGCCTGCGATCAAGCTCGCCAGAATGACCAGGTAGAAGTAGAGTCGACGGACCATCGTCAATCGCGGTGATTCGAGCTCTGCTACGCTATGGTCAATTGTGGTCATTGACGTTCGCCTCCATGACAAATTGTCTCAGTGGTCGACACCCCTTCGTAGGGCGAGTATCCTTCAACATGGCATCCGGCAGAACCATCGTCGTTTTGACAATGTACACGGTTTAGTAGAAGAATTCCGGGGTGTTCAGCTTCCATGTGCCGTCTTCGAGGATTACTTCCACGGTACGCTGGTTGCTCCATGTCGAGCCGGTCCCAAATGGACCTGAACTGCGATAGGTATCCAGGACAAATGTGACCAAAGCCTGGTCCGGATTCTGATCGTCAATCTCGACCGAGAGAATACGCAGACGCCGAGAAGTGTTATCACTGTCGTAGTTGCGGGTTCCGCTCAACGGACTGTAGGTGTAATCAGGGCCTTCCTCGTCGAGAATACGCGCAGAATACTGCTCGCGCGCCGTAAACAGGTCTCCCGTTTGGAGTGCGACAAACGCGTTGTGAACTGGTGTCCCGGGTTCGTTTTCGGTGAGGTAGCTTTCGATAGTAGGCCCGTCGTCGTCTGTCAGATTGACCGTAACAACGGCAGCGACGAGCAGTAACAGCACAATGCCAACGACAATTGCAGTGAACTTATCGATCTTCACACTAATTGCTCCTTGGTTCAGCGGGTGAATCTACTTGCCACTGAGAGAATATACAGGGGATCACCGAGCTAGAGCAGAGGTGTCCAGACGAATCCCGGTACCATCTGTGTCTTATCATTATTCCATCTGTGTGAGTCTGTGGCGAAAATGCCTTTTGCAGTGAACTCATATTGTAGACGAGGGGAGATGGCGACCAAGTTCCACGAATATTATTCCATCGATCGAGCTGCGTGAACGATCGTCGATAGAAACGCCGAAGAGTTGGCTTCAGTCTTCTTGGCCTGGAGTAAACTCCAGCAGCTCAAACACGGGGCCATTGCGGCCCTCACGGTACTTGGCCAGCGGATATGGCGGCTCGACACCGATCCAGGCTTCCGACTGTCTGCTGTCCCCATCAAGATCAACGTGCCAAGTGTCATACGTGCCCGCCGGCACCTCGATCTTGTCGCGGCCCACTACCTGCAAGGTCACCCGATCATGCTGATCGGCGACCGGCAGATAGCTGTTGAATTGGGTTGCATAATCTTCAGCCAGGGGAAGCATGCGCGCCAACTGCAGAATGGTACGCTGATCGCGCGCATCGCTGGGAATGTTTGAACGTTGGGGCGTTGTATTGTTGTCGACGGTGGTCAAACGCATGTCGACCTGGCCCTGACTGTATTGGGAGAAGACCATCTCGTTGCCCTCGGGGCGAGTGCGAATGAGCGTGGAGGACCTTGGCCGAAGCCCGGCGTTGGTCGCTTCGACAACCACGAGTTCCGTATCGCCAGGCGTCACGATCTCGCGTCGGATGGTCCAATCTTCGGGGCCGACGTACCGGCCGCCCGGAATCATGTCGAAACGAACGGTGCCAATGTTCTCATCTCCATTTTCGGAGATCCGATATAGCGCAACTTCATCGGCCGCCCACGGCGGCTCGTTGTACGAGAACGGCTGTATATCCGGCTGAACGCTACAACCTGCCATGAGTATCGACAGCATCAGTAACAAGGCTGCACTCAGCACAGCCGGACGCCGACAGATCGATAATGAGGTTAGCTGTTTTCTCAACCAGGTGAAGCCAACGGTCAAAGAAGTCAGGCTTTTTGAAAAAGCCTGACTTCGGGGCCTCCAATTGTGCGCTACTGCTCGCATAAGACTACTGATGGGTCTCCATCCACTCGATGGCGGCAGCGGCCAATGACGCCGCGCCGATCGGTAACGCATCTTCGTCCATCTTAAAGTCCGCACGGTGCAATAGGAAGTAGTCGTCACCCCAATCCGGGCTATGCACGCCGATGCGCAAGAAACAGCCAGGCGCGGCCTGGGCCATGTAGCTAAAGTCTTCCGCGCCCATCACCTTGTCACCTTCGAGCACTTTGTCTTCACCCAGAAGTTCTTGGGTTGCAGCAATCATGGTTGCGGCTGCCTCAGGCGAGTTGACGGTCGCTGGATAGCCGGGATAGATGGTCAAATCAAACGTGCCGCCAAATGCCTCGACCACACCGCAGACCTTGCGCAGTTCCTCCTGAAGCAGAACACGCGCCTCGGGTGAGAAGGTGCGAATGGTTCCGGTCAGCTCAACAGAATCCGGGATCACATTGTTGACTGTGCCGCCATGGACAGTACCGATGGTGATGACGCCCGGATCCAGCGGATCCAACCGACGGCTGACAATCTGCTGGACGCTGGTGATGAAAACACCGGTCAGTGCAATGGGATCGACCGCACCCTGGGGGCGGGCAGCGTGTCCGCCGGATCCATGAATAACCACCGTAAAGCGATCGGCCGCCGCCAACATCGGACCCGGCCGCGTGGCCACATAGCCGGCATCATTGGTGGGATCGACATGCAGCCCAAAGACAGCATCGAGCCCATCAAGCGCGCCTTCATCGACCATACGCATTGCGCCCGACTTGCCCTCCTCATCCTGTGCCTCTTCACTGGGCTGAAAGAGGAGGCGGATATTCCCGGGCAATCGACCTTGGTCAGCCAGTCCTTTGAGAATTGTGGCGGCGCCCAGCAGCATGGCTGTATGCGAATCATGACCGCAAGCATGCATAATGCCTGGCCGCGTACTGTCGAACTCGCTGCCGTTGATCTCCTCAATGGGCAGGGCGTCCATGTCCGCGCGAAGGCCGACAGTCGGCCCATCGCCGCCACGGATGAACCCCACAACGCCGGTTTTGGCGACTTCGGTTTCGGTCTTGATCTCCAGATCGCCCAGCGCTGCGTTGACCAGCGCACCGGTGCGGTGTTCATCAAACGTGAGCTCCGGATAGCGATGGATAGTACGGCGCCACGTGCGAATCTGTTCATGAATCTGATTGGCACGATCCAGCAGCTCTTGCTTAGAGATCTTTTCGGATTTAACCTCGGACATGATCTGATCACCTTTCAATTGAAAAAAATAACGCGACCGATTGACTTCAAGATGGCAGCAAGTGGCAATGTGACCGATCCTAGCCCACCACCGTATTATCAGAACTAGCGCAAGAACAAAAAACCGGCGCATTGGATGCGCCGGCTCAGTCATTCATGTCAGTTAGTTCAGCCGAGTGACGCCGTTTTCACCGCCGGCCCAAGTGCCGTCCGACGTATCCAGCAGAATCAACGCCGGGCTGCTGTCAGGTACCTGCTCCCACGCTAGGCCATCGCTCGACCGCCAGAGCAGTTGATCATCGCTCAACAGCCAGCCGTCCGACGTAGCCGTCAAGGCGTCGATGCGGTCAGGCGCGTCTGCGACCAGCTCAAATGTGCGGCCCCCGTCGGTGGAACGCCACAGACCTGCATCTTCCGTGCCGGCCAGCACCTGACCGTTCTCATGAAAATCGGGCGCCACAGCGATAACTTGCACGACAGAGTCAACGCCCTCGGCGCGCCGCCAGCCTAGCCCGCCATTGGGCGACCGGTAGATGCCGGTCTCTGTGCCGGCAAAGACGACCTCCCAGCGGGGCCAGTTCGATGCAGGAGAAACAGGAGCCCAGGCAATCGCCAACAGTGCATAGTCCTGCAAACCGAAGTTGCAGACCGACCAGCTTTGTCCTCGATTCCGGGTGCGCAAGATGCCGCCTTCAACGCTGCCGGCCAACATCACGCCTGTCTTGGAGACGTCCGGATCTGAGGCAATACACATAACCGGTCCAGAGACGCCATCCATCCACGAAGCCTGCCAGTAGGAACCCTCATCGGGCGAGAAGGCGACGCCATGGGGTGAACCGCCGACCAACAAGTGGTCATCAGCAGCGGCGCAACAGGCGAGTTCGGATTGAGGCTGAGGCAAAGCCTTCAGATCGAATCCATCGCTGTTCGTTTCGACCGAAAACAGCCCCTCCGGCCCTGCAGCCCAGAGTCTATTGTCATTGTAGCTAAGCGAAAGAATGATAGGCATATAAATTTCTGTTTAGGTGGTAAGCACTTGCTCAGGATTTTTGTGGTACACAATGGTATCGGTGGAGAGAACCATCATGGCTCCACTGACCGCTGTCTTCAGCACCAATGCAGCGACATCAGCCACATCCAATACACCGGACTCGAAGGCATCGACCGTCTTACCGGTTATCGCATCGTAAGTGGCAGGTGCGCCTGCCTCTTCAATCTGATTCCGAATCACAGAAGGCGATTGAGTGCCTGTGTTGATCACAATCTGTTCCAACGGTTTTGAGAGTGCATTGGCCAGCAGATTGATGCCGATCGTGGTATCCTCAGCATGATCGCCTTTGCGGGCTGCATCGCGCAGCACCTGCGCGCAATGGACATAGGCAGCGCCTCCGCCCGCAACAACACCATTGCGCTGGGCCGCAGAGAGCACCTTAAACGCCCGTTCCGCCTGGCTCTCTCGATGAGCGCGTTCGGTGCGTGTCAGGGCGCCGATCTTCAGTTCACCGACGCCGCCCGACAGGGTCGAAAGTCGCTTGATCACCGTGGGACGATCTTCATCATCCATGGGCAGCGTGTTGAGGTAGGCCCGGAGGTTGGTCACCTCTTCTTGTATCGACGGACGCTTGGCATCCTGCGGCAGGACGACCAGCGCCTTGGTGCCGAATTCGATACGCAAGGCCTCGCCGAGATCATCCGGCTGGACGCTTCCCAGGCGGCGACCGCCGTCGCCGCCCAGCAATCTTGCACCGGTCATCAGGGTCAGATCACTTTTGGCAAAACGGAGCTCATCGCCGACTGATGAGAGTTTCACAGCCAGAATATCGAGCTTCTTCTTTTCCTTTTCCGCCTGGTTGTTGGTAACCAAAAGATTCAGCGCCTCGCCACTCACGTTTCTGGCGATGACGACCAACGCCTTTGCCCCCTTGGCAATGGCTGCCTCCATCAATGGAATCACCTGGTCGGTCTGGCTGAGCGTCTCATCGACCAATGCAATCGCGGGCGCGCTAACCAAGGCGGCCTTATGCGCGACATCGGTGTAGAAATACATGCTGCTGATTTCGGCCTTGTAATGTGCGCCCGCGATGTAACGACGCTCCAAGTAGGGAGCGACATACTTCTCGATAATGATATGGGCATCCGCGCCGAGCAGATAGCTCATTTCACCCAGAACCGCGGAGAGCGCATCGTCGTTGGTGATGGTGCGCGCAACTGCCGCCAGTTCATCCTCGCTCTGCACTGGGCGGCTCTGGGCCTGCAAGGCTTCAAGCGCCAACTCGGAGGCGTGGTTGAGACCACGGGACAACTGCATGGCATTCACACCGCTGGCCAGCAAACGAGTTCCCTCGTTGAAGATGGCCCTGGTCAGCACGGCGGTTGTAGCACCGCCATCTCCAGCCCGCTGGCCGATGCGCCAGATGATGTTGCGCATGGCCATGGCCCCTATGTCAAGCTTGGGATCGCCCAGGCTGATGATGCGCCGCACGGCCACAGATGAGTCGCTTAAGAACTCATATCTACTGGATCGTTCACTCTCGCTGACGACAAAACCGCCGGTCGGTCCCAAAGTGGGCGCCAGGAGATCAGCGATAATGTTCAAGCCGCGTGCAAAGTGCTTCTGAGAAGTCGGTTGACCGATTACTTGGGGTCGATTCATATTTTGACTGCTTATTAGATATGCTTAGTGGTATGTCGAGATGGAATCGTCGCTAGTGTACGCGATTTTCCGGTTGAAAACAAATTTCCGACGACACCGATTCGAGTATTCTACGTAAACAAAAACCGGAGAAATCGAACCGTCGAGCACTTCGATTTCTCCGGTCTATGGGCTACCGAGGAACGTACGGATTAACCAGCCAACAGCGCTAGGCTGATGCGGTCTTGTCTTCGGTTTGAGCGGATGCATTCACCAAGCTGGCATCCTGATACTTCTTGCCTTCTTCAATCAGCATGACCGGTATGCCGTTGCGAATGGGATACTTGTACCCATTGCGCGGATTCAGCAAGAATTTGCCGTCGTCCACCAATTCAAGCGGGCCTTTGTCTTCCGGGCAGACCAGGATCTTGAGCAACTCTTCGCTGACCTCCCCGCCTAGCGGAGCCTCATCCAACGATTGCACCGGCTCTGATGGTAAAACACCGCTTCCAGAACCCAAGCCACTTTCAGACGGCGCCAGCAATGTCTTTACCACATATGCGACGCCGGCGACCACCGCCGCAAACACAAAAAACCGGAATAGCTTTTTCATCGCCTTACTCCATATGGTTAATCGATAATCAAAATTTGCGTACCTGTCTCCAATAGTAGCACAAAACCGATGCTAAGAACAATGGTAGAGTTAATCCAGTTTTACGGATTTTCAGGCGACGCCGGGTTGAGTCTTCGCGAACAGAGCATCGATGACACTGCTACAAAAAGGTCTCATTCACCACGGAGACACGGAGGGGGCACAGAGGTTCACAGAGGAAAAGCTCTTCCCATCTGCGTTCATCTGTGGCTTAATTATTGTTTTTCCAGTGAAGTCACCGATGGACTGCGATATTGTCGATGGTTGATCACGCCCGACTAACCAGCACCAAAGCGTCCCGCATTGGTACTTTCAGGCCGGTCAATCTGCCGTCCGCTACTGTGTGATCTCCCTGATTCCAGACAGCGGTGAAGGTGCGTCCCTCCAGGCCATGGTTGTTCAACGATAGATCGACAACCGCCGCGGATTCGTTGATGTTGAAGGCAACAATCACACACTCATTTTCGAGCTGCCGTTGGAAGACGAAAAGGCCGCCGGCGGCATAGAGAATTTCGAACTTGCCCGTGCGCAACGATGGATGCTCATGACGCATGCGTATGGCTCGCCGGTGGAAATCGAGCAGTTCAACGTCCCATTCGCTCTCCTCATGCCAGGGAAAGGTCCCTCGGCAATCCGGATCGTTGGCCCCGACCATACCGACCTCATCGCCGTAGTAGATGCACGGTGCGCCAGGCATGGTCATTTGGAAGAGGACGCAGAGCCGCAGCGCACGCTTGTCTCCACCTACAGTCCAAAGCGTACGCGCCGTATCGTGGCTGTCCATGAGGTTCAGCTGAGCCGTCACAACCTCCCAATCATAGAGCGTCAACATCCGTTCAACCGTGTGCGAAAACTGCGTCGTAGAGAGCTTCGAGAGTGCGAATCCTCCTGGTTCATAGTCGGTACGCAGGGTCTCACGACCGAAGTAGCCAAGCGCGGCACGATTGAACACATAGTTCATCACAGCGTCAAAGCGATCCCCTTGCAGCCACTCCTCGGCCTCATGCCAGATCTCGCCGACAATGTAGGCATCCGGGTTGGCTTCTTTGACCACACGTCGAAAATCCTGCCAAAAAGGCACATCGTCGATCTCCTCGGGGACGTCCAATCGCCAGCCATCGGCCCCAAAGTCGATCCAGTGCTTGGCAACTGTGAGCAAATAGTCACGCACTCCTTGATTCTTGATATTGAACTTGGGCAGTGCCGGTATGTCCCACCACGCAGCATAGTTGTGAGGGTTCTCCTCGTCGTGGACGTACGGTCGCAACGGCCAGTCTTGAACCAGAAACCAGTCCAGATACGGCGAGTTGCCTCCCTCTTCAAGTATATGATGGAAGGCCCAAAAGCCGCGGCTGGCGTGGTTGAAGACGCCGTCGATCACGATGCGCATGTCGCGGGCATGGGCGGCGTCAAGCAGCGCCCGAAAGGCAACATCGCCGCCTAGTAGTGGATCAACAGCCATGAAGTCATAGGTGTGGTAGCGATGGTTTGAGGCCGAAACAAAGATGGGGTTCAGATAGATGGCTGTGATGCCGAGTTCCTGAAGATAGTCCAGCTTTTCCACAATGCCATAGAGATCGCCACCCTGGTATCCTTGTTCGCCAGGTGGTGTTCCCCAGGGCTTGAACTCGATCCCTCTCGAATGTTCAATTTTATCGCTACGCGCAAAACGGTCCGGAAAAATCTGATAGAACAGCGCATTCTTGACCCAATCGGGCGTGTTGACCGACATAGCCTTCACCTCAATAATGGTATACGAATAAATGCATACGACAATCAGGGTTCCGCAAAACCCAGACATTCAACGGATTGTGGCATACAGTCAACCGCGTGTCAATTGTAATCGGAATCGCCTAGGTGATACCATCTTGTTCCATTCCCGAAATGGTATACAATAGAAGTGTCTTCCGCATTTACCATGGAGACGCACAAGTGCACTGAGAAGATTAGAAAAGGAGAAAGTCGTGGGCGATCCACGGATTGAAAAACTGGCGGATGTGCTCGTCAACTACAGCGCCGAGATTCAGCCCGGCGACTGGGTTCTCGTCAGCGGGCATGTGCTGGCCCTCCCGCTTCTCGAAGAGGTCGTCAGACATGTGGTGCGTGCGGGCGGACATCCCACAGTGCAGTTGGATGCCGACGGCATAGCCACAGCCAAGTTGGAGGAAGCCGCCGAAGAGCAGCTTTCCTTTGTCTCGCCGAGTAGGCGGCTGATGGCCGACAAATTGGATGCGCGTATTGTGGTGCGCGCGGCCTCCAACACGCGCAACCTCAGCCACATCGATCCCAAGAAACAGCAGATCCGGCAGAACGCTCAGCACGAACTGCGCCAGACATTGAGGGCACGCACGGCAGCCGGCAACCATCGCTGGACGTTGACCCAGTATCCCTGTCCTGCTTACGCTCAGGAAGCCGACATGAGCCTGAGTGAGTTCGAGGATTTCGTCTACGCCGCCACCTATGCCGACCAGCCCGATCCGGTAGCATGCTGGCAGAGGGTCCACGACGAACAGCAGCGCCTGGTCGACTGGTTGGTAGGCAAGAAGAATGTGGAAGTGCGCGGCCCCAATGTGGAGATGACACTCTCCATCACCGGACGCACGTTCATCAACAGCGACGGCAAGCGCAACATGCCCAGCGGCGAGATTTTCACTGGCCCGGTCGAGGACTCAGTCAACGGCTGGGTTCGCTTCACCTATCCGGCCATTCGGCAGGGCCGCGAGGTCAGCGGTGTCGAGTTTGAATTCAAAGAGGGCAAAGTCGTCAACGCCCGAGCTGAGAAGAATGAGGACTATCTGCTGTCGCAACTGGACAGCGACGCCGGGTCCCGTTATCTGGGTGAGTTCGCCGTGGGCACCAACTACCAGATTCAGCGCTTCACCAAGAGTATTCTCTTTGACGAAAAGATCGGCGGCACCATACATATGGCCATTGGCTCCGGCTATCCAGAGACCGGCAGCCAGAACCAGTCCAGCGTCCACTGGGACTTCATCTGCGACATGCGCAACGAGAGCGAAATTGTGGTGGATGGGGAGTTGTTTTATAAGGATGGAGAGTTTCAAATATAAAATGCACTACTTGCTGCGTACTGCTTGCTACGTAAAGTTTCGTTGACGTAGCGGTTCGCCGAACTGACCAGGGCAGTCACAAGATGATCCATCATAGAAAATCGGATCTCAGCCAAAAGTCACGCAGCAAGTAGCACGCAGAAAGCAGCATCCAAGGAGACCAAGCCCCATGAACATTAGTGAAATCATGAGCAGCCCGGCCATCACCGTCGGGCCGTCGACATCGGTCCAGGAGATCGCGCGCATCATGCGTGAGAAGAAGGTCAGCGGCCTGCCCATCGTTGACGATTCGGGTGCGCTGCTGGGCGCTGTCACCGAACTGGAACTGATTGCCCGCAACGCTCCATTGGAGGAACCGCGCTACATCGCGGTGCTTTCCGGCTACATCCCCACCAGCCTCGAAAAATACCGGGACTACAAAGAGCGGTTGCGCCAGGCGCTGGCATCAACGGCCATCGAACTGATGGACGATGATAAAGAGATCGCCACGGTGACGCCGGACACATCCACCGACGAGGCGATGCGCCTCATGCTGGATGCAGAGAACTTCATGTTGCCGGTCATCGACGGGGGCAAGGTCGTCGGCGTGGTCTCACGGACAGATGTGGTGCGCCTGATCGAGCGGCTGGAGTCACAGGACAATGGCCCGACAGAGTGACAAGGTGAGGGAGTGACATGATGAAAAATCGAGGAAACAAGAGTGATTAAATGTGACTAGGGTCTCACCCCTTCACCTTGTCACCTTGTCACCTTGTCACCCCCATCCCCTTACGTCGCGAAGAGCACGTCCCCATCTTCCTCGCGGTTGATGTTCGGGCCGGCAAAGAGGGCGTCGTCGCGAGCATCTTCCACATCACGGCCTGACTCAAACCATTCCATCCAGCGTGTCGGCGCGTCGATGCTCTCGCCACCATGATCGGTGATGCGCCGGCGCACGCGCAGCATGACCGGCGTGTTGACGCTGGCCCCGCTGACGATGACCTGCCCCTTGCTCAGACTGGGCAGTTCGCGCAACAGGTCACGGCCCACACTCTCGACCGATTCGGCGATGCGATTCTGGTCGATGGGGTTGGTGATGCGCATGATGCACTGGGTCATACACTGGCTGAGCACATCGCTGTCCAGTTTGCCCGGTCGTTGGCTGATCAGGCCGATACTGACCCCAAATTTACGCCCCTCACTCAATATCGTCTTGAGCACATTTGAGCTGACCGCCTCGGCATTGGCCGGGGCGTAGTTGTGTGCCTCTTCCAACAAACAGAAGACCGGAAAAGGAATATAGTCCTTGTCGCCACGCGTGGCTTTGCCCTTGTCTGAGTCCATGCGCGCCTGATAGACCCGGCGCAACAGTGTGGCCGCGATGACCTGCTGCTCGCGCTGGTCGACTTCATTGAGTTGGATAACGGTACACTGGCCGGGAGCGAAGAGCTCAGAAAGCTCGAGATTCTCGAAGTCGTTGAAGATGCGGCTATTCTTAAATGTGCTGCCCAACCGCCAGATCAGACCGCCGGTCGTCGGATCATCCTCGAACGCATCTGCATCGTCACCGGACGGCTGATCACCCACCGCACGCACGGCCTGCATCAGCTGCTCGAGCGTATACTTGCCACCTTTGTTGCTCCGTTGTGCATAGTTAAACGCACGTGTCAGCTGATACTGCATCTTTTCCGACAGGTTGGGCAACAGATAGCGCAGATCAGGCAAGGTCAGGCTATCGACGCTCACGCGCAGTTGGTCAGGACGCCGGATGCTCACTTTGGGCCGGTAGTTTCCCTGGCTGAATTCAGGCAGATTCTGCATCTGCTGCAACGTGTTATACTCGCCGTGGGGATCGATGATGAGCACCGAGGCGCGGTTGTGGGGCATCATCAGTTCTTCGAGCAGCACGCCGGCCAGATAGCTCTTCCCGCTACCGGTGCTGGCGATGATGGCCAGATGGGTGCTGGTGAAGCCGCGCACATCCAGCGCAACCGGCACGGCGTCCGGCTCCCGGCTGAGTAGACTACCCAGATGTGCGCTACCTACGTCACCCTTAACGCGCTTGCTGAGCACCTGGGCCAACGATTCATCATCGGCAATGTAGATAGGCGATCCGCCCACCGGCGGCACACGTGGATTGATAAAATCACCCAGGGCTTCGCTGTGATAGCCCAGCACAGAGACGGTCAATTCAAAGAGTTCATTAGCGCTCTCATAGCCCAGTAGCGAAGCAATCTGAGCCGGCGGAACCCCTGGATCGGCCATGAAGCTGTCCGGGAAGACACGCACGGCCCGCCGCTCGGTAATGCGCCCCAAGATACTGCGCTCCTTGCCGTCAACATGGGCGACATAGTGGACAAACTCGCCGTATTTGGCTCGCCGCTCGGGATCGGGCGCGATCATGGTGAACTCGTTGGGCGTCTCGCCCGGGCCCTTGACTGTGCCAACACATTGATTCTGGTTCATGGTCTCGCCTCTAACACTAATGCAGGAACATCATTATCCACGAAGGAGTCCGCTGCAAAAAGCTTTCTTCGCCACAGACGACTCTACTGCAAAACGTAGATTTGCCACAGATTTCCACAGATAAACAACTGATTTTCACAGATGAACTTTGAGCCACTCCTTTGCTATCCGACCTTATCTGTGGTTATCTGAAGCCATCAGTGTTCATCTGTGGCTGATCTTTTGTGCTTGCAGTGGACTCATCTGTGGCTATCTGTGGCCAATTTGCGTGCCCCATCCCCTACCCAGCAGGACGAACTACGGCCTTCCAGGCCAGGTTGTTGCGTACGACAGCCAACTGCGGCCCCTGTTCCGGAAAGAGCATTGTCAGCCGATCTACGATATTGAGCATCAGCGGCGGCAGCAACGGATCGCCGGATTGCATCAGCATGGGCATATAGCGCAATGCCAGACGCCCATCCGGGCCGGTATGGAACCCGTGTACGGTCTGATCATCTAGCCTCGTCACAGGTGCGTTGACTGTTGCGGCCAACGCGGGCATACCCTGTTGAGCAGATCCCTGTTTATCCAGCCAACCAACAGCCAAGATGCCAACCAGTGTTGCCGTTTCCGAAAGGTAGTCTGGAGAGAACACTTCCAGATCGGTGCGTTCACTCAGACGCGGCCCCAGGTTTCCGTAATCCGGATTGACCAGGAGCGTGTTGTAGACGACGCCGACCAAAGCCGGGGCCGCCTGTCGTTCACTCCCGGCTAGCTTGATGGCCACGAAGGTGCCATAGGCGTAATCGGCAGGCTCCGGCAACGGCTTGAATTCGCCCGGCGCATAGATCTGACAAACATAGTCAGTATGCGAATTTGACTTGACGATCTTTCCGATGGTGTTGCTCATGATTGGCTCAATATGCGTCTAGATGTGAGTTCACAAAAAAAGTCCTTTCCTCGGCCCACAGGATTGACACGACACACAAGTCACGTTCCCCGAACGAAATTCGTGACAGTCGTGCCGAGACCACAGAGTCCATCGGAGGATAGGACACAGGAAGTTTGCTTTGACCGAAGCCATAACTGCGATTACTCTATGTGACAAGCTACAGTCATGCCGACCAAGGCATAGTCTATGAAACCAGAAAATCTGTTCGGATGCAAATCATTATCCGTGCCCCATCGTATTTTCATCTGTGTAAATCTGTGGCAAAAAAGGACTATACCAGCAAAGTCATCGACTACATAGAAAGGACGATCATGGCCAGAAACAGTCTTCAACGATGTCACAGTCTGCCGATGAGAAACTTGCGCCCGAACAGTGGTCGCTTGACCTTGAGGGGATGCCGGACTTCGACCGATCGATGGAGCGCATCTACGCCTGGTACGACGGAGCAGATCATCGATCGCCCGCCCGTACGCTTTGTCGCTCACAACGCCGCCTTTGATGTGGAGACCGGCCATTCGGGGATGACGCAGGAACAGCTGCGTGCCCAGTGGTTTGACGAGGAATACCAAGTCGAGGCCTACCTCAGATCGATCGAGGGTGTACGCTTCCATGGGGAGACATTCCCGGTCTTTTCGCCCAATCTGGGTCCCAATGTCTATGCGGCCTTCTATGGTGTCGAGATGCTCTACGACGAGGTGACATCGTGGATGGAGCCGGCAATTCTGGATTGGGACGATATGGCCAAGCTCCAGTTCAGCAAAGAGAACGCCTATTTCCGCAAAATCGAAGACCTGACCCGTTGTGCGCTTGAACAGTGCGAGGGCAAATTCATGGTCGGCTATACCGATATGCATCCCGGGGTCGACTGCGCACTGGCCTGGCGCGGATCCGGCGAGCTCTGCATGGACATGGTGCTGGAGCCGGACCGTGTCAAGGAATTGTTTCAACTGGCCATTAACGATTTCGAGGTCATCTTCGACCACTTTGACGCCATGCTCAAAGCGCGACGCCAGCTCTCGGTCAGTTGGATGGGCGTGCCTTCGTTCCAGAAGCTGCATCTGCCCAGCGGCGACTTCACAGCGCTGATTTCGCCGGACTACTTCAACGAGTTCTGCCTGCCGGTCTTACAACGCGAAATGGCCCATGTCGACCACAACGTCTATCACGTGGATGGGCCGGGCGTGGCCAACCATCTCGACACCATCATCGCCCAGCCGGAGGTCAACGCCATCCAGTGGGTGCAGGGCGTGGGGGAGGATCGCCCCATCATGCAGTGGGTTCCGCTGATCAAGAAGGTTCAGAAGGCCGACGTTTCGATCATCATCGACTTGCAGCCTCACGAACTAGAGCCTTTTATGGATCAGGTCGATCCCAAAGGCATCTTCATTTGGGTGTCCGTCGATGAGGAAGAGGATCAGTTGGCCGTGATCAAACGGTTGGAGAAATGGACGTCGGGAGGCAAATAGAGCAGTGGGAACGTGGAGCGGAAAACCAAACTTGATGGATCAACCCGTTTCGTAGGGGTTATTGCTAGACGCGACGTCTATCGCCCACCCATCCCCGACAACGTAATCCCGCGAACGAACCAATTTTGGCCGATCATATAGATGATCAGCACTGGCAGCAACGCGATGACCGATCCGGCCATGAGCAGGTTCCAGGCCGTGCTGTATTGCCCCTGGAACGAGGCCAGACCAATGGGGATGGTCCGCATCTCCTCCGACGCGGTCACCACCAGCGGCCAGAGAAAATCATTCCACGATGCCTGAAATGTGAAGATGGCCAAGGCGGCCAGGACCGGACCGCTCAGCGGCAAGATGATCTGTCGCCAGATGCGAAAGCTCGTCGCGCCGTCCATGCGTGCAGCTTCGTCAAAGTCTAGCGGGATGCCGCGGTAGTATTGGCGCAGCAAAAAGGTACTGAAGACGCTAAAAACGGAGGGGATGATGAGCGCAAAATAGGTGTTGTACCAGCCCAGTTGCCTGATGATCAGAAAGTTGGGGATCATGGTCACCAGAAACGGGATCATGAGTGTGGCCAGATAGACGATAAAGATTGCCTCACGTCCCCGAAAGCGCAGGCGGGCGAAGGCGAAGGCCGCCATCGAAGAGATGACCAACTGAAGCAGTGTAGATGAAGTTGCAACGATGGCGCTGTTCAGGTAATAGCGACCAAAGGGCACCACACGAAAGGTCTCAAAGTAATTGTCCAGAGAGATCTGACTGAGTGGAAATGAGCGCGACAGAAAGGCCTCGTTGGGGAAGAGCGACACGACCAACATCACGCCAAAGGGCGCCAGCATGATGAAACTCCCCAACAGCAGCACCACCTGCAAGGCGATATGCGCCGGAAGGCGTAGCCGGGATCGGCGCTGAACATCTACCGACATGATGCCACTCCGACAGTTGTTGCTTCTGCTTTCAGCCACAGATGGACACTACTCGGTTTCATAGTAGACCCACCGGTCTTGCATGCGATTCTGGAGTAGCGTGAAGATAAAAATAAAGAGGAAAAGGAACCAGGCAATGGCCGCGGCCTTGCCCATGCGCCCGAACTCAAAGGCGTTCTGGTAGATGTAGTGGACGACCGTCAACGACGAGTTGGCCGGGCCGCCGCGAGTCATCACAAAGGGCTCGGTGAAGAGTTGGAAAGCGCCGATCATCTGTAGAATGAGCAGGAAAAAGGTGGTGGGGCTAACCATGGGCATCGTGACGCTACGGAAGCGTTGCCGGGCGTTGGCGCCATCTGTCTCGGCAGCGTCGTAGAGTTCTTGGGGCACGCCCTGTAACGCAGCCAGGTAGATCACCATGGTGAAGCCGACATTCTTCCAGAGCGTCAGCATCACCACTGCCCACTTGGAATATTTGGTGCTGTTGAGCCAGTTGGGCGGCGTGATGGGCAGCCCGGTCAGATTGGCGAACCAGTAGGTCAGGTCGGCCAGTGGGCCATTGTTGCTGAGCAGCAGCCGGAAGACAATGGCCCCGGCCACAATCACCGTCACCACCGGCATGAAGTAGATCAAGCGAAAAATAGACTTGCCCCGGATGGCCTGGTTGAGGGCCAACGCCAGCACCATGCCAAAGGCCAGTTGCAGCGGTACGACCGTAACGATGAAGAAGAGCGTATTGCGAGCCGCCTTCCAGAAGACCGGATCGCGCCAGAGCGCCTGGTAGTTCTTCAGTCCCACAAAGCCCTTGAGCCCGGTCAACCCCCAATCGGCGAAGCTCAACCCCAGCGACATGACCACGGCCAGGAAGACAAAGATGGCAAAGCCGATAAAACTGGGCAACAGAAAAAGATACCCCTCCCATTGCTGGTCAGGTCGCCAGCGGAAGGGGCGTCGAGAAGACGTGGACAGTCGGGTTGATGTTGTCATGGGAAAGGGAGTGGTGAATCGTGATTTGGGATTGGGGATCCGGCTCCTTGACGAAAACCAAATCCCCAATCCCTAGTCACCATTCACGTAACAGTCTATTTCGGATATCCGTTGTCGACCAAGAAGGCGTTGACCTGCTCACATGTAGCGGGCAACACCTCTTCCGGAGTCGCCTCACCGGCCCAGATTTGCTGGAGCGCGGGGCTGATGATGGAGCCGTTCAGCTCATCCCATTCCGGGAAGAAGCCTGTGCTGCCAACGCCTGCGGATGCGCCCTGGTCAAGGAAGGCTTGGCGATTGGCAGGCGGCTGATCCTGATTCAGGAAGGCATCGGAATTGGCCACTGACTGAAGAGCCGGGAAGATTTCGCCGGACTCAGTGTAGAGCATCTGACCGCCCTCTGTGCTCTGGAGCCACTCAAGGAAGGTCCAGGCCTCATCCTTGTTGTCACTGCCGGAACTCATGACCCAGGCAGCACCACCGGCCGGGGCCCAACGTTGGCCACCTTCCGGGAACGGAACGACTGCGACATCATAGTTCATGTCAGCGGCATTGAAAGCCGAAATGCGACTTGCATTCTGGATGATCATGGCGGCCTGACCGCTCTGGAAGACGGACGCATCGCCGCCGGCCTGACTCAGGTCGGCATCGCGCATGGCCAGACCGTCATTCATCATGCCACTGAAAAAGTTGATGGCGGCGACGGCTTGAGGTTGATCCAGGATACAGGCGGAAGGGTTGCGCACGTCGTCGAGGATGCCACCCATGTTTTGGAGCACCCAATCCGAGTACTTGCCACCCTCCATGGCCAGACCATGCTGCTCAACACGGCCATTGGCATCGACAACAGTCAGCGCCTCGGCCGCGGCAGCCAAATCATCCCACCGCCACTCTTCAGTTGGATACTCGACGCCCGCCGCATCAAAGAGATCCTTGTTGTAGTAGAGCACATTGAAGCCGATGTCACGCGGGAAGCCATAGACGCTGCCGTCGTATGAGGCCGATTCCAGCAGAGCCGGCCAGTAGTCGTCCAGGTCATAGCCGGCTGCCTCAATCCAGGGATCGAGGTTTTCCAGCACGCCCTCAGCCGCGTAGCGGGGGGTCGGCCAGAGGAAGAGCACGTCGGGAATCGCGGACGAATCGCCACTGGCCCAGAGCGTCTGGACCTTGGTGAAGTAATCGCCCCACGGCTCATGGAACAGCTCGATCTGGATCTCGGGATGCTCGGCCATGAAAGCGTCGGCAACCTTGGAGTGCGATTCCTTCTCTTCCGGGCTACCCCAGAATGCCCATGTAACCGTGACTGGCCCCTCGCCTTCGGCGCCGGTTCCAGTGTCGGCAACGGGTGCGCCGGCCGGCGCTACACAGGCGCCAAACACCAACACCATTGCCATCAGCGCAAAGAGCATCACGCCAATTCGTCGGTTGTTCATCTCGTACCTCCTCGTGAAGCATGTCGGTTCATCAAACACGAATTTTCTGATCGTGGACAGGCTATCGTTTGCGACGGGAGACCACACTAGATAACTGTACAAACTATAGCACCAGCATTGGCTCATCGCAAGTGCGGTTTGGAGATCCTGAACCTACGTTTACCATTTCCCAGAACCTACGGTAATGGAGATAATACCCGTACACGATTCTTCTCCTCAACTGAAAGGTGTCATCGGTGCGATCCACACCACGCGTTTATCAAATTTCACTTCTTGCTGTAATGACCAGTCTTCTGGCCGTGTGCCAGGGGTCAATTGTCCCACTTCTACCGGTGGAACCCATCGATGAAAGCCCTGCCATACAGGTCATCGATACATCTGGCGTTGATGAAACCCAAGCCACACCCGGCACCGGGTTGGAGAGCAAAGGGTCGGACAACCCTGAGTCGGTTGATACGGGGTCGAACATCACCGTTTCCGACGAGCCATCAGACGAAAACCTTGAAGAAATTGACGGTTCCGAAGCACTCACTGCCAACATCTTGGTCTCCTCATTGCGCCTGCGCGCGGGACCCGGCGTTGACTACGACGTGCTTGGCGCGGCACTATCCGGCGAGGCTTTCGAAGTCACAGGGCAAGCTTTCGACTGTCAATGGCTGAATGGTCTTCACCCGACGCTGGGCACGGTCTGGTTTTCAGGCGCCGCACAGTACACGTCTCTCAACGTCGACTGCGATCAGGTGCCCCCGGCTGAAGTCCCTGCCCCGCCCGCACAGCCAGCCACATCACAGCCAGCCACAGTGCAACCAGCCGCGGCTCAGCCTGATGCTGAAGCCGAGAGCGTACCGACCCAGTCTCTGCCGCCCCAACCAACAGCCCCGGCCCCGGCCGCCGTTGAGCCGGAACCGACCGCTCAGCAGCAGACGTCGGCACAAGGATGCTATCTGTTCCAAGGGTACGCCGGTCCGGCACTGACCGTCGAGATCTCGGCCGTCGACCATGACTGGAGTACTACAGTTGATTTTTCTGGGGACAGCGGCCAGCGTTACTGTTTCACACCGGGGCCATATATCGTTGCCATCGTTAGTCCGGCAATCTGGAAAGGCAGGGGCACTGGTTTCGATGTGCAACCGGGCGTACACAATCTTGCAGTGGCAGACCTGCTCCGGTAGAGACACAGGATTGTGTATCTCAATCTTTTGCGGGCCGCTACGTTGGACCCGGCTTCGACACTTCGGCAGGCTCAGCGCATCTACCGGATAGCCGTCGCCTGAGCCTGCGGTGCGCTGAGCCTGCCGAAGTGTCGAAGGCAAAGGCGGTCGCATCGGTAAGAGTCATGATCTCGTAGAAGCTTCAGTCAAGTCGATCGATACTGAATGCTGTCACTCAGAATGGAGCGCCTCATGGACTTCCTACAGGAACTCAATTACTACTTCTCCGACCTGGAACGGCAAGATGAATTCTCCGGCGTGGTGCGCATATCGCAGGGCGATGTCGAACTCTATGCCGCCGCCTTCGGCTACGCCAGCCGTCCCTGGCGCATCCCCAATTCGCTACAGATGCGCTTCGACACAGCCTCGATCACCAAGCTCTTCACTTCGGTCGCCACGCTGCAACTGATCGACCAGGATCGGCTCTCGTTCGACACCCGGCGTTATCGACTTCCTGGGCCTTGAGGAGCACGGCCATATCCGCCGATGTCACCGTCTTTCACCTACTGACCCACACCTCCGGCATCGGCGATGACGCTGAAGAGGAGGCCGGTGAGGACTACGAGGATCTCTGGAAGTCGAAGCCTAACTACTCGGTGACAGAGACAGTCGATTTTCTGCCCCAGTTCATCCACAAGCCGCCCAACTTCGAGCCGGGCCAGGGCTGCCGCTACTGCAATTGCAGTTTCATTTTGCTTGGGTTAATCATTGAGCAACTCACTGGAATGACTTATCGGGACTACGTACGCCGCCACATCTTCGCCCCCGCAGGCATGGCCGACAGCGACTTCCTGCGCATGGATCGCGTGCACGAAAACGTAGCCGAGGGCGCCGACCCAATCCGGGATGAAACAGGCAACGTCATCGCGTGGAAGAAGAACATCTACTCCTATCCGCCCATCGGATCGCCCGATGCCGGTGCGTTGGTCACGGCTGCCGATCTGGATCGCTTCCTGCGTTCTGTTCAGGCAGGCAGACTGCTTTCGCCCGAATTGACCCGGGCCTTCCTTACCCCACAGGTCTTCTATCGAGACAAGGACGGCTGGACCATGAAGTACGGCTACGGCCTCTGGTTCTACGTCGATGACCGGAATCCAGACGGCTCCGCTCATATCGTCTGTTATCAAAAGGAAGGCATCAACGCAGGCGTCTCCGGCATGATCCGCTACTTTCCCGACCAGGACATTTGCGCGGTCATCCTCTCCAACATGGAAGACGGCGCCTGGTCGCCCATCTGGAAGATCCACGAACTCATTGTCAATGAAGAGAATCGTCAATGAAAATACAGGAGCACCACAATGGAACTGACGACCAAAGAGGACTGGCAGGAAGCGGAAGGACGCATGAACGCGTGGTGGGCCGGCGAGATCATCGACCGACCGGTGATCCAGGTGCGCTCGCCCAAAGCGGGTGTCGATAAACGCGAGTGGGAGGCCATCGGGAAGATGGGCGATCTGTCTCCCGAACAGAAGGACGCCTGGTACACCGACGTCGATCAGGTGGTGGAGCGCGGCGAACGAACCGTCAACGCAACCTTCTGGGGTGGCGAGGCCTTTCCGCTGGTCTTCCCGGTGGCCATCCAGATGGTCGCCATCCCCGCCGCCTATCTGGGCTGCCCCTACCACATCGACCACAGCAGTCATTCGGGATGGGCGGAACCCATCATTGACGACTGGACAACGCTCGATTCCATCAAATTCAATCCAGACAACGAGTGGTGGAAACTGTCGAAGACGCTGCTTGACGCCGCGGCCCAGCGCGCTCAGGGACGCTACTACGTAGGCATGCCTGATCTCAACGCACCGGGCGAACTGGTGGCGTTGATGCGAGACACCCAGCGATTTCTCTTCGACTTCATGGATGATCCCAGCCCGATCAAGCCGGCCATTGATGAGGCTACCCAGGCCTGGTGGCGCTACTGGCAGGCGGCCAATGGTGTGGTCCACCAGTGGATCGACAGCTATCTCTACTGGATGGGCATCTGGTCCGACAGTCCGTCGGTCGACCTACAGTGTGACTTCAACGTCATGATCTCGCCCCAGATGTTCGATGACTATTTCTTGCCCGGCCTGGAGCAACAGACGCGCTGGATCGAACGCACCATTTTCCACCTGGACGGCCCCGAAGCCATCCGCCATCTCGACTCGCTGCTCTCCCTGCCGCGCCTCAACGGCATCCAGTGGGTCCCCGGCGACGGCAAGCCGCCCATGAGCCAATGGCTGCCGCTGCTACGCCGCATCCAGGCCCACGGACGCCTCATCGTGGCCCTCTGTGAGCCATGGGAGGTAGAGATTCTGGTCAATGAGTTGGAGCCCGAGGGATTGCTGCTTCAGACAAGTTGCGATTCGGAAGAGGAGGCGCGTGACCTGCTGAAGCATGTGCCGGCGTGGATGGGTCAGAAACAGTGGTTTGTCGCATAGACCGTGTATGTAGAGACGCAAGATTTTGCGTCTCTACGACCGCCGAAACCTATCTGTGAAAATCCGAGCCACATCTGTGTTCATCTGTGGCAGAATTCAGTTCCTATCCCCCAATCATCTGCGCCCTAAATAACGCGCCAACCGCTCCATCGCCGGCTCAAGCACCGAGAAATCCGACGCACAACAAACTCGCACCGATCCCTCGCCACCGTTGCCGAACGCCGAACCCGGCGCCACCGCCACCTTCTCCGTTTTGAGCAGATCCACCGCAAAGTCGTATGACTTCTCCACACCTTCGATGCGCGGGAAGAGATAGAACGCACCCTCAGGCTTGGGCACGCTGACGCCCGGCATGGACACCAGCGCCTCGTAGCAGAAGTTCATGCGCTCGCCGAAGAGCTCGACCATGGCGGCAAGATCGTCCTCGCCCTGGGCCAGCGCGGCCTCGCCTGCACGTTGGACCATGGAGGGAGCATTGGAGATGACGAACTCGTTGAGTTGGCCGGCCTTGTGGGCCAGATCGCGGCGGGCCACGGCCCAGCCCAGCCGCCAGCCGGTCATACGATAGGCCTTGGAGAAGGACTGGAGCACGATGACGGCGTCGTCACGCGTACAGAGGCGCAGGATCGACGGGGCCACCGGACCCTGATAGTAAAGCCGTTCGTAGACTTCGTCGGCCAGCAGCCAGAGGTTGTGGCGGCGGGCAAAGTCGAGCAATGCCTGCTGCTCGTCCAACGTGGCCACCCAGCCCAGCGGATCGGAGGGCGATGTGTAGATCAGTAGCCGTGTGCGCGGCGAAACCACAGCCTCTAAGGCGTCAAAGTCAACAACAAATCTTTCCGGCGTCGCCATCATCGGGATCTCAATCGGCATGCCGCCGTAGAGCGAGACAACGGCCGTTCCGTTGGGCCAGTTGGGCGTGAGGATCAGCGCCTCGTCGCCCGGCCCTAGCGCGCAGCGGACGACCACATTGAGCGCCTGACTGCCCGAGGCCGTGACCACGATCTCGCCGGTTGGGTCCAGGTCCACGCCATGCAGTTCGGCGGCCTTGGCCGCCAGAGCCGTGCGCAACGACGTCAACCCGGCGTTGGGGCTGTAGAAGGTGTAGCCGTCCAGCACGGCCTGGGCCAGCGCATCGCCGATGTAGCCCGGCGTGGGCATGTCCGATTCACCAAAATGCAGCGCCTTGACATCGTCCATGGCAAAGGCGATGTTGGCCAGCTCGCGGATGGCCGAGGGCTGGATGACGTCAAGACTGGGTGAGAGAGTTGGGGTCATGAGTTGAGTTCCTACAGCCTGCGATAAACGCTGCCTCTCGGACCTATCTCGATCACGAGGACGATCAGCCTATCGTCGTGGATTTGATAAATGATACGCCAGTCACTGACACGTACTCGATATAGATTTTCGTATCCGACCAGCTTCTTACTCTGGGGCGGGCGTGGTTCGTCGGCCAGAGCATGCATGGCGGCAAGGAGCCGTCGCAGCAGATCTTTTGGTAGCCTGCGTAGACCTTTCTCCACCGTACGCTCGATCTCGACCTGAAAACGTCGAGTGTCAGTCATCAAGCAAACCCTCTGCCTTCAACTCAGCTTCGACTTCATCCAGCGGACGCGTCGTGGTTCGGCCAGCCTCTAGATCAGCGATGATCGCACCCGCTCGGCGTGCTGAACGGATATCGTCAAGCTCATCCAGCAATGCGACGTAATCTTCGTAACTTATCATGGCAGTCACTGGCTTGCCATAGCGGGTGATGACAACGTCCTCTCCTGCGGTAGCCGAATCAAGCAGATCACGCCACCTGGAACGCGCACTATTGCTGTCCATGGTCCCGACAGTCATATTGACTCCTCTCAATAAAACCAACGCAGTGTCGTACGACTTGTACAAATTGTACCAACCAAGCCCGCGTTCGTCAAGCAAAGAAGATTTTGATTCGAGAGGCAATCAGTTGAGGCGATTCAAAAGAAATGATGATCCACGAAGAGCACGAAATTACACGAAGGGTAGATGATTTCGTGTTTCTTCGTGGCCCTTTGTGTCCCTTCGTGGACAGCTATTTTTCTACATTAGTCCAAAGGAGACTCGGCTACTCCACCCGGTCAATCTTAGCGCCCACCGCGCGGAGCTTATCATCAATATCATTGTAGCCGCGGTCGATCTGTTGCACGTTGCCGATGGTTGTCACACCGTCAGCGGCCAGCGCGGCCAGGACCAGGGCCATACCGGCACGGATGTCAGGACTGGTCACCGGCTGTCCGACCAGCTGCCTGGGTCCGACGACGACGGCGCGATGGGGATCGCAGAGGATGATCTGCGCGCCCATGGCGATGAGCTTGTCGACGAAATAGAGCCTGCTCTCGTACATCTTCTCATGCACGATGACGGTGCCTTTGGCCTGGGTCGCTGTCACCAGCGCGATGCTCATG
The DNA here is from genome assembly GCA_963765875.1 of uncultured Chloroflexia bacterium. Classification (GTDB taxonomy): domain Bacteria; phylum Chloroflexota; class Anaerolineae; order Caldilineales; family Caldilineaceae; genus JAWKOK01. Next base: position 67,737 of record CAVXYK010000003.1, read on the forward strand.
AGGTCGGGCGGGAAGGCGGGCCAGGGGGCATCGTCGATCTTGGGCACGGCCCCGCCGAAGTCGGGCCGGATGTTGAGATCCTGGTCGGCCTCGACTACCAGCGTGTAGCCGCTGTCATGTCCAGCGTCGGCGTCATGTTCAACGTGCATGCGCACGCCCAGCCGATCCACAAAGACCATCTCCATCATGCGCAGATGCTCAGGCATAACGCCTTCAATTCGCAACTCACCCGGCGTGATGGCGCCCAGGCCAATGTAGCTGCCCACCTCGATGAAGTCGGGGCTGATGCAGATCTCGCCGCCGCGCAATTTGTGTTGACCGTGAATCATCAGTGTGTTGCTGCCGATGCCCTCAATGCGACAGCCCATCTGTGTCAACAGACGACAGACGTCCTGAACGTGAGGCTCGCTGGCTGCGTTGCGAATAATGGTCGTGCCATAGCCCAGCGATGCGGCCATGATGGCGTTCTCGGTGGCGGTGACCGACGCCTCATCCAACAAGATGTCAGCGCCGTGGAGTCCCTTGTCTGCCCTCAGTTCGAACTTGCCATTGTGACCCAGGTTCGCACCCAGCGCGTCAAAGACCTGCAGGTGGGTGTCGATACGTCGCCGGCCGATGTCGTCGCCGCCGGCCGTGCTGTCGACGACAAAATGGCCATGTCGGGCGAGCATGGGCCCCATCAGGGTCAGTGAACCGCGAATCTGGCTGAAGAGCATCGGGTCGGGGCTGACGCTGTTCAAGTTGCGGGCACAGAGTCGCACCGTGCCATCGACCATCTCGGTCTCTACGCCCAGTTGCTCCAGAATCACCAACATCGTACGGACGTCACCGATGTCAGGCACATTGTGGAGAATGACCGGTTCGTCGGTCAGCACACAGGCCGCCAACAGGGGCAGAGCTGCATTCTTGTTTCCGATGGGCTTGATGCTGCCGACAAGCGGGTGGCCGCCTTCAATCACAAAAGAGGTCATGATCGATTCCTATTTATTGTTTATGGCTCTGTCCGGCCACGCTGGGAGTCGCACCAGAAAAAGGTCCGGTCCTGTTTTGAAGCGGCAGAGCAAGCTTATCCATTTGTGGATAGTCAATGCTGAATGAAAAACGCTGCACTGTCGAACCATCGTTCCAGAAGAAACAGACACATGTCGGACCAGAGTCGGCCCACCATACTACAAGGCCGCGTTCGTCGCGACGCCAACGTCATATTGATGGTTCTTTAACGGATTGTAGCCCAGGGCTAGGCAGAGGGTCAATTCAAAGTCAATGCCCTGTCCATACGTTCTTTGACCCTATCCATCGGCCCGCTGAACGGCGAACACGTGTTCCAAAAACCAGTGGTAAAACTTAGCAGTTTGACCGATCCTGTGCTATAATTCGATTGTTTGTGACGAGTAAATCGACGGACCGTGGGCGCTGCAAAAGGGCATGACGAAAGAGCATTGCGACCCGGCATTTTGCCTTTGCGGAATCATCATCTAGAATCGGACATTTCCTTGGGTATCATCGACAGCCTATCTGCCGGATTTCGCCTTCTGGCACGACGACTTGACCTGCTACTCATACCGATCCTGCTCGATCTCTGGATATGGTTCATGCCGCCGCTGAGCATTGCTTCGTTGTTGGAGCAACTCGCCGGTTTTTATGCCAGGGCAACTGACGTCGAGGGCTTTCCACCCGAGTTGGTGGAAATGAGCAACGAGGTCTCGTTAAGCATCACCATGCTTGGCGAGAACTCGAATCTATGGACGCTGCTGGCCAATACCTGGTTGATGCACGTGCCTAGTATGATGGCCACGGTAGGCCCGATGCCGGACGCCACGCCGATCAGTATCGACAGTTTTTCTGCCGCGTTGGGTCTGGCGATCGTGTTGAGCATGGCCGGCATTTTCATCGGCACATTCTACTTGGAGCTTTTGGTTCAATTCTTGCCGATAGGCAACGGCCATAAGGCTCACACATGGCGCGACTTTGCCGGCAATGTCTTTCGGCACTGTGTACGCATTCTGGGCTTTGTGCTTGTGGCGGGAATCGGGATGTTCTTGGCCTACATTCCGCTGAGCTTTGGCGTCGGGATCGTGGCATTGGTCAGTCCGCCGGTCAGTTCTGTCTTGGTCATTCTGCTGGGCGGCGTCACATTAGTGGCCTTTTTCTACCTGTTTTTTGTGGTTCCGGCCATCGTGATGGACGATCTGACGATTTTCGGCGCCATCAAGCAGAGTTTCAGTTTGGTTCGCTCCAATTTTGTGGTGACATTGGGCTTCGTCTTTCTGACCAGCTTTATCACGATTGGATTCAGTCTGATCCTGTTGCCACTGGCTGAGGCGGTTCCTTTTGGCACAACAGCCGCCATCGTGAGCAACAGTTTTCTCGGCACAGGATTGGCAGTAGCGCTTTTTGTCTTCTATCGAACGCGTATACTTGCGCATGGTGGAAGAGAATACACTAGCGGATGGTCAGTCCCAGTCGTAGGCCAATGCAGGAAAACGCCCTAGTTTGGCGGTTGTAGTTTGGCGGTTGTAGTTCGAAACGTATGCGTCAAGAGCTGAAAAGGCGGAGTCGTTGGGCAACATCGATTTTCGATCTTCGCTCTTTCGTTTTAGAAAATTCCGGAGGTTTGTGTGGCAAAGGAAAAAAATAACGACGTCGTATACAATGCGGATCAGATCCAGGTGCTTGGAAGGCCTTGAGGCCGTTCGCCGTCGACCCGGCATGTACATCGGCGGCACCGACACCAAAGCCCTGCACCACATGGTCTACGAGGTGGTTGACAACGCCATCGACGAAGCCATGCAGGGCCGCTGTGATACGATCCGCATCACCATACACAAAGACGAAAGCGTCTCGGTCGAAGACAACGGCGCCGGCATCCCGGTGGACATCCAGAAGCAGACCGGCCTGCCGGCGTTGACGGTTGTCATGACCAAGTTGCACGCCGGCGGCAAGTTCGGCGGCGGCGGCTACAAGGTGTCCGGCGGTCTTCACGGCGTCGGCGTTAGCGCTGTCAACGCCTTGAGCGAATGGATAGAGACTAAGGTCAAGCGCAACGGCAAGCTCTACATGCAGCGCTTTGAACGGGGCGTACCGGTCACAGATGTCGAAGTAATCGGGAAATCCGACAAGAATAAGACAGGCACCATCCAGACCTTCTTGCGCGATGATACTATCTTCCAGGTGTTGGAATATGACTGGGACACGCTGGTCACCCGATTGCGTGAGATGGCCTTCCTGACCCGTGGCGTCGACATCACACTGGTCGATGAGCGACCCGAAGAGCCTCACGAGATCAGCTTCTACTTCGAAGGCGGCGTCAAGTCCTTCGTGCGCTATCTTAACAAGAACCGCACCAAGATCCACGAACCCATCTATGTGGATCAGGAAGTGGAGACGACCCACGTCGAGGCGGCCATCCAGTACACCGATGGTTTCAGCGACTCGCTCTACGCCTTTGCCAACACCATCAACACGCCCGATGGCGGCACCCATCTGACCGGCCTGCGCGTCGGCGGTGACACGCCAGATCAATGACTATGCACGCAAGCAGGGCTTCCTCAAGGATAACGACGCCAACTTCAGCGGCGAGGATACACGCCAGGGTCTGACTGCCATCGTCAGCGTCAAGGTCATTGAACCCCAGTTCGAGGGCCAGAACAAGCTGAAGCTGCTCAACAACGAGGTTCGCTATCACGTGGAATCTGCGGTGGCTGAGGCCATGGGGCGTGGATGGAAGAGAATCCACGCGATGCCCGGCAGATCATCGAGAAATGTCGCACCTCCTACCGGGCACGTGAAGCAGCTCGCAAGGCCCGCGACCTGGTCATCCGCAAGAGTGCGCTGGAAAGCCTGACGCTACCCGGCAAGTTGGCAGACTGCTCCAGCCGCAAGCCGGAAGAATGTGAGATCTACATCGTTGAGGGCGACAGCGCCGGCGGCACGGCCAAGATGGGCCGAGATCGCCGCTTCCAGGCCATCCTGCCCCTGCGCGGCAAGATCCTCAACATCGAGAAGACCAGCCTGGACAAAGCGTTGGCCAACAAGGAAGTGCAGGCGCTGATCACGGCGCTGGGCACCAACATCGGCGAGAACTTCTCGCTGGATGGGCTGCGCTACCATCGCATCATCTTGATGACCGATGCCGATGTCGACGGCGCGCACATTCGCACGCTCTTGCTCACGCTCTTCTTCCGTTACATGGAGCCGCTGGTCAACAGTGGTCATCTCTACATCGCGCAGCCGCCGCTCTACCGGGTGACGGCCACGCGCCAGGTCAATGGACGCAACCGCCGTTCCACTGATTACGTCTATGACGACAAGTCTCTGGAAGCCATGCGCGTGGAGCTGGGCAACGAGAATGTCCGCATCGACCAGCGCTACAAAGGTCTGGGCGAGATGAACAACGATCAGCTCTGGGAGACGACCATGAACCCGGAGAATCGCACAGTGCTCCAGGTCAACATCGAGGACGCGGCCGAAGCCGACCGTACCTTCGACATGCTCATGGGCAGCAGCGTGCCGCCACGCCGCCGCTTCATCCAGACCCACGCCGACCAGGCCAAGCTGGATATTTGAACAAATGTACTTCTCAGTTTTCTTGGCGCATTGCCGGCGGCATTGGCCAAGAAAACAGAGACATATCATTCCAGATGGCAGTAACAGAAGAAGGCGACCAAAGGGCCCTTCGCTCGCCTCTCTCTGCTACTACCTCTCCCATCCCCGCTTTGCATTCCCCACACATTGAGTTTTACTTAGGTAGTTCGTCTTACAAAGACTAGGCAGATAACGATCCTTTTTGCCACGTCAATCTTCCACGAAAGGAACCAAGAAATGCGTAGAAATATCATTATGGTGTTGGCCCTTGGGCTGCTGCTGGCCTTGTTGGCCGCCTGTGCAGGCGGCGCAGGACCGGCAGAGAGCGGCGGCGACGCTGCTGCGGCCGATGCCCCTGCTGACGTCATCTCTCTGGCGTTGAGCACTGCGTCCGAGCCGGTCACGCTGGATCCGAACCTGGCTTCGGACTACTACTCGACCCTGCCCATCGAGCAGATGTTCCTGGGTCTGACCAACATTAACAATGCTACGTCTGAAATCGAGCCTGAATTGGCGACCAGTTGGGAATCGTCGGAAGACGGCCTGACGTGGACCTTCACCATGCGCGACGATGTGATGTGGAGCGACGGCAATCCGGTGACTGCCAATGACGTCGAGTACAGCGTCAAGCGCGCCATTATGCCCGAGACAGCCTCGCCCTACGCCTACGTGCTCTACATCATCGAGAATGCGGCAACCATCAACCAGACCGCCATTCCAACCGACACCTACGATATCGATACGCTGGGCGTCACTGCAATCGATGACTACACGGTCCAGTTCACCCTCGAATCGCCGGCTCCTTACTTCGAGTCCATCAGCAGTCTGTGGACATTGCGTCCGGTACCGAGTTGGGCCATCGAAGAGTATGGCGATGCCTGGACCGAGCCGGAAAACATCGTCACCAACGGTCCCTACAAGATCACCGACTGGTCATTGGGCGAGTCACTCTCCTTCGTCAAGAACCCGGACTATTTCGATGCCGACAATGTCCAGATCGAAGAGATCACGGTTGACATCATCACCGATCAGTTCACCGAAGTTGCGCTCTACGAGTCAGGTGAGTTGGACGTGGCCGGCGAAAACGCCGGCTCCTTCTCCATCGAGGAACTGCTTGCGCATCCAAGATGATCCGGTGCTGAGCCAGGAGCTAAACATCGGTCCGCGTGCCTCGACCACCTACGTCGGCTTCACCATGGACAAGGCTCCCTTTGACGACGTGCTTGTGCGCAAGGCCTTCTCCGCCGCCATCGACCGTGAGACCATGGTCAAGGACGTGGTCGGTTCCGGCGTACCCGCCACCCAGTTTGCCCCTCCCGGCATCTTCGGCGCACCCGATCCCGAGGTCGGTCTGCCCACGGACGTCGCTCAGGCCCAGGCATGGCTGGCCGAAGCCGGTTATCCCGACGGTGAGGGCTTCCCCACCGTCACCTACCGCTACTTCTCTGCTTCGTGGAAGAGGCGTTGGCCCAGGCACTGCAGGCCATGTGGGCTGAGAACCTGAACGTCAACGTCGAATTGGAATCCCAGGAATGGCCGGTCTTCTACGCCAGCATCAGCCCGGACACCCCGGTCGAAGAGATGCCGGAAATGTGGCGACTCGGTTGGGGCGCCGACTATCCGGATGAGAACAACTGGGTCTACGAGGTCTTCCACTGCACCGACAGCAGCAACTACTCACGTGCCGAGTGTACCGAGGCCGACGAAATGGCTGCCCAGGCCGCCGTCGAGATCGACCCGGAAGTCCGCAAGGATCTGTACGCTCAGATCGAGCAGTTGATGTTCGGCGAAGAACTGCGTGCCGCCCCCTACTACCACCGTGGCTACACCATCCTGACCAAACCCTATGTCCAGCGTGCCTATCCCTTGTTCGCCCCCGTGAACTGGGATACGTGGCGCATTGAGAAGTAGAGAGTTGGGGATTGGGGACTAGGGAACGGGGATTGGGATATATTGACGCGATTGCGGCGTCTCCCAATCCCCTAATCCCCAATCCCTAGTCCCCAATCCCAATCATGCTTCAGATCATCATCCGACGTCTCATCTGGTTCATCCCTGTCTTTTTCATCGTGACCGGCATCACCTTCGTCACAATGCATGCGCTGCCCGGCGGCCCGTTCGACTCGGACAAGACGCCGCCGGCGATGGTGGCGCAGATGGAGGCGACCTTTGGCCTCAGCAAGCCGCTCTATCAGCAATATTTCATCTGGCTGAGCAACGTTGTTCGTCTGCGCTTCGGCCCCTCGCTCGTGGCGCGCGGCAAGCCGGTCGAGAGTTTTCTGTTGCCGGCCCTCGGCGTCTCCATGCAGTTGGGCATGCTGGCGCTGCTCTTTGCAATTCGCCGTCGGGCTGCCGTCCGGCATAATCGCCGCCATGAAACGAGGCGCCTGGCAGGATCGGTCGACCATGTTTGTGGCCATCCTCGGCGTCTCGATTCCGGCCATTGTGCTCGGCCCCATGCTCTATTGGCTCTTCGCCCTGCAGTTGGGCTGGCTACCGGTGGCCAAATGGGGCGACCTGGATGACGGCCTCTGGTCCTACCTCAGCCATGCTATCCTGCCCGCAATCACACTGGGCGCCGGGGTGGCGGCTATCATCGCGAGGCTGACACGCGCCAGCCTCTTGCAGGTGCTGGGCGATGATTTTGTGCGCACGGCCCACGCCAAGGGGCTACCCGGACGCACCGTGACAATACGCCATGCACTGCGCAATTCGTTGATTCCGGTCGTAACCTATATGGGTCCGTTGGCGGCCGCCGTGCTGACCGGTTCATTGATTGTGGAGCAGATCTTCGCGATTCCCGGCATGGGGCGATTCTTCGTCACCAGTATATCCAGCCGCGACTACCCAATGGTGATGGCCGTCGTTGTCATCTATGCGCTGATCATTGTGATTGTCAACCTAATTGTCGACCTTCTCTACGTCTTCATCGATCCGAGGATCGGCCATGTCAACTAGCACTGCGAAAGCCGGCACTCGAGAGACCACGGACCTATCACTGTCTTCACGAAAATCGCGCACGATGTTGCAGGATACCCTCACTGTCCTATTTCGAGATCCGCTTGTTCTGATCTGTATCGCCTACCTGATTCTGCTCTTTGTCATCGCACTCTTCCCATCGTTTTTTGCCCCTCTCCCCTATGCAGAGACCAGTTTTCCCGATAAACTGGCGCCGCCCGGCAGCGTCGCCACCGCGCCAAAGATGGACGGGCATGTCTACATCCTGGGCGCCGACCGCTTGGGGCGCGACATCCTCAGTCGCATCATCTACGGCACGCGTGTGTCGATGTCGGTGGCGCTGGTCGGGGCCGGCGTCAGTTTTCTGATCGGCGTATTCTACGGTCTGTTCGCAGGCTATGGATCGCCCAAGGTCGACAACATCATGATGCGCATTGTTGACATTATTTACGCCTACCCGGCCCTCATCCTGATCATCTTGCTCCAGGTCTATCTAACCGCGTTGGGCACTCAGAATATCGAACAGGCCAATTTCCTCCAGCGGATCGTCATCACATTGGACAACAACAGCGGCGGCCTCTTCTTCCTCTTCATCGCCATCGGCGCCGTCAGTTGGTTGAATATGGCGCGCCTGACCCGTGGGCAGGTTCTCCACTACCGCCAACAGGAGTTCATCCAGGCTGCTCAGATTGTGGGCGTCAGACATCGGTCGATCATGTCCCGCCACCTGCTGCCCAACGTAATGGGCGCATGCATTGTGGCCGAAACCCTGGCCATTCCTGCCTACATCTATACCGAGGCCTTTTTGAGTTTCATCGGCCTGGGTGTCCAGCCGCCCATGCCCAGTTGGGGCAGCATGATCGCCGATGGCTACGGGGCGCTACGCTCGGCCCCGTTCATCATCTTCTTTCCGGCTCTGGCGCTCACGCTGACCATGCTCGCCTTCAACTTCCTCGGCGACGCCATCCGCGACGCCATGGATCCGAAATTGCGCGGGCGGTAAAACTTCACCACGGAGGCACAGAGGGGGCACAGAGAAAAGCCACAGAGATTTGCCGCCCCTGTCGTCTTGAGTACATGATGAAGGCGGGCTTCGCACAAACTTCAAGAAACAGGTCGGGCTGTTGCAGAACGCTACATCCGTCATCCTGAACGAGTCTACGTGTTCAACATCAAACCGGCAACTGTCCAGTGAAGGATCTTGACTGGCAGAGCAGAGACCCTTTGCCAATGTTTAGGATCAGCGCCGCAATGCGGCCCCAGGCCGACAAAGGATCCTCTGCCGAGACAGAGCTTGTTTCGTAGAAGCGTATCCGCGTAGGCGAAGAATTTGGACGACAATGTCCAGACCCTTCCTTGGTCTCTTGAGAGCATCAATCTGCCAACGTATGCCCAGTCAGGGTGACAGAACGTCAGCTGTCGAAGGTGGATTCGTATCCTAAACTGAAAGCACAGACGGATCATGAGTTTTGTAGGTCACGCTTGCAGCGTGACAAGGTACGCGTGCCAGACGGATGCGGAGGTAACCGCACTAGTCCGACTACAAGTCGGACCTACAAAGTATTGTTATCACAGCGTCTTCAGTTCAGAAGCAAGTCGAGGAATTGATAGTCAATGTGACAGGCGTCCAGTGCGGGATCTCGCTTGGCAAAGCAAGGCCCCTCACCAACACTGACATTCACCGCGGCAACAAGGATCGAAGTCATGAGCGGAGACCAAGCAACGGATCGCCTGCGGGCGTGGTGTACATCAGTCGTCGGGCCGTTCGAGATTGTCTCCGGCACGCAGCGTCCAGACGGGCGCTCTTCGATCTCACGCTTGCAGACATCTGACGGCCTTTGCTATCTCAAGGTCCACGAGCAGACGGAACATCTGGGAGCGAGAGGTCCACGGCTATGAACAGTGGGCGTCCGTGTTCGGAAATTCTGCACCGCGCTTGCTTGGTGTGCGTGAGAATCGTCCACTGGCCTTGCTCATCGAAGAACTGCCCGGACAGGTATTGGAAAAACTAGAGCTGCCGGTTGAACAGGAACGGGCCGCCTGGCGCATGGCCGGGCAAATGCTGGTTCGGTTGCATGATCTCGCGGGTAGTCGATACTTTGGCCCCTGCCATCGCGACGGCTCGCCACAAGGTCCAGCACTCAGCGATGCCGTTGAGTATGTGCGTTTTGAGTTGGAACGCGAGATCGATAAAGCAATCGATGGCGGCTATCTCAGCGACCAAGAACTGGCCGTTGTGACCGCCGCGCAGCAGTCGGCAGGCATATTCGCGGGCGAACAGCCCGTTGCCTGCCATCGAGACTACTGCCCCTACAACTGGCTCATCTCCGACATCGGCATCTGGACGGGCGTCATCGACTTCGAGTTCGCCTACTGGGACGTGCGCGTTGCCGACTTTAGCCGCTATCCCGATTGGGAGTGGATGGATCGGCCCGATCTACTGGATGCGCTGTTTGAAGGCTACGGACGGAGGCTGACAGTGCGGGAAGAGGAACAGCAGTACGTTGCCCACGTTCAATATGCCCTCAGCGCCATCACCTGGGGCATGGAGGCGTCCTACTTTGGCTTTGTCGAAGAGGGACGGGCTGCATTGAAGCACCTGTCCAGCTATTGGGTATAGCGATAGAGTTTCACCCCCAGACACCCACGACCGTGCATAGTCGACACTTGAGATCGACGGAGCAACTCTTATGAGCGACACGACGGACAGCAACAGACCACGGGTGATCATCATCGGTGGCGGCTTCGCCGGCATCAATGCGGCCAAAGGATTGAAAAAGGCGCCGGTGGATGTCGTCCTCGTGGACAAGCACAATTTCCACCTGTTCCAGCCGTTGCTCTATCAAGTCGCCACGGCAGAGCTGGAACCTGCCGCCATTGCCTTTCCAATCCGCTCTATCCTGCGCAAGCAGAGCAACGTGACCGTTGGCCTGGCAGAGGTCGTGGGCATCGACCTCGCCGGCAAACGTGTGCAAATGCCCCGCGGCGAGGTCCACTACGACTACCTAATCGTGGCCGCGGGCGTGCGTCAATCCTACTTCGGCAACGAAGGCTATCGGCAGATTGCGCCCGGCCTGAAATCGCTGGATGATGCCGCCGAAATCCGACGACGGATTCTGATTGGCATTCGAACAGGCCGAGTTTGAGGCCGACGAAGCGGCGCGGCAGGCGAAGCTCACCTTCGTCGTTGTCGGCGGCGGCCCCACCGGCGTCGAACTTACGGGTGCGATCCGCGATGTGGCCGGCCGCGCCCTGCCCGAAGATTTCCGCAACATCGATTCCTCCACAGCCCGTGTGCTGCTCATCCACGGCGGTGATCGCTTGCTCCCCATGATGCCCGAAGACTTGAGCCGCAAGGTACAGCGCGATCTAGAGGCCATGGGCGCTGAGATCCGCCTCAACAGTCGCGTCACCGATGTGACCGCCCACAGTGTACAGGTCGGCGATGAATTTGTGGCGGCCAACAACGTCTTCTGGGCCGCCGGCGTTGAAGGCCAGTCGTTCATCCACAGCATGGGTGTCGAACTCGACAGAGCCGGCCGCGTCGTCGTGGGTTCCGACATGGCGGTCCCAGGTCACCCTGAGGTCTTCGTCATCGGCGACGCTGCCCACGCGCCCGATGCAAAGACTGGTGAACAAGTACCCGGCGTTGCACAGGGTGCGATCCAGACCGGCAGTTTTGTGGCCCAGATCATCGCCACCGAAGTCGCGGCAGGGTCAGCGCAGGAACGGCCGACATTCTCCTATTTTGACAAGGGGTCGATGGCTGCGGTCGGACGCGGGAAGGCGGTTGCAGCGGTAGGCAAGATCCATCTCAGCGGTTTTCTCGGCTTCCTATCCTGGTCGATGCTCCATCTGCTATTTTTGGTCGGGTTCGGGCGCAAGGTAGTCGTGGCCTGGGGGTGGATGATCAACTACATCACACAAGAACGACAGGCTCGTCTGATCATGGGCGACTCAGCGTTGAACTTGCAACAGGCGAAGATCGGAACCCCGACCAGCCGACAAGAACCAGACACTGAGGAATCAGTGAGTGAGGAATCAAAGGACGGGGAATGAACACGCTGAGATCGATCCTCGTTTCGTTCTATCAGGCATGGTTCGCCGAACGCCCGGCACGTCTGGCCGCGGCCTTGGCCTATTACGGCATGTTCGCCTTTGCGCCCATCATCTACGTAGTGATCAAGGTCGCCGGACTCTTTCTCAACGAAGTCCGATCGGCCCAGGAATTCTACGATTTGGTGGCTCAACTTCTGGGCGTAGAGATGGCCAACTTCGTGCAAGATCTGGTCTTTGGCGCGTCAATGCGTGGATCGGGCGCCACACCGCTCTCAACGATCATCAGCGTAGTTGTCCTGCTCTGGGCCGCCACCGGCCTCTTCAACCAGCTCCGTCATGCACTCAATACCATTTGGCATGCAGGCGACGAGACTCGAACAGGCCTCAGCGGGTTCTTGATCGGGCGACTACTCTCGTTTTTACTTGTGATCGGCCTGGGCGTTCTGCTGGTAGTCGCCGTCTTTGCCAGCGTGGCCATTTCAGCACTCCGCTCCCGACTCGGCCTGGGAACGGAATACCAAATCGCCGGCATCCTGATCCCGCTGGCAATGATCTACGTGACAACCGCCGTGATCTATAAGATTCTCCCGGACGTATCCATCGGCTGGCGCTACATCTGGATCGGATCGGCCGTGACGACCGCGCTTGTAAGCATCGGCGGCATTGCGATCCTGATCTATCTGCGCCTCAGCAGCGTAGGATCGGCATTTGAAGCAGCCGGTTCGCTGGCAGTCCTGCTCATCGGCATCTACTACGTCGCCCAAACCTTCCTGGCCGGTGCCCTGTTCACGCGAATTCTTGCATCTACGTCTGCCAAAGGCGCTGAGTAGAGCCGCAAGATTTTGCGGCTCGGCGGGCGAGCAAGACCCCTTCACGCCAATAGAAAAGAGGCGCACCTCAGAGGTGCGCCTCTTCCATTTTTGGCTCTCCGAACAATTGTAGGGTGCAGAACCCGACCTCCGGGAGGTGTCCGTGAAGCCTCGGTTCTGAATGCCATTTGTGGACACCTCCCGGAGGTCTAGCCACACAATTCCTCAGAGAGCCCCATTTTCGTCGTGCGATTCAGCCGTCAGGTCTCTGCTAAGCTGGAATATTCAGAATCGTCGCCAATTCAGCCAGTGCGGCTTTCTCAGCATCGTTGACGCGCACGCCGCCGATGCCCATGAAGTCACCCTCTTTGGCAGCCTGAGCAGTGGCGACTGCGACATCGTAGTACAGTTGCTTGACCTGGGCGGCCTCTTCAGGGGTCGCTCGCTGGTCAAGCAGGGCAGATGCGGCCTTCACCTCATCCATGGCCTGGGTCTTCACCGTTTCAATATCACCCTTGGCGAACTTGGGCTGCGATTGCTTCAGTGTCTCCTTGTCCTGATATTCAGTGACCAGTTCAGTATAGAGGCCATCACCGCTCGCATTCAACGACGCCGAGGAGACCGTCTTGGCCACAGCCATGGATTCCTTGATCGTATCGCCCATGGCCGGGCTAGCCAATGTGATCACCATACCGGTGACCATTGGCGCTTCCAGCAATTGATGCCATTCCTCAGCAGTGAAATCAGCTTTGCCTGTCATATAGTACTCCTTCTGAATTAAGATTCTCACCACAGAGGCACAGAGTGTGCACAGAGATCACGGAGAAAACACTCATTTTTCCGCGATCATCTGTGGTCATTCTCACCGGTTCGCCAAAACTGAACCGATGCTTCTATTCAAAGATCCACGGATCGTTGTTGCGATCCCAGTCGATCATCTCTTCACCGAACCAAAGCGCAGTCTCAAAAGCGGCAGTTTCAGGACCGTCGCTGGCGTGAACCAGATTGCGACCGATCTCCAGACCGAAATCCGAGCGGATGGTGCCGGGTTCGGCTTCTGCCGGGTTGGTAGCTCCGACGGTCTTGCGCACGACGTTGATGGCATTGGTACCCTCGACGACCAAGGCCACAACCGGCGAACTGGTGATGTATTCGATCAGGCTGCCGTAAAAGGGTCGCTCCTTGTGCACGGCATAGTGCTCCTGGGCCAGCTCGGCGCTGACGTGGATCATCTTCATGGCCACGATCTTCAGGCCCCGTCGCTCAAAGCGCGAGACGATTTCGCCGATCAGGCCACGTTGCACAGAATCTGGTTTCAAAATGATAAAGGTACGTTCCACGATTTTGTTCTCCTAGTTTTGAGTTTGCTTTTTTTGCCACAGATTCACACAGATAATGATTGGATGGGACACTGATTTTCTGGACATCTCATGACATTGAGTCCTATGGTTACTGGGGCCCCGTGCTGCCAATGCACCTCAACAAATCAGTCTCAATTGTGTGTTCGTCTATGGCTAATTTCTTAACTTTCATCCCCGATCAGCCTAGCCTCGTCCACCGAAAGAGTGAGCGGCACTGGCCCCTTCGCCAGCAGACGCTCCACCAACTTTTCAGACGAAGGGGCGCTCTCTAGGTGCAGCCACTGACGGGCAAATTCACCGTCCGGATCCATGGAAAGAATCGGATCGTGGGCCAGAGCACGATCGTCCTCATCGCCAGATGCAGCAATCACAACCCAGGCCATGATGAGATGTCGATGCTGCTTGACTAGATAGAGTCCAATCTGGTAGGCATCATCCCGAGATCCCATCCGCCACAGCGCAACCATCAGGCCGACCAGAAAATCGATACGCCGCGGATCTGCCTCGATCAAGGCCCGATATTCGGTGGCCGCATGTCGCCAGCGATAGCCATGTCGATAGACTGTGGCCAGACAAGCTTGATTGAGCACCAACTCAGCGTTAGGCTCAAGATTCGTCCGGCTCAGCCCACTGCGCACATCGGGGTCAAACGGCGCTACTTCAAATGCACGCTGCCAGATCGCATGAGACTTTGCCCGTTGGCCGCGCTCTTCAACACCGCGTGCCACTGCGCGCCATGCCAGAGCATTGTTTGGATCAGCCTGGAGCAACCGACGCCCCCATTCTTCACCTTCGTCCCAATGCTTGAGCCGCCAAGCGGCTCGTAGCAACCACTGATAGGTGTCCAAATGGCGGGGCATCTGTCTCAATACCACCTGTGCCAGAGCAGTGATGTCAGAGGGGCGATCATTGCGCAACACATACCTCATCGCGCGGCGACAGCCGGCCAATTCCACGATCTCGGTTGCATCCGGCTCTGGGCCGGCCAATCGGCCTATCGACATGGCGCTTTCATCCACAGCGGGTCAGTATCCAGAAAAATGGAACTCGTGTCAAAATCGGTTGGTCTCAATCCGTCAAACAGTTCGAGGCTGCAAAAAATACCTGTCACAGATTCACACTGATGGAAAGAGGATAAGAGACAGATAGACTCTAGCTGGCTGTCGGAGTAACGAGAAAAAATGGGACGCGGATGACACGGATATGACGGATTCTCGCTGATTTTTCCGACTTAATCCGTGCATATCCGCCAATTCAGCGTCATCCGTGTCCTATCAGTTTACTCTCCGACAAGCTGCTAGAAGCACTCATTCTAAGGTAACGAATAGCGCGGAGGATCCGCGATATTGTGCAGGCTGATGAGGCGACTGAGCAGTTCTGTCACGTCACGCTCGGCTCCGAAGCGGGGCACACCAAATGGGTCACTTGGCTCCCCATTGCTGCCGGTCAATTCACGTAGCGTCGTCAAGACTGAGTGGGCCAACACATCGAGATGATAGCCCCCCTCCAGAGCGGCGACCAATCGCCCTCCGCATACTTCATCAGCCAATTCAAGCAGTTCATGGACGAGGGCGCCGTAGCCGGAAATCGTCAGGTGCATGCTTGCAAGCGGATCAAGCCAGTGAGCATCGTAGCCGGCCGAAAGCAATATCAGGCCGGGTCGGAACTCTCGTGCCAGAGGAAGCAACAGAGAACGAAAAGCCGCCAGGTAGCCTGCATCACCTACATGTGGCGGCAAAGGCACATTGACAGTGCTTCCTCTTGAGATCTCCGTACCCACTTCGTTGGCCTCGCCTGTTCCCGGATAGTAGGGAAACTGGTGTGCGCTGAAAAAAAGCACAGAGGGATCGTCGTAGAAAATATCTTGCGTACCGTTGCCATGATGCACATCAAAATCAACAATTAAGACTCTGTCAATGCCATGTACATCCTGAGCCCAGCGTGCAGCAATCGAGGCGTTGGCCAGCAAGCAGAAGCCCATGCCGACATCCTGTGTCGCATGGTGGCCCGGCGGCCGAACCAGTGCAAAGCCGTTGTCGGCCTGCCCCCAGAGTACGGCATCCAACACGCTCAGCAGACCGCCGGCCGCCAGCAGCGCAGCCTGGTACGAATCATCGTTGACGTAGGTATCTGCATCCAAGCGGCCCACGCCGGCCGCCGATTGTAGGCGCCGGATATATCGTGGCGTATGCACGCGAAGAATCGCGTCCATAGAGACGGGCTTGCTTTCGACGCGCAGCATGCTGTCGAGGATGCCGTCGGCCTCCAACAGAGACCATGTCTGTTGCAGTCGCCGATAGTTCTCAGGATGGCCATCGAGCGTATGGCGCAGGTTAAATGGGTCGTAGACAAAGGCTGTTTTGCGCATGGGTGGCAGAACTCTATTCAGTCATAAAATTTGGTCGGAAAAGACGCCGCTCGAGGCCGCTCTCCATATTATCGACCAGTTCGAATTGTAAGTCGAAATCATACTCGTCCGTGTGCAGAATGCGGATCCGGTCATGTACAAGCACGGGCAATCGGCTGTCAACGTTCTGGGTCGTGTGCAATGTTTTTCCATCCCAAACTAGGCTCAGTGTGTGCTCTTCATCCAGCGGAAGATCCAACAACGCCCACCATTGCCACTCTTCAGAGAATGTGGGGTCGACGACGATCTTATTATCGCCGATGCGAATGCCACACCCTCGCCAGACAGCCTGACCGGCCAACGTGATGCTGGACCAAGGACCAGCCACGGTATCTTCGTCAGTGGCATCTTCATCAGTTGCATCTGCATAGATGGCAAACCAATCCTGTCTGGCTGCACTGGGCGAAACGGACGCGCCAAGTGAATTGGCCAGACGCAGGTATTCGGACGCTTCGCTTTCCCACCGGGCCTGGTCAGCGCCATCGCCCGCCAGATTCGCCAATCTCGTCGCCACGGTCAAGGCGTCAACAGCCTCGACCAACCAAGTTGCGTCGGCAGGCTCCGGCTCTGCAGAAAGGCGCCGGACACGCTCACGCACGATCCGCTCGGCACAAGTTTGTACGGTCGGGAAATGCTGTTCCAAAAGTTCAACATCGAAACGCCGTTCCAACACGTCATGCAGCGAGCGAAGATAGACGGCATTGAGCGCCGGCAGGGCATCTCCAGGTTTAGTCAATGGATCCTTGCGGCGCAAAGGCACTATGGGCGGCAGCGCGCCGTCTCCTTTATCGACCAGCCGTCGTAGGTTCGCTAGCAGATTGCGGCTCTGAACCGGCTCAACCGCGTCCAAGCTGTCGATGAGCAAGCCCATGCGGGAGATATCTCGATTGGTGACTGAGAGTCCGGTGCGCAGGCGCTGTGTCCAGCGAAGCGACGCCAGCCGCCCCTCCTGAACAGCGCGGTTGAAGCGCGGGTCCGGCGTCCACAATCTACCGGTCTTAACCTTCGTCGTCCACTCGCTGACGCTCTGTTCGAAAGCCAACTCACTGTCGCGCAGGGCCAAGAACCCGTTCCAGGCCACCTGCTCGCCCACATCGCTGACCGTGAGCAGCAATGGCACCTCGATCATGCCGTTGACCAGTACATAGTAGGTCAGTTGCGCACGCTGAGGATCGGAGAGATCTGAACTCTGTGGCCGCGCCTGGGGATTGCCGAAGACGCGAGTACTTTCGGCGTTGCGCTGTGAGTACAGCCCCCGCTCGGACTGAGGCTCACGTTGGGCCACCAGCAGCCCGTCAACAAATCGCTGATCGAGCGGCTCACCCCAGTCAATGTCGATGTCGAGCCGCAGCAAGCGGTCCCCTTCGGCCTGGCACTGCAACAACCAGATGACGGCGCGGTCGTAGGACGTGTTGAAGGGCACAGCCAACTGTTTGCTGACGATCATCCCCTCGGTGCCCAGGATCGTCTCCTGGTAGCCAGGGTAGAATTGCGTGACCATGGGCATGAAGTCGTCGTCGTTCATGTCCCGAATGCGCAGCTTGATGTGACGCGCATAGATGGCATCAGCCCACGGCCAGAAAAGGTCGCGCAGATCGGTCTGCCCATCGGCGTGAAAGACTATATCGTGATCGGCCAGGCGAAAAGTTGCATCGGAGTCGAGACTATCGTAGTCGACGCTGTGGGGACGATCAAGAATGGGATCAAATGGATCCATAAGCTAGGCCACCGGCGCTTCGTCACCGCGAACGCCGGCCATCAACAAGCCCAACCCCTCACGCGTTGCATCTTCACGCGGCACAATGCCGATGATCTCGCCTTTGTACATCACGGCGATTCGATCCGACAGCGCCATGATCTCGTCCAACTCGGAGCTGACCACCATCACAGCAACGCCTTCGTCTCGCTTGGCGATGATCTGGTTGTGGATGAACTCAATCGAACCCACGTCAATGCCACGCGTCGGCTGAGCAGCGATGAGCAGATTGGTCGGTCGTGAAAATTCACGCGCCACAACCATCTTCTGCTGATTTCCGCCTGACAGGCTGCCGCCGGCGGTGCCAACGCCGGGCGTACGCACATCAAACTGCTCGACCAAGGCTTCGGCATGCTCGTGAATGGCGGCCTGGTTGATGGTCAAGCGCTTGACAAAGGGAGAGAGATTGTACGTGTTTAGCACCAGGTTCTCGGCGACACTGTAGGTGCCTACCATGCCATAAGCATGTCGGTCTTCCGGCACATGGCTGCTGTGCCCTTCCTGCGTAATCTTGCGCGGGATCTCGTTTGTGATGTCTGCGCCGTTGAGGGTAACCGTGCCGTCGCTACACTTGCGCAACCCCGTGATCACCTCGACCAACTCGGTCTGGCCATTGCCCTGAACACCGGCGATACCGACCACCTCACCGGCCCGGACGTTCAGATCGACACCGTTCAAAGCTGATTCGCCCAAATCGTTCTTGGCTCTCAATCCTTGGACCTCAAGCACCACGTCGGTGGGATGACCCTCTCCCTTTTCCACGGTCAGGATCACCTCACGGCCGACCATCATGGCGGCCAGGCTTGCCTGTGTAGCCGTCTTGGGATCAGCCTCGCCGACGACACGTCCGTTGCGCAACACGCCGATACGATCGGCCACGCGCAGCACTTCCTTGAGCTTGTGGGAGATGAAGATGATCGACTTCCCCTGCTCCTTGAGCAGTTCCATGACTTCAAAAAGACCCTCAATTTCCTGAGGTGTGAGCACGGCTGTCGGCTCATCCAAAATCAGGATATCGGCGTTGCGATAGAGCGTCTTGACGATCTCCACGCGCTGGCGCATGCCCACAGGCAGATCTTCGACCATGGCGTAGGGGTCGACATCCAGGTTGTAGCGATGGGAAAGCTCGATGATCCGATCGGCCACAGTCTTGGTGTCCAACAAGCCACGTTTAGTGGTCTCACTGCCGAGCATGATGTTCTCGGCCACAGTCATTACCGGCACCAGTTGGAAATGCTGATGCACCATGCCGATACCTAAATCGATGGCATCATTGGGCGTGGACATCTTCACAACCTGGCCGTTGACGAGGATCTCGCCTTCGGTCGGCTGGTAGAGGCCATAGATAACATTCATCAACGTGGACTTGCCCGCGCCGTTTTCGCCCAGCAACGCCAGAACCTCGCTCTTGTTGAGAGTGAGATTCACGTCTTCGTTGGCAATCACACCGGGAAAAACTTTTGTGATGCCTCGGGTTTCAAGAACGGGTCTGTTGTCGGTCAAGATTGTTCTCCTAAAAAGGGTCGAGGAACAAGGATCAAAGATCGGAGGTCAGACTGGCTCGAAGAACCTTGATCCGATCGTACGCAGAGTCAGTTTTTTGATCTTTGTTCTTTACTCTTCGCTCTTCGTCTACTCTGAACTCGACTCAGTCTCATACACCTTGCCTTCGGCGGCGGGCGGACGCACACGACCCACGAAACCGGAGACGGCGATGATGGTGACGACGTAGGGCAACATGGCGATGAACTGGCGCGGGATGACTGTCACGCCGGCCAATAATAACTCATTCTGCAACGCCTGGGTGTAGCCAAAGAGCGCTGATGCGCCCAGGGCGCCAAAGGGCATCCAATTGCCGAAGATCATGGCGGCCAGCGAGATGAAGCCACGCCCTGCGGTCATGCCCTCCTGAAACTGACCCACGGCCTCCAGGACTAGAAATCCCCCGGCCAAACCGGCAAGCATACCGCCTATTGTCGTGTTGATATAGCGGAAGCGATTCACATTGATGCCGACTGTGTCCGCCGCACTGGGATGCTCACCACAGGCACGCGTGCGCAGCCCCCATTTTGTGTAGAAGAGACCGACGTGCACGACCACCACAAGGATTAGAGCTACATAGGTGAGCGGGGGGTTGTTAAAGACAACGTCTCCAATCACCGGAATGTCGCCCAGAATGGGAATCTTGACCGGGCCAAACTTGCCCTGCGCCACTGCATCTCGATTGTAGAGATAGGCCGTGAAGCCTGCCGCCAACGTAATGATCACCGTACCGGAGATGATCTGATCCATACGATAGCGAATGGAAAAGGTGGCGTGCAGCAGGCCAAGCAGCCCGCCGATCAACAAGGCCCCTAAGACGCCCATGCCCAGGCTGGCAGCCAGCGGCCAGCTGTTGGTCGCGACCTTGGCCACGAATGCAGCAAAGGCGCCACCCAGCATCATGCCTTCGATACCGATGTTGATGATGCCCGTCCGCTCGCAGAGAATGCCGCAGAGGGCGCCCAATATGAGCGGAATCGTTGCACGCAGGGTGAAGTTCAGTGCACTCACGCCAAAGAGTACGCGCAGCGTTTGAGAGTTGCCCAGAGCCGTCGTGTTGACCAGAATCGCCATGACGACCAGGAATATCGCAAAGCCGATGGCAATTTTGGAAGACGTATTAAGCGCACGATTACGTGTCATAGTCGATAGGTTCCAGGTTGTGGAAAATCAGCCTCATCCGAAAAAGCCGCAGTCTATCCTTCGATACGGCTACAGTGCCCCGATCACCAACTGACAGAGGGCGAGCCTTCAACCTCATCAGCAGGCTTCTTGATGCGGTAGATCTGGCGGATCAACAGTGGAGCAGCCACGAAAGCCAGCACCAGTGCCTGAATAATCTGAATGATGTCGGCGGAGACGCCGGATTGAAACTGCATCTGCGAGGCGCCGCCATTGAGCGCACCAAAGAGGAAAGCCGCCAGCATCACACCAAAGGGATTGGTCTGACCCAGCAGCGCCACGGTGATGCCGTCAAAGCCGACCGAGCCGCCAAACTCCGGCGCAAATTTGTGATTGATCCCCAATGTTTCGATGCCGCCGGCCATGCCGGCAAGGCCGCCCGCGATCATCATCGTCAGCACAATGGTCCAATTGACACGGATGCCCGCATAGGCAGCAGCCTTCATGTTCTGGCCGACAGTGCGGATCTCAAAACCGGTGACCATCCTGTAGAGCAGCCACCAGATGACCACCACGGTGATCAACGCAATAAACAGACCGGCGTGGACACGATAGGGTGGGCCGACGAGCCAGGGTAGACGCGCCGACTCAAAAATGGTGGGTGTCTGTGAAATGGGGCCGGCGTCGGGATCCCAGAGGGGACCGGGTGTCTGTCCCTGACTGCCGCCTGCATAGACAGTCCATCCGGCGAAGAGCGCGGCAATGTAGTTGAGCATGATGGTGACGATCACTTCATGCGCACCGGTTGTCACCTTGAGAATGCCGGGAATCGCTCCCCACAGCATGCCGCCCAAAGCCCCGGCCGCAAGCGCCAGCGTCACATGCAAAAAAGAGGGCAAGCCTTCAAAATTGATCCCCACGAAGACAGCAAAAATGGTCCCCATCATGAACTGTCCGGCAGCGCCAATATTAAAGAGCCCGGCCTTAAAGGCCACGGCTACGGAAAGACCGGTAAAAATGAATGGGATCGTGAGCCGGATGGTCCGCGCCCACGCTTTGCCACTGCCGAACGCGCCCTGAAACAGCCCCTTGTAGGCAGTGATCGGGTCGTCGCCGGAGACGAACATGACGATGGCGCCGACGACAAGCGCTGTGAAAAGCGCTAATACCGGAATGACCATTGGACGGAAGATACGTCGAGCCAAGGAAGGTTTTTCGCTCATGCGCTTTTTGTCCAGAAGTGAGAGGGTAAAGGGGGATCGGGAACTGGGGAATCGGGATTGGTGATCGGTGACTGGGGATTAGGAACTGGGACCCAGATTTCCGATTCCCCAATCCCTATTCCCCAATCCCTATTCCCTAATCACCAATCCCCATTCACTATTTTAGTATCCGGTCTCAATCGAGCCGTCAGACAAGCCGGCGTCGATCTCTGCCAGGCTGTCCTTGATTTCCTGAGAAACTATTTCCTCGAAATCATGGAACGGAGCAAGACCTGCGCCGCCGAAGTAGTTTCCACCGGGGAAGTTGCCTTCATTGGCCAGGTTGATCAGGTCAATCACGCCGGGTGAGATCAGCTTGGTTGCACTGGAAACCAGGCAAGAGTGGGCAGCCGGCAGGGTTTCCCACTGGTCGGTGTCGACGCCGATACAGTAGACCGTATCGCCGGCCTCGGCCGCGGTGGCGACCTCTTGCAGCGCGCCGTTGCCGGTGATGCCGCCGGCGCCGAAGATCACGTCAGCACCTTGATCCATGGCCTGGCGAGCCGTGGCAGCGCCCCATTCGGGATCGGTAAAGGCAACGTCCATACCACCCGGATGGTAGGTGGAGATGATGTTGATGTCAGGGTTGATGGCCTTGGCGCCTGCTTCGTAGCCTTCCTTGAAGGCCACAACCGGCGGAACCAGGTCGGTGCCGAGCACGGCGCCGATGGTGCCGGTCTCAGAGAGCTGAGCAGCCAGCGCACCGGCCAAGTAACCGGATTGGTCTTCGTGGAAGATCAGACCAGCCAGGTTGGGCAGCGTTTCGCCCTGGAATTGATCGATGCCGATGAAATTGATGTCAGGGTTGTTGGCAGCGGCCTCAGCGGTGGCCTCGCCCATGGCGAAACCGACAGTCACGATCACATCGTACTCGGCATCAATGAACTGCTGCAGGTTGTCCGCATAGTCCTTCGAGTCCTGAGTTTCGATGTACTTGGTGTCTTCCTCACTCGCGCCGAGAGCCAAAGCGGCTTCCAGGGCGCCTTCCCAAGCGGACTGGTTGAAGCTGCGGTCATTGATACGGCCGACATCGGTCACGAGACCGACTTTGAGGCCGGAGGCGGCAACTGCTTCGTCACCGGATTCTTCAGCGGCCGGCGCTGCAACGGGCGCAGCACATGCACTGAATACGAGTGCAAAAACAAGCACGAGTGCCCAGAGGATCAACGGGCGATTTGAACTTCGCATTGATTTTTGTCTCCCTGTTTGAAGGATGATAGATTGAGTTGATTGATCCAATACAATAGCTCGGGGTATGTCGGCCACAGGCTCGCCGACCTGAAACCATTATACTCAACCTACAGGCTACAAGCAAGATATTTGAGTCTATTCCAGGAATCCACCAGCCATGAGACCAGAATTGGCGAACGGCGTGCTAGTCGGCGTCGATGTCGGCGGCACCTTCACCGATTTTGTCGTCCTGCGCGACGGCGCTCTTCAGATCCACAAACTGCCCACGACACCCGAAGACCAGAGCCGCGCCATCGCGGCCGGGTTTGAGGAACTCTCAGTTGGCGCAGCCGAGGTTGTGCATGGCATGACCGTGGCCACCAATGCGCTGCTGGAGCGACGAGGCGCACGCACGGCCTTGCTCACCACAGCCGGTTTTTCAGATGTGCTAGTCATCGGTCGACAGAACCGGCCGGACATCTACAAACTGTATCAGCAGCGCCCACCGTCGCTGGTGGAAGACAAATGGCGGCTGGAAGTGGATGAACGTGTCGACCGCGACGGCGATATCGTGCAGGCATTGGATGAAGCTGCGGTGAAAGCGCTGATGCCAGTGCTTGTCGAAGGCGAAGTTGAGAGTCTGGCCATCGCCTTCCTTTTCTCGTTTCGCAACCCCGTCCATGAACAGCGCGCGGCCGAGCTAATCAGAGCCATCGTCCCGGATCTGCCCATCTCGCTCAGTTCGGACATCCTGCCCGAGTACCGTGAATATGAGCGCACGTCGACTACTGTGATCAACGCCTACGTTCAGCCGCTGGTCGCCCGCTATCTAGCCCGGCTGGAGCAGGCGCTGGCGGAGAGCAATGTGCGCATCATGCAGTCCAACGGCGGGGCCATCGGCCTGCGCCAGGCATCCGACCAGGCGGCACGCGTGGTATTGAGCGGCCCGGCAGGCGGCGTGGTCGGGGCCTTTGCCCTGGCCAAGCAGGCAACCGGCAGCGACAGCCCCGGCATCATCACATTCGACATGGGCGGCACCAGCAGCGATGTCGCTCTCTGCCCCGGCGAGATCCCGACCACGGCAGAGAGCACAATTACCGATCTGCCGTTGCGCCTGCCCGTCATCGACATCCACACCGTGGGCGCGGGCGGCGGCAGCATCGCTTACGTCAACGCAGGCGGCGGTTTGCATGTGGGGCCGCGTAGTGCCGGCGCTTTGCCCGGCCCGGTCTGCTAC
Source organism: uncultured Chloroflexia bacterium (assembly GCA_963765875.1). Classification (GTDB taxonomy): domain Bacteria; phylum Chloroflexota; class Anaerolineae; order Caldilineales; family Caldilineaceae; genus JAWKOK01. The sequence continues at coordinate 92,004 of CAVXYK010000003.1, forward strand.
GGGCGAGGCGGCGTCGAACCGACGGTCACCGACGCCAACCTGGTGCTTGGCCGTCTTGATGCCGGCGGTTTCCTGGGCGGCAAAGGCGCCGTGACGCTAGACATAGAAGGTGCGACGCACTCCTTGACCGAGCTTGGCCAGGGACTCGATCTCTCTGCTCAAGAAGCTGCGCTGGGCGTGATACAGATCGCCAACGCCACTATGGAGCGGGCACTACGTCGGGTATCAGTCGAACGGGGCTACGATCCGCGCGATTTCACGCTGGTTCCGTTCGGTGGAGCCGGGCCGTTGCACGCCTGCGATCTGGCCGACGCATTGGGCACGAAGGCCATCCTGCTGCCACCGACGCCCGGTGTGTTGAGCGCCTACGGCATGCTGGTCGCCGACATCGCCAACGACGCCGCGCAGTCGGTGCTCTTTGATGCCGCTGTCCTGATCGACAAGCCTGAATCACTGACTTTTCTCTTCGACGGACTGGCCGAACGCGTGGCCCATGTTCTCAATAGTGAAGGCATCGCAGAACCGCGCATCGACAGCCATCTCGACATGCGCTACAAGGGGCAGAGCTACGAATTGACCGTTCCGTTGACATTGCCCGTGAGCGGCAGCCATTTGCGGGAGGCCGTTGACGCCTTCCATCGTCTCCACGCCCAGCGCTACGGCTATGCCATGGAAGAAGAGGACGTCGAAGTCGTCACCTTGCGCGTGCGTGCCAGCGGAGCCAGCGCGCAGCCTGAGTTGCCCAGCAGTCCGCTCGAATCGACCGATGCAACCGCTGCCCAATTGCCTGACAAACAGGTCTGGTTCGAAGATGATATGGCCGGTGGCCAAAGCGCTGCAATCCGTGCACAGCCCGTGCCCTGCTACGATCGAGCCAAACTACGACCCGGTAACTGCTTCGCTGGTCCAGCCATCATTCTCCAATTCGACACCACGACGGTGATCACGCCGGGTTGGAACGCGAACGTGGATCAGTTCAGCAATATCTGGCTAGAAAAGCCATAGGGTGAGAAGGCGACCAAATGCGGTCACCTTGTCACCCTATCACCCCCTCACCCTGTCACCTTGTCATTCACAGAAGGAGTTCCACCATGCCAAACCGTCCCAACATCATCCTGATCCTCAACGACGACATGGGTTTTTCCGATCTCGGCTGCTATGGCGGCGAGGTGCAGACGCCCAACCTGGACGGTTTGGCCGCCGAGGGACTGCGCTTCACACAGTTCTACAACACGGCCCGCTGTTGTCCATCCCGCGCATCGCTGCTGACCGGGCTGCACCCGCACCAGGCCGATGTCGGCCACATGATGGCCGACGATGACGTCGACGGCTATCTCGGCGACCTCAGCCGCAACACGGTCACGATTGCAGAGGCGCTGGGCCAGGCCGGCTACGACACCTACATGTCGGGCAAATGGCATGTGACGCGCCACATGGACGGCCCCAAACACAACTGGCCACGCCAACGGGGCTTCGATGAATACTATGGCATCATCACCGGCGCGTGCAGCTACTTCGATCCGTCGACCTTGACGCGCGACAACGAGCGCATCGATCGACCCGACGGCGACTTCTTCATGACCGACGCCATCGCCGACGAAGCCGTGGCACAGATCGAAGGGCACGCGGAAAAGGACGACGGCGCCCCCTTCTTCCAATACGTCGCCTTTACAGCACCTCACTGGCCGCTCCACGCCCACCCGGAAGACATTACCCGCTACAGTGGCCGCTTCGATGCAGGCTGGGACGTGCTACGCGAGGAGCGGCTGGCGCGCATGGTCGAGATGGGGCTGATCGATCCGGAATGGCAGTTGACCGGACGCGATCCGTCGCAGCCGGCCTGGGAAGATGCAGAGGACAAGGAATGGGAAGTGCGCCGCATGGAGGTCTATGCCGCACAGATCGACCGCATGGACCAGGGCATTGGCCGCATCCTCGACACGCTACGCCAGACTGACCAGTGGGAGAACACGCTGATCCTCTTCTTGGCCGACAACGGCGGCTGCGCCGAGGAGATCACGGCTGAGTGGCAGCAATGGCTCACGCGGCAGAATGGCCATGATGTCACCCACGACGGGCGGGCTATCCAATACGGCAACGACCCGTCCGTGATGCCGGGCGAGGACATCACCTACCAGAGCTACGGCGTACCCTGGGCCAACGTCTCCAACACGCCCTTCCGCGAGTACAAACATTGGGTGCACGAGGGCGGCATTGCCACACCGTTGATCGTCCATTGGCCAGCGCACGTCGCCGAAAAGAACGCGTTGCGCCACCAGCCCGCCCAGTTGCCCGATATCATGGCAACCTTCCTCGAAGTGGCCGAAGCCGACTATCCGTCGACCTACGCCGGAGCCGAGATCCAGCCGCTTGAAGGCTTCAGTATGACGCCGATTTTCGAAGATGAGCCATCTGAACGCGGCATGCTCTTCTGGGAGCACGAGGGGAATCGAGCGATTCGTTTTGGTCAGTGGAAGTTGGTCTGCAAATATCCGGGCGATTGGGAACTCTACGACATGGAGACAGACCGTACCGAGCTCAACGACCTGTCCGGCCAGTATCCGGCCCTGGTCAGGTCACTATCCGAAGCCCATGACGAATGGGCGGCCCGATGTTCGGTCATGCCATGGGCAGAGTTGCAGGAATTGAGGGCGTTGAGAAAGGCGTGACAAACGCGTAGGGACAGGTATCAGACCTGTCCCTACAGCAGGCGTGGTGGTGAAGGATCAGTGGGCGTGTCAACGGGATCATCGTCTGTGACGGAGCGGGCGGCAGCACTGGCCAGGTCGTCAACGCGCTCGTTGTCGTCGTCGCCGGCGTGGCCTTTGAGCCAGTGCCAGGTCACGCCGCCGGCCGGCTCATGCCGTTCGACCGCGGCCAGCAGTCGTTTCCAGAGATCCTGGTTCTTGACCGGTTTCTTGCCCGCGGTGCGCCAGCCATTACGCTGCCAGCCCTGGATCCATTTAGTGATTCCATTGCGCACATAGGAGCTGTCCGTATAGAGTTCCACAGCGCAGGGACGCTTCAACGTCTCCAGCGCTTCGATGGCTGCGCGCAGCTCCATACGATTGTTGGTGGTGTCGCGAAAGCGGCCCGAGATCTCCCTACGGGTTTCACCAAAACGCAGTGACGCCGCCCAGCCACCGGGGCCAGGATTACCGATACATCCGCCGTCGGTATAGATAATGACAGGTTGTTGGGTCAATGGGTGGCCTCGGGATTAGGGATTGGGGAATTGGAATGGATGATTAGGAGATTGGCGAGTATGTGACGAGTCCGATCCCCTAATCTCAGTGCCGCGGGCCGAATCAACCGAATCCCCGATCACCGATCCCTAGCTTCATTGCTCCGTCCGCAACTCCACGAAAGTCGTTTCGCCGGCTCGGACATCGATCTCGGTGCGGATCGCTTCGCCGTTGACACGGCCGACGATGTAGTAACGGCCGGGGGGCACGCTACCCATGGCCCCGTTCTCGCCCCAAGCGGGATCAGGGCCGATATTTTCCATCGACTGATAGATCTCGATCTGTCGTGCCCAAACGGCTTTGCTGCCCTCGAAACGGGCCAATGTAAGGCGGGCGCCGGGCCATGTGCGGCCATCGCTGCTCAACAGACGAACGGCGACTGCACCACCGCCATTGGTCGGTTCAACCCACAGATAAGGGTTGACACTATACTCGTAGCTATTGGCCCCCAAACGAACTTCCGTATGCAGATGGGGCCCAATGGCGATGCCCGTCATGCCCACGTTGCCGACAATGTCATCCGGACCCACAGACTGGCCCACGCTGGTCGTCACCTGGCTAAGATGGCCGTAGAGCACGAAGACATCCAGTTCGCCGCCGGCCACCGGCAGACGCCGGTCGAGGCGGATCACGACTGCGTTGCCATAAAAGCCACCGTAGGGTCCGAGCAGATCCGGGTCATCCCAGCCGGCGTGGACGACCTCGCCGCTGACAGCCGCGCGAACCGGCGTTCCCATCGGGTTCGACGTGTCGATGCCGTGATGAATGCGGTATCGCCCGCCCGCGGTGGAGCCGAACTGATAGTTAGGGCTGGCGATCTTGCTTGGGAAAGAACGCCCGATCCAGAAGTGGGTGCTCTCGGACGCGGGCTTGGGCACGAAATTTGACCAGAGCCGTCCCGGAGCCAATGCGACAGGAACCGGTGTCGGCGTTGCAGTAGGCGTTGGTGTTGGCGTTGGCCCCGTGTGCGGTAATGTGAACCCTGGCACCGTGATGATCTTGACAAAAGGAACATCGGGTGTGGGCGTCGGTGAACCGGCAGGCGTGGGCACCAAGAAACTCTCAGTTGCGCCCTGAGGTGCAGCAGCAATCACGACGATCTCTTCTGATCGGGGCGGGGCGCCCTCTTGCTCAGCCTCGAAAATCTGTTCGACCTGAACAGGCAGCACAGCCGGCAGGGCCGGTTCACCCAGCGAGTCACCGTCGTCATCAACTAAATCGCTTTCAGCCGCATTGATCCCGGCCAGACTCGGCATAGAGACAAAGGCCGGCTGTGAACGGTTTCGGCCATCCGTTGTCGGCGAAGGCGCTGGTACTGTAGCGGGAACCTGAGTTGCGACCCTATTGGCGGGGTTGACGATTCCCAACGGCGCTTCATCCGTCGGCGTTGGCAAGATCGCTTCACCCTGCAACCTTGGTTCCACAGCCGCCGCCTGCATGGCAATGGATTGCACAGACGGTGCGTTCGAAGCAGCCGACTGGGCCGCAGAATGGGCGGCGGAACTCTGCCCGCTCGGCCAAGACCACCAGAGGAGCACAATGGCAAACCCCGCAAAGCCGATACGTGCGCTTCGAGAAACGGCATGAGCAAACCGCGGTGAGACCGTCGCTGCAGAGCGAATCTGCTGCGACGGTAGGCCATGTGTTACAATTTCGGCTGCGCTATTCTCGTCTGTGTACTGGGAATCTGCCGGCAAATCAAAGTGGTGATGTCCGGCTGTGATCTTGTCGAGCAAGCGCTCGACCGAAGGGTACTGGCAGAGGAAAGAGTTGGAGAGCGCCGTCAACAGCGTATCCAGCAAATGTCCAATCACGGCATCGAAAGCGTCCGACGCTGATCTGAACCAAAAGCAAACCCGAGTCCAAGCATTCTTGGCCTGAAAGGTCTTCAACTCTTGAACGACTCTCGACAATCTATCCATACAGATTCAAGCAAACCACTCAGAACAGACTCTGAAACAGCAGCAAAACCATCGATGGAGGATACGAGTCCTAGTATGACTCCGACATCGATTCACTTCGACATTTTTACGCTGTTTCCACAAATGTTTTCAGGACCATTCTCTGAAAGCATTATCGCACGGGCGCAGATCAACCATCTGCTGACCATTGCCGCACACAACATTCGCCATTATACAACAGGTCGCCATCATATCTGTGATGACACGCCCTATGGCGGCGGCGGCGGCATGGTCATGAAACCGGAACCTATCTTCCGCGCCGTCGAAACCGTGCTCACGCGCCCCGCAGGCTGGCAGCTAAACGAGCGCCTCAGCCTGGAGGACGGTTTCGCCCCCGACAAGACCACAGCAGACGAACTGACAACGCCGTTGCCCGACTGGGATCCTGAGATGCCGGCTCCGCTGCCGAATGATCTGCCCATCATCCTGATGACACCTCAGGGTCGACCCCTCACCCAGGAAATCGCCCTGGAGTTGAGCCAACATCGTCGCCTGGCCCTGATTTGCGGACGCTACGAAGGCGTCGACGAGCGGGTGCGCAGCCACCTCATTACGGATGAACTTAGCATTGGCGACTATGTCCTCAGCGGAGGCGAATTAGCAGCAATGGTCATCGTTGATGCGGTGACAAGAACGCTGCCGGGCGCACTCGGTTTCGAGCTGAGCGCCCACCAGGACAGCCACTCTGCCGGCCTGGATGGCCTGCTTGAGGGGCCGCAATATACGCGTCCGCCTCTCTTTCGCGATGAACCAATTCCTGACGTCTTGGTCAGCGGTCATCATGCCAACGTTGCACGCTGGCGTCGAGAACAGGCGCTGCTGCGCACACTGCAACGACGGCCCGACATGTTGGAAAATGTTGATCTATCCAAGCAGGACCGTCAGATCTTGCGCGACCATGGCTGGGAAAATCCAACAGACAAATAGAGATGACGAAGTAATTCACGATCTGTCGTCAACAAACCAATGGAACTGCATAGCAACCAGCGTCTATTATATGATGGGTCAAAATCAGAACCAAATCGGTTGATGCGAAAATTTCGTCGACCCTTTTTTGAGGGTCAAGTTGCCCTATGGTATACTTCGAGAGTTGTATTGACGGTAAATATTGCTGCACAACTTGCAGTCTTGTTTTGCAGTTGTTTATTTCTAAAGGAACGGTAAATCATGACAAACGCACTGATGAACTCACTCTTGCCGGAAACAGTTCCGGATATGCCCGTACTCAAGGCTGGAGATACGATCCGCGTTCACCAGCGCATCAAGGAAGGCCGCAACGAGCGCATTCAGGTCTTCCAGGGCGTTGTGATTGCCAGGAAGGGCGGCAACACAGCCGGTGCGACATACACCGTGCGTCGCACCGCAGCCGGTGGCGTAGGCGTGGAACGTACATTCCCGCTCTACAGCAAGAACGTAGAAAAGGTTGAAGTCCTGCGCAACGCCAAGGTACGCAGAGCACAGCTGTACTACCTCCGAGATCGCCAGGGCAAGTCCGCTCGCCTCAAGGAACGTCGATTTATTGCGACCTAGTTCAGTTTGCTGAAATTGGCACACTTGGTATTGATCAACATGAAAGCACGGGTCCTTTGGCCGGTGCTTTTTTTGTTATGGCCCCAGCGTTTGTCGGAGTAAGGCCGCTGGAAGCAACTGATTCCCAAAATATTGACGTTTCCGCAGCGGCTTTCTGGCCGCCAAATAGGGACTCATTTTCTTGGGCGCGGCCCAACAGGAAAGAGAAACGATGTCATCCCCCTCACTGGATCGAGAAAGCAGACTTTGGCGACACGGCGTCACGATCGTCACAGGCATCGATGAAGCAGGACGTGGCGCGCTGGCGGGACCGGTCGTTGCCGCGGCAGTCGTTGTCCCGACCGGCGCGCCATTGACGGAGCCATGGACACAGGTGAGAGACAGCAAAGAACTGACGCCCAGCGTTCGCGAAACGCTTGCCGTACAGATCAAGCAGTCGGCGCTGACGTGGGGAATCGGAAGCATTTCTGCAGCCGTCATCGACGAAATCGGCATTGCACCGGCAACACGTCAGGCCATGATCGATGCCGTGCAGAGGCTGGCTATCGTGCCGGATTACCTACTGATCGACTGGGTCAAGCTCCCGACGCTCAACATTCGCCAGGAGAGTTTTGCCAAAGCCGATCAACTCAGCGTATCTGTAGCAGCTGCATCGATCCTGGCCAAAGAATATCGAGATCGGCTCATGATCGACCTGGACACTGTCCACCCTTGCTATGGCTTCGCCGGCCACAAAGGATACGGCACACGGGCACATCGCAGCGCGATCGAAGAATACGGACCCTGTCCCGAGCATCGACATAGTTTCTCACCCATCGCCCGCAACAGACCGACACTTTTCCAACAGGCCGCTAATCTTCCGGACATTGACACTGAGACAGTGACCGACGATGGAGCAATCGCGCCATGACCGATAGCCGAAAAGCGTTGGGCGATTCCGGGGAGGCAGTGGCTGCCCATGCACTGGAAAAAGAGGGGCTGACCATCTCGGCCCGAAATTGGCGTTGCCCCGCAGGCGAACTCGACATTGTGGCCCAGGAGTTTGCCCCTGACTTCAGCGAAGGCGGCGAGGTTGTGCCCTGGCTGGTGGTTGTCGAGGTGCGAACGCGCCGCGGCACACGCTATGGTTCAGCGCTGCAATCGATCACGCCACGCAAGCAACGCAAGTTACGCGAAGTGGCCCAACAATATGTTCAAGCCGTGGCATGGTCGGGTCCGTGGCGGATTGACGTCGTTGCGGTGCAGCTTGACAGCAGCGGCAAGCTGCTGGAAGTGGAGCACATTCGCCACGCTGTCACTGGAGAATAGAAATCAGTGACCAATGATCGGAGATCAGGGACTGGTAGCTCTGTCCACTCAACCGGATCATTGACAGAGAGGGAGTGACCTATGCTAGATGAAGCCAACGAGGGTTCACCTTTTCCTCCCCTGATCGTGCTGCTTGGACCAACCGCAGTCGGAAAGACGGCGCTTAGCCTCGAACTATGCAGGCGCTTCAAGGGTGAAATCATCAGCGCGGACAGCCGCCAGATCTATCGCATGATGGACATCGGCACGGCCAAGGCGACGCCTGCCGAACAGGCCACTTCGCCCCATCACTTGATCGACATTCGTAGCCCAGATGAACCGCTCACAGTCGCGGAGTATCAGCGACTTGCCTACAGCACCATCAACGCGATCCACGACCGAGGCAATGTCCCCTTTCTTGTCGGCGGCACGGCCCTCTACGTTCGCGCCGTGGTCGAGGGGTTACGCATTCCCGAAGTGCCGCCCAACCCGGAACTGCGTGCAGAGCTGGAAGCGTTTCTGGCGGCCAAAGGACGTGAGGCGCTCTTCCAGCGACTTGAGGAATCCGATCCGGCGACGGCAGCCGTCATCGACCATCGTAACCCGCGCCGGGTACTGCGGGCACTGGAGATCTTCCTGATCACCGGCAGACCAAAGGTCGAGTTGGAAGGCAAGGAGCCGCCCCCCTACCGCACCCTCTTGATCGGGCTGACCCGAAATCGGACGCTCCTCTATCAGCGCATCGACCAGCGAGTGGACAGCATGGTTGCACAGGGATTGATCGAAGAGACGGAGCAGATCCTTGCCGCCGATTTCGACCCGAAGTTGCCTGCGCTGACCAGCCTGGGCTACAGAGAAATCCAGGCCTATCTGGAACAAGCGATGAGTCTTGACGAAGCCGTTGCCAGGATCAAAACTGAAACGCATCGCTACGTACGCCATCAAACAACTTGGTTTCGCAAAATGGAGAACATCCGCTGGTTCGATATGGATGATGATCCTACGGAACAAATTTCCGGTGCAGTCGAGCATTTCATCTCGAACCAATAACCGCCCACCCCACCCACCCCGCCCCACCCCCCGCCCGAGAACCGACGACCCTTCGCAATCGACAGCGCCGATAAGCCCCTTGAGATGAGACTTTTGCTGCTTTTTCAGTCATTGCAACGCCATCTGAGTCGGTCTATAATGATACTGATCCGGATGAGGGTCAGCCTAAGGCAGAGCATACAGTTGCATTCCCCGATCTGTGTCAAGTGTGAGGAGATCACCGCATATGCCAGCCGAAAACATTCAGCCCTTAAAGGAATCCGAACCTGACAGGCACAGTTCATCACTTGTGAATGGACAGAGCAACTCACATGGCAAAGAGAAAGAAAAACGACTGGCGCCAAACGGTGAAGACCCAGGTCGTACACGCCAATTCACATCCGTATCCGTGATTGCCCAGCAGAAATTCGCCGACCTGCCCAACGCTGACAATAGCGACACAATCCGCATCGATCCTCTGCCTGAAGAACAAGAGGCATTTGATTACTTGATGCGACATCTCCCTCCCCATTACGGCGACAAAGAGTACGATCTCCTGATGAAAGCGTACATCGTCGCCAGTTATGCCCACCGAAATCAGAACCGACAGAGCGGCGAACCGTACACTTTGCATCCGATCGCGGTGACGACGATTCTGACCGAGACCTTGCACATGGACCTGGATACCTTGGTTGCCGGTCTCTTGCATGATGTCGCCGAGGACACCGATTTTGGCATCGATTACATCCGCCAACATTTTAATGAGGACACTGCCAGCCTGGTCGACGGGGTGACCAAGCTGAAGCGCATCAATGAACTGGGCAATGCGCAGGTCGGCATGGCAGACGCCAAAGCCGAATCATTGCGCAAGATGTTCCTCGCCATGGTCGAAGATTTTCGGGTCGTGATCATCAAACTGGCCGACCGACTCCACAACATGCGCACGCTGGGTGGCCAGCCCAAGCACAAACGCAAACGGATCGCTCGCGAGACGCTCGACATTTTTGCTCCATTGGCCAACAGACTCGGTATCTGGCAGATCAAGTGGGAATTGGAAGATCTCAGCTTTCGATACGTCGAACCCGTAGCTTATCGAGACCTGGCTCGTGCGATGCAGCAGAAGCGCAGTGAGCGTGAAGAGATGGTGGCGGAGACGCGGGCTGTGCTTGAAGATGCACTGGCAAAGATTGATATCTATCCCCAGATCAGTGGCCGGCCCAAACACATCTACAGTATTTGGCGCAAGATGAAGCGCAAGAACGTCGATTTTGACCAGATTTTCGACATCCATGGATTCCGCATCATCGTGGATACAGAGTCACAATGTTATGGAGCGCTTGGCGCGGTGCACAGTCTTTGGCGTCCCATTCCGGGCGAGTTCGATGACTATATCGCCAGCCCAAAGGAGAATCTCTATCGAAGCCTACATACGGCGGTGCTGAACAATGGACGCCCTATCGAAGTGCAGATTCGGACCGAAGAGATGAATCAGGTGGCCGAACTGGGCATCGCGGCACATTGGCAATACAAGGAACAGAGTCGCCACGATGCGGCCTTCAACGAGAAAGTAGCGGCCATCCGGCAGCTCATGGAATGGCGCCAGGAGGTGACAGACGCCTCCGAGTTCATGGACGGTATGAAGACCGATGTCTTCAAAGATCGGGTCTATGTATTCACGCCCAAGGGCGATGTTGTCGATCTTCCCGCCGGCGCCACGCCAATTGATTTAGCCTACGCCATCCACACCGAATTGGGTCATCGCTGTCGAGGGGCCAATGTCAACGGTCGTCTGATGGCACTCGACTACAAGCTAAAGAACGGCGATCAGGTTGCCATCATCGCGGCAAAACGAGGCGGCCCCAGCCGGGATTGGCTCAATCCGAACTTGGAGAACGTCGCCACCCAACGCGCGCGCAGCAAGATTCGTGCGTGGCTACGCAAGCAGAACCGTGACGAAAATATCCAACGCGGTCGTCATCTTCTTGAGAAGGAGATGAAGCGTCTTTCCATCACGGATAGTTTCGAATCGATCATGAAGTTGTTCGGCTATGAGAAGATCGATGATTTCTTGGCAGCCATCGGCTATGGTGAGGTGAACTCACAGCAGATCGCTCAGCGCGTGTTGGAACGTGAACGACAGCTGCAACAGGATGAGGAACTGTCGGACGAGATCAGTTTTCAAGGACGGCCAGGGCATCGCCGCTCGCCCGGAGGAAGCATTCAGGTCCAGGGGAATGACGGTGTCATGACCAATCTGGCTCGCTGCTGCAACCCCGTACCCGGCGACTCAATTATCGGCTACGTGACGCGAGATCGGGGCATCACTGTCCATCGAGAAAAATGCCCGAATCTGGTTGACAAGATCCGTCGAGGGCGAGACAAGCAACTGATCGAAGTACAATGGAAGACCAGGGCCGACGAAACCTTCCCAGTGAGTATTCAGGTAAGCGCTTATGACAGATCCGGGTTGATGCGTGACATTGCCAGCCTGGTAGCCGACGATCGCATCAATATGCTAAGCGTTGAGGCGGTGACGGGGCAGAAGGACAATTTGGCCTTGATCAATGCCACGCTGGAAATCGAAGATATTGCACAACTCACGCGCATTCTAACCAAGATCGATCGATTGCCCAATGTGGTGGAGGCCAGGCGCAAGGTAAAATAACGAGACCAAGCCGATCCCCCGATGGCTGATCGCCCGCCGATCAACCCAGTCTAGCAACCTCACCTGGCATCCGATTACTTAAGATTCAGTCGGTACCCGACCCCGCGCACCGTCAGAAGATAGATCGGTGTTGACGGCTCGGGTTCAATACGTTCACGCAGCCAACGGACGTGTACGTCCAACGTGCGCGTATCGTCTAGGAAAGATGTCTCCCAGATCGACTCCATAATATCCGCTCTCTGCACGACCCGATCGTGGTGCAGCATCAACATTCGCAACAATGCACATTGCTTAGGCGTCATCCGATAGCGCCCATTCGGTGTTGACACCGTGCCGCGTGGCCACATTCAGCAGCACTGGGCCCCGCTGTATCTGATAGTCATCGCAGTCATGGCAGATATGCCGAATCATCGCGATGGTTTTTTCAGGCTGCAATGGCACCGGCACAAAGTCATCAAAGCTGTTTCGATTGGCCGGTTCGGTTCGGCTGATCGCCAGAATAGCGGCTGTCGGCAGCCGATAGCGAATCATTTCAAGGAATCGAGCGCGACTGTTGGGTTTGGCATCAGTTTCGACAAGAATCACGCTGGGTGGTTTCGTACGAACTCGCTCAAGCGCCGCCTTCTGGTTGCTGACACTGGAAAACTGGAGCCGGTAGTCACCATCGTCTGACTCAATGCCAAGCAGCGTTTTGTTGGCGCTAAATAGCGCCTTCAGACTCTCCGCGACTCGAGAGTTGCGACCCACAAAAAGAATTCGAATGGGTGTCGTCATAGCCATGGTCACTGCTGCGCTGATCGATCTGTTGGAAGAGCTGGCGGAAGAGGCAAAACAATTATAGCGAAAGATCGCTCGCATCGCAACGGCAAATACAGAGGGGTCCAGGGCAACCGCGTAATATCACGAGAATTGTGCGGTTACAGACCGCACCTACAATGACGGCGATGGTTTATCAATCTTCAAGATAGGGCACATTGAGAACTGCCATAAAGGGGTCATCCGGAAACTGGGATGGTCTCATTGCAGAAAAAGGGTGTGGCGTCTGGACGCCACACCCTTTTTCATACATCATAGATCGAATCGCCTAGTGCCAGCTCAATGTACTATCCCCGCTGAGCCGACTCAGAACTGACCGGGTTACAGTTCGATGGCTGCCAGTTCATCGATCATGTCGCGGATCACGTCGAAGCCGCCTTGCCAGAAGGCCGGGTCCGTCATGTCGATGCCGGCTTCTTGAAGAATCGCCTCAGGCCGATCAGAGCCGCCGTAGGCCAGCAACTTCAGATAGCCGGGCTTGAAGGCATCACCCTGCTCCTGGTAGCGACGATAGAGCGCCAACACCAAGAGCTGGCCAAAGCTGTAGGCGTAGCAGTAGAAAGGTGTGTGGTAGATATGCGGAATGCTGACCCATTCGTACTGAAACTCAGGCGCCACTTCCACACTGTCGCCAAACTGCTCCTGCAAGTTGGCCAGGTACATCTCATGTAACTCGTCAGCAGACTTGTTCTCCATGATGGCGGCGTGGGCGTCCCGCTCAAAGAGCACAAAGAATGCCTGGCGCATGACCGTCGCATACATATCGTCCACGGCGGAGGCCAAAATCTCGCGTCGCACCAGCGGATCTTCTTCCTCGGCCAGCAGCCGATCGGTCAACATGATCTCAGCGAAGACCGACGCCGTCTCAGCCAGTGGCAACGGTGCGTGCTGGGTGAGCACTGAATGATTCTCTGCCATCATGCTGTGGATGGCGTGACCCAGTTCGTGGGCCAAGGTGGCGACATCTCGCACCTTGCCCGTGAAGTTGGCCAGCACCCAGGGCGTCTGACTGGGCAGCACTGTCATGCAGAAGGCGCCGCCACGCTTGCCGGGACGCACCTCGCTGTCGATGTGGTCCTCTTCAAAGACGCGACGGGCCTGCTGGGCAAAGATCGGCTCGAACTGCTCAAAGGTTTCGAGCACCATGGAGACGCCATCGGCATAGTCGATCTCGCGATCGGACTCGGCCAGCGACGCGTAGATATCGTAGCGGCGCAGCTTGTCGACGCCCAGCCAGCCGGCCTTCAATTCAAAATAGCGCTGGAAGACACCCACATTCTCCCGACAGACCGAGAGCAATGCCTCGACAGCGGCATCGGGAATGTCATTCGAGACGTTTCGCGTGCTGATGGGCGAACTAAAACTGCGCATCCCCACGTTCTCATTGGCCCAGTCGCGTACACGATTGGCGTAGATCTGGGCCAGAACTTTGGCCTCTTTTCCATAGACCCGATAGAGCTCCTGGTAGGCAGCCGCCCGAACATCGGCATCGGGACCCTGCACGTAGCTCATCAATGCGTCCCGGGTCAGCGTCTTGGTCTCGCCATCGACCTCAAGCGTGAACTCCAGACGATTGGTCAACATGGAGTAGACCGTGATCAAGCCGTCGATACCGTTGGCATTCTTGGTATTGATGATTTGCTCGGATTTCTCATCGAGCGTGAAGGGCTTGGTCCGTCTAAGATCGGCTAGGAAATGGCGGTAGTCTGCATATTCTTCGCCCACCGGCAATAGCTTTTCGGCCTGTTCATCCTCCAGTTCTTTCCACCAGAGACTGAAAAACATGATGCGATTCTCGATATCAGTCCAGACCTGCTGCAGTCGATTTTGGTACGTCAAGGCTTCGTTCGACTGAGTGTCTGCTGAAAACCAGAGGCTGCCATAGGCCACCGGCGGGTAGAGTAGCTCGGTCAGCGCCTCGTATTGCCGGACGATGTCCAGGAAGGCTGCCGGATCCATGTCGGCGTTCAGAACGTCTCGCTGCCCTTGGAGCGCTGCGGTCGCATCTTCCAATTCCGCCAGCTTCGCCGCCACAATCTCTTCGCTCGGCTCAGGCAGTAGATCGGAGAGATCCCAGCCGGAAAGTTCGTATTGTTCGTTTGCAGTTGTCATAGTTTCCTGTCTTGGTGAAGACAAGATGACAGGGTGAGGGGGTGATAGGGTGAACTCATCTCGAACCGATCACCCTGTCACCTTGTCACCCCCTCACCCCGTCACTATTCTGCCGCCATCCGGCGCAGCACGGTGTGCAAAATGCCGCCGTTTTTGTAGTAGTTGACCTCGACCGGCGTATCGATGCGGCTGATAGCCTTGAACTCGGTGACGACGCCGCTGTCGGATGTCGCCCGCACTGTGTAGACCTGGCCGGGGACCATCTCGTCGCTGAGGCCGAGAATGTCGAAGGTCTCGAAGCCGGTGAGGCCGAGGGAGCTTGCGCTCTGGCCGTCCTCGAACTGGAGCGGCAGTACGCCCATGCCGACCAGATTGCTGCGGTGGATGCGCTCAAAGCTCTCGGCGATGACGGCCTTGACGTTTTGAAGCTGAACGCCCTTGGCCGCCCAGTCCCGGCTGGAGCCGGTGCCGTATTCCTTGCCCGCCAGTACGATGAGCGGCGTGCCATCCTCGGTGTAGCGCTCGGCCGCATCCCAGATGGCCATCTGCTCCATCTCGGGAATGTAGACCGCGTAGCCGCCTTCTTGTCCGTCCAACATCTGATTCTTGATGCGAATGTTGGCGAAGGTGCCGCGCATCATCACCTCATGGTTGCCGCGGCGCGAGCCGTAGCTGTTCCACTCGGAACGGGGCACATTGTGGCTTGCCAGATAGCGACCCGCCGGGCTGTCGGCTGCAATCGAGCCGGCCGGGCTAATGTGATCCGTCGTCGTGCTGTCGGACATGATCGCCAGCACGCGGGCCCCGACAATCGGCTTGACAGTCTCTACCTCAGGGGTCAGGCCCACGAAAAAGGGTGGTTCCTGGACATAGGTGCTGTCGGGATTCCAGTCGAAAAGTTCACCGGTCGGTGCGTCGACCTCGTTCCACTCCGGGTTTCCGTCAAAGACGTTGCCGTACTGTTCTTCAAAGATGGCCGGTTTGAGGCTGCGCCGGATCTCGGTCTGGATCTCGTCCTGGGTCGGCCAGACATCCGCAGGATAGACCGGCTGATCGTTGGGATCGTAGCCCAGCGGCTCGGTATCCAGGTCGATATTCAGTGTTCCGGCGATGGCATAGGCCACGACCAGCGGCGGCGAAGCCAGGAAGTTGGCGCGAATGTCGGGACTGATGCGGCCTTCGAAGTTGCGATTGCCGCTCAGGACCGAGCAGGCCACCAGATCGCCTTCGTGGATGGCGGCGCTGATGTGCTCAGGCAGCGGGCCGCTGTTGCCGATACAGGTGGTGCAGCCATAGCCAACAGTGTGGAAGTTAAGCGCCTCCAGATAAGGGATCAGTCCACTGGCCTCCAGATATCGGGTGACGACCTGGCTGCCCGGCGCAAGACTGGTCTTGACCCAGGGCTTGACATCCAGCCCGGCCTCAACGGCCTTCTTGGCCAGCAAGCCTGCACCGATCATGACGCTGGGGTTGCTGGTGTTGGTGCAGGAGGTGATTGCGGCAATGGCCACATCGCCATGGGTCAGCTCAAACTGCTGACCGCCATGGTTGACCTCGACGCTGGTCGCCGCCTGTTCTTTTTCCAGACCAAAGCCGCGGGGACCGACAGGCGCCGTCAACATGGCGTTCCAGGCCGACTTGGCATCGCTCAGATTGATGCGATCCTGTGGCCGCTTAGGGCCGGCCAATGCCGGCACAACCGTGCTCATATCCAATTCCAGACTGTCGATGAAGACGGGATCCGCCGAGTCATCGGTGCGGAACAGGCCCTGCTCCTTGGTATAGCGGGCGACCAACTCGACCTCTTCTTCGGTTCGGCCGGTGCCGACCATATAACGCAGCGTCTCGTCGTCGACGGGGAAGAAGCCCATGGTGGCGCCATACTCGGGAGCCATGTTGGCCAACGTGGCACGATCGGGCAGGCTCAGCTTGGAAAGGCCTGGGCCATAGAATTCGACGAACTTGCCGACCACGCCTTTCTCGCGCAGCAGCTCGGTGACGCGCAGCACCAGGTCGGTGGCCGTGGCGCCGTCGGGCAACGCGCCGATCAACTTGAAGCCGACGACTTCGGGCAACAGCATGTAGATGGGCTGGCCCAGCATGACGGCCTCCGCTTCAATGCCGCCCACGCCCCAGCCGACGACGCCCAGACCATTGATCATCGTGGTGTGGCTATCGGTACCGACCAGCGAATCGGGATAGGCGATCATTTCGCCATTGCCGTTGCCATTTCCATTGACCGGGCGTAGCTGGACACCCTTGGCCAGGTACTCAAGATTGACCTGGTGCACAATGCCGGTGGCCGGCGGCACAACGCGGAAATTGTCGAATGCTTGCTGGCCCCATTTGAGGAACTCGTAGCGTTCGATGTTGCGCTCGAACTCGCGCTCGGCGTTGTAGAAAAGTGCGAAACGACTGCCGAAGCGATCGACCTGGACGCTGTGGTCGATGACCAGATCGACCGGCACCTGGGGATTGACCTTATTGGGATCGCCTCCCATGCGTTGCATTGCATTGCGCAGGGCCGCCAGATCGACAACACTGGGCACGCCAGTGAAGTCCTGAAGCACGACACGGGCGGGCTTGAATGGAATCTCGACCTTGCCCGCCGTCTCAGGGCTCCAATTGGCGATCGTCTCCACGGCCTCCTTGGTGATCTCAAAGCCGTCGGCCTGGCGCAACGCCGCCTCAAGCAATACTTTGATCGAGTAGGGAAGTCGGTCGATGTCGGCGACGCCCTGTTCCTGAAGTGCGTCGAGCCGGTAGAGAACCGCCTCACCGCTGCCGGTGTCAAAGGTGTCTTTGGCATTGAAAAAATCTTGTACAGCCATTGTCGATCCTTTCAGTGGAATACCGCGCAAAGTTCGAGTGCCATTGTGATGCCGGTCTACAGCCGGCAGGGTGGAAAACACTCAAATCGCGACAGTCATGATGTGATAGACAGACGTATGTGTGGCTATGATACCAGCTTTCAAGCAAAAGCCGGAAAAGTTTGCGCGAAAAACGTCAGTTTGTAGGTGAGGGATAGGGGGAAGAGGTGACAAGGTGATAGGGTGATAGGGTGATAGGGTGATAGGTGAAGGGATGTATCTGTTATCCTATCAGCTGTCACCTTGTCATTTCTTGAGACGAAGCTGTTGCGGTTTCGACTTGGGCACACGTTCAACGACGCTGCGCGCTTCGAGATCGAGTTTGACCGTGGTCACATACCAGTTGATCGATCCGTCGAAGGTGTCTTCTAGCTTCGTTCTCACCGCTTCGGTGAGTTGGGCGAAAGTGATGATGTCATTCTCTTCCAGCGCCTCGACGATGGCCGCACGCATCGTGTCATACCGGGCCCGGCTGATGTTGACGCCCTGCTTGCCTTGCGGGTGCAGGGTCATGATTTTCTTGTCCATTGTTCGCTCCATGTACATACCCAACCCAAAATCTAACTCTGCGCTTCGAACTTGTATTCCTCACGCACGGGGCTGAAGATGTCAAGGGCGCGGCATCCGTCGGGCCCGGCTTGGCCGCTGTGCTCCACACCGCCCTCAGCGATGTAGATGTCGCCGGGCTTGAGCACTCTGGTCTCATCACCAATAGTGAGCGTCAACTCGCCTTCGAGAATGACACCCCCCTGCTCATGCGGGTGACTGTGAGGAGGCAACACCGCGCCGGGTTCAAAATCGGCCACAGAGAGCATCATATTTTCACCCCAAAATGTACGCAGGTCGATTCCGGGGAGCAAGTTCGTCGGTATTCGATCCTCAAGCGTAATATGCGGCATGGGTTCTCCTTCCACTGGACGGTTGACTGGCTTCATTCTCGACGACCAGTTTACACCGTTTGACCATGGCAATCAATCCCGATGAAAGGAGTATTCCTGCGATCAGCCGGCATGGACAGAGGGAAGGTAGATCCGGTTTGAGCTATCGGGGACCGGCACTGTACCGGGCGGCGGCGGGTCGATCGGCTGACCCTCATAGTTGGGCGCCAGATCAGCGCCCTGAACAATATCCAGTGGTTCGTAGTCGCCATAGCCCGGAAAGACATAGCCCAAGTTGGCGTTGCCCATACGTCGAATCAGGATCTCGCTGAGCACGCGGCGATAGTCTGTCGTGATCTGAAGATCGCGTCGATCATAGAGCTGCTCCGTCTGCAACCCCGGCCAGACGCCATGCATCTTGCCGCCCTTGGTCTGCCCGCCCAGCACCAGCATGACATTGCCATGACCATGATCAGTGCCACGGCTGGCATTTTCTTTGAACGTTCGCCCAAATTCGCTCATGACAGCGATTGTCACCCGCTGATTGTGATCCGTACCGTCGACATTGCTCAGGTCCGTGTAGAGAGCGGCAAGTCCGCGTGAAAGCGTATCGAGCTGGTTCGAAAAATAGCCGCCTGCTCGATCTCCCTGATACTCGTGGGTGTCCCATCCGCCCAGGTCAACTGTGGCGATGCGCAGCCCGAGCTGCAGTTTGATCATCTGCGCCACGGTCTGCAGATTGCGGCCGAAGGAATTGTTGGGGTATTCAGCTCCATTGCCCGCCACGTAGTCGCCCGGCGATCCGAACTCAATCACATCGACGGCATCGAGGGTTTGTATGCCGGACTGATGCAGCCACGTGTCGCCGGTATACATTTCGCGCAGCGCATGGCGCTGCCAGTCGGAGTAGCGCCAGTTACCGTTGAGATTGAATGATTTTGGATTGGTCATACCGATGGACTCTCGGCTACCAGAAAGTGATGCCGGCTGAAGACTGCCCACAGCCAACGCCGGCATGATGATCTCGGCCGGCAGGTTGTTTGCGCTTTCCAAATGTCTAGTCAACCAGCCTGACGTGATGCTCTTGCTGCCCGGCGTACCCAATTCCATATACTGCATGGCGTCAAAGTGGCTGCGTGTATCTGATGTGAGTCCGGCGGCATGCACGATGGCAAGCTTCCCGTCCTGGTAGAGATCGAAAAGCGGGGCCGTCGCAGGGTGGAGCCCGAACTGATCGTTGATTGGAAGGGCAGCATTCTCTCCGGAAACAGGCAGTGCAATGTTGGCACGACTCTCTTCATAGGCTGCACGATCGGCCCCCGCAATCGGTGCAACCACGTTCAGCCCATCACAGCCGCCGCGCAGGAACACGGTGAGTCAGAATGTCCTGATTCGGTTCATCCTCGGCGCTGCCAAAGGCTACATGACTCAGACGCGCACCAGCCATGGCAGCGATCGCCGTAGAGCAGCCGACCATAAATCCTCGGCGTGTTGTTTTAGGCATCTTGATCCCCCAAGAAAAACTCAGTTACCGTATCTGAAAAGTGGGCGACATGAGAATCAACCCGATCGTATAGCGTAGACGATCTTCAATCTGATCGGGTGGCAGGTCGCTGTCAATTGCCCGACCATGGGCCATGAAGTCGATGACAGAGGCGCGTTCCTGTTCAGGCAGCCGGCGCCCCAACAATCTACTGGACCAGTAGTCAACAATATCAACGGCACTCTTGCGGGTTGCCGGATGGGGAAATCGAGCACGCTTTTCGCCATCGTTGGGCCCCTCGTCATATTCCCATTCCAATAGCCAATTGCATAGGCGCCATCGCTGCAACATTGGCATGGTACTGCTCCAGTCGTCCCGCATATCGGGATAACCGTTGGGCGGTCGCCATCCAAAGAGTGGTTGGCCCATCTCATCGTAGCGCCAGAAGAAGTGATCATTGGGGAGAAAGTCTGTATTCGTAGTACGCACAATGCTGACAGTGTACTCAAAGGGCCGCTTGATCTTCTCGCCCCAGGTTGTTCGAAACTCCTCGGATAGGAGAATGGCTTTCACCACGCTCTTGAGCTGATCCGGTGCGTCACGCTCCGCCATAAATACGTCGGCAATGCGTTCGACCAGGCCCTCAGGCGGATTGTCACTGACGAGACGCCTACACAGCTTGCGCGAAATGTGACGGGCCGTACCGGGATGTTCGGCCAGCAGATGCAGCACATCGTAGCCGTCCTTGATGCCTTGGGAATCAGGGATCGCCTGGCCCAACACAAATTTCTGGTAGGGGAAATGATCTGGCGCATTGAAGTAGAATTGCCCTGTTTCGGGATCCACTTGCCAACCCGTAAAACAGGTTGTTGCACCATATACATCAGCGTCCACATAGAGAAGCGGTCGACCATTCTCGTCGCTGGGCGCCGGATGAACGAAGGAGCCGTCTGGTCCGACCTCAAGCGCGTGGACGCCGAAATAGTTCTCGGCGCCCATTGTGTGCAGTTCAATCAGCTCGCGCGCGTAGTTTTCGTTGGGGTTGCCGCCGGAGTTTGAGTTATTATCGAGATAATAGAGCATGGCCGGGCTGCGGGAGACAGCTTCCAGCATCGTGAAGAAATTGCCGAACTGATTGGCACGAATTACATCACGGTCATAGTGGACAAAGACGGACGACGCCCAGCGGTCCCACGCGTAAATGTTGAAATGATTGTGCCAGAAATCGGCAAGCACCTCCTGCAACTGGCGCTTGCTATAGACAGCCTTCAGGAATGTCGCCTTTTCGGTCTCAGTCGCCGGCAGCAGACGTTCGGCGTAAGAGATTCCGTCCTTGATCGCATGGTCCTGCCAGAGTTGAGTCAGCGATTTGCCCAATGTTGTGAAGCCCTGTGCAGCCAGGATGGCGTCACATTCGTCGTCATTGATGCCGGCGGGATTCACCTGCCGATCGACGTAGGCTCGAATCCGCTCGTCGTCACTACTTCCCAGCTTGCGAAAGTCGGCCGGGTCGCCGACTCTTGGGCCGAAGGCCATCCGATTCAGAGCGATGATCTCCAATGTGGGCGGCGGGAACAAGGTGCTTGAACCCAAAGATGCCGAATTCACCGATGTTGACCCAGGTGGCCTGCGCATTGCCGGTTGCACCGGTTCAACTGTTTGGGCAGCAGCGCCTTCAGGCAGTACAGTAGCGACCTGGGATAGCGCGATCATCGCTCCTGCACTCTTCAGCATGCGGCGTCTCGTCACCGCAGCACGCTCGATGGGAACATCCATCTTTCTCTCCTTCTGACCAGTTTTCGGGCAATATCAGCAGGGGGCTGCGTCAGACCGTGACTGTCGGTCGACGACCACAAAGTGTGTGAGCGCCAGTATACGAATTGCTACACCAGCGGTCAATCATGCAGTATGGCTGGAGCCAACCGCAAAACGAAGGTGGATTATTGGCAGTTCACAGGGCAAACACAGGGTTCAAACATGAATTTAGCGAAGTCACACTGCGGTGCGCTCAATTTTCCATCCAGATGGGCGAATCGTGCTGAGAACGTCCGCAAGCCGAATGGTTGCGGTCAGCCGTACGCAGGGTCAGCGCCCGAATCGATCCGGCACGGACTTACGCTCGATTCTTGTCCGCCTGGAGACATTTGTCGATCAGACAGTAAGAGAAAAATCGGCTAAGCTGTCCCAAAACCGATCCAAAACATGCCTGTGCAACACTATGTATCACCCGCATAAGATTTTAGTGCATCGACCGACAACGTCGTGTGCCAGTGAATCCCGGCGGAAATCCCTGTTCAGTTCCTGCCAATGGTGGAGGAGCTGGATTTCTGTTGTGGCATTCACGCCCACATGAACCAGGTGAATTGACCAGCCGCATCTGACTTCGATGCGGCCAACTGTGGGCAGAAGACTCAGACAAGGCCAAGTCACAAGTATCCAAGGAGCCCGAATATGCCTTATGGAATCAACTATGTCACGGTGATCGGCGCAGGCACGATGGGTGCTGCTATTGCAGGCCATCTTGCCAATGCCGGTGTTCCGGTGACGCTACTCGACATCGTACCGCCGGAGCTGACGCCGGAAGAAACCGCGGCCGGCCTCACGTTGCAGGACCGCAAAGTTCGCAACCGCTTTGTCGATACCGGTTTTAGCCGGATGATAAAGGCCAAACCGAGTAATCTATTCACAAAGTCCGCTGCAAACCTGATCTCATTGAGTAACCTGGAAGATGATTTCGAGGAAGCCGTGGGCAAGAGTGACTGGATCGTCGAGGTAATCGTCGAGCGTCCAGGGCCGAAGCAGGCGTTGATGGAACGCATCGAAGCGACCGCGCCGGCCGATGCCATCATAAGTTCCAACACGTCCGGCATCCCCATCAAAATCATCAGCGAAGGTCGCGGCGACGACTTCAAGAAACGCTTCCTGGGTACCCATTTTTTCAACCCGCCGCGCTATCTTCACCTGCTGGAGATCATCCCCACGGCGGACACAGATCCAGCCGTCGTCGAGCGCATGCGCCGTTTTGCCGAAGAAACGCTGGGCAAAGGCGTCGTCATCTGCAAGGATACGCCCAACTTCATCGCCAATCGCATGTTCAGCTTCGTGCAGAGCGATGTCATCGAGTTCGCCATCGAAAACGGCTACACCGTGGAAGAGGTCGATCGACTGACCGGCACGCTGCTAGGCCGCCCAAAGAGCGGCACTTTCAGGCTCAGTGATCTGGTCGGCATCGACGTGATGTCCATGGTCGGCGAAAACCTGTACGCCATGGTGCCCGACGACGAGGACCGCGAGGTTCTGCGTGGCGAATATAGCACTGCGGTGCTGGAGATGTTGGTCGAGAACAAGATCCTGGGCGCAAAGGCAGGCCAGGGCTTCTTCAAGACGGTGGTCGACGAGAAGGGTCGCAAGAGCTTCTGGGGGCTTGACCTGCAAGCAGCTGCAGAAGAAGAGGAGATCGACTATCTCGAGCCCAAGAAACCGCGCTGGTCCAGCGTCGGAACCGTACGCGATCTGCCGCTCCCCGAACGACTGCGCGAGTTGGTTGTCGCAGACGATACAGCCGGCGAACTGATCTGGCACACGTTGGCAGCCACCATGGCCTACGCATCCAAACGCATCCCCGAAATCGCCGACAGCATTGTCGACATCGACAATGCCATGAAGTGGGGATTTGCCTGGGAGATGGGCCCCTTCGAGATCTGGGACGTGCTCGGCGTGGACGACACCTTGAACCGCATGGAGGGCGAAGGCATCAGCGTCGCCCCATGGGTGCAAGAGATGGTCGACAGCGGCCACACCTCATTCTACTCCTACGACGGCATGACACGCATGGTCTACAATCCTGCCTCCCACGGCTACGTGCCCATCGAGGTCAGTGACAAGAACGTGACGCTGCCGGGCATTCAACGCTGCTGCGCGCCCCTGGCCGAAAATGATTCAGCCAGCCTCTACGACATGGGCGATGATGTCTTGCTGCTGGAATTCCACAGCAAGATGAACGCCCTGGACGCCGACATTTTCAAGATCATGCAGGTTGCCATTGAGAAGTTGCACGGCGACGCTGCCGGTCTGGTCATCGGCAACGAAGGGCCCCACTTCTGCGCCGGGGCCAACGTATTGGTTATGGCCATTGCGGCGCAGGCCGGCCAATGGGGCGAGGTCGAAGAGATGATCAAGCATGGCCAGGATACCTTCATGGCCATGCGCACTGCGCCGAAACCGGTGGTGACGGCCCCGTTCAACTATGCCCTCGGCGGCGGCGTCGAGGTCTCCTTGGCGGCAGATCGCATTGTTGCCCACGCCGAGGCCTACATGGGCCTGGTCGAAGTAGGCCTGGGCGTGATTCCCGGCTGGGGCGGTTGCAAGGAGATGGTACGCCGTCACATTTCGCCCCACATGAACGCCACAAACGTTGACTCCACGCCCTACTTGCGTCAGGTATTCGAGACCGTCGGCTTCGCCAAGGTCGCCGAATCCGCAGTGCAGGCCCGCGAGTTGGGCTTCCTGAGCGACCAGGATCGCATCATCTTGAACAAGGACCATTTGCTGGCCGAGGCCAAACGTGAAGTGTTGACCCAAAACGCTGCGGGCTATTCAGCGCCGGGCGTAAAGGGCAATGTCTACGCTGCGGGTCGTGATGTACTGGCCAGCGTACAGGTCGAAGTTTACTCCCTCCAAAGCGGCGGCTTCATCAGCAAACATGATGGCCTCGTCGCCAACAAACTCGGCTACATCCTGACCGGCGGCGACCTGAGCCAGTCAGCGTGGATGGATGAGCAATACTTCCTTGACCTGGAGCTGGAGAGTTTCATGAGTTTGCTGGGCGAAGCCAAGACCCAGGAACGCATCTGGCACTTCCTGCAGAACGGCAAGCCGTTGCGCAATTGAGCGAGGGGCGTGAGGCGAGGGGCGTGGACAAGTGACTGGCAATCCTCCGGCAAGTTATCGCGACTGGCAAGCGACTGTTCCTGAGACCGTACACAGGGGGCCGCTATGGCAGTTGGCGTTTTACAAGCGAGCGCTCTTTCTCTACGATCTGTGTTGGTATGACAGCGAATCGTGGCTGACTGACACACGTGGCAAGGCCATAGCCAACCAGGTCATTCGAAGTTGCGGCTCAATTTCAGCGAATATTGAAGAGGGCTACGGTCGTGGTTTCGGCTGGGACTATGCCCGATTCCTGTCAATCGCCGTCGGGTCAGCTAGAGAAACCCAGGGCTGGTATCTGCGCTCACATCACCTCATAGACCCTGACGTTCTCAACCATCGGCTCAGACTCTGCGATGAAATCATTGGCTCACTGGTGAAGACAATCGCCTACCAGAGGCATCAACACAGAACATAGACTGAGATAGGCGAGAAACCTGGTATGGAGAGACGGAGTCCCCGCTCCCCGCCTCCCACCCCTCGCCCCTCTCACCGAAAGGAAAAACATCATGCGCAACGCAGTCATTGTATCGGCGGCCCGGACCGCCGTCGGCAGATCGACACGAGGCAGCCTACGCACCACCCGGCCCGACGACATGGCCGCGGTCGTGATCAATGAAGTGATCGAACGGGCCGGCATCGACCCGGCAGAGATTGAGGATGTGGCGCTGGGCTGCGCATTTCCCGAAGCGGAACAAGGCATGAATGTGGCGCGCATTGCCGTGCTGCGAGCGGGCCTGCCCGAGACGGTCTGCGGCCAGACCATCAATCGCTTCTGCTCAAGCGGCGTGCAGAGCATAGCCGTTGCCGCCCAGCAGATCATGTCCGGCATGGGCGATGTGATCATTGCCGGCGGCGTCGAGAGCATGTCGCATGTCCCAATGATCGGCAACAAGTTTGTGGCCAACCCGACCTTGGCGGCCGACCACCCCGGCGCCTACATCGGCATGGGTCTCACAGCCGAAAACGTGGCCAACCAATACAACATCTCGCGCGAAGACCAGGACGCCTTCGCGCTGCGCAGCCATCAACGAGCGGCTGCGGCCCAGGATGCGGGCAAGTTCGACGCCGAGATTGTGCCGCTGGAGGTGAATCTCAAGTTGGGCAACGGCAGCGAAGTCAGCGAGCAGAGCTTTGTCTTCGACAAAGACGAAGGCATCCGCCGGGATACCACGCTTGAAGCGCTGGGCAGGTTGCGCACGGTCTTTCATGCCAAGGGCACCGTCACTGCGGGCAACGCCAGCCAGACTAGTGACGGCGCGGCCGCGGTACTCGTCATGAGCGAAGAACGAGCCAAAGATCTGGGGCTGACGCCGATGGCTCGCTTTGTGAGCTTCGGCGTCGGCGGTGTGGCGCCGGAGTTGATGGGTATCGGCCCGATAGCGGCCGTACCCAAGGCGCTGAAGTATGCAGGCATTGAGTTGAGCCAGATCGACCTGATCGAGTTGAACGAGGCCTTTGCAGCGCAAGGCCTGGCCGTGATCCGCGAGTTGGGCTTCAACGAGGAGATCACCAACGTCAACGGCGGCGCGATTGCGCTTGGGCACCCGCTGGGCTGCACCGGGGCCAAGCTGACCGTACAACTGCTCCACGAAATGCAGCGACGAGGTGACCGCTACGGCATGGTCACGATGTGCATTGGCGGCGGCATGGGCGCGGCCGGGATCTTTGAACGGCTGAACTAGGGTCTGTTGACATTTGGCTCACAGCAACGGCTGAAGCCGGCTGCTAACAGCGAGAAGCGCCCTCAGGCGCTGAGAGTTAGCCGCTGAGGCGGCTTCTCATTGTTAGCAGCGGGATTTATCCCTGCGAAAACAAAATGTCAACAGAACCTAGCCTGCACAAAACAGATTCGCACTATCGAGATGTGGCTGCCGGTACCATCTGTCGGCAGCCACATCTCGATCCAGGGTGCGTCCCAGATTTTTGTACCAGAGTTAAACCAGGCAAAATGAGCCCACCTTGGGCCTGAGCTTGTTCACTCGCACACTGGAGTGCTCCCGGTTCATCTCGCTGAATATCCTGGTCGAACGAGCTCTGCAAAAATCTGGGACGCACCCCTCGATCCATGAGCCTTCGCTTTATCGTTCCCTCTGCATTACAATTCTCTCCATGCGCTATCTTTCGATTCTTGTATTCACATCCGGGCTGGTCACGCTGGGCATGGAACTGAGCGCGTCACGCCTGCTTGAACCGGCCTTCGGCAACAATCAGATTATCTGGTCAGCGCTGATCGGGTTGATCCTGCTCTACCTGGCGGTGGGCGCATGGTTTGGCGGCAGACTGGCGGACCGCTTTCCACGCCAAAGAGAACTCGACATCACCCTGACGCTGGCAGCCATAGGCGTTGCTCTGGTTCCACTTTTTAGTGGAACCGTGTTGGGATGGGCCTCGCGAGGACTGGCCGGCTTTTCACTGGGGCTGTTGGCCGGATCACTGTTCGCCATCTTGATCTTGTTCAGCATCCCCGGCATTCTCTTGGGCACAGCTACGCCCTGGGCAATCCGCCTATCGTTGCACGATCTGCAATCGACAGGACAGACTGCCGGTCGCTTCTCCGCCACAGCCACTGCCGGCAGCATCCTGGGGGCCTTTCTGCCTGCGCTCTGGCTCATCCCCGCGGTGGGCACGCGCTGGACATTCTTCATTCTTGCGTTGACATTGTTGATAGTAATCTCGCTGGGAGCTTTGCGTCAGAGCCACCGTTGGGTGCCGCTCGTTGCGTTTGCCGCCGTACTACTCGTTGCAGTCTTAAGTCGTCCCTCACAAGGGGTACTGGGGCTTTGGAGCGACAGCCAGACCGGGCCCATCCTGTACGAGGACGAAAGCGCCTTCAACTATATTTCTGTACGTCAATGGGGCAACGAGCATCATCTCAAGCTCAATGACGGCATCGGCATTCACAGTGTCCACCACCCCGATATGTTGCTCAGCCGGGGCATTTGGGACTACTTCCTCCTGGCGCCGCTCTTCCAACCCACATGGTCCGAAAAGCACGCCCCGGACGATCTGTTGATCATCGGGCTGGCCGCCGGGACCGTAAGCGAACTCTACACGGACATCTACGGTCCACTCCCCATCACCGGCATCGAGCTGGATCCACAGATCATTGAGGTGGGGCGAGAGTTCTTCGACATGAACCAGCCCAATCTTGATGCGATTGCCGCCGATGGTCGTCGATGGCTATCTCAACAGCCGTCGGATGCCACCTGGGATGTGGTGGCCATTGACGCCTATCGTCCGCCCTACATTCCGTTTCACCTGACAACGGTCGAGTTCTTCCAACTCGTGCACGAACACCTGAGTGAGGATGGCGTTGTCACCATCAATGTCGGTCGAACAGAGACCAACTTCGCACTGGTCGAAGCGCTGGTCTCAACGTTGAGCACGGTCTTCCCGTCGGTCTTTGTGATCGACGAGCCGGGACCGCCAGACACCTTGGCGAACTCGTTGGTCGTCGCCACGATGCAGCCAATGACACTCGAAAACGTGTCGGCAAACCTCGCCGATTTACCTGAGGCAATGACTCCGGAATTTCAGGAACTTGCGCTGAGGGCGGCGCAGGCGCGCATTCCCCAGCCCGCGCCAGACCCGATCATCTTTACAGACGACCGGGCTCCGATTGAACGGATCGTACATAGCATCATTGCAGATTATTTGGTGGGGAATTAGGGCCTGTTGACATTTGGACGCAACGGTTGAAACCGGCTGCTAACAACGAGAAGTACCCTCAGGCACTTTGGCCTAGCCGCCAAGGCGGCATGTGGGTGTTCGCACCGGGATTTTGAAGGTTCAGAAATTAATCCGGTAGCCGTAGGTGCGGTTTGTAACCGCACAATCTGCGGAAGTCCTGAATGATTTTGGAGTCGTGCGGTTACAGACCCATGCGCATCAAGCTAAGGTTGTGTTGAGCCGACCGCTGTTGCGAACGGGCTTGCAGCAACGGCTGAAGCCGGCTGCTAACAGCGAAAAGCCGCCTCAGCGGCTGAGATTTAGCGCCTGAGGGCGCTTTTTACTGTTAGCGGCGGGATTCATCCCTGCCGAAGCCGACGCCGCCGCTAGACATAACCTTAGCTTGATGCCTATGGGTTATAGACCGCACCTACATTATTACCGAAGTATTTGGTTAACCTTCAACAGCCCGGCAATCGAAATGTCAACGAAACCGAGTGGCAGGCAAATGGGTTTGTGAACAACATGTAGCGCCGATTGCCCAGAGGTCTGGCTTCTGGGAAAAGCCGGACTACCTAGTCGTGCGAGGGTGTGCGCGGCGGCTCAGAAAGGTCGGCGGCGATAAGGCTCGGCAAGATGGAAGCGCCGTAGCGCTTCACCAAACGCCCATGGCGGATGCCGATATTACCGCTAAGGATATCTTTTGGGCTCCAATGCCCTTTGTAGCGAATGAAGCTGGCGACCTCCCAGGCCCAGAGCAGACAGATTGCCGCAGGCGTCGGTAGCCAAAAACCAACGAAGACAAATGCGGTGTAGTGGCGCGCTGGATTAAAATCATCCAGAATGTCGGACCGGAAGCCCGCCGTGCCGAAGCGAATCGGAGGCGCTCCGGACATCTGTCTTAGAAATCGCATGGGCTGCTCGACGTCGCCGAGGCGAATATAGGCGCAGTCCTCGCCCATGCGCAGGATGAGTTGGGCCGTATCTGCCCGAGTGACCCATGCCCACTGCACAAGGTCGTTTACGTAGACGATAAAGGCGTCCAGGCCGGTAGAGGGGCTCTTTTGAGCGTCGACAATATCAGTCAAGATATCAATTCCCAGGTTTGATGCAAGCACTAGATTGATGAAGTTAGCAGGCGTTATCAGCCAAGCCGATCAACCTTAACCGAAATGTAGTTGCGTGACAAACGTCCTTGCTTGAACAACGATATTTTTCGACGTTCTCCAAGACAGAATTTGAGCGTACAATCTTGCCCGAACATTCAATTTGAGCTATTCTTGGATTCAATCACCTGATTATGAACACCTGATTACAAACACGGATGCCCAACTGCCCTGATTTCAGGGGACGGAGAAAATCAGAATGTCCAACAGCGGTTCTCGACTAGCTATCATCGGTCCGATCATCGGCTTTATTCTCGTCTACTTCATTGTTGGCGCCGCGATGGACCAGATTCATGCCGACCAGGAGACGCTCAAAGAATTTGGCGTGGCCACGGTACAGGATCTCCAAAAGCTGGGTCCAGAGAGGATCGAGGCGATTGAAGAGGTCCAGGTCGAAGAGGTCATCGCCGAAGACGAAGCAATGGACGAAGCGGTCGTTGCTGCTGAAGAAGAAGAGGCCCAAGATGAAGCTGCGGAGGACGACGCAGCTGTTGTGGAAGAGGAAGCTTCAGGCGGCGCCGTGGAAGCCGACACAGCTGAAGCTGCTGAAGGAACAGTAGAGGCAGCCGTAGATGAAGCCCCGGCCGAAGCGGAAGTCTCAGCCGAGGATGAAGCCGCAGCAGAGGAGGCTTCCGGCGTAGACGTAGCAGCTGATGACGTGGAAGACTCTGGAGAAGCATTAGACGCCGTTGAAGAAGCTGCGGCTGAAGAAGAAGAACCGGCATCCACGGATTAACCTCCGGTCGGATCGCCTGATTTTGAATAGAAAATGAAGAGGGGCTGTCTGCATGCAGACAGCCCCTCTTCGTTTTCTATTTTGCGATCTCACCGACAAACACCTCGTCAGGCACGGCCCGAGCTTGCGGACTCTGCCTGCACTCAATGTCGGAAATGGCGGGTGCCGGTGAATGCCATGATCAGACCGAGGTTGTCGACTGCTTCGATCACCTTGTCATCCCGAATCGACCCGCCTGGTTGAACAACCGCCACAATGCCATACTTGGCGGCCTCTTCAATGCCGTCCGGGAACGGGAAGAAGGCATCGGACGACATCACTGCGCCCCGTGAGCGATCGCCTGCCTTGTGAGCGGCCAGCATCACGGCATCGACGCGACTCATCTGTCCGGCCCCGACACCGACCGTGGCTTCATCTTGCACATAGACAATGGCGTTGCTCTTCACGCTGCGCGCCACCCGCCAGGCAAAGGCCAGATCGGCAAGTTGCTCCGGCGTTGGCTGGCGCTGGGAGACGATCCGCCAGCTGCTCGGATCCATGTCATCTTTGCTGCGATCCAATTCCTGTACGAGTACGCCGCCGTAGATGCTGCGCAGGCTCAACGTACGCAGCGGAACGCCGGTCGGCTGAACGATGCGCAGGTTCTTGCGCTTGCATAACAAGGCCAAAGCTTCTTCTTCGTATGAAGGCGCTGCCACGACTTCGACAAATAGATCGGCCATCTTGACGGCAAGTTCGACATCAAGCGGGCGATTGACCGAGACGATGCTGCCGAACGCGCTGACCGGATCGGAAGCCAGCGCCTTATCGTAAGCAGCGGCCAATGTATCAGCGGAGGCCAAACCGCAGGGGTTTCCATGCTTGATGATCGAGACGGTCGGCTTTGGGAAATCCATGGCCGACTGCCAGCTCCCATCCAGATCCAACCAGTTGTTGTAGCTCATCTCCTTGCCGTGCAGAACTTCAAACGGCGGGCTGTCATCGCCGTAGCTATAGAGGCCGCCCTGCTGATGCGGGTTCTCGCCATAGCGATTGAGCTGCACCTGCTTGAGATTGAGCTGGATGTATTCGGGCATCTGGGCTGAATCGTCAGCCTCGATCTGGCTTGCCATGAAGGCCGAGATGGCGCCGTCATATTCCGCGGTGTGTCGAAATGCCTTGAGCGCCAGCCTCTTGCGCATCATCATCTTGGTGCCGCCGGATGCAAAGGCTTCAGCGACAGCAAGATAATCCTCAGGATCGCAGACCACCGTAACCGACTCGTTGTTCTTGGCTGCGGCTCGCAACAGCGCGACGCCACCGATGTCAATCTGCTCAATCGCCGTGGCCAGCGTCACGCTGGCTTCGGCAACTGTCTCCTGAAACGGGTAAAGGTTGACGACTACCAGATCAATCGGAGCGATATCATGGCTTTTTAATTCATCCAGATGAAGATCCGTACGTCGGGCCAGGATCCCGCCATGCACTGCCGGATGCAAGGTTTTGACCCTGCCGCCCAAAATCTCAGGGAAACCGGTCAGATCTTCGACCGCCAGGACAGGCAGCCCTGCATCGGCAATCTGCTTGGCAGTGCCGCCGCTGGCCACCAGTTCGACACCGGATTCGCTCAGGCTACGGGCAAAGTCAACCAGCCCGGTCTTATCAGATACGGACAATAGCGCACGTGGCTGTGGCATGTTTTTGTTCCTCCCGGAAACAGGCATTTATGATGGAATTCACCAACAAAAAAAGGGTCGTCAAACAACCTGTTCGACCACCCCAGCCCAGGCGAACGACTGTCGAGTTCAAACGTCTCTCTCCCCCGTGGTATGACTCCACGTCCACACAATGTGCGGTTCGCCAGTCGAGAAACGTCAGTGTATACAGAAGGAGTATAGGCGCGGTGCAGCGACAGTGTCAAACGGGGTCGGCCACGTGCTGCTTGCTGCGTGAGACTATCGAAAAGGACGTTCGAAGGCGATTCAAATGTCCCAACTGCTGTGCAGAAACCGGACATACGTTCTGCTCCGATAGAGAATATCACGCAGCACGTAGCAAGTAGCCGAAACCCCAACACATTACGCAGCAGCCTTCCCCTCTCACCCCAACCCATAGAACGCGTCAATCTCCGCCTGATAGGCATTGGCCACACCTGACAGCACTTCCATCAGGGAAACCTGCCGTTTGAGCGTCGACGATTCGAGCATGGCAAAGGCGCAGGCCAAATCGTAGAGGCCTTCGCGACCACTGGTCTCGGGATCGCGCCCCTCTTCGATTCCCCGCAGCCAGTCGAGTTGCTGAATGGCAAATGGATCAGTCAGGCCCAGCGGGAAGAAAAATTCACATTCATCGGTTGTGAGATCGGCTTCAAAATGGTCGATCAGCGGCGTGCGCAAACCACTGTCACTGACCAGTTGACCACCAACGATCGATCCTTCACTGCCATAGAACGCGGGCGCGCCCGGCACCTCTAGTGGGTCGCCATGGCCGGCCCATGACCAAAGCAACTGTCCAATCGCGTCATTTTCGAAGCCGACCGTGGCCAGATAAGTATCATCGACATTGGCCGGGACCGTCTCGATCACATTGCCGTCGCCATCGCGCCGGTAGCGGGTCGGCTCGAACGTTCGGGCCACGGCGCTGACCCAGTCCACCTCGCCAAATACGTAGCGCAACAGATGGAACTGATGGACACCGATATCGATAGATCCACCGCCGCCGGCACGCAATTTGTCATGCCGCCAAGGCGTCTCTGCCGTCACAATGTCCGGCGACCAGACGCCGCCGAGTGAGCCCATCAGTGCCATCTGTGGATCACCGATGAGGCCGCTGTGCACGGCCCAACCCGCAGCACGGGTAAACTTTCCCTGCCGAACGTTTTCGAACGTGCCAAGCGTCAATCCTTTCATGGCAGCCAGATCGACCATGCGCATGGCCGCTTTCACGGAGATGGCCAGCGGCTTCTGGGCAAGCAAATGCTTGCCTTTGAGCAACGCTTCTTCGGCAATCTGATGGTGCAATGCCAACGTCGTGAAATCATTGACGGCATCCACCACGTCATCGGCCAACATCTCGGAATAGTCAGTGTAGACCGGTACATCAATGTCATCCTGGAAATCGTTCAGATAGGTGTGGGGCGCGGCCAGCGGATCGCCGGTTTCCGGCGGCAACACCGGCGGACGGGGCCGCGGACCTTCTCCCCGTCGCAAGAACATGCGTGCATCGTCCTCCTGTCGCGCCACCAACGCAGTGATGCGGAAGTTGTCGACGCCTAGTTCACGTAGTTTCTTATAGCCCTGCAAGTGGGCATTCAATATGCGACCGCAGCCGACAATGCCAATTCGAATCATGATTCTCCTTTTTCCTGTATGCCTGTTTGGAGAGCGTTTTCGCCAAAGATGAGTCCACTACAGAAAGGGATCCAGGAGCGAATAACACCCAATTTCGCCCTTGGGCGACGACACAATTCGCGACAACTCGTGACCATTCGTGTTAAGAAAAGGCTTTCTGTATTGGACTAATCTGAGGCAAGTCCTTTCCGCTCAGCGCTATTAACCGTAGA
The DNA here is from genome assembly GCA_963765875.1 of uncultured Chloroflexia bacterium. Classification (GTDB taxonomy): domain Bacteria; phylum Chloroflexota; class Anaerolineae; order Caldilineales; family Caldilineaceae; genus JAWKOK01. The sequence goes on from CAVXYK010000003.1 coordinate 125,924, forward strand.
CCGGCAGGGGCAATGACACAGCCTCACCATAGGTTGCAGAGAGCAGGCCGGCTTCCAGAATCTCCTGGGCATCCCGGCCGACTGCCGCACTGCAAATTCCCTCGATCGGCAGATCGTTGGCGATGCAGTGGAGGAAGTAGGCACTGGCGCTGGCCGCCTCGACCGGTGGTTCCGGCACATCCACAGCAACGCCCTCGCCATGCTCACGGGTGGCCAGCAGCAGCCTGCCGGATCGCTCCACAAAGAGCGTTCCTTCGCTGCCGTAAATGATCGTCTCGTAAGAGGTCAGGTCGCCGATCTGGCTCCACGACGCCTCACTGACTGCCATGGCTCGTGGCCATTGCATCAGAATGACGGCGTTGTCCTCCAGCGTGATGTAGTCCTTGAGCAACTGGCCGGCCACACCAGTCACGCGGCTCGGTTGGCCCAGCACGTAGCGAGCAAGCGCAGCGCCGTAACAGGCGTAATCCATCAAGGCCCCGGCGCCGTTGAGTTCGGCGTCATGCAACCAGTTGTAGAAGTAAGGCGTACAGCCCAGTTCCTTGGGTCCCGCATGGGCAGAGCGATATTTGGTCTCGAAGACCGTTCCAATTTCACCGCCCAAGGCCATGGCCGTTGCTTTCTGAAAGGCAGGGTTCCAGGCAAAGGGCCAGTTGATCATCAACTTGACGCCGTTTGCCTCGGCGGCGGCGACCATGGTGACCGCGCCCTCCAGCGTCGAGGCCATGGGCTTCTCAACCATCACGTGCAAGCCACGTTCGGCAGCCATCACCGTCAGCTCTGCGCCGGTCTTGTTGTCGCCATAGACGTAGACGGCATCCAGTCCGGCTTCGTCCAGCATACTTTCGTAGCTGTCAAAGACCTGTCCACATCCATATTCGTCACGGATCTTCTCCAACAACGGTCCGTTTGGATCGGCAGCAGCAACCAATTTGCCGGTCGACGTATTGTTGAGATCATCAAGATTTCCCCATATGTGATCGTGGGTCAAACCCAGAATTCCTATTCGGATCGGCACCATTGTTCTCTCCCTCTTTGTCGATGTTTGAATATGTAGGACGCATACGTTCCAGATTCGGATGCTATTATACCGCCAGGCTGCATACATTTCGAAGCGCCGATAATCCGGCTATTGAAAAGACCGATACGATGCTCTGCACGACCGTATGCATCTGTTTCAGAATCGAGGCGAAACGTGCCGGGGACGGCCCAGTTCAATTCGGTCATGCGATGCACTCGTAGGCCGTCCCCGGCACGTGGTTCCCTGCCTCCAGTTTGAGAGACACCCCGCCCATATTTTAGGCTTGACAATCCACCATCTTGGAGTAAGCTCAGGATCATCAACGAGTTTTCGAGGAAAGATATGGGTGTGTTGTAACTGCATGGGAGAAACCATTGATGAGAACCGTCGATTCAGAATCAGCCAATGCACAAACACGTGAGGCCTGGAATGAGAACGCCGCCTACTGGGATGAGCGTATGGGCGATGACGGCAATGATTTCGTCGAGACGCTCATCTGGCCGGCCTCGAAGCGCCTGTTGCAGCCTCAGCCGGGCCAGCTCTATCTTGAAGCAGCCTGCGGCACCGGCCTCTACGCACGCAAGCTGGCAGCACTGGGCGCAAAAGTCACCGCCTTCGACTTCGCCGAGAAAATGGTTGCTCACGCGCGAGCACGAACAACAGACCATGCCGATCTCATCGACTACAGCGTCATTGATGCAACCGACGAGGCTTCACTGCTCGCCCTCGGAACGAATCGCTTTGATGCCGCCGTCTGTCAGATGGCCCTCTTCGACATGGCCGAAATCGATCCGCTCTTGCTGGCGCTGACGAAGCTACTCAAGCCGGGAGCGCCCTTTCTCTTCTCACTGATGCATCCGTGCTTCAACAACCCATACACAGCGCATATGGCCGAGATGGAAGACCGGGAGGGAGAGATCATCGAAGTCTATTCGATGAAGATCCGACGCTACATGACGCCGGGGATCGCAAGAGGGCTGGGAATCCCTGGACAACCCAGACCACAGCTCTATTTCCACCGACCTCTTCAGCTAATCTTGGGAAAGATGTTCGACGCCGGCTTCGTGCTCGACGCGCTTGAAGAGCGAGCCTTTCCGCCGGATCACCCCACCGGTCGCAACCCGCTCTCGTGGAGCGGAAAATACAGCGAACTTCCTCCCGTTTTAATCGGGCGAGTGCGCCTTCCATAGGTCTCACAAATCATTTCGACACTCTGAACTATTTTGGCGTGGATAGCCCGCCCACAATTCTTCAGAGAGCCATCATTTCTTGTCACCCGATCAGGAGTATGCCAATGAAACGCTCAGAAATCAACGCAATCATCCGTGACGCGGACCGCTTCGCCCGCGAACTAGGCTTTCACCTGCCGCCATTCGCCTATTGGACGCCTGAAGAGTGGCGGCAGAAGGGACCGGAGGTGCGTGAGATCGTTGAGAACGGCATGGGGTGGGACATCACCGATTTCGGACTCGGCGACTACGCCAATGTCGGACTCTTCCTCTTCACGCTGCGCAACGGCAATCCGGCGGACCTGGCCAGGGGCAAAGGCAAGCTCTACGCCGAAAAGCTGCTCATCGTGGACGTGGATCAGATCACGCCGTTCCACTTTCATTGGCTGAAGACCGAGGATATCATCGTACGCGGAGGCGGCAAGCTGGCCGTCCAGCTTTACAATGCCACTGAGGATGAAGAGATCGCCGACACCGACGTGACAATTTTCACCGATGGTGTCGAGCACACGGTCAAGGCCGGCACAACCCTGACCTTCAGCCCCGGCGAAAGCATCACACTGCCACCCTACTGCTATCACAAGTTCTGGGGCGTTGACGAGCGTGTGCTGGTGGGCGAAGTCTCAACGGTCAACGATGATACCGCTGACAACCGCTTCTACAAGCCGGCCGGTCGCTTCCCCGAGATCGAAGAGGATGAAGCGCCGCTCCATCTGCTTGTTGGCGACTATGAGCGGTACTATTCGGGATGAATAAGAACAGGCCGGTTCCTGTGAGGAACCGGCCTGTTTCATTCAATCATCATACTCGGCGCAATCTAGCGACGTCGGTCACGTCCGCCACCGCCACGGCGATCACCACCGCGACCGCCACGTCCACCGCCACCACGGTTTCCGCCGGAATCGCGCTTGCGTGCTTCTTCAGCAGTCCAGCCTTCGAGTACGGCCTGGCGACTCATGCGCACCTTGCCGCCCGGGTCAACGTCGATGACCATCGCCGTGAGTTCATCACCCAACTTGGCGATATCCTCGACCTTGTCGACACGATAGTCAGCAAGTTGGCTGATATGGACCATGCCATCCAAGCCCGGCTTGATGTTGACGAAGGCGCCGTAGGCCTCAACACGAACCACGGTGCCGGTGTAGATCTTGCCGACCTCGATGGTTTCAGTCAGACGCTCGACCTCGTCACGAGCATGCTCGGCGCCAACGCCGGCGCCTGAGACAAAGACGGTGCCATCTTCCTCGACATCGATCTTGACTTCGAAGTTGTCCTGAAGCGCTCGAATCGTCTTACCGCCCGGTCCAATCAACATGCCGATCTTCTCAGGATCGATGTTGACAGTGAGAATGCGCGGGGCAAACTCACTCATCTCTTCACGGGGCGATGGCAGCGCTTCGAGCATCTTGCTCATGATGTACATGCGCCCCACACGAGCTTGCTCCAACGCTTCTTCCAGAATGCTGAAATCAAGGCCCTTGATCTTCAGATCCATCTGCAGGGCTGTAACACCATGCTCGGTGCCGGCGATTTTGAAGTCCATGTCGCCGAGCGCATCCTCAAGACCCTGGATATCGCTAAGAATGCGATAGTTGCCAGTCTCCATGTCCTGAATCAGACCCATGGCAATGCCGGAGACCGGCGCCGTGATGGGCACACCGGCATCCATCAGCGACAGGGTGCTGCCACAGACCGACCCCATGCTGGTCGAGCCGTTGCTGCTGACAGCTTCACTGACCAGACGCAGGGTGTAGGGGAAGTCCTCGGGAATGACCGGCTTCAACGCACGTTCCGCCAGGGCGCCATGGCCGACCTCGCGACGCTTCGTACCACGCAGCGGGTATGCCTCACCTGTGCTGTAAGGCGGGAAATTGTAGTGATGCATGTACTTCTTGGTCGAGATAGGTTGGAGCGTATCCAGGCGTTGTGCGTCACCCGGCGTGCCCAACGTGGTCAACGTCAGCACGTGGGTCTCGCCACGCATGAAGAGGCCGGAGCCATGGGTGCGCGGCAGCTTGCCGACCTGGGCGCTGATATTGCGAATCTCGGCTGTCTCGCGTCCGTCGGGACGGATTCCGTCGGCCAGGATACGCGCCCGCGTCACCTCTTTGAAGACTGTATCCAGGGCATCGCCGATGTCTTTACCGCTGACAACACCTTCTTCAATGCGTTCGGCGAAGATCTCTTCGACCTCTGCACGAACGGCGTTTCTGCCTTCTTTCAACTCCTTCTTGCCGGGGCCATCTGCAATCACGGCAGCCAGTTTGCCGGCGGTCAGCGAGCGAATCTCTTCGACCACCTCATCGGCAGGCAGGAAGACCGGGAAGTCTTCGACCTTGGGCTTGCCGAGCTGGTCACGCATCTCTTTGATGATCTCAATGACCGGCTGCATGGACTCATGGGCCAGCTTGAGCGCTTCCAACACCATGTCTTCAGGCAGCTCGTTGGCGCCGGCTTCGACCATGAGGATGTTGTCGTCTGTACCGGCAACCACCAGGTTGAGACTGCTCAGATCCATCTGTTCAGCAGTCGGGTTGACCACGTATTCGCCGTCGACGAAGCCGATGGCGGAACCGGCAATCGGGCCGTTCCACGGAATGTCGCTGATTGTCAACGCAGCCGAGGCAGCGATGATCGCCAGCGGATCCATCAGGTTCTCACCATCAGAGCTGAGCGTGTAGATGATGATCTGCACTTCGTTGCGCATGCCCTTGGGAAAGAGCGGGCGCAACGGGCGATCCACCAGTCGGGCAAGCAGAATCGCCTGCTCGCTGGGTCGGCCTTCGCGGCGGAAGAAGCTGCCGGGGATGCGACCGGCGGCATAGAGTCGTTCTTCAAATTCGATTGTCATGGGGAAGAAGTTCATCCCCGGACGAACATCGTGGCTCATGGTGGCCACGGCCATCAACACCGTGTCGCCGTAGCGCACGGTCACAGCGCCGCCTGCCTGAGCAGCCAGGACGCCTGTTTCAATGCTCAGAGTACGTCCACCGACCTCGGTGGAAAAGACTTGAGCGCCATCAAACATCTGCATTGTTACATTCTCCTTAAAACAGTTTTTTTCTGCGCACGCGGAAAGAGCGCAAGTGCGAATCTACACGCGCAGAATGCAAATAACATTTTGATGGCAGTGCAGCGGGAGTTGTCAATCGAGAGGCGAGGTGCGGAACTGGAGACCGGGTCGAAACGAGGCTGATTGTCCTGACATCAACAATATCCCCACTTCGGCACGCTTTCCAATACCGGACCTCATTGTTCGCTACTCAGAGCGAGCCCAACAATTAAGTAAGAATCGCCGCTACACGTCCATCAGTTTACAATAACGAATGCCGTAGCAATTCGTTCCGTCTACCAACCCGCACAGAATGCTTCACGGGCACTAACTATTGGAGAAGCAGAGGGGCGAGAGTCATATCGTAGACTTCCCGCCCCGTCAGTGACTATCCTATTTTCGCAGACCCAAGCGCTGAATCAACTTCTGATACCGTTCGCTGTCCTTGCGCTTCAGGTAAGCGAGATGCCGCCTTCGCTGTCCAACCAACTTAAGAAGCCCCCGCCTTGAACCCTCATCGTGCTTGTGGGTGTTCAAGTGATCAATGAGTCCATTGATACGGGTTGTCAACAATGCCACCTGGACTTCGGGTGAACCGGTGTCATTGTCGCTAATCCGGAACTCTTCAATCAGTTGCGTCTTTTCCACACCAGCAATACTCATTCGGTACTCCCCTTGTCAAGCCTGGAACTGTACGTTCCTCATCTGCAGTGCGACCCACTGCAAGGCCTATTAGCCAAATCACCGCTGTACCGGGCGCATGATCGAGCTTAATAGCTCAAGATAGTATACCCGATTAGCACATATTTTCCAAATCTTGTCGATGTGTCGCCCAAAGGAGATTCAGAGTGAGGCCACTCGTGCAACGCACGAGGCGACGAAACCCCCAACTACTCGGATAGACCGACTTGCTTCAGCAACTCAGAATGTATCCTATCGTAGGGTGGGTAGGGATACCCGCCAAGCGATACAACGCAGTGGCTAAGCCGGCTCGCTACGCCATATTTGGAAGTGCCGCCCTCGTTTTTGATGGTTTGACACCAGCTTCACCATGCCCTATCATCTGAGAGTCAGGCTCAAATCACATAGACAGATCGTTTCCACAAATTTTGTGTACTTCTAATCCCTCGGGAGGTACAAAAATGGGATCTTTTCGCAGCCGGCTGCGCCTACTCAACATTGGTGCCGGACGTCCATCTCGTCATTCCAACCCAGCGCGGTCATTGCTCACCAGTGTTCTAATCTGTACCGGCGCGCTGCTGGTCATGCTTGCGCTTCCTGCTCACCTGTCCGGCGCTAGCCGACATGCATCGGTGCAGACAGCCATCTATTCAGTTGCTTCGCTACCTGTGAGAACCAGCGTCGAGAAAAGCGCCATCACCACTACGCTTCCTATTACCGGCTCGCCATCGCCAACTCTTATGCCAGCGGCGGTGATGACGGTGACGGCCACATCGACCGCTTTCGCCACTGAACTCCCCACCCTTTTTCCCTCAGACACGCCCATTCCAGCCGAGACAGCGACTCAACCTTCGATACAAGCTTCAACATCAACTCTGACCTCAATGCCGGCGGAGACCGCTACCTTCACGCCTGAGTCGCCGAGCGCGACAGTGACGCCGACCTCAACCGATGCAGCCACGCCCACACCCGGGGCCCCGACTGACCCTGTGACACCCAATACCGTGACACCCAGCCCAACCAACACCACGACTTCCACACCTGAGCTGGCGACCGACCCACCGGCTCCCGCGCCCGTTCAGCATACGCATCTCTTCATCAGCGAATTCATGGCAAACCCGGCAGCCGTGAGTGACAGTAAAGGCGAGTACATCGAAATATTTAACGGTGGAGAGGAGATCGTCAATCTCGCCGACTGGCGGATCGAGGATCTGGACGGCGAAGGACACACGATAGCAGGCGAACTGCTCATTCAGCCGGGAGCCTATCTGGTTATGGCCCGCAACGGTACGCTTTCTGACAACGGCGGCGTCGCTGTCAACTATGTCTATAGCAGTTTCCAGCTAGCAAATGGAGACGATGAAATCGTGCTCCTTTCACCCGCCGGCGTCACAGTTGACAGTGTCACGTGGGGCGGCGGCGGGTTGTCAATTGATGCAGGCGTCAGTCTGGAACGGTCTGACTTCACGATAGCTGATACATGGATCCCCGCATCTTCACCGTGGCCGGGCTCAGCCGGCGATCGGGGCAGCCCAGGTCTACCCTATCGAGCGCCATCTCCCACGCCGGCATCCACACCAGTACCCACATCGACATCCGTGCCGACGCCGGTTCCAACAGCGACAGAAACGCCCACAATTGCGTACACCGGCACGCCCGCTCCAACGCAGCCGGGACCCACGCCGACTGCTTCAGAGACTGCCGAACCAACTGCCACATCGACGGGCATAGCGACGGACACTGTGACGCACACCCCAACCCCTGCGCCGTCAGCCACGGAAGGGCCAACTCCCTTTCCGCCGTCAATCTTGATCAGCGAATTCCTAGCAGACCCAAAGGCAGTCGGAGACGAATTCGGCGAGTTCATCGAATTGTTCAATGCCGGCGACGCCGCCGTCAATCTCAATGGGTGGATCCTGGCCGATCTCGACACTGACAACTTCATAATTAACGTGGATCTGATTATCCAGCCCAATCAGTATTCTGTGTTGGCACGTAGTAGCGACCTAATCCTCAATGGCGGAGTTCCGACGGACTTCCAATTCAATGGCATGAAACTGGCCAACAGCGAAGACGAAATCGTGCTATTGATGCCCAATGGCTCTGAAGTAGATCGTATCGAATGGAATAGTGGCGAGATCACGTCAGGCGCCAGCCTGGAACGCGCCTCTTTCGATGGCACGGACATCTGGGAAACGGCCTCGATGCAATGGCCAGGCTCTGCCGGCGACGCGGGCAGTCCGGGGAGCGCGTATGTTCCGTCGCCCCCTACGTCGACGCCAACAATGACGCCTATGGCAACACCCATGGCAACACCGATACCGACACAGGTGTCGACGCCTCTGGGTTACATCAACGGCCACCCAAACTACAGCGCCCACAGGTGCTCCGCCAACCCCACTCACCACACCCACACCCGGTCCGCTGCCCTCAATCTACATCAGCGAGTTTCTTGCCAATCCGAAGGCAGTCAGCGATGAGTTCGGCGAGTTCATCGAGCTGTTCAACGCCGGGAATTTCGCCGTCAATCTCAACGGCTGGATGTTGACCGACCTCGACAGGGATAATTTCGTCATCAATGCCGATCTAAACATTCAGCCCAACCAGTACCTTGTGCTGGCTCGCAACGACGATATGGCCGTCAACGGCGGCTTGCCAGTCGACTACATCCTCACCGGCATCAACCTGGCCAACACCGGCGACGAGATCCTGCTGCTGAGGCCAAACGGTCAGGAAGCGGATCGCATTGAATGGGGCGATGGCACGAACCGTGCGGTCACGGCCGGAGCCAGCCTGGAGCGAGTCTCCTTCGATCCGGCCGGCGGCTGGGTCACAGCTCAAACGCCCTGGACAGGTTCCGCAGGAGATTTAGGCAGCCCGTCAACCGCCTATCGCCCTCCCGCTGCCACACCAATACCGACACTGACCCTGGCGCCGACACCGATCGCAACACCCACGATGACACCGCCAACGCCACTGCCCACACCCACAGACGACCCAGGCCAACATCCAACGCCCGGTCCGCTACCCGCTGTTTTTATTAGCGAGTTTCTGGCCAATCCTGAAGCGGTCAATGATGGCAGCGGAGAATTCATTGAGATATTCAACGCCGACACTGAAGCGATCAATCTGAACGGCTGGATCTTGGCCGATTTGGGCAGCGATCGACACGTAATCGCCGCCGACCTTGAAGTCGAGGCGCATGGCTACATCGTTCTGGGCGTCAACGCCAACCGAGATGCCAATGGCGGCGTTCCTGTCGACTACGTCTATGGCGGCATCCAACTTGCCAACGGTGACGACGAGATTTTGCTGCTTGCTCCCAACGGAGTAGAGGTCGACAGCGTCAACTGGGGCAACGACAGCGGCCTGACAATACGCCGTGGCGTCAGCCTTGAACGGACGACATTTGGTCCTGATTTCAGATGGCTGGCAGTGGGTGCGCCCTGGCCCGGCTCGGCAGGAGATTCAGGCACGCCCGGTTCCGGCTATGTTACGCAAACAGAACCGCCAGATCCTGATCCCAACGCCGACAGCAACGAATCTGCCCGCTACGCCACCTCCTCCCGGGCCGGCAAGGGCCCTGCGGATCAGTGAGTTTCTCGCGGATCCGAAGGCGACAGACGACAGCGATGGCGAATATGTCGAAATATTCAATGCCGATACCATGCCGGCAAATCTGCGCGGTTGGTTACTTGCAGACCTGGGGGCCGATAGCCATACGATTGCCGTCGATCTGATCCTTGAGCCGGGCGACTATGTTGTACTCGGGCGCAACGACAACCGGACCGTGAACGGCAATGTGCCCGTCGACTACGTCTACCGTGGATTCAGCCTGGCAAACAGCATGGACGAAATATTGCTGCTAGCCCCTGACGGCAGCGAGGTAGACCGCGTAATCTGGGTCAGCGGATCAGAACTCTCAACCACGCCCGGCGCCAGTTTGGAGCGTTCGGTAACAGAATTGAATGCCTGGGTCACTGCGCAGATGCCATGGCCCGGCTCCGCGGGGGATTTCGGATCGCCAGGCACGGCACCGACCCACGAAACGCCTGGCCCGACAGCGACCCCAGCTGACCCAGACATACCGTCGCCTTCGCCGACCCCGACCCCGGCCTCGACCGCGGAACCGTCGACAGTCTGGCGCCCATCGCCGTCGAAAAGCCCGATCCAGCTCGATGAAGTAGCGTTCCAGGGCAGTGACCATGAATTTGTGGCTCTTCGCAATGTCAGTTCGGAGTCCGTCACCTTGGACGGGTGGTCCATCGGCGACGCGGAAGTGGCAGGCGATGGCGAAGGCATGTACGCGTTGCCCGATGACATCGAACTGACGTCAGGTGAGCGATTCGTTGTTGCACGCACTGCAAGCGGATTTTCTGCCGCGTTTGGCCGTCTTCCTGATGCAGAGATCGAATCATCTGATCCTTCAATCACCACGTTGTCCAAGCGGTCGGATCTGGCATCGGGCCGGTTTGCACTCAAGGACAGCGGCGATGAGATCGTGCTGCTGGATAATCAGATGAGATTGGCGGATGCCCTTGCCTACAAGGCTGGTGATCTTGCCGCCCTGGGCCTCACCGGCGAACTGGCCCCGGCATCCGGCTTCAGCCTCCAACGAGTGCCCGACTCCGTCTTTGACCCGGTCGTCGACCAGAGAGATCGATATCTCTACGCACGCCCGCGCCCATTTGAGTCGGTTAGCCGGCCGGAACCGCGTCCAATCACGCCGCCCCATCTGGCCGATGGGTTGTTGGCCGTTTGGGGCACCTTGGGCGCCCAGAGCAACTTCTCGCCAGACCGTACGGCTCCACCGGGCTATCTCCTGGCAGCCGCCGAAGCTGAAGGCTTGCACTTTGCGGCCATCGCCGACCCAGTGCCCCAGACGCCGCAACGGGAGTTTGAGCATGACAGCGCCATCATTCACGTACCGGCATGGTATTGGCAGAGTGCGGCAGAGTCGGCAGCTATCATCTATTCGTCTCAGACTACTCTGCAGACCAACCTACCGGACCTGCTGGCCCACTTGCGAAATACGGGTGCTCCCGCTCAGTGGATAGCAGGCGAAGAAGAACTACCGGCAGAGTTTTCCGTTTACGCGTCAGACAGCGTCGCGGCGCCCGGCAATCTCGCCCCGGCCTGGGAAATGTGGGACAGAGCAGATCGTGCGCTACTGCCGGGCGGCAACAGCAATCCCCCACTCCCAGGCGAGGCCGTGCCACAGCCGCGCTACACAGGTCTTGCCGTTGCCAATGTCACACCCGCTGACATCTCCACTGCATTAACCATTGGCCGGGGCTGGCTGACCAATCGGCCTGGCCTGTGGCTCACGCTGAGCGTGGTCGATGAAGACGGCAATGTCTGGTGGATGGGTGACTCGCTGTCCGGCAGCAATGAGATGACATTCCGAATCGAGTACGGTGATCTTGGCGGCGAGCCGGCCGGTCTCGCCGTCTGGCAGAATGGCAAGCCATTACATGCTCGTCAGAGTACAGCGGGCGACGGCGCCTGGACACTCACAGCGCCGGCCCTGCCCGGCAGCAAGATCGTCGCCGTTGCGACCCAGGCAGACGGAGACTTCGCCCTCACTGCGCCGCTACACATTCAGAGTAGCGCCGATTCTACCGTGTTGATCAGCGAGGTGATGCCATCGCCCTCTCACGACTACAACGGCGACGGACATCTTGACAATGACGACGAGTACATTGAACTCTTCAACCTCGGCACACTGCCGGTCTCGTTGACGGGTTGGCGGATCAGTGACCGGCGAACCGATGAGTTGGGCCGTTACCACTTCGTCTTTGGAGACGATCGCTACATCAGCGGTGGCCAACGACTGGTCCTTTGGCATTCCGAAACCAACATCAACCTCGATGCCGAGGACGATTACGTACGATTGATCGATGCTGACGGCAGGGAGATCGATCAACTTCACTGGACCATCGCCGCAGAGGGCAGTTCTTTCAGTCGAACGGAAGAAGATCAGGAATGGCAGACCAATTCAGTACCGTCCCCAGGCGGGCCATTTGGCGGTCTCCACGGCACGGGACGCCACGAGGAGATCGTCATCGATCCGACTGAGGGCCAGGTAGGCGGTCCGCCCGGTTCAGTTGCCGGCGCCAAACGGCAAGGCCTCGAACGCTGGGTCGAGTTTGAGGCGACGGTCGTGGCCCCGCCCGGGCTCTTCAACTCGGCCATCTACGTGGCCGACGCCATGCCCTTCACCAGCGAGGCGCTGGGCGGCATCGGCATCCAGGTCTATCTGCGCAACGGGCAGTATCCGCCACTGGCGGAAGGGGATCGCGTGCGCGTGCGCGGCATGACCAAATCGTTTCGCGGTGAAATGGAGGTAGTGCTGGAGCATCGAGAGCAGATTTGGCGGCTGGGAGCGGGCGGAACGCTTGCGCCTGTGCCGGTCGATGTCGACGATATCAATGAGTCGCTGGAGGGACGCCTGGTGACATTCAGCGGTGTCGTCACCGGCTGGCAAGGAGACAGCATCTATCTGGGCGACCCAGATATTGATGATTTTGAACAGCGCAAGGAAGAAGCCGTACGCGTCACGGTGCGTAGCAGCCTTGATTGGAAACGGCCCTACGTGAAAGAAGGCGAACGATTTGTAGTGACAGGTATCGTGGGGCAATTCGCCAAGGAAGCGCCATGGAACGGCGGGTATCGGGTGTTGGTGCGCTATCCAGACGACCTGGTGGAGATGAGTGCGAAGTAGACGCCAGATGGTTTTAGCGGATGGGTCGAATCTGCCAAGGTGTGTCACAATAGTGGGAGGTTTCGACGCAATACCGCCCTGACTACACGCGGCTGCTCCAGGAGGAGTCCATGAGAGTCTATGTCTTTGCCGATGATCCGGAAGAACGGCACATCTTCAACTATGTTCTTGAGCACAGCGGTCTGGACGTCTTGCCGAGTTCGGGCATAGAGGCCGTTCTAACCGACTGGCCGCAGAACTCGGCGGAACTGATTGTGTTTACCACAGACCGGAATGGACCGCCGTTGGAGGAAATCGTACAGATGCGAGCCAGCACTCAGGTGCCCATCCTCGTGGTCACCAATCGCTTGACCGAGTCGGACGAGGTAGAGATGCTGCGCAGAGGAGCCGATCTGGCGCTCTTCCGGCCTGTTTCCGCTAGACTGCTGGCTATGTACGCCAAGATTCTACTCCGGCGCGTAGAGAACGTGCCGTCCTCCATGCTGGTCTCACTGGATCTCGGCGAAGTTGTACTCAACCCGGCCACCCGGACTGTGACTGTTGACGGAGGAGAGCCCCAACGTCTCACTCACCTGGAGTTCCGGCTGGCCTACGTACTTATGACCAATCGAAACCAGGTGGTGCCAACCGAGATCCTGGTTGAACGCGTCTGGGGATACGACGGTAGCGGGGATCGGGAATTGGTGCGCGGGCTGAGTTAGCCGTCTACGGCGCAAAATCGAGCCGAACAACGAAGAGCCTATCCTGATTGAGACGATTCAGGGCGTCGGATATCGTTTTGTAACACCGTGATCAACGGGATTTATACAGGTTTACCACATTCGACCGAAGAATTCCACGCTTTTGCAATGGCAGTTCAGCTTCTTCTACACGCCCATATGCGACAATGACGGATGTAGACACGGACGCAACAATTCTGTGCGCCCGTGTAAGAAAGGAGCAAAAAACCATGGATTATTTCACGACAGGGATTGAAGCTCGTGACCGATATGACGAGATGTTGCGACAGGCGGATGAGATGCGAAGAGTGAATCGGCACATCGCTAATTCCTCCCAAGGCCGGTTGAGCCTGATGGAGCGAGCCGGAGACACATTCGTCTCAATTGGCGAATGGCTCAAGCGCCGAGACGACTTGACCTACGCCTACGACAAGCGCTAGACCAATCAGTTCAGCCTTGTATCGGCCCGGCCAAAGCTGGGCCTACAAATAGAATAATGATAGACCCTACGGGCCCGCCATCGACGTCGATGGCGGGCCTGTAAGTTTCAGTAGTTCACGAATTGTCATTCCGATGACCGGAGGGAAGAGGAATCTCGGGTTCGCCAAGGAGAGATTCCTCGTCGCTTCGCTCTGTCGGAATGACAGTTGCGACCAAATCGGTAACTACTGTGTTTAGAAAAACAAGTCCACATCCACATTCCGCCGGACTCGTATTGCCCGATCAGGCGTCCTCATAGACTCGCCATCCCAATGTCTCGGGATCAATACCCGAGATCGCATCCAGCGGCATTTTGAAGTAGCGCCCTTTGGCCGTAACCGCCACGGTCCCGTCAGGCAGATAGAGTTCGCCGGTGCCGTCAAAAACACGATCCTTCTCTTCGATGATACGCCCCCGGGCTGTCAACTCCACATCCAGCGGCACAGGTTTCCGAAATCGCAGTGTAAAATCGCCGGTGACGCCCCAGACCGACGGATTGGCGGGATCAGCATCGCCGATGTTGATGGCGCGGCCGATGGTCTCGTCGAGAATCCCCATGATGACACCGCCATGCATGCGTCCCGGATAGCCCTGATGTTGAGATTGCCCAGTGAAACGGGCCAGGACTTCCTTGTGTTGTTCACCATTCTCAACTTCATAGAAGGCCACCTTCACACCGGCCACGTTCTTCACACCGCAGATGAAACAATCGTAGCTATTGGGCTGTTTTCTCATGGGTCACATTCCGTATGGTTGCATCGAAAAAAGATCCACAAAGGTTCACAAAGGGCTGACCACTATTGGCATTTTTCATCTGTCTTCGTGCCCCCTTCGTACCCCTGTGAGCCTTCGTGGATCAACATTCCTCTGTACTCGCCTACCGCTCCTCAGACCGATCAGTCGCAACGCCCGGTTCATAGGAGAGTGCGGCAATCTCACTCCAGAGTTCCGGCGTCATATCGACGTTGACGGCATCCAGAGAGCCAGCCAATTGGTCTAGGTTGCGTGCACCGATAATGGGTGCGGTCACGGCCGGGTTGGCGGCGACCCAGGCCACGGCCAGCGTTGCCGGGTGCACACCGATGCCGGCAGCAAATTCGGTGAATCGCTCGGCCACGTCATAGTACATCTCTTCGCCGTAGCGCTTGCCGTACATGGCATTCTCGACGAGACGGCCCTGGGCTGGTCGATTTTCGCGTGTGTACTTGCCGGTCAACAAACCGCCACCTAGCGGGCTGTAGGGAATGACGCCCAACCCTTCGGACTGAGCCAGGGGCAAGATCTCAACCTCGGCCATGCGCTTGGTCAGATTGTACATGGGTTGAATGCAGGTAAATGCAGCCAGTTCCTCCTTCGCCGAAATCCCCAACGCCTTGGCGATCTGCCAGGCCGCCCAGTTGCTGACCGCTGGATAGAGAATCTTCCCCGCACGCACCAGATCATCCAGCGCACGGACCGTCTCCTCGATCGGCGTATCGTCATCAAAGCGATGCACGAAGTAGAGGTCGATTCGGTCAGTCTGTAGACGACTCAGGCTATCCTCGACTTCACGCAGAATGTGGCGACGTGTTAGGCCCTGGCCGTTGACCGCATCGCGCATGGGTGAGCCGACTTTGCTGGTTATCACCAGTTCATCACGCTCGCCGGCCATGAGTTCACCCAGGATCTCCTCCGAGCGACCGCGACCGTAGACATTGGCGCAGTCAAAGAAATTGATACCTGCATCACGACATTGGCCATACATCGCCGCCGACATCGCTTCATCGGCGTCGCCGCCAAACGACATGACGCCAAAACAGAGTTCGGAGACCTTCACCCCAGTCTGTCCTAGATTTCTGTATTTCATGCGTTCCTCTTTCTCAAATGGATGATTGTTTGGACTGCAAAGTGTTTTTGTCACAGATTCGCACAGATGAAAAACGTGATACTCACAGATAGTTTGGATTCTACAGTGACACTACTGCAAAAAGGTCCGGTTCACCACAGAGGCACGGAGAAGGCACAGAGTCCACAGAGGAAAAGCTCCGCCCAGATCTGTTAATCTGCGCCCCTATGTGGCTGAATCGTTGTTCTTGCAGCAGAGTCACAGATGTTTTTTTCGATGCCTGGGAAGCGCTTAAACTTATCTGTGTCCCATCCTCCCTCTATCTGTGTAAATCTGTGGCAAATCCTCCCGTTCCTACCGCAGAGTCAGCGTCGCCAATCAAAAAAGAGGTCGGATCCTATTCAAGAATCCGACCTCGTCCCAAGATTCTAGGCTATCACCTCGAGTTTGTCTGCGACAAGTGACAGCAGGAAATTACGTGGTTCTGCGGCATCGAAGAGTACGGCAATCGTGGTATCGTCGCCGCTGCCGCTGAGGTCGGTAATCACGCCCTCTCCGTAGTGGGAGTGGCGGACCCGTTGTCCGTTGGCATAGTCTCCGGGGCTGGCCTTGACCGCAGGCATCTGTTCACCGGATTCAGAGTCATCGCTACCGTTCAGACGGGAGACGGCTCCGGTCTCTCGGTCACGCCAACTTTCGGCCAAATTCGTCACCATCTGGTCTGGATCCTTGGCCACACGAGCGCAAATGTCAGAAGCGCGGGTTCGCGCTTCGCTCAAGGCCGGCGTCCAGCGTGTTTTATCGGCAATTGAACGGTCGCCCTGCGCCAATACTCGGCTGGCACGCGAGAGTACCCTGATCAGCCCATCCAGCTGTTTGATCGGATCCTCCATCAGGTAGACCACGGCCAGTTGGACATTGTTCATCCGACACAGCTCAACACGCGTCTGATCGCGTTGCTGCGCTTCGAGCAATTCCCACTCGCTCTGCCGTCGCTGGCCCCGACCGGTTAGATCGGCAAATCGGACACCGACGCCGGCCTCAGGATAGTAGCGATCCAACTTCAATCGACGATTGGTCGACGGATTGATCAACCAGTCAGGATTGGCATCCCTCTGCATTTCAAAGCCCTCAAATGTTCGGGCCAAGATTTCCTGCCAAGCGTTCATTGCAAGGTATAGACTAGACATGGCTCTTAACTTGTATCTGCTCTGTGGTTGTTCTAAGAATATCTGACATCAATGGAGGTCAAAAGGCACAGGCCAAATCGTAGCACATCCGTTCAACTCATGCAACCATTCGACGATTGGATGGTCGACAACACGATGAGGCTTTGACTCACCCGGTTGGCTTTCAAGCTTCGCAGGTTTGAGCGGCGCGGTGCTATAATCCGCAGTCATGGCAACAGACAAACAATCCCAAGAACGAGATGATTCAACCAGCCCATCTGTCGACAGGCAGAGTCGCGGAGGGCCAACTGCGACGTTGATGCGCGCAGACAGCGCCGGCAAGCCCAACGCTGACGAAGTTGTAGGAAAGACCGTGGCTAAGGAGACCGTGGCTGAGGGGAACATGCCTGAGGAAACGACGGCCGCGGGCGCTCTCGACAATCGAGGAATCGCCAGCGCAGCCCTTTTGGTCATGATCTTCTTCGTGCTCAGTCGATTCACAGGACTCGCCCGCGAGATTATCGTCGGGGCCCAGTTTGGCACCAGCGGCGAACTCGACGCCTATCTAGCCGCATTCCGGCTGCCCGATCTGCTCTTCCAACTGGTAGCGGGCGGTGCACTGGGCAGTGCATTCATTCCCACATTCTCGGGGTTCTGGGTGCAGGGCGAGAAGCGTAAGGCATGGCTGCTCTTTAGCCGTGTGCTCAACGGCATCACGTTGATCCTCGTATGCCTGGCCGCACTTGGAGCCATCCTTGCGGAGCCGTTGGTGGCCAATATCATAGCCCCCGGCTTTTCGGCTGAACAGCAGGCGTTGACCGCAGACCTCATGCGCTGGATGCTGTTGAGCACGGTTGTCTTCGGCGCCAGCGGACTGATCATGGGTGCTTTGAACGCCGTGCAGCACTTTCTGATGCCGGCGGCCGCGCCAGTGGTCTACAATCTTTCCATCATCGGAGGGGCCCTGTTCCTGGCCCCGCGCTGGGGCATCTATGGGTTGGTTGCAGGCGTTCTGGTCGGAGCGTTGGGACATTTGCTGGTACAGATCCCCGCCCTCTTCCGCTATCAGGCCCGCTACACGCTTAGCCTGAGCGTACGAGATCCGGCCGTACGCGAGGTCGCCCGTCTGATGGGGCCCAGAGTCCTCGGTCTCTTTTTCGTCCAGATGCACTTTCTGGTCAACACGATCCTGGCAAGCAATCTAGCCGAAGGCAGCCTGAGCGCGCTCAACTATGCGTGGCTGATCATGCTATTGCCCCAGGGCATCTTTGCTCAAGCCGTGGCAACGGCAGCCTTTCCGACCTTCGCAGCGCAGATCGCCGATGGTCAACAGAATGCCATGCGCGGCACCTTCGGCAATATCCTGCGCACGATCCTCTTTCTCACCATCCCCGCAGCAGTCGGGCTACTCGTTCTGGCCGTCCCCGTCGTAACCGTGTTGTTGCAGCGAGGCGCATTCACCGAACAGAGCACCCAGATGGTTGCCTACGCATTGCGCTTCTATGCACTGGGCCTGGTCGCTCACGCGACCGTCGAGATCACTGTGCGCGCGTTCTATGCCCTGCATGACACGTTGACGCCGGTTGCTGTGGGCATCGGCGCCATGTTCCTCAACATATTGTTCTCGGTTTGGTGGGTGCGCTACTGGTCGTTCGGCGGTCTGGCGCTGGCCAACAGCGTTGCCACTTCCCTGGAGATGATACTGATGCTGGCACTCTTGTCACGCAAAATGAATGGGATCGAAATACGGCGTCTTATGCAGGCGGTGCTGCGCAATGGCGCAGCCGCCTTGCTCATGGGCGGTGTCGTCTGGCTATGGTTGCGTTGGATTCAGACGCAGGCTTGGGGCGCATCATCGATCAGCGCCATGTGGATCGCGGCCATTGTCGGCCTGGCACTGGCAATCGTTGTCTATCTGGCGGGTGGGCTGCTCTTCAAAAGCAACGAGCTGAAGCCGGCGCTGGCCCTGCTGACACGTCGTGCTCGATGATGCGTCAGTTTGGCGCTGATGAGCCTACTGAAAAACCGTTTTCACCACAGAGGCACGGAGAAGGCACAGAGTCCACAGAGGAAAAGCGCCGCCCACATGTGTTTATCTGCGTCCCTATAATGTAATTTGTTTATATTATTTTAAATTAATGTTTTAATTATTTTTTTGTTAATATTATGATTATGTTTTGTTATATTTGTGTTTTATTTTTTGTTTTGTTTGTTGTAGTAATAATATGTGTGTTTGTTATTTTTGTGTTTTGTTAATTTGTGTTTGTAAATGTTGTATATTAGTAGTTTGTGCATAGATAGAAGTGATGTTTATTGTGGAGAAAAGAGAATTTTTGTTTTGTAGTTATTAGTTTATTTGTATGTAGTTAGGTTTGTTTGTAAATAAGTTGTGTTGTATGGAATTAGAAAAAATAGTATTAAATAAGAGTTTAGTGTAGGGGTGTTGTAAGGGTGTATAGAAAGTGTTTAAGAGTTTGAAAGAAAGTTTAAGGAAGAAGAAGATTAAGATTGTAATGGGTATGGAAAGTGTAAGAAGGTTGAATGAGAATGAATTGTAAAGTGTTGTAGATAAAAAGTAGAAATAGGGGGGGTATATTGTTGAAAGAATGGTTAAGAAGGAAGAAGATATGATGGATGGTGAGTATGTATTAAGTATAAAAATGGAAAATTTGTTAGAAGATGTGAGATTAAGATTAATAAGGAAAAAAGAAATATATAATGGGATGAATTAAGGGAATGTAATTGTATATATATGGAGGAAAGGGGTTAATAAAATGTTATGATAGAATATGGTAGAGTTTGTTATTAGAAAGCGTTACGATCTGCGTGCGTTTATCCTGTGAATAGGTCTTGGATTAAAAGCGGGAAAAGGCCTTCGGTGGTGAGAATAGATTAAATGATGGAAAAAGAGAAATAGGATGTGGAAGTGATTGAATTAGTAGTTTAGAAAGATTGATGTGTATAGTTGAGGGTGAGGATTGAATAAGGTAGAGTATGATTAGAAATGGTTTAAGGGGAAGTATCTGGTAGTAGATTAAGTTGAGGAAGGTAAAGTTGAAAGAAGCTCAAGGATTGGTATAGAAAAGTATTTCGGTGGCTAGATTTATGACTACAATGAAGACGCTATGATAACATGACTTCTGTAGGTCCGACTTGCAGTCGGACTAGTCCGGTTACGTCTGGATCTGTCTGGCACGCGTACCTCGTCACACTGCAAGCGTGACCTACAAAATTCATGATCCCTTTGTGCTTTTGGTCTGATTCTTGCTTTTACAGTGGAGTCATTGATCTGGCGGATGCAAACAAAGGTTTTAGTATTCTCTAATGTAACTCTATTGCGGCCATGGTAGAATCTTGTTAGGGCTACGAAGGGTCGTCCGGTCAGCGAGATATAGCGAGCGTCATATCTTTTGAGCGATCAAAGCCGGAGGCCTGCACCAGAAACCCGTTCTAGGAGGATTTCAGAGCATGTTCTATTTCGACCCACTCTATCTTGTCTTTGCACTGCCGGCCATGATTTTGGGCCTATGGGCACAGGCTCGTGTACGCGGATCGTTCAAAAAATACTCGGGTGTCCCGACTGGGACAGGCATCAACGGCGCGCAGGCTGCGCGCAAAATGTTGGATGCCAACGGGCTGCAACATGTCGCCGTCGAACGCGTCGGCGGCTTCCTGTCCGACCACTACGACCCCCGGGGCAAGGTACTGCGACTCAGCGCTGATGTCTATGGCGGGGCCAATCTGGCCGCGGTCGGCGTGGCGGCCCATGAAGCAGGCCATGCGCTTCAAGACAAGACCAGCTATGCAGCGCTGAGATTTCGCTCGATCATGGTGCCCGCCGTTCAGATCGGCAGTTGGCTCGGACCGATCATCTTCTTTGCCGGCCTATTTCTGTCCACGGCCTTTGGCGAAAGTATCGCCTGGCTCGGCCTGTTTATCTTCGGCCTCACGGCGCTCTTTTCCATCGTGACGTTGCCAGTCGAGTTCAATGCCAGCAACCGGGCCAAAGAGCAGCTGGTCTCGCTGGCCATCCTGACACCGCAGGAAGTACAGGGCGTCAACAAGGTGCTAGGGGCAGCGGCATTGACCTACGTCGCCGCAGCCATCCAGGCCGTCGTGACCATGCTCTACTACGCATCGATCCTGTTGCGTAGAGACTGAATGAACCGAAATTGTGTCAGTGGCCGAACACTGAGGGAGATAAGCCCATGTATGGTAATGATGGACCGTCAATGAGATTTCAGAGTGTAGGCATACCAGGGGCCGGTCTTGGCTGGATGCTCATGATTCCAGGGTTGTTTCTGATTGTGTTTGCCGTAGCCATTCTGGTATGGCCGCAACTGTTGGCCTATCTGGTTGCAACCGTACTCCTGGTTGCAGGCATCTCGCTGTCCATGTGGGGTTGGCGCGTATCTAGAGCCACAAGACAACATCAGAGCCGGAATCACGGCGTAACCTACTACGAAGTCACGTAGTTCATCGGCATTGACGAGATTGAATATCAAAAAGGTCACCTTCAAGATGGAAGGTGACCTTTTTGATTGGACCTTCGCCCTCTGTCGTAGCATGACTTTCGCACTGTTCTTGGTTTAGTTCGCAAACTGCGGGTCACCGGCGATGATTCGACGCCGGGCCGGGCGGGTTCGCAGCCACAGCCAGATCACGCGTGTGATTGCGCCGCAGACCATGGCCAGCGCCACCACATTGACGCCTTTGGCAACATGGGTTGCAATGCCGAAGGCCAGCACCGACGAAAGCACGGTGAGCCCAAGGATCATTGCCTCGGTGATCCCGCGTGTCTTGCGGCTGTGCAGCAAGATGCCGCTAAACCAACTCTCAAGCACCGTTAGCCCCGGCGCCAACATCGCGATCCAGAGGCCTGCACGCGCCATCGGGATCAGTTCCGCCGGCAGCGAAACGACCCGACCAAACCAGAGTTGAGCCAGCGGCGTGATGTTCATGATCAGCAATAGCCCTACGACAACGAGTGCAAGTGTGACAGCAAAGCGCTGCAACGGCTTCACCGCGTCAGGTTTTTCGAGCAGCACGACGGTCACCTCGGTGAAGGCGAAACCTGCGCTCATCATTACAATGAGGACGCCGTAGACAACGGGCCACACAGCCAACGATGCAAGCGGATCGGGCATACGACTCAGCGCCGCACTGCCCATGGGCTGAACCAGAATTGCCAACAGAGAAGTCATGACCAGCGGCACATAGAAACTGACGAAGGAACGTAGCGTCAATGGATCAGCCACAGGCGGCGCAATGCCCAACTCATCGCGAAGAACCGGCTTCACTCGAATCTTTGAATAGATCGCCTCGCTAATGACGCCCACAACGATGATGCCGGCAGCAACGGCGATTCCAGGGATATCAAACAAGAAAAAAAGTGCGAGCATGGCAACCACGTCACAGGCCAGCCGGATGAGCGCCCCCAAGGTCACCGCACGCGTGTGCTCAAATCGGATCAGAACACCATAGTTGAACCGCCGATAGGCCAACGACACGCTCCAGGGCAGCATAATCTGAAAGCCGAGACGGGCTGGTTCCACCACTTGAGCGGGCACACCGATCACGCCCTCTACCAGCAGGTAGAATAGAGGCGTGAAGGCAAGCAATGCATGGATGGTCGTTAGGAAAGCGGCCAGGACCAACATATACCTGCGCAGTGTACGATACGAAGCCGTATCCTTGCTCAATGTCGTTGAGGCGGCGAGCAGCATCGTCACGGGCGAGGCCAAAATCAACGCCAATGGAAAGACCACACCCCAGGCAGCCAGATTGACAGCCGGGTCAGCTTTGCGAGCAGCAACTGCGGCCAACAACGGAATCTCTGCTGTCATGATGAGCCAACTGGCTGCCAGCGGCCACCATGTGCTGAGAATACGCGACGATGTCAGCCTTGCCGGCTGGATGGAGGATGCTGTCATACGGCTCACCAATCACAATGCCATGCTTTTGAGATACGATTCAGGTCGTGTTACTATCCCCTCATACTATCCCGACAGCGACTTCGTCGCAAGCCAAAGCCACAACAGACTGACAGGAATCCTATGCCGGACGAGACAATTTTCAGCCGAATCATTCGCAGAGAGATCCCTTCGGATATCGTCTATCAGGATGAGTTAGTGACGGCCTTCGTGGATATCAACCCGCAAGCGCCGGTTCACATTCTGGTGATTCCCAACAAGCTCATCCCTACGGCAAATGACGTGACGGTCGAAGATGAATTGACTTTGGGTCGAATGTTTACGGTGGCTGCCAAGATCGCGGCAGACTGCAGCATAGCAGAGGACGGCTACCGGTTGATGGTCAACTGCAACCGTCACGGCGGGCAAGAAGTCTATCATCTTCACATGCATGTTTTGGGAGGAAGATCTTTGGGGCCAATGTTGTCTCGCCAATAAACATGAGTCCGATCGCAAGCGGTCGGACTCATGTTTATCGAATAGTTCGACGGATTTATGCGTTCCGCGCTTTCAGCAGGTCTCGAATCTCTGTGAGCAGCTTCTCCTCCTCCGTGGGTTCTGGTTCCGGTTCAGCTGCGACTTCCTCTTCTTCCTTGGCGGAAGCACGTTCGGACGCAGTGTTGATCGCCTTGACCATCAGGAAGATGACGAACGAGATGATCAGGAAGTTGATGATGGCCTGGATGAAGTTGCCATACATAACCACGGCATCACCGACCTGAAGGGATAGCGTCGTGAAGTCTATGCCCCCAAGCAGTACACCAATCACCGGCATGATGATATCGTCGACAAGCGAATTGACGATCGCCGTGAAGGCAGCACCGATAATCACGGCCACTGCCAAGTCGATCACGTTACCTCGACTAATAAACTCTCGAAACTCTTTAATCATTTTGGCCCCTCTTTTTGTGAGAAAAACGGTTGGACTGTCGATACCGGCCATTCCTTGCTGAATAAGGAAATGGCCCGGTGTTACACACACCAGGCTATCACACCAACATTGCAGCCAATATTAAGATCAGATTGTGACAAGGAAAACAGATTATGCGCGCCGTTGGAAGCAGCTATCCGCGAATCGATGCCCATGATAAAGTGACCGGCGTTGCACGCTATGCCGGCGATATCGATCTACCCGATCAAGCTTGGGTGAAGATCCTCTTTGCCGGGTTTCCCCATGGTCGCATCACCGCCATCGACTACAAAAACGCCAGGTCCGCGCCCGGCGTCATCGCCGTCCTGACGGCGGAGGATGTTCCAGTCAACGAATACGGCCTGATCATGCCAGATCAACCTGTGCTCTGCGGGCCGGGCAGCACCAAACAGGCCGAAGTCGTGCGCTGGGAAGCGGATCATGTGGCCATCGTAGTCGCCGAAACGGCACAAGAGGCAGAGGCCGCCGCCGCCCTGATCAACATCGAATACGAGCCGCTGCCTGTCGTCACCGACCCGTTTGAGGCCATGGCTCCAGACGCGCCGATTCTCCATCCCAATGAATTCACCTTTCCCTACGGTGAGCGCGATCTCGGCTCCAACAATATGCTTGAGTATCACTTGATTGACGGCGATATCGAGGCCGGCTTTGCACAGGCCGATGTGATCATCGAAGCGACCTACCGGACCCATGCCCAGGAGCATGCCTATCTCCAGCCGGAAGCCGGGCTAGCCTTCACCCATGCCGATGGGCGGATTGAGGTCATCTGTGCGGGCCAATGGATGCACGAAGAGCGCGCACAGATCGCCC
This sequence comes from uncultured Chloroflexia bacterium, assembly GCA_963765875.1. Classification (GTDB taxonomy): domain Bacteria; phylum Chloroflexota; class Anaerolineae; order Caldilineales; family Caldilineaceae; genus JAWKOK01. The sequence continues at coordinate 150,537 of CAVXYK010000003.1, forward strand.
ACGCGCTTGGCCTGTCGGACGACCAGATCGTCGTGCGTCACGCCGTCATCGGCGGGGCATTCGGCGGACGCGAGGACATCTCCATTCAGATCGCACTGGCGTTGGCGACCCGGAAGACGGGTCGCCCGGTCAAGATGGTATGGAGCCGTGAGGAGAGCATCGTCGGCCACCACAAACGCCACCCTTACTTCATCAAGGCCAAATGGGGCGCAGACCGGGAAGGCAAGATTGTGGCAGCGCAGGTCGATCTGACCGCCGACGCCGGAGCCTATGCCTACACAAGCACCAAGGTGCTCGGCAACGCCCTGCTTGCCTGCCTGGGACCCTATGCGATCCCCAATGTCGACGTGACCGGACGCGTGATCTACACCAACAACTGCCCCAGTGGAGCCTTCCGCGGTTTCGGTGGTGCGCAGGGCCACTTCGCAGCAGAGAACCAGGTCAACAAACTGGCCGAGGCATTGGACATGGACCCTGTTGAACTGCGCATGCGCAACGCATTGCGCGAGGGATCCAAACTGCCGACACGAAGTCTGATGCCGCCAGGCTGTACAATTGTCGAAGTTCTGGAAGAAGCCGCCAGACGCGGAGGCTGGCAGCACAAGCACGGCGAGTGGACGCTGCTGAAGAAGTCGGATCGCGTTGAAGATGAAGAAGTGGCGACAGACGCCGCTCTGACTTCACTCGATGCGACGCGAAAGCGCACAGCCTCCGGCATTGGCATTGCAGCCTGTCTCAAGAACGTCGGCTTCAGCCTCGGATTCCCCGAATCGTGCGAAGCGTGGGTCGAGTTGCACGGTGAGATGGAGATCGACCGTGCGGTGGTCGGCTGTGTGGGCGCGGACGTGGGCCAGGGGGCGCATACGGTCTTTTTGCAGGTCGCGGCCGAAACGCTCGATATCGATCCTGAGCGCATTGAGCTCAGGGTCGACAGCAGTGACGTGACCGGCTCAAGCGGCAGTACATCGGCCAGCCGCATGACCTTCATGGCCGGCAACGCCATCAAGGGTGCAGCCGAGCAGGCAATGCAATTGTGGCAAGATGAAGAGCGCCCGGCCCGTGCCGACTATGTCCATCGGCCGCGCCCCACGACCGGCTACAATCGGGAAACCGGCCAAAGCGATCCCAACATCACCTATGGGTATTGCGTGCAGGTGGCCGAGGTTGAGGTCGATCTGGAGACGGGCCATGTGACGGTCAAGCGACTGATCAGCGTCAACGATGTGGGCAAGGCCATCAATCCACAGCAGATCGAAGGCCAGATTGAGGGCGCCGTCGCCCAGTCATTGGGCTGGACACTGCTCGAGAATCTGGTACAGGAGGACGGGCATATCTTGACCCAACAGTTGAGCACCTACCTGATCCCCGGCGTGCTCGATGTGGCCGAAATCATCGAACCGGTCATTCTGGAGATCCCTGATCCCCAGGGGCCGTTGGGTGCACGCGGCATGGCGGAGATGCCCTTCATCCCCACAGCGCCCGCCATCGGCGCGGCCATCGCCGACGCCACCGGTGTCTGGATCGACTCGTTGCCGTATACGCCTGAGCGGGTCTGGCATGCGTTGCAAGAATGAAAAAAAACAGAAAATGAGCCGATTCAAAGCCTGAAAAACAACCGCCACAACAATGAAGTCGACATCGAGATCTACCGCTTTTTTGTTCTGACGCCGTTTTTCTTCTTGGTGTAGCCCCAGGCTGCAATTGACGCAGCCGACCAAATCTATGAAGCCGGCACCCGTGGTTTGGGGGACGACCTTGCAATATCCACCGATGATGGCAACAGCTGGATTAGTGACGCTGACCAAGTGGCCGGCGTCACTAATCCAGCAAACCTCAGGCCGACACCCGGCCGGTCTATACAGGGAACATTTATCGTCGCCGTAGAAGCCGCAAGGGCGGGGGTTCATTGCCGCCACCAGAATGATCCTCTGGCCCAGTTGATGGTGACGGCCCGGTCCTCCGGCGGTTGGTGCAGCGTCTCCAGGTTCTTCGACCCGAACTCGGGAAGCTCATCCAGCAGGAGAAAGCCCTTGTCTAAGCGGTTGATCTCAAGGGCGCGCTTGGCAAGTTCCTGACCACAAGAATTAGCCAAATCCGTCCAATCCGCGGTCAATTCGCTTATTGAATGGGAATGGGGTCACCCAACACTGGCGGCGGCACCTGGCGGATGACATCCACCAAAGCCACGAGCAACGCAGGCAGTTCACGAGACTCGGACCAGGCGACAGAGCGCGGATCATAGACGCGTCGATCGGCGATGACGCCGGACGATTCGAGGCCCAGGCTATTGCAGAGGAACAGTGCCCTCGGCAGATGAAACGCCTGAGTTACCAGCAGCGCCGACTCCACACCAAAGATGATCTTGGCGCGATAACAGGTGTCATACGTACGGCGTCCGCCGTAATCGGGCTGAATATCAGCAGCGGGAACGCCCTGTTCAATGGCATAGGCCATCATTGCGCCCGGTTCGTTGTAGTCTGCGGACTGATTGTCGCCGCTAACGATCAGCTTGTCGACCTTGCCCGCCTCATAGAGCGAGATTGCTGTGTCCACCCTGTCACGCAGCATTGCACTCAATCGTCCACTCGGATAGATTCTGGCCCCATAGACAATGGCCACACGCTCCTGCGGCAGCATCTCTACGGCATTTTCCAGCGTGTAAATACGCGTATCATAGCGCGCATTGACCCAAGTTTGCCATGCAAATGGAAAAAGAGCCGCAAACGCCGCCAGAAAAAGGCAGAGCGTCAATACGCCCACGATGTATTTGTAGACCCGCGGCTGGTTCTGCAGATATTTCAAGTCAGTCCTCGTCGGTACCAACGATCCAAATCCAACTCGATCCAATGATGACTCAGATTCGCCATTCGTCTCAGTAGCCATTCCCACAGGTCGATTTGAACAGACCCAAATCCAATGACGCAGGACAAGAGTTGTTCGTTCCATGGAGGTGTTTGGAAGGCGTGTATTTCACGCTGGGGAAGCATCGTCAAAGCACCGGCGAACCATTGTTTCACACTTCATGCTCACCGCAGCACGCAACAACGCGATGGCTACGATCTATTCCGGCTCTAGGTCATGAGGGCGAAGCTGAGCGCCTCGCGCAGCGTTGTCGCGCCGAGCACTTCCACGGTGTCCGGAAAGGCCTCGGCTCCCTTGCGTGCGACCGAGTTATGAGGAACAAGGACGCGCGTGAATCCGAGCTTGACAGCCTCGTGTAGGCGGCGCGAAAGCTGACCAACGCTACGCAGTTCGCCGCTCAGCCCGACCTCGCCCACGATGGCCAGATCGGCGTGAACGGGCTTGTTGCGATAGCTACTGGCCATGGCTACAGCCATGGCCAAGTCAGCAGCCGGCTCGTCGATGCGCAGACCACCGACGATGTTCACGAAGATGTCCTGGTCGCTCATGTTGAGGCCGACGCGCTTGCTCAACACCGCGCTGAGCAGCAGCAGGCGATTCTGATCGACGCCGTTGCTGGTGCGCCGGGGCTGGCTGAAGGCTGTGTGGCTGCAGAGCGCCTGGACTTCGACCAGCAAGGGACGCGTGCCCTCCATGGAGACGGCGATGGCGCTGCCCGCTGTGTTGGGCAGGCGCTCGGCCAGAAACAGCTCCGACGGATTGGTGACTTCTTTCATGCCCAGTTCACTCATCTCGAAGACACCGACCTCATTGGTGCTGCCAAAGCGGTTCTTGACAGAGCGCAACAGCCGATAGGCGTGGAATCTTTCGCCCTCCAACTGGAGCACGGCATCGACCATGTGCTCAAGCACTCGAGGACCGGCGATCGTCCCCTCCTTGGTCACATGCCCGACCAAAAAGACCGGCACGCTATTCTGCTTGGCCACACGCAACAATGCCGCCGTGCAGTCTCGTACCTGGCTGACCGAGCCGGCGGCACTCGTTCCATTTTCGGTATAGATGGCCTGGATCGAATCCACGATGACCAGGGCAGGCTTCATGCGCACGATCTGCTCAAGAATGCGCTCAACGATGATTTCAGGATAGACAAACAGCCGCTCACTATCGATACCGAGTCGTGTGGAACGGCGACGAATTTGGTGAGCGCTCTCTTCGGCGCTCACGTAGAGCACATTGCCCGTGGTCTCCGCAATCTCAGCGGCCATCTGCAACAATAACGTGCTTTTGCCGATGCCCGGATCACCGCCGACCAGCACGCCGGATCCCGGCACGATGCCGCCGCCGAGTACGCGGCTGAGTTCGGTCATGCGCAGGGAGAGTCGCTTTGCCCCTTCGTTTGAAATGGCAGGAAGTGCGATAGGCGCGGCCAATGTGCCATCGCCCACGGGCATGGGCGTGCGCGACTTGGGCGCAGGCTGCACCGTCCGCTCCTCAAGCGTATTCCATTCGCCACAGTCGGGGCATTTCCCCATCCACTTCATCTGGACGGCGCTGCAATTGGAGCAGACATACCGCGTTTTGACCTTGGCCACAGGCTTTTTCCTTGTCAGGACCTACAGAACATTTGTGCGCCCATTGTAGTGCGAAATCGCTGCCGGGTCAATTGCGGTGCGCGGAGAGTCCATCCGGTTTTGGAGGCAGGTTGTGCGATGATTAGGCAAATGTATTGAGGAAACAAGAAAGGCAGAGAGAAGCTCTCAATCCTCTCTCCGCCTTTTTATTGCATATCGGTTGGATTTCTATAGCCTACAAGAATAGACCCACCAACGATGTCACCGTTGCACCGGCAACGAACACGGCAATCAGCAGAACAATCAGAGCAGGTGCAACGACGCTCACGAAAGCCCGCAACGTATCAAAGCCGGCAACCACACGTACGGCCAATACATAGACGACAACCGACCAGATTCCGGCTATCAACGCCAGCAGGCCGCCAACACATGGAATTGGCGTGAGCGCTAGAAGCAATAACGGCACAAAGGCGTAGCTTACACCAGCATAGAAACGCTGCAACGTTGTCGGTGCGCCAAGCAGCTTGGCAACAGCCATCACACCAAGGCCGTAGACGATCCAGGACGACAGCCAGTTCAACGGCCAACTGATCCACAAGCCCAACACGCTCAGGAACGCAGCCAGCCAGCCTGGGGCAATCGGCTCAAGCCCGCCAAGTGTTCCTGCCGCATCAAGCCAGGCAGTCAACGCAGGAAACAGGTCGCGGGCAAACTGGTCCGAACTGGTCGCCGGTTGGGCAAGGCCGGCCAGGGCCACCGATGTACCCGCTTGTGTAGCCGCATACCAATTCACGAGAAATGGAAGGAATCCGGCCAGCAGCCCCGCCAGCAAAACCAGCCCCAGCCCCTGGCGCATGGACGTCGCCGGTAACTCGTCGTCCGCCGCCAGGTCAGTTTCTATCACATCACTTCCCGGATCGACTTGATCGGCCGTATGCACGACCGTATCGATATCAGCGTCGATATCATCGTCAAAATCGGCGCCAAATGCAGGATGCAAGTCCTCGTCACCCTGGGCCTCTACGCTACGGTCCTCTTCAGCACGTAGGCCGTCAATCGCTAGGTCCAGCTTGAGTTCAGCCGCAAAGCGAATCTGCTGGAAAGACGGTAGCCATTCACGCCACCAGGGAAACGAATCAACCTGAGATGCTTGATCTTGCATCAACTCATTGGCCGACATTTCAGGCACCTCCCATGGAGACGAAGATGGCAATCAGTGTGGTCAATCCACCGAAAACGACAGCCAGTATCACGGGCGGCAACGACGCGGCCCAGGCTGCCTTTTGCCAAGGAAGCTCGTGCGCTATCTGAAGCGCACGGTAGGCGATCAGCAATGACCAGACGCCGATCATAACGCCGCTTACAGTCGCAAAGGGCACGATCTCAAACAGCAGAAAGATTTGAGGCGCAACCACCAGCGCCGTCGCGCCAAGTGTCTGGTTGAGGCTGGCTCTGCCACCCAACACTCGTGCGATGCCGTATCCAATCAAGCCGTAGAGCAGCCATTGTGCGATGAAGAGCGCCGGGGTAATGATAAAGGTCAAGAGCCGAGCCCAACCACCGCCGTAGCCGATGAGCAAAGCCGCCGAATTCCACTGTTGGCGCAAGAACGCCTCAATTGTTTCCCCGCCGGCGCCAAGGTTGAGCGGATCTGCCATCTGTCGCCATCCCAATGCCAGCGCCTCGAGCATCGCGTCAGACGGCGGCAAGCTGATGGTCAACAGAAGACCGCCCACAAACTTGGCCGTGCCGATCAAGAGGCCAAAGACGACGACCAGAAAGAGTCCCTCAACCCATGGATCGTCGTCATCGACCAAAGTGATAAAGGGTTCTCCCTCCAGCACGAGGGCCTTGCCCACTAGTTCCGGGTATGATTTTGGTTGCAGCATAGTACCTCCAATCACAATCGACCGAGTCGAGTCCATCATAGCACAATGGTATGGAGCACGACAACGAGTTTTTTCTTTGCATTCAGATCACGGACTTGACAATCGCCTCCGCTTGCAGGTACGCTCACAGTCATCTGTGTCTCATCTTTTTTCCATCTGTGCAAATCTGTGGCAAAAAGCTCTTCACAGTGGACTCACTGATCCTCAGTCAGAAAATCGTATGAAAATACCAGCGTTCGGCCACAAACACCGTACATTTCACTTGCTCAGGCCAGCACCTGGGATTTTTGTATGCGGTCTGCTCATCACCCTTGCATTGACGGCGCTGTCCGCATCATCTCTCTATGCAGAATCATTGCACCAGGACGGCACCCGATCCTACACAGTTCAACCCGGTGAGACCTTGAGCGAAATAGCCAAGGAAAACGGTATCCCGCTGGACGATCTGATGCGCCTCAACAGCCTGACCGATCCGGATGCCATCATCGCCGGCCAGATTCTCTATCTGCCGATCGGGGCTTCAGAGTTCGTAGCGCCGGATATAACGACAGCAGACGCAGACGAAGAGTCAGAATCTGTCGCCGGATCGACCGACGAACCAACAGATGAGCCGCCCGCAGAAACCGCTGCTGAAACGCCAGAATCGACCTTAGAAACAACGACGCCAACGCCCCGGCCCCTTCTCCGCCAAAGCGACAACCCCATCGCCACGCTCAACCGAATCTACACGGTCCGATCGGGCGACACATTGCCGCTGATTGCGCTTCAGAATGGCGTCAATGAAGAAGCGCTGCGCCTGATCAATGCGATCGACGGCACGCCCGACCTTGTTTCCGGACAGGAATTGACACTTCCGGCCACCGGCAGCGACTTCCATGTTCATCGGTCGTTACAGGAGTACGTGGTCGAAACTGGGGACAGTTTGAGTGAAATCGCTCGCTCGCTGGGCGTCAAGATGCCCGAGTTGCTTAAGGCCGATCACATCGCCGATCCAGACGCGATTCAGGCTGGGGATCGACTCGTGGCGCCGGGACAGCAGACCAGCACAGAGGGCGATCCCCGCAAGCGGCCCCAGGTGGGTCCAGCCCAGAGCGGCTTCTTCTACTACACGGTACGCCCAGGCGACACGCTCTCCGAGATCGCACGCGACTTCGACCTGCCCATGCTGGCCATCCTCGAATTTAATAACTTGCCGGACGAAGAGACCGTCTACGCTGGGTTGGACCTGCGCCTGCCCTATGGCGCGCCTCCTATCCCACAAGCATTTCCCCCTGCGCCGATCTCCAATAGCAGTTTTCTGGTCAGCCTTAGCCGCCAACAATGCTGGGTTTTTCAGGGGCAACGAATCAAGGAAGAGTGGAATTGCAGCACGGGATACGGCGAGTGGATTACCCGCACCGGCACCTTCCAAGTTCAGACCATGCTGGAGAATGCCAAGAGCGGAGCCTACCGTCTGGATATGCCCTACTGGTTGGGCATATACGATGTGGGCGATTATGAAAACGGCATTCACGGCCTGCCGGTCAGTTGGGAGACCGGAGAGAAGCTATGGGACGGGCTCATCGGTCAGCCGGCAACCTTCGGCTGCGCCATGCTTGATGACACGACGCGGCCAGCGTTGTTTGATTTGCTTACTTCGGCATGCCCATTCACGTTGTGCAGTGACAGGGTGACAGGGTGACAGGGTGACAGGGTGACAGGGTGACAGGGTGACAGGGTGACAGGGTGACAGGGTGACAGGTGACGTGCGTGTCACGATTATCCCTCACCCTGTCACCCCTCACCTTGTCACCCCCCCCCGCCAGGACAACAGCATCCAAAATCTTCCGATAGCCGGTACAGCGGCAGAGGTTGCCGCTCAGCGCCTGTTGCGCCTGATTACGGGTTGGATGGGGGATCTCTTCCAGAAGCTTGGCTCCGCTCATGACGAAGCCTGGCGTGCAATAGCCGCACTGGACACCGCCGCTGGCCACCAGTGCATCCTGCACTGCGTGCAAGATATCGCTGGAATCACTGGATTCGCCGGTGAGGCCCTCGACCGTCACCACTTGACTGCCCGCTGCACGTTCGGCAGGAACCAGGCAGGCCACGACGGCCATCCCGTCTAGAAATACCGTACAGGCGCCACACTCCCCCTCAGCACAGCCTTCCTTAACGCCAACAAAACCAGCTGCACGAAGGCTATCGAGCAGGCTCATCTCACCCGGCAGGTGGACTGGTTCGCCGTTGACGACCGCTGGGGCATCTGCAAGGCTGCCGCTCTCGACAGGCCATCGGCCGTCTGTGGCGCCCCAGAGCATCACGGGCGCCGACGGCCAACCCAACTGGGTTTCGTCATCGGCAATCTGCCTCAACCCACGTACTACGAGGGTGCGGACCATCGCTCTACGGTAGTCGGCCGATGCACGCAGATCGTCAATGGGCGCGACTGCATCAAGCGCCAATGTCGCAGCCTTCTCGATAACGTCATCACGCAGTTGATTACCAAGCAAATGGGCTTCTGCGCCTGATGCTCGCACAACCACCGGAGCCACCGACCCCAGGCTGATACGCGCATCCACTATCGTCCCACCCTCTCGCCGGATGACGGCAGCGACGCTGACCACGCTGATAGCCTGGGCACGCCGTAACCCCAGTTTGATGAACGTGCCCCGGGTAGCGACCGACAGCGCAGGAACTGAGATACGTGTCAGGATTTCATCGTCGGCCAATTCAACCTGGCGAAAGCCGGTGATGAAATCGGCGAGCGGCAGAATGCGTTGACCGCGAGCCGCACTGGTCAGCGTGATGGTCGCATCCATGGCCAATAGCGGCACGATGGCGTCATTGGCCGGGCTGGCGGTGATGATGTTTCCGGCCACAGTCGCCCGATTGCGAATCTGCGGCGCGCCTACCTCCCAACAGGCGCGTGCCAAGTGAAAAGCATGGGCGACAACGACAGGGCTGGCCACACACTGGTTGTGCGTCACCAACGGACCGAGATGAATCCATCCGCCATCATCTTTTCCCTGATTCATCTCCTGGTTCGTTTCATGGGTGATCATAGAGAGCCCAGGAATGCGGGTGAGATCAATGATTCCCAGACGGCCGCCGTCGGTTGACGAGCGGACGCCTCGTTCCATCTCCAGCAAGAGATCAGTGCCGCCGGCAATGACCCGAGCATCGGCCCCGTGTTGAGCTTTCAGCCTTAGCGCCTCTTCAAGCGTTGTCGGCGACGCATAGAATCGATACATGGTTTTCCGCCCAAATCGTCCATCTAAACAGGTAGAGGGTTAGTGAATCCCGATGCAAATCCCGATCCAGCTCCTACCAGTGGAAGAGATGCCGGATCTCAGTCGTGGGTTTCACGCCATATTGAACTAGGTATTTCGAGAGACGGTCCAGGTCAGCTGTGAGTAGGGCGCTGCCGCCAACGCTGCATGATAGGCTTCCTGATTGTTGAAGTAGCGTTCAGAAAGCAGTTTTCCATGAACTGAGACCTGGAACGAATCGGTGTTGTACGGCCAAGGATCGAACGTGATCTCCTGGCGCTCGTGAGTCATTCGGATTGAAACGTAGTCATCGCAGCGGTGGTACGGGCAGTGGAGAAGCGTTCGTTCAGCTTCCCAAGGCATCGTCACCTGCAGGCTGGCCGTGTCACCGAATTGGAGCAGTCGAGTATTGGCGATCAAGTTCGCTTCGTCCAGCAGTTCTCCGTTGACGTCGCTATTCCGCCAATGCCTACGGGTGTTGGCAATCCGCTCGGACTGGGCATCAACAAACGCTTGGGTTTCGCAGCGCTCTTCCTCTGCAATGGCCGGTAATGACTCGGCATGCATCCATGCCGCATGTTGCCCGGCGATGAGCCCGGCGAATGGATGTTGAAGATAGATCCGATCGATGCCGCGCTGCCACAGGTCCAGTTTTTCACGGCCGACCGGCCCATGAAGAAAGTCCATGGGATATCCGTCATGACGGAGCTGAGGCGCCTGTTCCCAAGCGTACCAACCGCTGTCGTGCTGGGCAATGCCGAGCATGACAGGTTCGTAGGGGATCGGTCGCGCAAATTCGCCATTGCCCCACCGGCGGCAGAAGGCAGCAGCCATCATACTGTGGGTCGTCTGATTGATGCAGAGCAACTGCCCGTTGGCCATCTCACGCACGATCATCGAGCATCCCGCCCCAATCGCCATACAAACGTAGAGATGCCGATCGTCACTCCGACGATCAGGCTACCGACAGCTTGCCAAGCCCGCAGTCCAATCAGTCGGCACCAAAAAAAATGACTGCCCACGAGTGCAGCGCCGGCGAGCAATATCGTGGACGGTACCGGTGCTTCGGCTCCCGGCGTATCAAAGGCGTCTTTCTGCATCTTATCGATCTGCGCCTCTGCCTGCCTACGTCCCCAGATCAGATAGAATGGAACCAGAACAGCTAAAAAGGCAATGCTGAATAGAAATTTCACGAGGCTGACCTATTAGGTGTGATGTTGCACATTGGCGACCGCACTAGGTGCCGGGTTGGCCAGGACAACGACCCTGTCGAGCCGTTTCAGATTGGTCTGAAGTCCAAGAATTGCCATCTGGATAGACAGTAAACTTGCCTGTGTTCGGCTCCCGGCTACTGCTGTGGCAGTGTACACCCAAGCATCTTGCAACGTCAAGCATGGAAGCCTAGAGACGTTTCCAGGATTCCCACTGGTGCGAGGCACTGTCCCAAGGATGCGTGCCCGGCGATGTCTTGGTAGATAGTGCGTCGCACCAGTGACCCATGTTCGGGGTGGCCCTTTCAAAGACACAGTTGTTGGGGGGCCGTTGTGGACATGCTATAATGCACGCCATTGCCGCTCAACTATCCTACGAAACGTCCGATATGGTGCAGAGTGAGGATTGTCGACGGAAAACAAAGAGTGCCTGGATGTGCGAAAACTTCTATTCGGAAACTATATCCACACCGATGCCGTCACCTCAGTGCAAACGAACGGATGCAGACAATTTCTTGGGTCTGGTGCGTAGCCGCCGATCAATTCGGCGATATGAGCCGCGCCCGATCGCGAAAGAAATCTTGGTTGAACTCATCGAGGCAGCCACTTGGGCTCCATCGGCGCACAACCGCCAGCCGTGGGGTTTCTGCGTCATCACCGGTGATGCCGAAAAACGGAATCTCAGCCGCAGCATGGCTGACCGATGGCGCAGCGATCTCAGCGCCGACGGATCGGATCCCGAGACGATTGAACGGCGAATCGAGATCAGCCATGCTCGTATCACCGGTGCAGCCGCACTGGTCGTAGCCTGCATGACCATGCAGGATATGGACGAGTATCCGGACAAGACACGCAGCCACGCTGAGTGGACAATGGCGACACAGAGCGTGGCATTGAGCTGCCAGAACCTGCTGCTGTGCGCCCACGCACACGGACTTGGCGCATGTTGGATGTGCGCCCCGCTCTTCGTACCAGAACTGGTACGGTTGTCGCTCCACTTGCCGGCGGACTGGCAGCCACAGGCACTGATCACGCTGGGGTATCCGGCGGAGACAAAAGAAAAGGAGCGTGCGGCGCCAGAGAGTCGTATTCTCTGGCGTTGAGCGACTGCTGCTATACCCATGCATACTGCGAAAGTGAGCCCATGACCAATATTCGAATTGTAGCCCTTGCCGGCGGGGTCGGCGGAGCCAAGATGGCGACCGGCCTGCAGGCCATGTTGCCGCACGGCTCGCTCACCGTAATTGTCAACACGGGAGACGACTTCGACCACTGGGGGCTTTCCATCTGTCCCGACATTGATACGGTGCTCTACAATCTGGCGGGCATCAATAATCCGGCAAACGGTTGGGGACGCGACGAAGAGACGTTCCAAGCCCTCACAACCATGGAAGAGCTGGGCGGCGAAGATTGGTTCAGGCTGGGCGACAAGGACATTGCACTACATCTTCGGCGAACAGAATGGTTGCGCCAAGGCATATCGTTGACCGAGGTAACCGATCGGCTTCGTCGCATTTTGGCCATCCCGTCGAAAATATTGCCCATGTGTGATGAACCGGTACGCACCCTGGTCCACACCGACGAAGGCGATCTGCCGTTTCAGCACTATTTCGTACGCCTCCGATGTGAGCCCATGGTCATCGACCTCTCGTTTGTCGGTGAACGGGAATCCCGAATCACATCACCGATTCGGGATGCGATTGAAGAGGCGGACCTCATCATCTTCTGCCCGAGCAACCCCTATGTCAGCATCGATCCGATACTGAGCGTCACGGGTCTCCGCCAGTTGATCCGGGACTCGTCGTCAACAAAGATCGCAATCTCGCCGATTGTGGGCGGTCGAGCCATCAAGGGGCCGGCTGCCAAGATGATGCGAGAGATGGGGCAGATGATCAGCCCGCTCACGGTACTCGATCACTTCGATGACCTACTCGACGGGTTCGTGCTCGATCAGGAAGATAGCGTTCTGGAACGCGGGATCGACATACCCATGTTGGCAACAAACACACTCATGACCGACGGTGAGAGCAAGCGTCGGCTGGCGCAAGCCGTGATCAATTTCGGGCTGTCGCTCTCGGACAGCAGAGCCGACGCATCGATAGGCGATCTAACCTCTGAGAGTCGGTTATCAGCGACATCGTAGGTTCCCGGACCGTGACAGCGTCTATCTTGACGAAGTCCATTGCCCCTCGATTTTGTATTACCGATCCATGCGCTAAGGCCGTTCAAAGAAATCAAATCCCTATTTGACGGCCTGCAAGCCGATGCGCAAGCATCATCAAACAGGGATTCAATTTCTTGCAGCGGCCTAAGGAAAAACAATGAATCTGTGGCTGCTAATTCCAGTCAAGCCCTTTGCCGAAAGCAAGAGCCGCCTTGCTGACACGCTTGATATCGGAGCACGCGCTCAACTTTCGCGCCGCCTCCTACGCCACGTTCTTCAGATCGCACGTGAATCCAATCTGTTTACCGAAATATTGGTCATCAGCCGAGATCAGACAGTCCTCCGTGAAGCGGCTGACGCAGGAGCCGACGTGATGTTGGAAGTGGGGAGTGGATTGAACCCTGCCTTGAATGCGGCCCGTGACCGCGCCAGTGATGAAGGAGCCGAGGCCATCCTGGTACTGCCGTCCGATCTCCCCTTGATGGAAGCCTCAGACTTGCACCGCTTACTCAATACAGTATCCTTGTCACCGTCAGTCTCGATTGCCCCCAGCCATGACGGCGGAACCAATGCCCTGTTGCTGAATCCTCCCGATGCCATTAACTTCTGCTTTGGCCCCGACAGTTTTCGTCGACATCATGAGCAGGCCACACGGGCCGGTATGCCGGTGCAAATCATCCATTCAGCCACATTGGCCTTTGACATTGACCGACCCGACGATCTCCATTTGCTCGAATCGATGGGCACTCAGCCGGCCCATTAGCCTCCGGCTGATACGCCGTTCATCGGTTTCCTCTATCTGTGGACGTCGGACATCTGCGGAGGCGCTTCAGTCAGAGCGCTTCATCACCACAGGCAGATCGATAACCACAGCCACGACAGCGATTCGCATCCTGATGATCTCGCGACAGATCTCCTGCCGAACGTGCTCCGCGTATGGATTCGGCGATCTCCAGAACCTGCCAACGCAAGGCGTCAGTAAACGGGATCTGAATGGTGGCGTCCGCATATCGTAACAGGCCAAAGGGTGGCCGGCTGGAGAAGTTGTCCTCGACCAGGAGGCAATAGGCGCCGAGTTGCATGATGTGACCCTCATATGGAACAGCAGGTTTTCGCCGACTTTTCACCTCGACAGGAATCGTCAGCCTCCGTCCCGGTTCATCGATCTCGACGAGGTAGTCGGGCTTGCCGACAATGCCGTAGCGCCGGCTACGCAGCGGCTTTTCGACCCGCTGCCACGCGCCGGTATCCGAGTAGACAACCGTCCCAGACGGCAAGCCAGTTTGCGCTTGGTCACGTTGTGAAAGGCGCAGCGTGGCCAGGCCAATCGCCAGCAAAACCAAGGATAGAATCACTGCAACCCACATACTGCACCTCTTACGATTACCTGGTGGCTATCAGGGACCTCAATGGGGGACGGATCAATCTGATCTCGGGAAAGTGTAGAGCATGTTCCCCAACCTGCCAAGCCGCGACGATTGAGGAGACCTGCTGTACTGTGCCAATAGCGTCTGGATTCCCAAAGAGTCGAAATGATGAACTTGGCATGCGACATCATTGCCGACTATAATCCTTCACATGTCCGCATGTCCATAGGAAGCACGCCTGATGAAGCGACAAGTCAGCGAAACTCAGTTGACTGGGTCTTCAAACTCTGGATCGAGCGCATGAAATCGATCAACCACTGCAGCCAACCATCAAAACCTTGCGTTAGCCGGATAGTCGACTGACGCTATGTCCACAGATCCCTCCCTTTTGCCCACCCTCGCCGGATTCGCTGTCGCCATGATCCTGCTCTACGTACTCAGTCGTCGAGTCAGCATCGAGATCCAGACCGTGATCTACCTGATCACTCGCTCGTTGGACATGTCCACGGTCGGGCTCTTCCTGATACTGCTGCCAGGCGTCTTCATCCATGAAAGCGCCCATTGGGCAATGGCACGCCTGCTCGGGCTTCGTACAGGGAAGTTTCGCGTCTGGCCCAAACGGCAGGGGCGGGTGATCGGGATGGGACAGGTGACCGTTGAACAGGGAGGCGTCTGGCTGGACAGTCTGGTCGGGATGGCCCCGCTACTGGTCGGCTCGATCATTGTCGCCTTGATCGGACGGCACATCTTTGGCGCGCACCAACTGATGGCGCAGGCCTACGAAGGCAATTTCAGCAACACCGCTTCGTTTTTCGCCAACGCCATGCGCGCTGCCGACAGCGCGCTATGGGCCTACTTGCTCTTTGCAGTCGCCAACGCCATGATGCCCAGTGCCAGCGACCGGGAGCCTCTGCTGCCGGTGCTGCTCTACTTGGGTCTGGCAGCAACCACCTATCTCGTCCTGGGGCTACCGCTAGCGCCGTTCACCACCGCGCTCGACTGGCTTGTGCCGGTGATTCAGAACTTAACAGGCGGTCTCTTGCTGACTGTTGCACTCGATCTGGCCATATTGGTGGTCCTCACCCTTCTAACCTTGCTCTTTTCGCCATCAAAAAAGCGAAATCGCTGAGGAGACCACTGACAAAAAGGGAGTGCTCACCTTGAACATGAGCACTCCCTGCCGCAACGAATCCCTGTTTCTAATGCTTTGGAAAGAAGACGCTTGATATGCGTAGGGCGGCTTTCCTACCCCGTCTATGCCGGGCAGGTAAGAGAAGCCGCCCTACGGGTCATGTCAAATTCTCGATTAACGAATCTCTAAACCTGTGGCAGATTATCGAGGCTTGCCTGGATCTGTTCCTCTGGGTAGGCATAGTCTTCCAACTCTCCCGACAAGTAGGCATCATAGGAAGCCAGGTCAAAGTGGCCATGGCCGGAGAGGTTGAAGACGATGGTCTTGCTTTCGCCGGCTTCCTTGCAGGCCAGAGCCTCGGCCATTGCGGCCCAGACGGCATGTGACGTCTCCGGCGCCGGCAGAATTCCCTCTGCCTTGGTGAAACTCAGTGCAGCATCAAAGATCGCCTTCTGCGTCGTGCTCTTGGCTTCGATGAGTCCGGCGTTTTTCAGAGCGCTGACCTGAGCGCTCATGCCATGGTAGCGGAGGCCACCGGCATGAATCGGCGCCGGCATGAAATCATGGCCGAGTGTATACATCTTGATAAGCGGCGTCATCCCCGCCGTATCGCCAAAGTCATACGCATACGGTCCGCGTGTAAGGCTGGGCGTCGCTGCCGGTTCAACAGCGACAACGCGGGCATTCTTGTCATTGATGATATTCTCACGGATGAAGGGGAAGGCAAAGCCGGCAAAGTTGCTTCCGCCACCCACGCAGCCGACCAGCACATCGGGCCAATCGGCGCCGGCGATCTCAAGCTGCTTGATGGCCTCCTGACCAATCACGGTCTGGTGCAGCATCACATGGTTGAGCACGCTTCCAAGCGAGTATTTGGTATCATCTCGTGATACGGCCTCCTCAACCGCCTCGGAAATAGCGATGCCCAGACTGCCTGTGCTGTCAGGATATGCTGCCAAGATATCTCGGCCGGCCTGCGTCTGCGTGCTCGGGCTGGGCACGACGGAGGCGCCCCAGGTGTGCATCATGATCTTGCGATATGGCTTCTGCTCGTAGCTGATTTTGACCATATAGACCTTGCACTCGATACCGTACATCTGGCAGGCAAAGCTCAATGCACTACCCCACTGGCCGGCTCCCGTCTCCGTGGTCAAGCGCGTCACGCCCTCTTTCATGTTGTAGTAGGCCTGGGGAACGGCCGTGTTGGGCTTATGACTGCCGGCAGGGCTAACGCTCTCATTCTTGTAGTAGATTTTGGCAGGCGTATCCAAGGCTTCTTCCCAACGACGCGCCCGGTGGAGCGGTGAAGGACGCCACAGCTTGTATACATCCTGGACCTCGTCAGGAATCTCAACATAGCGTTCGGTAGTGACTTCTTGTTCGATCAACGCCATGGGAAAGAGCGGAGCCAGGTCTTCAGGGCCGACCGGCAGTTTGGTGCCGGGATGGAGCGGCGGCGGCAATTCAACGTCGGCAGCAGGCAGATCCGCATTGATATTGTACCAATGGGTCGGCATATCGTGCTCAGTAAGCACAATTTTCGTGAGATCACTCATCGGTGCGCCTCCAGATCGGTTGAATTCGGTTGGGATTCTGGGATGAAAATCGCTCGTGCCACACAATTGCAGTCGCAGAGCGGAGTAAGTATAGCATTTCCCGCGTGGATGGCGCCAACAGATGAGAAAGGGCAGATGTGTCTCACCCGCAGGATGAATCTATCGAGCCTAGATTTCGAATAAAGAAGGCGTACATGAAGCTGAAGAAAGATGACTCACAAAAAAGGAACGCCTCGTTTTGAGGCGTTCCTTTTGATCACAGGCAAAAAAACGAAATCTTAACGGAACACTAGTACCCAAGGTTCTGTACGACTAACCCAGATGCGGTTCCAATTGGCCAGCCAACTGAGGCTTGGGCTGGAAGCCGACAATGCGCTCTACGGGTTCGCCGCCCTTGAACAGAATCAGCGTCGGAATGCTCATCACGCCGTAGGACATGGCTGTGTTGGGATTCGAATCCACATCCAGCTTTCCGATCACGACTTGCCCTTCCATTTCGGTGCTCAGTTCATCCAGAATGGGTGCTATCATCTTGCAGGGGCCGCACCACTCAGCCCAGAAGTCCACGAGAACCGGTGTTTCAGAATTCAAAACATCATTTTCAAAAGTGGCGTCCGTTACCTCAACTGAATTTCCCATTATTTTGCTCCTCGAATTTTTTCAATTTTTTCACTGTTAGACGACAAATCAACAACCGTGATGACCTACGCCGATGAACATCTATCACTTACACACGTCCACTATACATCTGTCCACTCACAAATGGCCCACTTGTCACTGGTGCGCTCGTACACGGTATGTTATACCCCAGAACGACATGAACAGCCGTAACTGTTACTACAAAAAACATAGTAGCCAGCATTGAAGATTTTGTCAAGCCCCGTACTGACGGGTTCGTTTCGCTGAGCCCTCGCCGAAGTCAATCATCCCCAGAGATTTCCATGCAATTCATCTATCTATGTGAACATTGCCACTTTCACGATACCCATGACTGGGCTATAATCGACGCGCCCTGTTTCTAGACAGACTGCAAATGCAAAGGTAAGGTCTTGAGCCATCACCTGGTCAATACCTACACAGACAAGTAAAAATCGACCCTTTTGAATTCAGTAGCAGTGAACCCAGACGAGGAGATTTCATGGATCGTATACGTAGACTGCACGAAAAGGACAGAGTATTTGGTTCGATTTCATCGAGCGCAGCATGTTGCATTCCGGCGACTTGCAGGCGCTGGTTGATGAAGGCGTCGTAGGCGTCACGTCGAATCCCAGCATCTTCCAGAACGCCATCTCCAGCAGCAACGCCTACGTCGATGATCTGGCGGAGTTGGCCGCATCAGGCAACGACGCCAAGACAATCTACGAAGCGCTGGCCATTGCCGATATCCAGACCGCAGCCGACATTCTGCGCCCGGTCTACGACAAATATGGTGGACAAGATGGGTTCGTGAGCCTTGAAGTTGCGCCCGATCTGGCCTATGACACCGAAGCAACCATTGCCGAGGCGAAGCGGCTGCATAAACGGGTCAACCGCCCGAATTTGATGATCAAAGTGCCGGCAACACTCGAAGGGCTTCCGGCCATTCGAGATCTGATTCGAAGTGGCATCAACGTCAATGTCACTCTTATTTTCAGCGCAGAGCGGTATGAAGAAGTTATGGAGGCCTATATCCTTGGCCTTGAGGACAGGCTATCCGCAGGCCAATCCATTGACGGAATCGCCTCTGTTGCCAGCTTCTTCGTCAGCCGTGTGGACGTCAATGTGGACGCCCGACTGGAACAGATGGCAAAGGAAGATCCGGGCAATGCCGTCGAGTATCGAACACTTCAGGGCAAGACAGCCATAGCCAATGCCAAAATTGCCTATCGTCGTTTCGAAGAGAAGTTTGACGGTCCACGCTGGGCCAAGCTGGCCGAAGCCGGGGCAAGTGTTCAACGTCCACTATGGGCCAGTACAGGCACCAAGAATCCTGATTATTCCGATCTACTCTATGTCGAAATCTTGGTGGGTCCGCATACGGTGAACACCATGCCGCCGGCAACGCTGGATGCATTCCGCGATCATGGGGAAGCAGCGCTCACGGTCAATCAGAACGTGGATCTGGCCGTCAATCAGATTGAGCGGATCGAAGAGTTGGGGATTTCACTCCAGGCTGTGACGGATCAGCTCGAAGCGGAAGGCGTCGCAAAGTTTGCCGAATCATTCGTGGAGTTACTTGATACGATTGAGGCCCGAGGTCAGGAAGTGGCTGCAGCGAACTAAAAAGTGCCGTTGACGTATAGGAGACAGAGCTGTGCTCTGTCTCCTATACGTCAGATATCAATCACCCTCATTGGTCAGTCGCATCAGTCCAGTCGCCAGCCTCATCGGTATTCCCTCCTCTAGCCAAGAATGCCCGGAACTCATTGGCATTGAGCGCAGACGCTTCCTCGGAGCTGATTGGGTCTGCTTCCCCCTCCATCGAGGATAGCGCTGAGATCCTCTTCCATGGTCGGCGCTCCACCTGTATGCTGAAGATGCAGCAAGAATCGGCTCGATCACATCAATGATCGACGTCCAAAAAGAGTCCGGCAGTGACTTCACCTGCCGGGAGGTTGATGATCAGCGTTCGCCCTCGGATGCCGCTGACACCTCGATCCAGCAGCGCATAGGACGTCTCTTCGACAGCGGTTGAACGCATTGCCTCTGCAAGGCCAGGCAGCAGGCGCTCAACCACCGCAAGCGTGGCTTCTGGAACGATCTCTTCAGAACCGGGGCCGGGTGCAGGATAGGTTCCACCCACAGTGATAAGCAGGTCCAATTCGTCTTCGTCACACCATTTCGTCAAGCGCTCCTCAACCAGGTTAAACTGGCTGACAGCCGCTTGTTCATTCAGAATCAGAACATCGGCCTCCAACTGCTGCAAGAGCGTCACGATGCCGCGCCCAGCGTCCTCATCAAGCTGAGGAACATACAGTATACCGGTTCGAATTGCTGCAGACATATATTTTCCCCAATACAACAACCTCCAGAACGGTATCCAATGATGGATTCGTTCTGGAGGTTATAGAATCAAACAGTTTTAGCGCTTGATCCTGAACAATAGCGTCAATTACAAGGCTATCACCTAAGCGGCAACTCAATTGCAATGAAGCCAGTCGGATCAATAAGGCCAGCAATTCTAGCGCTTTGTGTACTGCTTCGCCTTGCGAGCACGCTTGAGGCCAGGTTTCTTACGTTCCTTAGCACGTGCATCACGGGTCAAGAAACCCGCTGACTTCAAGCGCAGGCCGCATGTTGGCATCAGTCGCACAAAGCGCTCGCGAGATGCCATGGCGGACAGCGGAAGCTTGCCCTCCGTCACCACCACCCTTGACCTGCACACTGATGTTGTAAGCGGCCTCTGTGCCGGTCAGCGTCAAAGGCTGCATCAGAATCATGCGATCCAGCGCACGGCCAAAATAATCATTCATCGGCAGATCATTGACAACGATCTCACCGGTCCCAGGATACAGACGAACCCGGGCTGAAGCGGTCTTGCGGCGACCGATTGCTTCTACATACTCAGCCATCGTATTCTCCCCTACAATTCAAGCGTCTTGGGCTGCTGAGCAGCATGTGTGTGTTCGCCGCCGGCAAAGACGCGCAACTTCTTCATCTGAGCACGCCCGAGACGAGTCTTCGGCATCATTCCCTTGACGGCCTCAGTAATGACGCGATCCGGGAAACGATCCATCTGCTCGCGCATGGTGCGGCTTTTCAGTCCGCCAGGATAGCGAGAATGACGATAGTAGTTCACGTCGTCAAGCTTGTTGCCTGTTACAACGATACGTTCGCAGTTGATCACGATGACAAAGTCACCGCCATCTACATGCGGGCTAAAGGTCGGCTTATGTTTTCCACGCAGGACTTGCGCAATTTCACTGGCAAGACGGCCCAGTGTTTGGCCGGTGGCGTCAACAACCCACCACTCACGTGCGGCCTTGGCGTCCTCGGCGCTTGGACTATATGTCTTCACGCTACAATCTCCTCTAAATATCTGTCCGTAAATTCTCAATGCCGATCCGACCTAAAACGGCGAACCATGCTTCACAACCAAATTTGCAGATCGGAATCCGTACAAATCAGATTCGGCTGCAACATTTCTCAAAATTCAAATATTGTTCAATGAACTGAAATTCAACAATGATTCCCATCACAGTGGGATACTCAACCCGTTCCAGCACCAAGCCATTGGGTGAGACAGGTGGCGCAGATCGATGACGTGCCTTCGCTTCAAGAGCCTGCTGGAAATCTGCCGGCGACCATCTGCCGGTACCAACAGCCAACAAAGAACCAACTAAATTTCTTACCATCTGCCGTAAGAACGCACTGGCTGTAACTGTAAAAACAAGCTTGCGAACAGGAAAAGCCAACACTGTCGGTGATTCATCTGTGGCCCATTGCCATTCAGCCCGAGTCACACAACGGACTGTGTTGACACCTTGAGGCGGTTGTCCGAATGTCGCAAAATCATGCTCACCCAGAAGGCGAGCTGCGCTTCATTCATTGCAGTCACGTCAAGCAGACGTGGAACATACAGCCCATATCGATCCGTCAACGGTGACCGTGGCGGGATGGTCATCTCGTACTCGCCACACCAATTGCAAGACCATGTACCGATACGTCCGAGACAGAGCGCTGAACCGTGGGTGAAAGCTCACCGGCGCCAAGCCGCTGCGATGGACACAGATCGACGAAGGCAGATGAGCGTTCCACGCTCGTTGGAAATCAGAAGCGGAATGCTTCCATTGGCGCATGTACCCCGACAACCTGTCCGATAGCATGGACTCCGGCATCCGTTCTTCCAGAACCAATAACCCGTCCGTCAACCGAACTAAACGCCCTCGCCGCATCTTCCAACATTCCCTGAACGGTGGGAACATCAACTTGATACTGAAAGCCATGAAAGTCGGTGCCATCATAGACGACAACGCCATAGATATGCACAAGGAAGTTCACAATGGCTGTCTCACAGAAAATCCGAGTTCAACCGACTGTCGCTACAGTCTAGAACAACGCTACTCGGAATCGACCAACTCCAAAATCACCATATTAGCGGCATCACCCTGGCGAGGGCCGATCTTGATCATCCGGGTGTATCCACCATTGCGATCTGCATAACGCGGCGCAAAGTCATCAAAGACCTTCTTCGCCAGCGTCTTGTCGTCCAAGAAAGCCACAAGCTGACGCTGCGCATGTACACGGTCAACCCGACCACTCATCCCATGCTTTGCCTTGGTGATGAGCTTCTCGGCATCGCCACGGATAGCACGCGCCTTGGTCTCTGTGGTTGTGATTCGTTCGTGTTTATACAGTTCTTTGATCAGATTGCGGATCAACGCTTTGCGCGGCCCGGTCTGTCGACCAAGGGTATATCCAGCAACTCTATGTCGCATGTCGCCAACTCCCTAAAAGAGCACAGCCTATCGTATAAGGTCGACAGGTTATCAATCAGTCAATAACTACTTCATCAACAGGATCACTGACTTCAGAATCACTAGCCTCAGTATCCTCGTCGGTCCCATTTTCATCATCGGAACTGTTGTCCCAGAACGCAGCCAAATCAACGCCCGGCACAGTCAGGTAGTTTTTCTCACCAAGCTTTTCGACAAGTTCGTCCAACGATTTTTTGCCGAAATTGCGAATGGCGAGCATCTCATCTTCGCCCTTTTCCATTCGCTTGAGAATCTCGCCAACCTTGGTGATACCCGCACGCTTCAAACAATTGTAGGCTCGTACGGTCAATTCAAGTTCCTCGATCGGCGCATCATAGACGCGGGCCGGAATGCCTTCATCCTCTTCTTCCGGCTGCTCAACCTCAGCGGTCTCTGCGCCGGCCAGCAAGGCACAGATGCTGAACGAGAATGGTAGAGGACTTGCGCATGGCATCTTCCGGCTGAACCGTACCGTCGGTCCAGATTTCCAGATTCAGCTTATCATAATCGGTCTGCTGACCAATTCGTGTGCGTTCAACACGATATGCAGCTTTGCGCACCGGGCTGTAAATCGCATCCACTGGAATTTCACCGAGCGGCAACGGAGAACGCTCTTCTGCCGGGCTATATCCACGTCCTGTATTGACCACAAGCTCGAAATCCAGATCAACATCATTCGAATCTGCCGTAAGCAGATAATGATCAGGATTCAATATTTCCACTTCAGGCGGGCAAATTAAGTCACCTGCAGTCACTGGGCCTTCGTTAGAAATCTCAGCGTGAATACGTACCGGCTCTTCTCCGGTATAACGAAGTCGAATCTGTTTCACATTAAGAATCAATTGCGTTGTATCTTCTCGTACATTCGGAATCGACGAAAACTCGTGGTGAATGCCATTCAGACGAATGGACGCCACGGCCGCGCCTTCAAGGCTCGACAATAAAACACGTCGGAGCGCATTTCCCAACGTAATTCCATAGCCGCTTTCAAGCGGACTAATGACGAAATGGCCGTAGTTCTGTGAGCTTGCCTCGACCTCAATTTTGGGTAAAACCATGTTTAGCACAGGTACCCTCCAGTCCTTTCCGCATTGGCAACAGGGGGTTCATCACCCACTTCGCACATAAATGTGAATGACCAACTGACGCTGCAATACCTGACACCAGACCACCGAGCCGAATAACAAAGCGTCCCTGACGGTTAGCGACTGTAGTATTCAACAATCAGCTGCTCATTCAGCGGAATTTCGACGTCTTCACGGCGGGGCTCCGCAACGACGGAACCTTTCATATCAGCCACGTTCAGATTGAGCCAAGCAGGCACAGTAACCGTGCCCTGCATCGCCTGAGCACGTTCCTTGAAATAGGCATTGGCACGACTGCGATCACGTACCGAAATCACATCGCCCGGGCTAACCTGGAAGGAAGGAATATCCGTCTTTCGCCCATTGACATCAAAATGCCCATGGATAACCAATTGCCGCGCCTGAGCACGACTGTCCGCAAATCCGAGTCGGTAGACAGTATTATCCAGACGGCTTTCCAAGATGGAGAGCAGCACCACACCAGTCAAACCCTTGCGGCGACTCGCCTCTTTGAAATATCGTCGGAATTGCTTTTCCATAATGCCATAAACGCGACGAGCTTTCTGCTTTTCCCGCAGCTGCAGGCCAAAGTCAGACGTCTTGCGACGGAATGAAGCACGACGGCCATGGATACCCGGCGGAAACGAGCGGGTCTCAATTGCACATTTTGGGCTCAGACAGCGATCCCCTTTTAAGAAGAGCTTCTGTCCCTCTCGTCGACACAATCGACAAACTGCGTCAGTATACCTTGCCATCTTTCCTCCAAATAATAATGACTCTCCGGCAGAGACAGTCATTCCCATCTGTACCAAAACAGGTGACGCAACAGATGCGCTCACCTGTTTTATTTGTCGTTCAAAATAATGATAAACGAGCCAGCAATTGTATCAAGGCTGTCTAGACGCGGCGCTTCTTCGGCGCACGGCAACCGTTATGCGGCAAGGGCGTAATGTCCGTAATAGACACAACACTCAATCCACCGGCTTGAAGAGAACGGATCGAACTTTCGCGACCAGGGCCAGGACCTTTGACAAAAACGTCGATTTCTCGCAGGTTAAAGTCACTTCTGGCAGTCTGGGCCACGCTCTGGGCCGCGAGCTGAGCGGCAAAGGGGGTCGATTTACGACTGCCCTTGAAGCCGGCCGTACCGCTGCTTGCCCAGCAAAGGGTATTCCCAGCCAAATCCGTCACTGTGATAATCGTATTATTGAACGATGCATAGATGTGCGCCTGACCGTGAGGCACATTCTTCTTCTCTCGTCGACTGGACCGTCGATCTCGTCGTTGTTGGGGTCTAGCCATCTTTGTTCCTCACACTAGCTTATAGATTCAGGACGAACGTCCACATTACCACATTCATTATCACCGTCATCGCCCAGGCCTGCTACACCAGACTACCTCACCACCGGTGAGATTAGCCTCAACGCACCAATGCAATGGGCCTTCGAACAACAGTGACGCACAGCCAACCAAAGAGCATCATCCCAGGCCGGCTGCGGAATCCGGATAAGACAGAACTCCCACAATGACCTAAAATGGCGAACTACTTGGCGGCAACGCGCTTTCTGCCAGCAACGGTTCGGCGAACACCACGGCGGGTACGCGCATTCGTACGAGTGCGCTGCCCACGGCTCGGCAGATTACGCCGATGTCGCAAACCACGATAGCTGCCGATTTCCTGCAGCCGCTTAATGTTCATATTGACCTCACGCCGTAAATCACCTTCGACCTGATAATTGCGGTCGATGTACTCACGGATTCGGGCCAATTGCGCCTCATCAAGATCCCTGACACGGATGTCAGCTGAAATCTGAGTGGCGTCCAATATCTGCTTGCTCGTTGTCCTGCCAATGCCGTAAATATACGTCAGGGCAATTTCAACTCGCTTGTCTCTAGGAATGTCAACACCAGCAATACGAGCCATGCGGTTTCCCCTCTATTCCTGCACTATCCCTGCCGCTGTTTATGCTTCGGGTTGCTGCAAATCACGTATACGACGCCTCGGCGACGTACGATCTTGCATTTTTCACACATTTTCTTGACAGAAGGTCGAACTTTCATTAGTCGATACTCCCGATTAATCTTCTGAGCGCAACTTGACTAGTCTAGCATACAGTCAGGGCAGAGTCAAAATTTCTGGCCCGTTATTTGTTACAGCAATCGTATGCTCGAAATGTGCCGCTAGCCGTCCGCTCTTGTTCACGACGGTCCATTGATCACGCAAGGTTTTGGTGTCAGCCGTACGCTGCTGCACCATGGGCTCAATCGCAATGACGAGCCCCGGTTCAATCACATAATTGGCGTCCGCATCGCCCGATACGTAGTTCAATACCTGTGGCGGCTCATGCATCTGACGTCCAACGCCATGACCAGTATATCCACGAACAACGTAGAGTCCATTGTCCTCAATCACATTCTGTATCGCCCGACTGATGTCCATGATTCGGTTGCCGACGACCGCCTGACGAATGCCCGCATACAGGCTTTCCTCAGTATATTGCATGAGCTTGACAGCCTGCTCGTCTATTTCTCCAACGGCATAGGTCCAGGCGCTGTCACCGATAAAGCCTCGATACCGAGAACCCACGTCAATACTGATCACGTCACCGGCTTTGAGAATACGATCCTTGCTCGGGATACCGTGTACCAGTTCATCATTGACGCTCGTACAGATCTGGGCAGGATAGCCATTGTACCCAATGAATGCTGATGTTGCGTTGTATTTCTGCAACACGCCCAAAGCCACTTGATCCAGTTCCCAAGTACTGATGCCCGGACGAACAGACTCCTTCAATGCCTTATGCACACGGGCAACAATTCGGCCGGCCTCACGCATGATCTGAATCTCACGCGGGCTTTTCAGGGTTGGCACTGGGCCGCGCTGCTGGCGTCGTCGCAAAGGTCGCCGTGGAGCTTTACTTTGGCGTCGAAAAACACTCATTCAGGTGTAGCCTATACTTCCAGTAACAATCTACATTCATCGAAAGCGGGTTGAACATCTCTACCAGTTCAGACGCCCAGCAGTGCCGCAAGGTCGGCCTGTACATCTTCGATCGACTGGCCGCCGTCTACCTCCGCCAACAGGGACTTGGCAAAGTAGTAACCTACCAGCGGCGATGTCTGCTTGTAGTAGACATAGAGACGATTTCGCACCGTGTCCGGCTTGTCATCATCACGTTGATAGAGTTCTCCTCCATCAACATCACAGATGCCTTCTTGTTTTGGCGGGTTGAAGTCGATATGAAAGACAGCGCCGCAAGAACGACAGACCCGTCGCCCGGTGATTCGGCGCATGGACTCATCGTCCTCAAGATTGATCAATGGCGCCAGCGTCACACCGCCAAAGGGGGCGACAATTTCATCAAAGGCCGCAGCCTGATTGAGATTGCGCGGGAAACCATCCATGAGCGCTCCGCCTGCACAATCGTCCTGAGCAAGGCGATCCTCAACCATCTGAATCGTCACTTCGTCAGGAACCAGTTCGCCCCGATCCATGTAGCTCTTGGCCAACAAGCCCAATTCGGTGTCATTTTTCAGGTTGTACCGAAAAATATCGCCGGTCGAAACTTGCGGGATTCCCAACTTTTCTTCCAGTTGCCGCGCCTGAGTTCCCTTGCCTGCTCCTGGAACCCCCAACAGAACGATATATGTGCGTTTCGCATCACTCATGAT
Organism: uncultured Chloroflexia bacterium; assembly: GCA_963765875.1. Taxonomy (GTDB): domain Bacteria; phylum Chloroflexota; class Anaerolineae; order Caldilineales; family Caldilineaceae; genus JAWKOK01. The sequence continues at coordinate 177,753 of CAVXYK010000003.1, forward strand.
CTTCACTAGACCTTTCACTGCCGGTTTGAGTGTATATACGCTGGACGCAAGTCACGGGTTCTATCGGTCTGTGCGCCCCGCAAATGGGCCATCATGATAATGACCTCCCAAGTGCTCAGTTATCGTGAGCCTTTCGCTCAGGCTAGAAGTTGGAAGACAGAGACGCGGTCGCGTCTCTGTCTTCCGTAACAATTAAGTTTCGATCAAACTGCAACTGGTTACGTTCTAGCGGATGAAGCCTTCATAGTTGCGCATCATCAACTGCGCTTCGATCTGCTTCATCGTGTCGAGCACAACACCCACAACAATGAGCAAGCCGGTGCTGCTGATAATCAGCGACTGGTATCCGGTCAGGATGCCGGCCCCACCGAAGAGCGAATCAACAAAGATACCCACCAGGTACGGCAACACGGCCACAAAGCCAAGGAATAGAGCGCCTACCAACGTAATCCGGCTCAGGACTTTGTTGAGATACTGCTCAGTACGCGGCCCCGGGCGGATGCCTGGAATGAAACCACCTTGCTTCTGGAGCGTTTCAGGCAGGTTCTGCTGCCTGAACATGACATCCGTGTAGAAGTAGGTGAAGGCCACCGTGAACAGGAAGTAGAGCAACCAATACAGGAAGTTTGTCGGGCTGAAAGCCGTCGCAAACCACTGTGCTACCGTGCCCATTGTGCCCGGCTGAGCTACAAAGTAGCTGGCCAAGGTGCTCGGCAGGATGAGCAGACTCTGTGCAAAGATCAGCGGAATCATACCGGCGGTATTGACACGCAGAGGCACGTAGGTGCTCTGGCCGCCAACCATCATCATACGGTTTCCGCGCATTGTTCGTACACGCTTGCCGTACTGAACCGGAATGCGCCGTTGCCCCTCCTGCACCCACACAATCAGAGATAATGGTTGCGATCGTGATGAACACGAAGATGATGAGCAACAACGGCTCTTGCCAGAGCTGAGAGATCTGACGCGGCACAGAGGCTAGAATACCGGCAAAGATAATCAGTGAGACGCCATTGCCGATGCCCTGCTCCGTGATCAAGGTACCTAGCCAGATAGCGAACATGGTACCCGCTGTCATCGAAAGAATGATCGTGATCGATGTCAGTGCGTTCCCGTTGACGAAGCCCCAGTCAGGAATCACGCTAAGTCCGCCGGCAAGCGGCCGACTCAAGAGCGTAGCCTGGGCAACAGCCTGCAAGACAGCCAGCGGCACAGTCATGTAGTAAGTATACTGGTTGATCTTGTGGCGACCTTGATCGCCTTCCTTACTCAATTCTTCGAGCGCAGGTACAATCGGTGTGAGCAACTGCATGATAATCGAAGCGGTAATGTAAGGATAGACGCCCAGCGCCATCACACCCATCTGTGCGAGACCGCCACCGCTGAAGAAGTTCAACAGGCTCAACAACATGTTGGTATCGCCAGAGAACATCAGATCCAGCGCCTGGCGATCAATGCCGGGAATCGGGATATTGGCGGCAAACCGATACAAGACCAGAATGCCGATTGTTACCAGTAGTTTGTGACGCAAGTCGGGCAAACGAAATGCGTTGCGTACTGCATCAAGCATGAAATTTCCCTCCGCTGGCGGTACCACGACCACGCTCAGAACTGTGACGAATGTAGTCCGACAACCGTAGTCCAACAACTCTAGTCAGACAGCATTCACCGAAACCAAGCGTTGTTTGGGAATCACCGCGAGTTGAATTTACGAACGCGGCAGATTCTTGTTGACCGGAGACGGCAACAATTCCACCGACCCGCCGGCAGCCTCGACCTTTGCCTTGGCGCCGGCACTGATTCGATGTACCTTCAGATGCAGCGGGCTACTTACTTCACCTCGCCCCAGCACAACCACGGGATCGCCCTCGCGTCCGAGCAAACCGGCGCTGTGTAATGAAGCAGACGTCACTTCGGCATTTGCCTCGAACTTGCGATCCAATTCGTCCAGATTGACCGGGACATAGTAGACCTTAAAGCGGTTGTTAAAACCACGCATCTTCGGAAGACGCTTCACCAACGGCAATTGCCCGCCCTCAAACACCAGGCGCACACCACCACCGCTTCGCGAATTCTGACCTTTCGTACCGCGGCCACTGGTCTTGCCCTTACCGGAACCAGTGCCACGACCTACTCGCTTGCGCTTTTTTGTCGAACCCTCATTGGGACGCAGGTCATGCAATTTCATGGTTACTAATCCTTAATATGAAATGATAAATGTACTGCGTAATTACGTACTGCGTAATATGTAATCTTGAACTTCTGTCGAAGCCGTATTACGGTCTAGGCAGTACTGTTTACGCAGTACTCTATTCCTCGACCGTCACCAGATGCGACACTTTGTTCACCATGCCACGAATGACAGGGGTATCTTCTTGCTCAACCGTCTGATGCATCTTTCGTAGTCCAAGCGCCTTGACGGTGGCCTTCTGGCTCTTCTCGTAGCCGATCGGGCTCTTGGTAAGCGTGATTCGGATCTTGTTAGCCATTTGCCTCCTCCTCATACCAGAACGGAGCAAGATGTTTTGCCGAAACCCCACGTCGAGTAGCCTCCACGCGGAAATCCTGAAGTTCCTGCAATGCCATAAATGTGGCCTGGACAACATTTAGAATATTGTCGCTGCCAAGCGATTTGCTCAGAATATCTTTGATGCCACACGCCTCAACAACGGCGCGCACGCCGCCGCCGGCGATAACGCCGGTACCCGGGCTGGCCGGCTTCAGCAGAACTTTGCCGGCGCCAAATCGGGATTCGATTGCGTGCGGAATGGTCGTGCCCAGAATCGAGACCTTAACCATGCTCTTGCGAGCACGGTCGGACGCCTTGCGAATGGCATCCGGAACCTCACGAGCCTTGCCGACGCCTACGCCAACGCGGCCTTTCTGGTCACCCACGACAACAACAGCTCGGAACGCAAAGCGACGTCCGCCCTTGACAACCTTGGCCGTGCGGGCGATGTGCACAACACGCTCATCCAGTTCTTCTCGATCATCTCGTTCGCGATCTTTTCGTCTCTCTCGTCGTGCCATGACTACACTCTCCACACTTCCTTAGAAGACGAGGCCGCCCTCGCGGCTGCCCTCGGCCAATGCCTTCACCTGACCATGATAGGGATATCCGCCACGGTCAAATACAACAGTCTCAATGCCTTTGGCCTTTGCCCGTTCGGCAACTGCTTTGCCAACAGCTTTCGCCTGATCCTGCGTATCCAGCGAACCGAGGTCACCACGCAGGCTCTTATCTAGCGTCGAGGCCGAAACCAATGTATTGCCGGCATCGTCATCAATGACCTGAGCGTAGATGTGGTTCAAGCTGCGATACACATTCAGGCGAGGGCGTACGGCCGTGCCGTGCACCTTATTCCTAACTCGTTTATGACGTCGCTGACGCGACTTCGAGCGATTTTCCGCCGCCATGATTTCAATCTCCTACTATGCCTTACCAGACTTACCGGCTTTGATGCGTACATATTCGCCTTGATAGCGAATCCCCTTGCCCTTGTAGGGTTCCGGCGGACGCACCTTGCGAATCACCGCAGCAAGCTGGCCAACTTCACATTTATCAATGCCTGAGATCGTGAGACCACGACCATCTTTCGAAACATCGAACGAGATGGTATCGGACGGTGGTGCAAACTCAACCGGGTGACTGTAGCCAACCAGAAGAACCAGATTCTTGCCCTTCATTTCAGCACGATAGCCAACGCCATGGATCTCAAGTTGCTTGGAATAGCCGTCTGTCACACCAACGACCATGTTATTGATCAACGCCCGGGTCAGACCGTGCTGCGCCCGATGGTTACGCTGATCGGTCGGGCGCTTGACAACGATTTGACCGTCATCCTGCGTCACTTCCATATCCGTGTTGCACTGCTCAGACAATTCACCCTTGGGGCCTTTGACAGTGACTTTGTTACCTTTATCAACCGTTATATTTACACCGGACGGTACCGGAATAGGATTTCGTCCTACACGCGACATGATTACCTCCTTTGAGCCTTGTCAGCCTGTGTCACTCTTCCGCAGAGCAAAAGACTCAACGCTACCAAACGTTGCAGAGAATCTCGCCGCCGACCTTGGATCGCCGCGCTTTACGCCCGGTCATCAAGCCTTTCGGTGTCGAGAGAATTGTGATACCCAACCCACTGCGTACATACGGGATGTCGCCATAGCCGGTATAGACACGACGTCCCGGCTTGCTGATGCGCTCCAACCCGGTTATAACGGAGTTCCCCTTGCCGGTATACTTCAGACCGACAACTAGATAGGGCTGAGGCACATCATCCGTGACAGTAAAACCACGGATAAAACCTTCTTCTGTCAAGATCTTGGCAATCTCAATCTTGATTTTCGAAGAAGGCATCACCAACTGGGGATGTTGGATCATTGCAGAATTGCGGATACGCGTCAGCATATCAGCAATTGGATCATTTACCATCTTTTTCTCCTTAAAGAATGCTCTTGCAACCTTCTACAAGGAACACCTTGCCTAAGCAGCCGTGCGCCGAAACCAGCACAAGCTACAGAAAATTGTAGTTAGCAACCGTGTTCGACCTTGACTGCCAAATGCACCCGTTTGTAGGAACAGTTTCCCGTCAAAGCCGGCACTCCGGTTTGCTTACCAGCTCGATTTCACCACACCGGGCAAATTGCCCTTGAGTGCTTCCTGACGGAAGCAGATACGGCACAAACCGAAACGGCGCATATAGCCACGAGGTCGACCACAGGTGGAACAGCGATTGCGTACCTGTCCCGGATACTTCCGTTTTCGCTCTCGGGCGATCATCGACTTTTTTGCCACTACGCTTTCTCCCTAGTCTAAGAATCTCTGGTCCTACTATGCCAAAACGCTGGTGAATCCAGGCAGCAATCCCCTGGCAGTTTCTACTGTTAGCGGATCTGCCAGAACTCTGTCGTGGCATTCACGCCGAATTGAACTAGGACCGGCTAAACGGCATGTCAAGCAATGCAAGCATGCGGCGTGCTTCTTCATCGGTATCAGCAGTCGTTACGATGGTGATCTGAAGACCGCGAACTTTGTCAATCGAATCGTAATCAATTTCAGGGAAGACCAACTGCTCGCGCAGGCCAATACTGTAATTGCCACGGCCATCAAAAGAATCAGGCGAAACGCCCTGAAAATCACGCTGGCGAGGCAATACAACATTGATCAATCGATCCAAGAAATCCCACATTCGATTGCCGCGCAGGGTAACCATCGTGCCGATGGCCTGACCTTCACGCAATTTGTAGTTGGCAATCGACATACGAGCACGTGTCACCATCGGTTTCTGCCCAGCCATGATCGTTAGATCGCCGGTGGCAGCATCAATGGCTTTACTGTTTTGCAGTGCTTCACCCAGACCGATATTTATCGAAATCTTAGTAAATCTCGGCACCTGCATTACGTTTTTATACTCGAACTCTTTCATCATTGCCGGAACAATCTCTTCCCGATACCGCACTTTCTGTCGCGGCGTCGGAACCGGCGTCTTTCCATTTTCGCTCATTTTGTCTGCTCTCCGCCCGCAAGTACCGATGGGTACGGTACAAGTTCAGGCACATTACTACTAGGATGTGACTTGCAGCGCCTATCCGTTAAACGCTCTTGCAGCCAAGGTCCCAGTGATATTTAGGACAACTGATCGCCACTACGACGATCGATACGTGTCTTGTCGCCATTGGAGGCAACTTCGTAACCCGCTCGGGTCGGTTTGCCGTCGCTGCCAATCAACTGGACATTACTGATATGAATCGGCGCTTCCATCTCGATACGCCCGGTCTGGGTACGAACCCGACCGCTCGCTCGCTGATGCTTGATGACAAGATTGGCGCCAGCTACCAGCACGTAGACACGGTTGGTATCAACCGATCCGTCCTTTTTTCTTTTGCGAATGACACGCTGAACTTCACCCCGATGCCCTTTGTCGTTGCCGGCAATAACCTCGACGGTGTCGCCTTTGTGAATCTTCACGCTCATCTTACGTACTCTCCGTAACCCTGGAATGGCGAGCCAAGCAGATGCCTGCCTCTTTCATTCAAGACTCGTGCTCTATAGCACTTCAGGCGCAAGTGAAACGATACGCATATAGCCCGACTCACGCAGTTCGCGAGCAACCGGTCCAAAAATACGTGTCCCTCTTGGGCTCTTGTTTTCGTCCACAATCACAGCCGCGTTCTCATCAAAGCGGATGTAGCTGCCGTCAGTTCGACGTACCTGACGCTTGGTACGCACAACCACGGCACGGACAATATCACCCTTCTTGACGGTTCCGTTAGGGCTGGCCGACTTGACAGTCGCCACAATCTCATCGCCGATCGCAGCATAGCGACGCGTACTACCACCCTTCACACGGATCGTCAACAGTTCTTTGGCCCCTGTGTTATCCGCTACTTTGAGCCGGCTTTCCTGTTGAATCATCGCTCCACCTCACTATACGACGATATCGGCCCGTTCAAGGATCTCTTCGACAAAGAATGTTTTTTCTTTGCTGATCGGCCGACATTCTCGAATTCGAATCATGTCGCCGACCTTCGCCGAGTTTTCCTCGTCGTGGGCCTTATACTTCTTATTCAATCGAATAACTTTTCCATACAGCGGATGGCGAGTAACACGTTGAACAGTCACCACCACTGTCTTATCCATCTTGTCACTGGTCACTGTACCGACCAATGATTTGCGTTGTTCGCGCATTTCCCGTATCTCCCTATTCCGCCAGCTCTCGCTCGCGCAAGACCGTCTTGATGCGGGCAATATCCTTCCGAACCGCTCGGAATCGAGCAGTATTGGTCAGCTTGCCGGTGACCGCCTGAAAGCGCAGATTGAACAATTCCTGGTGCATATCGTCCAACTGATTTGCCATCTCGGCATTGGTCATGGAACGAACTTCTTTTGCATTCATCGTTTCAGCTCTCCCTAGCTGTATTCCTCACGCTCGATAAACTGGGTGCGCATAGGCAGCTTATGGGAGGCCAATCGCATTGCTTCGCGAGCGATTGCCTCATCGACACCGGCGATCTCGAAAACCACACGGCCCGGACGTACAGGAGCGACATAGTGGTCAACCGCGCCCTTACCGGAACCCATGCGTGTCTCAGCAGCCCGCATTGTAACGGGCTTGTCCGGGAAGACTCGGATCCAGATCTTGCCGCCGCGGCGGACATAGCGCACAATCGCACGACGAGCCGCTTCAATCTGGCGACTGGTCAGGTACTGGCTTTCCAAAGCCTGTAGCCCGTAGGTGCCAAAGGCGATCTGGTTACCACGCTGCGCCTTTCCCTTGAGCCGGCCGCGCATCATCTTGCGGTATTTAACACGTTTCGGCATTAACATGGTCGGTACTCCATACCCTTCGTTACCAATAGCAGTTCGCGAAGTGCAAACCTGCTAATTTTCGCTGGAAAAACGTGCGTGGAATTCCTCACCCGGCAAAACTTCTCCGTGATAAATCCACACCTTCACACCGGAAACACCGAACGTTGTGTTGGCTTCGGCAGTGCCATAATCGATATCAGCACGCAACGTGTGACGAGGAATCTGCCCCTCTCGCACCGTGTCAACACGGCCCATATCAGCGCCGCCAAAACGACCCGAAACCCGGATCATAATGCCCTTGCCGCCCGCACGCATGGTCTTCTGCACGGCCTGCTTCATGGCGCGCTTCCAACTGATGCGACGTTCCAACTGCTCGGCAATACTTTCGGCAACCAGCTTCGCCGAAAGCTCAGGTCGGCTGATCTCATGCACGTCGATCTTGACCTTCTTACTGGTCAGTTCCTGCAAGTTAGTGCGTAGCTGGTTGACGCTCGCACCTTTTCGACCAATGATCACGCCAGGACGAGCCGTATCAATAATCACATGCACTTGATTCGGCTGGCGTTCGATCTCGACATTACTGATACCCGCCTTCGGCAGGTCAGTAACGATCATCTTACGAATGGCACGATCTTCTTCCAGCTGCGCCGTATAGGTCGGCCCGGTGGCAAACCAGCGGCTGTTATGATCCTTGACGATTCCCAATCGGAAACCTATGGGATTTACTTTGCGGCCCAATGGATGCCTCCTTAACTTTCACCGTTGATACGTTCTTCCAAGACGACCGTGATGTGAGACGAACGACGGATCCATGGTTTGAAGCGTCCACGGGCGCCGAAACGACGCCACCGCCGAAGAGGGGCGTCATCCGCCACAATCTTCGTCACATACATATCACTCGCATCCAGACCGAAATTTTCGGTCGCATTCGCCAACGCACTCTTTATGGTCTTGGCGACCACTTTGGCCGACGATTGCGGCATGAATTGAAGAACTATCAAAGCCTCTTCAGCCTGACGGCCTCTCATCTCGTTTACAACCAAGCGCGCTTTTTGCGCACTGATTCCCGTAAATTTTGTAACTGCTTTTACTTCCATCTTGACTTCCCCGTACTTGTGAACTAGGCGCGAGCTCTGCTGCCCTTTTCAGACCGAATATGCCCGCGAAAGAACCGAGTCGGGGCGAATTCACCAAGTTTGTGCCCGACCATATTTTCCGTCATGTAGACCGGCACATGACGACGTCCATCATGGATGGCAATCGTGTGGCCGACAAACTGAGGAAAGATGGTGGAAGCACGGGACCAAGTTTTCAGGACCCGACGTTCGCCTTTGCGGTTCATTTCTTCAACCCGCTTCAGCAATCTGGGCTCAACAAATGGCCCTTTCTTCAATGACCGAGACATACGTTTCTCCTAACCTTCCCTGGCGCTTATCTGCCCTTGCCGCCACGTCGACGAACAATAAATTTCGATGTGCGCTTGTTGCGGCGTGTTCGCTTGCCAAGCGCTGGCTTACCCCAAGGCGTCTTCGGCCCCGGCATACCAATCGGTGATCGACCTTCACCACCGCCATGCGGATGGGAAGACGGATCCATTGCAACACCACGAACTGACGGGCGCTTGCCCAGCCAACGATTGCGGCCGGCCTTGCCCTTATCGATGTTGGCGTGATCCGTGTTCGATACCTGACCGATTGTGGCCAGGCAGTTCATGTCAATGTAGCGAACCTCGCCGCTGGGTAGGCGAATCTGCGCCATGCTGCCTTCCTTGGCTAGCACCTGGGCAGAGTTCCCGGCGCTGCGCACCAGTTGACCGCCCCGCCCCGGATAGAGTTCGATGTTGTGAACAATCGTACCCAAAGGAATCGAGCGAATCGGCAGAGCATTGCCACGGCGAATCTCTGCGTCCGCACCGGACATCACTGTGTCTCCTACATTCAGACCAACAGTGGCTAAGATGTAACGCCGTTCGCCGTCCGTGTAGACAATCAGTGCAATACGTGCGCTGCGGTTGGGATCATATTCAATTGATTCAACCGTGCCGACAACGTCGAATTTATCACGCCGGAAGTCGATGACTCGATAGCGACGCTTATGGCCACCGCCTCGATGGCGAACCGTCATCCGCCCCTTGTTGTTGCGCCCACCCTTGCTGCGCAACGGAGCCAGCAACGAACGCTCCGGTTTGGTGCGTGTCACTTCTTCAAATGTTGAACCGCTCATATCGCGGCGTCCCGGTGATGTGGGACGGTACACTTTTACAGGCATATTCAGTAACCTCCCTCGACCTAGACGCCTTCAAACAGTTGAATGCTGTCGCCCTGCGCCAACGTCACAACTGCCTTCTTCCACTTTGGTTTACGAATTCGAGCCTTCTTGCCGCGAGCGGTCGTCTTGACGGGCATGATCATGGTGTTCACACCCACAACCTTCACATCAAAAGCCGTCTCAACAGCGTCCTTGACCAACATCTTGTTGGCCTTCAGGTCGACTTCAAAGACATATTTGTTGTCGATCTGAGCATCGTACATCGTCTTCTCGGTAACAACCGGGCGCACGATCACATCATAGATATGCATAGTCTATTCCTCCGCCTCTGTCGCCACTGGGGCATCAGCCACGGCAACACTCTCTGCAACCGGAGCATCCAGCCAACCTTCGACCTGCTCGATAGCATCCTTGGAGAAGACCAGTAGATCGTATCCCAGCAGGTCACGAATATTCAGGTAGTTGCTCATCAGCACCTTAACCTGAGGCAAATTGGCGGCGCTAAGCTGGACATTCTCATTCTTCTCAGAAAGTACGAGAAGGACGGTCTGTCCACTGTCACTCAGTGCGTTCAATGTAGCCTTCATATCCTTGGTCTTGGGCGATTCCATCTTGACTTCGTCCATCACAACGATCTGTTCGCCGGCAGCCTTGACAGAGACGGCACTGCGCAGAGCGGAGCGGCGCATCTTGCGCGGCATCGCCTTCACGTAGCTGCGCGGGGTCGGCCCAAAGACCGTTCCGCCGCCGACCCAGTTAGGTGAACGGGTCGAACCCGATCGGGCACGTCCTGTTCCCTTCTGACGCCACGGCTTGCGACCGCCGCCGCGAACCTGACCGCGGGTCTTCGTACTGTGATTTCCTAATCTTGCATTGGCAAGCTGTCGCACCAGAGCCTGGTGCATCAACGATTTGTTTACCGGTGCAGCAAAAACAGCGTCACTAACTTCCAGTTCCCCTAGTTGCTTCCCGGCCATATCTTTTATAGGCAAAAGCATAGCAAGTTCTCCTTGTCTCTTTCAGTCGGCGCGGCTGCGATTAAGCCTTGGCCTTCTTAACAGCCTCGCACACCAAAACAAGACTGCCACGCGAGCCGGGAACAGTCCCTTTGATCGCAAGCAGATTGCGTTCGGCATCAACAAGTGCAATCTTTAGGTTCTGGACTGTCACCTGACGGTTACCCATTTGTCCTGGCGCCTTGGCGCCGGGGAATGTGTGTCCAGGGGTTGTACCGGCGCCACGGGAACCGGTAGCTCGCTGACGATCAGATTGACCATGAGTTTTCGGCCCACCGGCAAAATTGTGGCGCTTGACCGCACCGGCGAAACCCTTACCTTTGGAGATGCCGACAACATCAACAAAGTCGCCATCTTCAAAGATGTCAGCTTTGATAACGTCACCCGGCGACAACTCTGGGGTGTCCTTATAACGAAGCTCACGCAAACGTCGAACCGGGGGGACGCCGGCCTTTTGCAAATGGCCCCGTTCACCGCCGGCAAGTTTGCGCTCCGGTATCTCATCGAAACCGATCTGTACGGCATTATAGCCGTCCGTCTCGGACGTCTTTACCTGAGCCACATAACATGGTCCAGCTTCGACGATCGTAACGGGCATAACCGCGCCAGACTCATCAAAGAGCTGGGTCATGCCAACTTTCTTGCCTAAAATACCTCTCATACTGTCCTCCTAGGACTGACGGCAGGCTGTCCAATAACGGCCCCACCACATCATCCCGACACAATTCGATTGTGCCCGGTCAATCTATTGACCAAGCATTCATCAATTGTCTTTTTACAATTTGATTTCGATATCCACACCAGCAGGCAGATTCAGGCGGGTGAGGTTCTCAATCGTTTTGCTGCCCGGCTCAATCACATCAATCAGGCGCTTATGCGTGCGGATTTCAAACTGCTCACGACTGTCCTTGTCAATGAATGTCGAGCGCATTACCGTGAACTTTTCCATGCGGGTCGGCAACGGCACCGGGCCAACCACTTGGGCGCCCGTCTGTTCTGCCGCGTCGACGATCTGACGCACGGAAGCATCCAGCACGCGATGATCGTATGCTTTTAGCTTGATGCGAATTCGCTGCTTTGCCATTAATGTCACCTTTCAAAAAAGAGATGATAGGCTCGAAAACAGGATGCTGGTTGTCCAGCATCCTGTTTGAAGTCCGTATCCCTTACTCAATGATCTCGGTGATGACACCGGCGCCGACGGTACGGCCACCTTCGCGGATGGCGAAGTGACTACCGTTCTCCAGGGCAACAGGCGAAATCAACTCGACATCCATGTTCACGTTGTCGCCGGGCATGACCATCTCTACGCCCTCGGGCAGGAAGATGGCTCCGGTGATGTCCATGGTGCGAATGTAGAACTGGGGACGATAGCCCTTGAAGAACGGGGTATGGCGTCCACCCTCTTCCTTCTTCAGCACATAGACCTCAGCCTTGAACTTGGTGTGCGGCGTGATGCTGCCGATCTTGGCCAACACCTGACCACGCTCGATCTCCTCGCGGGAGATGCCGCGCAGCAGACAACCAACGTTGTCGCCGGCCTGGCCTTCGGGCAGCAGCTTACGGAACATCTCGACGCCCGTCACCGTAGTCTTGCGTGTCGGGGCCAAGCCCACAATCTCCACCTCTTCCATCGGGTGCACAACGCCCCGGTCGATACGACCAGTCACAACCGTGCCACGTCCCTTGATGCTGAAGACATCTTCAATCGGCATCAGGAAAGGCTGGTCGGTGGCACGCGCCGGAGTCGGGATATACTCATCCACGGCCCGCATCAGTTCCCAAATGCTCTCATACTCGGGTGCATCCGGATCTTCGCTCTCGCACTCCAGTGCAACCAGGGCGCTGCCACGCACGATCGGAATGTCGTCGCCAGGGAACTTGTAGCTGTCCAGCAGCTCGCGAAGCTCCATTTCGACCAATTCCAGCAGTTCTTCGTCATCCATCATGTCACATTTGTTCAGATAGACAACCATGGCCGGCACTTCCACCTGGCGGGCCAGGAGAATGTGCTCACGCGTCTGCGGCATGGGACCGTCCGGCGCTGCCACCACCAGAATGGCGCCGTCCATCTGCGCCGCACCGGTGATCATGTTCTTGATGTAGTCGGCATGGCCGGGGCAGTCTACATGGGCGTAGTGACGCTCTTCCGTCTCATACTCCACATGCGAAATCGCAATCGTGATACCACGCTGCTTCTCTTCCGGCGCATTGTCGATCTGGTCAAACCGTGAAAAATCGGCCCAACCCTTCAGCCCCAACGTTTTCGTGATGGCGGCCGTCAGCGTTGTCTTGCCATGGTCAATATGACCGATGGTGCCTACATTCACATGCGGTTTTGTCCGCTGAAATTCCTGCTTGGACATCTGATGTTCTCCTTCGCATCCAATAGATATTCGTGTTACCGCGCTTTGCGTACCGTACGACGACCGCTACCCGCGGTAGCCACTAACCCCAACTACCCAAGATTCAACATACGAGGGCTCCAAACGGCGCCCAAAATAGAACTAGTGTGCTAAATCTCATGGCACAACTGCACCGCCGAACGAATTCGACGGTGCAGAGATATTTCCAAAATTCTCAATTGCACGAAAATGTGCCGCAAACCTAGTTAGTATACTTCTTTTACCCAGGCTGCACCAAATTCCAGTGCCTACAGAATCAGATAGCTCTTGTTACGCAGCCTTCAGCACTTTTTCAGCCACAGACTCGCTTACACGGCTGTATTTTTCGAATTCCATGCTGAAGGTACCACGTCCGCTCGTCATCGAACGAAGCTGCGTCGCATAGCCGAACATCTCGCTCAACGGAACCAGGCCATGAACGGCAGTGACGCCGCGCCCACGCGCGTCCATTCCTTCAATCTCACCACGGCGGCTGGAAAAATCGCCGACTGTATCGCCGACATACTCGTCCGGCACCGTAGCTTCCACTCGCATCATTGGTTCAAGCAACACAGGCTTGGCCTGCTGAACGCCCGCTTTGAACGCCATGCTGCCGGCAATCTTAAAGGCGACCTCGCTGGAATCCACCTCGTGGTAGCTACCATCAACCAGACTGATCTTGATATCGACCACTGGATATCCGGCCAGCACACCACTTTCTGCCGCTTCGACAACACCACGCTCCACAGGCTTGAAGAATTCTCTGGGCACAACACCACCTACGATGGCGACCTCAAACTCGATACCCTTGCCAGGCTCGTTGGGCTCCATCTCCAGCCAGACATGACCAAACTGACCACGACCACCGGATTGGCGAACGAATCGTCCCTCGACTCGAGTTGAGCGCGAAATTGTCTCTCGATAAGCAACCTGAGGACGGCCAATATTGGCCTGAACCCGGAACTCTCGCTTCAGGCGGTCGACGATAATGTCCAGGTGCAACTCGCCCATGCCGGCAATAACTGTCTGTCCGGTCTGCTCATCGTAGTTGACTTGGAATGTTGGATCTTCTTCAGCCAACTTGATCAAAGCGTCCGTCAGTTTGTCCTGATCCGCCTTAGACTTAGGCTCAATGGCAATCTTGATCACCGGATCCGGGAATTCAATCGTCTCCAACAGAACTGGGCTATCTGCGTCCGAAAGCGTCTCACCGGTGAACGTATGCTTCAAGCCGACAATGGCTGCAATATCACCCGCATCGCACTCCTTGATCTCTTCACGCTTATCCGCATACATCTGTAGCAAGCGGCTAACACGTTCTTTACGATCGCGGTTTACGTTGTAGACATTGGTGCCTGATGCAAGTCTGCCGGAATAGACACGCGCATAGGCAAGTCGACCGACAAACGGATCGGTAACAATCTTAAAGACAAGGGCTGAGAACGGCGCATCGACATCGGCTGGGCGCTCCAGTTTCTCTTCAGTGTACGGGTCTGTGCCAATGACCGGCGGCACGTCCAGCGGGCTCGGCAGATAGCGCACGATGGCATCCAACAACGGTTGCACGCCTTTGTTGCGCAATGCCGTTCCAGCCATAACAGGCACGAGCTCATTAGCAATGACGCCCTTACGTAGCCCGACCATAAGTTCCTTCAGGGTAATCTCCTCCCCTTCCAAGAACTTCATCGTCAAATCTTCGTCGGTCTCAGCAACACGCTCCACCAAGATTGCCCGCGCAGCCTCAGCCTCAGCAAGCATTTCGGCTGGTATCTCCTCCACAGTCGGATTTGCACCCAACTCATCAGAGAAGTAGAGCGCCTTCATACCAATCAGATCGATAACGCCAAGGAAACCATCTTCCTTTCCGATCGGCAGTTGAATGGGCAGTGGATCCGCACCCAAACGATCAGTGATCATTTGGCAAGTACGCTCGAAGTCAGCGCCAACACGGTCCATCTTGTTCACAAAACAGATGCGCGGCACAGCATACCGATCGGCCTGACGCCAGACAGTCTCAGACTGCGGCTCAACACCGGCCACTGCATCGAAGACCACAACGCCGCCATCCAGCACACGCAAACTGCGCTGTACCTCTGCGGTGAAGTCGATATGGCCAGGAGTATCGATGATATTGATCTGAACTTCAGTATTGCTCTGCTTGTCCAGCCAAACGGTCGTGATTGCGGCGGCCGTAATCGTGATGCCACGCTCGCGCTCCTGTACCATCCAGTCGGTAACAGCAGTGCCTTCATGCACTTCGCCCATGCGGTGAATACGACCAGAATAAAACAGAACACGTTCTGTAATCGTCGTTTTCCCAGCATCGATATGGGCAATAATGCCAATATTTCGGGTATTTTCAATCGGATATTCGATGCTCATTGGTCATTTTCCAGTCAAAAAATTACGACGCCAGTTCTACACACACGATGGACCACCACATGCTTGTGAACGAAATCCACAACAGGTGATGGCCCTATGCGGCTTGGCGCCGTTACAGTCAATTACGCCGACAACCTGGACAGTTCAGACCAATTCATCGGAATCCGATGACCGAGCAGACCGTCCGGCAAACACAAATTAATAGTCACACCAACCGATCTACCACCATGCACCCTTGATATCGAGCCGAGCCTTAGCAAGGACCCAATATTTTAGACACCAGTGGACAGGATATCAATATCGGAAGTGCGCAAACGCCTGGTTGGCTTCCGCCATACGATGCGTGTCTTCACGTCGCTTGATGGTACCGCCTTCATTGCGGGCAGCGTCCAGCAGCTCATTGGCCAGGCGAATGGCCATATCGCGGCCACTGCGCTTGCGCGAGCTTTCAATCAGCCAACGCATCGCCAATGCTGTACGACGGGATGGACTGATCTCAACCGGAATCTGGTAGGTAGCACCACCAACACGTCGTGGTTTAACCTCAACCAGGGGCGTCGCGTTCTTCAAAGCCTCTTCAAAGACCTCGATCGCGGGCCGGTTGCTTCGCTCTTGCATAACATCAAACGCATCATAGACAATGCGAGAGGCCAAGCTTTTCTTGCCACGCTCCATCACATTGTTGATGAACTTGGCGACTGTCAAACTGTTGTAACGCGGGTCTGGTAAAATTTCCCGGTGTTCTGCACGATTTCTGCGCATCAGATCCTCGCTTCGCTTACCTTCAATATCCGTTCGAAAACCGCAATGTACCGCCAGGAACACCAGAGATGACGCTAGACACCAGACCATTCTTCGGACAGGTCCAAGTCGCCAACATTACGCCAGCAGCAATCATTCTGGGCGGTTATTATCTGGGTCGTTTCGTTCCGTACTTGCTGCGTCCGCGTTTACGTTCACCGACGCCGGTGCTATCGAGCGCTCCACGTACGATATGATAGCGCACGCCCGGCAGATCCTTGACACGTCCGCCGCGAACCAGCACCACGCTGTGCTCCTGGAGATTGTGACCCTCACCAGGAATATAGGCTGTCACTTCCATACCATTGGTAAGTCGCACACGTGCAACCTTACGCAAGGCCGAATTCGGCTTCTTCGGCGTCGTCGTACGCACCTGGGTACAGACACCGCGTTTTTGCGGGTTCCCCTTGGTCATGCGACGCGTCCTGCCGGTCAATGTATTCTGAGTATAGCGCAAGGCCGGCGCCGTCTCTTTCTTCGATATGCTTTTGCGCCCTTTGCGGACCAACTGATTGATAGTAGGCAACAGATTCCTCCCGCTAAACATTCAACAACAAGTCACTTCAGCACCCAATACTTGCATGGAGTGCTGCGACAAGCAGGCCGATATGGCCTCTAATTCCATTTCAATAGTCAACTCAATAGACTGAATCCATCGCCATTTGACGACCATCCAGACTCTCAAGATGCTCAATGCTGAAACCAACACCTAGTCAAGCCTACAACTCTCAAAAGCTCAACAAAGCGGATTTGCGCGCACCAAGACCCACGAAGAAACACTTTAACACAGGCCACGAAAGTCCGTCAAATCTATCAGAGCCGATTCGACAACACATCCTGCCGTAGACAAACGATTCTATTGTCAATAAAATACCCGCAGGCAGATGCCTGCGGGTATTTTTGACTAAGCTGTCTGTCTGCTTGCAAGCAAGCTACAGGACTTTACTGCCCCAAGCCGACCATCAACTCGCCATCGCTGGCCTGGATATCCAGAGCAACGCCCAATTCAGGGCTGTTAAGAGCTCGGTTAATGGCTCCCTCAACAATGCCCAGCACCGGGCCGGTAGCGGCCATGCCCATGGCGGCAGCCTGTTCCAGCTCAACACTGACGATGTTGTCATCGACCATAATGTTACCGACCAACTGAACCGGTCCAGCAACAGTATCAACCTGTACTGCAATCTGTCCATCACCAAACATGGTCGTAACGCCCGTGACCAAGCCCATATCACCAAGGTTCTGCTTGATGAGTTCAGTCGCCAAGCTGCTCAGCTCGCTGTCGGTCAGAGCAACCTGGCCGGCCATTAAGCCTGCCATGGCTTTGTTCTGGGCATCCATCGCAGCGTCCATGCTGATTTCAACGTCGCCCTCGGGCATTGTTGCGCCACCAGCGGCACAGCCAGCAAGCATCGCTACAAGCAGGACTAAAACAAACGAAACGACCAAGTTCTTTCGGTTAAGCATGAAGACCTCCCTTAAACCTGAAGCTAATCGGTTGACAAAAATTTTTTTTCTTCACAGCTTGCGAGAGCAAGACTGTGTAAACAACGATACTGAGGCGTCCCGATTATAATATGGGACCAGTGAAGCCAAAAATATCGAAAAACCTTGCAGATACAGTAGCTTCCTGCTAAAAAAAATGCAAAGACACCCTTTTTAGACAATTTCCAAACAGCTATGAGGAGCCAGTTCTACAAGATTATAGCAGTATACTGAGAGTCTTGCAACCGTGAATTTGATCCAATCAGACTAGACACACTAGAGGAATTATTGTCAACCTGACGCTTCACCTACGATTCCCCAATTCTAATACGGCTAGATTGATTACCGCGCCCCACTTTGACATAGCGCCACAGGTAACTCAATCAAGAGAACCAGTCAGTGTTTGCTCATACCCGTCCAAGACTGCATAAAGCACTTCGTCTATGAATTGATTGACGAGACGCTGAATACGGACATCGTCAGCGTCGAGCATGCCTACATCGCCGCCTTCGTGGATGGCGGCGATAAGCTGTTGACGAAAAAACTGAACAGCCTGGCCAGTCTCCGCCAAGCCGACACCTGTTGTGGCAGCCTCGCGACCATACTCTTGTCCAAGAAGCCGTCCATCCGCCAATATACGCTCGCGCTGGTTGTGCTTCATGACATACGATATTGCCAACGAGAAGATCTGGCGCCCTCGCTCCCTACGCAAGGTTCGGGATTCATCATCCCGGCTCTCAAGCCAACTTCGGTCCCGATGGGGCATCTGCTGGAGCTGTTCACGCACCCTCCCGATGGCAACATTCACAAACTCGTGGCTATCAGTCATCAAATCCGCCCCGGCCCGATCGGAAAGAAAACGCCGCAAGTCATTGAGGTTGAAGCGCCGATGCCCGCCGGGCGTCCGAAAGACGGCAATGTCTCCGTCGTCTGACCACGAACGAAGCGTCGAATAGTGCACGCCAAGGTATTTGCTTGCTTCGCCAAGCGTCAACCACTGCTGACGGCTCCCAAATTCTCGCTCCCCATCATCGGGATGGTGATCGTTATAGCGATTTAGCTTATCTGATTGCGCACTGTCATCGTGTTTGCTCATTTGTCATGCCCAATGGTAGACCGTGACGATTTTGATCTGAGTACCGGTCAATCCTAGTCAAATTGGCACCGCAAGAAATCGCACCGTGAGAGATCATAGCACTGTCGCCGGGTCAATATCTACTCGCCAACCAAACGGTATCGATATACGTGCGTAGCAACGCGGCAGGCTCAGACGTCCGGATCAGAATCTGCCAACGATAGTAGCCACGGAAGCGGGAGAAGAATGCAGGGCGCAGGGCCAAGAATACCGATGGTTTCACCTGCCAGCCCCATTTCACTTGCCTGGTGCGCAAGCACCATTGCCATCCTTTCAGATTCTTCCTTGACCTTATCCAGATTTCCGATCCCAATAGATCAATCGTGCCATGCGACCGAATCGGCGGATAATTGTGTTCCTTGC
This sequence comes from uncultured Chloroflexia bacterium, assembly GCA_963765875.1. Classification (GTDB taxonomy): domain Bacteria; phylum Chloroflexota; class Anaerolineae; order Caldilineales; family Caldilineaceae; genus JAWKOK01. The sequence goes on from CAVXYK010000003.1 coordinate 196,899, forward strand.
GAAAACTGATAACTCACGCCTGTAAAAAGCGCCATAATCATGTTGCGCGGCGGCCTGAATCGCATAGTGCTCCGGCGAATAGGTCTGAATCACCACGCACCCGCCGCGGTGGCTGCGACCGGCCCGGCCCGCCACCTGGGTCAGAAGCTGAAAGGTCCGCTCGCCACTACGAAAATCGGGCAAATGAAGCCCGACGTCCGCTGCGATAACGCCGACCAATGTCACCTTGGGAAGATCGAGCCCCTTCGCAATCATCTGCGTCCCGATGAGGATGTCGGCCCGATGTTCGGCGAATTCGTCCATTATTGCCTCATGCCTCCCCTTGCCGGCGGCGGTATCGGCATCCCAGCGAATCAGACGAGCCCTCGGGACGATCTGCTGAACGAACTCCTCAATGCGCTCTGTTCCACTCCCAAAATATTTGATGCGTTTGCTGCCGCACTCCGGGCAGAGGTCAGGGATCGGGTAGCGAAGGTTGCAATGATGGCAAACCAACTGGTTTGCTCGTTCGTGATACGTCAGCGGAATCTCGCACCGCTCACATTCTTGAACATGTCCACAATCTCGGCACAAAACAAATGTCGCAGCACCGCGGCGATTCAGGAAGAGAATCGCCTGCTCCCCAGCGTCCAACGTGGCATGCAGTTCTGACTGAAGACTTCGACTGAAGATGCTCCGATTGCCGGTACGCAGTTCTTGACGCATGTCGACAATCTCTACAGGTGGCATCTCGACATATGATGCAACTTGCTTTGTCAGGCATCTTGATCATTGCTAGGTCTGGCCATGGTCTTGCCGGTCTGGCCTAACCGGCTGCCCTTGCGGCCGTCCGCCGGCGAATCGACTGTCATGCTGGTGACCCAGCACACGGCTGGACATTTCCATCAGGGTAATCTGTCCTTGTTCGGCCGCGTAATAGCTCTCCAAGCTAGGCGTTGCACTCCCCATAATCAACGGAACACCGGCAAGTCCGCCATCTGTTGAGCGACAGTACGAGCGATCATAGAAGATAGTGAAGCTTCCCCATTCCTCGGCGTTCTGTTTATACGATGATTCATGCTCCTCATCGATTACGATCAGCCCCAGGCGAGACAGCGGGGCAAAAAGTGCACTGCGTGGCCCGATGACTATGTCAAACTGACCATCGCGCAGATGACGCCAAACGTCATAGCGCTCCCCAGGACTTAATCCAGAGTGGATAACTGTGACACGGTTAGGAAAGCGCGCCGCAAAACGGGCGACTGTCTGTGGCGTCAACGCAATCTCGGGCACCAGCACCACGGCCTGTTTCCCCTGCTTAATGGTTTCAGCAATGGCATGCAGGTAGATCTCCGTCTTGCCGCTTCCTGTAACGCCATGCAGGAGGAACTTCTGAACCTGCAGCGCCACGTCGATCAGCACCAGCTCTAACACTGGCTGTTCGATCATTGACTGTTTGATCAGTGTCTGCCGAGTCAGCGCTCGCGGGATGACTTTCGACAGGGAGTTCGCACACCTCAAAACTCGCTTCGCCGGATAGATTTCCATACTGAAGACTGTTCAGATGTCAGTGCGGGAGCAGTAGTCGGGGCATAGGTTCGCCCGGCCAAGGGGTCACGAAAGCGAATTCGCTCCGTGAGCGAAATCACACCGATCTGTTGTAGCGACGCGCAGCATGTTCAGCGTTAGCTTCGCTTCGGCTCGCTGATATAGCTCTGATTTCCAGAGCGGACGGCCAGCTGACACCAGGACATCCACGATACATTGGTAGGGTCCCAGCCCACGAAGGTCAGCCACCATCGCTTCAGCCACCTCGATGTCGATGAGCAACCCCAATGCATCGTCCCCGCCGAGCACATTTTTGGTGCGCAACGTCTGAATTGCGCTGGGCGATTTGAGATCGCACTCCTCTACCAACGTATTGCGGTCGCCCGAACGCCCCGGATGAGTCAAGAACCAGCTAAGAATGCGAATCTGTGGCGTGTCGCGGGCAAGCTGCTCAACACGTTGGGCAGCATCCTCTTCGTTTACCAGCAACTCGATCTGCAACTCACGCTTGGCTTTGACGGCTGCAGATTCGCTATCTTTGGTCAGGAGACCGGGCGGAAGAAAGAGCTTGACGGCTTCAGAAATCGGCGCAACGTAATAGTCGGCGATCCAGTATGCCAAGTCGATCTGCGTTGGCAACATGACCGGCTCTGGTCTTGCCAGGCCGGCAATGAGCTTTGTCGCCACCGGAGCCGTGTCAACAATTCCAACCACGACACCCTGAACCTGGCGTGAACCGAACGGCGCCCAGATCAGGTGCCCCACTTTCAGCGCACTGCTTAGTTCGGGCGGAATGCCATAGTGAAACACCTGCAAGCGTACGCCGTCATGATTGGGGTCCTCAGGAACTGGAGCGGCCCCGGATGGATCGTGGCCAGACTGATCGGGCGGTGGTACGTTGAAGCGCCGCGAGTAGGTGCGGCGGATAGGTACGTTAACAACGACCTCAGCAAATTGCATCTCGGTGCTCAACCAGCAGTACCGTACAGGGTTTCCTGCGCCAAGCCGAATACAAGCGCCAAGATCGCAGGCACGCCGACAACCAGCATGTTTTGCATAGGGTTGATATTGGCAAAGTAGAAAATGATACCGAATAGCAGGTAAACGAGAAGCCCGAACAGTCCAGCCAGTAATGGGAGCAGCAGCCCGCGCAGGCTGTATTTACGGTCTACATAACCTCGGCCCGCGCCTCGGTAAACAAGCATATTGCGCAACGCCCCAACCGACGCACCTACTGTCCCGGCAACCGCTGCGATTGTCGATGCAATCATGGTTTGAGCGCCATGATTTGTCAGGGACGGAACAGAGGCGGCAAGCATATCTATCAGGGGGCCTGCATAGAGTAAAAAGGCCGTAATCACGACCATGGAAAACAGAGCCCAGCTTATCAAATACAGTTTGAGCCGTTTGGTATAAACCAATGACCACTGATACGTCTGCTGCGCACGAGCGAGAATTGAGCGAACTTGCTGTAGATAATAGTCAACCTCAGCCGACCGCTCCGGACTATTCTGCAGAATATCGGTGGCCTTGGCCAGCAGATGCCGACTTCGTACGCTCCATTCATGCCCTGCCGGCAGCGTCGCGTCGACCTCAGCCTCCAATCGATCGATCTCCTGAAAGTGGCTGCGCGCATCAAATTGAGATTCACGCGGCAACAGATTCGAACGTAAGTCCCGCTTGCTATCTGATTGTTCTGATGCGCCTACACGCCAGGTAGCCACGCCGGAGCCACGTCCAGTTGCCATAGGCTCGGACGGAGGCACGGCCGCTGCTTGAACATTCGCCAACGTAGTGCTGGCGGATGGGGGGCGCAACATCTGCCCGGTCTTCTCGGATGCCGCTTGCGCAGAATCATCAAGGCCGTGGTCTTGACTCTGAGAAGGTCGCGCTTGAGCGCTCTGCGAGGAGGCCGCCGGAGGGTCCGAGAGATTAGACCGATCCCTAATTGGCATATTTCTTGCGGACCATGAATTCCGATCCGCCAGGCTTCCGCTGGAAGGCGGGTTGCCCCCCTCCATACCACGATTCGCATTAGGACGCCTATCAACAGAAGAAGGCTTCAGTTCACCATCAATCACACCGGAACCCTGTGGGACATCGTTGCGCGGAGTAGCACGATCAGGGGACGCGACCTCAGATCGCCCCGCCGCAATATCAACAGCGCCCAACATCATCTCATCCAACAGGATGTCAGCACGCCAACGCAGCAATTCAGGGCTATCATCGGGCGAGATGGGACCATCGCTCGATGACTGCTGAGGATCTGTCTGTTGCAACCTATTTTGCGATGTGTCGTGTGATTCTTCCGGTGTATCCAGCACAGCCCTCGACCTTCTCTGTTCTCCTTATGTACAGTCAGTATAGTACCATCTTCAATAGCAAATGCCAACCTTTTCAACCATATAATGTGCGTACGCCTCCCTAGCGAATCGGCAACGACAATCGGTCAAGGCGGATGCCTTTGCAGCAGAAGGACCCGTCAATCTGCTTTGGAAAATTGCGACGAAATATCGCCCGTGGTACTCTACCTACTGAAATGAAGTCTAGCCGAATTCGACCGTGCGAATTTGACATGTCAGAACAGGGCAGCATATAATGCCCGTTTGAGAATAGTACTGAACGCCCTCTCGGCGTACCGCGATTATTTTAGGAGTATAAGATGTCTACAAAGCGTACTTGGCAGCCCAAGGTTCGTAAACGTCTGAAGACACATGGTTTCCGCAAGCGAATGCGTACACCGGGTGGACGAAACGTGCTCAAGCGTCGTCGCAACCGCGGCCGTTCCAGTCTGGCAGTGACGATGTCGACGCGTAAGTCGATCAAAGACTAAAAGATCTGACGGGCTACAAGGTTTCTGAACCTCAACAGTGAAGTACGCAATTCCGTTGCCGATCCATTGGCAGCGGAATGTGTATAATTTGTCTATGTTAGTGTCCGAGTGAAACGTCGGTATCGAATCCAGAAAAATGAACATTTCCAGAAGGTACGGCGTCGTGGAAAATCATACGCCAATACGATTTTGGTGCTATGTGCCTTACCCAATGGATTGTCATACAATCGATTCGGTTTTTCGGTCAGCAGTCGCATAGGGAATGCTGTTGTTCGCAATCGGCTTAAGCGGCGATTGCGTGAGGGTATTCGGCTGAGGCAGAATACGATTGAGCCGGGATGGGATATTGTCTTCATCGCACGTCGTCCAATTCGCAGTGCGGATTATCACCAGATAGACGCCGCCGCTGCCCGCCTTCTTGGGCGGGCGCGTTTGTTGAGAGAACAATCGAATAGCGGTAGTGACTATTAGAATGGTAGCCCGATTAAGGCTTGGGCATACAAGGCCCATATGCCTGGAGTAGTACAATGCGTAGAATCGCGTTAGGAATGATCGGGTTTTACAAACGATTCATTTCGCCCGGTCTGGGAAGCAACTGCCGATTCTACCCTTCTTGCTCCCAATATACCTACGAAGCCATAGAAAAATATGGCGTGCTCAAAGGCGGCTGGATGGGTGTCAAACGTATTGCACGTTGTCAACCCTGGAGCAAAGGTGGCTTCGATCCTGTGCCCTAGTTCAAACAGGGCGGAAAACAGGTCGAAACTGCAATAGGGCAGCTGTGCTCGTGCTCCATCCAGTTACGTCAGGTGAGCCCATCTGCATCTCGCCTTCGACTCACAGCTCAGTGGGCCCTGTATTCAATTGCCCACCTAAATTTCCCGCCCTAATAACGGTCAGGCTCAATATTGGAAAGCACGAACCTATCGTGCGCGAGGCCAATAGACTGTGGGTCGCCCCAGGGCACGGAATCTGAATTCATTAGACTGTGTTGTGTGTCCTCGAGCGCACAGCTCTTGCCAAGGAGATAGACGCGGACGTGAAACGTAAACAATGGTTGCTATTGATTGCTCTTATCGCTGCACTCTTTTTGCTCAGCGCCTGTGGCGTAGCGCGCGATGGCACAACGGACGTTGCAACTGCCGCACCAGATGGCCTATGGCAGACATTTGTAGTCTGGCCCTTGGCGAAATCGCTGATCTGGCTGGACAATCTGTTGTCAGGTTGGGGAGTCCCCTATCATTGGGGATTCAGCATCATCCTCTTCACGGTCATCATCAAGATCGTGACCTTCCCACTGACGTTCACTCAGATGCGCGGCATGCAGGCACAGAAAGAACTTCAGCCCAAGATCCAGGAATTGCAGAAAAAGTACGGAAAAGATAGAGATAAGCTATCGAAGGCGCAGATGGAGCTCTACCAGGAGGCCGGCGTCAACCCGCTCAGCGGTTGTCTGCCCCTGATTGTTCAGATGCCCATTTTGTTCGGTCTCTACAGCGCTCTTGTGATATTGGGGCCATATCTGAAGGACGCCAGCTTTTTCTGGATTCCCGATCTCGGCATTCCAGAATATACAGGGGGGCTCAGTTGGATACCGTTGTTCTTTAGCGCAGGAACGGAGTGGCCCCCCGGCTACGAGTATCTGCAGATGAGCGGATATGCTCTACTGGCTGCGTACTTGGTCCTTCCCATATTGTTGGTGGCCAGCCAGTTTGTCATGCAGAAATACATGACGCCGGCAACGCCCGGCAGCGAACAGTCCGGCATGATGCAACAACTGCCCATGCTGATGACATTTATGTTCGGGTTTTTCACGCTGCAGGTCCCTGCCGGTCTGACACTGTACTGGGTTACCAGCAACTTTCTGCAGATGGGTCAACAGTGGGTCATTCTTTCCGACCGGTTTCGCCTGACGGGCACTGGGAATGTTACTGCAAAGTTGGAATCGGCGCAGGCCCAGACCGACCAAGTCGTAGATGGCGAAGTCATTGATGGCGAAGCAACGGATAGTTCCTCTCCATCGCAAAAGGAAGAGCCGAAGCCAAGCAATCGATCAAAACGTCGAAAATCGAAAAAGAAGAGGTAATCCATGGCCAGCAATGGAACCGAAATTAGCGGCAAGACAGTTGAAGAGGCTGTTGAAGCCGGCCTGCAACAGATGGGGCTAACCCGAGACGAAGCCGTCATCGAGATCATCAACCGAGGTAGCCGCGGCATCCTCGGCTTCGGCAGCGAGCCGGCCACAGTGCGCATCTCTCCGCGACAGACTAGCGACGAGCAAGCGCCAAAACCGGAGCCTATCGCAAAGGATGCGCCGACCGACGATGAAACCTCCGATGCAGAGACTGCTGATGAGTATTCGGCGGAAGTTGCCTCGACAATTCCTGACGACGCAATCGAGACAGACAGTGCCCCCTCAACCGCGTCAGTTGAAGACGTAGTTGCCGTTGGCGATGACGTCGAGTCCGCTGAGGCCGACAGCGACGTTGAAGACGATGAGGGTGCAGATACAACGGACGTTGACGATGAAGAACTAGCCAAGATGGCCATGGCCTTGCTTGGCGAGCTTCTGAGCCTGATGGGATATGAGGCCGATATCGATACCTCGTGGCAGGATGGAGACGAGACTGCTGCCAAGCCGTACCTGTTGCTTGACATTCGTGGCGAAAATCTCGGCTCACTGATTGGTCGGCGGGGCGAGACCCTTTCAAGCATTCAGTATCTGCTTCGTCTGATGGTCAACCAGCAAGTCAAGCAGTGGAAGAACATCGTAGTCGATGTTGAACACTACAAACAGCGACGTATTGAACAGCTTGCTCAACTTGCCGATCGCATGGCAAGACAAGTTGCCGAAAGCGAAAGAGCTGTAGCCCTGGAACCGATGCCCGCCAATGAACGACGGATTATTCACTTGGCGTTGCGCGACAATCCAGATGTTTTCACAGAAAGCACGGGCGACGATGATCGACGTAAAGTCAACATTTTTCCACGACACTAGCCTAAGGCAGCGGCAAACAATTGATTCCCCGAATATTGACGCCTCCATAGCGGCTTTGAGGCCGTCAATTAGGGATTCATTTCCTTGGAAGGTCTAATTTCGCATCGGGTAGAGGGCCGAAATCAAGCCGATCTGCCGGCCGGGCGATGTCGACATTGATTAGATTCTTATAAAACCCTGCCCGACGTGGGTGGGGTTTTTTGACTGTATCGTTCACACCCATGTCCCCACATCCATACGCCGATGTCTGGGCCGGCCAAAACCATGAGCTGTGCGTTGACCCATGGGTGTGCGCATGCTACAATCCACTCGCTTTCATTACCCGGTATTTTCGAATTCTTATGCAACAAATACATGAGCGGTAAAGGACAACAGGCAATCGACGTTTTGCTGATTGGCCACGTAACCCGAGACCTAATCGACGAAGCCCCGGACAGCGCATATCGCCAAGGCGGAACAGTCAGTTTTGCTGCGGCCGTTGCTCATCAATTGGGGCGTCGGCCAACGGTAATCACCCGTGCAGCGTCGGTTGACGATGTCGCAGTCATGCCCGCAGAGACTGACATTCTCCTGCTTCCTTCTCAAGAGACAACAACATTTGCCAACGTCTACACCGACCATGGTCGTGTTCAGCACTGCTATGTGGCAGCGCCTCCAATCAGAGCCGAAGACATCCCCCAGAGTTTTCGGACGCCGCAGGCGGTATTGCTTGGACCGCTCGTCAACGAGATAGGCCCCGATGTAGCCGAGCTCTTTGCCGACAAGTCGCTCGTAGTCGCCGTTCCGCAAGGATGGATGCGCAGATGGGATGAGACGGGCAGAGTCTATCCCAAACCGTGGGAGAATGCAGCAGAGATTTTGCCCTATGTCGACGTTCTCATCCTCTCGCTTGAGGATGTCGATCATGATATGAGCCGGCTGATTCCTGTCTTCAACTTCCTGTCACTCGTCGTCGTCACTGAGTATCATGATGGCAGCACAATTCTGCAGAAACAGGATGACGGCAGTATCTTGGAGACCAAGATCGCGCCTCGCCCAGCAGTTGAACTGGATCCAACCGGCGCCGGCGATACGTTCGCCACGTCATTCATGATTCATCTGCAGGAGACCGGGGACCCTGTTGAAGCCGCTCGTTTTGCCAATGTGACCGCTTCTTTTAGCGTCGAGGCAAGGGGCACTGGCGGTGCACCGACACGGGAGGTCGTCGACACCTACCTCTCAGAACATCCTTTTGTTCCTGAATTACCCCGTAAATGGATCTATTCCGATTGATCAACATCCTTTTGGATCGAACCGGTTCCACAGGTAGACTACGGGTGCTGAAAATGGTAAGAATCCAAGAAACGCCCGGACGTTTTTGAACAAACGATCGCCAACAGCATCAAAACCAGATATCTGAGCAGAGCTGGGATGGAGTCGGGTTAATGACAGCCAAAATCTATGTATTTGCCAATCAAAAGGGCGGCGTTGCCAAAACCACGACATCCGTCAATCTAGGCGCCTATGTGGCTGCCAAAGGGCGTCGGGTTCTGATCGTGGATCTCGATCCGCAAGCGAATGCAACCACAAGCCTCGGCATCAACCCCAGGCAACTGTCCAAGAGCATATACAATATGCTGATTGAGCAATTACCTGTCCAAGATGCATTGACTTTGACTGATCGATTGGGGCTTGATCTCATACCATCGACAACCGATCTGGCCGGGGCCGAAATCGAGATGGCGCGTGTGATGGCGCGAGAACGTCTGCTGGCGCGGGCGCTAGAGCCCGTTCTGGAACGCTACGACTACATCTTCATTGATGAGCCGCCCAGCCTTGGGCTGCTGACTATCAATGGACTGACCGCTGCAACGAACGGCGTCATCATTCCGGTTCAATGCGAATATCTGGCCCTGGAAGGGCTGAGCCTTTTGTTGCAGACAGTGCAACAAGTGCGCGATGTGCTCAACAGCCGCCTGACCATTGCCGGCGTCGTCCTGACCATGTTTGACGGGCGAACAAATATCAGCCAGCAGGTGGTTCAAGAAGTTCGCAACCACTTCCCGGAGCAGGTTTTTCAGACGATCATCCCGAGAAATGTACGCCTGAGCGAAGCGCCAAGCCACGGCAAGACGATCTTGGGCTATGCGCCACAGAGTTCCGGCGCTCTTGCCTATGATGCGTTGTCTGTAGAGTTTCTGGCCCGCGTAGAGGGGAGACCGGTCGAAAGCCCCGTCATTGCATCTGCCGATTCTACCATCGATTCTGCCGCCAACATGAGGAGTGGGTAATATGGATAACAGTGTACCCTCCAGTCGCCGTGGATTAGGGCGAGGACTTGGCGCGCTGATCGTCAACACTGAAAATTCTGAGCCAGTATCCTCCAATGCCACGGCTCACGGTGATGCCGATGGCATTCGGATGATTGCGGTTGATCGCATCAGCCCCAACCCACATCAGCCCCGGTCTTCCTTTGATCCTGCACAGCTTGAAGAGCTTGCTGCGTCGATCAGCGAACATGGAATCATACAGCCATTGATTACAACGGCAGCTGAAACAGCTGGGCACTACTGGTTGGTGGCCGGTGAACGACGTTGGAGAGCGGCACAGCTGGCAGGGTTGACGGAAGTGCCCGCCATTGTGCGAGAGGCATCATCGCAGCAGCTAATGGAGTGGGCGCTGGTTGAAAATGTCCAGCGTTCAGACCTGAATCCGTTGGAAGAGGCGACCGCCTACCGCGCATTAATGCACGAATACTCCTTTACACAAGCAGAAGTCGCAGATCGCGTCGGCAAGAGTCGGTCAGCCGTGGCCAATACGATCCGACTTTTGCAGTTGCCCCTGCGCATTCAACAGACCGTCCTCGACGAGAGCATATCCGCCGGCCATCCGCGTGCGATGCTGGCCCTTTCCGATGACTCCATGATGGAGGCCTGTCTCGCAAAAGTCGTCGAGCAAGATCTCAGCGTTCGCCAGACTGAAGAACTGGTCAAGCAGATGCAGAGTGCTTCATCAGGAATGGCTGACAAAATGCCAGAACCTCTAGAGGATGCGCTGGCCACTCACTACAAATCGCTGGAGGACCAATTTCGTGCCAGCCTCGGCACTCGCGTCAACCTTGCCCACAATCCTGATGGCAGCGGACGCCTGGTGATTCATTTTTTCAATGACGACGATCTTCAGCATCTCTACGAACGGATGATCGACGAGGCTGTTGATGATGCCCTTTAGACGATAGCGATCGTTCAGACCAAACCTTCCCACACTTGACACCTGCGCACCCGGCCTAATTATGACAAGTTACGGCTCCTCCACAGTGCCATCCTCGAAGTCGATTGGCTGGGGAATTGTCGGCGCCAGTTCGATCGTACACTCCCATACGGCCAATGCGATACGTCGACAATCCTCAACCCAGAGAGCAGAAGGAGCGCGCACAGAGGAAGCCAACGCCCGCTATGATCGTTCGACTGTCGTGGCCATTTGTAGCGCTGATGGCCTTAGGGCACGCATGTTTTCGGATTCGTTGCAGATACCACATTCCTATTCGCAACTCGACCAGATGCTGGTTCGGCGCGATATTCAGTGCGTCTATGTCGCCGATCATCCCCGTGATCACGCACGCTCAGTCTTAGCGGCGCTCGATGCAGGCAAGCACGTCCTGTGTGAAGCGCCCTTGGCACTGGATATGGCCTCAGCAGAGGAGGCCCGCTATAGGGCAGCTCTCCGTGGCCTCCTGTTGGGCATCAATGCCCCCTGGCGTGCCGATCCGGCGATTCAACGTCTCCAGCAGTTGATCATAGACCGAGAAATCGGCGATCTCCTTGGCGGCCGTATCGTCAATGCCGGATTGCTGCCACTTGCGCAGCAGGGTTGGCGACTGTTACCAAACGGCGGCGGTGTGCATTTCGACCGTACCCAGCGAGATCTCGATTTGCTATCCTTCCTGACGGCGAAAGAAGTATACGAAGTCTACGCCACAAGCTCAAATCAGATACTTGGAACACGCTCAAAACTAGAGGTACCCGAAGATCTTGTTTCAATTGTCACCTTGGACAATGACGGCCCGATCTTCCAGTTGTATGATTCGTTTCTCACTCCACACGTAGCCAGCTCCGTGGAGGTGTTTGGAAGCAATGGTTGCGCCGTCGCAACAGATTGGTTCAACAGCAATGTACCGACATCACTGGAGGTCGCACGGAACAGCCAGTGGCACACAATCAAAACGCCTCACATCGATCCATATGCATCGACCTTCGAAGCGTTCGCAACTGCAATTCAATCCGGAAGCCGATTGCTTGCAACCGGCGATGACGGTTTATACGCGCTGGACGTCACCCTTGCAGTGCAAGAGTCCTTCGTCAAGCATCGTCCAATTTCCCGGCGTCGTCTGGAATAGGCGAACAGGGCACCGCTTCGACACTTTGCTCCTGACAATAGCAAAATACAGACAAAGTTGATGCTTTGTATACGCTATGTTACCATTCACCATCGTTTCTGTATCTGCCGATATCGAACCGATGGATTGATGCCGATGGATTGATGAGGTCAGCATGAGTATAGATGTGCTGCTTGAGGATCATTCGACAGTACCCCAATACAATATGAAAGCGGTCGTACAGGCGACGAACATCACATCGAGTACGCTACGGGCCTGGGAGCGTCGCTACAAGATGTGCACACCGCAACGTTCGGAGAATGGATACCGTCTTTACTCCGAGCAGGATATCGCTGTCATTCGCTGGCTGAAGCGACAAGTGGATGCAGGAATGGCAATCGGTCAGGCGGTGGCATGGCTCGACCGTATCATCGAGGCAGCCGGTGGGCGAAATCAGTCCGTTTTGCCGGGATCCCACGATGATTCACCGACAGTCATCGCAACGACGCATACTTCCCCTGCAGGGCGCGACGAGGTGCGCAGTACCGACACGCTGAAACAAGAGCTGTTCCAGGCATTGACTAACTACCGTGAAGGTGCTGCCGAAGAGATTCTAGCCGAGGCATTCTCACTATACCCTGCCGAATTGGTGATTGAGCAACTCATCGTCACCGTCCTGGTCGAGGTCGGACAAAGCTGGCATGACGACATGCTCAGTACGACCGCCGAGCACTTTGCCAGCAACTATTTGATTCAACGCCTCATTGCGCTTCTTCGCGTCGGAACGGCCGCCATGACAGGGCCGGCAATCTGGATCGGCGCTGCCCCGGGCGAGTATCATGAAATCGGTGCGCTGTTGCTGACCATTTACTTGCGACGTGCCGGCCATCACGTTCACTATTTGGGTCAAGGTCTCATCATCGACGACTTGCTTAATGAGGTCATTCGCCAACGACCTGCCGGGCTCATACTCAGCGCTAGTAACATCGAAGCAGTTGAGTCACTCCGAACACTCAGTATTCGCATGGCAAACCTGGGGTCTCCTCAGCCGTTTGTCGGCTACGGCGGCAGGATCTTCAATGAACAGCCTGAATTGAAGAATGAAATCGCCGGCGCATTTTTGGGCACGACGGCTCAAGATGCAGTCAGCCGGCTTGATGCAATCATCCAGGCTTCGACACAAGAACGAAAATCGAATCTCTATCGACGAGCGTAGTTGCGCAGCCGCGCATTTGGAGTCTTCCGCAGTGAATAACCATAGGCAATCAGAGCCGGTCGCAGAATCGGGCACGTCTTTATCGGGCGTATCAAATGACGCAAGTGGCCTTGAGCAGGAACTAGAAGCCGTCTATACAAACTTAACAAGTGCCAGTGATGCGCTTGCATCGCCGCTTCGGCAATTAGTCCGCTCACAGGTCGATCAGGCTGAGCCCTATGTACGGGCCGCGGTTGTGCTGGCAGCAGGTGTTGGTGAACCGGACACGGACAGCCTCCGAGTTAGACGTATTCAATTAGCTGCAGCGCTGGAGATGTTGTTCGTTGCGCACAATATTCACGGCCTATTGCTAGACCCACAGGCCCAATCCATGGACAAGTCTGTGATGGGAAGCACGATATTGGCCGGAGATTATTGCTTTAGCCATGCAGCGATGCTGGCAGCAGGCACAGACAGCCCTGAAGTTGTCGCCATTTTTGCTCAGGCGCTCAAGACAGTGAGCGAAGGCAACCTCCGCCACTTGTTTGGGGAGCGAGGTGGTTATGATGAAAACAACGATCTATTCGTTGCCGGCGTCGAGGCAGCAACGGTGCTGGCCGGCCTTTCAGAAACAGAAAAAACATCGATCCTCTACTATTGCGCCGGACTGTCGGACCGTTCACAGCCCGCTGATGACAGCATGCTATTGTCACTCCCCGTCCACCAGCAGAATCGTTGGCACAGTATGAGCCAGCAATTTCTCCTTTCCACGGAAAAAGGTGCCACTGGGCGGAAGGGCGAATAGGTGATCGCGCGAGCGTTTCTGAAATCCTAACGAAATTCATACATTTCTCCAGTTTAATTCAAACATTCCATCACTATACTTGAGTACCGCTCATCATGGTTTTGTGGCTTATCGCTGCCCCAGGGTCAGCCCATGATTTACGAAGAATGGAATCAATCTGACAAAAAGATTAATGTTCTCTTAATCTTGGGGGGTAGACAAAGACGCAAATGTATGGTTTACTAATTGTACAAGTTTTGTACAGACACAGTAATTAATGCATAAGTGGTTAGTCGACACGATTTTAGAAAATATAGTCGCACTTCGACTCCCTAGCGTTCAATCCGTCATCAAGTCTTCGCTCGCTGTATCGTTTGCACCGGGTGCAGAGCACCGTAGGAGAATGAATATCATGTCGTTTCGCACATACGAGGAAAATGCTCAGCAAGGCACGACCGTGACAGCAAATCGGAGTCAGAATAGCGATGTCATGCAAACATTGACAGCTCTGCGTGATGAAGACCCGGCATTCAGCAAGGTCATTAACGTTGAGCAGGTTAAACGAGGCGCTGTTGTCGCAACTGCCGACGATTTGACCCGTCGAATGTATGTTTTGACCAGCGGCAGGGTAAATATGGTCTGCACGAATAATGAAGGCAGACGGCTCGTGATTGCCTCGCTCGAACCAGGGGCAGTTTTTGGTGAAGGAGCCCTAGACAACGGTGGTGATCCTCGAGTCTTTGTTGAGGCCGCAGACCAGTCAGTTGTTTGGGTTATCCCATCGGGTGAAGCCCGCAACCTGACGATGCAGTATCCGATTTTGGGATGGGGTCTGCTGCAAACGTACGGCCGGCGGCTGATGCAGGTGGAAAACAGCTTGGAGGACGTCGCTTACAAGAAGTTGCCAGAGAGACTTGCATCGCTTCTGCTTGAATTAAGTGACTACGAAGATGGACTGATACATGGTGTTAGCCACCAGGCCCTGGCAGATCATTTGGGTACCTATCGAGAAACTGTCAGCGCCATTCTGCGTGATTTCAAGCGCCAAGAACTTGTCGAGCTTGGATATCGTCGAATCAACGTACTTGATTCCGATACCCTGAAAGATGTAGCGGGTATTTGGGAGTGGTAAGACCGGTCCCCAGACCGAAGTTCACATTGCCACGAAAAGGTGCTTGATTTTTTTGTAGAATCAAGCACCTTTTCATTGGTAGCCTAGCGCGCAGCAATTCGTCTAAAGAGACGGTTGACGAACACGCGACTTGTTGTTATACTTTCAGCAGAGTGTCCTCGATATTCGAGCCTATGCTAGCATAGCGGCAAAAAACTGCGTCACCCACTTTGTTACTGCACGTGCTACGATCCCAGATTCTAAATCGTGTGACTGGACATAGTTTCATCATTGGGTTTGCCTGGGCGTTCGGCGCTAATTGCCTAAAACAGCACAAATCACCATTGATTTTTGTCAATAGATTCCAGGATTAGACTACTACCCGGACTTCGGTAGTTCACCAACAATTCGCTTTCGCTCTACACAACTACAGACAGCCAACTCTCAATACAACTTAACTATCTATATTCGGTCGTACGCTCTGTTCCCCGTTTGTGCAGTCAATTGCCTGTCCAACGGCTGATGCCTCATGAGGCACCCTGGTACAGATCATACTGACCCAAGATCAAATTCAGGTTATTTGTTGTGCTGTTTTCATCGGCGTAGCTGAAACCACATTCGCTGTTGGTCGTGCTCCCTCCCATTTCCCCAACATGCCGTCTTTTCCGAAGCAACGCTATCGATAGGTTAAACCCAAAAATATACTACCATCCAAATAGAACTAGAATACGAGTAGCCAAAGGGCAGTTATAATGTCTGATCTGCAGTTAAATTCCATGAATATCTCACAACTAGACGCAATGAACCTGGATGAACTGCGCGAGATTGCGCGGTCAATTGACATCACAGGATACACGCGCCTCAAAAAATACGACCTGGTCATGCGCCTGTTGCGCGCGAATGCAGAAGAGCAGGGGTACAGTTTCGGCGGAGGAATCCTTGAAGTCGTACAGGATGGAATTGGTTTCTTGCGCAGCGACCATCTGCTTCCAGGACCGCAGGATGTCTACGTAAGCCAGAGCCAAATCAGGCGATTTGGTCTGAGGACCGGCGATTTCGTCGTCGGCCAAGTACGTCCACCAAAAGAAACCGAAAAATATAATGGACTACTCAAGGTGGAAGCCGTCAACGGTGTCGATCCGGAAACGGCCAAGAGGCGCCCGCACTTTGACAAACTCACTCCGATCTTTCCAGAGGAACAGTTTGAAATGGAGACGCGGGCGAACGTCATTTCCACCCGCATGATCGATCTGCTGGCGCCTGTTGGACGTGGACAGCGTGGCCTGATTGTCAGTCCGCCAAAGGCCGGCAAGACAACCGTTCTCAAGCGCTTCGCCAATGGCATCTCAGAAAATTACAAAGATGTTCACCTGATGGTCGTCTTGATCGGTGAGCGCCCCGAAGAAGTTACGGACATGGATCGGTCGGTCGACGCGGAAGTGATCAGCAGCACGTTTGATGAGCCGGTGCAGAACCACGTGCGCGTGGCCGAAATGGCCCTGGCGCGCGCCAAACGGCTGGTCGAAAGTGACAAAGACGTTGTAATTCTTTTGGACAGCGTCACACGACTGGCCAGAGCCTATAACCTGACAGTTCCACCGTCAGGGCGCACGCTCTCAGGCGGTATCGACCCGGCGGCGCTCTACCCGCCCAAGCGCTTTTTTGGCGCCGCACGCAACATTGAGGAAGGCGGCAGTCTGACGATCATCGCCACGGCTTTGGTCGACACCGGCAGTCGCATGGATGATGTCATCTATGAGGAGTTCAAGGGTACGGGCAATATGGAGTTGCACTTGAGCCGAAAACTCGCTGAACGACGCATCTTCCCCGCCTTCGATATTGAACGCAGCGGCACTCGAGCCGAAGAGAAACTATTGGATGCAGAGGTTCTGGCCAAGGTCTATACATTGCGCCGTATGATCGACGCCATGGGTGGCGGTTATGAAGCGATTCTACCGATCATGGAACGTCTGAGTCGTACACGGAACAACCACGAATTCCTGGAGACGTTGACAAAACGGTAAAACATTTTAATAATTGCAAGCCTGTATCAACCACGTGTACACACGAAAAACCTACGCCAAGTCAACGATTACCCCATGAAGCGGGGTAATCGTTCTATTTTAGGGGAGTAAGTAGGCCTCAATGACTTGGAAGTGAAAATCGTTAGTGCTATAATCGAACAGCAATTAGGAAAAGTCCGGATCTAGATCTCCCATCGGAAATTGCACTGCAAGTGTACGAAACGAATTTTTCCTTTGAGATTGCCTGATTCACGGAGCACTATATGTCGTCTGACAATAAGGCATTGTTTGGTAGCCAACCAAGGCTAACAAAGTCTGCCGGACTGAATAATAGAATCGACCCGATCTCAAGTAGTACCTCCCCCCTTCATCAATCCAATTCACCAGGACACTCTAGCATGACACGCTATGAGTTTTCTGCGCCTTCATCATTGGCCACTACGGTATCTGCCAGCAGTCCTGAGCATACCTCGCCAGGTACGGCCTGGCCTCATGCCGCTCAGACGCCTCCGCTCGATTCGATTTCTCGAATAAAGCGCCAGTTCCAAGGAATCCTGAGCGATCAGGTAACGCCGCTACGACTTGCAGGCCATCTATCTGTCCTGCTCGTTGCAGCTGTCATCCTGATTCTGAGTCAGGCCGATCTCCCGGAATGGGACATCGAGATTGGAACGATGTCTGGAAGCTCCTCCTCTGTAGAAACTGACCTTCAAACAGGCGCCCTGAATGCGCAAGGAGTGGTCCAGGCCAACGATGATTCCACCACCACCGAGGCATTGCAGCGTGCAGCTGTGCCCTTTACTATCATCCCGGAACGGGGCCGAGAAGAGATCCAAGCGTATGAGGTTCAATCGGGTGATACCGTTCTAGGTATCGCTGAGAAGTTTGGTCTTTATCCGGAAACTGTCCAATGGTCGAATCCCGAGTTGGAGGCCAACCCAGATCTGCTGCGTATCGGTGACAAGCTGCGTATCCTGCCGTTGAACGGCGCAATCCACACTGTCTCACCCGGAGACACTCTTTCCTCGCTGGCATCTAAGTACAAAGTCTCCATAGAGGATATCACTGGCTATACGGCCAACAACATTGGCGACGCTTCAGAAGCTCTTGTGGTTGGTGCAGAAATTGTGGTGCCTGGCGGTTCCAAGCCGTATGTTTCGCGACAGGTTGCCGCCTACAGTGGACCGATTCCAACCAGCGCGTATAAGGGTTCGGGAGCCTTCACCTGGCCGGTCAGCGGATCAATTTCACAGCGCCATTGGAGCGGACATCGGGCCATTGATATCGGTTCATGGAACGGCTCGCCCATCAAGGCATCGGACAGCGGCTATGTCGTCGCTGCCGGTGGTGGCTGGAATGGCGGCTACGGCAACTATGTGCTCATTGATCACGGCAATGGATTCACGACCCTGTATGCCCATTTGAGTGGCATTTTTGTTCGCACAGGCGAAAATGTATCACGCGGCGAACAGATCGGATCGGCAGGAAACACTGGCAACAGTACGGGTCCTCATCTCCATTTTGAGGTCCGCTACCAAGGTGTGCCACAAAATCCATTTACCTATCTGCCATAGTCCTCAACAATCAAGTTAATAAAACAACGGTCCGGTGAATGAATTCACCGGACCGTTGTTTTATTATTCGTCAATGGACCAACGATGGGCGCTACTTCTGAATGCCGCCTTCTGTCAATTGCCTCGGATCAAGCAAGCGATCCAGTTCTTCGCTGCTGAGATCGGTCTCTTCGAGAGCCACCTCTTTCAACAGACGACCTTCGGCATAGGAGCGCTTGGCAATCTTGGCGCCGCTCTCGTAGCCGATAACCGGATTGAGCGCAGTGACCAGGATCGGATTTCGTCCCACAAGGTCAGAGATGCGCTCTTCGTTGACAGTGAAACCGGCGATTGCCTTGTCTGCCAGCACACGGCTTGCACTGCCAAGCGTATGAACGCTCTGAAGCAAATTGTACGCAATCACGGGAAGCATGACATTGAGCTGGAAGTTGCCGGCCTGCCCGCCAATCGTGATCGTCAGGTCATTGCCCATCACCTGAGCACAGACCATTGTGACCGCTTCTGGAATGACCGGATTGATCTTCCCGGGCATGATACTGCTGCCGGGCTGCAACGCAGGCAGAGAGATCTCGCCAATACCAGCAATGGGGCCGCTATTCATCCAGCGCAGATCATTGGAAATTTTCATCAAGCTTACAGCCACCGTCTTGAGTTGTCCGCTCAATTCTACAGCTGCATCCTGCGTACTCAAGCCGACAAAGAAATTGCGGCTTGGCAGTAGCGGCAAGCCGGTCATTTCAGCCAGTTTCTCGGCGATTCGTTCGGCGAATTCCGGGTGAGCGTTGATGCCGGTGCCAACTGCCGTGCCGCCTTGGGTCAGTTCAGCGATACGCGGCAGCGCCCCTTCAACCCGCTCGATGCCTTGTGCAATCTGGCTTGCCCATCCGCCCAGTTCCTGACCCAGCCTGATCGGCATGGCGTCCATCAAGTGTGTGCGTCCGGTCGTGACCACATGATCGACTTCAGCAGCCTTTTCAAGCAGGGCTGTCTCAAGATACTTGAGCCCGGGAATCAAGTCTTCCGCGACTGCAAGATACGCACTGAGATGAATGGCCGTGGGAATCACGTCATTGCTGCTCTGCCCCATGTTGACATGGTCATTGGGATGGACCGTGTCGCCAAGGTATTGAGTCGCTAAGTTCGCAATGACTTCATTGGTGTTCATATTGGTACTGGTGCCGGAGCCGGTCTGAAAAATATCAAGGGGAAAGTGGCTGTCATACTTCCCTTCCTCGACTTCAGCCGCGGCCTTGCGAATGGCAGATGCGATTTCAGGCTGCATCAGCCCAAGATCGACATTCACCGCCGCTGCCGCCGCCTTGATCATGCCCAGGGCACGGATAAAAGTGCGCGGGAAGCGGAGATCGCTGATCGGAAAGTTTTCCACCGCGCGCTGTGTCTGCGCCGCATAGAGCGCATCAGCCGGCACCTGAATATCACCTAGACTGTCGTGCTCAATGCGATAATTCTGCTCTGACATTGGTCTGCTCCTTGACACTCATATTTTAGAAATGGGCGTTACGAACAAGAAAAAGCACAAAAAATGACCGAAAGGTTGCTCATAAACCCAATACGGACGAATCGATCCGCGTTTTCGACGGACATATTTTATCATCGGTAGCGGGTCAATGCACGTTCAACGCCTTTCTACAGGCAGAATCTTAGCATCTTCACGCTCCCGCTTCTGCGTTCCTTCCAACAGCATGTTTGACACCTTCCACAAGCTTGCCTACAATCGAATGGAGTCCTTCACGATAGCCGTACACGATAGCCGTACAGCGACAAGGACTCACACAGTAGAGACTGGCTGAGTCGTTGGTCTCAAATGAACGTATTCCAGACAGTGCTCCATTTACTGACAGAACCTATCCAAGCGTTGGCCAAACTATGGGCTAGGTAATTCAGCGGAGCATATACAAGCCGCAAGTCGGAGACATGATGGCCGAACGCATTCTTGTTGTGGAGGATGATCGTCGAATTCGCGATCTATTGCGACGGGGTCTGATCTTCGAAGGCTACACGGTGGATAGTGCAGAAGATGGCGAGGCGGCCCTAGCCATCGCACGCGATCGACCACCGGAAGCAGTGATTCTGGACCTTATGTTACCCGGCATCGACGGCCTTGAAGTGTGTCGACGCCTGCGCAACGCGTCCAACGTGCCCATCCTGATTCTGACGGCACGGGACACTGTGGCCGACCGTGTAGAGGGCCTGGACGCCGGCGCCGATGACTACCTGGTCAAGCCATTCGCATTTGATGAGTTATTGGCCCGTCTACGCGCGCTCTTCCGACGACATCGCATGGAAAGCGCCCCCGATATCTATGAGTACGCCGATCTCACCCTCGATCCGAGAACTCGCCAGGTATTTCGCGCCGGCGAAGAGATTCACCTTGACGGCCAAAGAGTTCGATCTGCTTGAGTTCTTCATTCGCCACCCCAATCAAGTCTTAACCCGCGAGATGATCTACGAGCACATTTGGGAGTATGATTTTGGCGGCGAGAGCAACATCATTGAAGTCTATGTACGCTATCTGCGTACGAAATTGGAAGCCGGCAACGGGTCCAGGCTGATTCAAACAGTACGCGGTGTAGGATACGCACTGCGTGAAGCGTAATCATCGGGCAAGTTGTCATCGTTGTTGACCGAGGCCGACCTCTTACCTCGGTCTCAGGTTGTCTTCATGCAACAGTAAGCCAGCCCACGTAAACTGGGTGGCATGACATCGCTCTTTCTCACTTCACCCACCAAAACCTCGGCATCGGGCCTGCGGCCAGAGCCTCGATCCGACACCAATCGTTGGAATAATGAGCCGGCTCACCGCATGACCATTCGCCTTAGACTCACATTTTGGTACACCGCCCTGCTCGGCACTACGCTAATTCTATTTAGCGTGGTCGTCTATTCGGCGCTTGCCAGCAATCTGTGGGTTCAGGTCGAACAGGACGCAGCACGGCAAGCGAATGAAGTAGCCAGTGCACTGGCACAGCAGCTTCAATTCGACGTGCTAATCATCCGCAACAGCCCAACACGCGTACAGATTCCTGAACTCGACTTCTTTGCCAGTGCATCAGGCGTGCAACTGGTTGGGCTGGACGGCATGATCCTGAAGCGCAGTAGCAATCTCGGCGCAACGACTGTTCCAGAGTTTCGTACCGCCTTGGAACCGGTTGGTCGCAGACTTGAGCATGTCTATTACGCAGATATCGGAGACGATACCCAGTTGCTCGTCTATAGCGTTCCACTTGTCACCGGCGACGCTGTGATCGGAGCCGTTCAAGTCATCAAATCGGTGACAGCAGTAGAGAACGCGTTGCGCCAGGTCAGTCGATACCTGATTTTGGGCACAGGCCTCAGTCTGATACTGGCGGCCATCGTCGGCGCCTTCTTGGCCCGACGGGCACTGGCCCCCATTGACACAATCACTGAAACAGCAAATCAGATCGCCAAGACCCGAAATCTGGGACAACGCCTGACCATCACTGAGGACAGTAGTGAAGTCGGTCGGTTGGCGGCGACATTCAACGCGATGTTGGACCATATCGAGCAATTGTTTGACACTCAGCAACGCCTCATCGCCGACGTAAGCCATGAACTGCGAACACCACTCACAACGGTTCAGGGCAACGTCGATCTGCTACAACGCATGGCGGCCTCGTCTCATGAGCCTGTTGACCGTACTTCGAGTAATGCAGTCAACAATCTAGTGCTCAACAATGAAGCAGCTGACGATGGGGCGGCCAATGACGAGTCGATCAATATGGTATTGGGGGAAGTACTCGAAGAAGTTCAGGCTGAGACCTCGCGCATGGGTACGATGATCAACGATCTCCTGCTGATTGCTCAGGCAGACAGCGGCGTACTTCAAATACAGAAGGAACCGGTAGAGATCGATACGCTGGTACTCGACGTTTTTCGTCAGGCGCACAGAATTGCGGATCGGCAAAAGGGAACTGGCGCGCTGGAAATACGCCTTGGCAGTGAAGATCAAGCGCTTGTTCTGGGAGATCGGGAGCGTTTGCGTCAGCTTCTGCTCAATTTAATGGACAATGCCATCAAATATACACCGGACGGCGGCACCATTACCATCGGGCTTAGCAAGGCTGATGGCTGGGTTCAGGTCTCGGTCGCCGACACCGGCATTGGCATCACAACGGAAAACCAACATCTGGTCTTCGACCGATTCTATCGCACAGACAAAGCACGCAGTCGAGAATTGGGTGGAAGTGGACTGGGACTCAGCATCGTACAATCGATTGCAGATGCCCATGGCGGATACGTGACGGTTGAAAGCGAACTGAATGAAGGTAGCACATTTTCGCTCTGGTTGCCTCAGGTAGATGAAACCGAATAACCTCGAGCCTGTCGAGCCATACACAGAACAAGTGCCTCAATTTCACTTTCCGCCAGGTCTCGCAGCTCTCATCAGCGTCAAACACCTCGGAGCCTTACCGATCCGGATCCTGAAGGTTCGAGACAGCTCCAATCGTAGGATATCCCGCGGCGCTGGCCTGAGCGTCAGCCTCGGAAGTAAGTCGAGCACCCTCAACGGGAAGCGCCAAGAAAAACGTCGTCCCGCGCCCCACTTCACTGCGAACCCATATCTCACCGCCATGCGCTTCAGCGATAGCATTACACAGAAAGAGGCCGAGACCGGCTCCGGCAGTGCTTCGTCGCAACGTGCTGTCCACGCGATAGAAGCTCTCAAAAATGTGGGGAAGTTCGTCCGCCGGAATGCCGATTCCGTTATCAGCCACGAAAATCACCACGCGTTGGCTGTCATCATCATAGGGAGCATCTTCAATCCAACCGCCAATTCGGATTGTCCCACCTTCTGGCGAATACTTGATCGAATTTCCCATCAGGTTATTAAGCACCTGCCGCAGACGCTCTTCATCGCCCCAGATCAGAGGTAATGCTTGCGCAAAATCGAGTTCAATCCGATGCGCAGTGGTCTGTGTCCGAAACGCAGCTGCCACCTTCTCAGCCAGCAATTCAACATTGACATCGGAGAAATCAAGCCGGAGCCCGCTTGCCTGGATTCGGCTTGCATCCAACAGGTTGTTGATCAGCGACTCCAACCGATCGGCCTCTTCCTCAATGATCTCCAGCCCCTGCCGGGCCGTAGTGATGTCCCATTCAGCATCCTCGCGTGCTAGTGTCTGGGCATACCCTTTGATCAAAGCCACCGGTGTTTTCAACTCGTGGGAGATGATGGACGTGAAGGTCGACTTGATCTCTTCTTCCTCACGGAAGCGCGTGATATCGTAGACATTCACCACGATATTGACCAAGCGATCCTCTTCATTCCTGATGGGCGTAAACGTCACGGTCAGTGTCAATCGCCGACCACCGGGGCGCGCCAGATCGCCTTCACATCGCAAATTGTCGCCGTAGAAGAAGCTTTCTAGATCGGACGCTTCGCTGAGATCATCACCTACCACGCCATCAAGCGCCAATACTTCATGATATGGTTGACCGACAGCATCTGCCGGCACAATATCAAGCATGGCAGCCAGCGTCTGATTGATGACCAGCACCCGCTGCTGGTCATCGAGAATCATGATGCCGTTGGCGCTGTTCTCAATGATCGTCGCCAGACGGCTGCGCTCATTTTCCAGTTGATGGTAGAGCTTGGCATTGCGCACGGCCACGGCGGCCTGATTGGCAAACCCTTGCAAGAGCTGAGTATCCATCTGCGTGAAGGCGTATTCGCCCCGAAACAGATAGATTAGGCCCAAGAGCTCGTCTTCAAAGAGCAGTGGAATGCCGACGACCTGCCCCAATGGGCCTCCCAGCTTCTCTTCCACCAATCGAACGCGTTCCTGGAGATCAACAATATGGGATTCGACTTTGTCCTCATCAAACTCGTAGTTTGGCGACTCATCGATCTGTACGTAAGGCCCGACATCCAAGAGTGGTTCAAAAGAGGGCAGTATTTGCGCGGGAATGTTGTAGGTTGCACGTATCTGAAAACGGGGCAATGCAATAGGCGACATCTCATAATCTGCGCCGTCTCGCTCCAGTACAATCAGGCCGGCGCGGCAGCCGACCATTTCTGCCGCGCTATTGAGAATCAGTTCCAGCAGGCTGGGCAATTCCAACCTTGAGGTCATGGCGCGTGTAATGCCAGCAAATATTCACGCTGTCGAAGTTGGTAGGTTGCGAGAAGTGCGGGTACATTCATGTCAAATCGATTGAGCTACAAGGCTATCGCGGCGATGAAACTGGGGCGTGATCACTCAGAAGCAGAAGGGATTGCACCCGGAAACATCGGCAGGAGCGCTGCATGAGGTTTCGATAACGCCATCGGCATCGGCAATGTATACCGTCATGTCCGCGCCAAGCTCTGCCATCACCTGACGACAGATTCCACACGGCGACCCACCGTCCCGCGTAACGACGGCAATGGCCACGAAATCTCTGGCGGCCGGCAGCAACAGCGCTGGTCAAGGCAACACGTTCAGCGCATATGCTCGCTGGATATGAAGCATTCTCAACATTGCAGCCAGTATAGACAGTGCCATCAGATGCTAATACAGCGGAGCCCACCCGATATTTGCTGTACGGAGCGTAGGCACGCTCGCGCGCGGCCGAGTGCATGATCGACCAATTCTTCAGGCGATACTCATCAGCAATTCGTCCTCTCCTTCAAGCGCCACCCTCTTTACTCACTGGCAACATGCCGGAGACCTGGCCCTGCTCAATATGCGCTTCATCACCCATAGACGCGGCCTCAGAGTCTGCATCGTCAGTAGTCCAAGGCTCCACCCGAACCTTATCAATGCGACGGCCATCAACCAATATGACGGTGAATAGCAGACCGGAATACTCAACCGATTCGCCCTGTTCCGGCACACGGCCCAACAGGCTATACATGAGGCCGCCAAGCGTATCAGCGTGGTCTTCAGGCAACTCAATCCCTAACAATTCGACCAGCGAATCCACGTCTAGGCGCGCATTGAGAAGATACGAGTGCGGTCCAACGGGCTTGATGTACTCGTCCTCAACTGTATCATACTCATCTTCAATCTCGCCGACGATTTCTTCCAAAATGTCTTCGATAGTCACCAGACCCGGCCGTCCCGCCATATTCGTCAACGACAACAGAGACGTGAACACGCTGTTTCTGCATTTCACGAAACAGGTTGTTCAGTTTCTTGCTCACCGGGACGTAGTAGGCCGAACGCAGGAGATCACGAATTACAATGTTTGTCTCTCCCTCGCTCATGCATTTCAGCAGATCCTTGGCATAGAGGAAACCGATAATCCGATCGATGTCGCCTTCATAGATGGGAAGCCGGCTATGCCCCGCATCGATGATCACAGCCAGCGCATCACTCAAAGGAGTGTCAACATTGACGGCCACGATATCGATTCTCGGCACCATCACTTCTCGCACGACCGTCTCTTCCATGTCGAGAATACTAGCAATCATCTGCCGTTCAACTTCCTCGATGTTCTCGCCCTCCTCACGGACGTTAAGAAGCAGGCGCAGTCCATCCTCGGTCAGGAATATGCTTTCATCGCCAGAGTCAGTCTCTTCCTCACTGAATTGAGTACCGACCATCTGCAACAATGCAGTGAGCGGACGGAATATTTGCACAGTGGCGTAAAGAACGGGCGAAGAGCGCAATGCGACGACGCTCTGCATGCTGCTGAACCGAGGATCTTGCCAGCACTTTGATAGAGACAAGTACTATCCATGTGCCAAGGGCGACCAGGCCAAACTGGAGGGGATTCAGGAAATATGACCACATTGACGTTATCGAAATACCGGCCAGCAGTGCGCCCAACGTCTTCACCGAAGCGAATGTGAGCAGAAACTGAGACGGGTTGCTCATGATCGATTCCAGCCGAATGGCATTCTTGTCGCCTTCCTCAGCCAGATGACGTATCCGGCCGCGGTTGAGGCCGGCCAGCGCATACTCGGCTGCCGATGCCAACGCTACAAACGCGAGGGCAAGGAATAGGACAATAATCGATAACGGACCGGGTTCCACAAATCTCTCCTTACATTTCCAAGCCTGTACCGGCAACAACTACGGAAGTCTGACCCATCAAGTGCATTTCGACTAGCGGTGGTCTTTGGGCGGCTTAGCAGGCACGCCATAGACAAGCTGGTTCGCCTCAACATCACGGGTCACTACTGAACCGGCTCCGATTTGGGCGCCTTCGCCGATCTCCAGCGGGGCAACCAGCATAGCGCCACTGCCGACAAATGCGCCAGCGCCGATATGGGTCTTGTGCTTGTGCTGACCATCATAGTTGCACGAAACAGTACCGGCGCCAATATTGACATCGGCCTCAACAGTTGTATCCCCCAGATAGCTGAAATGCCCCATCTTGACGCCAGGACTGAGATAACTGTTCTTGACCTCGCCAAAGTTGCCCATGTGAACGCCTTCCCCTAGATGCGCCCCTTTGCGGAGATGGCCAAACGGGCCAATTTCGCTCTGTCGATCCATGATAGCCTCCTCGACTACCGAGTAGACCACCCGACACCGATCACCGATTGCGCTGTCAACGATCTGAGAGTTGGGCCCGATCGATGCACCGCTGCCGATTGTCGTCACACCTTGGAGTATCGTCCCAGGAAGAATCGTCGCGTCCTGTCCGATCGATACGTCATCCTCAATCAGGGTCGAAGAAGGATCGACAATCGTCACGCCGTTCAGCATATGCCTTTCAAGGATCCGTTGTCGGAGCACCGCAGTTGCTTCAGCTAGGTGAATCCGCGTGTTTACGCCGTTCAGTTCATCCGGCGGTGCGTCCAGTGAGACAATACGGTTGCCCTGCTGCACGGCCAATTCGACCATGTCAGTGAGATAGTATTCCCCTTTGGGGCTGACAGTGATCTTGGATAGATTATCCCATAGCCAGTCCGCATGAAAACAGTAGACGCCGGGGTTCAATTCTCGGATGGCCAGTTGTTCGGGCGTACAGTCCGGCTCCTCAACAATCGCCAATATCTCGCCGGCTTCATCACGAACAATACGGCCAAAGCCCTGCGGATCATCACGCGTCACAGTCAACATAGCCATGGCTACGTTGCCTTCCCGGTGCGCTTCAGCAAAGAGATCGACCAACCGCTGAAGTGTTTCAGTCTGCAGCAGCGGCATATCTCCATATGTCACCAATACTGCGTCAGCATCGTTGTCGACATGGCCGCCGGCATCGGCCCCGCCTGCATGACGGCATGGCCGGTTCCGAGCAGCTCTTCCTGCCTGGCATAGTTTGCTCGATCGCCAAGGTGCAGCATCACCTGCTCGCTGCCGTGCCCAACTACGATGACGGGAGCAGATTGACTAAGCGATTCAGTCGCGAGTAATGCCCACTCGATCATGGGCCGTCCAAGCAGCGAATGCATTACTTTCGGCAAAGAAGACTTCATCCGTGTCCCGTAGCCTGCCGCCAATATAACAGATGTCACATTCATAACTCTAGCCTCGCCTTACTGGTGATAGTATCCCGGAGGAGATCGGTAACAGGATGTGCGTGCACAACAACAGCGACACAGAGTGAGTGACACCGAGTGCGACACGGAGTGCGACACGGAGTGCGACACGCTTAGCGACTTCGCAAATCCCAAGCAATTCGAAGAGAACACAAAAAAAGACAGACGCGAGAGGATTTCCTCAACACAATCTGTCTACAGATCGTTCATCTATATTTGAGTTGATTCTTCGCTAAGTCCAACTGGTCAATCTTTAGACTGACCAGATTCGGTGGGCATTCATCATCCATCTAAAACTTCAGAGATATCAACTCGATTAACGTACTGAAAAGTTCAGCACGAAGCGTACGCTAGTTTTCTACCAGGATTCTATCATGATGGGTTCGCCTTCGCAATATCACTGGGGACGACCGATCAAACAGTCTCATATTTTCAGGCAAAGAAAAAAGAGTATTGTTGGCAATGGTCTACTCTCGCATACAGTTGCCCATACACTACCATCGACGCTGGTGGACTTAACTACCGGGTTCGGGATGGAGCCGGGTGTACCCCCACCGCTCTTATCACCAACAATACTCTTCTTTATCTCATTCTGTTTTTAATCAACATGATTCACATACAATTTCCCATTGTACATTCATTCACGTCGTTTCACGCATCTTCAGGCATGCTAACATGCCATCGTCTGATACGCTAAAGACTGAAAAGGATTAGGAATTTCGCAACAAGCTTACAATGTTTCTTTTTGATAGATTAAGCCCTCGTGCATTAGTACGGCTTCGCTGAAGACATCTCTGCCCTTACACGTGCCGCCTATCAAGCTGGTAGTCTCCCAGCGCACTTACCAGGTTAACCCTGTGAGGGAACTTATCTCAGAGTTGGCTTCCCACTTAGATGCTTTCAGCGGTTATCCAGTCCAGACTTAGCTACCCAGCTATGCCGTTGGCACGACAACTGGCACACCAGAGGTCTGTCCACCCCGGTCCTCTCGTACTAGGGGCAGATCTCTTCAATTCCCTTGCGCCCACAGCGGATAGAGACCGACCTGTCTCACGACGGTCTGAACCCAGCTCGCGTACCACTTTAATGGGCGAACAGCCCAACCCTTGGAACCTGCTCCGGCTCCAGGATGTGACGAGCCGACATCGAGGTGCCGAACCTTCCCGTCGATGTGAACTCTTGGGGAAGACTAGCCTGTTATCCCCGGGGTAGCTTTTATCCGATGAGCCATGGCCCTTCCACTCGGTACCATAGGATCACTAACGCCGACTTTCGTCTCTGCTCGACTTGTAGGTCTCGCAGTCAAGCTCCCTTATGCGTTTGCACTCTACGACTGGTTTCCATTCAGCCTGAGGGAACCTTTGCACGCCTCCGTTACTCTTTGGGAGGCGACCGCCCCAGTCAAACTGCCCACCTGGCACTGTTTCCTAACCGGTTTACGGTTAAGGTTAGAGTCAAAACTTAATCAGAGTGGTATTTCACTGGCGACTCCACCGAACCTAGCGATCCAGCTTCTCAGTCTCCCACCTATACTACACAAACCAAGCCCTAACCCAATGCCAAGCTACAGTAAAGCTCCACGGGGTCTTTTTGTCCTGCTGCGGGTAAGGAGCATCTTCACTCCTACTTCAGTTTCACCGGGTCCTTCGTTGAGACAGTGCCCCATTCGTTACGCCTTTCGTGCGGGTCGGAACTTACCCGACAAGGAATTTCGCTACCTTAGGACCGTTATAGTTACGGCCGCCGTTCACCGGGGCTTCAGTTCAGAGCTCTCACCCTTCCCCTTAACCTTCCGGCACTGGGCAGGCGTCAGCCTGTATACTTCGTCTTTCGACTTCGCACAGACCTGTGTTTTTGGTAAACAGTCGACAGGGCCATTTCTCTGCGGCCTCTTCGGACTCCAGCAAGCTTGTCGCTTTCATCCTACAGAGGCGATCCTTCTCCCGAAGTTACGGATCTATTTTGCCGAATTCCTTAACGAAGGTTCTCCCGATCCCCTTAGTATTCTCTACTCGTCTACCAGTGTCGGTTTACGGTACGGGCACGCAAGTCTCACTAGAAGCTTTTCTAGGCAGTATGGGCTCAATCGCTTCCACCCTATTGGGCTCACCATCACTCCTCAGCTCAGTGGGTCTTTTAACCCCCACCTCATCACCTACGAGCTTGGCACCGGCTCTTCCAACCGCCGGCCGACCTACCCTCCTGCGTCACTCCCTCGCTCAAACAACTTTACGTGGTACAGGAATATTAACCTGTTATCCATCGGCTACGCCCTTCGGCCTCGCCTTAGGACCGACTAACCCGACGCGGATCAACCTTCCGTCGGAAACCTTAGACTTACGGGGACTATGATTCTCACATAGTTTACGCTACTCGTGCCAACATTCTCACTTCCGGTCGCTCCACGACTCCTTACGGTATCGCTTCGCTGCTCCCGGAACGCTCGCCTACTGCTCACGAACATCCGTAGATGTTCACAAACCCGTAGCTTCGGTGGGTGACTTGAGCCCCGTTATATTTTCGGCGCAGGATCACTTGACCAGTGAGCTATTACGCACTCTTTAAAGGATGGCTGCTTCTAAGCCAACCTCCTGGCTGTCTCGGTAACCCCACATCCTTTCCCACTTAGTCACCACTTAAGGACCTTAGCTGACGGTCTGGGCTTTTTCCCTCTCGACCACGAAACTCATCTCACGCAGTCCGACTGCCACCTTTTGAGTACCGGCATTCGGAGTTTGATTGAGT
>CAVXYK010000003.1:232500-237500 GCA_963765875.1 uncultured Chloroflexia bacterium
TCCTAGATGAACGGTCAGCAGAATCATTTGAAAAGTGGTTAGAAGAACACCCCGGCGTCGAAATAATCAGTCGAGACCGAGGAGCAGAGTACAAAAAGGGTGCAACTGACGGAGCACCTGGCGCCATACAGGTAGCGGACCGATGGCACCTGTTCAAGAACCTGCGAGATGCACTGGAAAGCGTAGTCACTGACAAACCAGCCTGTTTAAAAGCCGCCGCAGAGTTGAACGACAACGAAACAGCAAAGCCAGATGAAGTAATGACATCTGCTGTTTCAATCGTAACACCTGTTTTTGTCAACTGAAAAGCGCGTCATTTGATCACCGAAAATCGCGGCACTTGGATACCATCTAAGAATTTGGCTGATCACCGAAAAGCGCGGCAGCGCTCATTGACAAAAGCCCCCTCCTTTCCTTATAGAAGAAGAAAAGAGCAACAACAAGCATTCACGGAGAAGCGTAGGGTCCGACCTGTCTGCGCCAAGCGTTGCGTCGTTGGCGGTACGCTTTCTGTTTGCAGGCCGGGCTGCAATAGACGCCGGTGCGTCCAGCAGTTTCCTGGCTGAATGACTGCTGGCAGACGGGACAACGAACGGAACGCGTCGAGCACACCTCTGCCGCATCCACTTTTTCCAAGAGGTTTTTGAGCACTTGGCCATCGACGTCCCTTTCATGGAGCGCGAGCGCTTGGGTCAGGCAATGGCGCAACGTCTCAGCCTCGTGCAAGGTCAGATCGAGTCGCATGATGCGTCCTTTTCGGCGTTACCATCATTTCGTAACGCTTGTGCAATTTGCTGAGTGAGGCGATACGACTCGCCACGAAATTCAAGGATGTGACTCCTGAACGTGAGCCGGTCCAAGAGTCCACTGGTCAGTCGTTCGTCTCCCAGCACCTGTATCCAGTCGCCGAAGGGCAGATTGGTGGTGATGATCAACGAGACCCGTTCCTGCAGGGCTGAGCAGAATTGAAATAGCAGCTGAGCGCCGGTCGCCGAAAAGGGCACATAGCCAAATTCATCCAGGATGATCAGCCGATGGCGCAGCGCCTTCTCCAGATATCTGGGCAACTGGTGTTCCTCTTGGGCCTGATGCAGGTCATTGACCAGGCTGGTTACGTTGTAGAAACGAACCCGGTGGTCCTGGCGAACGGCGGCCAGGCCCAATCCGATGGCGATATGGGTTTTCCCCAGGCCAGGATTTCCGACCAAGAGGATCGACTCAGCCTGATCCAGATAGTCGCCTTGGGCTAATTCCAGGATGAGCGCCTTGTTCAACTGGGGAATGGCCGTCCACTCGAATTCGGCCAGTTCTTTTACAAGCGGAAAACGGGCTTCCTTGATGCGTCGCTGACGGCGGTTGCGGGTACGCCGCTCAACCTCCTGCTCAATCAGTTGGGCCAGGTAGGTTTCGTAGGGCCAGTTGGCCTGTGCGGCTTGCTGTGCCTGTTCTCGATAGTGGTCCAACAGGGCAGCCAGATGCAACTGCTTCAGGTGGCTTTCAAGTTGGAGGGTCTGAAGCTGGGTCATGAAGCCACCCCTTCCAGAAGTTGGTTATAGCCGTTGAGGGAGAGCGGCTGTCGGCCGATGCCGTCTAGCTCAGGGCGCATGGAGAGATCCAGAGGGAGAAGTATGGGCGTTGGGTCCAAGAGCCGGTTCAAGCAGAAGGTCACGCCGGTCAGATGTGGCATCTCTGCGGCCAGCGCCTGCTCAATGGCCTGGTTCACCTGTTCGGCTTCATGCGATTGATGCAGTTGCAGGACCTGGATGAACTCGCGCGTGGCACGGCTTTCGATGGCATGCTGTTCCTTCAGCGCCGTGTGTAGCATTTCGTAGGCTGGCGGCCAGCTTTCCTGCCATTGGCGTAACGGCTTGGCATGTTCGAAAGCGCCTGGCCGTTGTTCCAACAAGGGCAGGTAATGCAAAGGGTCCAGGATGTCCTGTTTGCGTTCATAGCATCGAGGATGGATAGCAATGCACTCATGGTCGGCCAGAATCTCGATATGAAAGGGGTAGGCCTTGACCACCAAGTCCCTGCGGGCTCTGTCGGCCGGCACGGAGTAGCGGTTCGTGTCGAAGACCACTTGGCCATAGGGGTTGAGGGTCGCTTCCCGGCTGATGCAGCAGGGATAGTCGACGGCCGGCAGCGGACGCAAGTGTGGTTTTTCAGCTTGCCAGGCGACACCGATCGGTTCTGGTTGCCGGTCCACTCGCCGTTGGTCTTCGTCGTCACAGGCGCTCTGCAAGAGACGGTTCAGTTCATCAAAGTCGGCCACTTGCGGTATCGGCACCAGGAAATTGCGCCGTACATAGCCGACGCCGTTTTCAACTCCGCCTTTTTCGTGGCCTTTACCCGGCGTGCAGAAACGACTCTCAAACAGATAGTGGCTGCGCAGGCCGATGAACGCTTCCTGTTCCTGGCGATTGCGCCCTTCCAGCACATGCTTGACCGCTGTCTTCAGGTTGTCATAGATGAGCCGGTGGGGGACACCGCCCAGATAGGGGAAGGCGTTGACATGGGCTGTGAAGAAGGATTCCTGGCGCTGGGTTGGAAAGGCCATCGCGAAGACCTTGCGCGAGTAGCAGAGTCGCATGACGAACAACTCGATTTGCCTCTTTTCGCCAGCCATTACGACCCAGGCCTCGCCCCAGTCTACCTGTGCGTCCATGCCGGGGTCGAACTCGAGGGGAACGAAGATTGCCGGTCGTTTCATCTGCCGTCGCCATTTGCCCACATAGCGTCGCACACCAGATTCGCTGCCCGTATAGCCCTCCTCACGGATGACCTTATATATACGGTGACTTGTGTACCGTTGTTTGCGCGGCAGAGTTCTATTCTCGGACAGCATTCGTTCGATTTGGGCTCTGTATGGTCCCAAGACGGGTGCTTCTCTCGGTACCTTCAGCGTATACGGCAAGGGCACTGCCGATTCCAGCGCCTTCCGGATCGTCCAGTATCCATGGCCCAGTTCCCGCTCGATTTGGCGCATGCTTTTGCCTTCCATGTAGTAGGCTCGACGGATTCTTTCGCGTTCTTTCACTTGGATCATGACCTCCTCCGCTATGATTTCGGGACCTTTTCATTGTCCCCGTTACCATAGCGTATTTCGTTGAGGTGACGCGCTTTTCGGTGATCACTTTTCCGTCTACTGACGCGCTTTTAGATTATCATTAACAAACACCTGGACTAGAGGCGGACGTACTATTTTATGATGAGCCAGAACCTCCAAGTCGAGCAGAGAGAAGAACGGAAGCTCGTCGATTTCAAAAACAAGAACGCTTTGACCTGGTGAAATCTCTGCATGACGAAAGGCTTTCTAATCGAGAAATTAGCCGGCAGCTGGGAATGTCCCTGAATACGGTTCGCAAATATCTGGATACCGATACATGTCCTTTCTATCCCCTACATGTCACACGCGGTCCCAGCAAGCTAGACCCATTTCGAAGCCACCTCGTATCTCGCTGGCAGGCCGGGTGCTAAAGCGCAACAAAGCTCTGGCGCGAATTGCGTGAACAAGGCTTTGATGGCTCACGTGGGCTAGTACAAGTTTGGGTTGCGAAGCAACGAGAGCTGATGCCGCCTACAGCTTCATTAATCACAGGAACACCGGACCCTCGACCCTATCGGCCTCGAGTGATTCCTTGGCGACCTCCGCATGCTGCTTGGCTCCTCTTCAAAGCAGAAGCCGAACTCGATGTCGAAGAACAACTCTCGGTAGATCGTATGAAAGAATCTGACTCGTCTATTGCCCAAGCTTACGATTTGGTGCAACGTTTTTGCCAGATGGTCCGCAATAAGCAATCTGCTCTATTGCTCCCATGGTTGGAAGATGTTAAGACTTCCGGTGTTGATGCTCTCGCCTCCTTCGCAAATGGCCTTTGGCAGGATCTTGATGCAGTCACCAATGCCATTTCTTCTGAATGGAGCAATGGCCAGACCGAAGGGCAAGTCAATCGTCTCAAGTTTATCAAACGCCAAATGTATGGCCGTGCCAATTTTGATCTTCTGCGGCGACGAGTTCTTGGCTCTCCAGTGCTGCTCTAGCCAGCCTTTTCAAGTAAAGTGCGGCAGAACCCTTTTTAGTTTATCGAAAACAGAGAAGAACAATGTTGGGTAACTCTTGGGCCAAGATAGTATCCGGCACTTGGCTTCAACCTTCAACTCTTTTCTTTGCCGCTAAGTGGTATGTGGCTAGTAGTTTTCATAGCATCTTCAGTCTAGATATTCTTGCCCAATAAAAAAACAGCCAATCTTTCGATTGGCTGTCACAATTACACGTCAAGCATTTCAGGCAAAGAAAAAAGAGTATTGTTGGCAATGGTCTACTCTCGCATACAGTTGCCCATACACTACCATCGACGCTGGTGGACTTAACTACCGGGTTCGGGATGGAGCCGGGTGTACCCCCACCGCTCTTATCACCAACAATACTCTTCTTTATCTCATTCTGTTTTTAATCAACATGACTTCATCACACAATTTCTCATTGTACATTCATTCATGTCGTTTCACGCATTTTCAGACGCATGCTAACATGCCATCGTCTGATACGCTAAAGACTGAAAAGGATTAGGAATTTCGCAACAAGCTTACAATGTTTCTTTTGATAGATTAAGCCCTCGTGCATTAGTACGGCTTCGCTGAAGACATCTCTGCCCTTACACGTGCCGCCTATCAAGCTGGTAGTCTCCCAGCGCACTTACCAGGTTAACCCTGTGAGGGAACTTATCTCAGAGTTGGCTTCCCACTTAGATGCTTTCAGCGGTTATCCAGTCCAGACTTAGCTACCCAGCTATGCCGTTGGCACGACAACTGGCACACCAGAGGTCTGTCCACCCCGGTCCTCTCGTACTAGGGGCAGATCTCTTCAATTCCCTTGCGCCCACAGCGGATAGAGACCGACCTGTCTCACGACGGTCTGAACCCAGCTCGCGTACCACTTTAATGGGCGAACAGCCCAACCCTTGGAACCTGCTCCGGCTCCAGGATGTGACGAGCCGACA
>CAVXYK010000003.1:242500-362823 GCA_963765875.1 uncultured Chloroflexia bacterium
ATACTAACAGTAGATTCAACACCCTGCCGGCGACTCTTCCCGCTAACATTCTGCAGACCTTCGATACGTTCAGGCCCTTCTCGCGCCCGCTCTTTCACTCTTTTTATTCACGATCTTAAGGTGCTTGCCTGATTCAACCAGCCCCCCAGGCACAAGAAATTACTATATACTACCCCCTCACTTCTGTCAATTCACAATACCAAGAATTTTACTTCACTTTCCATCTACCGTGACCAACCCGATCGCCATTATCTCTCTCGATTCCCCCGCATAAAAGAAGCCTGGAATCCATGTGGGTTCCAGGCTCTGCCTGCAAGCAGGTATCGATTTTTCACGTTGCGGCTATTCGAGCACAACAAGGATGGCGTTCTGCTCCACACGCTGACCTGGCATGACATCGATCTTCTTGACAATACCGGCTTTGGGCGCACGCAACTCATTCTCCATCTTCATGGCCTCAAGAATCAAGATTGATTGGCCCTCTTCAACTTCACTGCCCTCCTCAGTCAATATCTTAACGACCAAGCCCGGAATCGGCGCCTTGAGCGCAAACTCACCATCGGGTAACGCCGTAGTCCTGCGGCCGGCGTTTAGCTTGCGCGTACGCTCATCTTCCACTTGCACGTTAAACTGTTCACCGCGTAGGGTTACGGCATAATTGAAGCGTTCAGCCTCAATTAGCAACTCATGACTGTAGCCGCCAAAGATTAAGCTGTAGAGATCGGGCTGCGCAATCTGCTCAAAATCAATGAAAATCGGTTCGCCATCCAGCAAGATCTGATTGTCATCAATCTCAATTTCGTA
Organism: uncultured Chloroflexia bacterium; assembly: GCA_963765875.1. Taxonomy (GTDB): domain Bacteria; phylum Chloroflexota; class Anaerolineae; order Caldilineales; family Caldilineaceae; genus JAWKOK01. The sequence goes on from CAVXYK010000003.1 coordinate 243,305, forward strand.
TTCGTTCTCTTCAATCTGTGCGAAATATTTCACCAGCGACCTCCCGTTGCACGCATACGGCCGGCGAGTTTCCACATATTCCCCGGGCTGCCCTGATCGCCCCCCCCGATCCGGACAGCACGACGTCCCTCCTCATGTGCCACCAACGCTGCTGCAACCGCCGCGATCTTCTCACGATCTTCGACCGGATCCGGGCGTTGATTCATCTTTCGACGCGCCAGGAACCCCGTATCAAACGTTCCCCAGATGAACTCAGTGCTATCCATGATCTCCTGATGGAACGGAACCGATGTCTTAACGCCGCCAATCCGATACTCGCTGAGCGCTCGACGCATGCGCAGTATTGCCTCTGCCCGATTCTCGCCATGAACGACCAGTTTTGCCACCATCGGATCGTAGTAGAGGCTGATCTCGGCCCCTCGATAGAGAGCACTCTCAACACGGACGCCTGGCCCCGTCGGCTCCTTCAATGATGCGACGACTCCACCGCCCGGCATGAAATCGTTGAACGGATCCTCCGCTGTAATTCGACACTCGATTGCCCAACCCTTGGGTACGATATCTTCCTGCGCATATCGCATGCGCCGGCCATTGGCGATGGCTATCTGCTCCTTGACGATATCCACCCCGGTGATCAATTCAGTGACCGGATGCTCAACCTGCAAACGCGTATTCATTTCCAGGAAATAATAGCTGTTATCCTTGCTGTCAAAGAGAAACTCGACAGTGCCGGCATTTTCATAGCCGACCGCCTCGGCTGCGGCAATAGCCACCTGGCCCATCTCCTGGCGCAGGCGGTCGTCAATGGCCACACTGGGCGCTTCCTCAATGAGTTTCTGATGTCGCCGCTGAATGCTGCACTCACGTTCACCCAAATGGATCGTATTTCCCCGGCTGTCTGCCAGAATCTGAAATTCGATGTGCCGGGAATTTTCGATCAGTTTCTCCAGATAGACCTCGTCATTGCCGAATGCACCGGCGGCTTCACGTCGAGCAGCGCCCAACGCATCCAAAAATTCGGATTCGCTATGGACTGCACGCATTCCCTTACCGCCGCCTCCGGCACTGGCTTTGACCATGAGCGGATAGCCAATGCCCTTTGCCGCCGCCACAAGTTCCCCATCATCCAGTCCACGCGGCGAACCCGGCACCAAGGGCACATTGCGTCGAGATACAGTTTCACGCGCGGTAATTTTATCGCCCATTTTCTCAATGGCATCAGGGCTTGGACCGATAAACGTGATTCCGACATCGGCGCAGGCAGCAGCGAACGACGCGTTCTCAGCCAGAAAACCATAGCCGGGATGGACGGCGTCTACACCTGCCTTGCGGGCCACATCAATGATCTTATCGATCCGAAGATAACTCTCGGCGCTCGGCGCCGGTCCGATATGATAGGCCTCGTCCGCATAGCGTACGTGTAACGCCGCACGATCCGCTTCCGAAAAAACGGCGACCGTCGAGATGCCACGCTCCTGACAAGCGCGCAATACCCGAATAGCAATTTCACCACGATTGGCGACCAGGATCTTCTTGAACATCAATGCCCCTTGCTGAAAAAAATCTTCTACATGCCGTCAGCCACACAAACAATGCCTAAACATCTCTCCGCATTGCCCTTACACCCCTGTCCGATGGATATGCGCTGTCACGACGATTCGATCATGTTGATAAGGTGTCGGCACCAACTCTTCGCTTTCAGACCACTGACCGAAATTTGGGTCTCCGGGCGCCAGATTCAGACGACGGAAGCCCCAAATGGTCATGTCTGTCGACCTTCCGATGGGGGAGACGAAATCATCTTCGATAATACCCTGGAGCCGGGCGACACCGGTCAAGGTCCGCGTCTCCCACGTGCCATAGGGCAGGCGTCCATCATTCATCGGCGCGCAGGTGGCGCGTAGATGAACGGGACCACAATTCAGCCAGATCGTTGCCGTCTCGATACCTTCATCCTGGATAATGTCGACCTCGACAATCTGACCGGTGAAGGCATAGGCAGCACGCCCAATCTGATGAAATGCTGACGGCAGCCGGTCCTTCTGCACCACAAACCAAGATGGAGATGAATAATCAGGCATCAGCAGACCAGCGTCCAGAATCACTGGCAACCAGTGGCCTTGTTTGATCCCTGGGTAATCCATCCGCTCGTACTGTTCGCCGGTCAGTTCGAATTCAACTTCGGTCAGCGCCATAGGAGTTTATCACTTTCACTTCGCCACGCTACCATCTTACCCGAGATCTCTGGGCGCTACAGCGGAATATTGCCATGTTTCTTGGCAGGGATGCTGACGCGCTTGTTCTGCAACATTTCAAGCGAATTGATCAAGCGCGGGCGGGTTTCGTGCGGTTCAATGACATTGTCAATGAAGCCGGCCGATGCAGCCACATAGGGGTTAGCGAAACGCTTGCGGTAGTCCTCAACCAACTCGGCCTTGCGAGCCACCGGATCCTCGGCCTCTGCAATCTCGCGCCGGAAAATGATATTGACTGCGCCCTCAGGCCCCATGACGGCGATTTCAGCGCTGGGCCAGGCCAAAACCAGATCTGCACCCAAATGGCGCGGGTTCATGACACAATAGGCCCCGCCATAAGCTTTGCGCACGATCACGGTCAACTTTGGCACTGTTGCCTCCGAAAAAGCGTAGAGCAGTTTGGCTCCGTGGCGAATGATGCCGCCGTGTTCCTGATTGACGCCGGGCATAAAGCCGGGCACATCCTCCAGCACAATTAGCGGCACATTAAAGGCATCGCAGAAGCGAATAAAGCGAGCACTCTTCTGGCTTGCCTCAACGTCCAACACGCCGGCCAAGACCGTCGGCTGCTGGGCCACAATTCCGACAGGCCGTCCACCCAAACGGGCAAAGCCAACCAGAATATTCATCGCCCACTCTTCGTGCACTTCTAAGAATTGGCCATCATCCACAATGTGACGAATGACTTCCTTCATGTCGTAGGCTTTGTTGGGATTGTCTGGCACCAGCGAATCCAGCTCTGGGGCCATTCGCAACGAATCGTCCTGCCCCTGGTTGACGGGGGGATCATCCATATTATTCGCCGGGAGGTGGGCCAGAAGCCGCTGGACCAAGAATAGAGCATCTTCTTCATTCCCGGCTGAGAAATGAGCGACACCTGATTTGCTACCATGGACAGAAGCACCCCCAAGCCCCTCAAAGGTCACATCCTCATGAGTCACCGTCTTGATCACGTCAGGCCCCGTCACAAACATGTGACTGGTATCCTTGACCATGATCACGAAGTCGGTGATCGCTGGGCTATAGACTGCACCGCCTGCACACGGTCCCATGATCACGCTAATCTGAGGAATGACCCCGGACGCCATGACATTGCGGTGAAAAATCTCGGCATATCCTGCCAGACTATGGACACCCTCTTGAATTCGGGCTCCTCCTGAGTCATTTAGGCCGATGAGCGGTGCGCCGTTGCGGATGGCAGCATCCATCACTTTACAGATTTTCATCGCATGCGCATGGCTTACACTGCCGCCGAAGACAGTGAAGTCCTGGGCGAAGACGTAGACCAACCGGCCGTCGATTGTGCCGTAGCCGGTCACGACGCCGTCGCCGGGGATCTTCTGCTCATCCGATCCGAAATCAACACAATCGTGGGTAACAAATACATCCATCTCGCGAAAGCTTCCCTTATCGAGAAGCAATGCCAGCCGTTCTCGGGCAATCATCTTGCCCTTAGCGTGCTGGCGATCGATGCGCTCTTTGCCGCCGCCCTGCTTGGCGGAGGCCTTCAGTTCATTCAATTCCGCTAATCTTGGATCGACTGTTTTGTCACTCAAGGGAATTCTTCCTTATTGCCTAAGGCCGATCAATGATCGACATATTGTATCAGCATTCTGCATCCGGAAACCCCATCCAGATAGCTGCTATCATCGTGCAGAAAGACTAGAATGCACAAATAGTTCGTTAAGGCGATTCTTGATATTTGTTGGGCGGGTTCCCTTACCCCCAGAGCAGGGCAGATGAGAAAAACTATCCTGCAACAGTTTTCAAAATCTTGTTTAACAAACGACTAGCGGCCCCAGGTCAAAATCAATGATGCAGAAACAGCCCCCGTCAGCGTACAAAGACCAAAAAAGACCGTCACCAACAAGATGAGACCACAGCTTAACGCAATATTGCCGGTTGCAGATCGAGAACCTGTAAGCGCAGAAAGTGATGCACCGCTAATCCCCAGGGCAGCACAGAGGCTCAGTGTTGCAACTGCAGCGCTGAGCTGCACATTCAAATCCAGAGCAATGTAGGCAACATAAAGACCGAGTACACCACCGGCAATCCCACTGGCAGCACTGATCAGGATTACGGGCAGCGATGGCCCCTGTTGGCGATACGCATCCTCTCCCGATACGCCATACCGAGAGACCGCGTCAGCGTCGTATTGATCGAACAATGAATTGATTTCCGCGTGTTCGAGGAAATGCTGTGTCTTTTTGTGATCCAAAGGCCTTGTTCCTGTCTAATCGGCAGCCGTGTGCACGTGTTGCAAGGAACCTGGCTGGCACCATTCTACACGAATGGGATGTCAGACACAAGAGATTATCATGAGAGCGGGGGTTTTTGAAAAGTTGCCAATTGCTGCGTGTTCCATACAGAACCGAAACAACAATAAAAAGAGTGGAGAGGCGTAACGCCTCTCCACTCTTTTTGTACGTATTTAACGGGCTTCGTTCAAGCCGGCAATTACATCATGCCGCCCATGCCGCCCATGCCGCCCATGTCGCCGCCGCCCGGCATCGGAGCCGCAGCTTCCGGGATGTCGGTGACCAGCGCAGAGGTGGACAGAATCATGGCTGCGATAGAGCAGGCATTCTCAACAGCACTGCGAGTGACCTTGGCCGGGTCGATGATGCCGGCTTCCAGCATGTCGACGTAGCCATTGGCGATCACATCGTAGCCAGTGGTCATCTTGCCTTCAAGGTGCAGTGCCGCGAACCTTCTCGATGACAACAGGGCCATCCAGACCGGCATTGCTGGCGATCATGCGCATCGGCTCTTCCAGCGCGCGGCGCAGAATCTTGACGCCGGTAGCGGCATCGCCTTCCAGCTCGATGCTGTCCAGGGCCGGAATGGCGTTGATCAGCGCCACACCACCACCGGGGACGATGCCTTCTTCGACCGCGGCGCGGGTGGCGCTCAGGGCATCCTCAACGCGATGCTTCTTTTCCTTCAGCTCGGTCTCGGTGGCTGCGCCAACACGGATGATGGCAACGCCGCCGGCCAGCTTGGCCAGACGCTCTTGCAGCTTCTCACGGTCGTAATCGCTGGTGCTGGCCTCGGACTCGGCACGGATCTGGTCGATGCGGCCCTTGATGTCCTCGGTGGAACCGCGCGCCATCAACGATGGTGGTGGTATCTTTGGTGCTGACGACCTTGGCCGCGCGGCCCAGATCCTCAAGCATGACGCTCTCCAGCTTGCGACCCAGCTCTTCGGTGATGACCTGGCCGCCGGTGAGCATGGCGATGTCCTGCAGCATGGCCTTGCGGCGGTCGCCAAAGCCCGGGGCCTTGATGGCCAGGGCATTGACCATGCCACGCAGCTTATTCAGGACCAAGGTGGCCAGCGCTTCGCCGTCCACATCCTCAGCAATGATGACCAGCTCGCGCTTGCCAATCTGGACCAGCTTCTCAAGCACAGGCACGATGTCCTGGGCGCTGCTGATCTTCTTGTCGGTGATCAGGATGTAGGGGTCCTCAATCTCCGCTTCCATGCGCTCGGAATTGGTGACGAAGTAGGGGCTGAGGTAGCCACGGTCGATCTGCATACCTTCCACATACTCGGTCTCGAACTCGAGGCCCTTGCTCTCTTCGACGGTGATAACGCCGTCTTTGCCAACCTTGTCCATGACCTCGGCAATCAGATCGCCGATGGTGCTGTCGGCAGCAGAGATGCTGGCGACCTGGGAGATGCCTTCTTTGCCGGAGACCGGTGTCGACATTTCCTGGATGGCCGCGACGATCGCGTCACGACCGGCTTCAATACCGCGCTTCAGCAGCATGGGGTTGGCGCCGGCGGTGACATTCTTCAGGCCTTCGGTGACGATGGCCTGGGCCAGCACGGTGGCGGTGGTTGTGCCGTCACCGGCAACGTCGTTGGTCTTGGTGGCGGCTTCCTTCAGAAGCTGCGCGCCCATGTTCTCAAACGGGTCTTCGAGTTCAATCTCTTTGGCAACGGTTACGCCATCATGGGTGACGGTCGGGCTGCCCCATTTTTTGTCCAGCGCAACGTTGCGGCCTTTGGGGCCGAGAGTGGTCTTGACTGCGTTGGCCAGGGCATCTACGCCGGCCTTGAGGCTCTTTCGGGCCTCATCTTCAAAAACAATCTGCTTTGCCATTTCTTTTCATCTCCTACAGAACCGATTTTATTAGCAATGACGCTCGAACGTCATTTGCAACGGGTCAGATACTCAGAACAATCCTTAGCCCTCGACAATTGCGAGAACGTCAGATTCCTTGAGGATCAGAATTTCTTCGCCATCTATCTTGATCGTTGTACCGGCATACCGTGCATAGAGGACAAGATCACCCTCTGCAACATCCAATGCGACACGATCACCTTTTTCATTGCGCACGCCAGGACCCACGGCAACGACGGAACCTTGTTGCGGCTTCTCTTTGGCGGTCTCCGGCAAGAAAATGCCCGAAGCGGTCTGCTCTTCTTGCTCGCTGGGCTTGACAACGAGACGATCACCGAGTGGTTTCAGATTCATGGAACTCTCCTCCTTAGGACCAGAACTTAACGCTAGCTAATTCGTTAACATTCAAATCTTGTTTGTACAAAAGAAATCCGTTAGCACTCTACTACTGCGAGTGCTAACTGGCTCTATCATACCCGATGGAAATTGTGCTGACAAATTTTTAATCTTGCAAACAGGTTAGTTATACCCCGGATTCTGCCTAATTAACGCTAGCGGTCCGTTAGAGTTTTGTTTGCGTCAAAGTTCCAGCATCGCTTTGACCACGCCGCTCCCTGGTTCAAGCCATCCAGGGAAGCGCTCAATGATGGTTTCCGGGGAGGCCCGGTGGGTGATCCATGGGTCCAAATCAACATCATCCGAAGCGATGGTGCGGATGACATGGGCGAAATCTTTCGCGGTCGCATTGCGACTACTCATCATCGTCATCTCACGTCGATGAAACTCCGGATCGTAGAAGGTGATGTCACCTTGGACGAGGCCGACATAGATGAGCTTGCCGCCGCTGGCCGGCAGCTTGAAGGCAGCGTGCATAGAATTGACGTTGCCGGTGGCATCAAAGACAGCCAACGGTAGATCCCCATCGAGGATCTCACGGAGCTGTGCCTCAGCTCGATCGCCAGATTCAATCCAGTCCCTTACGCCAAGTTGCTGACTAGCGAACTCGACGCGTCCAGGACTCAGTTCCATGCCCAACACACGTGCGCCCGCTTCACGGGCAAAGAGCATCACACCCAGGCCAATGGGTCCTGCACCGATGACCAGCACCGGATCACCGGGCTGGAGCTCAGCGCGTCGGACAGCATGCGCGCCGATACAGAGCATCTCGACCATGGCCAGATGATCTGCGGGAACGCCATCCGCATTGTGCAGCTTGTCAACCGGCACGATGATCTGCTCGCGCATGCCGCCGTCAATGTGAACGCCGTAAACTTTGAGCGATTCACAACAGTTGGTCTTGCCGCGGCGGCAGGGGCTGCACGTGCCGCAGTTCAAGTATGGCTCGACTGCGCAGACGTCACCCACAGACAGACCGGAACCCTCTGATTCCTCGCCCAAGGCAATGACCTCGACCGCCAACTCGTGGCCGAGAATGCGCGGGTAGTCAAAAAACGGTTGTCGTCCGCGGAAGGCATGCAGATCGGTGCCGCAAATGCCCACGCGCAACACTCGCACCAGGGCTTCGCCAGGGCCGGGCGCTCCCGGTTCTTCGGTCTGGGTGAACAAGAATTCACCCGGCTGTTCCAACACAATGGTCTTCACTATAGTAAACTCCTATGATTCGCTATCAAGTAATTGGCGCATTGACTTGATTAGATTCGGGTCTCGGCCGCGACGGCAGCGTCACGACCTGACGCGACAACCCACTCTCGTAGATGGCCAGCATCGTCTCGAAATCGCGCATAGCCGCCTCTAGGTTGAGCGGATGCACAGCATTCTCGTCTTCCAACCAGTCAAACATGGCTTCGGTCATGGCCGCCTGGCCAAGGATATCCTCGTCGCCATATTGATGGACGGCTGACTCGACCCGCCCATCAACGCCAACTCGCCAAGACCACATGGTCCATTCGACAAAACCTTTGGTCCCGTAGACCGCAATGCGTTTGTGTGTATTGATGGGGCCGTCACCCACCTTGGGCGCATTGGTCCCGCAGCGTAGCAATGCCTGCACGCCATTGTCATACGTGATGGCGCCCTGGATCTCATCCGGTGCGAAATGCATGCGCGGCGTCTCCGCCAAACCATCTGATCCGCCGATCTGGGCAAAGACCGATTTGGCCACGCCGCCCCCGTTGAAAGCCCCAATTGCCTGAAGCGTATGTGTGCCCTGATAGGCCATATTCATGCCCGAGCTGGCGTCGATGAAACGCACGTCGCCGATGGCGCCGTCCTGCACCAGCTTCTGCAAAATCAGACGTCGCGGATGAAACTGAAGCTGGTGGTTGATGGCGATCTTGACCGTACTGGTGCGCGCAAAATCCCGAATGGCGTCGAAGTCCTCCCACTGAATTGCCAGCGGCTTCTCCACAATCACGGCCGGGATGCCGGCCTCCTGCGCGGCCTCGAAGATCGCCAAGCGCACGTCAGGCGGCGTGTTGACATGCACGACATCTGGGCGCTCGCGTGCAAACATCTCCCGATAGTCGGTGTAGCGAGCAGGCACCTGAAACACCTCGGCAAATTCATCCAACTTATCCTGCCTGCGCGTCGAAACCGCTACCAACTCGCCGCGCTCGATATGTTCATAGGCCTCGGCTAGACCACGCGCTCTTCCACCGCTCACGCCGATGATTGCACATTTATACATCGTCACTCTCCAGATTGTGGCGTTTTTTTGTCACAGATAGACACAGATGGATGATGGATAGGTCACAGATAGGAAAATACGGTCACCTTGCGACAATGCATTGTTTCTTTCAAATATCTGTGCCCCATCTAGTTCTATCCGTGTCCATCTGTGACAAATTCTTTTCTCATTCCCAAGGCTTCAATATCACCTTGGCGCACTGGCCGGAGACCTGTGTCTCCCAGGCCTGCTGGATCTCGGACAGCGGAAAGCGGTGGCTGATCAGCTTGTCCAGGATCGGACCGCTCTCGGCGATCGTCCGCATGATCTTGGGCGTGTCGGCCAGGTTGTAGTGCCAGGATCCGAAGAGGGTCAGTCCCTTGCGAATCATGTCGGGGCTGATGGTCAGCAGCGTCTGGGCCATGGATTCACCGACGAAGGCCACTTTGCCGCGCCGTGGAGCGGCGTCGATACAGAGGCGATGGGCCGCGACCACGCCGGAGCAATCGATCGCGTGGTCGACGCCCTTGCCGCTGGTCAAAGCCCGGATCTGCTCCAGCGCATTTTCGTCGGTTGGATCAATCACGACCTCGGCCCCGAGTTCGAGCGCCCGCTGCGCCCGCCACGAATTGCTCTCGACGCCGATCACGCGGGCGCCCCGATAGCGGCCATTGACCACCGCGCCCAGGCCAACAGGGCCGAGCCCGGTCACCAGCACAGTATCGAACGCGCCGCTGCCCAGGCGTTGATAGGCGCCGAAGCTTGCGCCCAGCCCGCAGCAGGCCATGCTCGCGTGGTCGTAGGAAATATCATCGGGGATGGGCACCAGCAGCGAATCGGGTTTGAGCAAATACTGGGCCATCGTGGCCCGGCCTTCTTCGCCGCCGGTGAATTCGACAAAATCGACTGTCTGTTCACAGAAGATATAGTCGCCCTTCAGGCAGAGTTCACAGGTTCCGCAGGGATACTGGGGCATGACGACGACGCGGTCGCCCACGTTGACGCGTCCCGGCTGGGCCACATCGACGACTTCGCCCGCGGCCTCATGTCCGTGAAAGGAAGAGGCTCTACCGTCTACGAATGCCTTGTACTCTGTACACATGGGCGCTGAATGGATCTTGACCAGCGCCCAGTTTTCCTTGGCCTGCGGCATTGGCGCATCGACCACCCCGGCTTGCCGTTCGCCGAAGATTGCCGCCTTCTTCATGGTCTGGGTTGGCATGGTTCACTTTTTCCTGTTGATTTCGGATAGGGTATGGTTTTTTGTCACAGATTCACACAGATAAGAAACTGATTTTCACAGATATTCTTGGGCTACCAGAGGGCTTCTGAAACCATCTACGCCCATCCTTTTTCATCCGCGTTCATCTGTGACAAATTTCGTTTCCATCCTCAATCAACACCTATTTCAGGAACAACTCGATCACCGGCACGGTCACATCAGGCTTCTGCACCGGAAGTTCCAGCGTGAGCACGTCCGCGCCGAGGCCGCCCATGGTCGTGTTGAGCGCGGCCTGCTCGGGGTCGACGACGCTCATGCCGACCTCAGATGCGTCGTTGAGCAGCTGGGCGTAAGCAACACGCGGGCCGAGACCTTCCAGGTGTACGTGGCGGAAGGGCCAGTTGAAAAGATGTAGGTAGAGCCGGTCACCGTTCTGGGTGAAGCGACAGTCTGCCGGAGCGGTGAATTCGGAGGGGCCGCAGCCGTAGATCGAACGGGAATGCAATGCCATCCAGTCGCCGATGCCGCGCAGCGATGCCAGCGATTGCGGCTCCAACATGCCGCGGGCGTTGGGACCGACGTTGAGCAGCAAATTGCCATCCTTGGAGACCGTATCGATGAGCATCTGCACCAGCATGTCGACCGATTTCCAGTCCATGTTGTCACGGTGATAGCCCCAACTGCCGTTGAGGGTTTGGCACGCTTCCCAGAGCACGGGTTTGCCGTCGATCAACATGGGACCGGCAGGCTGGTACTGCTCGGGGGTGGTGAAATCACCGGGAATGTCGAGTCGATTGTTGACAAGAATGCCCGGCTGAAGCTCGCGCACCATGGCCATCAACGTCTCCGAATCCCAGTCCTCGTGGCCCTTGCCCACAGACCAGCCCCAGTCTCGGCCCGGATAGGAGAAGTCGTACCACATGATATCGATGTCGCCGAACTGGGTCAGCAGCTCGCGCGTCTGACCGTGGAGGTACTCGCGATATTTCGTGATGTCTCGATCCTGATTGGCCTCGCGGAATTCGACATTCTCGCGCATAGGATGCAGCCCATCGACCACATAATCGGGCTGATGCCAATCGATGACCGAGTGATAGAAGCCGACCTTGAGGCCCTCGTTGCGGAAGGATTCTGCATAGGGTCTCAGCAGATCACGCTTGGCCCGCGTGTTGGTCGCCTTATAATCGGTCAGCGCCGAGTCCCACATGCAAAAACCGTCGTGGTGCTTGGACGTCATGACCGCGTACTTCATGCCGGCGTTCTTGGCTTCCTGTGCCCAGGTCGACGGATCGTAGAGGTCGGGATCAAAATAGTCGAAGTACTTCTGATAGTCTTCATCTGAGATCATCTCGCGCATCTTGACCCACTCGTGGCGGGCGGGCATGGCATAGATGCCCCAATGGATGAACAGGCCAAAACGATCGTGGACAAACCACTTGGTATCCGCCATTTGAGCGTACTCCCTTTCGATTGGTTTTCGGTCGGTCATAGACCGGCGATTTCTGGGGTAAACAGACACGACTTTGGAAACGATAGTGCAGTCTTAATCCTATCGGATTGCCGGCATACGGTCAATTGGGGAACATCTGTGGCTCCGGCCATCTACCGCTCGGCCAATAGCCGGTGATGGGAGAGGGATTGGGGGTAGTTCCGATGGCTCGTCGGCCCGTCTGATAGCCAGACGCCCAGGGTGACAGTCACTGGCAAAACATAGATTCCTTAGCGAAAGTTCAGTTTGCCAGTGACTGACACCCGGCATCCTAATATTCACCCCACCCACGCCGGCGCCGGTGCAATCTTCAGGGCATGGGCTGGTGCGTTAGCCAACTCACCCGGCAGCGTGATAACGACGCCGCCATCGGTCTGTCGCCAGGCAAGCCCGGTCTGCCGGCCTAGCAAGTGTACGCTGGCATCCTCGACCATCTTCAACCCGGTCACCTCCACCTCTGACCTATCCGGCGTTTCCATCAGTGTGGCATACAGATTACCCTGCGCCTGAGTGAAACGCACATCGATGTCACCGTCCGCCTTCGACTCCGCCACCGTCCACGGCCGTGTGCCGTAGATAGCCTCGCCGTTGACATCCAACCAACGACCGATCCCTTCCAGCCGCTCTACCTGCATTGATGGGATCGTGCCATCGGCCATAGGACCGACGTTGAGCAGCAGGTTGCCGTTCTTGCTGACGATATCGACCAGCGAGCGAACCAGCGATGCGACCGACTGGTACTGCTCCACGCCTTCGATACGGTTATAACCGAAGGAGGAGCCTATGCCTCGGCAGGACTCCCACTTTTTGTCTCTAATCTTACTGAACGAGGCATATTCAGGCGTTTGGAAATCGTGGTGGTTGTCACTGACGATGTTGCCGTCCTCGATGGCAAAGGTCTGGGTAAAGCGATTGTTGACCAGCCCGTCAGGGATCTGGTTGTAGTAATCGGCAAAGAGCACGTTGAGGTCTGTTTCTCGCGGATAGGCGATGTCGTTCCAGAGGATCTTGGTGCCGTAGCGCTCGAACAGCTCGCGCCAGTGGGCGTTGGCATAGTCAACATACTCGGGCATCTGCGGCACGCCGGATTGCACTTCAGCGATATCCTCGATCACCTTGTCTTGGAAGGTCCAATCCAGCCCGCCGGAGTAGTAAAGTGCGTACGTCATGCCCGCGTCACGCACGGCGTCACCCAGTTCGCCGATCAGATCACGCTCGGCATGATAGTTCTCGATGAACGGGTTGGGGTGGCGGCTGGGCCAGAGCAAGAATCCGTCGTGATGCTTGGTTGTGGGGACGACATAGCGAGCGCCGGCGCGTTTGAACAGGCCCGTCCAACTGGCCGGTTCCCACGCTTTCGCCGACTCGTTGAACATTGACGCAAAGTCAAAGTAGCTGAAATCCGCACCGTAGGTTTCTCGATGAAATTGCTGTGTCGGACTCCCGTCGATGCGCAACGAGTTGAGGTACCACTCCGCGTACGGGTTATCGCGGAACCACGTCGACCAGTCGCCGCTCTCAAGGACGTGGCCCAGATCGGCAGCCAGTGGTGCCCAGGCTGGTACTGAATAGAGTCCCCAGTGAACAAAAATGCCGAACTTGGCATCATGGAACCAGTCGGGGACCGGGTGGGATGAAACAGACTCGCGTGTTGGTTGGTAGTGCATGATTTGCCTTTCGATGTGGGATGGAGCGAGTTTTTGTCACAGATTCACACAGATGGGAAAAGGATAAGACACTGATAGTACTGGGATTACTCTGGAAATCCGAAAACCATCTGTGAAAATCAGATTTCTATCTGTGACCATCTGTGACAAAATCTCGCTTCCTTGATCAAATACGTTCGCTCTATCCCCAAATCTCCCCGATCGCATCCAATTTATCATCGCTCAGGTAGCCGTAGCGGTTGATCCATGCGCCGTCAGCCCGACTGTCGGCCACCAGTTGCAGACGACGCCTGAAGTCATCCAGCGGTCCATAGCCGTGAACCAACGCATGCACGGGGATCTTCCCGCCGACCGCAGCCAGCACCTGGTCGATCTTGCGCGTTTGCACCGAAGTCGGGACGGGATGCGGCTCGTCGGGTTCGGGATATCCGTAGTCTTCGATGGTTCTGGCGCCTTCGTCACCATCGGTCAGATCCAGCAGATTGACCAGTGCCTGCACAAGCAATTTCTCATCCAGGCCAGTGTTTTGGGCCATCAGAACATCACCCCAGAACTTGACCATGAGTGACCAGTGCATGGTATAGAGCTTGGGCGAGACCGATTGGCAGATTTCCGTGGCGGCCGCAAAATCCAGTCCGGTGATGTAGGAGAAAGGCGCCATAAAGGCGTTGGCTGATAGCTCCTTCTCGGGTCCGCCGAACTCGCTGATGGCGTCACGCCAATCGCTCAGCAGGTCGGTCGAGAGCGCGGCCTTGAAACGGAACCACTCGGCAATGTTAGGGAACTGGTTGTAGAGGCGCAGAATGGTAAAACTTCCGCGGTCAGGAGTGGCAAAATCAGCCAAATCCTGACTCGGGTTGCTTGAAAAGTAGAGGAATGAAGATTGAAAATGTTTTGTTTAGAGGGGAGAATGAGATGGGCGGGATGTTTGTGAATCTCGGGGCGAACACGAAGTGGTACATTACAACACATACAGGCAGTGGGCGCACTGGTCCAACTCAAGCGATTGCAGATCCGTATAGAGCGATTCGGCCAAGCCCAAGAGCGTCAAGATGCGTTTCTGAACAGGCGAAAGTTCAGTCAGATAACAGAGCGGCTGTGGCTGAACAGGGAAAATGAGCAGATTGATGTTTTCAAAGGCCCTGAGCATGCGTTCCATAGTCGGTGTAGCCGTGGCTCGTTTGGCGTTGCCTGAATAGATGCCGCTCAGTTCACTCTCCTCCTGGGCCAGCGCCTCTTTGGCTAGATAGTCACCGAGGGCCAAGATGCGAGCGCCGAGGGTGAGCAGATGAAAAAGACCTTTGGCATGATCATCCCGCTGTATATACAGCGGCGTGAGGCCAAGAAACTTGCCATGCAGCCGCCGAAAGATGTTCTCTGCGACGATCTGGTCTCGATAGGCTAACACCGCATCTGTGAATGAAAGTTCCTCCTCGGGTGCATTGGTCACATAGAGACGCCATCCGGCCCGAAACTCAGCGGCGGCAATGGCCTCTGCGTTGCGCGCCACGCTCAGTTGGTAGCGCACTTTGCGTTCCACACGAGCGGGCTTGCCTCGATAGGCACGCACATGGCGTTCTTCGACTTCTCGTTCGTAGGTCATGTCAAAGAGCGATCGGACACGGTACTGTTTTTCGATGCGTTCAATAGCGGCCAATAGCGTGGCTTCACCTTCGATCTGCCGTCTGCCTGGCTGTCGAGGCGGCGTCAGATTGCGCAACGCCTCTTCCGCTTTCGCCAGCCGTCGATGGAGTCCATCTGCATGGTTGTACATAGCTATAGGAGCGTACAACCAGCAACCGCTCCGTCCATGTAACCTGCCTGCCGTTAAACCAGACGCTTCGTTAGTTATCTCGAACCCATAGGCAATGGCCTGTTCAGGGTCCGGCATTTCACCATTGGATGGCATCTCTTCAGGCAGGTAGATCCGTGTCGTTTCCTCTTTGACCTTGCCGATCGGCAAGCAACTTATCCAGCTGCGCCCTCTCTTCTTGCTGTTCCGCCAACGGCGTCAAGTAGTGATCTTTGCCTGCCACAATCGTTGCCAGAGTCTTCAGCGCACTCATCTTGCTGTCGCCTACGACCAGCAGCCCTCTTGACCGAGTATCTCTTTGGCCCGCTGGTAACTTGGTACATAGAGTGGATCGTCGGCTCGATTCCCCGGCTCTACGTCACAGACGAGGGATAGACCCAACGCATCCAGACTGGCTAACATCAGCTTGAACTGCGTCTCATATAGCCCGTTTTTGGCTTTGCCTACCTTGAACAATGCATGCTTCGACGGATCATGATAGACCGTGCCCACTGTCGCATCCAGCCGTATCCGCTCTGCTGACAGACCGTAGATTCGTATCGTTCTGATGCCCAGTTCTTTTTCGATGGCCACCCAAGTCGCTTGCTTATGCAGGTAGAACAAGCACAACGCCAGCCGGTCGTCGGTCATATCCAACTCTTCCACCGGTTGACTCGTCAGCCGTCTCAGCAGCGTCATGTGCGTTTTCGTCCATGACTGTACTGGCTCCATCAGATGGTTCTTTTCGCTCAATATGTAGAGCAGCCAGATGGTGATGACCCACCCTGGACTCAATCCTTGCCAGTTGCCGTGTCCTCGAATTGCTTGATCGATGACCACCTGTATGCCGACCCGCTTCAGCAACCCATAGATGACGGGGATATCATCCACCCGTTCGATTCCGTCTTGAGACCTCCACCTCATGCTTGTCATATCTAATAGACATATCAAATCTTGCTTATCGTAAAATCAAGCGAACGTCGATGGTCAGGCTACCGTGAAGATAGTCGTAGAAACGGCCGACATCATGGCGCATTCGCTCAAAGTCAAAACCACGCTTATCGGCCCACAACTGCACATGCGGACCGAAATCCTGGAATGCCTCATCCAGCTTGTAGCAGGGATACTCAGGCCAGTCGGGGCGGATGCCGTCGATGTTGGGGTAGGTCGCAAAGATGTCCCGTACCCAGGCGCGATTGAAGGCACGGATATCGGCACTGGCCAGACTGCCGGTGTCGGCCATGCGTTCAACCGGCAGACGGCCATCGGGCAGACGCGGCCGGTCAACATCACGTAGTCCGGGCAGGGCCGCGGCGCTGGTCTGAATGTAGACTTTGAGGCCACGTGCTTTTGCCGCGTCGATGAATTGGCCGATGACGGGGCCTTCACTTGACGTCAGTTCGTTGGGTTCACGCGGCTGATAGGCAAGGCCTTCGAAGAAAGAGCGATTGGCCTCGTGACCGGGACCGCTGCGCAGCCAGAGCGCCTGCTTACCCCAGAGCGGCCGATCGAAGAGTCGCACGCTGGCCCCAGCGTCGTCGGGCGGCTGGAACGAGCCCTGCCCAGGCTCGCCAGGCAACGTCACCGATGTGTTGACGGCCACAGCCGTGGCGCCGGTGCGCTCGATGCTATCCAGGGTGGATTCTACGCCCTCATTCTGAAAGAAGGGGCTGAGTACGGTAATGCCAAGAAAACGTTTGGATTGGGTCATGATCTGCACTCCCGCCTTGACAACTAGGAACTCCTTGATTACAATAACTCACATGATTACGACTGTGACAGGAAAAAATCAAATCACGATTCCGGCCAAGGTGGCAAGAACTCTTGAAATTCAGGCGGGAACCCGTTTGGATTGGACAGTCGGCGACGATGGCCAACTCATCGTCCAAATCCTCCCAGAACGTGGTCTTCTCGCACGTCAAACCGCAGGTATGGCTCGACCATGGTTGGACGACAAGACAGATCCGGTCGAGGAGCTGATTCAGGAACGAATAGACGATGATGACGCAGACGACCCGGCAGTAACACAGTCATCAGCAATCCCGTCATGAGGTACCTGTTTGATTCATCAGCATGGCTGGTTCATCTCTTTGGAGAATCAGGTGTTGAAGAGGTAAATAGCCTCTTTGACGATAGAGCCGTCGACATTGTGATCTCCGTCCTGTCGATTCCCGAAGTATACGCAAGACTGCTCGCGATCGGGAAAGAACAACATTGGCAGGAAATCTGGAACACGTATTCCCTCCTCTTTGCCAACGTTATTCCAGTCGACGAAAGTATCGCCCTTCAGGCCAACATGCTGCGAAAAAACACATCCCGACGGCTGCCCACTATCGATGGGCTGATCGCGGCTACAGCAAAAGCGCATAGCTGCACGCTGGTCCACCGTGATCCACATATGGCTGCAATACCGCAAAAACTCCTCAAACAAATACACCTGCCCACCAAATAGACGTTCGACCCGAACAGCCCAGCCCTCCACCTTACGAACCCATTCCTGTCCTGCGCTCGACACGTCCCAGATACAACGCGATGAAGATCAGCGGGAAGACCATGATGTAGTTCACGGCCAGGGCAGTCTGAAACCCCCACATTTCAGCCAGGATGCCGGTCCACAACGGGGGCAACATCAACCCGAGGGTCATGGCCACACTGAGCGTGCCCGAGATCGTGCCCGTCTGCTCTGGGTAACGTCGCGATCCGTAGGCCATGGCCGTGGGAAAAAGACCGGAGAGGCTCAGCCCGGTCAGAAAGACGCCGGCAGCGATCAGGTACACGTTCACACTGACCAAGACCAGCGGGTAGGTCAATGTGATGCCACAGGCCAGAATCAACAGCGTGGTTGCATAGCCGATACGCTCTGCATAGCCGGCGCAGAGAAAACGCCCCAGCGTCAGGCCCACATAGAAGACCGAAATCATAGAGACCGAGAGAAAGGCTGAAAAGCCGGCTGACTCCTGCATGAAGAGTGCGATCCAACCCAGCAGGCTGTAGGCAATGCCGTTATAGGCAAAAGCGATGGCAAAGAGCGCGAGGAACGGGCGATCGCGCAACATGCCCAGGTTCAACCCTTGGGATTGCCCATCAGATTCGACCGGGCCTTCTGTTCGATAGAGGCCGTAGACACCCAGGCCATAGAGTCCCCAGACTACCGCAGTGATGGCCAGCGCCCAGCGCCATTCAGCACCGCTGGTTAGCAGATACCCGATTAGGAGCGGCGAGAGTGCCGCACCGATTCCATAGATGCCGTGGAGCGTGTTCAATGCCCACGCCCGCGCGGCACGATTGGCGTCTGCGATCATGGCGTTGATGCCGGTGGAGAGCGCGCCCTGGGCCATGCTGATCACGATGAAGCCCATCACGAAGAGCAGCCAAAGCTTTGCCAGCGAGGCAAAGGCCAACGCTGCCGCCAACAGCAGTGCCGACAGCCAGACCAGGCGTCTGCGCCCGATCAGATCCGAGCCGGCGCCAGAGAGCAAGTTGCCCAGAATCCCACCGATGGCCAACGCCGGGAAGATCAGTCCGATAGCTCCCAGCGAGAGGCCGACGGCTGAATACTCCTCGGTGATCCGGGGCATGACAGATGGGATGAGCACGGCTGCTGTGCCGATGAAGAAGTATCCGAGGTAGCCAAGATAGGTGAGTGAGCGGTTCACAGGGCTGGTTCAGTCTCAGTGCAAGGTCGAGGTTGAAAAAACGGCAAGATGATAAACGAGCGACATCTCAACAATTCTACCATTCTATTATCTTGCCACCTTAACGCCATGCCCATGAATTCTACGACAGGCCTCATTTCGAACGGCAGGACCTATTGTAGAACTGAGATCTGAATAGCCTGACTGCTACGGCTCCACGATGATCTTGCCGACCATGCCTGCCTGGGTGTGCCCTCCCACCCCGCAATAGAAGTCGAAGACGCCGGGTCTGGTCGCGGTAAACGTAGCGTACACCTCTTGCTTGGCGGGCATGACCTCGTGTACGTCAAATGCATCGATATCAAAGCTGTGCGCATAGCGATCCTGGTTGTCCAAAACAATGGCAACGGTCTCGCCGACGCGCAGGTGGATCTCTTCTTGACCAAAGCGCATCTGCCGAGCTGTGACCACCAAGTCGGCGGATTGGGCTGTCGCGCTGCCGCCCATCAGGCCGCTGAAGAACCCCAGACGAGCGACAACCAGCACAAAGAGAAGCGTAGCGAATGCAATGCCGGCCCAGACGAGTAGTGAACTGAGTCGATCAATTCCTGGACGTGTCACAGAAGTGGCTTGCATGGTGAGTTCTCCGATGATGTCGAACGCTTGAATATGGGCTGTAAGATAGGACACGGATGACGCAGATTAGGCGGATAATCACGGGTTTTCAGCAGGACGTTCCGTATAAATCCGCCCAGTCCATGTAATCCACGTTCGATCGCATGGCTGTCAGTCGCCTGCTGGTGCGGGCAAGGCGCCATCGTTGATCTCAGCCGTAGATTCCGTAGCGGCGCCCTGATCTGCGGCCGCGACCATTCCAGCAACCATGCCCACAAAGGCGGCATTGAGCGTATGCAGCGCTGACAGGATCGGGTAGCCTGAGTTGCGAAACTCGATCAGAATCGGCTGCAGTAGGATCAGGCCGAAGAGCAGAGCCGTGCGCAGCAAGACGGCACGGGGCAACCGAGATATCGCTGCCGAGATCAGTGCCAACAGCGAGGCCAGCAGCAGTGTGATGCCAAAAATGGCGTGAGCATCGGGCGAGTTGACCACGCCGGCGTGCCAGATACCGGCCAGGAACATCTGGGCAAAGACCCCCAGCGAGATGAAGATGGCCAGCACTTTGTGGATACGAGCGAAGACGGTCTGCATGGTTGTTCTCCTTTGGGAGTGGAGGCCGGGCGGGCCGGCATCGACGATTCTGTTCGATTTTCGGTGAAACAACTCGAAACGCTTGAACCCAATATAGGCAACAAACGTCGCGGGATCGTCACAGAGAACGCTACGGAGAACGTTACGAGGACAGAGAAGACAAACGGCGTCGGGGTCCATGCTGGACCCCGACGCCGTTTGTCTTCTCTCGTTATTTTGTGTCCTTATTCACCTCACCGAGTGTTCACAGCCTCGACCACACGCATGGCGTAGGCATAGTTCTCGAACGAGACAGAATGGGGCACTGAATGATCCGAGTGGTAGATGTAACGTCCGTGCTCGCGGGCAAAGCCGAGTTTGCCCTCGATTTCCGCTTCAATCTCTTCGTGCGTGCCGGCCAGGGCCCGGACATCAATATTGCCGTAGAAGAAAAGCCGATCGCCATACGTCTCGTACAATTGGCGGTAGTCTAGGCCGACCTTGACCTCCAGCGGGTGCAGGCCGGCAAATCCGGCCTCAATGAAGTGAGGAATCAACGACGAGATGTCGCCGTCCGAGTGCAGAACAGTTTTCAGCCCTCTTTCTGCAAAGTGGTCGCACATCTGCTTGTGGTAGGGCAAGACCAAATCAGAGTAGAGCTGGGGCGAAATGAGCGGGCCGGCAACGTAGCCGAGGTCATCGGCCAGAAACGCGCCGTCGAAGGTGAGACCCAGGTCAAGCAGCCCCTCAAAGATGTCGATGATCAGTTGCGCATGCGCGGCAAAGAGCGTGTGAATCAGCTCAGGCTCGGTCAACATCTGCATCAGCAGGTTCTCCATGCCGATGCGCATCCACGTCGGATGAAAGGTGGCATGGCCGGTGTAGGTGACGAATTTGCCATCCTGTCTCGCACGGCGATAGGCGTCCAGTGTCCCCGGCTGGACGCGCGAGGGGTTGAACGCCATGCGGTGGCGATGACGCTCCCAATCTGCCAGCGTCTTGATGGTGAAATCGAGCCAGTGAGAGGTCCAGCCGTCCTCGACCTGGAGATTCTGCCGCAGCGCGCCTTCGTCGTCCCAGTATTCGCGCAGAGTGGGTTCCTCGCGCACGAGACGTTCAGGGAACTGCATGGAGTAGTCCCCGCCGAAGCGCACGATCTCGTTAACACCGAAGTGATCACGTGCCGAGACGTCGACCGGCAATCCCTCCCGATGCCAGCGATCTTCCGTGGTCGTCCAAAAAGTGTCGTCCAGCGGTACGCGGTCCGGCAATTCACCGGCCATCACCCGTAAGACTCGTTCCCTGGAATCCATTGTAGGCTCCTTGCTGTCAGCATGGCCAAAATGAGACGTCAACACAGATGTCAATATTGATATCTGTGTTGCTGGGGTATCTGTCGAAAAAGTGCCTGGGCCTCGAGGGGCACCTGCGCAAAATCACTCTGTCAATGTCAGGCGAGTGCCGGCAGCCGCTCTATCTGCTGAATGTCCTCAGCAGCCGGCGAGTGGGTGGCATGGTACAGATCCCAGGCAAGCTGTAGATTGAGCCAGAACTGCGCCTCCATGCCCAGCAGCCGTTCGAGCCGCAGCGCCGTGTCCGGTGTCATGCCCCGCTTGCCATGCACCAGCTCGTTGACGCGCGGATAGGAGACGCCGATGCGCCGTGCAAGCTCCGTTTGAGAGAGGTCAAGTGGCTTGAGGAACTCTTCCAGCAACATCTCACCGGGGTGTGTTGGCGGGCCATGGGTTGGGATTCTCATCATGCCACTAATTCCTAGTGATAGTCCGTCACTTCAACATCGACTGGACCGTCAACAGTCCAACGAAAACAGATTCGGTACTGATCATTGATCCGAATGCTATGTTGACCAACACGGTCGCCACGGAGTGATTCCAGCCGATTTCCAGGAGGTACACGCATTGAATCAAGCGATACGGCCGCGTTCAACTGGTCAAGTTTACGACGAGCGATGCGCCAAAGCTGCTCAGGACATGTCGGCCTAGCCAGTCTTGAATTCACACGGTTGAACAGGTCTTCTGTTCCTCGATCATGAAATGAAACAATCATCGGACGATTCCGTCACTCTGATGGGTGATCTCAGATAGCCACAACTATAACGCATAACGTTATACGCAGCAAGACTACGTATGGCATTATCGTTTCGCACGTGCCTTTTGGAATAATATCATCATCGTTTGCTGTAGTAGTCCCTTGGGAGAATAAACGATCATACACGAACGAATTTCACTTGCTCCGACGGTCTCTCATGGCAAGCCAGTCATCAAAGGTACCAGGGTGATGGTCTCTAAGGTTCTTGGCGCGCTGGCCGGCGGCGACTCGGTCGAGATGATCCTCGAGGACTATCCAAACATTGGCAGCGAAGACATCACAGCTGCCTTGGCCTTTGCCGGCGAGCTGAGCCAATTTGAGGACATACCCTACGAATTGGAGCAGGCATGAACAAGAGAATCGTCATTACCCGCGACGTCTGTCATGGCAAACCACGAGTCGCCGGCACACGTGTGATGGTCTACCAAGTACTCGACCTTTTAGCCGCTGGCAAGACCGTACTCGAAATCACATCCGACGGTTATTTCCCTGACTTGAATTGCGAAGATGTCCTGGCAAGCATTGCTTACGCCGGCCAAGTCATCCGCGAAGTGGATGTTGTTCCGCTTGCTGCATGAATGAGGATACTTCGCCTCGCCACTTGCCGACCATGCTGACATCACGTTCCCGGACGAGGCTGTGATTACCGCTGCACAATCGATGGACGCTGTACTGCTCACCGTCGATTTGGATTTCGCCAATGTCCTTGACTATCCACCACAGGCGTTTGGCGGAATCATCGTACTTCGCTATCGAGCACCGGATGAAGGCGCTCTGGACATTACGCTTCAACAACTGCTGGAAGATCGGTATCGCGATGATTTGAGGCAAATCCTTGCTATCGTTGATGCCGGGCGTTATCGTATCCGTCGCTGATTATCTGGAGACATGCGAACGTCTTGGACGCGCCCCGCAGAAGTCTACTCCGGCAATATAATGCTACGCATCGATCCGGTGCTGCATGCCCAGGCCGCAGCCGTAGCCAAAGGCAAGAGCCTCAACGCCTGGGCGCAGGAGATTCTTCAGCAGGTGGTTGCCGGTGTGTAAACTCTTGTTCCAGAGATAGTCTGCTGATAGAGGTAAAGATGCAGATCGACTATGATTCTCAATCTGACGAAATCTACATCCGGCTACGCGACGGCAAGATCAACGACACGCTCGAAGCCGGAGAGGACGGCGTGCTGTTGGGCCTGGGAATTCCCGTCGCTGGTCGCCTGGTGAGCGAGGACGAAATCGCAGCGCTGGAAGAGGCCATGATCGATGACAACCCTGTGCTGCGCCAAGGTATTCTCGAAGCGAGAGCCGCATATGCCGCAGGTGATTGCATCACACTTGATGAGTACGTCGCGAAACTGGATCAGATGGCCTGAATTACGACGTAGCTATTATCTGCCCTCCGGCAACAATACACTGGACATCCCCGGAACGTACAACCCTGATCCTCCAGCTTGAACCGCACCCAAGATATTGATACTTGTTGAATAGACAGTCCGAATTCGATCTGATATGATGCAATATATCACCTTTGGAAAACCGCCGTTCCACACTAGCAGTAGGTGAGCATGTAATCCTATCCTCCGACCGCCGGCCAGACCCTACGCCAGTATCGCGTCGAGCACGACTGGATGCTCAAAGAATCAGCCACGAAATTCAGTCCCTCGGCCGCCGCGCTTTGGCGGCGTGACCAAGGCAAAGACAAGCTGAACCGTACCGACATTTGGCTCGCGATCTCAGCCTATGGCTTGAGCGAATGGCTGGCCGTTCGCCTACGAACCGTAGCTGGCTATCTGCCTGTCCCATTCCCAGCGACCACAGAGGATTTCAATTCCCGCACCTTCTCCGAGACTTTGATCTCCAGCCAACACTTTCCAGCCTTTGTTAGGGACCCCATCGGCAATATCCTGGCCTGGAATCATGGCCTTGAGGTCCTTTGGCATATATACCAAAATGGCTGGAACAGGCCACACGGTGCTGGCGATCTCTTTTCCCAAAAAGCAAGTGCCATCATGCAAGATGCACCACAGAACGCTGCGGGTGGCCAACGAGTCGGCATTGCTGGCCTTGGCTATCGTTTCGTCCATAATCAACCATATCTTGCAAGGACATGTGATCATCGTTTCGGCCAATGGTGCTCGTACCAGAGGGAAATCGATCCCGAAATCGAAGCCGGACAGCTTCGGCAAATACTACGACGTTTGGCCAGAACGACAACCAAGGTCCACAATTCTATCGCCGCTACAATCGCTGGTACCCCACACCTGATTGGAGAACAGAAAGATGCTTAGACGTCATAGAAATGTTTTGAACACATACCGTGCCCTTGCTCTAATTTTTGCAGTATTGGTGCTTTCATTTGCATTCATAATAGCATATTCATTTGACGCTCTGGGGCAAGCTGGAAGTGCCCCCCAGGAAACGATTCCTCCATCACCGAAAGATCATTGTCGAGTAATCTTTGCTGGTAATGGCCAACCTGAACAGGCACCAACACCGTTTCTCTACAAACCTTTTGATGCGTCTTGGTCTGGATCAATTTGGACATCGACAATGGATCATACGTATCCAACCTATAGATCCATCGATTATGGGTCAGTTGCTGCGTTGGGAGAGGTGCTTTCGAAAGAGAGATGGAAATAGAGAAAAACCATACTCATATAAAACATCGGACGGAAAAACGAAATATCTATACTATTATGAATCCCCTTCTTTGGAAGTATTTTTTGGCTATGATGGTCATGATGGTAATGATTTTGGCGTCTCTGGCACAGCAAGAGCTGCGGCTTCAGGCAAGGTGGTTAGAACCGTACGTAGCAGCAAAGGCCTTGGTAACTACATTGATATTTATCATCAACAGCATGGCTATTTGACAAGATACGGGCACCTCGAGTCAATATCGGTTTTAAATGGGCAGGATGTCTCGACCGGAGACAATATCGGAATATTTGGAAAAACCGGCAACTGACTGGCGTTCATCTACATTTTTCAGTGTACAGATGGGATGGATCAATGTGGAAACTTACCGATCCGTTTGGCTGGGATCCTTGGCTTTCCCCCAACGATCAAGCTTCTGACCCACTGTATCAGTGCAATGGAGAAATCAGTTATGATCTGGGTTGGAGGATGGCCACAATCGCAAGGAGGATCCTCAACTTCGGCTTCAATTCCGTCGATCAGAGTTTTGGGTGGCCATCTTGATGAGGATGATGCTTCCCCACCCGCAAACCCAACCGCCACGCCTGCTCCATCCGGCCAAGCCAAACTCTATAGCCAGTCGAACTTTGGAGGTTCAGTTGTTTGGAGTGGAAATATTGGCTCTCCAACGAACCAGACGCCAATAGCTATTCATTGCAACTGCCTAGCGGATGGAGTGCAAAAACTTGGCGTGGCGACAATTTTGGCGGTGGGAATCCTCGCTGCTGGACAGGCAGCGAAAACAATCTACAATCACACGGCTGGCATCTAGCAATCCAGAGTATCGAGGTTTTCCCCTACGACGCTTGTCCGCATCCCACCCCGCAACCCACTGCAACATCACGTCCCCCAACAGCTACGCCTACCCCACGTTCCACGGCCACGCTACATCCAGCAACCGTAACTCCAACACATACCAACACCCCACACCCGCCAACGGCAACCCCCGTTCCCCAATCATGCACAAATCCACCACCGGACCGCAACGTAGCCTATCTCTTCCAGAGCACTAATTGTGTCAACCCGTGGAACTGGTCCAGCGGCCATCCGAGCGATAGCGCCAGCCATGCTGCACAGTCGGCATGGCTGCCCTCCGGCAAGGTACTCTTGCTCAGTGAAAATAACGGTGGCGGCGAACCCAGCATTTGTCTTCGTTCACCCGTACGAAATCTGGCGGATATCGGCTGGGGGAATCGCGTTGAGTGGGCGGAATTGAGTAGTAGCTGTCCAGTGATCCAACCAACGCCAACACCTTCGGGTCCAAAGCATGAGGCGAAATTTTACACAGATCCGAACTATCAGAATCATACGTTCACATTGCCAAGTCCCGGAACCTACGACCATTCTGACCTTGGACACCCGGATCAGTTCAAGAAATTCTACTCGATTGATATCTGTAGCGGCTGTTCGATTGAATTGACAAATGTCAGAGGTGATTCGATCTGCTGGGGATGGGATGAAAACAACGTCGGTTCCCACGGCGATTGGCCGCTCGTGACCACGCAGATCAACTTCTCACACGAGAATGATTGTCCACCACGACAACCGAAGTTCACATCGCCGGATGAGGGCGCTCAGTTTTGGGCGGGGGACTCACTACAAGTCATGTGGAAAGACAATGACGATCCGACCAGCATGTATTTCACCATTCAGGTGAAACGAGGCGATTCTATCATTGTGCAGAAAAATCGTACGACGGATCGGACGTTGACGGTTACAAATCTGACGGTCGGCAGCTACACAATTCAGGGCCAGTCATGCTCAAACATTCGGTGCAGTGATCGGCAGACACGCGCATTCACCGTTCGTGCGCAACCGACCGCCACTCCAACAGCCACCTTCACGCCGCATCCAACAGCCACCAGTACGCCAACGGCAACGGCAACCCAATGTCCTCCCCCACCACCGGCGTCCTCGAATCTGGTCGGAGATGTGGATGGAGATGGTGACGTGGATGACAACGATTTGGACATAATTGTCGCCAACTTCTATTGGTCGGGTTGCCCAGGATGGATCAATGCTGACATCAATCTGGATGGATTCGTGGACATCGTAGATTGGAGTATGGCTCAGTCCAATTTTGGACAGACTTTGCCAGCGGCAACGCCAACCCCTACGCCCACACCTAGAATTGACTTCCCGGACAAGCCGGCCATTCCCCATGTCCAGTCCCCGTCAGATTTGATGTCCATTTCCTCCGGCGAAAATGTTGCTTTCCAATGGGATCAGCTTCCCTATCCAGTGAATTATCTGATCTATATTTACGACGAGGATGGGTTGCGCATTGGGGATTCTGGGAGCATCTCTGAATCGACCTGGCGCTTCAAATTCGAGCAGTCAGGCGTCTACTACTGGAGCATCTCATCGCTCTGCCGGGGATGTCAAAACTATTTTAGTGGCTATGGCCATCCATTGAGTATCTATGTTGATGTAGATACACTCACACCTGAACCTGTTTGCTTGATCAGTATTGGCCATGGGAACCTCTATACAAATCGACCTCTTGTATCGATCCATGCAGAAGTATCCAAAGCTGCAGAGGTGAAAATCAGTAATGATCGCGGATTCGCTGACGCCACATGGCAGCCATATAATGAGGAGCTGGACTGGACATTGCGTGATCCCGGTCAGAAAATCGTGACGCTCCTGGTATATGCCCAGTTTAGGAACAAGGATGGGCAACTTCTATGCAGTGGTACCGCGCTGAGCGACGATATCATCTACGATCCTTTGCCGCCATCGTTACATGTTGAATCCATTAGGCAGACCAGTCTTGCCGAAATCCAGCCTGCCACTGTTAATGACGGCGCCCTCAAGCTGATTGTTGAGATCAGGAGGGTGGCAGCGGCGTGGTTGCCATGCGCATCGGTTCGCGGCAGGACTTGTCAGGCAGTTCCTGGACATCGTTCACTTCTACGGTTCAGGTGAACCCTTCCATTGGAGAGACCGTCTATGTGCAGGTCCGTGACGGCGCAGGGAATGAGTCACCAATTGTGGGGGCAATATAAGTCAAGAAAGATCTATTTTCCTTCCGTTAATTCAACGTTAGTTCAGGAGTGTACAAACAACATATAAGATGAGCCGGGGCCTTCGAAGGCCCCGGCTTTTTTGAATCCACCACTTATGGATACCGCTCCGCGGCGACAACACCCGTTGTCCGTACTCGCTGCTCATCTACGCCGGCATGACCTCATAGATCGCCCCAGCGTAGGCATCGAACTCGATGAGGCCGGGATCTAGCTCGCGCGTCTGCACGGTTCCACCTTCAGCGAGGACATGCACGGGCACGCCGGTCCGCACGCGACAGGGGCCGTTGGCCTTCACGTCGATCTGTGCTGAACCCAGTTTTCCTTCATCCCAGCCGATGTTGACCGTGAAACCGCCACGGGCGCGCAGGCCACGCACACTACCCTCCCGCCACGTGGACGGCAGCGCGGGCAACAGGTGGATCTCATCATTCTGGCTCTGCAACAACATCTCGGCGATGCCGGCGGTGACGCCGAAGTTGCCGTCGATCTGGAAGGGCGGATGGGCGTCGAAGAGGTTGGCGTAGACGCCGCCGGCCTGCATGATGACCTGCGAGTGCTCACAAAGCTGCAACATGTTGCCGATCATCTTGAGCGCGTGGTCGCCGTCCTCAAAGCGGGCCCAGAAGTTGACCTTCCAGGCCATGGACCAGCCGGTGCCGCCGTCGCCACGTAGCTCCAGCGAACGCTTGGCCGCTTCCCAGAGTTCGGGCGTGCCCCGTCGCGTGATCTGGTTGCCGGGGTGCAGCGCCAGCAGATGCGAGACGTGGCGGTGCTCGTCGTCCGGATCGTCCCAGTCCAGCGCCCACTCCTGCAACTGGCCCAGCCGCCCGATCTGGAAGGGCAGCAACTTTTCGACGGCGGCTGCTAGTTGAGCGCTGAATTCGGCATCCATGCCCAGGACCTCGGCAGCGGCCACGCACTTGCTGAAGAGGTCACGCGTCAGCGCCATGTCCATGGTCGAGGCGTAGTAAACCGCCGCGGTCTGGCCGTCGGGCGTACTGAACTTGTTCTCCGGCGAGGTGGCCGGCGCGGTGACCAGATGGCCGTCGTGCTCGATCAGCCAATCCAGCAGGAACTCGGCCGCGCCCTTCATGAGCGGATAGGCACGCCGGCGCAGGAAGTCAACATCGCCGCTGAAGAGGTAGCGCTCCCAGAGGTGCTGGCAGAGCCACGGCCCGGCCATGGGCCAACAGGCCCACACCGGATCGCCCGTGCCGAAGTTGCCCGCCGGCGCGGTCTGCCGCCACAGGTCGGCGTTGTGGTGGGCCGCCCAACCATTGGCGCCGTAGTTGACCTTGGCTGTCTCAGCACCGTTGACACTCATCTCATCGATGAGGTCGAAGATGGGCTCGTGACACTCGGCCAGATTGGTCGGCTCGGCCAGCCAGTAGTTCATCTCAGTGTTGATGTTGACCGTGTAGTTGGAACTCCAGGGCGGACGCACCTCGTCGTTCCAGATCCCCTGGAGGTTGGCCGCCTGGGTGCCCGGCCGCGAAGAGGTGATGAGCAAATAGCGGCCATACTGGAAGAGCAGTGCGACCAACGCTGGATCGTCTCCCTCTTTGTAGGCGCGGATTCGGTCGACCGTGGGCAGGTCCGCGGCAGGCGTGCGCCCGAGATCGAGGCCAACGCGGCGGAAGAGCCGCTGATGGTCGGCGATGGCGTCGGCCCGGACCACGGCGTAGGGTCGAGCGCCTGCGATTGCGGCCTGTTGCCGGGCCAAGGCGACCGGGTCGACATCAGACAGGCCCGGGAGTAGGTCGAATCCGTTGAAGCCGGTGGCAGCGGTAATGACCAGCGTTACTTCACAAGCATCGGTGACGCGGAAGGCGCCGTTTTCCGAACTGAGGCGGGCATTGGCGTCGGCAGAGATCTCGACCTGCACGGCAAAGGCCATGCCCATTTCGACCGGGTCGTCTGAATAGGCCACCGGCTCATCCGACGGTTTGTAGGAAGGGACTACATTGCTGGGTGCACGCCCGGACATGGTCAGGCCGCGGGCGGTGACTTCGGTGGTAAAGCGCAGTTTGGAGTCCAACTGGGCGCTGAAGTTGAGCTGTCCCGGCCTGTCAGCGGTCAGGCGTACCATGATTGCCTGGTCCGGCGCGCTGGCAAAGACTTCACGCGTGTAGTAGGTCTCGCCGACGCGATAGGAGACGGAGGCCACGGCCGTGTCCAGATCGAGATCACGGCGGTATGTCGTGGCCTCACCCTCGTGCTCGAAACTGAGGCGCAGATCGCCCAACGGCTGATAGGATTGGGTGAACGTGCCCTGCATGCCCTTGGCCAGTTCATCGGCACGCTCGTAGTCGCCGGCAAAGATGGCCTCGCGCACGGACGGCAACACGTCCTTTGCGGCGGGGTTGTTGCCGTCGTGCGGATGGCCCGACCAGAGCGTGTCCTCGTTGAGTTGCAGTCGTTCACTCTCCACACCACCAAAAACCATCGCGCCCAGTCGCCCATTGCCGACAGGAAGGGCCTCGACCCACTGCTCAGCCGGCGTTTCATACCAGAGCACGGCTTCGTCCGGAGCGATCTCGTTTTCCATGCCTGGAATGTAGGTAGGCATCTTGCCCGGCACATAGGGCTCATCCTTGACCTTAGTCTGCAAGCGTTCCAGTTCGGCTGTGAGTTCAGCCACCACGTCGGCGTAGGCCGGATCGTGGTAGACGCTGTTCAGTTCCTGCGGGTCGTTCTCCAGGTCGAAGAGTTCCCACTCCGGCTCCTTGGGATCATCGATGGCCCCAAGCTGGCCCAGTGCATCGGCGTAGTAGTAGATGAGCTTGTAACGTTTGGTGCGCACGCCGTAGTGGGCATAGACGCCGTGGTGAGCCAGATGCATCCAGTAACGATAGTAGAGTGACGTCTGCCAATCGTCGGGCAGATGGCCTTGGATCAGCGGGCGGAAGCTCTCGCCCTGCATGGCATCCGGCCCGGTACGCGGGATCTCGACGCCGGCCAGATCGAGGAATGTGGGCGCAAAGTCGACGTTGAGCACGATGTCGTCGTTGACGCTTCCGGCCTCGATCTCGCGCGGATAACGCATGAGGTAGGGCATGCGCAACGATTCTTCGTACATGAAGCGCTTATCGTACCAGCCATGGTCGCCCAGGAAGAAGCCCTGGTCCGAGGTATAGACGACGATGGTATCGTCGGCCAGCCCCTCGTCATCCAGCCAATCCAGCAAACGCCCGATGTTATCATCGACCGAGGCCACACAGCGCAGGTAGTCCTTGATATAGCGCTGGTACTTCCAACTCTTGGACTCTTCGGGCGTCAGGCCCTCGGGCACTGGAACCTTGAGATCTTCCAGATTGAAGTCGCGTTCGATGCGCATGGTCGCTGCGGCTGCAGCAGAGGCCCGATTGCTGTAGTCATCGTTGAAGGTCTCCGGCTCGGGGATGTCGATGTCCTCGTACATATCGGCATGTTTGTCATCCGGGTCCCAAGGGCGATGGGGCGCTTTGTGATGACACATGAGCAGGAACGGCTTGTCCAGATCGCGTTTCGCCAGCCAATCCAGGGAGAAGTCGGTGATCAGATCGGTGGCATAGCCCTCAAAGACCTTGAGTTCGCCCATCTCGATCATCTCGGGATTGTGGTAGAGTCCCTGCCCCGGCAGCACGTTCCAATAGTCAAAACCGGTGGGCTGATGCAGTTCACCGTGGCCCAGATGCCACTTGCCGATCATGGCCGTCTGGTAGCCCTCATCCTGGAGCAATTTGGGGAAGGTCTGGAGCCGGTTGTCCATGGGCGTGGAGAGGGTAGTCACACCGTTGACATGGTTGTAGGTGCCGGTCAGGATCGTGGCCCGGCTGGGCGTGCAGATCGAGTTGGTGCAGAAGCAGTTGTCAAAGCGCATGCCGCCCTCGGCAATGCGATCCATGTTGGGCGTTTCGTTGATGCGACTGCCGTAGCAGCTCATGGCGTGGGCTGCATGGTCGTCGGTCATGATGAAGATGATGTTGGGTCGTTTGTCGGGCATAGTCGGCTCCTACCGTCTGTTGTGAATAAGACGATAGGGACAGGCCTGAGACCTGTCCCTACGTTTCGGATCTGGGTGCGAGCAAAGAAGTGCTACCCGCCCACAATTTTCAACACCAACGGGCTATCAGTCGGCGTGCCGCCCTGCAGATTGATCGAAGCGCGTCAGCAGTGACCTCCCACGCCGGCTAAATATCCTGCCCCAGCAGTTCGATGGAATCGATGCTCTCCAAGCGTAGATCGAATCGGCGCCCATGGCGTTGATGCGGACTGCGCCGTCAACCGGCCATGCCATCACATGGGCGTAGACCGCGCCCTCTTTGGCCGTGAAGCGGATGTCCTCACTGGTGAAGACGGTGCGCTTGGTATCGGTAAATGCGCCGTCGGCTACCTGGGTCGGGCCTTCGCCGGACTGACGCCACGGACGCGTGCCGTAGATGCCCTCGCCGTTGACTTGCAGCCAGCGACCGATCTCCAGCAGCATATCCTGTTCTTCTTGCGGAATGGTGCCGTCGGGGCGCGGGCCGATGTTCAGCAGCAGCGCACCGTTCTTAGCGACCACGTCGATGAGATCGCCGATGATGTCGTTGGCGACCTTGTAGTCATGGCCGTCGATGTAGCCCCAGGAGTTCTTGGAGACCGAGGTGTCGTTCTGCCAAAAGAGACCATGGCTGCGACCCACTTGGCCACGCTCGATGTCAAAGACGGCCGTGCCAGCGGGGAAGGCATCGTACTTGTAGTTGACGCCCACACCCGTTCCCCACTTGGCCGACGAGTTGTAGTAGTAGGCGGCGAACTTCTTCAGATAGGGCTTGAAGGCCATGTTCTGAATCCACCAGTCGAACCAGATGAGCTTGGGCTCATACTTGTCGATGATCTCACAGGTGCGCAGCAGCCAATCGTTGAGATATTCTTCGTCGGGCGCGTTGTCAAAGTACTGCTCCGTCGGTCGCCCCTGTCCCACGGCCGGGCCGTAGAAGTCGGCGTACTCGGGATCCTGCACGTCGGAAGGGAAGTGATTGCCGCCGTTCATGAACCACCAGTGCTCGGCACGGTGGCTGGAGACGCCAAAGACCATCTCCTCGGCGCGCACGGCCTCGGCCAGTTCGCCGACCACGTCGCGTTCTGGTCCCATTTCGGCTGCGTTCCACTTGCAGAGATCACTCTCGTACATCTGAAAGCCGTCATGGTGCTCGGCCACCGGCACCACAAACTTGGCTCCGGCATCCTTGAAGAGCTTGGCCCATGCCTGGGCGTCATACTTCTCGGCCTTGAACATGGGGATGAAGTCCTTGTAGCCAAACTCATCATGAGGGCCGTAGGTCTCACGATGGTGTTCGTATTCCTTGGTCCCTTCGACGTACATGTGTCGGGCGTACCATTCGTTGCCGAAGGCCGGCACGCAGTAGGGTCCCCAATGGATGAAGATGCCAAACTTGCCGTCCATGTACCAGTCCGGGAACTGGTAGCCTTCCAACGAATCCCACGATGCATCGAACGGACCGTCGGCGATGCCTGCTTCGATCTTTTCAAGCGTAATTTTCGACATTCGTACTTCTCCCAAAAATTTGATATTTGATACTACAGCGGATTGACGACAGGAACGGATTTGTCCCGTAGCAGCGGCAGTATCAGGCCATATTGTAAGATTTGATCGGCCAGACAATCATCCGTTCCTGTCCGAAATCCGTAGTAGTCTTTCATCTACGCCCCGGCCTCGTTCAAGCGCATCATCTGCCCGTCACTCAAGTTCACCTCGAGCGCTCCTAGGTTTTCAGCCAGTTGTGCAGCGGTGCTGCCGCCGATGATGGGCAAAATCGCCGGCGATCCATGCAGCATCCATGCCAGCACGACCTGGAGCGGCGACGCACCAACCTGGGCTGCCACTTCTTTTAGGGCAGACAACCTCGCTGTCGTATCGGGCGTATCATACTGTTCGGGAATCGGTCGGTCGACGCGATCGGCGTAGGCCCCGTTGATGGTCGGGGAATAGGCCAGGATGCGCACATCATGGGCAGCGCAGCAGTCGATGGTCGGCTCGTCCAGAACCAGCTGCGAACCGAAATCGCCATTTGGTTTGGGACGTAGGTAGGTATGGCGCTGCTGGAGTGCGACGTAGGAGGCCCAACCGTTCTGGGCGCTGACCATGTTGACCTCGGCCAAACGCCAGGCAGCGTAGTTGGACGCGCCGATCTGACGTACTTTGCCCGCTTGCACCAGGCGGTCAAACGCTTCCATCGTCTCTTCATAAGGCGTGTTGGTATCGTCGACATGTGCGTAGTAGAGGTCGATGACGTCGGTCTGAAGGCGGGCTAAGCTCTTGTCGCATTCGGCGATGATCTGTCCAGCGCGCAGACCTTGCTCCACGCCGGGATAGGGAAAGCCCAGCTTGGTGGCGATGACGAACTCGTCCCGGTTGCCGTGCTGTTTTAGCCACTCGCCGATGACAGTTTCGCTCTCGCCACCGCTGGTCTCCTCGCTGAACCAATGTGCATACATGTTGGCTGTGTCGATGAAGCGCCCGCCGGCATCTGCGTACTGATCCAGCAGACGGAACGAGGTGGCCTTGTCTTCCTTGCTTCCGAACCAGACGCCGCCTAGGCAGAGCGCGCTGACGGAGGTGTTTCCGAGTGATAGTTGTTTCATGTGAACTGAATCTCCACCATCTGATGTCCATCTATCTTTGGCACTGTGAAATCGATCCGGCCATTCGCAACCGTGAAGTCGACAGCACCGCCCTGTGGTACCAGCGTCACACTTGGTACGGGCTGATCGACACGGAGCGAAACCCCTACATCATAGAGCGGGATCACGTCCTCAATGACGTCGAAGTCCATGCCGCGGCGCTCGGGGATGTAGTGAAGCAAGTGCAATGCCCATCGATTCTCGGCGGCCTGCTCGTTTAGCGTGGCGAAAATGCTGCTGGGTCCATCGTGACGCAGCAGCGGTTCGGGCAACAGCAGGTCCAGTGCGTTGAGCACCAGTTTCTTGCACCAGAGCGGCGCGTTCTGATTGTACTGGCTGAAGATGGGGCTGCTGATGTAGATGACATTGCCGTTGCGCACAATAGCGGGCGCTGCTGGCTCACCGCCCGACGGCGACTGACGATGGGAGCAGAAGTGCTCCCACGTGCGGTCGAAGACCGCGGGCACAATCTCTGCCAGCACTTCGGTGCCCGACACAGCTTCAACAGCCAAGCCACGCATGTACATGACGTGTTCCACAGCGGGTAGGCCAGCGCTGACAGCTTGGCCGGGCAGCAGATACTCGGCGTAGTCGCCGCGCGGATAGTCGACGCCGCGCACTTGATTGCCATCGGCATCGAGCGGCCCCTCATCGACCACACGCACGCCCAGCGCATCCAAGGCAAAGCCGCTGCCATCAGGCGCCAAACCGGACTCGAAGCTGGCCAGTAGCTTGCCGCCGTTGTCGAGATAGGTCTGCAACTTGGCTCCAAACTCGGGCGAGACCGTGATGTTGTCGGGCAGGATCAGCACCTTGAAGGGTGACAGGTCGCTGTGGGCATCGAGGATCTCGAACTGATGACCGGCCTCGTCCAGGATGCGGTTGGCGCCCTTGATCGCGCCGGGCTGGTCGCGTTCGATGGGGTTGCGGAAGGCCTCGGGTGTGAAGACGCCGATGTCGCTGATTGCAGTTGCGCCGCGACACCACGGTTCCTTCTCCTCGACCGATGCGTAGACGCCGCCGATCAGATCGTAGACGGCTGGTTCCAGTTGGCCGTTGGGCGGCAGTTGGTCGCCGATCTCACACTTGGCATTCATGGCGATCATACGGAAGCATTCAAACTGGAGGGCGGCCGGGTTCTTGAAGGACTGGAAGTCGCCCCAGGCTGTGTGGAACTTGCCGGTGTGGGATAGGGTGTCGATGCCCAGGTTGCGGGCATAGCGCTGGGTGATGGGAAAGTGCTGATAGCCCCATGAGCCGCTGGGCAACGATTCCAGCTCCCAGTGGGTGTAGGCGTCATCCAGGCCGCGGTGGCGGGGGCCGATGTTGCCGCTGTTGTAGAAGATGCTGGCGTCATCGCTATATTGGCGCACGAACTGGGTCATGTCGCGCTTGAAAGCGTTGAGCGCTTCGATGCTGAATCGCGCACGCTCTGCATCATCTACCGGATCCAGGCCCGCATCGCGCATCATCTGCTGGGTATAGCGATCGGCCGACGGAATCGGCTGGACGATGTCGAAGAAGAAGCCGTCAACGGGCATCAGCTCAAAAAGCTCAGCCACGCTGGCCTTAAGGAAGTCGACATAGGGCGAGTTGAT
Source organism: uncultured Chloroflexia bacterium (assembly GCA_963765875.1). Taxonomy (GTDB): domain Bacteria; phylum Chloroflexota; class Anaerolineae; order Caldilineales; family Caldilineaceae; genus JAWKOK01. Next base: position 279,405 of record CAVXYK010000003.1, read on the forward strand.
ATTCAGCCAGCGGTAGAAGCCGGCCTCAAAAGGCGGCGTCCCCAACAACGTGCCGTCTGCCCCTTCGCAAACCCATTCAGGATGGCGGCTGGACGTGTAGTAGTCCCACTGCACGGTGACGTAGATGGGCGCACGGATGCCGACCTTGTGGCAGGCCTCGATCTGGTCGACCAGCAGATTAGACCGCTCCAGGTGGGGATGGATGCGCTCGGGAAAGTTAGGCGACTGGTAGTAAAGCATACCGTGATGACAGCGGGCGAAACAGGTGATGGAGTTGACGTGGGCCTCGGCCAGCGTCGCCGCAAACTCATCGGGATCAAAGTCGGCTCCGATGCCGGTGATTTGCTCGCTGGTGTGATAGTCGAGGTGGATCTGGCGATAGGGTAGGAAGTCGGTACGATTCATGGGTGATGCTCCTCTTTTTTGTCACAGATGGACACAGATGAACAGCTGATATTCACGGATGACCGATAGACTGAACCCACATGGCCAGAGACGATCATCATTTCATCTGTGTCTTATCCTTCTTTATCTGTGTCCATCTGTGACAGATTTTTTAGCTTATCTTCTGCCGCGGCTCGCGCACCCAGAGGGCCAACATCAGGCCTCCGATGACGGAGAAGAATAGTGAGGCGATGAAGAGGCCATTATAGCCGGCCACCGTCGCCAGCCATCCGCCTAGGATGGGCGATAGGATCAGCACCGGGGCCAACAGCGTATTGGTCAGGCCGATGTAGGTTGGGCGATCTTCTGGTTCGCAAAATTCAAGGATGATGTTGAGCGCCGATACCTGATCGGCGGCCAGATACGCGCCCATAAGCACGAAGGTGACGAGCAGCCATTCCTGCGACGCCGAAACCAGGGCGATGAGCGCGGCCACCGCCATGGCAAATGCAGCACCGGTCAGCACCAGCTTGTGGCCGTAGCGGTCGCCAATCAGCCCCCAGACCAGGTTCATCAGGGCCACGCTGGCAATGAGCACGCCGGTGAAAAGACCGACACCCGTCCCGCTGATGTCGAAACGCTCTGTCCCAAAGACCATGTAGAATCCGGCAGCCATGGCGCCAACCTGCATGATCGTACGGCTGAGCAGAAAGCGCGAGTAGTTGTGATCCCGTCGCAGCACGGCGGGCAGTTGGCGCAGGTAGTGGCTTAGCGGCACCCGCTTCTTGACCATCTCGCTGGGCGGTTCACGCGTTAAGGAAAGACCCGCCCAGGAGATCATGACGAAGACGAAGGCCAACGCGAAGAGCAGGGCGTAGTTGTTGGGATAGGCAACATTTTCCAGCACCTGCGCCACCACGTAGGCCCCGATCAGGAAGCCGAGCAACGCGCCCACGCCGTGGCCGATGCCGGACCAGATGCCACGCCGCTGCACCGGGATCACCTTGGCGATCATGTCGAACCAGGCCGGTGTGGCAATGCCGGCGCTGAAGGCGGCCATGCCGATGAAGAAGAAGAAGAGCGTCAGCGTCAGCGTGGGCATGCTGATCGCAAAAGCCCAGATCGCCGCGGCGGTGAAGAAATAGGGGAAGCGTTCGCCTAGGCTACCCACCAGCATGACAAAGGGCTTCTTGTAGCGCAGCCGTTCGGTGAAGCTGGCCGTCAGCAACTGAGGCAAGTAATAGCCCAATGCCCAAATGGCCGGGATCATGCCGATGGCTAGCTTCGAGTCGGTCAACGTGCTCACCAACACCGGCATGACCGTCTCACGCGAGATCAGGCTGAAGCCAAAGGTGATGAAAATGACGTCAATCAGGTTGACATTAAAATTCCAGGTGACGTTCTTCTGAGCGTCAGCGCCGATAGTGGATTGGGCCATGGAGGTGGATCCGATCTGGGTGTGGTGATTGGATGTTGAAGTAAAGACTACTGCGTGCTGCGTGAGGTCTTCTTGACGAGGTGGTTGCGAGATTGGTGGCTCTCCACTGCGGAGAAGCCAATCGCGACCAAGCGGACTCTGCGTCAACCTCACGCAGCACGCAGCAGTCTTTACCTTCTTGACAATTCCTCATAAACCTCATTGTAATAAAGTGCATTCTCCACCGGCGTATTGGGCGGGATATGGTTCCCGACGGCCATGAAGAAGCCGGGACAATCTCGGCCCACGGACATGCAACGTTCGACCTCGGCGCGGATCTCTGGTTTTGTGCCGAAGAGCAGGATGCGCGTGTCGGCGTTGCCGATGATGACGTGGGTCTGGCCGTAGCGTTCGGCGATGGTTTCCAGGCTGGTCATCGGCTCGAAGACAAAACCGTCCACCCCCGAATCGGCAATGTCGTCAATGAACTCGTTGAAATTGCCGTCGGAGGTGTACATGATCTTCTTGCCGCTCTCGCGAATCGGATCGAGGTACTTCTTGTAGTTGGGGAAGACGTACTCACGGTACCAGGCCGGGCGCATGATGGCGCCGGACGACCAGACGATGTCATCGTGCATCATGATGCAGGGCAGATCGGCCTCGGCCAGCGCATTGTAGAACTGCTGCATCCAGGATGCATAGCGGTTGGCCATGTCGCCGAAGCGAACCGGATCAACGCCGGCAGCCAGCAGCAACATATCCCAGCCGAACAGTTCAATGAAGCCGGACATGACCGTAATGTAGACACCGGTCATGTTGACGCCAAACGAATGGCGATCTTCGTTGGCCTTGTAATGATCCTCGAAACGCTTGGTCGTAGCCGCCATATCGATGGGACCGAGTGACTCCCATGGATCAAAGCTGAGCACGTCCTCCGGGTCAGTGTAGAGCTGATGAACGTCGTCGTCCCAGTCCACAGCGCCTGCAGCATATTCGGCATGGCCCATGCTGGTGGAAACGCCGCCCAGATCATTTCGGTGGATCAATGTGCTCCAGAAAAAATCGTAGTTCCAGGCGCGTTGAAATTCCATACTTGCCCGAACCTTCAAATCATCCGGGCTCTCGACGCCGACGTCAATGCCCGTAACCGCCTTGATCAGATCCCAGTGATTTTCGGCCGAATACTCAGTGCGCGGAATCCGTGCAGGCATCTCAAGATTGAGCGCTGCCCAGCCGTCTTCGTATGACATGTGCTACTCCTAGGTTTCGCGTTGAAAACCGCAGGTGGAAGGCTACTTCGTACTGCGTAAGGCCTTGTGCACGAAGTGTTTCAATCATTGGTGACGCCCAAGACGAACACCCTCAAATCTCGGCAACAGATACTCGGCACGAGTATTACGCATTACGTAGTACAGTCTCACCCACGGAATAGGTTCCCTTAATTAATTCCCGGATACGCCAGCCTCCACTCCTGGTTCGGTGTGACGCCACGATAGAAAACTCGATTGCCGTTGGGCCAGACGACAGATAGTTCATCCACGGTTGATTCGCCCAAACCGAAATGGAGTGCAGTATCGTTCCCGGCCCCCAAACTGGAGCCGCTCTTGACTTCCTGCATCATCGTGCGTCCGTCGGCTGTCGTCAGGTAGACACGTGTGCCGAGGGCGTCGGTGTTGATTGACCCGCCGCCGACCAGACGAATGGTGAGCCAATTGTTGTCCTGGCCTTCATTGCCCTGGTTGCGGAAGAGCTTGTAGTCCGTGTTCCAGTCGCCGGTCACGAAATCGACCCAGCCGTCGCCGTCGTAATCGGAATAGGCAACGCCCATGCTGCGATAGGGATTCTCGGTCCAGCTCTCAGGTGTGACCTCAGTGAAGGTACCATCGCCGTTGTTGTGGAAGAGAAAATTGGCATGGGGGAAATGCATTCCGTCCGGCGGCGGGGCCGCATCCCAGTTACGGAATTCGGTGGCGACCAGAATCAAGTCCAGCCAGCCATCGTTGTCATAGTCGAAAAAGGAGGTGCCCCAGCCGACCGCCGCGCTGGGACCAACTTCAACGCCGGCATCGCGTGCGGCGTTGACAAAAGTGCCGTCGCCTTGGTTTTGCATCAATGCGCTGGGGTTGACCATGTTGGGGAAATAGAAGTCCAGATCCAGATCGTTGTCATAGTCGCCCACAGCCAAGCCCATGCCCTCAATGATGATGCCTGCTCCGGTCTCCTCACCGGCATCGACCCAACACCAGCCGCCACAGCCGGGACCATCATTGCGCCAGAGTACGTTGCCCAGTCCGGGCGGATTCATGAAGGAATCGTTGACGACATAGATGTCTAGGTCGCCGTCATTGTCGAAGTCGACGAAGCTGACGGTGAAGCCGGCGCCCAGCAATTGTTCATATTCCAACATGTCGGTGGCGTCGGTAAAGGTGCCGTCGCCGTTGTTGTGGAAGAGCCGGTCCTGGGCCGGGGCGAATTCCATGGGATCGCACTCAGGGAAACAGGACCAGTTGGCCAGGTAGAGATCCAGAAAACCATCCTTGTCGTAATCGCCCCAGGCAGCAGTCGACGCTTTGCCTTCATCATCCACACCGGCAATCTCGGCCACATTGACAAAGCCTCGCCCGTTATCGTTGCGGAAGAGGACGTTGGCCCCGTGGGCAAGCACGTATAGATCACGCCAGCCGTCGTTGTCATAGTCGGCCCACGAAGCGCCGCCGGTCAACACGCCGGGCAAACGCACATCGCCCGACGCCGGTGAGACGCTGAATTGGCCGTTGCCGTTGTTCTCAAAAAGAACGCTGTCGGTCAGATTGCCGGTAACGTAAAGGTCTGGATGACCGTCGTTGTTGTAATCGCCCCACGCCTGACCAATGCCGAGATAGCCGGTCTCAAAATCGTCCTTGAAAAGCCGCCAACTGCCCTCATGCGTAGCAGTGATGCCGACAGAAGCACTGACATTGGCGAACAGTTCGTCAGGGTCAATTTCGGCAAGTTCAACGGCAGGAGCCTCGACTTCAGCATTCTCGCGCTCAGTCGTTTCAGCTTCGGAAGCGCTACCCGTAGCAGCTTTATCGATAGCGACCTCGGACTCACCATCTTGCCCCTCTTCAACCGGCACGCCCTCATAGGCCAGATTCCAGATGCGGTCAACAGCGACATCGATGAATGACTCGCGCGTGCCGTCCGGCCACCAGACTTCCACTTCAGCCGAGGTCGCCTCGCCCAAACCGAAATGTAGCGCACGTTCGCTGCCTGCACCCAGGCTGATGCCGCTGGTCAACTCCTGGAGGAAGATGTTCCCGTCGCTGGTTGTCAGCATCACCTTGGCCCCGATTGCATCACGATTGACGGGTCCGCCGCCGATCAGTTGCAGCGTGAGCCAATGGTTGTCTGCGCCGGATGTACCGTTATTTTTGTAGAGCGTGAAACCTCGATTCCAATCGGTGCTGACGAAATCGATCTGCCCGTCCTGATCATAATCTGCCGTGGCCATGCCCATGCTCGGCCGTGGATCGTCGATCCACTCGACGGGCGTGGCATCAACGAACTGGCCATCCTCGTTGTGATAGAGTTCGTTTGGGAAATCGAAGAGCATGCCCCAGGCGCCCTCCAGATCGTTGAATTTGATAAATTCGGTGGTATTGACAGCCAGGTCCAGCCAACCGTCGTTATCATAGTCGAGGAAGGCCGGAGCCCAGCCGACCGTGTTGGTAGCAGTCGAGCGCAGACCCCGTTCCGCTCCGTCGTCGACAAACGTACCGTCGCCCTGATTGGTCAGCAGCACATCGGGATCGACCATATTGGTGAAGTAGAGATCGGCGTTGAGATCGTTGTCGAAATCGCCGACAGCCAGACCCATGCCGTGAACGATTGCGTCCACACCGGCCTCAGCTGAGACGTCGGTCCAGCACCAGCCTTCGCAACCGGGGCCATCGTTGCGCCAGAGTACATTGCCGATAGGATTCTGCAGCTTGTCGTTGATTACATAGAGGTCGGCATCGCCGTCGCTGTCGTAGTCAAAAAAGCCGGCAGCAAATGAGGCGCCCATAGTCTTGTCCGGTAGCAGTTGCCCGGTGTTGCCCCGGTTGACATCCAACAGATCGGTAACGTCATCAAAGAGGCCGTCGCCGTTGTTGTGATAGAGCCGGTCCCGTGCGCGGGCGTTATCAACCGGGTCGCACTGAGGATAGCAAGACCAAATTGGAGACGTAGAGGTCCAGAAAGCCGTCATTGTCATAGTCGCCCCAGGTGGCCGATGTGCCTTTGCCGGCGTCGTTGACCCCGGCCGTCGCCGACACTTCCGTGAAACCCTCGCCGCCGTCATTGTGGAAGAGGACGTTTGCGCCCATGGCCAGCACATAGAGATCCTGCCAGCCGTCGTTGTCATAGTCGCCCCAAACGGCGCCGCCGCTGGTCGTACGTGGCAGGCTCACCGCTTTGGAGAGCGGCGATTCGCTGAAGGTGCCATCCCCGTTGTTGCGATAGAGCGTGTTGGGCGCAAGATTGCCGGTGACGTAGAGATCTTGCCAGCCGTCGTTGTCATAGTCGCCCCAGGCCTGACCCGACATCTGGTAGTCATCGGCAAAGTCCGGCTGATCCCTAAACTCGTCCCAACTACCCTGGTGGACGGCATCGATTCCGGCTTCGGCCGTGACATCGGAAAAGGGGGATGGAACTTCCTGCGCCCGTGGACCGGCTGCCAAATCAGATGTCGAGATCCCAAGCAGGACCATTATCGCTACAATTACAGAGGCATGTTTCGTCAAGACACGATTCATCAAGACACGATTCATCAAGACACGTTTCATAGTGGCACCAAGAAAGATTCTGGAAATTTGTTGGTTATGGCTGCAACAATCCCGGAATCGAATGATTCCGGGATTGGGGAACTATTGTTCGCTGGTAGTACATCGTAGCTAGCCTTTGATACCGGTCAGTGCGATGCCCTGAACGAAAAGACGCTGCCCAAAGAAGAAGATCAGCAACACAGGAAGCAATACAATCAATGCGACTGCCATCATGTAGTTCAACTGGATCTGTCCATATTGGCCGCGGAACATATTCAAGCCAACCGCCAACACTTGCTTGTCCATCGAACGGATGTAGATGAGGGGTGGCAGGAAGTTGTTCCAGTTGCCGATGAAGGAAAAGATCACCACCGTGGCTAACGCAGGTTTGGCCAGAGGTAGGATGATGCTCCACAGGATGCGCCAAGAAGATGCGCCGTCAAGACGAGCCGCTTCATCCAAATCATGAGGGATACTCATGAAGAACTGGCGCAGTAGGAAGATGAAGAAGGGCCAGGCGAACCAGGCCGGAACCATCAGTGGTCGCCAGGTATCATTCCAGCCCAGCTTAGTAAAAAGTACGTACTGCGGGATGATCGTGACCTCAGTGGGCAGCAGCATGGTGGCAAGGACCAATGCAAAGAGAAAGTTCTTGCCCGGCGCCCGCAGCCGTGCGAAGCCATAGGCGGCCAAGCTACAGGAGAACAGATTGGCGACTACATTGTGCAGACTAATAGTCAGCGAGTTGATCAGCATCTGGTTGAAATTCAGATAGTCATTCCAGCCGCTGGAAAAGTTGCTCCATACGGGCGGGTCCGGGATCCATTGAGGCGGATAGACAAAAATCTGATTCGACGGTTTGAGCGCAGTCGACAACATCCAGAACAACGGTATGATGAAGATGATGGCGCCGGGGAGAACCAATGCATAGACGACAATTGCATGGAAAATCTGACGCGTTCGTTTACGTTGATACCAGGGCGATGTGTATATCTTCCTTGGCTGTGCGCCTGTGCCCGGTGATGCTGAACTATCAAGTATCTGACTCATATTTTTGCGACCTCATAAAAACGGATCGAAAGCGCTGTGGGAGTATGCCAGGATTCGATCCCCAGACAATTGCATACAAAACCCGATCGGCCTATCGTTCTCCACCTTCGTAATAGACCCACTTCTTGCTACCCCAAAGTTGTAACAAGGTCAGCGCAAGTATGATGGCGAAGAGGATCCAGGCAAGAGCCGATGCGTATCCCATCTTCAGGTATTGGAAGGCGGCCTGGTAGATGTAATAAACATAGACAAAGGTCGCCGTGCCGGGACCGCCTTGGGTCATCACCAGCACATCTGTCAGGATCTGGAAAGAGCTGATGGTGGTCATGATGACTACGAAGAAGAGCACCGGGGACAACATGGGCACAGTGACGCTACGGAACTCCTGCAATATATTGGCGCCGTCGATGCGAGCCGCCTCGTACAATGACGTAGGAATGCCCTGCAAACCGGCCAAGATGATGATCATGTTGGCCCCAATACCCCAGGCGCTCTTGATGATCAGCGCCGGCAATGCCCATTTTTGGCTGGCCAACCACAGCGGACCTTCAATACCGATCAGTCCCAATAGATAGTTGACCAAACCGACCTGCGGGTTGAAGAGCCAAATCCAGAGAATTGAGATGGCCACGCCACTGGCGATAGAAGGCATGTAGTAGACGACGCGCAACATTGTGGTGCCTGGCAACTTCTGATTTAGCAAGATAGCCACGAAGAGCGCCCCAGCCGTGCCCAGAGTGACGGCACCGAATGAGTAAAAGAAGGTGTTGCGGGTAGCAACCCAGAATAGTTCATCTTCAAAAATCAAATTCTGGAAATTGGCCAGGCCGACCCATTCAATGGAACTGAGGCCGGTCCAATTGGTGAAGCTGAACGCAAATGACGCGAGCACGGGCCCGCCGGTGAAAAAGATAAGGCCAATCAACCAAGGTGTGATCGATAGATAAAAATCGACTCGTTCGCGCTGGGTCAGTGTAAGCGGCTTGCGTTGAAACAGTGCCGTAATTGTATGTACCATGAGCGTGTCTCACCTAAAGACTCAGATTGGCGACTGAGGATCGAGTGCTCGATCCTCAGTCGCCAATGCCTCACTGCACAGTTGAGTCGACAGTGGACTGTCGAAATGCGTGCACCAGAGGTCTGTTACACCGAAAGCCGATACGAAAGCGAGGGGACAGAACGGAAATCTCGTCACCGTATAGGTCGTTCCTCAGTTTCACATCAGGTCTCAACCATTCGCCCGCTCAGCTGCAGCCTGAAGGACCGGCGTACCGTCTTCCATGATGCTGGCGATGGCGGTATCGATATCGACTTCGCCAGATTTGAGCAAGTCAGTCTGGCGGTTGACGATGTCGATTAGTTCAGCCGCGGCCAGTGTCTGGTACGGACGACCGGTGACAGCATAGGTGTCAAGTGCCTCCAGGTAAGCCACGGCATTCTCAGGCGCATCCTCAGACTCAATCCACGACGGATAGGCATCCTTGCGAGCCGGGCTGCCGCGTCCGGTGGAACCCCACATGAAGATCATGCCGTCGGTGGAGAGGTACTCACTCAGGAATGTCCAAGCCTGATCTGGGCTGACGCTGTTCTTGGTGATGCCGAAGCCGCTGCCAAATGAACCACTTTCCTGACCCGCAGGGCCGGCCGGCCATGGAGATACGTCCCATCCAAAGCTGGCAAATTGTGCCAAGCCCGGCGTCTCCCACGAAGGTGTCGGATGCATAGCGATGCGGCCGGAAATCCAGGCGCCTTGCTCAAAGGCCTGGGATTCCGCCGGCGTCGGCGCGGACTTATCGGTATGTATTAGATCGGTCCAAAAGGTCAGCGCATCTCGCGTCTCCTGATTGTCGATCAGCAGTTCAGTCTCGGTCTCATTGAGCAGCGTAGCGCCCCATGGGCCAAGCGTCGAGTTACCGCCTTCATTGCGCAGAATTGGATAGACGCTGTTCATACCCCATTGCGGGATATCGGCTTCCAGATCGGTCAGTTCAAGCGCAACTTCGCGCAGCTTGTCCATATCCCAGGTTTCATCTGGGTAGGCCATGCCGGCGGCATCAAAGAGATCCTTGTTGTAACCGAGCAAGACTGGACCGTGATCGTAGGGAATGGCATGTAAATTGCCTTGGAATTCGTACAGTCGCAGGGATTCTTCCCAAATACCGTCGACATTAAAGGCCTCGTCACTGTCAATGTAACTCTGCGAACTGACCGTGATACCCTCGAAAGCCCACGGGAAGGCACGGCTGCCATGCACATAGACAACGTCCGGCAATGTATCAGCCGCAGCCCAGGTCGGGACCACATTATTGTGATCGGCCCAGGTGTTATAGACGACTTCCAACTCGATGTCTGGATGGCGTTCCATGAAGTCGTCATTGAACTGGTTCTGGGTCGGCTGGAAGGACGCGTCCCAGGTCAATCCCAAGCTAACTTTTGCAGCCTCAACGGCCGCGGCGTCACCTCCAGCGTCTCCGCCCGGTGCGGGAGCCGCGGCCGGACACGCAGCCAACACAAACGCACTAGTGGCGCCAATGCCGGCAATCTGCAAGAATCTTCGTCGTGAGAACTGATTTTGCTGCATCTTTCCTCCTCCAGGTGTTTCTGAGATCAAGATAAGACTATATGCTAACAGACGCCTGTTGAGACGTAGTCGCCAATGTAGCAGTGCGGAATGGGGAGTCGCTATTTGAGCAATGGGAATGTAGAGAATTATGGTACCGATACCATAAAACGCCATCAGTATACACCCCTGATTTCGGCTTGTCAAGCGCCGATTCAGGCACACAAACGAGGCCTAAGAAAGGGCGTCTCACGATCTGGGGACCGTTGTCACAATGTATGCCGGAAAGGTCCCGCAGGGCGCTGTCACGCCGCCACTCTTGGGACGGCTCTGGCCCTCTCCGCCCCACATTCGAGTTGCATTTCCTGGAAAAATCCTTCTAGACAAGCAAACAGGTTGTATGTTAGGCTATGTTACCGATACCACAGCAACCGCACTACCATCATCAAGGGTGGGACGAGAGCATGGCAACTATTCGTGACGTGGCAAAGAAAGCAGGCGTCGCCCCAATGACCGTCTCACGCGTGCTCAACAACTCGGGCTACGTCAGTCCCGAAACCCGTCGGCGGGTCGAGGCCGCCGCGGCAGAGCTCAACTACGTCCCCAATATGCTGGCGCGCAGCTTTCGCTCCAAGCGCACGGACACGCTGGCCCTGATTATCACAGATATCACGAATCCATTCTGGACGACAGTCGCCCGCGGCGTCGAAGATGAGGCAAACCAGCAGGGCTATACTGTGATCTTCTGCAACACGGATGAGAGCGAGAAGAAGCAGGACCAATATCTCTCGATGCTCGTCAGTCGTCGCGTTGACGGCGTGTTGCTGACGCCGGCAGGCAGTAGCACGGGACCAGTCGAGATGCTCCAACAGCAGAGCGTGGAAGTCGTTGTGCTGGATCGGCGCATCCCCGGCGCCAAAGTGGACGTCGTGCGCAGCGCCTCAACCACAGGTGCCCGTATTCTCACCACCTATTTGATCGACCGCGGACATCGGCGGATCGCCATCCTCAGCGGACCGGAGGCTGTAACGTCCGCCAACGAACGTGTGGAGGGCTACACGCAGGCGCTGACTGAGGCCGGCCTTGATATTGATCCTGCGTTGATTTTGCGTGGCGCCTTCACAATCGACGCAGGCAAAACCATGGCCCAAGATTCCCTTCGTCTAGATCCATTGCCCACAGCGCTATTCGCAGCCAATAACTTCATCGCGGCAGGCGCGCTACAAGCGCTGCGCTCTGCCGACATCAAGGTGCCGGCAGACATCTCGGTCGTCTCGTTTGATGATCTCTCCACTTCCTTTCTGACCGAACCCTTTCTCACCGTTATGGCCCAGCAAGCCTACGAACTCGGCAAGATCGCCACCCAGCGGCTGCTCAAACGCATCGAAGATCCAGACATGGAACCCGCGGAGTTCGTACTCTCTACCGACTTGATAGTACGTCAATCGGTGCGCACAATACAGGCCGAACCCAAACACAATCCCGCTACCTGAACACACTTCGCCACAGATCCAAATAGAAGTGAGAAGATTACTCGATTGGACGGGTGGAGATGCAAGATTTTGCGTCTCTACGATCTGACCCCCCGGTCGACCAAACCACCTTTCCTTGCTTTTCCTCTGTGATCTCTGTGCCCCTCCGTGGCTCCGTGGTGAGATTTACTCCGTCGTGCGATCCCCTTTCCCAGCGCCACCACCTATGCTAAGATAGCCTCATCAATCTATCGATCCTTTTTATCCCCTGGGAAGGAGCCCCAACATGCTTGCAAAAGTTTTGAGCTGCGCCGTCATCGGCCTAGATGCCGAACCGATCCGTGTGGAGGTCGATATCGCCTCCGGCCTGGAACGCACCACCATGGTCGGCCTGCCCGATGCGGCCGTGCGCGAGAGCGGCGAACGCGTGCGTGCCGCCATCTCCAACAGCGGCTTCTTCTTCCCCCAACATCGCCTCACCATCAACCTGGCCCCGGCCGATCTGCGCAAGGAAGGCCCGGCCTACGATCTGCCCATCGCCGTCGGTATCCTGGCTGCCACGCGCCAGGCGCCCGAGTTGTTCGAGGACGCCCTGATCGTGGGCGAGTTAAGTCTCGACGGCGAAGTGCGCCATGTCAACGGTCTGCTGCCCATGGCGGGCATGGCCGAGAAGGCGGGCTACAAGCGCATGTTTGTGCCCACGGCTGACGCGGCCGAGGCAGCGTTGGTTGAAGGCGTTGAGGTCTACCCCATCGACAAACTGGCCGACCTGGTCAACCACGTCAAGCAGACCAAGCCGATTCCACGCTACGAGAACAGCCTGCGCTTTGATGAAGGCGAGGAGATCATCTTCCCCATCGACTTCTCCGACGTCAAGGGACAGGAACTGGCCAAGCGGGCGCTGGAGATCGCCTGCGCCGGCGGGCACAATTGTCTCATGAAAGGGCCGCCCGGCGCGGGCAAGACGCTGCTGGCCCGGGCACTGCCCTCCATCCTGCCCCGGCTGGCGCTCAGCGAAGCCCTCGACATCACGCGCATCTACTCGGTGGCCGGCGCGCTGCCCGACGGCGAACCGCTGGTGCGCACACGCCCCTTCCGCTCGCCCCATCACACCATCAGCCATGCCGGTCTGGTCGGCGGCGGACGCTGGCCCAGCCCCGGCGAGATCAGCCTTTCGCACAGAGGGATTCTCTTTCTCGACGAGCTGCCGGAATTTGGATCGAAAAACCTGGAGACGTTGCGCCAGCCGCTGGAGGACCGCGTCGTTACCATCAGCCGCGCCAGCGGATCGCTGACCTTTCCGGCCAACTTCGTTCTGGTCGCGGCCATGAACCCATGCCCTTGCGGCTTCTACGGCGACGACCGCAAGGAGTGCACCTGCTCCATGGGCTTCGTCCAGCGCTACCAGAAGCGCATCTCCGGCCCGCTCATGGACCGCATCGACATCCACCTGGACGTGATGCGCGTGCCCTTCGAGAAGCTGTCGAGCCTGGACGGCGGCGAGCCATCGTCGGACATCCGCGCGCGTGTCGAGGCGGCACGGGCCGTGCAGGCCGAACGCTTTGCCCCGCTGGGCAAGCCCCATGTGCTGGTCAACGGCGACATGGGTCCGGCCGAGGTGCAGCGCTTCTGCCAGGTGGACGAGGAGGGCAAGAGCCTCATGCGCGCGGCGGTGCGCCAGATGGATCTGAGTGCGCGGTCGTATCATCGCGTGTTGAAGTTGGCGCGTACGATTGCTGATCTGGCGGGGGAGGAGAGCTTGCAGACGCAGTATTTGGCGGAGGCGTTGCAATATCGGCCGCGGAATCTGGTGTAGGGGTCGATAAAGACGCAGTTTTTGGCGAGGCGTTGCAATATCGTCCGCAGGATGTAGTATAACGATCTTTTGGGATGCACAGTTAACAGTCGATAGGAGCGCAGAATGGAGAGGCGATTGAGATTTCATAACGCAGTGACGGGAAGGCTCATTAGCCCAAAAAGGGTTGAGTTGGATGAGGCGCTGCCAATGACATCAACTATGGTTAGAGTTGTTGTTGAGCCGATAGAGGAAGGCCCAACCAATTCATATCAAGAAGTGATTTCACTGATTCGCCGACGCCAAGAAGCTCGAGAGCACCGACCGCCTACCAAAGATGAGGTCGACCAATTTCTCATCAAAGAACGGAATGGTTGGGAATAATGCCGGAAAGGATATACCTGGACGCTTCGCCGGTGATCTATGCCATTGAACACGTCGATTTTTACGCGCCAGCCGTAGACAAGCGGTTGTCAACTCCAGATACAATTCTTGTAGCGAGCGATCTCACCCGTCTGGAATGTCGTGTCAAACCAATGCAAGATAACAATTCCGATCTGCTGGCTGACTATGACCTATTCTTCGAGAAGGTGGTCAGCCATGCTGTAGCCCTATCCAAAGAGGTCATCGATAGGGCCACAGAGATTCGTGCCCGGTTTGGATTCAAAGCACCAGATGCGATTCATCTTGCAGCAGCCCTGGAATCGGAATGCGACGTGTTTCTGACAAACGACCGTGGGCAGGAACGCTTTATAGATATTGCCGTAGAGACTGTCGAGTCCCCCGACACAACTAGTGCATCCCGTCAGGTATAAGCGGGCAGACAGAGAGGCCGTTCCAATCGAGGAACGCGCCCGTTTATATCTGCCATGATATATACGTCCAGCAGAGCCAGATAACAGCGTGCCCGGCGTTGCTTCGGCATCGGGTCAGCTGCTCCCAGTTTCATAGAGTTCATGCCCGGATACCCCAACCTGCCGTCGCCTCCAAGCAGCAGCGGCCCCGGCTCCCCGACCTACCCTTGCGGAGTTTACGGCGACGACCGCAACGAAAACACCTGTTCCATGGGTATCGTGCTGCTTTCGAGCAGCAGCAAATGAGATGATTTGCAGCGCTACCAAAACGCCGAAGGCGCCGCATCATCCGGCCCGCTGATGGACCGCATCGACATCCACTTGGACGTGATGCGCGTGCCCTTCGAGAAGCTGTTCAGCCTGGACGGCGGTGAGCCCTCATCAGACATACGCGCCCGCGTCGAAGCAGCACGGGCCGTGCAAGCCAAACGCTTTGAGCCGCTGGGCAAACCCCACGTGCTGGTCAACGGCGACATGGGGCCGGCCACCGCCGCTTTCGAGCAGCGGCGAATCCAACGATATGCAGCGATTCTGCCGAGTGGATGAGGAGGGCAAGAGTTTGATGCGTGCGGCCGTACGCCAGATGGACCTGAGCGCACGGTCGTATCATCGTGTGTTGAAGTTGGCGCGCACGATTGCGGATTTGGCGGGGGAGGAGAACTTGCAGACACAGTATCTGGCGGAGACATTGCAGTATCGGCCGCGGAATTTGGTGTAGAAGCGCAACAAGTCTGTCAGATATCCGTTGATGGTAACTATTCAGCCATACGCTGATTTTCGCGGATTAAATCCGAATTGATCCGGCTTTATCCGCCTAATCCGCGGTCTATCAGCGTATGGCTGAATAGTTACCGTTGATGTAGATACGGACCCTTGGAGTCTGTGGAAAAGTTCAGCGAATTCAGTCTACCTCACCCTGCAAGAGTTGCGAAAAGCTGCCTGTTTGACAGCACGACCTTGCTCAAAAAGGCTGCTTGACAGTGGCCGTATTTTCCGATAGCATCAATATTAAACATGTTCCCTCTTATTCAAGCTGCATATATTTTCTCAACACGGTACCGGATTCCGCGTTCCAGGATGGCAACATAGGATTTGCGAGGTACCAAAATTTAGAACATATCGATTCAGCAGCAGGTCATTCCCCTAAACTCATCCAGGATTTCCCACATGTCGCGCGCGTAAGGTGGTGATGCCCAGCAACAACGGAGCAAAGTAAATTCGATAACCTGACTCAAAGGAGAAAAGACTGATGTTTCAAAAACGCACGGTCGTTTTGGCATTGTTGTTAATCCTGTCACTAGTGTTATCAGCCTGCCAGTCTGCTCCAGAACCCCAAGCTGAGGCTCCATCCGATCAGGAAACCGCAGCAACTGGAGAGGCAGTTCACGAGGCGCCACAACTACATGAGATGGTTCTGGCCGGTGAGCTGCCGCCGCTTGACGAGCGCCTTCCTGTCGAGCCGATGGTGATTGAGCCATGGGATCGAATTGGCGAATACGGTGGAACGTGGCGGTCGGGATTGTTGGGTCAAGCTGACCGGCCCTGGGTAGGACGCACAATGGGCTATGATCCCCTACTCCGGTGGTCACCGGATTTGACGGAGACCATCCCCAATGTCGCCAAGAGCTGGGAGGTTTCCGAAGATGGTACCGAGTTTATTTTCCATCTACGCGAGGGTATGAAATGGTCCGATGGCCATCCCTTCACCGCTGACGATTTTGTCTTCTGGTATGAGCAAGAAATCCTCAATGATGACCTCACGCCTGTAAAACCGCTCTGGATGCGCCCCGGCGGCACATTGGGTGTGGTGGAAAAAATCGATGACGTCACTGTAAAGTTCACCTTCTCTGCGCCTCACGGCCTCTTCCTCAAACAGCTGGGCAGCCAGCGTCCCTGGCAGCCTGCCCACTATATGGAACAATGGCATAAGGATCTCAATCCCGAGGGAGTGGAAGCAGCCGTTGCCGAGGAAGGTGCGGAAGATTGGGTTGCTCTATATCTAAACAAGGCAGACTACATCAACAATGTAGACCTACCCACGAACCAGGCATGGGTAACGACAGTGCCCGCCAGTTCCGCCAGCCAACTGGTTGCCGAGCGCAATCCCTACTATTGGAAGGTTGACACCGAAGGCAACCAGCTTCCCTACATCGACAAACTGGTCTACCCCATCGTAGAGAATGTAGACGTACTGGTGCTCAAAGCGCTTTCAGGCGAAATCGACATGATGGACCGTCATATCGCCACGCCCGGCAACAAGTCTGTCTTCTTTGACAGCAAGGAAGACGGCGACTTTGACTTCTTCACCGTGGAATTCGCGTGGGAAACCCCCGCCTCGATCGGTCTCAACCTCAGCAACAAAGATCCTGTGTTGAAGGAAATATTCAACGAGAAAGACTTCCGCGTTGCACTCTCCCACGCAATCAATCGCCAGGAGATCATCGACGTACTCTACGTAGGTGATGGCGAACCACGACAGTCGGCGCCCCTGGCGGAATCACCGTACTTTGACGAGCAGTTGGCCTATCAGTACACAGAATATGACGTAGACAAGGCAAACCAACTTCTCGACGATCTAGGATTGGATCGCGGCGAAGACGGCATGCGCCTGGGGCCGGACGGCGAACCCCTGAGCTTCACCATTGATGTGATTGCTGCCTTCGAACCGTGGTCCGACATCATGGAGCTTGTCAGCACCTATTGGCGCGAGGTCGGCATTGACACCAATGTGAAGGTCATCGAGCGCTCTCTCTTCTACGAGCGCAAGGCAGCCTATGAGCATGATGCCATCGTCTGGACCGGCGCCGATGGCATCGCTCTCGTGATGGACCCTCGCTCCTACATGCCTTATAGCAATGAGTCACTCTTTGGCGTCGCATGGGCCGACTGGTGGCGCAGCGAAGGCGCCCAGGGCGAGGAACCACCCGAAGCCGCTAAACGACAACAGGCCCTATACGATGAATTGCAGGTAACGGTAGACCCGGCGCGCCAGGACGAGATCATCACCGAAATTCTGGACATCGCAGCCGAGGAGTTCTGGGTGATGGGCATCACCAAGTACTACAAAGGCTACGGGATCGTCAAGAACAACTTCCACAACGTACCTGAAACGCTGTGGCAATGGCATGTCTCGTCCGCCCCAGCCCAGACTCGCCCGGAACAGTACTTCATCTCACAGTAGGCAAGCGTTTCCTACATGAGGCCATTCCAAGAGGATGAATGCCCTGAACAACCTTCCAGGAGGCTGTCCGCTTCCTGGAAGGCAGAAAGCACTCATTGCTTGGATTGGTCTTGCTCAGCTGTACTGTTGGGAAAATGGCTCATCTCGAATCCATGTGATTGACAGAAAGCGTGACGAGTGAAACGTGAGACGTGTCCCAACCAGACTCACGTTTCACTCGTCACGCTTCGCGGACTGACTACACGGATTCCCGAAGAGTCGAGAAAGGGAGGTGCGGGGAAGTGCTCGGATATATCGGCCGTCGAGTGTTATACATGATTCCAACCATCTTCGTCGTTTCGTTGGTCTCATTTGCGATCATACAACTGCCGCCAGGCGACTACCTGACCACGTACATTGCCCAGCTATCCGCTGCCGGCGACCTGGTCGAGGAGGATGTCATCGCCGCCCTTGAAGCGCGCTACGGATTGGGCCAACCCGTTTACGTGCAGTACTACAAGTGGATATCGGGCATTCTGTTGCGCGGCGATTTTGGCCACTCGTTTGAGTGGAATCTGCCGGTCAAGGATCTGCTCTGGGAGCGCCTCAGCCTCACCCTGATCCTTTCTCTGTCTACGCTGATGTTTACCTGGATCGTTGCCTTCCCAATCGGGATCTATACGGCAGTGCGGCAATACTCACTCGGCGACTACGTATTCACCACAATCGGCTTCATTGGGCTTGCCATTCCCAATTTTCTGTTGGCCCTGATTCTCATGTTCGTTTCGTTCAAATATTTTAATCAGAGCGTTGGCGGTCTTTTTTCACAGGTCTATATCGATGCGCCTTGGAGCTGGGCCAAGTTCATGGATCTGCTCGGCCACCTTTGGATTCCTGTGGTGATTCTGGGGACAGCCGGCACGGCCGGTCTGATCCGCATTATGCGCGCCGATCTGCTTGACGAATTGCGCAAACCGTATGTGAAAACGGCCAGGGCCAAAGGCCTCTCCGAGAGAAAACTGTTGCTCAAATATCCAGTACGCGTCGCCCTCAACCCCTTTATTAGCACCATCGGCTGGACGCTGCCGGTCTTGATCTCCGGCTCGGCCATTGTTTCCGTCGTTCTGAGTCTACCCACAACAGGCCCGCTTCTCTTACGGGCGCTGGTTGCTCAAGACATGTATTTGGCCGGCAGTTTTATTTTGATGCTAGGTATATTGACCATCATAGGCACATTGATATCCGACATACTGCTTGCCTGGCTCGATCCACGGATCCGGTACTGATCGGGTAAAAACCGGATAAAGATCGAGAGCATTATTGATGATGTGAGGCCGTATCGAACTCCGATCTTGGCCCTTCTTTTGTCTAGCATGTAGTCAGGTAAGTGACCGAGCATGCAATTGAGAATTAAGAGGAGATGGACGTGACAACGGGCATCAAATCCGTCGCACGCGATGTGGTAGAGCCAGTATCGCCAATCGCAGAGGAGAACCGAGTCAGCGTTGCGACCCAGTGGCAGCTGATGTGGTGGAAGTTTCGTAAACATCGGCTGGCCATGGTTGGCGCTGCAGTCACGGCGCTCATCTATCTAATTGCGATCTTTGTCGAGTTCTTGGCCCCATTTCCACCCAATGCATTTGCGGCGCAATACACATATGCGCCGCCGCAACGTCTGCACCTCTTTCAGGAGACAGAAAACGGGCTGAGGTTCAGTCCCTACGTGAATGACTATAAGGTGGTGATTGAAGAAGAGGCGCTGCGTCGTGTGTTCACCGTCGACCCAGAAACCATACACCCGGTGGGCTTCTTCGTACGCGGAGCGCCCTACAAACTATTGGGTCTTATCGAGTCAGACATTCACTTCATCGGACCCAAAAACCCGGACGCGCCCATGTACTTATTGGGCGCCGACAAGCTAGGGCGCGACGTATTTAGCCGCCTGCTGCACGGCACACGCATTTCCATGTCTATCGGGCTGGTGGGCGTCGCCCTCAGTTTTGTACTGGGCATCTTTCTAGGCGGCATTTCCGGGTACTACGGCGGAAGCGTCGATAACGTGATCCAACGAATGATCGAGTTCATTCGTTCTATACCAACGATTCCGCTCTGGATGGGACTGGCCGCGGCCTTGCCCTCTGGTTGGTCGTCACTCCGCATCTATTTTGGCATTACTGTAATCCTATCGCTCATCGGCTGGACAGGGCTGGCCCGCGTCGTACGGGGCCGATTCTTGGCGCTGCGGACCGAAGATTTTGTGATGGCATCGAGGCTGGAAGGAACGAACGAGATACGTATCATCTGGAAGCACATGGTACCCTCATTCATGAGTCATATCATTGCCTCGCTAACACTGGCCATCCCTGCCATGATTTTGGCCGAGACTGCCCTTAGTTTCCTGGGGCTCGGGTTGCGTCCTCCGGTTGTCAGTTGGGGCGTTCTTCTGCAGGAAGCGCAGAACGTGCGCGCCGTGGCGACAGCGCCCTGGCTGTTGTCCCCCGGGGTTGCAGTTGTGATTGCGGTGCTTGCCCTGAACTTCCTGGGCGACGGTCTTCGCGACGCTGCCGATCCCTATCACTAAACGTATAGAATTCATCTACCGAGACGAACTTAACGTATGAACAATGAAGCTGACTTTCTGATCGAGATCAAAGAGCTGAAGACACATTTTTTCACGGACGAGGGAATCGTCAAGGCTGTAGATGGCGTCAATTTGGACGTCTATCGCAATCGCACGCTCTGTGTGGTGGGCGAGAGCGGCTGCGGAAAGAGTGTGACCGCCGACTCTGTTCTTCAGATTGTGGACCAACCGGGCCACATCGTATCCGGGGAGGTGATTTTCCATCGCGTACACGAGCAAAATGGCAGCCGCAGTGCTGAGACAATTGACTTAGCTGCACTGTCGCCACAGAGCCGCGCGATGCGCGATATTCGTGGCAAAGAGATCGGCATGATCTTTCAGGAACCCATGACTTCGCTCAGCCCTGTTCACACCATTGGCGATCAGATCTCAGAAGTCATCGAACTGCATCTCGATCTCAATAGTGACCAAGCCAGAAAACGCGGCATCGATATGCTGCGCCGAGTAGGGATTCCCGGCCCTGAACAACAGTACGACAGCTATCCATTTCAGCTCAGCGGCGGCATGCGCCAAAGGGCCATGATCGCCATGGCCCTCGCCTGCAATCCCAGCCTCCTTATTGCCGACGAGCCCACTACTGCGGTGGATGTCACGACCCAGGCTCAGATACTGGATCTTCTTGAAGAACTGCAGGCCGAATTCGACATGGGCATCATGCTGATTACCCACGATCTGGGGGTTGTGGCGGAGATAGCAGACGATGTTGCCGTCATGTACCTGGGGCGGGTGGTTGAACGAGGCACCGTGGTCGATATCTTTCACGATCCGCAACACCCTTACACCAGAGCGCTGTTGCGTTCCATTCCCAAGCTGGATGTCTCCCGCCGTGAACGACTCGACTCCATCCATGGCATGGTGCCCGATCCGCTCAATCGCCCAGGGGGCTGCCCTTTTCACACTCGCTGCGAGGCTGCCATGCCAGGGCGCTGTGACACGACTGTGCCGTCAACTGTCGAACTAGGCCCAGATCGTACGGTGAGTTGCCTGCTGTACAGCGAGGACGATTTGGGTCCTGCCGTCGCCGGCGATATCCTGGCCGACCTTGAGCGCGATGCTAGACAATCGAACGACGTATTGATCGAGAGCCCAGAGACCATCTCCGAGGTGGGTCTGGCAAACGACGGATCTCAGGGCAATGGATCTCAAGACAGCGGGTCTCAGGACAACGTTCTGCTTGATGTTCAAAAACTCCGGATGCATTTCCCGATCCAGGCGGGTTTCTTCCGCCGCACCGTCGGCTATGTACGTGCCGTGGATGACGTTAGCTTCTTCATCCGCAACGGTGAGACATTGGGGCTGGTCGGGGAGAGTGGATGCGGCAAGACGACAGCCGGCCGCTGCATCATGCCGCGCCTACGAGCCGACTGGTGGGCAGATTCTCTACCGGGAAAACAATAATGGGATCGTGGACCTTGCGACACTTTCCAAGAAAGAACTCAAACCATACCGACCACAGATCCGCCTCATCTTTCAGGATCCGTTCTCATCGCTGAACCCGCGATTGCCGGTGCTGGAAATTGTCGGCGAGCCGTTGATCGTCAATAGAATCGCCTCCGGCCAGGAACTTGAAGACCGTGTGGCGGCGCTCCTGCGTCGGGTCGGACTGCGACCGGAATACATGCGACGATTTCCCCACGCTTTCAGTGGCGGTGAACGCCAACGCATTGGCATTGCCCGCGCTCTTGCCCTAGATCCACGCCTGATTGTGGCCGACGAAGCCGTTTCAGCCCTGGACGTGTCAGTTCGCGCTCAGATCCTGAACCTCCTGCAGGATCTGCAGGAGGATTTTGGTCTGACGTATCTGTTTGTCTCCCATGATCTGAGTGTGATCTCCTATCTCTGCGACCGGGTGGCTGTTATGTATGTGGGTAAGCTCGTCGAGATGGCCAGTACGGCAGATCTCTTTGCCAACCCACGCCACCCCTACACCGAAGCACTGCTCTCTGCTGTCCCCGATCCTGACCCGCGCTTGCACGAACAGAAGCAGCGCATTATGTTGGAAGGCGACGTCGCCAATCCGGCGAATCCGCCCAGCGGCTGTTATTTCCACCCGCGTTGTCCTTATGCCAAAGAACAATGCAGGGTTGAGACACCGGAGATGATTCAGGTCGACCGAGATCACTACAGTGCCTGTTTCTTTGCAGAGGATTTGGAACTACGAGGGATTGCTGAACGCTAGGACGTTCCAGCCTGTCGGGCGCCGAATTGGCGATCAACCAACATAGTCATGCACCTGAAGGTACAGCGGACGCCCTTTGAGAAGCTTCTTCGGCCATCTGCGTACGGGTGGAGGCATGCAATATCGCCAATGCGAGGTGGAATAGACCGCGTTGGATGATGCTATTCCCGGAGCCACCACGCTCAGGAGCGATAGAATATCGCAGGGCGCGGCTCAAAGACATCGGCGGTCAGCGCCAGTCTCCAACGGTCAAACTTCCACTCTTTCTCTGCCGTCTCCAACCACGACTCGACCAGCGTTTCCATGTCATAGTAGCCACTGTTGCGACTGTGGGGAGAACAGACCACCCTGCAGAAACCGGCCTGCCCGAGTTCGACACCCCTGAAAGCGTTCGAGACCTGTCCGGCCACGATGCCTGGCGCGTTGTGGCCGATTTGCAGTCCGGTCTCTTTTCACAAATTGCGGCCACAGATCGAAGCTTGACAGCGTAGCTCCAGATCGTGTTCCTGTTGTTTACCAACGCAGACAAATTGCCATCAGTACTCACCCTGCCAGGTTTAGTATGGAGACCCAGATGTTTGACACTCAAATCGCCACAGTCATTGAACTTGAACAAGGAAGCCCTGTCGGCGGCCACGTCGCCGGGGTCGAGCTTGTCGCTGTGGCCGCTGGAAATACCGTCTCAGTCCTAGAGGGTCGTTGTCCCCACCAGGGAACTTTGTTGTCCGAGGGGTATGTCGATGATGGCCGGCTGGTCTGTCGCGCGCATGGCTGGCGATTTGATTGTGCGACCGGGGTCAGGGACGATGATGCAGCGGCCTGTCTGCACCAGTTTTCGGTGGCCGTGGACGGCGACAGAGTGCTTGTCGATAGCTCGGAAGTGGCGGCCTGGGCCGCCAGATCTGGGCAGATGCCAACCTCGGAGAGCCAAAATTCGCTCCTCACGATTGACCAACTGCCGGGCCCCCGCAGTCTCCCACTCGTGGGCAATGCCCACCAGATCAGGACCACCAGTTTCCACCTCATTCTCGAGGATTGGTACCGGCAATATGGCGATCTCTATCAGGTCAAGCTGGGCGCCAGACGAGTGATTGTGATCGCCGATCCGGACATGGTGCAGCAGATATTGCGCGAACGCCCCGATACCTTTGCGAGGTCAGCCGAAATCAGGCGCACAATCGCTGAGGTGGGAATCGAAGGGTTGTTTTCTGCAGAGGGCGAACAGTGGCGCCGTCATCGCCGGATCGTCATGGACGCGTTCGATGCGAGCCACCTTCGTGGTTTCTATCCAGTGATGGCGAGCGTGACCCAGCGGCTTCATGATCGGTGGCAACGGCTGGCAGAGCAAGGGTCGCCATTCGAAGCCCAGAAAGAACTGATGCGCTACACGGTTGATATCACGAGCAACCTTGCGTTCGGGTATGACATGAACACGCTGGAGGAGGGCGGCGATCAGATCCAGCAACACCTGGAGCGCATCTTCCCCATGATCGGCTATCGTGCGTTCATGCCGGTTCGTCACTGGAACTACATCAAATCGCCGGCAGATCGTGCGCTGGACAACGCACTGGCAGAATTGCGCACCTTTGCCGATCAGTTCATCGACAAGGCCCGCCGGCAACTGGACGAGGAGCCGGGTCTGAAGGAACGGCCTCAGAATCTACTGCAAGCATTATTGGCGGCACAGGGAGATGACGAGATTGAGTTGAGCGATTCCGAAATCTACGGCAACGTCTTCACCTTCCTGCTAGCGGGCGAGGATACGACGGCCAACACGATGGCCTGGATGCTCTATTTTATGGCCAAGCACCCTGAAGTTCTGCGGCGTATGCAAGCGGAGGCGGATACTGTCCTTGGCGAGACGAAAACCGCCGCAGACTACGCAACAATGGGCCAATTTCGCTATATTGAGGCGGTGGCCCACGAGACTATGCGTTTCAAGCCCGTAGCGCCTTTTCTGGGGATACATACGCTGAAAGATGTGACGATTGGCCGGCTTCAGATCCCGGCCGAGACGCAGCTATTCGTGCTGCTACGCCCCAAGGGATTGGAAAAGAGTGAATTTGCGGATGCAGCCGAGTTCAGGCCGGAGCGTTGGCTGGACTACGCGGTCCAGGACAATCCGCACCATCGCAAATCGTTCCTGCCGTTTGGCGCCGGCCCCCGCTTGTGCCCGGGGCGCAGCTTGGCGCTGCTGGAGATCAAGATGGCCATGGGCATGATCTGCCGATCGTTCGACGTGGTCCGCGCCGACCCGGATCGAGAGATTGAGGAGAAGTTTGTCTTTACTGTGATGCCCAAGGAGTTGATGATTGCGCTGCGTCCGCGTAGTGATGAAAGCCTGTGATCCAGCGGGCTGAAAAGTGTGTGTTCAAGCGGGCATCTAGGGACATGGCATTCCCCGCAGCTCCGTTGTTTATGGGTGCTATTTCGACCTGAGAGATTGGATCCGCCAACCAGACGACGCATCTAGGAATACCTTGTCCGTGCTTGACAATGTTCGCGACTTGGTGGGCTGCGGACAAGGCATTCCTAGGACCATTTGAGCTGTGCGGGCGACGCTTGGCAATTTTGAATCGACTGATCAGAGTCGAGCTTGACGAGGAATGCCATGTCCCTACGCATCTCAACTCATTCTGTTTGTAACGAGCCGCCCCGCCCAGATCACAGCCGATATCATGCAGATGGTCGTCCGCCGACATGAAGTTCGTTGACAGAGACAGAGTCGTCGATTGCCACATCGTCGAGCGTTTTGCCCACTTATTCAATGCCTGCCTGAATCGATTTGAGAAAAACGCCGTGCAAATAGTGACTGGCTATTCTCTCGTCCGTGCACATTGTCAATCTCCAATTCAGTCGCTCACGCCGCCAGCCTTTCAGCCTCAGCGATTGCGCCGGCAACGATGCCGGCGGCATCTCTAGCCTGACCGGTCGATTGGGCGGCCATGGCCTGCATGCGAAAGCGTGCAGCACCGACAGCGACAGCCGGAAACTCGACCAGGTTGGTAAGCACGCCACGCTGAGCCAATATCCGGCTCGCGATGCGGGCGATCTTGTCATCTCCAATGGGCACCGGCACAATGGCCGACGGGCTGCCCATACACTGTAGGCCCAGATCCTGCAATTCGGCGCGCAGGGCGAGCACCACCTGCATCAACCGGCTGCGTAACTGGTGCCCTTCTTCGGAGCGAACGATCTGCAACGCGGCCCGCACCGTTGCAACCTGAACCGGTGACAGTGCATTCGAGAAGGTATGTGAACTGCCGTAATATTTCAGGTATTGTTTCACGGACGGTGAATTGGTGGCGACAAGTCCCCCGTTGGAGGCAAATGTCTTCGAGAAGCTACCCATCACCAGATCGACTTTGCCCAGCATGTTCTGCATCTCCAGAGCGCCGCCGCCGCGGTCGCCAAGCGAGCCAAAATCATGGGCAACGTCAACGAGCAACGTGGCCTCGAATTCGTTGCATACGTTCTGTAGCGCCGCTAGATCGGGAATGTCAGAATCCATCGAATAGAGACCCTCAGCAATGACAAGGATGCCGTTGCGGGTGTCTTCGGCCCGGATCTGGTGTAGGTGTTGGCGAACCGACTCCGTGTCAAGGTGACGGTGTGTCGTTACATTCCTGGTCGCGGCATGTGCGCCGGAGCGCAAGCAGGCATGGGCAAGTTCGTCCATGACGATGTGATCATTGGCACGCATCAATGCCGTCACAACGCCATAGCCCGCTGCCCACCCGGTCGGATAGAGCGTCACTTCCGGCATCTGAAGCACCTCCGCAAGCTCTTGAGCCAATTGTAGCGAGAGGGTGGAATTGCCGAGGAGCACAGGCGATCCGGCACTGTGCAGGCCGAACTGCTCAATCGCGGCAACAGCAGCCTCTTTGACCATTGGGTGGGTTGAGAGCGACAGATAGTCCTGCGAGGCGAAGTTGATGCCGGCCGACAGTTTCCCTTGCTGGTCGACGATCTCAGCGACGGGATGTGGGGCTGTGCGCAATGCTCGTGCATAGGGCCAAACATCGACCTCGGAGCGAGCATTTTGCCATTCATAGAACTTCTCTGTGCGGGCGGTCAAACTCGCCCCCTTTGGCCGCGCGAAGTGAGCCACGCTCTTGGTGTAGGCGCTTCCACCGATTGTTCGATGTCGTGCGAGATCTACAGTTTCAGTTGGGGCATCTGTTGCTTCAATCACCAGGGCTTCCATGTACGATCTCCTGTTTAAGACTTTCGAGAAATTGACGTCGGTCAGTCAACAGGATATCACTACCAACCACGCCCTGGTCTCTCTCTTCTCTCTCTTGTTTCTCTCCTTTCGCGCGCTCGCCTCATAGTGAACACACCCTGGGAACTAGTGATCCACAGGTACATTGCAGCTCTGTTCATCCTTTTAGGCCAACAGACGAGAGGATCTACTGCCGATCGCTACCCTTCCGAGGTGACCGGGTCGATGATAGTCTTGACCTCGCTGATCTTGTCAGCCGGGAAGCCGGACTGAGCAGCGTGCTGCTTAATCATCTCTTCATTCGGTGCGATGTAGACACAGCAAGTTTTATCCTGGACTACCTAGCTCTGAACCCATTGGATCTCGGGCCCCAGATCGCGCAGGACATCACAGGACTTGTGGGCAATACCGGCAGCCGATTTCGGGGTGACGTTGCCGATTAAAAACGTTCACGTCGTAGAACACTCGCGGGATGATGCTCTACGACGAAATACACGATAACGTCACGGAAGTTGGCCTCGTAGGTGCCGTCAATGGCAATTTCAAGCCATTTCTTCCATGTCTGAAACTCAGGCGTAGCCTCTCGTTCGGCCCATTTGATTTCGTAATCAGCCAAGTCACCGCTATCCTCAACGTAGATCCGGTGAAGGGTGCCTGACGCATTCATGAAAATTCGGCGAGAGGGTGATGGATCAAACAGTTCGGGAGCTTCGGGATCTCAGGGGAGTGACATATTTGGCAGCGGTTGAATTCGGTGGTGTCATCCCCCAGAGATCCAGCGTGACTACGGTTTAATGTTTTGGTTCATATGCAGAACGTTGTTCGGATCGTAGCGTCGCTTGAGTTCAGCCAATCGCGTGTAGTTGGGACCGTATGCCGCAGCCACACGGTCGCCCTCTTCCTCGGTCATGAAGTTAACATAGGCGCCGGCGGAGGCGTAGGGGGCCGTCGCATCAAAGAGCGCACGGGACCACCCGACGCAGGCTTCGTCGTCAGCCGGATCGTCCCAACGACCATGGATGTTGAATACCCATTCGGCATCACGATTGCCAAATGCCATGGCATCGGGCGCGACACGGTTATGCACGCCGGCAATGTAGGGGATGAAGATCTCGCATTGGGGTGAGGGCAGGTTGGCAGCAGCATCAATCGCAGCATCGATAAAGCCGTCTGGTAGTTCGGTGAGGTAGTGCGATTTCCAGATAGTTGCGCGCGCCGGGTGTCAGCAACGGATCAAAGGCCTGTTGCCAATTGGCGAAAGGCATAGCGCCGACATGCGTGCCGTAGGGATTGCCGAACGTGTAGAGTGGCTCGATCAGTCGCTCTCCCTCGGCGATATCACCGGCGTAGCAGAGCGCCAGGATCGCCGATTCCTGTCCGTGGGCCTCCTCGGGCAGGAAGGGCAGCGGCGGAGCCTTGCGTAGGACGCACCACACACTCAGTTCTTCGGGCGCAGTCGCCACAAAGGTGCGCAGGCTCGTTAGCACCTGCTTTGCCTGGGCTAGCGGGAAGACGATCAGTCCGGCCAGTACCTCGGGTCCCACGGGATAGAGCTGGAACTCAAACTGGGTCACAATGCCAAAATTGCCGCCGCCACCGCGCAATGCCCAGAAGAGATCCGGGTTCTCGCTGAGGCTGGCCCGCAACTGCCGCCCGTCCACCGTGACCACATCGGCCGAGATCAGGTTGTCGACCGTGAGGCCAAACTGGCGGGTTAGCCAGCCAAAGCCTCCCCCAAGCGTCAACCCGGCAATGCCCGTTGTCGAGTTGATGCCCGTCGACGTGGCCAGCCCGTGGGCTTGGGTCGCCGCATCCACGTCGAAGAGGGTGGCGCCCGGCTCGACATAGGCGCGTCGCTCTTCAACATCCACGCGTACATTCTTCATGGTCGACAGGTCGATCAGCAGGCCATCGTCGCAGAGCGAATTGCCGGCGATGTTGTGCCCACCGCCGCGGATGGAAATCTCCAGGTCCTCTTCCTGTGCAAATGCCAGGGCTTGTACAACATCGTCGGCGTCTGCGCACTGAACAATGATGGCCGGGCGCCGATCGATCATGCCGTTCCAGATTGCGCGCGCCTCATCATAGTTCGGGTCGTCGGGTAGTACGACCGCTCCATGGATGGCGCTCTTGATGGAGTTAGACTGTTGGTTGGTAAACGTACTCATTGGCTCTTCTCTCCTGTGATCTGAATTTTCAGTAGTTCACGATTTCGAGCTTTGCTAGACTTGTCATTCCTGCGAAGGCAGAAATCTACTCTGGTGGACAATGGATTCCTGCCTTCGCAGGAATGACATTAGCCAACTTTCGTGCACTACTAATTTTCCTGTCTGGAAGTTCCTGAGGTCTTCGATGGGTAGCGGAAGACCCATATGGTTGCGATGAGGCTACTCGATAATGCGACGGAAGTTGGCCTCGAAGCTGCCGTCGATTGCGACTTCAAACCATTTCTTGATCCAAGCCTTAAACTCAGGCGTAGCCGTTCGTTCCGGCCATTTGACTTCCCAGTCAGCAAAGCTATCGTAATCATCCTCAATGTAGAACTTGTAAATTTGGCCTGACGCATTCATGGAGACTCGGCAAGAGGGTGATGGGTCAAACAGTTCCTTGTACTCTCTTACAACTGCCATCCCCTTCTCGATTTCTCCCATCGGACATACAAAATCATGGCTTGCGGTGATCATGGCTCTCTCCTATTTGAAATTCTTCAGAAACTTTGGTTGATTTCTCTCTGCGTACTCTCTTCTCGTGAAAACCGTCTCAGCGTTACTCGTCTGCTTTGCGGATTATCTCGCTCGGATGACGCTTTCTAGCCGACTCTGCGCCACTCGTGCGTGACGCCCGACGGTAGATTTTCGACCAGCCGATCCCCGTCGACAATAAACTCGCCAGTGTACGTCTGGCCAAGACCGTTTGGACTCAGGCCCAACTTCGCCTCGTATGTCGCCGCCGTGCCCGAGAGCGAGAAAAGCCCGGCGCCGGCAAAAACCGACCGAAAGGCAGCCAGTTCTTCGGCCTCGGTCGGCTCCCTGGCGTTGGCATAGGGCGCCCGGTTCTTTTCTGAGATCAAGAACATGTGATAGGTTCCGGTGTCGATCATCAGACCATCATGCGTATCCGAAACCAGTTCCCATGCACCGACTATCGACGACATTGTTCGTCTCCTTGCCGACTACCCGCTATCCGTCCGTTCGCTGTTCCACAACTTCCCAAAACTCATCGCGCCCATCGATCTCGAACGATCGCCATTCCGCACCGAATTCTTCCGACCATCCTGCATGCCCACTAGGGATGAATTTCTTCGTGGTCGGTCAGGCTCTCACACTCAAATTCAACGACGACATATTTAAATTCACCGACCACACTGCGATAGACGCGCGTTGTATGTGGGTAAGGGTGACGGCTCAATATGCGTTGGCATAATTCAAACACATCGTGTGCAGTGCCGGGTTTCGTGGTGAAGATACAGCGATTTACGTACATCAATCGATCCTCCATTTGGTCATTGATCTGGAAACGGACTCAACGTGCAGACCCAGGATACGGTGCCTCGCCGCAAAAAACAAGGTCACAAACTGAGTACAAAAAGTGATACAATAGCGCCGTCCCCTTTGAGACACCGAATGGAGGGATATGTGACAGCAGATTTGATCTTTGGCGCCTGGTTGCGGTTGCGTCGCCGCCAAATGGACCTGACCCAGCAGGAACTGGCCGACCGGTCAAGCTGTTCGGTGACCACGATCCGCAAGATCGAGCAGGGCAATCGGCGACCGTCCAAGCAGTTGGCCGAGTTGATGGCCGCTGCCTTGCAGGCGCCGGCCGAACAATTGGCCGACTTTGTCACCTATGCGCGCCAGGATCCCGATTCGACGTTGATGCCGCCGGCCTTGCACGGCTTTGGTCAAGCGAGCGCACAGACTGCCGCCGATAGCGGGCCGGCACAAACGATTGGCCCCCAACAGGCCGCCGATGCCGGCGCGTCCGTCTTGCCCCGTCCGACCACGCCGTTCCTGGGTCGAGAGATGGAAATAGAGGCGCTGCTCACCTATCTTCTGGACCCAGACCAACAGCTCGTTTGCATCCTGGGGCCGGGCGGCATGGGCAAGACGCGCCTGGCCCTGGCCGTGGCCGACCGGCTGGCTGCGCGCGACGATCATCCGTTTGCCGACGGCATCGTCTTCGTCTCCCTGGCCGCGCTGACCGAACCCGACCAGATCGCACCAGCGGTGGCCGATGGTCTGGCCATCCTCGTGGACGGCAGACGGAGCACTGCGGAACAACTGTTGGCCTTTCTGGCGCAGCGCCGTATTCTACTTATCGTTGACAACTGCGAACATTTGCTGAACGGCATCGGGCTGCTGGTCGAGATCGTCCAGGCCGCGCCGGGCGTTACCGTGCTGGCCACCTCCCGGGAACGCCTGCACTTACAGGGCGAGCAGGCCTACCCCATCGACGGGCTGGGCGACCTCGATCCCATCGACCCGCATGCAGCCGACGCCATGGCGCATCCGGCCGTACGCCTCTTCCTTCAGAGCGCGACGCGTGCGGCCCCGACTTTCGTACTCACCGCCGATGACCTGCCTCATGTGGCGGACATCTGCGGGCTCGTTGACGGCATGCCACTGGGCATCGAGCTCTCCGCCGGCTGGGTGGGGATGATGTCGCTGGCCGAGATCGCGAGCGAAGTGCGGCAGAACCTGGATTTTCTAGCAAGCGATATTCGCGACCTGCCCGCACGCCACCGCAGCATGCGTGCGGTCTTCGACGCCTCCTGGCGACACCTGGATCCAGTCGAGCAGTTGGTTTTCCGGCAGCTATCGGTCTTCCGCGGCGGCTTCACTCGTCAGGCGGCCTCCGATGTGACCGGCGCTACGTTACGGCATCTGGGCCACCTGATCTATAAATCGCTACTCCACTATGATCGAGAACGCAATCGCTACTGGCTGCACGAATTGCTGTACCAATATGGGTCGGACCGGCTGGCCGACGATGCAGCCGAAGCCGCGGCCGCGTCGGCCAGCCACTGCGACTACTTCATCAAGCGCCTAATCGCCTGTTCGGATCTGCTCAAGGGCGAGGATCAGGCAGGCGCGCTGGCCGAGTTGGACGAAGACATCGACAACTTCCGCCTGGCCTGGCGCACGGCCATTGCCATGGGCGAGGTCACGCGCCTGCGACCGGCCATGGACACGTTGGGCTTCTATTTTGAATGGCGCTTTCATTCCGGCGAAGGGCGCGTCGCCTTCCAGCGGTTGACCGACGTCATCGATCCAACCGAATCCGACGAAGCGAGGCTGACGCTTGTCCGTGCGCTGGCGTGGCAGGCCTCGTTCCTGCGGCAGACCGGCAAGCAGGATGCGGCACTCGACCTCCTGGATCGAGCCGATGTGCTCTGCGACCTTCCGGCCATCGATGAGAAGAGACGGCGCTTCGAGCAGGCGTTCATTGCCTACCAGAGGGGATACTGTCTCGAACAGCGCGACAATGAACGTGCCTTGGACTATTTCCACAAGAGTGTCGCGCTCTGGGAAGCCCACGACGATCCGTGGTGGACTGCCTTGGCACTGCGTGGACTTGGAGACAACCTGCATTGGGCCAATCGCTTTGTGGAAGCACGTGAGCAGCTCTCGAAGAGCGTCAAAATCTTTGAGCGCTATGGCCACACCAGAGAATTGGTTTTTCTGCACAATCGGCTGTGCGCTTGCTGCAAATTCAAAGGGGATCTGGGTGGCGCACTCCACCATGGCCAACTGGCTTTGGCTTTGGCAAAACAGTCGGGAAACAGGAAATCCCTGGCCGACGCCCTATACATGCTCAGCTCCGTCAAACTTCAGGCCGAAAACCGACTCAAGGAGGCGGAAGCGCTGAACGATGAGGCGCTGACAATCTATCGATCATTGGGCGTTGACATTCACGCCGCTCTGTCAACGGCAGAAAACGGTGCACATCGACTCATCTGCGGAGACATCGAAGGGGCGAACCGTCGATTCGCCGAAGCAAGGGAGATCTTTCTGGGGCTACAGCTCCGCCAGGGGGACGGGTATAGTCTGCGCTGGCTGGCCATTGCGGCACAGATGGAGGATCGAAGAGCTGACGCCAAACAGATGATCGACCGCAGTATCAAGATCTTTGAAGAGATCGGTTCCTACAACTTTGTTCCACATCTTCATGTCATTCGCTACCTGATCGAGAAGGAACAGCAGCCACCAGCCAAAGCCCGCCCGCAGCTTGTGGAGATATTGCGCGACGCCGTAGGGAACCGTGAATACTACGACGTCTACTGGTCGTTGTCCGCGATTCCTTACACCTTGCTGGTCGACGAGACGCCCATGGAGGATGATCCATTGCCTCAGCCGATAGCCCTGGCCGCAGAGATCCGCGGTTTTGTCGGTGAGAGTTTGGAATACGGCCGGTCGGCCTACATGCATGCCCTGGTCCATGACGAGGTGGAAGCCATGTTGGCCCGATGGCCGTGGGGGGAGATTGAAGCGGCACGGGTGCGGGGGAGCAGCCGAGAGATGTGGGCATTCGCTGCGGCTGTTTTGAATTGTCTTGACATGCATAACGAACCGACCGAGCAACAGGAGATGATAGATGTGTTCGGTACTGTCGATTATGACGCAGACTTTGACCACAAGGAGCAGCGAGCGAAACCATGAATGCGCTCGCTGGTACCATGGGAGAACAACATGCCGCGCGTAATCCTGTTCGACGTTAACGAAACCCTGTTGGATTTGCAGGCCCTCAACCCCCACTTTGAGCGAATCTTTGGTGACGCGGGCACGACATCGCTCTGGTTTGCGTTGTTACTGCGGTCGGCCATGGTTGCCACCATCGCTGGCCCCTACCATAGTTTTGAGACATTGGGTGGCGAAGCGTTGGAAATGGTGGCAAAAAAGCAGGGCGTCACCCTGACGCCCGCAGACCGCGACAGCGTGCTCGGGCAGATGCGACGGCTGCCGCCCCATCCCGAGGTACTCGACGCGCTGACCACCTTTCGCGATGCCGGGCTACGCCTGGCCACGCTCACCAATTCGCCGCCGTCGGTGCTTCACGATCAACTGACCAACGCCGGCCTCATCGACTTCTTCGAGCAGACCCTGTCCGTGGACGAGGTGCAGCGCTTCAAACCGGCGCCGGAGACCTACCGCTACGCAGCGGAGGCGTTGGGCGTGGATGTCGGCGACCTCCGGCTCGTGGCGGCCCACGATCTGGACATTGCCGGGGCCATGCAGGCAGGCTGCGCCGGCGCATTCGTGGCCAGGCCGGGCATGGTGCTTGGGCCGCTGCAAGCGCGACCTGATATCGTCGGCGCCGATCTGCGTGAGGTGGCTCAGGCCATTGTCGACACGGAGTTGGCATGAGTTTCGGACCGGCGATCAGCAGACCGTGTTTCGAGCAGCAGCGAACCCAACCATGTCCAACGCTTCTGCCCGATAGATGTAGTTGGCTATCGGAACGCCGCTTCCATCTCGTATTTCCCCGGCTTTTCCACAAACCCCAATTTCTGATTGATGGCCCGCATGGGCGCGTTGGTCGCTTCAAAGTCGGTGACTACCCGTGTCGCACCCATCGTGCGAACGTAGTTGATGGCCTTTAGCTTCAGCGCTTGCATGATCTTGCGGCCTCGGTAGTCTGCGGCCACACCCGATATCAAGGTGCGCCCCATCTTCTCCTCCCTGTCGTATGTGATAGCCGACATCCCAACAAACCTATCGCCATCCAGGGCAACCATCTGGCCCTCCGGCTGAAACCAGGAAGCGCCCAGAATCACCTTCTGCCAATTTTCGTAGTTGATGTAGGCCCCATCAGATGCGGGATCATCCAACGCCGCAGCGCCATTGATGTCGTAGAGCTGACGAATATTCTCTTCACTCTGCTCCACGTCTGCGAAAGACGTGAGACGGATGCCTGTTGCTTCTACAGACGCGATGAGTCCATCGAATTTTCGCTCGGCAAACAGGGCAAAATCCAAGATTGCGTGTACTTCATGCGTGCGAGGGGTAAATCCACGCTTCTCGGCAAAGCGATAGGAGACCGGATCACCTTCAAGCACCTCCGCAAGGAAGGCGTCTGCGGCTTGCCTACGCAAGTATCCAGCCAACTCATTCCAAAGCTGCGTGCCAATCCCCTGGCTGCGATGTGCCGAATCAACGACGACATTGACAAAATATTGGTGGGTCGCCATCGAAGGATAATGGCCGACGAAGCTATACCCGACGACCTCCCCGTTGTTGTCGACGGCCACGGCATGACGCAGAATCCGCCCATCCATTTCTATGTTGTGTTCATCGAGCAGATCCTGGGCGGCGGTCGCCTCATGTGCATCGGTAGAGAGCAGCTCCACAATTCGCGGAAAATCCTCGGTTGGATCGGCAAGACGAATCTGCTCGATCACCCGGTTGGCGAACTCATCATTATTCGATGGACGCTGGTCGCTGAGTGTCTCTTTTGTCATGTTGAGCATCCTTTCCTTGAGCTTGTTGCGGGCGCTGAAAAGGCGGTTATTGACCTGCGATTTCTTCAGATGTAGGAACTCTGCCACCTCCTGCTGAGAGTACCCGCTCAGGTAGAAGAGTGAGATTGCAGGTCGCTGTTCTTCGGGTAGTTGTTGAAGGACATCGGCAATGAGGTCCTGTAATTCGTGCCGCTCATATCTGGCTCGGCAATGTGGGCCAGCCGTCGGCATCCCAGGCAATCGACTCGATGCGCAGCTTTGGAACGCCGATCTGGCGCGCATCATAGGCATGATAGACCATCCAATAGACATCATCTTCCACGAAGATACTGTTGTGCCCGGGGCCTTTCCATTGCCCATATTCGGCAAGAATCAGCGTGCCGCCGCCCTCGGTCAGCGGCGTGCCGGCACGATCCACATAGGGCCCAGTCAGTTGATCGCTGCGCCCAACCCGTACATTGTAGGTGCTGTTGACGCCCTGGCAGCACTGATCGAACGAGACGAAGAGATACCAGTATCCATCGCGCAACACGATGAATGGCGC
This sequence comes from uncultured Chloroflexia bacterium, assembly GCA_963765875.1. GTDB lineage: Bacteria > Chloroflexota > Anaerolineae > Caldilineales > Caldilineaceae > JAWKOK01. The sequence goes on from CAVXYK010000003.1 coordinate 314,931, forward strand.
TTCGATGGCCGGTGTTGCATCGGGGCCCGTTGATCGGTCGGCGAGTTGGATATATGCAGACTCGTCGTCGATGAGCATGCCGGTAGCAGGATCGACGCGTGCCAGCCCAATGCCACGCCAAAAACTGCCACAGGCCAACCACGGTTCGCCCGCACTATCGAAGACCAGATCGGCGTCAATCGCATTCCAGGGATCACTCGTCCGTGATCGCAGCACCTCACCCTGATCGACCCATTCATAGTCGGGACTTGCCGGATCCAGCGTTTCGTTGGTGGCCAGACCGATGGCGGACTCCTGCGTGCCGAAGGTTGAGACAGCGTAGTAGAGATGCCAACGGTCATTGAAAAGGAGATGTCTGGCGCCCAGATATCGGGCAGATCCGGATTGACTTCACGAAACCACGCCGGGTTCCGTTGGAAGACCCGGCCACAGAATTCCCAGACGAGCATATCTTGAGAGCAAATAATCGGCATTCGGCTGCCTGTGGAAAAAACATAGTATCTGTCCTGCTCGTGCGCAATGACAGGATCATGGATCTGCTGGATGAAGCCCTCCGGTTCGAGCATCGCGGCAGCGAACTCAGCGTCCATGCCGTCCCCATTGCCCCGATCGGGGTCGAGCGGTTGGCAAGCGGCGAGCAGCGGTAAGAGCACAAGACTCAGGAGCAAACGGCGAATCATGGCAGCCTCACAAAAGTTCGACCATCCCGCCAAGGAGTGACGGGGCAACGGCCTCGGTGGCAAACGGTGTGGCAAACGGTGTGGCAAACGCTGTGGCAAGAGGGGATGGAACATGTTTTTTTCGCCTCAGTGGCCTGCGATATCTGTCAAGCAAACCCATAGGACAACCAGTCCCTCTGGACTGACTGCCTATCTCTCCAGTGCCTCTTTCCGCTCGGCCAGCGCAGCCTCTATCAGCAGACGGTTCTGAGGTGTATCAGCCTCTTGAGCTGATCGAATTTTGACATGGCGTAACTGTTTGCCCGTTCCCTCTAAAATTCCGCTCGGGTCAGGCAGGTCAGCGCCTTTGTAGAATCCAAGGTTGACCCACGTGGTATGGGGCAGAATATAGGTGTAGCCCCCGCTCATCTTCTTGGGTCCCAAACCATAGGTTGCCGCTCTCTCGCCAAGACGAACCACCTCGCAGTTATCGGGATCGATCAACAAAATGACCTCACCCAAACGAATGAGCGTTGCCTGCTGGGAGTCTTCTGTAGTGTCCAGCAGTTCTTCGAACGTCCCAAACTGAGTCTTTGACATCTGCATATACGTGGTCGCAAAAGCGGCTGGATTCTATCGCCGCTACGGTAGAGCCTTCGTATGCCTTCGTGTACCATAACGACGCACAATCTTGCTATGCCGGGAGAGGATTCCGTGGTTCGCTACGGGTCTGAAGTACGTGTTACGGACCCATTGCGGGACCCCATCGACAGTCCGGTGAAGGCGATGCATGCCGTTCGAGAAGCGATCCAACCTGGACGACGTCAAGCCTGCGTCTGCCAACAGTCCGCTGGCTATTTTCGCCAGTAGGAAGGCGAGAAGAGCACGATTACGGTGAAGAGTTCAAGTCGGCCAAGCAGCATGAGGAACGAGAGCACCCACTTGCCCGCTGGAGGAATGAACGCGTAGTTATCTGTCGGCCCGACACGCCCTAGGCCGGGGCCGATGTTGCCCAGCGTTGCGGCTACCGCGCCCAGCGAGGTAGACAAATCGAGCCCCAGAAGCGACATCGTAAAAACACCAGCGACGAAGATCAGGATGAAGAGGGCGAAGAAGCCCAAAATGTTGGTGACCACATCACGCTGCACGGCCACGCCGCCCATTCGCACCGGCAAAACGGCCTGTGGATGGACAAGCCGTTTGATCTCCATAAAGACAAACTTGACGACCAGATAGATGCGCATGACCTTCATGCCGCCGGCAGTGGAGCCGGCCGAACCCCCGACAAACATGAGGAGAAGGAGCATGAACTGCGAGCTGCTGGACCAGAGTTCATAGTCGGCCGTGCCAAAGCCGGTGGTGGTGACGATAGCAATAACCTGAAAGAGTGTGTAGCGAGTGGTATCGGCCACATTATGGTACTGGTGCAGAAAGGTGTCGACGCCGATGATCAGAAATGCGGCCACAATGATAGCAATGTAGGCTTGAAATTCCCGGTTGCGAATGTAGGCTTTCAGGTTGCCGGTGAGCAGGCTGTAATGGAGGGCGAAATTGACGCCCGCTAACAGCATGAAGATCATGATCACGTAGTCAATGTAGGCGCTTTGGAATCCGCCGACGCTGGTGTTGAGCGTAGAATATCCGCCTGTCGCCATCGTGCCAAAGCTGTGGCAGAGTGCATCGAATAACGACATCCCGCCAAAAAGCAGCAGCACGGTTTCGACGACTGTCAACAGCAGATAGACACCCCACAGCAGCTTGGCCGTCGAGGCCACGCGCGGCGTCAGCTTGTCCGCAACAGGACCGGGCACTTCGGCCTTGAACAGCTGCATGCCGCCTACGCCCAGAAAGGGCAGGATGGCCAGCGAAAAGACAATGATGCCCATGCCGCCAATCCAATGGGTCAGACTACGCCAGAAGAGCAGGCCGTGGGGCAGGGTTTCGATATCGGTCAGAATGGTGGCGCCGGTGGTTGAGAAGCCTGACATTGTCTCGAAGAAGGCATCGGTGAAAGAGGGAATCGCCCCATAGATCAGAAATGGCAGCGCGCCGAAGATCGAACAGAAGATCCAGCCGAAGGTGACGATGGCAAAGCCTTCGCGGCACGCAGGTCGCGGTCGACCCGGCCAACCTTGAAGAAGATGAAGCCAAAGATCACAGTGATGGCCGCGCTGCTCAGCAGCGCCACATAGTCGCTGTCACCGTAATAAAGTGAGAATGGGATGGGCAGCAGCATGGATATCGACAGGAACATGAGGAGAAGTCCCTGCAAGTGGATGACGCTGAGTAGGCTCATAAATTCGACCTCAACGCCCGAAGAGCTTGTCCAGCTCGTTGACGGCATCCGGCAGTGTAAAGACGACCGTCTTGTCGCCGGCTTCGATGTGCGTGTCGCCCTTGGGCACGATATAGTGATCCTCGTGCAGGATCGCGCCGACGACCGCGTTCGCCGGGAAGCGTACATCCTTGAGCGGCTTGCGCGTGATCTTCGAACGACGAGCGGCGACATACTCAATGAGTTGGGCGTTGATTCCGGGCAGACTGGCAATTGAGGCGATCTGCTGATGGTGGATGAAGCGCAGCACAGCGTTAACGGTCAGCACCTGTTTGCTGACTACAGCATCCATGCCAATCGAAGAGGTGATGGGTAGATATCCAACTTTGTTGACCAGGCCGATGGCGCGCGGCACATTGTAATGTCGTGCCAGCAGGGTGGTGATGATATTCTTCTCATCTTCCCCGGTTACTGCGACCAGGGCATCCATCTCAGCGAGACCTTCGGCGGCCAACAGGTCAAAGTCGGTACCGTCACCGTTAATCACAAGCGCACGTGGCAGCGTGTCAGCGATCTTCTGCGCACGGTCGGGGCGATCTTCGAAGATCTTGACGTTGGCATCGTCGGCCATGTCCGCGGCCACAAACTGGCCAACTAGTCCACCGCCGAGAATCATCACATTTTTGATGGGAACCTCGGTCTTGCCTGCGTGTGCCTTAAAACTGCTGGCATAGTCCGGGTCACAGACGACAAAGACCTGGTCACCAGGGAGCAGTTGGTCGTCCCCTCTGGGAATGATCGTGCGATGGTTGCGACTGATGGCGACGATGCGCAGAGGCGGATTCCCATACACTCCCCTGAGTTCGGCCAGCGGCTTATGCAGCAGTTGAGAAGTTCGCTCCACAAAAAGACCAAGAAGTTGAATGCGGCCATTTTCCAGTTCGATTGCGTACGACGCGCTCGGACTCGTGTAGCAGACGGACAATCGCGTCAGCCGCCTCCTTTTCGGGGTGGATGATGTGATCAGCACCCAACTCTTCCGGCGTAAAAATGAAACTCGAAGCTGTAAACTCAGGATTGCGCACTCTAGCAATTGTCATCGCAGTGCCGGCTTTCTTGGCGATTCTGCAGACCATCACATTGGCGTCGTCATTGTTGGTCATGGCCGCGACAATATCCATCCGCTCGATGCCGCTCTGTCGCAACGTGTCGTAGCTGGCAGCATTGCCTTCGACGACGAACGCGTCCAGCTGCTCCCGGGCACGCATCGCCCGTATGGGTTCTTGCTCGATAATGGTCAGATCGTGACGTTCCTGAGACAACCGCCGGCTCAATTGAAGACCTACATCGCCTGCTCCAACGACCAGAATGCGCATATTCGACTACCTGCTACTCGTTTGACAAAAAAAAGACCCGGTCATTCGACGACCAGGCGACAGTTCGACTGTGTCTTCGATTATAGGCTAGATTATCCGAATGGACAATCCACAAGGCGACAACCGATGGGCGTGCCGGTGCATCCGGCAAGCAGCGGCATCGCAAGCGCTGCCAAGATCATTCTGGCGCAATGGATTCGTTTACTCATCATGTTCCATATTGCATTCAGAATTCACGCCTCAGGCGATAAACAATAATCCACATGACGCTGGAGGCGAGTATCACATCATTGCCTTGTCAGATTCCGACCATCAGATGTATTCTAGGAGTACAGTATTCTCAGAGGCACTTACCCGTGCGGACGCGAAGTCTGATTCGCCAATTGATAGACTTTCCGGCCGATCCTTGTCACTCATGGACGTTCGACAGTCAGTTCAGACTCGATCGGTTCTGTTTCGCCGAAAAACACGTCCAGCCGGCAACCCCAGATAGGCATTGCACAATGACAACAAAGAAGTCGCCTTGGTATCATCAAATCCGTTGGAGATTGACGCTAAGCTATGGTCTGGTGATCTTCTTCGTTGTTCTGGCAGTAGAATTCTTGTTCTTGACTGTGTCGGCATACTATCTCTACACGAAGAATCCTGATGTTGGTGCGACTCGGACTCTCTTGGATGAGATGTGGCAGCTAGTCAAGGATGATATAATAATTTTCCCCCTATTGTTGGTAGTTGGCCACGCAATTTCCCGCCAATTTAGCCTAAGAATCGACAACCTGTTGCATGTGGTCAATCAGTGGACCGACGGGCAGTACCATGTGCGCGTCCAAGACGATTCAGCGGATGAAATCGGCGTGCTATCTCGGCAACTGAGCGAAATGGCCGACCAGTTGCAGAAGACCGTCGAGACTGAGCAGGCCTTGGCCGCTGCCCGAGAGCGGGAGCGGTTTGCACAGGACCTACACGATACGATCAAGCAACAGGTTTTCGCCCTGCAGATGGAACTCAGTGCCGTGCGTAACCTGCTTGTCACCGATCCAAAATCGGCCGGAGAATTGTTGGACGAAGCCCTTGATCATTCTCGTCAAGTGCAGATCGAGGTGAATTCCCTAATCAATCGGCTGCCGCCGGCGGGATTGGAGCACAAAACCCTCGGCGTCGTTGTACGCGAATACGTTGATCGAATGAACCTGACTGACATTGAGATCGAAGTCAACGTGATAGGAGATCGTGATCAGCCGATCGAGGTGGAAGAGGCGCTATTCCGAGTCCTACAGGGGGCATTGTCAAACGTAACAAGACACAGCCACGCAAAGTCTGCCAAAGTGGTTCTTGAACAGAATGAGGAGGGTGTTCTCCTGCGAATTACCGATGATGGCGTCGGCTTTGACGTTTTCGAGCCTCGAATGCACGAGTTTGGTCTGGAGTCCATGCGCGCGCGCATGGCTGAAAGCGGAGGCACATTGGTTATCGAATCGCAACCTGGTGAGGGGACAGTATTGACGGCTCAAGCGCCGGTTCAGACTGAATCGACGACGGCAGCATGAATGGATCTGGAGGTGAATAAAGATGCCGGAACCGATTTCCGTATTTCTAGTTGACGATCATAAGGTTGTGCGGCACGGCGTGCGCTCCTACCTGATGACGCTTTCGGACATTGATGTGATTGGCGAGGCCGGCTCCGGAGAAGAGGCAATTTCGGGGATTGCCGATCTGGTGCCGGACATTGTGCTAATGGACCTGATTATGCCCGGTATGGACGGCGTGGAAGCGACACGACGCGTCAAACAGGTCAGCCCGCGAACCCAGGTGATTGTACTGACTTCATACCATGATGACGAACACATCTTTCCAGCAATTCGAGCCGGCGCGCTTTCCTATCTGCTCAAAGACCTTGAACCGGACGAGCTTGCTGAAGCCATTCGAAGGGCCTATCGGGGAGATGCGATGCTCCACCCGAGCGTGGCGACGCGCCTCGTCGAGGCTGCCAGAAATCCGCGCAGTGAAGGGCTCAACCCATTCACCGAACTCACGGATCGAGAGATGGAGATCCTCCGCCTCGTCGCAGACGGCAAATCAAATGCCGACATTGCGGAGCAGCTTGTGATCAGTCAGAAGACCGTGAAGAGCCACGTCAGCAACATACTCAGCAAACTACAATTGGCCGACCGCACACAGGCTGCCGCCTATGCCTGGCGTCAAGGCGTTGTCCGCCGAGACCCCGAGAAATAGAAGGATCACCCTACTCGACTTTACAGTTCCGTAATCACATCGTTCTATTTCCACATAACTCAGTCCATAGGCGGAGGGCCACTCAGCCCATGGACCCACGCCCTTGGTCCGTTCTTCGCCTAGAATTGGGATAGATTCAAGGGCATAGGCGCCCGAAATAGAAACTGGTATACAGATGCTTGATAAGTCTATTCCGGCCAAGGAGAAACAATGTACGATTACGATGAGCTGACCAGAGTGGGTACGGAGACAAAGAAGCGGATCCTGATTGTCGATGGTGCTGACGACGCGAGAGTGGGGTTGGGTCTCTCGCTTCGGCGAGAGGGATTCCTGGTTTCATCGGCGAAGAGCGGCACGGAAGCGCTCGACATAATAGAAGATGGTGGACTGCCCGACCTTATCATTGTAGAGATCATGATGCCGCGCATGGATGCATTTTCACTCGCAGATGAGATCCGCAGGCAGAGCAATGTGCCCATCGTGGTTGTCTCGGCCACGACTGATCTAGAGACCAAGGTGGAATCGCTTCACGAGTTTGCCGAAGACTATTTGACCAAACCGGCAGACATTGGTGAGTTGTCGGCGCGTATTCGGCGCATTCTGGGTCACTATCAAGAAGGACAGGTTGAGATAAGCGATACTTCCATCCCTTACCATTTCGGTTGCCGGCCGCAGCAAGAGAACAGAACCCGGCACAAGAGAGCCTCTCTGACAATGCACCGCAATCCTGTTCACCGACACGCATATTCTGTCTCAAGATCATTACGTACTGAATGAGTCCACTGCTGAGAGTTTTTTTCTTGGCACGAATTTGCACAAATTTTGTTATCAATCATGGCCGCAAACTTCTGAGGCTCTTCAGGGCTTCGGGGGGGCGGCAGCGAAACCTTCGAGGAAGATTCGCGGAAACCAGAGCACCGCGACGCCGGTCTTCCTGGAAGCTAGTCAGTACCCTCTGAGATCCCAAAGAGCCACTTCTGATACTACATCAGAGCCAAAACCAACTGCTCACCTGAAAAGACCGGGACCGCCTCGCGAAGCGGTCCCGGTCTTTCCAATTTCCATTCAGGCCCAATCGCCCTACAACTCAGCCCATCCGAAGTCTCATCGGACATGAGTTATCTTCATGCCTCCCTACAAACCAACAATTTCAGCAGTTCACAATTTATCATTCCAATGACGGGATGAAAGAGGAATTTCTGGTCCGCACAGGAAAGATTACTCACCGCTTCACTCCATCAGAATGTCAATAAATCTGAATTCGTGGACTATTGAAGACTCTCCTGCAAAAACGACAATTCGCCACAGATTTCCACAGGTAGTTCTCGGATATCCATAGTAATCCCAATACTATCAGTGTCTTATCCTTTTTCCATCTGTGGAAATCTGTGGCGAAAAAGGCTTTTCGCAACGGTTGCATGACCCAATTGTGACATTATTCACATACAGGACTAAACACAACATGTACAATACATGTACAAATAATGAATATCAGTTCTTTTGAGCGATAGAAAGGTTCCAAAATCAACATGTATTTCGCACCAGTGTCAGAGCAGTTCAAACAGATGGCAAGGCAGGATTTCGAGCAGCTTTATCGATCCGGTCTCGTGAGAGATGCGTGGTCCACAGTCACAGGAAGCCATAACAATCTCCTGCGACTGGAGGAGGTCAAGCGAGGAAAGCAGGTTGGCGCCCGTAATAGTGCAGGCATTCAGACGGTTGATATCAAATCGATTGCCGGCAGCGAGAGTCGTGCCCGAGATTTCGACAGCAATTGGCGCCCGCTAAAGCGCTCAAACCAGGAACGTTGGACCAACATCTCGGTTGCACAAATGAACGGTGTGCCGCTGCCGGCCATCGACCTGATCAAAGTGGGTCAGGCCTACTTCGTTCGAGACGGCCATCACCGTATATCAGTGGCGAGGCACAATGGACAACTGGAGATGGAAGCCAATGTGACGGAATGGCATATGGCAGAAGAGAATGAGAATTTGGATTCAGCCGCCTCCAAAAATCAAGACAAAGAATCTGCGACGAATAGTCTTGGACAGGTCACGATAGCCGGCGTCAACAAACTGACTGCCGCCATCGAGAGTTGGCAGGCGGGGATTAACCTGCGGCCATTGCGCTTATTCAACCGATCAGAAAAGCCCTACAACAGCGGATCAGCCGCCTAGTACCGAACAAGGAGTATGTAACATGTATAACGCATATGAAGACAACACCAAGATGATCAACCACCAGCTTGAAGAGCGCAGGGCTCAACTTGCACGCACCTATGGCGACGGTCAATCTGATGCCGCCGCAATTCGTCTGATGATTGCCAGAACAGCCGGCTTCCTCGGTGACGGCCTGCACAAAATCAGTAAAACGCTCGGGTCGGGAAATACGGAACAGCGACGTCAAGAACCACAAGCTCTGCGCGTCAGGACTGACAACGGTAGTTAATCTCAAGAGTAGGTATTTCAGCCAATGATTAAAAAACACCCGTTACCGCCCGGCAAAAACCAAGAATCTGTCTGGGATTATCCCCGCCCACCGCGGCTGGAAGATTCATCCCGACACATTAAGATCGTGGTTGCCGGGAAAACGGTTGCCGATAGCATCAGGACGAAACGCGTATTAGAAACCAGCCATCCGCCGGTCTACTATATCCCGCCGGATGATGTCGACATGAGCCTTCTGCGATCAGCGGTCGGTCGCACCTGGTGTGAATGGAAGGGAGAAGCATCCTACTATGACATCGTCGTCGGGGATCGTACCATCCATCAGGCCGCGTGGGCGTACGCAAGCCCCACGCGCCGGTTCGCCGGCATCCAAGACTATCTTGCCTGGTATCCATCCAAAATGGATTTATGTACGGTCGACGGCGAGGTTGTTCAGGCCCAGGAAGGCGATTTCTATGGTGGATGGATTACATCGGAGATCGTCGGCCCGTTCAAAGGCGCGCCGGGGACGATGGATTGGTGAAGGATTGACGGGCAGAGTAAGCCCGTCTCTGAGGCACGAAACGGGAAAGGGGAGAAGTGGCTTTCGCCACTTCTCCCCTTTCCCGTTTATTTGTAGCGACCCTACTCGCCCTCCTGCGGCATCCCCTCGAAAAATTCCACCTTCCCGGTTTCCAGAGAATACTCAGCGCCGACAACCAACAGATCACCGGCCTGGATCAGCTGTTCAAGGATCTGTGAGCTGTGGCGCAGCTGGTTCACGGACGCACGCACATTGGCGCGCACCGCCAGTTCCATCAGCCGATCCGGCTGGTTCCTGAGCTCGGTCATGAACAAGATCTGAATGGCGGGACGAATGCGATCGACGATGGCGGATAGATTGACCGATCGATTGGCCAACGGACGTTCGATCTGGTCCAATGTCGCCGCGACGGCGCCACAGCCGGAATGGCCCAACACAACCACAAGCGGCGTACCGAAGGCCTGGGCGGCAAACTCGACACTGCCGATTTGTGAGGGTGCGACAACATTGCCGGCCACACGAATAACGAACAGGTCACCCAGGCCCTGGTCGAAGACGATCTCCGCAGGAACCCTTGAGTCTGAACAGCCGAGGATGATAGCAAATGGTTCTTGGCCATCCACGGTTTCACTGCGCCGATCCGGATTGATCAGCGCGGCTATATTCTTGTGCACCTGAGACAAAGCGACGATTTCCTGCCTGAAGACGCCGTAACGCATCAACTGCTGATACCATTATTCGACCATGCTCCCATAGTGAGTGTCCGCAAATAACCTCCCGGAGGTTCAAACCGCCAAGTTGTTTGCGGACAGTTACTTTGTTGGCGGACGATCTCGAGTTCATATGAAATCTATGTATTTGAGAGAAGCGTGACGGGCGGAACGTGAGAGCTGTCAATCTACCCCCTCATGTTCCAGTCGTCACGCTTCTCAAATCGTTCGATTCTCAAAGGTTCTTGTGCCGCTACGCCCACGACTCCAACGACTGCTTGACCGCAGCACAGAAGGCGTCGGCCGTGGCCCCATCGAGCACTCGATGGTCATAGCTGAAACCGAGCGTGGTCATGGGCAAGAAAGCCATGTGATCGCCTGTATTTGCCTCTAGCGGATGGCCCTGGCTGATGACCACCGGTCGCTTCTCAATGGCGCCAACGCCCAGAATGCCAACCTGCGGCTGCACAAGGATCGGTGTCTGAAAACGACTGCCCGATGTACCGTAGTTGCTCAGTGTAAAGGTGCCGTCTGAAAGGTCTGCGGCATTCAGTTCTCCAGCTCGTGCTCTGACTGCAAAGTCATTCACGGCCCGTGCCAGCCCCATCAGATTCAGATCACCGGCATTCTTGATGACGGGCACAATCAGCCCGCCCATGCCATGTTGATCCATGGGCAGTGCGACCGCCATGCCGACGTTGTAGTTCCGCTTGATCAGCACACCTTCATCGGTCCAGGTTGCATTCGCGGCGGGTACAGCCTTCAGGCCCTCGATGATGGCCGCGATCAGGTAGGCGGTCACGGTCAAGTTGACGCCGGCCTGAGCATATTCGGCCTTGTGCGCCTTGCGGTGCGCCAGAGCGGCCGACATGTTCACATCCCACATGGTCGTGACGTGGGGCGCGGTGAAGGCGCTTTCGCTGGTGGTACGCGCCACCGCAGCACGCATTCTCGAGTGCTTGATCAGTTCATCATTGGCAGCCCCAACGCTGGCAACCTCAGCGCGGGCAGCGGGGCGAGGCGCCGCCTGCTGCTCGGATGCCATAGACGCCCCCGCAGGAGACTTTTCTTGATCACCAGTGGAGGGCGCAGATTGGATGCCGGCGGATTGGCTATCGGCGGACTGAGACCATCCAGCCGGGGCCAGATGGTGCTCGGACACTGCCTGCGTCCCGTCTCGCTCAGCGGCGGCAGCCATCACATCGTAGCGAGTCAACGTGCTCAGCGGTCGACCGGCAGCCACGTCATCGAGGTCGATGTTCTGTTCGGCCGCAACACGGACCACGGACAGCGGGGGCACATGGGCCAATTCCGGCGGTAGCGTTGCTCCTTTGGTCAGAGGCCTCTTCTGAAGCAGCCGCCAGCACGTCAGCCTTGGTGATGCGACCGCCGGGTCCGGTGCCGGTCACCTGATCCAAGGCTACAGCCTGGTCGTTGGCGACGCGAACAGCAACCGGCGATGCCTTGACATCGCTTCCTGTCGCTGATGACGATTTTTGGGGAACACCATTTGCGTCTGATGGCGGTTGGTCGGTTGCCGGTTGGTCAACTGACGGTAAACTAGATGTCGGCTGATCGGCCGATGCATCCTCATCAGCAGATTCAACCTGCTCATCCGGCTGGCCGATTACGGCCAGCGCGGCGTCGATACCGGCAATCTCGCCTTCACCAAAGTTGATCTTCAGGATCGTGCCGCTGGCGGGGGCCGGGATCTCCGTATCGACCTTGTCGGTCGCCACCTCCAGGATAATATCGCCCTCGGAAACGGCGTCACCTTCTGCGACCCGCCAGGCGCTGACAGTCACATCCTCGACACCTTCACCCAGGTCGGGCAGTTTTAGTTCAGTTGCCATGTCGGTGTCGCCTCCATCATTTCTACGACCGTTGCCTTGATCTGTTCTTTCCAGGGTAGCAGCTGTTGCTCCAACGGCAGCGAAACGGGTATTGGCGAAGGGGCCATACCCAGCCGCCTTGCCGGGCTCTTCAGCAGATGTGGCGCCTCCTCATAGGTTCGAGCGACAATCTCCGCACCGATACCGGCATTGGACTGTGACTCGTGGACCGCCAGCAGGCGGCCAGTCTTGGCAACCGAGTTGTAGACGGTCTCCATGTCCAACGGTACAATGGTGCGCAGATCGACGATTTCGACGTCAATGCCGTATTCGGCCTCAAGTTCTGCTGCCGCTTCCTGAGCCTGCAACTGCGAATAGCTGAAGGTCACCAGCGTTAGATCGGCGCCCTCGCGCTTGATGTCGGCGACACCCAGAGGCACGCTGTATGACTCATCCAGATCGGGCAGCTCTCCCCGTGTAAAGTAGAGCATCTTGTGCTCCAAAAAGAGCACTGGATTGTTGTCCCGAATAGACGAAAGCAACAGCCCCTTGGCATCGTAGGGCGTCGACGGAGCGACGACCTTGATGCCAGGAAAGTGTGCGAAGACGCTCTCTACAGACTGACTGTGCTGCGAACCGTAGCCCTTACCGCCGCCATGCTGGCCGCGGATAACCATCGGAACATTGAGCAGCCCGCCGGTCATATAATGCATCTTGGCTGCCTGATTGAAGATCTGATCGGCGCAGACCAAGAAGAAGTCCATATACATCAGTTCTACCACGGGCCTCATGCCCACGGTGGCCGCCCCGACGGCCATGCCCATGAACCCCTGCTCGCTGATGGGCGTGTCGAGGACTCGCTCTGGGCCAAACTCATCAAACAGCTTGCGGGTGACCCGGAAGAGGCCGCCGTAGGCCCCAATATCCTCTCCCATAAGGAAGACCTGATCGTCCTCGCGCATGGACTCGCGCAACGCTTCGTTGATTGCTTGAATGTAGGTTGTCGTTCGCATTTTTTATCGCCCTCGCTACGGCGCGTAGACGTCTGTATACGTCTCGCCCAGATCGGGCCATGGGCTCGCAACCGCGAACTCAATGGCTTCGGTTACCTCGGCCTCAACTTCTGCCTCGATCTTCTCCAGTTCCGCCTCAGAAGTCCCATCGTCTAACAGCCGCTGCCGGAAAAGGACTAATGGCTCTCGACCTCGCTCCTCCTCGATCTCTTCGGCCGTTCGATAGGTCTCTAGATCGCCGGACATATGGCCCGCCAGGCGATAGGTCATTCCTTCGATGAAGGTCGGGCCTTCACCCGCTCTCGCACGCTCGGCAGCTGCAGAGACGGCTTGATAGACTTCCTCAACATCGTTGCCGTTTATCTGTACGCTGTGCATTCCGTAGGCATGCACAAAGCGATAGAGCTCTTCAACCGACGAAGTACTGTCAATTGGGGTCATTTCCGAGTAGCGATTGTTCTCGCAATAGAAGATGACAGGGAGTTTCCACTTCTGGGCCATGTTGAAGGTTTCGTGCATCACGCCCTGGAAGATCGCGCCGTCCCCAAAGAAGGTGATCGCCACTTGATCTTCGTGGCGCAGCTTGCTGGCCAGGGCCAAACCGGCAGCCTGTGGAACCTGCGCGCCGACAATGCCATTGGCCCCCATCATGCCGATGGACGGGTCCACAAAATGCATGGAGCCGCCTTTACCCTTGGCGAAGCCGTCAGACTTGCCAAGTACCTCGGCGATGGCGGCTTTGGGATCCATGCCGCACGCCAGGGCGTGATGATGGCCGCGATATGTGCATGTTACGTAGTCAGTTGGACGCAAAGCAGCAGCCATACCAATTGCGTTGGCTTCATGGCCAATCGCCGTGTGCATTGCGCCCCCAATCTGGCCCGACTCGGCCAGTTCCAATAACGACTCTTCGACGCGACGGATCAGCAGCATGGACCGATACCCCTGCACCATCTGCTCCGTACTCAATCTGAAATTGTGCGTCTCATTTTCGACTTGCTGAGAGGGCTGAATATCGACTATCTGCTCTGCCGCCATTTCCAAGACTCCCGATCTAAATGCAATATTGTCACAATATATTGTCCAAATTATAAGTTTAGGCTGACTCCGCCTATCATGCCGTAATTTTCAGCACAATTGAAATCTAGAAGTTACTGCACTACCTTTGGGAACGAAGAATGAAAGACGGACATCATCGTTATGCCAAGGTCGATCCAGGTATCGAGCAGCAAGTTGACGCCCTGATAGCCAGGATGCCCCAGGCAGAATACGTGTGACAGATGGTCCAGAACTACCCAGATTCCGCCGGCACGGAAGAGACCGAACGGCGCATCCGGCGGGGCATCGGCTCAATCCTCAACTGCTCTGACCAGAATTCGTGTGCCTTCGTGAATCGCTTTCCCCCTGGATTTTCCTGCAGAGCCTGTCTACAGATCCTGATTCTGCGGCAACATTACCAGATCACGGATGGTCACATGGGGCGGCTGGGCGAGCATGAAGAGCACGGCGTCCGCCACATCTTCCGAGCGCAGGCTGGCATGCTTGGCCACCATCTCATCAATGGCTGCCTGCTCGGTGAACCCCCACAGCTCATTGGCAACCATGCCCGGCGCAATCGATCCGACCCGGATGCCCGACGCCGCCACCTGGCGACGCAGCGTGTGAACAAATGTCTGGATGGCATGCTTCGACGCGCTGTAGATCGGCTCCCAGTGGATATCTTTGTGGCCGGAGATGGAACTGGTCACCAGGACGTCGCCCGATCCCTGGGCCGTCATGTGGGGCAAGACGGCATGCACACAGCGTAGCACCCCGTCGACGTTGACGTCCATCAACATCGCCCACGCGTCAGGATCGCCCTCGGCCACCTGGCCCGGAATGTAGATGCCGGCATTGGCAAAGAGCACGTCAATGCGTCCGAAGTGGGCCAGCGTCTCTTCAACCAAACGCGCCACATCATCCCCCTTCGTCACATCAACGGTCGTCGCCAACGCCGCCGCGCCAAGCTCGGATGCCAGTGCAGCCAGCCTGTCGGTTGAGCGCGCCGCCAACACGACTTTGGCTCCTTCATTCACCAGCAGCCGCGCCGTGGCCGCGCCAATACCTGAGCTTGCGCCAGTGATGATCACGACTTTGTCTGTAAGTGATTGTTGCATGGTCTTCTCCTGATTGGGTGGGATGCTGAAAAACGGCAAATCGGTCAACAGCGTTCTGAAGACGGTAGGACGCAGGATATTGCGGCTCCCACGAACATAGCAAACGAATCATACCGATCGAGCCTGTTTTGCGCCAGCGTTGCTAAAGCCCTCATCGCAAACAGATCGAGAGGCACACCCTTCTATTCACTCGCCGCCGACAGCATGAACCGATCTGAGCCGATTCCTTCCAGTATTCACCAGTTCCTTGAGAAGCAGTCAGGTATCCTCAACACATCTGTGGGTTCGATTGTGACGCCGATAGGCGGGGTCTCAGCCATGGATGAAAACACTGAGGAGGGTTCCATGTTTGCTCGATACCGTTTTTTCGACCGGACAACAACGATGCTATTCGTCGTTGTCTGCGCCTTGCTGGCAGGTCTATTGCCTGCCTCCGTTCTGCGGGCAGCGCCCATGCAACAAGCTCCGACACTCACCCTCGAGTTGGAGGCCATTGGCGATGCCCGCACCCAGAGCGGCAGCCCGAACACAAATTTCGGCGGCACGCTCCACTATTTCATGACCCCCAACGGGCATTACAGCTTCGTCCAGTTTGATCTGGCCGTCATCCCGGCCAACACGATCATCGAGAGCGCCGAACTCCAGTTCGACGTTCTGTTGGTCAACGGCACGTCCAACGACGTCGAGGTCGGCGTCGCTGACGGCGCCTGGGACGAGGCGACGCTCACCTGGGCCAACCAACCCGGCGTGACCTGGGGCGGTCCGGTCCAGACCATCGACAGCCTCGGCGTCGCTGCCTGGGACGTAAAACGCGCGGTCAAGGCCTGGCACGAAAACGGCGCGCCCAACCACGGCTTCGTCCTGCACGGCAACGGAGGCGACCAGGTAGTGGCCGGTTCCAAGGAGAGCAGCGATCCGCCCAGGCTGGTCGTCACTGTCAGCGCTCCCCCCGAGGACGACAAGCCCCGACCGGACCTTGGCGATGCGCCCGACAGCTCCAACCATCACGGCATTGCCAACACAGCCTACCCCGGCATCAATGGTCGCTTCCCAACGGTGTGGAACGTACCGGCCGGTCAGCCCGCGGGGCCGCGCCACGCCAACGAGACCATGGAGGCGTTCTTGGGCGACCATCTCTCGCGTGAGAATGAGGCCGACGGCGGCCCTGATCAGGATGGGCGAAACAACATCCTGGACGGCGGTGCGGACAATGCCAACAACGACCGTGGTGACGATGGCTGGCGCAACCGCGATGCGGCGTTCAACCACTGCCAACCCACGACTCTGACTGTACGCGTACGCAAAGCGCCCAACGCAACCCGCAACCGGATGTATCTCAATGTCTGGTTCGACGGCGAGCGCGACGGCGACTGGGACGACATGCGACGCTGTCGCACCGGCGATAACGGCGAAGAGAACGGCTTGGACGTCCCCGCCTATGAGTGGATTGTCCAGAATCATGTCGTGGATCTGAGCGGTATCGCGCCCGGCGACTATGTCGATATCGATGTCAACACCGAGATCGTGCTCAATGACTCACCGGACAAGCGCCACTGGACTCGCTTCGTACTCAGCGAGGAACGCGCACTGTCACCCGGCGGCGTCGGCCTGCCTGATGGCCGCGGACCTCATCCTGACAGCGCGCTCGGAACCTATCGCTTTGGCGAGACTGAAGATCTGCTCCAGCGACCGCAGCCTGCTGGTGAACCCGGCACGCTGGAACTGAGAAAGCGTGTTTTGACCGACAGTGACCCGGTCGATTACGCGGGCACGGTCACCTACGAGATTCGCCTGCGCCATGTGGGCGGCACGGCGCCCATCGAAGCACGCATTGAGGACGAGCTGCCCTACCCACTCCATGTCTTGCGCAGAATCAACGACGCAGGAGATATCGAGCTTGTGAGCGTCGAAGGCACGCCAGGCGGTGTCAGTCCGTTGCTTGCTCAACTACTCTACAACACAAGCGACCCCGGCACCATCATGCAACTGATCCGCTGGGACGGCACATTGAGACCCAACGCAGAGGTGACGCTATCGTTCGACGTTCACGTACACCCGCTCTGTTCACCCAATGAACAGACAGTGGAAATCGACAACGTGGCTGAGGCTCGCACCCGCAGCGGCATCGAACTGACCGAGACCGCCACCTTTACGGCGGCCTGCCCCGGCTACACTGCGCGCAACATAGAGATTGAGGAGAACAATGCGAACAATGATGTCATCGACATCGCTGAACTGGATCGCGTTCGCTGGCAAGGTGATGTCCGGAACAATAACGCGATGCCGGTTACGCTTGGTTTCTTCCAGCGAGATGACGTTTTCAGTGCAGATGTCGCCGCCGCCACGCCGTTGCGCTTCCTGGAACGGCTCGAGATAGACCCGAATCAGAGCGTGCAGGTCGATCTTGCTCTACGTATGGAAAACGAGTTTACAGACGAGTTGAAGCTGCCGGTTGACTACGCGCCGGGCGGCAAGATCGTCTTCTGCATCCTGCCGGGCGAGGACAACGTCTGCCCCGACGCGGAGACGCATCCGCATCTGGTCGGCGAAGCGCCGTTCAGAATCCGGGTTCGACCCAATGACCTGGGCGACGCGCCCGACAGCACCAACCACGGTGGCATTGCAATGGCCGCCTACCCGGGCGTCCAGGCCAACTACCCCACAGTATTCGATCCTGCGACCGGCTTGCCTGAAGGGCCCCGACACAGTCACCCGCGTCCCTTCCATTTGGGCCAGCGTGTGAGCCGAGAGGCCGAGGCCGATGTGGGACCGGACCAGGATCCGACAAACAATATCGAGCCGGCAGTCGGCACAGCCAACCTTGACCGCGCCGACGACGGCTCGCGACTGCGCAATCTGGTCCACTGCCAGAGGGCCACAGCCGATGTACAGATCTTCGTCAATCCGCGGGCAGCCGCCTGGTTTGCCGAACAACAAAAGCCGGCCTACCTGAACATCTGGATCGACAGTGACCGCGATGGTGACTGGGCCGATAGCTTCACCTGTGCAGATGGCCAAGGACAGAATCAGACTGTGGTCGAGCACATCCTCATCGACTACCCCATCGACGTGGCAACGCTGGGCGCTGGATTGCACAACCTGCCCAATATCGCTACCCAACGCATTGCCTGGCCGGCCCAACTGGCTCAGCGGCCATCATGGGTACGCTTCACGCTCAGCGAGCAGGAGTCCAACAAGACCCTGGCTGCGGGCGGTCTCAGCTACGGTGACGGACGCGGCTTCGCAGTGCCCTTCCTCACGGGTGAGACCGAAGACCATCTATTGCAGCCTGCCGGCGGGCCCGGTGACGGTCCGGATGTTGCAGTCGACCTGATCGGCAGAGTCGTCCAGGCCGACGAATCGGGGAGCGGTCTGCGTGCTGCCGACACAAGCATGGTCAGCAACATCGACGCTGTCGCTTCCAACCCGGCAGTGAGGTTCAAGATCAACTACGAGAATCGAGGATCACAGGCCGCACGCGGCGCGCTGCTTGAGTTCCAGATTCCGGAAAAGCTGCGTGACCTGGAAATCGACCTGCTCCAAGCGCCCAATATTGCACCGGACCGTATCACGCGCACTCCGGGGACAATCAACCTGGCGTTGCCTGATATGGAACCAGGCGCTGCCGGAACCGTCACGTTGGGCTGGACCGGCTGCCTCACATGCACGGTCGCCAGCAGCAGCATCAGCAGCGGAGACTACACGGCCTCGGCCAAGGTCACGCTGGACGGCGACACCGACCCCAGCAACGACCAACCGAGCGTCACCGTGCGCGGTCTGCTCAGCTCGCCCATGGGCGGCGTTCTGATGGACTTTGTTGACGATGGTGCGGGACGAGTCGATCATCTGGTGCGGGGCCAAGCCCTCACCTGTCGTGACGAACCGAAATTGGGCGGTCGGGCCGAGCCTGGAAGCCCCGTCGAAATCGTCATTGATGGTGCGGTTGCTGCGACAGTCAATGCTGGCGCCAACGGGCGCTTCAGCGTCCCCACTGCCAAACTGGACGCCGGCGACCACCGCATCGAAGTCCGCTACCTGGATCAGTTCGGCGCAGCCGCGGCGAACGGCGTAGGCTTCGACCGAGGATATCTCAGCCCGGATTCACGCCTGCGGGTCGACCCATCGCTGCCCTTCGATCCGGTCAGTCTCCACTTCACGGACAGCCAGGGACGCGTGACGCTGCCGACGTTCAGTCGCGACGGGGCCATGAATCTGTCGGGCGCACCCTTCGATGTGCAGCTTCGAAGCGGTGAGACATACCAGGTGGAAGTGGACGATTGTGCGGGCAATCTCAATGTCGAGCGCATCAGCATCACAGTTGGCGATGTCCTGGTCACCAGCCTCTCAGACGATGATGGCGACGGGCGCTATGAAGGTCAGTTCACCTACGACGCCACAGATTCAGTTGCGGCAGCCGGCATTGGTGCCGGAACCCAGACCATCGCGCTGATCGCCACGGACGGTTCGACTGAATCGGTCTTTGCGGGAAACGTGAACCAACTGTCGAGCGGCGTCGTGCGCAATCGCAGTAGCGGTCAGCCGCTGGCCAACGCAGAGATCGTTGCATTGAGTGCTCAGCTCACCGGCGAGCAGATCTCGTTCGCCCCATGGAGCGGAGCCGGCCTTGGCCAAGCCAATCCAGTGCAGAGCGATGAGAACGGCGCCTATGGCCTGGATGTTGAACCCGGGCTCTATCGGCTGAGCGTGACCGCTGACGGCTTCCAGCCTTATCGCACCAGTGAGATCCCTGTGGAATCTGGCGGTCTAGCCACCGAAGTCATGCTGGCCCCGGCAATCACAGCCGCCGCCGACCACACACTCTATGTGGATGGATCGGGCTTCACCCCCGCATTGAAGACAGTCAAGCCAGGCAGTGTAGTTGAGTGGATCAACGTCGATCTGAACGAACACTCAATCGACGGAAACGGCCACGACAGCGGCTTGTTGGCACCAGGAGAAAGCTACAAAATGATGTTCGACAGCCAGGCAACATTCACGTTTGTGGACAGCGCCGGTTCTCAGAACGCTGCCACAATCATCGTTACTGATGATGTGAACGAAACACCGGCACGCGTCTTTCTCCCAATCGTCCTGGTTCGTTAGCAGAAGGGTGGTACGCATATCGAAGAGCGGGTTTCCCTACTTGCCAGGCTCAGCTTGGCAAGTAGGGAATTCCTTAGTGACTGTCCGCAAAAAACCTCCGGGAGGTGGTCAACACCAGTTCGCTTACCTGGAATCTCGTGACCACCTCCCGGAGGTTGGTGTCGCAAAGTTGTTTGTGGACAATGACCTAGCCACCAAATCAATGATTATGCCAATTCCCACAAGCAGCACTAGCAAAAAGCCGAAAATCGCTGTCTTTCCATCCAATCTGGTTGACTTGGCCGCGATCTCAATGATACACTGCGGGCAACGTACCCTTCTGGCTGGATCACGCTACATCTTGGTCGGCACGGATGTCAGCACAGTGATTGACACAGTGATCAACAGGGCCTGAGTGAAATGAGGATTGAATGAGCCAAATTCAGCGGATCTGTCCACAGTGTTCAGGCAGCACGCCGGTTGATGCGCGCTATTGTCCCCATTGCGGAACGGACACAGAGAGAGAACTCACGGTCCGGCAAAACAACTTGCCCGCCGCCGTCGGCAGAGCAGCGCTGCCTGTGCTCGCCGGGGTTGCGACCTTGGCCCTGCGCACAGCCTGGCGTCTGCTCAATGAGCGAATCACTGCGGAGACGCTGACTAAGGTGACTTCCGAGTCCGCAGACAAGCCGGTTGTCCGCCAGGAGACAGCGCCGGCAAAACGCCCACGCCAGACCATCCGCATCCGCTCTGCCTGGGCCGTCGGCGACGCCAACGGGCGATGGAGCCAGGGAACATCAGAACACACGATCGAGATCGACGACTAGATCGTTGCCTCCACAGACAAAAAGAGGACCGGCTGCGAGCAGCCGGTCCTCTTTTTGTCTGTGGAGAGAAGCTCGTAGCGCTAGGGACGCTCGGTCAACGTCAACGTGACTGTGATTTCCTCACCATCGCGCAGAACAGTGAGCGGCAACTCACCACCCGGCTCACCGTATCTGGCCAAGTATTTCAATATGTCGTCGAACGTCGTGACCGGCTGACCATTGACGGCAACGATCAGATCGCTGCCTGCCACGGATGGACAGATGCCCGGATAGGGGGAATCAACTCGAGTCTCGCCTGCACGCAGTCCGGCTCTGGCCGCCGGCGTCCCCCGCAGCACCTCCATGACCAACGAGCCGCGTGCGCTCTTGGGCAATCCCAACAGATCGGCGCAAATCGGGTTATAGGTTTGCCCGCTCACCCCCATGTAGCTATGTTCATACTGTCCATCAGCGATCAGTTCCGGAACGACACGGTTGACGATTGAGATAGGGATGGCAAAGCCGACGCCGCTATTCGACCGTTCATCGGATCGAATCTGGGCGTTAACGCCGATCAATTCACCGCGCTCGTTGAGCAGGGGCCCGCCAGAGTTGCCAGGATTGATAGCTGCATCGGTCTGGATGGAGTCGGGGATGCTATAGTTTTCACGTGCAGGGATTGACCGTCCCATGGCGCTGATGATGCCGCCGGTCAACGTACCCTCCAGGCCAAAGGGGTTGCCGATGGCTGCCACACGCATGCCGACGAAGATATCATCCAACGATCCACGTTGTATCGGCACCAGATCATAGCCTTCAGGATCGATCAGCAACACAGCCAGATCACTGTCCAGGTCCGTGCCGACTAACTCAGCGACCGACACTCGACCGTCGCTGAATGTGACGTGCAACTCGTCGGCGTCAGCGATCACATGGTTGTTGGTCACGATATGGCCAAATGCATCCCACACAAATCCCGAACCAGAGCCGCGTTGAAGCAGATCATCCGGATCGTACCCTCTTGGAGCAAAGTTGTGCGGCGCCGCGTCCTGCAAGGATTCCAACGAACTCAATGAGGTCACGTTGACGACAGAGGGATTCACTTGCGTGTAGAGATTGGCGAAGACGGCATTTTCGTAGTCTACACCGTCTTCCGGGGCCACGACCACCAATGGGCGCGGTGCCGGCAAGGCAGCTTGAATAGCCTCAGGAGCGGCCTCAGGGGGCATCGTAGCGCGGCCTGTGAAATCACCGGACACCAATAGGGCAGCGATACTTGTCATCATGCACCCGAAGAGCAATACGACAAAGAGACCGCCGATCAGCCAGAATGCAGTTCGATTCGTGCCGGTCCCAGCGCCTGACGATGATTGGACCGGCGATGATTGCACTGGCGCTGGTTGGTTCGTCGATAGCTCTCCACGCAACGCTTGATCCGAATCCCGGAGGGGATCGGTCAAAGGTGCATCAGGAGATGATTGATTACCGGATGATTCATGCATAACTTGGAAAACCCTTCATACTTCGTGACCCAAACGAATATCGGGTCGAACAAACAGTGGTTCAGCAGGAGATCCGCTCTACGAAGCGCCGCCGGCCACAAACAGACCGAAACAGTTACATCGGCGTTGACCGGGCTTCACCTGTTACGATTGTACGTCATATATGCAAACGTGCAATCTGGGCGAAGGGTTCACTTTCGCCCAGGACTGCTCCCGCGTCTGGGGATTTTTTCTCTCGGAGCCGTCTTGCGCCAAGTGCAAACAGATGCCGGGTCGATCCCGCACGATTGACAGCGAATTGGCAGCGAATAAAAAAAGGGAAGTGGATGTGCCGATCGGGAACGTCGAACCCGGTCTGATCGTCATGACAATTGTCAAACGGTTGTGCTACAATGCGGACAGAAACCGCCGGCTATCCATTTTATCGGACTGCCTTGAACCCATCCATCAGATACACCATCAGCAAGCATGAATCGTCGCCAATTAGCTTTCATCATTCTAATCAACGCCCTGGTCAGCCTGGTCATTGCCTTGATGGTCATGTGGGTTGTCGAAGCTCGTCGCCCTGATCTGGAAGAGCTGGCGGCACGCTTCACACCCATGCCCCAGGCAATTATCGCTGCCACACCGACAGCCGAGACGGCTGAGATTGCCCCCAGCGAAAGCGCCACCTCGGCCGTTGACGCCGCCCCGGAACCGGAAGCCGGTGAATCTGCCGTCTATATTGTCCAGGCCGGCGACAGCCTGCTGAGCATCGCCGGGCGCTACGGCATCACTCTTGATGAACTGGTTACGGCCAACGGTTTGGATGATCCGAACTTCGTCTTTTCCGGTCAACGTCTGGTCATCCCTGCCGGCGCTGAGCTTGTGACTGTTGATGAAGCTCAAAGCAACGAGAGCGGAAACCCCCAGATTACTTCACTTGAAGGCCAGGGCGATCTGGCAAACGAGGCCGTATTGATTGTGAACGAGAGCGACAGACCTGTTGACCTACAGGCATGGCGCCTGGAGCGGGAGGGCGGCCCGTCCTATACGTTTGAAAGTCTGCCACTCTTTGCAGGCAGCAGTGTACGCGTATATAGTACCCGTGGTGAGAACAACAGCATTGCGCGATATTGGGGGAAAGTGAGCCGATCTGGGAGAGTGGTTCCGAGGCGCTTCTGATCGATACTCGTGGAGAAGTTGTCCAGCGCTACAGCGTTCCCTGATTTCGTAGTTACCCACATCAGCGAGTTCAGGAATAGATTTGGGCCGGCGCTCACCGAGCGTCAGCGGAGGCAAGAATGGCTGAAGAAAAAGAGAAACCTCAGGGCAAAAGCAGTGGCTCAGGCAATCGCCGACGCGGACGTCGCCGATACTTCAAGCGCAAAAAGAATAATTCGGGCGACGCGCAGAAGAGTGAAAACGACAGCACTCAGAAAGACAGTCAGAAAAACACGGGCGGCGGTCAACAGCGTCGTTCTAAGGCGCAGAGAAACCGGCGCCGGCGCCGCCAATCTAGAACGGGCAACAACTCGAGATCTTCATCGGTCAAAAAGTTAGAGATCGATTACACAGCGCCGGAATCCGTCTTCATCTATACCCATGTTCTGCGCCCGGAACAGCGCGACAGCTATAGCTTTCGCTCCGAGATCTCGGCGGGTACGGGTCGAACGCTTGACGACTTTGATATCGATCTGTCGTTGATATTCCCGGATGAGTCGAAACAAGACGAAACGGTGATTGACGCGTCTGATTATTCGATACACAGTGAAGTGCAGTCTGACGACAGCGACGACAGCGACAACATCGAGCAGATGTCCGAATCTGGGAAAGAACAACAGATTCTTGATGAAACTGCCCAGGCGAACCACTTCCAATAGCGACGACGATGCGCCGTCTACCTTCGCCTGATCATTAGAAAGCTACACCTGGGGATCCGTCTCTTAGTGAGTGTCCGCAAATAACCTCCGGGAGGTGGTCAGAACCACTTCGTTAAGCCAAACGTTCGTGACCACCTCCCGGAGGTTCAAACCGCTCAGTTGTTTGCGGACAGTTACTTAGTGGCATGAGGACAGATCACATTGTCATCCCCTCACCATTTCACACCAATCGAGGAGTTTTCCAGTGGCGCCAGTTGTCTCTATTCAAAACCTCTGCGATCACGTCGATCAAGAGGTGACCATACAGGGTTGGCTCTACCGCAAGACCGGCAAGGGCCGTATTCAGTTTCTTCAGATGCGAGACGGCACGGGCATCTGCCAGGCGGTTCTATTCAAACCCAATCTAGACCCTGACGATTTTGCCGCGGCCAAGGAACTGACCCAAGAGAGCAGCCTTTCGGTCACCGGGTTGGTCAAAGCCGATCCCCGCGCCCCGGGCGTGCCTGGCGGCTACGAACTGGACGCTGCTAGTCTCAAAATCGAACAGATCGCTGAACCCTATCCGATTTCGCCCAAGGATCACGGCGTCGATTTTCTGATGAAGAATCGGCATCTTTGGCTACGCTCATCGAAACAGTGGGCCGCACTACGAGTGCGTGCCGTCATCGTGCAGGCGATCAGAGAGTGGCTGGACGGCAACGGCTACATCAACGTCGACACACCGATCCTGACGCCGGCAGCGGCCGAAGGCACCACCACCCTCTTCGAGATCGACTATCACGGGGAGCCTGCCTACCTGGCCCAAACCGGCCAACTCTACAATGAAGCCAACATCTTTGCCTTTGGCAAGGTCTACTGTTTCGGGCCCACCTTCCGTGCTGAAAAGAGCAAGACCCGCCGCCATCTCCAGGAATTCTGGATGGTTGAGCCGGAGATCGCGTTCTGCGATCTTGAAGGGTTGATGGAGATCGAGGAACAGTTTGTTAGCCACATTGTCCAACGCTGTCTGCGAGACTGCACCGCCGAACTCGAAGTGCTAGAACGTGATCTCACCCATCTCGAACGTGTCACCGGTTCCTTCCCGCGTCTGCACTACGACGATGCCGTGACCATGGTCAATGAAGCCGCGGCCGCCGGCGAGCTAGTGCCTGGCTACGAAGAAGCGGTTCCGCCCATCGAATGGGGCGAGGACTTCGGCAGTCCCCACGAAACCTACATCGCAGCACAGTTCGACAAACCCGTCTTCGTCCACCACTATCCAACGGCGGTCAAAGCCTTCTACATGGAACCAGAGCCGGGCCGTGATGACGTATGTCGGAGCGTGGACCTGTTGGCCCCCGAAGGCTACGGCGAAATCACCGGCGGCAGCGAGCGCATGAGCGATGCCGAGAAGGTGATCGCCGGCATCGAGAAGCACGACCTGCCCCAGGAAGTCTATGACTGGTACATCGACCTGCGCCGCTATGGCTCGGTCGTCCACAGCGGCTTCGGCCTGGGCGTCGAGCGCACCGTGGCCTGGATCTGCGGCCTGGATCATGTGCGCGAAACCATTGCCTTCCCGCGCACCTTGACCTATCTGCGCCCGTAGAACAACCTGCAAATTTCGTTTCGGAGGGAGCAGATCGAAGAACAAAGACTGAAGAGCGATAGTTGGAGCATTCCAGTGCACGCCATGACTCTTGGTACAACGACACTGTTCTTCAATCAGCCGTTCTTCAGTCAGCCGTTCTTCAGTCATCAGTCTTCGATCTGCTCTTTTCTTCCTTGACCCATGCTTTACCTCTCGCTTTTCCTTGCCGCCGCATTGCTTACCGCTGCACTGACGCCACTCGCCGGACAGCTCGGCCGCAAGCTGGGCCTGGTGGATTTGCCGGGTGGACGTCGTCAACACAGCGGCGCGATTCCACGGACCGGCGGGTTGGCCCTCTACGGTGGGTTTGTCCTGATCGTAGGATTGACCCTCTGGCTACCTCATCTATTGCCGAATACAGTCGGGCATTGGTTCCCCCCACGCAACGATCCCAACGAACTGCGCCGCCTGACCGCTCTCCTGATCGGCAGCACATTCTGTGTGGTTGCCGGTTTCCTCGATGACCGCTTCGAATGGTCCAGCGGTCCTCAATATCTGGCCCAGTTTGTCGCTTCGCTGATCGCGATCTCGGGCTTGATCTTCATCAAGCATGTGAACAATCCATTCGGCGATGGTCTGCTGGGCGGTGCGGACGGGCTGCCCTGGTGGATTGTGGGTGGGTTGACCATCTTCTGGTTCATGGGCATGATGAATACGGTCAACTGGCTGGACGGGCTGAGCGGGCTGGCGACCGGCGTCACGGCCATCCTCTGCGTGGTGCTGGCAATTCACATGATCTTTCGAGCTGAGCCGCCCCAACTGAGCGTTGCACTCCTGCCCGTGATCTTGCTCGGTGCAACCATCGGCTTTCTTCCCTTCAACTTTTCGCCGGCCCGTATCTTCATGGGCAGCAGCGGCAGCTTCTTCCTGGGCTATGTGGTCGCCGCCCTGGGCATCATTGGCGGGGCGCGGCTGGCTACGGTGATGTTGGTGCTGGGCCTGCCGGCGCTGGACGTAGCCTGGTTGATCTACATGCGCCGGCGACGGGGCGTTTCGCCCGGCCAAGGTGGACGCGATCATCTGCACTACCGTCTGCTCGACAAAGGCATGAGCGAGCGAACCATCGTCCTCGGCTACTGGGCCTTCTGTGCCCTCTTCGGGGCCATGACATTGTTGTTTGATGACAGAATTTTCAAATTGGTGGCATTGGTCAACCTGGGCATCCTGGCTCTCTCGGTCCTCATATGGGCCGCCCGCGAGTCTAGCCAGGAAACGAATTGATGTGCATGTGTGGCGAAGGTATAATTAACGTATGCAATCACTTCCAGAACGAAATCCAATCCGAATCCTTGCCATCGAGACTAGCTGTGATGAGACCGCGGCCGCGGTGATCGAGAATGGTCATACCATCCGCAGCAATGTCGTCGCCACTCAGATTGACCTGCATCGACGCTTCGGCGGCGTATTCCCTGAAGTCGCCAGCCGGCAACATGTATTGACCATTCAGCCGGTGATAGAACAGGCGCTGAGCGATGCAGGCATCAATGACCTCGATGAATTGGATGCCATAGCAGTGACTCATGGGCCGGGGCTGGCCGGCAGTCTACTGGTCGGTGTTAACGCGGCCAAGGGGCTGAGCTTCGCCAGTGGCCTGCCCCTGTTGGGCATTAACCATCTTGAGGGCCATGTCTACAGCAATTGGCTGGAAAGGGACGGTGGCGTCGCAAGTGGCAATGACAGGCTGGAAGACGAGTTTCCTGTCCTTGTACTCATCGTCTCCGGTGGTCACACGGAGTTGGTTCTGATGCGCGACCACGGTCAGTACGAGCATCTCGGCGGCACGTTGGACGACGCTGCGGGCGAGGCATTCGACAAAGTGGCCCGCCTGTTGGAACTGGGCTTTCCCGGCGGGCCGGCTATCCAGGCAGCAGCGACGAAGGGCGATCCGGCCCGTTTTCCGCTCCCACGCCCGCTCATGAAGCAGGCAAATCATCGCTTCAATTTCAGCTTCTCCGGGCTCAAAACCGCTGTACTCAATCTGGTTCGCCAGTTGGAGACCGGCGGCATGGAGCCCACATCGCCCAAGACTGCTGCTGACATTGCCGCCGCCTTCCAGGAATCGGTCGTCGATGTGCTGATCAGCAAGACGGCCGACGCTGCACAGACGTTTGATGTTCGGCAGGTCTGCATCTGCGGCGGCGTCAGCGCCAATGCTGCGCTACGCCAGGCCGCGGTTAAGCGTTTCGCGACCATGAACCTCCCCGTACATATCCCGCCATTGGCTCTCTGCACAGACAACGCCGCCATGATCGGCGCGGCCGCCTATTACCGACAGAATCAGGCATCTGTTGCAGATGATGATCAGGGTCTAGGTCTGAATGTCCATGCAAATCTACCGCTCTCTACGTAGAATCAGAGATCACCACGGAGGCACGGAGATGGCACGGAGAGCACGGAGGAAGAGCAACGGAGCCTATCGCTATCATGGGGGCGGCTGGGTCTTTGGAGCCAGTCACGCCCGGTAGCGTGACCTATGGATTGTCTGCATCTGCGACCATCTCTGTCCATCGGTGTTCATCTGTGACTCTACTGCAAAAACTAAAATTTGCCACAGATTCACACAGATATGGACTTGATTTTCACAGATGTCTTACAGATGTCCAGAGTAATCCCAGTATCATCTGTGTCTTATCCTTTTTCATCTGTGTGAATCTGTGGCGAAAAAGGCTTTTTGCAGTAGAGTCATCCGTGGTCAATACCCTTTCTCATTTGCGACGATCACCATGAATTCGAGACGAACATGGGCAATCGTCGGCGGTCTCCTATTGGCCGGCATCGTGGCCGTCGCTTTCTGGCTGCGCTGGCGCTACATCCACGAAATCAGCCTCTACGTCGACGAGTTCACCACGCTGTGGGCGGCCTCCCGTGTGCAGGAACTGGGCGTGCCGCGCATGCCCAGCGGCGTGCTCTACACGCGTGGCCTACTCAACTCCTACATTGAGGCGGCATTCCTCTCTGCTGTTGGATTCAGCTATATCAACGGTCGCTTCGTCAGCCTCGTTTTCGGGCTGTCGACGATTCTCGCCACCTTTTTCATCGGCAGACGAGAATGGAATGCCCGTGTCGGCCTGCTGGCGGCACTTGGGTTGGCCCTTCTGCCTGAAGCCATCATCTGGAGTGGGCGAGCGCGTTTCTATTCTCAGTTGCAGCTCTTCAGCTTGCTGGCAGTATGGACGGCATTTGTGGCCATACGAACCGAAGAGAAGCGCTCAGAGCAACGGTGGCTGGCCGCGTTCGCAGGTCTCTTTGTGCTCGCGCTCTACTCGCAGGAAGAGACACTCCTGCTCTATCCGCCGGTGATCCTTGCCATGGTGCTCTGGCGCGGCTGGCGCTACCTCTTGCGCCCGGCCGTGTTGATCTGCAATGCAGTCTGCCTTGCCGCCATCGGTCTTCGCTACGCCATCGAGATACTTGGGCAGCCGGGCTACTTCGAGACAATCCAATCGACCCGGCCCTACGTCGGCCTGATCTTCGACGTGGTCGGCGCCTGGCGCGTCTACGGTCCGCTTGTCACATCGCCGGAGCGTCTGCTCTGGACGATCTTTGCATTGGTGGCTGTACTGGCGGCACTGATCGCGCTCAGGCAGGATCACAGCCGATTGTCACATTGAGTCGCTTTCACCAGGCGTCACTCTACTTCGCGCTGCTCTTCAGCTTCGTCTTCGTGGTGTTGCTCGCCCTGGTCGGCACGACCTGGCGCGACGCCCGCTACCTTCTCCTGGTACAGTCACTCTGGCTGCTTGTCGGCTCTGCAGGGTTGGTCTGGAGCATCGACCGGCTGCTGCCGAGCGTGCACCTCCGTTGGCTCACGACTGCGGTTGCCGGGGCCGTGCTGGCACTGCTGCTCTGGCCCGGCGCCCAAAGCACGCTGGCACAACAGACCGAAGGCTATGACCGGGTTCTGGACTATGTCGCCGAGCACCGTGCGGAAGGCGACGTGATTCTGTCGCCACAGCCGCCGGCCTGCGCGCTGGCTTTGGGTCCATGCGACTACTACGCCATCCAACGCGGCTACGAGGAGTTTGTCATTGAGAATGAAAGCGGCACACTCGTGGATCGTTGGTCTGGGGCCGAGTTGTTGAACGAAAATGAGCGGCTGATCAGCGTTATCCAGGAAGCGCCGCGCACATGGTTCATCACAGACAGCTTCCGTCTGGCCACCCGTTATGAGCCGGAGTTCACACGCACCGTGGTGGAGCAGTTTGATATTGCCTTTGAAGAGCGCGGCGTAATGGCTTTGGTGGCCGATGAATGGCAAGAACAACCGGGAAATTTGGAGACGCAGAGCATTGCGGAGCCAGTCCGGTTCGATCCGTTGGCACTGGTGGGGTTGGAGACAGGAGCACTTGAAGCAGGTGAGCCGTTGCCGGTCACATTGCTCTGGCAGAGTATCGACCCTGTCGAGGGACAGCTCAACACATCTGTACAGTTGATGGCCGAAGATGGTAGCCGCATGGCCCAGGCCGATGGGCCGCCGGCCAACGGTATCGTGCCGTCCAGCCTGATCTTTGATCAGCCAGTGCCAGATTTCAAGATGCTGGAAATGCCAGAGACGCTGGACCCAGGCAGATATCGTTTGGAAGTATCGGTCTACAGATTGCCGGCCGATGGCGAAGCCGATATCACGATGTTGAGTGAAGCGGAGCCGGTTGTATGGTTCAACACCAGTCTGCCTGTGGAGGAACCGGAAGCGCCCCTGAATGTCCAGTGGAGCGAACCCATCGAGTTGGTGGGCATAGATGCGCTACGGGAGACATTGCAGAGCGGAGAGGAACTGACTGTGCGATTGGTCTGGCGGGCTGCTGACGATGTGAGAGGAGACTACACAGCGTTCGTGCACCTGGTCGATGCCGCAGGCACGACCCTTGCTCAGCAGGATCAGCCGCCGGGCGGGCTCTTCTATCCGACATCCGGTTGGCAGCCGGACGACCTGATCGAAACGGCCTTTGCGTTGAGCATACCCGTCAACAGCACGCCTGGTACATACAGGCTGATTGCGGGCCTCTACGATCCGAATACGGGTGAGCGGCTGATGATTGACGGCAATGGAGACGTGTCACTACTGGCCGAGATTGATGTGGAATAGAGCCACATTCCTGGAAGATTTCTGAGCACAATGGCCTCAGAGCATCTTGTTTGACCCATCCCAGCGATAATTTAGACTTCGACTTCCACGATATCATCTTCCTCAAGTTCATCGTCCTCAGCCAGATCCTCGGAAGCAGCATAGAAGATCAGAAGCACCGATCCATACGCAGCGGCGGTCATATTCTTCCAGGTATGTTAACTCGACCGGTTCTTGTTCACGCGGGTGGATCTGGACGACAACTGTCGCATATTGGGCCATTAGCTCAGGACGGGCATCCAGTTGCAACAGGGCCTTGCGCCACATGTCCTTGTATTGGGGCGGAGCAATATAGATGAAGTCGAACGGCTCACCAGTATAGCTTTCAAGCACAGAAAAGCTATCGGCCCGCTGCACCCGTGCCCGGGTATCCATATTACAATGTTTGAGATTGACCAGAATAGTCTGACAAGCCTTGCGGTTCATGTCGACAAAGTGGACGTAGTCGGCTCCCCGACTCAGCGCCTCGATGCCGACAGAGCCGGTCCCGCCAAAGAGATCGAGCACGCGCACGCCCTCGATCCAGTTTCCGATGATGCTGAAGAGCGCCTCCTTGGCACGATCGGTGATCGGACGCGTGCCGTCGCCGGGAACCATCTTCAGTTTTCTTCCTTTGGCCTGTCCAGCGATCACGCGCATGGTTCAGTCTTCGTCTTTCTACCGCAGAAAACTACGGCTGTAGCACGGCCTGCCAAGTGTTGTCGTTGAACAGCTTGAAATAGCGTATCGTCGCATCTTCAAAACAGGCGATCACGCGTCCATTTTCAAACATCTGAATCACAGAGTGCTGACAAAGTCGTTCCTCAACAGTGATCGTCCCCATTCGATCGCGTACATCCGGGTCGTCGCACCAGACCTTGCCGAAACCACGCCGCGGTAAGGGCGGTGATGACGGTTCTCCGGCCAATGGATTGCACGAAAAGTCGGGCATATCTTCTGTCCAGTCATCAACCGCCGCCCGCCATACGCCATCCGGGAAGAGCGTGTAGATCTGGTCTTCCCAACTGAGCCAGAGCATATACTTGTTGAACTCCGGACCAGGGCCAAATTCGTTAAATCCGACAGCCTCTGATAGCGCAGGAGCCAGTGCACAGCCCATGACCGATTCTAACTGAGGATATCCCGCCAGATCTAGATCCGATTCGACCTCGCAATTTCGACTCACCTCGACAACAGGCGTTGTCTGGATCGCAATGGCAGCGCTTGTGATTGTCTCGCTGTCGTCAGCGGACAGGCTCTCTGCCGTACTGGTCATCGGCGTCGGTTCCAAGGTCACGACAATCATGGTCGTGTCGTCGAGCGGCGTGGCCGTTTCTTCGGCACGTTCTGCCGAAGTAGCCGTCGCCTCCGGTAAAGCGGTTGCGGTGGGTGTGGGCGCTGGAGCATCGCCACCGCAGGCGGCCAACAGAACAACCAATATGATCCACAACAGTAGAGTCCCAACTTGTCGAGGAAATCGCTGTAGCAGTTGCCCGGAAAGGGAGTCGCCACTGTACGATTCATTTCCAACAATACTCAATATATTCCTCCTGCAACGGGAGATCATGATTGATCAGCGACTTGCCACAACCTGTACGGGTCCCAGTTCAACAGCGTAGTCGCCAGGCCCGGCACTGATCGGCAAGCGCTGTCCATTGACCGGATCGTAGAGACCTACGGCAATGGTGTAGTCGCCGACGGGTAGACTGACCGGAAGAAGCATACCATAGCGGTCGATAATCTCCGTTTCCGGCGTCCATGTACTCGTTGGCCGAGTCCACTGTACAGGTTGTCCATCGCGCTGTGCCACTTTGTCTCCGTCACTGTTCAGCAGGTGGACAAAGACGTGATAGTCATAGTCGACCGCCTGCAAACTGCGCCAGGCCAACAGAACAAGCACTTCACTGCCCGGCGTCACTTGCTCGGTCAGCGCATATCCCTCCAACTGAATCCATCCGTTGTCGGCAGCAACCGGCCCAGGTTGATTGGGGTCGCCGAAGATCGTGCCAAGTCCAACCTGAGCCAACGAATACGCATCGGACAGCGCATAGAGCGCCATGCGATCGCCGTCTTCACCAGTTGGGCGACTGTCCATCAAGAGAAATTCGTTGCTTCGTAACACGCTTTCCCATCCTGATCGCTCTGGCGATGTCGCGTCGGGGACTACCCATAGTCGGCGATTGGATCTACGCAGATGTGATAGCAAGTCGGCATCTGTTGGCTCCAGTGTCTCCCGCGCAAAGAGACCGTAGCCGGGCAAGCGTCCATGATAGGCATTAGCAAATTGCTGAGTCTCTTGTGGAATCAGATGCAGCACCGCATCGCCGCTCTGTTCCTGGGCATAGATGCGTCCGGCAATTGCACGATTGTCATCGTCGCTCAGATAGGGTTTGTGGTAGGCGAGAACGAGCAGAACAATCAGAAGAAGGCTGACGCCGTAGAGCCAATTCGGTGACGAATCGACAGCAGCCGTATCATCGGCACTGTCGGGTCTGCATAGCAGCCTCAGTATCAGAAAAACACCGATGATGATGCCGACAACGGGCGCCAGAAATGTGAACCAGCTGAACGTTCCGGCAACCTGACCGGTTCGCCACCAGGCTAGATGGATATTTTCAGGCGTCAGGAATTGCCACTGCAAAAGTAGAGGGGATGTGCGAAAATTGACGAAGGTTTCGGGCAGCGTAAAGCGGTTCGAAATTGGCTGCCAGCCATTCCTGAACCAGGTCGAAGGGTGCCAACATACCCAGCCATTGCACGGCCACGGATAGGGCAAAGAGCGCCCACGCCAGAACCCGACCCAACATCCCCCAATGACGAACCATCTCAGCCCAACCCGCGCCGGCCATCAATGACAAGAACGGCATCATCGGCACTAGAAAACGGGGTCCCCAACTGTGGCCGCCATGCCACATATACCACTTGCCGTAAATAAGTACATAGGTGACAAAGATGGAGGAAATCAGCCAGAAAATGCGCCTTTCGTTGCGCCAGAACCAGACTGCCCCCGGGATGACGAGCAACAGAATCGGGCTGTACCAGATCAGGCCGCGACCGGGGCTGACCAACATCCCTGCGATGCCAAACCACCAGAGCGCGTCAAAGCGCTCGGTCTCAGCGTAGCCTGTCTCGAGGATGTGTCCAAAACGCGCCCAATTCCACCACAGTGAAATCAAGCCAACGGCGATGACGGGTATCAAGAAGCTGATGATCGGTCGCCAATTGTAGCGGAGGATGGCACGCCAGCCGGGGTGGTCGTTCATCTGACGCTTGACCTGGCTTTCCAGCACCAGGTAGAGGCCGACTAGATAGATGGGCAGCGTGACCAGGTTGATGACACGGGCCAGATATGCGACGCCCCAGGCCATGCCGGCCATCACCAGATAGCGCTTGCGACCTGTTTGTGCGTAGGCAAGCAGACCATAGGATGCGGCGAATAGGCCCCATCCACAGACCGGATCGCTGAAAAAGGTCTGCGTGTATGGCCACGCCAGCGTAGCCAGGCCAAAGATCAGCGCTACAATGATCGAAGCGCTTCGGCTCCAGTCGAGCCGCCGCCCTGTGCGGTAGAGCAATGCGCCTGTCCAGGCGGTGAGAATTGGGTTGAGCAAGAGGGCGGCCTGCACAAGACCGAATGGTGTTCCAGACACGCGCCAACCAGACCAACGGCAGCGCAAGCAAGGGCATGCCCAGTCCTTTGCGGCTGTAGAGGTTGCCATCAGGGCCAAAGTCGCCCTGTTGCAGCCCCATCCAAAGAATCTGATTCGTACTCGCTTCGCCACGCCGCGCCAGGCTCTCGGTGGTGGCGAACATGGCCAAACCATCGCTGCTCTGAATTACGCCGGTATAGGTGAAGAGATAGCACGCGAGCAGAAAACCAAAGATGAGAAAGCCAATGCTTCGATCTCTGGCCTGAATGTCGCGTACCTTTCGATTCGATACCACGATTGCCCTTCAGGTAGAGGCAAGGATTGTCCCCGCCCGCAATGGATGATTAATCGCTGTCTATCTGGATCGGAAACGACATGTGATCTGCCTGTGTTCCATCCGGCAGAGCGATAGGCCGGCGGCCTCCACCATCATACATGCCGACCAACAATTGGTATGTTCCGGCGGGCAGATCTGCCGGCAGCGACAGTCGATAGGGATCACGGATGAGCTCTCCTGGAGCCCACGAATTCGTGGGCGCTAGACCTTCGACGGGTACGTTGTCCTGCTGCGCAACAAGTGCACCTTCGTCATTCAGCAATCTGTGTAAAAACGGTATAGCTTCCATCCACCGTCTCATTGGTCTGCCAATATAGCACCAGATGAAGGTCGTCACCCGCCTCTGCCGATGCCATCTCCATCGACTTCAATTCTATCGGTCCGCCGGCAGCATCTATCGCTTCCCATCGGCTCACCAGATACATGGGGCACGATCCGGGCCAGAACGCACGCGCCCAGTTTCTGCCGATCCAGCACCTCGACTGTCGGACCCGTGAAATATGTCTGCGCAGCGATCGATGGCTCACGCTCCACCCACCAGAATTCGCCCTCACGGATCAGTTCATCCAACTGGCGAGCCAAAACGGATTCAGGCGCTTCGTCGATCGCGCTGTAGGTGTCCAGTATGCGGATGTCGTAGTCTTCACGCAGCCACGGATAGAAATCACGCCAAACATTGAGATCTTCGCTGACAATGGTCCGGTTGGGCCATTCGGTTTGTTCTTGCAGGTAGGCGATGGCCGGCTGACAGGTCTCTTCCTGCCAGCGTCTCGCTTCATAGGCCTGTGCAGCACGCGGTGCGCCGAGCAAGGCGACGAACAATGAGACGAGCAACGTTGCCCAAGAGAGGCGTCCGCTCCATCGTTCTATCGATTGTTTGCGCTCGCCCAGGGGCCAGATTTGGCCGACGAACTCGGCTGCCAACAAGAGCAACAGAGCTGTGCGCAAGAGCACTGCGGCCACCATGATCCAATGCTCATCCGGCAACATCATCAGATAGACGTAGGTTTCGATGCCGTTGATCACGCTGAGGGCAACGGCGACCAAAATAGTGCGCATCGACGGGTTCAGCAGCACCACGAAGGCCAGGATCCAGACCAAGAATTGAGGGCTCCAGCCTTTGCTATAGAGCAGAAGCCAGATCATGCTGACGGCATTGAAGACGATGGGCGTACGTATCCGCGCCCAATCATAGCGCCGGGTATAGAGCCAGAGATAGATCCCCACGAAAGCGAGCGTCACCCAAGTCCAAGGTATTCGACTCTCCCACTGATAGGTCTCAAAGCTCACCAGATTGCGCATGTCCAATGGCACCAGACCATAGCCGTAGAAGCCGTCGATCAGCGCCCAGACACTCTGCCACGGTGGCCGTATACTCTGAATGTGGAAACTGCTGAAGCCGAGGGCCAAATTGCCGTTGGAGAGCCAATAGCCCAGTCCGCCGGCGACACCGAAAAAGATGGTCGTGTAGACGGCAGGACGCAACAAGTTTGCCGGTGAGCGCCGATCAAACCACTCGGTACGCGCTGCACGCCAGCTCAGTTTGGCCCCCAGCCAACGAATGGCAATGGGCACGACTAGCATTGGCGTCAGTTTGACAAGGAAGCCCAACGCAACGGCTACTGCGCTGGCCGGCCAGCCCCAACGACTCTTTGAGAGCAGTAGATCGAGGCCCAGCAACATGAAGAAGAGGGGCATGGTGTCGAACCACCCCATCATGGTGTAGGCCGGCACAAAGAGCAGCGCATAGAGAATGGCCGACCAGAGCGCAGGCGGCATACGAAACTCAGCGCTGCCGGAAGGGGCTGTCTCTTCGTCTGCTTGAAGTTTGAGAGCCAGCCGGTAGATCAGAATCAGATTACCGGTCTCAAAAAGGAGCAGAAAGAGACCAAACAGTCCGTGAAAGAAGAGCCTGGGATCAGACCAAGGCGGAATGCGGCTGGAGAGTTCGAAGATGGGCAGCATCAAGGCCGGGAAGAGAGGCGGATAGGCCGCCCACAGATCCTGAAACGGCTGATAGCCCATGGCCGTCAGTTGGCCCCAGGCATAGTAGAACTCATAGTCTGAATAGTCAGCGAAAAAACCGCCGATGCGCAGCGTCAACAGCGCCAGAAGACGAAAACTGACGAAGAGCACCAAAACCACGGCAAAGGGCTGATGCTGTTGGTAGGTGCGCAAGAGTCGACTGGTCATAGTGAATGTGCTATCGGCGCGACCAACGGATCTCCATATCGTCACGATCACCGAGGGCGCTGCGCAGCAACGCTAGAAGCAGCGCTGAGGCGCCCTTGGTTTCAAAGAGATCGACTGTGGGCCAGTTGATGTAGTAGTCGTGGTCTTCGGCCCACTCTTCTTCCAGCTGATCGACCATGAATGCCAAGTCTAAATCCGTGATCTCGCCGAGGAGTTCGTTTGTGCTGTTATCATAAAGATTGATCATAGTTTTCCTCCGAGTGAACTATGCTGAATAAGACAGCTAGGCTACGCGCGATATTGCATGAACCGCTAGACGAAGCCGCTATGGCTCGGCGGGTACGAAAACTCGCCCTACCACACAAAATCCTGTTGAGCCATCGCTATTTATTGTAGTGTTGATGAAGGGAAAGGCCAAACCAGTTGTGGGCGGGCACATCCGCTGCTTCGTCAGTAGAGAAACTCACGAATATCATAGCGGGAGATTCGCACGCCACGCGCTTTGGCCCAAGGAAGCAGGTCGCGCCGAAAGCGCAGCTCTTCAGCTTCCAGGGCTTCTTCAGAGAGCGCCTCGATTTCGGTCTGGACCATGTCTTGAACGTAAGGGGTATCGGATGAAGCGACGAAGGGTGAGACATAGAGCAAGTCGCCTTCACCTAATGGCATCTGCTTGATCAGGCGGATGGTATCCTCAAAGTGGACCTGCCGAAAGCGCTCTCCGCCGATGCCGACCATAAAGATTAGGCCCACGCTCAGCCCACCGGCCTTGATCGTCTCAACCGCAGCCTGCACATCATCGGCTTGCCCCTGTTTACGCAGAAAGGTGCGCAACGGATCGTGGCCACTCTCCAGGCCGACGTAGAGGCGATGAACGTTGCGGGCACGCATATCAGCAAAGTCAGCGGCACGCTTGTTCAATGCGTCAGGCGCGCTGATGAAGGCGTATATGCCGTCGAAATGGAATGGGTTCTCCTTGCGCCAGCTCGACTGTTCATCGGCGCTCTGCATGCGGGGCAGGATGGAAAACGACTCGTTTGCAATCTGCAGCAGCGGGTCAAGACGATGCTGAGGAATGATGACCGCGTTGGCGTCGGCCAAGAAGAGTCGCTTGCGCATGGCAGCGCCACGTCCGAAAAAGGCCTTGACTTGGTTGACATGGTCGCGAAATTCAGCATCGCGCTTGATACGAAAGGGGCGATCTCGATAGAATGTGCAGAAGGTACACTCGTTGTAGGAACAGCCCTCGGTGGCCTGGACAACCAGGGCCAGATATTGATCCGGCGGCAGAATGGAGACGGGCTTGTAAATGGCGTCGAAGCGAGCCCCTTCACCCTCCAGCCGATCCCAGTCCCAACCGCTGACGTAGCTGAGCCAAGCCGATACACCCTCCACCGCTTCGGCGGGCGTATCACTCACATAGACATTGGCTATCTGCAAGGCCTTTGACCACGCCAAACGCTGCGTCGTAGGCGCGGGCAAGGATCGTTCTGCGCTCTCGCGACATCAAGAAAGCGTCGCCGACGACGACCACTGCGTTCACTGTCGGCCCACTTGAGCAAGACGCGATTGTCCAGCGCACGGCGGTAGGTCAGCCCATCGAACCAGGCCCCGACCAAGCGACCCTCACCGTCAAAGGAGAGATTGGAGCGCCCGCCAAAGCTGAGCGTCAGCGTGCCGGCGGAAAGAGAGACGTGAATCGGTTGATCGTGTTTACGGTCGATCCAGGTGAATGCCATAATCAGATGGTGGTGATGTGGAGGAAGCGAGATCCACGAAGGGCACGAAGAACAACTCAGTTCGTTTCCTTTTGTGTTTCTTCGTGCCGCTTCGTGGAGATTCGTGGATCGTTTTTTCTCGAAGGCTGCCAACGATCATGCCCCACGCTAATCCGTGAATTTCGTACGCATGGTCACAAACTCCTCGGCCGAAGTGGGATGAATGCCGATGGTCGAGTCAAAGACGGCTTTGGTGGCGCCTGCCTTCAATGCCACGGCAAGGCCCTGCACGATCTCTCCGGCATCGGGGCCGACCATGTGGACGCCCAGCACGCGGTCGCTCTCGGGCTCCACCACAAGCTTCATCATGGTGCGCTCGTCACGTCCACTGAGCGTGTGCTTCATCGGGCGAAAGCTGGTCTTATAAATATCGACATCTTCAAATTGAAGACGCGCCTGTTCTTCACTGAGGCCCACGGTGGCTGCATTGGGTTGACTGAAGATCGCCGTGGGAATATTGCTGTAGTCGGGCTTGGTCGGCGTGTCGTTGAAGATCGTCTTCGCAAGAGCCATGCCCTCAGCCAGCGCGACTGGCGTCAGATTGACTCGATCTGTCACATCGCCCACGGCATAGATATTAGGGACTGTCGTTCGTGAAAAGTCATCCACGATGACGGCCTTGCGATCATCCAGCTCAATACCGACTTCCTCCAGACCAATGTCCTCGGATAGAGGAACACGCCCAGTGGCAAACATGATATGATCGACAACCTGCGTCGAACCATCCAGCAGTGTGGCATGAAGACCGTCCACCCGCTTGTCGATCCGGGTCACGTTGTTGGCGTAGCGGATATCGACGCCCTTCTTCTGAATCTCCTCGCTCAACGTGGTGCGGATGTCCATGTCAAATCCGCGTAGAATCAGATCTCCGCGACAGATCAAGGTGGTCTCGACGCCAAGGCCATTGAAGATGCCTGCAAACTCAACACCGATGTATCCGCCGCCGACAATCAATACCCGCCCGCCGGTTTTGTCGAGATAGAAGGCCTCGTTTGAGCTGACAGCATGCTCAATACCGGGGATATCCGGCATCACCGGCCAGCCGCCCGTCGCAATCAGGATTGTCTCAGACGTGACGGTCTGGTCGCCGACCTGGACTGTGTGGGCATCGAGCAGGCGCGCATGGCCCTGGAACCGCTCGACGCCTGCGCTGTCGAGCATACGGGCATAGACTTCGTTGAGTCGAGCAATCTCGCGATCCTTCTCTGCGATCAACAACGGCCAATCGATATGCGCCTCACCAACCGACCAGCCGAACCCGGCGGCATCCTCAAACGCTTCTCGATATTGGGAGGCAATGACCAGTAGTTTTTTTGGCACGCAACCGACATTGACACAAGTTCCGCCCAGATATCGTTCTTCCGCGACACCGACGTGAGCCCCGAATCCGGCGGCGATACGGCTTGCACGCACGCCGCCTGAACCGGCGCCAAGCACGAAGAGATCATAATCATAGGTTGCCATGATGTTTATGCGACCTCGTTGGCTTGCATCACGTTCTTTTTGACCCACTCGATGATGTCGTTGGATTCATAGAGGACCTCACCATCGATCATCAACGCCGGCACTTGGCCTTTGCCACCGGCCTCGATTAATTCTCGGCGGGCGCTTGGATTCAGCAGCGTGTCCTTCTCGGGAATGACTACATTGTTTGCACTAAGAAAGCGACGCACACGTACGCAGTAGGGGCACATCACATTGTGATACAGCATTAGTTCGTGTTGGTTCATGAAAAACACCTTGTGAAAGCTGGGAAGCGCAATTCGACACCTGAGATATCGTGAGCTATTAGGGACAGCCGGGCATTACGCCTTATCGAGTTTTACGACCATCTTCCTTGCGGCGATTCTTGACAGAAAATAAGCATAGCATAGGCAATTCGGATTGAGCGTATGTGTTAGTACATGCGTTCCTTCAAGAATTCGGCATCGAGAATCAGAGGGTACAAAAAACGTCCGAAACCGACTTGGTTTCGGACGTTCGAACATACGCTCCGGTACTTCACAACTGTCATTCTGATCACCCGACAAAGCGGGGTTTCGCAAAAACTACGAGAAACAAGATGCGATCAAACGTGTCCCGGTCATTCTGGGTGGGTCACCGTATCCAGATCGACCATCAAGACAGATTAGCGAAGAATCTGGACGGCCATGCAGAGACCCTTCGTTACAGCGCACCTCCTGCTGTGCGACTAGGCGGCAACCTCGGCCATCGTTTCCACTGCACGGGTGTCGGGAATGCAGACCGTCTTCCGGCAACGTTGCTCATGCACCATACTACTATCTTTGCCACATGCGATCTGAGTCGGCATCAGTTCGGCAATCACCACGCTGTTGTCCTCGCCAAAAGAATTGGTCGTGAAATCATCGGCATGATAGTCAGTCTGCCAATGCCCATCAATGATATAGCGGAATTCGTAGCGCGTGCCGACAGGAAGATCGAGCTCAACACGCCAGACGCCGTTTCGGGTCTGTCGCATCGACACTGAGTTCTTATCCCAATTATTGAAATCGCCGGTAACAAAGATTTTATCCGCCCAAATACAGGAAGGAAGTTCGAAAACCACTCGTACGTGGCCGGCAACCGTGGATTTCGATTTATATATCATTCTCATACCTCCCGATGAACTCGCTGACACTGCGATTACACTTACTCATTCTAAGTCGCAGAAGTGGGCAGAGGTTCCAAAAATAGTGCGCTACTTGATAGGTAGTTGGCTTGACGACGTTCTGTTGTAGGCATTACGTCGTGCGAACGTCAGAATCATGCCAAGAGCGAGATTTTGTGCAATTTTGCACGAACCCCTTTCGACACAATTATAAACGAAACGTGCTCCGAAACCAAAATAGGCCGTGTTCTTTCACACGATATCGAGACAAATCTACGGGACATGTATGAATCCTTGAGGAAGGCGGGACAGTCGATGAGAATTTTGCCGCGTTCCAGCGCTGTTTCCAGAAATCGATAGATTCTGTGGGACCGGTAACACATGTTTCTGTCCCCAACCCGGCACGTCATTTTCAGTCAACCTCGTTTTGAAAGCAGAAACAAAAGCAGAAACAAAAGAGATGGATATCTTTCTCCTCAAGTGAGAAAGCTACCCATCTCTGTACGTCTTCTTTGCTTATCGACTATCACCCTACCAGCGCCGAACTATGCCGGTCGGCCGACCGCAATCAGGCTTAGCCAACCACAACGTTGACCAGCTTGTTGGGTACGACAATCACCTTGCGCACCGTTTTGCCGTCCATCCACTTCTGGATATTGGGCAGATCCAACGCCAGCCGTTCCAGTTCATCCTTGGACAGACCGGGCGCAACCGCCAGCTTGTCTCGCACTTTGCCGTTGATCTGAACAACGACGGTGACTTCATCATCTTTGGCTTTCTCAGCTTCGCCCTCAGGCCACACCTG
This sequence comes from uncultured Chloroflexia bacterium, assembly GCA_963765875.1. GTDB lineage: Bacteria > Chloroflexota > Anaerolineae > Caldilineales > Caldilineaceae > JAWKOK01. Next base: position 357,508 of record CAVXYK010000003.1, read on the forward strand.
AACGTGAACACTGCCTTCGTTACCCAACCGATGCCACATCTCTTCACTGATGTGGGGGAAGATGGGCGCCATCATCAGCGTCAGGCTGCGGACGGCATCATCCCAGACGGGTGATCCGGCAACGGCCGTCTCCTTGACCTTGATCAGCATGTTGTTCAGCTCCATCATGGCGGCGATGGCCGTGTTGAAGCGGAAGTTCTCATGATCATCGGTCACCTTGATGATCGTCTGATGCAGCTTGCGCTCCAGCGTGCGCACCTCATCTGCGCTCGGTTGGGCAGCAACATTGTTTGGCTTGGCTTCGTCAACAACCACGCTCCAGACACGATACATAAAACGGCTGATGCCTTCGATTGCGCTGGGATCCCAGGGACCGCCCTGGTCCCAGGGGCCGATGAACATCAGATAGCCGCGCACCGTATCTGCGCCATACTGACCGACGACGTCGTCCGGGTTGATCACGTTGCCCCGGCTTTTGGACATCTTCTCGCCATCCGGTCCCAGAATCATGCCCTGATTAAACAGCCGTTCCATCGGCTCATCAAAGGGCAGCACGCCCAGCGTGTTCAGCACCTTGGTGAAGAAGCGGATATACAGCAGATGCATGGTGGCATGCTCGATACCGCCGGTGTACTGGTCGATGGGCAACCAGTAGTCACCCTGCTCCACATTCCAGGGAATGTCATCCGGACTCAGGCTCTCGCCCGATTTCCAGTAGGGCGTCACATAGGCATAGGGATACCAACTGGAGCACATGAAGGTGTCCATGGTGTCGGTCTCCCGTTTGGCCGGGCCGCCGCAGTTCGGGCAATCTACGTTCAGAAAGCCCTCGTGGTACTTCAGCGGGCTCTCGCCAGTCGGTTTGAACTCTGCATCATCGGGCAGCAGCACGGGCAGATCCTCGTAGGGAACCGGTACAGTGCCACAGGTATCGCAATAAATGATCGGGATGGGCGTTCCCCACATACGCTGGCGGCTGATCAGCCAGTCGCGCAACCGATAATTGACCGCAGCCTCACCCTTGCTGTTCTCTTCCAGCCAAGCTGTGACATCCTCGACGGCGCCGGCGACCGGCGTACCACTGAAGTGGCCACTGTTGATCATTTCGCCCTGATCCTTGGATGCATAGGCTTCTTCCATTGGGCCGGTTGCGCCGTCAGGGCCCGTGATTACACGACGGATCTCCAGGCCGAACTTGGTGGCGAATTCGAAGTCACGTTCGTCGTGTGCAGGCACGGCCATGATGGCGCCGGTGCCATAACCCATCATCACATAGTCAGCAATCCAGATGGGAATGCGCTCGTCGTTGACCGGGTTGATGGCATAGCCGCCGGTGAAGACGCCACTCTTCTCCTTGTCGGCCGCAGTGCGTTGGATCTCATCCATGCGCTCGGCTTCGTCGCGATACTTCTGCACCGCATGCTGGTGCTCGTGGGTGGTCACGCTTTCGACCAGTGGATGTTCAGGCGCCAGCACCATGAAGGTCGCCCCCCACAGCGTATCCGGCCGTGTGGTGAAGATCTCGATGGGGTCGCCGTTCTCGGTTGTGAAGGTGACCTGGGCGCCGGTGCTGCGACCGATCCAATTGGTCTGCATGGTCTTGACGCGCTCAGGCCAGTCGATGCGTTCCAGTCCCTCCAGCAGTTCGTCGGCGTAGTCGGTGATGCGGAATTTCCATTGGTCCAGTTCACGCTTGATGACCTGGGTACCGCAGCGTTCACAGCGGCGCTCCTCGCCCCAGACCTGCTCACGCGCCAGAGTCGTGTTGCAGCTCGGGCAGAAGTCGACCGGCGCCAGTTCGCGGTAGGCAACATCCGCATCATAGAACTTGCGGAAGAACCACTGTGTCCACTTATAGAACTCGGGATCACAGGTGACGGCCTCTCGATCCCAGGACCACATCGCGCCCATCTTCTTCATCTGGTCGCGCATGCGCTCGATGTTGGCATAGGTCCACTTGACCGGGTGTGTATTGTTCTGGATCGCAGCGTTCTCAGCGGGCAGGCCGAAGGCGTCAAAGCCTGGTGGGAAAAAGACGTTATAGCCGTTCATCCGTCGCCAGCGTGCGCCTGCATCGGAGGGCGTGAACGCATACCAGTGACCCGTATGCAGGTCGCCGGACGGGTAGGGCAGCATGGTCAGTGCGTACCACTTGGGCTTCTCCGGATCTTCGACTGTGTCATACAGACCTTGGTCTACCCAGGTACGTTGCCATCTGGGCTCGATCTCTTGATGGTTATATTTGTCAGCCACAATGGCCTCCTAAAGCGAAATCAATTGACAAAAGACAGGTGAAGTCGTATCACCACATCTATGTTTTTCATTGGTTTGGATTGATTCAGACAAAACGAAAGACGCAAAACGTGGCGTCATTGATGCCTGCTCTTGCTGAGGCATCAACGCTCACGTCCTACGTCTTCAACTGGCCCGCGGACCCAGCCGGAAAGGGCCGGACAATGCGGGCTATCTAAGCGCGACCATACCGCCGACGGCGGTCGCCGGTTTTTTGCGTCCGGTGGGTATGTGATTCGAAATTTGGCCGTACGAATATTGCTTACCCATGATAAAATATAGTATAGCACACAAGTCAAGATCGAAAATAACATTTCACATAGTAGTAACCGCCATTCCATCCTCGTAATCACATTCGATCGACGGCACGCCACAGACAAATCGAATCAGAATCGACGGAACATCACTGTAGCCGATCTGTAGCCAGTTGCATGATAGGGTACACAAATGACCATCCATGAGACCGATCCTTCCGAACTAGCGATGACGATCCTGCGCCAATTTGCCGGTGGACCCGGCCCGCCGGAAAACAACCTGGTCCGCTTTGGTCTGCCCATCGCCATGTGGACGATCTTGCTTATGATCGCATGGTCACGGCAGCGGACACAAGGCTTCCCGCGCGAGCGCTGGTTGGTGTGGGCCTTTGGCCTAGGGCTCACGCGTGAGCTCTTCATGTTTGGACGAACTATACAGCGCATGTCCGACAGCTCATCTGTGGAAGGTACCTTCTTGCACCCCCTGGAACATGCGTTGACGATGACCACGGTCGTCGTGGTTGCTGGAGCGTTTCTACGCTATGTGCTGGACGCCCCATCACTGGCTCGCCGCTATCTTCAGGCGGGAAGCATTGCCATCGTTGTCGGCATGTCGATTGTCTTCTACTCATGGCCCCGGCGCTTGGCAGTTAGCCCGCAAGTCCATTTTCACCAGACCTGGGAAGCATGGGTCTTCCACGCACCAACCTCTGTCCTGATCCTTCTCGCCGTCTATTTTCTGATCAAGAGGCCCGGTTGGCTGTCCAGAGTGGTTTCGACGGCACTGTTGTTTTTCTTCATGGGTGAGTTCCTTTTCCTCGTTAACTTCGCTACGAGGGCCGCCCACAATGTGTACTTCTGTCCCATTGCCAACAGCTTTCACATGTTGGCGATCCCACTCTTGGGCTACGTCTACCTGCGGGAACAGTCTATAGAGAAACGACAGTCTGAAGAAAAGTTGACCACCTACCGCGTCCACCTGGAAGATCTGGTAGAGGAGCGGACGACCGAGTTACAGTCCGTCAATGCTCAACTTACACTCCTACATCAAGCCAGCATCAAGCTGGCCTCCACGTTAGAAATCGATCAAGTCAATCAGATCATCGCCCAGCAGTCATGTAGACTGTTGGGTGGGGAGAAGGCTTGTGTACTCAATTGGGAAAAGGAGGAACAGATACTTACGCTGGCTGCGTCACAAGGATTAGACAATGACATGCAAGAAACCGTGAGGATGCTGGCGATATCGAGCGAATGCTCACCGGGACCCTTGATCCTCTCCAGGCCAATTGTTGTCTCCGCTCCCCAGCATGACGCGCCAGATCTGGACAAGTGGAGGCAAGCACTCGATGCCAAATCGTTACTCTATCTACCTATTTGGGAGAGTGAGTTCACGACGACGCTTCTGATCGCGACGAATTCAACAGCCGGCAAAAAGTGGCGAGATGATGAGTTGAGCACAATCGAAAGTTTTTCCAACCATGCGTCCGCTGCACTGGAAAACGGCTATCTTCACCAGCAGTTGGAATGGGCCACGGCGTTGGAAGAACGTCAGCGAATTGCCGCTAATATCCACGACGGTCTGGCTCAGACATTGAGTCTTATCGGATTGAAGCTTGACCAATTCATCAATACGTTCGCCTCGCAGTCGAACAATGGCAAGGAAGCAGAGATAGCCGGTATTCGAACAGCAGTTGAGCAGGCATCTCTTGAGGCGCGCCGATCGATCGCAAGCCTGCACCAGCCGCCTGCTCCGCGCCAGCCCCTTCAAGAGTTGCTCTCGGAGCTAATGTCCCGGATCATTCAGGTTGACACTCCGGCAGCACAGATTCATTTCGAATCACCTGAGCCACTCTACCTAAACGCAGAAGCAGCCAGTCGACTACTTCCCATCGTCCAGGAGATGCTGGTGAATGCGCTTCATCATTCAGGATCCGAGCATATTGCCCTTTCGCTCAAATACGACGATCGCCTGGGGTCCATCTTAGTGGAAGATGATGGCTGTGGTTTTGATCTCGATAGATTACACACTGATAATTCGGGCCACTTTGGGCTAACTATCATGCGAGCACGCGCCGCCCAACTCAACGGTCAGATCAAGGTTGAGTCTGCCCCCGGACGAGGCACCCGCGTCTACCTTCAATGGCCGATGGGAAACGGACATCGACAAGCTGGGCCGGCAAGAAAACCAATCCTCCAGAGCGCTCAACGTTTGCAGACAGAACCTTGGAGAAAACGTAATGGACAAGTATCGCGTGCTACTAGTCGATGACCATCGACTGTTCTGCGAGGGCCTTCGGAATATCCTCGATAGCCAGGACGATTTCGACGTGGTCGGTGAGGCAAAAGACGGCGTTGAGGCCATGATCAAAGCGCACGCAAAGAAGCCCGACCTCATCATCATGGATGTGGCCATGCCCGCAATGGATGGCCTGGAAGCAACTCGCAAGATCAAACAGGAACTACCTGACACCATTATCGTGATGTTGACCGTACAGGACGATGACGAGAAACTCTTTCAGGCAATCCGTTATGGCGCCCAAGGGTATCTTCTCAAGACCATTCGTGCCCAGGAGATGCTCGCCATGTTACGCGGTGCGGTTCGTGGCGAAGCCGCTATCACTCCCGCCCTGGGTGGCCACATGCTGGAGGAGTTTCGCCGCGTCAGCAAGCAAGCAGGTGAGGAAACGATCCAGGATGAAATTGTGCTGACTGCAAGGGAGCAGGAGATTCTCAGTCTCGTTGCTGAAGGCGCGACCAATATGGAGATCGC
>CAVXYK010000004.1:0-172759 GCA_963765875.1 uncultured Chloroflexia bacterium
CTGACCGGATCGGCGGGAGATAGAGATTTGTGGCTAGAATCGACGTCGGCATTGGCTAAGTATAGTGCACGGAGGTCAGTCCCTTCAACCCTGAACGATCTGGCCCCTTTCAGCGGCTTCACTCTTGGCGTCCGCCGATTCCTATGCCAACCGCAGCACAACGCCAAGGATCAGGATGGTAAGAAAGAGACCCTATGCAGAGTGAACGGTGGAACTCACCATTGGCCGGTTACGAAGCGCACAATACCCATGGCGATAAAACCGACACCCAACGCACCGAGCAGTGCGACCGCGACCTGTCCGGTCAGTATGCCGATAGCAAGGCCAATCAACAGGCAGCCCACAAAAAAGAGGCCACTGATTCCAGTTTTCGAGGGTTCTTGATTCTCGGTAGACATCGTCATATCCTCCTTTGAAAAGGTTCGAACTACCTCAACCTTCTAGTTGTCACCACTTCCATGCAAACCAAACTGTCACCACATTGAAGACAAGTCCAACCACGATCAAGAACTTGTCATAGGCGGAAGGGTATGTTGGCAAGCCAACGAGATTGAAAGCAAAAAGGATGACGGCCGCGATGATGGTTACCCAACGAATTACGGGATACTGAACCGTCAGGGATAGAACGACCATGATGATCGGGATCAACATCAAGACGGCGGCACCCACCCACATGATCTGAGTGGGTTCCATATCGCCCATCTTCCCTGGTTCAAAATCGCCGGCGAATATTCGCAGCACATCGCCCAGAAGGTAGGTCAACATCAGACTTACCCATAAACCTGAAAGTAGTATCCTCACATCGACCATTGTTGGTTCCTTCTTTCTTGCCACCACAGTTATGAAATACCTTTGTCATTTCCCGGGGATTGAATATAGCGGGATAGCGATGAGCATCGCACAGACTAGCAACGAAAAGTAAGGATGTAGCACCTTATCGGACAGGGCATTGGCACCTTGACATGCTGATAACAACTTTCCCCTGAGCGTGAACATCCTCCAGATACCGAAAGGCATCAGGGGTCTCGCTCAACCCATACGCTCTGTCGACAACCGGTGTGACCTTGCCGGCCTCTATCATCTCTTTCAGGTCAACCAGATCTTGGTTGGCCGGGACCGCAAAATAGGGGCGTCCTTGTTGGCTTACAAGAGCCGACTGCGCAAATGCATTGATGATGAATCCTATACCGCCGTTGCTGCTGTTGGGGATGTGAACGCCGCCGGGGGCAAGTACTCGCCTGCACTCTCTCAACGAATGGTTGGCCACGTTGTCGAGGATAAGATCGTAGCGCTCTTCGCCCTGGGTAAAGTTCTCCTCGGTATAGTCGATGACGTGATCCGCGCCGATGGAGCGGACCATCTCTACGTTCCTCGTGCTGCAAACGCCGGTCACCTCAGCACCGAGTGCCTTGGCGATCTGTACGGCAAACGTTCCCACGCCACCTGAGGCGCCATTGATCAGGACCTTTTGCCCCGGCTGCACCTTGCCCACATCACGCAGACCGCGCAGCGCGGTGACGGCGGCTGTCGGGACCGCCGCTGCTTGCTCAAACGTAAGATTGGTCGGTATGGGCACGAGGTTCTCTTCTGCTGTACACCCATACTCGGCGCAGGCGTCGTCGCACGCACCGAATACCGCGTCACCAGGCTGAAAGCGGGTTACATTTGATCCGACGGCTTCAACATAGCCTGCTACATCGAACCCGGGAACCCAGTTCTTCGGTCTCGGAAACCCAACGCTCAACCGTGAAACATATGGGACACCCCTCATCCCGAGGACATCGCCCGCGTTGAGGGCTGCCGCCTGAACGCGCACCAGCACGTCACTTTCTTGGACCTCAGGCTTGTCGATCTCCTTGAGTTCGAGGACATCGGGTGAGCCGTAGTCGTTCTGCACAATTGCTTTCATGTGAACCTCCGTTTTCATTGGCCGTTCTGCGCCACAGTGATGACAACTTTTCCTCTGGCATGCCCCTGCTCTAGATAGCGGATGGCATCAGGCACTTCAGGCAACGCATACTGTCTATCGATCACGGGTACCACTTTTCCGGCCTCAATTAGCTCCGCCACAGCGACTAGATCACTTTGGCTTGGCTTGCCCGATAGAGAGCGTATCTGTTTGCCACCGCGCTTTGACATCCACGATCCTAGAAGCAACGCTTGGAATATCTGCTTCGTCGAACCGCCGGCCATGACATAGATTCCCGTTGAGTTCAATGCACGCTTGTAATCCGAAATCGGATGATATCCGTTCACAGCCAGAATCAGATCATAGTGCTGCCCATTTTGGGTGAAATTCTCCTGTGTGTAATCGATGACGTCGTCAGCGCCAATCGAATGCATCCTATCCAGATTCCTAGTGCTGCAGACGGCGGTGACTTCGGCCCCATACGACTTGGCAATCTGCACCGCAAACGTACCCACACCGCCGGATGCGCCATTGATCAGAACCTTCTGCCCCGGTTGAATCTCGACCGTCATCGCGTAGACCTTGCAGGGCGCTGACCGCCGCCATCGGTACTGCCGCTGCTTCCTCGAAGGAAATGTTGGCCGGTTTTTTGGCCAATACATCTTCAGGAGTCGACACATACTCAGCAAAGCCGCCCAAACCACACTCGCCAACGTCGCCATATACCTCGTCGCCCGGCCGAAACTCGGTCACATTGCGGCCGACGGCTTCAACCCGTCCGGCTATGTCGGCGCCAAGTATTTGATACTTTGGTTTGAACAGGCCGCCGTACATCAAGCGGATGAGAAATGGGTCCGCTCTCAGGAGGCGCCAATCTTTCGCGTTTACCGATGCCGCATGGATTTCCACCAATACTTCATTGTCCATAGGCGTCGGCTTCTCGACGTCTTCAAGATGAAGAACTTCGGGGGGACCGTATTTTGTGTAGACAACTGCTTGCATACGTATTCCTCCTGATTTCAACTATGTGGCTCATGGCACTCGTGCGCTCAATCCGTGAAACGTGATGAGTGAACAGTGTGGGCCGTCAAGTCACATCTCACGTTTCTGTCAACCAAATAGAATCCAGATGAGCCAAATTGTGCTCATGCGGAAACCGACGCTTCTGCCCGCCTCCTGATACCCTTCAGCATCTCTCGCTCCATGTTGAATGCAATCGGATCGGTGAAAACGCGCCATGAAATTTCGTTGCCTGGATTGGGTTCGTAGTCCAGTCGAGAACGAAGGAGAAGGCGGCTGGTCTGTTCATCGATGGGGGCCAGAAAAAAGATCCAGATCCAGGTGGTGGGTTTGCCGGTGGGATTTGGCGTGTCGCCGCGCAGGACAAGTGCGATTCCCGAAAGGATGGCGGCCACCTCAAAGGCAGGATAGCCCTCCGGGCCAAGGCGTATTTGGTCCTCGACCTTCAGCTTCTGACAGTGGGGAAGGATCTCGTCGGCGTTCTGCATGTCGCAGCCGGCCAGATTTTCCAGCCGTTCATAGCTGTAGAGCCCACCCCGACCCTGCCCCATCTGCACCAGCCAGGGCCAAACTTGGGCTGCCGGGGCTTGAATGGTGACGGCGCGGGTAGATTCAAGCCGAGGATCCCGCACAAGTCGGTCACCGGGCAAAGCCATAGCCACTTCCTCGGCACTGGCGCCCCATTTGCGGTACCAGGAGCGCAATAGCGGACTGGCGACGATAGTGCCGGCAATAGACAATGCGCCCAGCGCTTCTGCGACGATGGTCGGATTGAGACTCTTGTTCGCCATATTCTTGACCTCTCAGTCGGCTTCGACCGAATCTTTTTCGTACTCAGACGATTCGAAAAACTGGCTCTTGAAGCAATTGTGGGGACAGATGGAAACCCGACCTCCGGGAGGTGTCCGGGGAACATCTGGCACGACCACCGTTTTTGGACACCTCCCGGAGGTCTAGTCCCACAATTCCTCAGACAGCCGAAACACTTTCAATGCACTCAACTTGCATCATTTTTCTTGCTTTGAATCGACAAGATTGACCGAAAGCAAAGGCATGCCCAAGTCACGGATCTTTTTGATCAAGCCGTGCAGTGCGGCTTGATCAATGACTATGCCGCGAAGGGTTGTCGTACCATCATCTTCGTGGACGAAGGTCATGTCATCAAACCAGTCGGCCCAGCTTTCGTCGAGATGGCCTTTGAGCCTGATTTCATAACTGTCGCCATTCAACATTGATTGAGTTCTGACCATCACGCACCTCCGTCAAGATAGGGGCAGTGCTACTATCGCCAGTACAATTGTGATAGTAGCCACCAAGCCCCAAAGTGCGAGAAACAGGTAGGCTATCTTCAAAGTTTGAGGTTCGCCTATCCGTATGTCGCGCCGTCGCATCACCCAGCGAACTAGAATGCCCCGTCCGGCAAAGTATAGATACATTCCCCCGCCGATCAGTCCAAAATAGGCCCACATTGGGCTGTCCAAGACCAGTAGAAATCCGGCAAGAGGCAACGTCCAAAGGACAGCTGTATCCCAGTAGGCTTCGCCGCGCATGTCCGCATAGAACGCGGGATCCACGTCGTCTTCGGACTCAGTCAATCCCAGTGCCACGGCTCTGTCAGGCCAAAAGGTCGAGATAACTTGCCCTACATAGCCGAATCCGGCGATGATGATTAGAATGATCCCCCAGACAATGTTCATAGGTCCGTTCCCTCAGAACGCATAGCTAGAAGATAATGTCGAAATGCAAGACCGTCCAGGCGAAGTAGGCCAGGCCGACCAGTGACCCAAAGGGGTAAACGATTAGCCAAGTGAGGTTGATCTTCGGCTTTTCAAAACGTAGGCTTGTGGCCGTGGTCATGAAGTTGGCCCAGACAAACCAGAAGCTGACCCATGTCAGCAGATAGTAGCCCCACCGGGGGTCTACGAACACGAGCACAATACCAATGACGCTCAAGGGGCAGGCAAAGAAGATGTCGGCAACGGCCATGCCGTAAAACACTGGCTGTTCATGCCAATTGTCGACTGAACCATCCGGGTTCTTCATTTCTTTGCCGCGCAGCACCTGGATCTGCCAGCCCCAGATGATCAGGGCGAGCAATCCGATCAAGGCGAGCAACACGTATAGAGTAATTTGTGAGGGTATCGATAACGTTTGCATTTCAGCCACCGTATTCGATCACTGTATTTGATCACTGTATCCGTTTGTCAGCTGATCAAGGTGTGCGGAATCTCGCTCAGATGATGGCGGGGCAGACACAGCCGATCTATCAGGCCACCACCGGTGGGCTGTCGGCTTCACCAGCATGATTTTCGCGCCCGGACGGTCCCGTATACCCCAGCCTGCCCTTGGTTGCCAGCGTGAGCGCAATGGCCCCGATCACCTGAACCGCCAGGACCGTCACGTAGAGCGACGGATCGATGGTTGGCAGGTGGGTACCTTCTCCAGCAGCCGCAAGCGACGAATCGCTCAACAGGATCGGGCCCAAAAATTGATCGACGCATGCCAAACGATACCGGCAATCAGGGCACTGGCATTTGTTTTGTTGTATAGCCAAGTCATATAGATGGAGTTTGCCGTGGTGCCGAACACATAGATGAGCATGAACCTGGATACGCCCATAGACGATGCCAATGCGCCAGTCACGCCCAGGGGTGCGAATAGCGCCGGCAGGTGCCATAAGCCCCATGCGACTCCGATTACCAGGCTGGCTATCAGCGGCCCATATCTGTTCTGCAAGTTCGGCAGGGCAAAGCCGCGCCAGCCGAACTCTTCTCCTACCGGCCCCTGCCAGGGCATCAACACGACCAACAGGTAGAGAGGAATCAGGTTCATTTCAGTTCGAATCATCGTAAAGGGTGGGGCCTCGCCGCCCAGAAGTAGGTAGACCCCCAGTCCGATCAAGTACAGAACAGCCGGCCCGAATATGGCCACGGCCCACAGGCTGGGACGGGCGCGCCAGCGTCCGAAAGGTCGCAAAAAATCCAGTAGACCGCGCTTGCCGCCGACGAAAATGACGATGATGAATGCCGCCACGGAGGGACCCAGATTTATCACTTCCGGGGCGATCCCCGCGTACCAGGGGAACCAACTAAAAATGAATGTCAGTATAAAGAAAATGGCAATTCGGTGTCGGTTAACGAAAGATCTCATGAGATATCCTTTCTTCCAATTCGTCTGATCCAGTCGGATTCGCGACGTCTTCATCGCCTAACATCCGCCCATCTCGAAGATTCAGTAGTTCACTGTTTGGTAAAAAACGAGATTCTTCGCTGGACCGTTACCAGAGTGGCGTGTTCAAAACTTCCCGATTCTAAGAAACAAGCCCCGATTTCGGCAAGAGATACTTTGTCACCCCTTCGACGGGGCTCAGGGCAGGCCTGAGCGGGTTTGCAAGGACGGATTGATTCACCTGAGCGACCAACGAAGGGTCTTGACGTTGCAACCACAGATTCTTCGCTGGTCTGTCAACATGTTCGGCCTATCGGCGCGAACGTGCTCAGAATGACAGGCCAACACTGAGCGTACCTTGTTTCTTCTTGTTATTGCGAAGCCGCGCTTCATAGGGTACTCAGAATGACAGACTCACTCTGCGCGCACCCCGTTTCCTATAGTTTTGCGAAGCCCCGCTTCGTCGGGTACTCAGAATGACAAACGTGAACTACTGAGAGTAATCCGCCGGCTAGTCATCCTGTCGGCCATTTCTTCTCCAGATTGGTATTTCAAACATCCGGTTTCGGCCATCTCCATGCATAACCGACAATCAGGGCAAGGAGCACAAGTTCTACAAGGGAACCAAGGATGTAGAAGGCCCAAGTCTCCCCGATGACGCTTCCGACTACAACGACAATATACAAAGTGCCCACAATGATGTTTGTCCATCGATTGACTCTGGCCGTCAATACCAGGGAGAGGAAAATCATCAGAGTCGGAATCGTCATCAAGACCATTGCCGAGAATGCCCATGTTTGCGTGATATCGAATTTCCACACGATGCCCGCCATGATGTCCTCTATGGCCCCCGGTTCAAATAATGCAAAAAAGTCGACATATATAAATAGAAACATCACCGCGACCCAAAGTGCCGAAAGTTTACTCTTCACATTGACCTTCATGTCTTCCAAGGTTGTTGCGGACTTTTTGTTTGTAGTCATTACCGGTTCTCCTCACGACTGATTCGGTGCGTTGCTGAAAGGATTAAAGCACCCTCGATACTCCAGGGATTTTGCGAATGATGTAGGCGATAGCAAAGCAGATCGGGACCATGATCACGGCTGCAATGCCGAATTTAAGTAAGGGACCGAGATCGATAGCGCTCGATTCAAGCGCAAGATAGAAGCCGTACGCGAGCACAACAATGATCGGGCTGTGAATGAGGTAGACAGCATAGCTCTGTTGAGACAGAAAATTCCCGAAGCGACTCTCTCGATTGAAGAAACGGCGAAAAAATGTGATCGAGGCCAGGCACATGCAAACGGCAAAGATGGAGTCCCAGAGCGCATAGACCGCAGACGGCCAACTCCCATTCCCCAGAAAGCGCATCGTGCCGCCCAAAATGCCCAGGATCGGGATCGGGAACAACAATAGTGTCGCCGCGATTGCGGTCACTAAGGCGACTTGGCCCATCCGACCGGTCAAGGTTCGTAACCAGTTCCGGCGGTATGCGACCAGGCCAACAATGAAAAAACTGAGGTACTGAGGAAGGTAGGCCAGCGTCGGAAAGTCGAGCACGGATCTGCCGATCGGGACAACGATCCGTCCCAGATATGTGAGCAGAGCAAGCACCAGGATGAAGATGGTGACACCGAGGTAGCTGGGGGGCGAAGATTCTCGCTCCGAAGACGGTTGCCGATTCTGGGTCAGTTGTCGCCAAATGGCATACCCAAAACTGAAGATTAGCAACATAGCCAAGAACCACGCGACCCCGAGGCCAATAAACTCAGGATACATTCCCCAATAGTTCTGCCACGTGAGCGGATCTGATATCCATACCGCCGGCTTCAGGTAGAGACCGATATTGGAGAACGGGTTGAGTAGAAATATCCAGACGATAAGCGGGATGCAGAGACGAATCAACCGGTCTTTCAGGAACGATCCAGTCCCCTTTCGATCAAAGGATGCCGGCGTGAAATAGCCCGCCAGCAAGAAGAGGGCGCCCATGAACCAGGCCTGGTTGAAGAGCACAAACAACACAAGCGCAAAGCCTGCCAAAGACTCACCCTTCGGCGGATCCACATACCAGAACGATAAACCTTCTCCGTAGACGATGGCCAAGTGGTGTAGGACGACGAGGATCACAAGCGCAGCGCGCAGGTAGTCGATGAAGAACAGCCGGGAACTCTTACCGATCGTTTTCGGCCGTGAAGAATTTTCTGTCGTTTGTAGGATAGTTTGACTCATTTCACTTCCTCAGATCCTTACGTGAATTACCGATGGCTCCGCTGCAAAAAGTCTTTTTTTGACACGAATGGACACGAATTAGTACGAATTTTGTCGTCGCTCCAGAGAGAAGATTCGTGAAAGTTCGTGTGAATTCGTGTCTGGATCCCTTTTTGCAGTAGAGTCACAGATGTACAGGAATATTCACAATGCTCCGTCGATCGTTCATCCCAAATGCTTCTTCGTGAAACTGAGCATTTCGTTCATCGCGTCTTCAAAATTTGCTCCTTCGTAGATGTCAAAATGACCGATCGGATAGGTCTTCACTTCAGCTAAATCTCCCAACACGTCAGCGGCAGGTTCATACGACTTCGGCGCTGCAAGGTTGTCATGCTCGCAAGCCAGAAAGAGCGTTGGACATTGCACTTTCTTGCAAGCCTCCAGTGGATCAGGACCATGCATCAGGAAAAACAGACGGGCACAGACTTCATTCTTGAACGTCCTTGAATCTTGCGTGAGTCTGGCATATCCGTCGAAGGCTCCCGGCGCAGTAAGCATCGCCGTGGTTCCCGGACGACCAACAATCGGGAATGTATGGGGTGAGAGGCCAAAACGCGAACGCCCCTTATCCCGTTGGGCGTGTACGAGCAGGCGCAGGAAGAAACCCAATCCTTCCCGTTCCATAAACAGTTTGCTATCGGCCTTGTGATCAATCCCTGGACATTGCGCGATCACGGCGGCGATTCGCACATCCTCGGCTGCAATAATCAGCCCGTATCCGCCGGAAGCAGAGGTACCCCATAATACGATGTTGTCGGCATCAATTTCGCGTCGAGATCGGACATACGCAATTGCCGCGCGCAGATCATCAAGCTGGGTTGTCCTAGCGAAAAGCTGCCGGGGCAGGCCCTCGCTATCGCCGAAATATCGGTAATCGTATGTCAGAACCGCGTATCCAGCTTCGACAAAGCGCAGCGCATAGCATTCAAGAATGCAGTCCTTGGTACCGCCAAACCCATTGCTCATGATTAAGCATGGAACAGAAATTGACGTATCCTCCGGCAAATAGAGCCATGCACTGATCTTCAAGTCAGCCACAGGAATCTGCACGTCATGACGGCATGTTGGTGGACGATTACGCTCTGAGCTCTTCTTCTTTTGGTCCGTAATCGGCTGTGCAGTGACAGACAAAATGGGGGCAAAGATGATGGTGATCAGATAGATTAGGGCACCCCCAACGAGCATGCCAAGGCCGATTAGTACGCCTCTAGCGATCTTCATTCTTTGCTTCCTTTCCGTCACCTAATGGACGAGATTCAGGCCATTTCACGGGCGCCTATTTCCCATTGTTCGACGTCTACGCCCGTTACCCTGAGCCACCGGCGTAGGAACGATTTCGCCCAGCCCATGACCGTGCTGACTTCCGGGTCGTGAGCTCATTGATGTAGCTGTTTTGACTTGTATTCACCAGCGAGCACGAAGAGCCAACCGAGCACGAGAAAAACCATAATCTCGATGGGGCTTGGCACGACGCTGCCCTCGAACGCCTTGAGATGCAATTTTGCGGTCTCCCCACAGATGAACCAGGACGCGTTGATCCAGAAAATGTACCCGATCAGCTTGTAACTCCCAGCGACCTTCTCCTGGGTATCGAGCACGGCGTACTTCTTCATCCATATCCATACGATGGAGAAAAAGGAAAGCAGGATGATACTTCCACCGATTCCGAACAGCATTGGGTTGTAGACACGGGTCAAAAACATGACCATAACAATGACTACACTTAGGACGCCAATACCGGTGAACCACGAAAAGATCGGCTTGGCTTTCACATACGTAAACGCGCCAATGCCTGCCAGAATTGAGCCCAAGGTCACTGAGAGCGCCCAGAGGATATATATGAGTCCGCCTTCCTCCCAGACGGTGGAGTTGAGTTCCTCCATGGTCAGAGTCCTGAGATTGAAGATCAGGCTCCGTCCGATAATTCCAGCGAACGCCACTGCGACCACTACTCCTATCCAGAATAGGCTCAAGGCGATTTTCTGTCGCCCAGTATTGTTTTCTCCACTATTCTGAGTTGGTACTTTGCCTATGGGAGTCGGATTCCCATGCGGCTGAAGACTCTCTTGGATGGCCATTGTCCTGTCTCCTTTGGAAACGTGCCCATTGTTGATAAAGCCTTGTACTTGCAAGATGGCCAACAGGCCGCTTTTTGACCTGTAAGCGGCGCACATGTGTGCTTGATTCCGGTCCCTAGGCTGCCGCGCTCACGTCCGTGCGCAACAGGTCAAATCCCATCCACACGAACCACACGATCTGGCCGAGGCCGAAAATCGCCCCGCCAATCTCGCCGAGAGCGGGGATAGCCGAGAGGATGCCCGCCACACCGATCAGCAGGCCAATATAGTTCAACAATCGGGGGAACTCACCTGCCTGTAAAGCTGCCCAGCTAACCAAGAGAACCCATAGGCCGCCCACAATCTCGTTTCCGCCGCCTATGCCCTCAAAGGCAGCTTCAATCGCCAACCAGACCGTGGCTGCTTGCATCGGGTCAATGCTGTAGAGGCTGACGACAGTACCCATGCCGATGTTAAAGATCATGCCGGCGGCGATGACGAGCCCTGCCCAGATCAGTCCGAAAGCGGTCGCTGTCTGAGCCATTGCCGCTGCGCCGGCCTTCAGACGCTCGAAGAGCGCCAGGGACAGGACAACCAGAAAAATGCCGAATGCCACATAGATAACCAGAGTCATGACGTACATGAGGGTCTGGTTTTCCGCGAGCAAAGCCACTTTCTGGATAGGGTCGACAACGGCAGAATAGTCCACAACCAAGATGAAAAAGACCATGCCAACGATGTATGCCGTTGCCTCATAAAGTGCAGCGAGGCCACCCATCTTCTGTAAACTCTTCATTGCTTTATCTCCTTCATAACACAATGCTATTTTTCGATCGCCAATCTGAGCGCGAAAGGCCATCACCAATGTCAAGGGGGGTAAACATTAGGGTTTCAGCATTGGACAGTTCCGTTTCAGAGCGTTGCCGGTGCGACTTCCGAATCGATTGCAGATGCGCTGAATCCCTTGACGATCAGCCATACCGCAAAGACCATTTCTTGCAGTGCCATGGGCGCATAGAGGATGGTTGAGAACGTCGAGTTGGGATCGCCGGTTACGACAAGTGAAAGGCTTGCAACAAACATCAGAGGCGCGGCGAGGAATCCCCAGACTGACAACCATCGGGGAACGATTTTCGACTGGTATAGGAGGTAATACAACATCAGAGCGCCGATACAGAAGACGGACTGCCCGAGCATGAAGGCAAAATCAACGGTTGCCAACAACACAGTGCCACCGGTCTGAAAATGGGCGGCATCCGAAGCACCCGCATTTGCAAAATCCTGTCCCAATGCCATGAGTGACAGCGTGGCGAGTACGGCAACAACAAAGATGGTGCTCTCCGTAATTCTGGTGCCAACGTACCAAAGCGCTAGACCTTCTTTGATTTCTGTATCAGCGCTCCGGGTTAGGATCGGATAGATCATGAAGGCAACCCCGGCAACGGCAACAGCCATGGTCAGCTCAAGGAGTGCCAAGACAATCATCTGATCTGGAATTTGCCGCAGCATTGGCAAGAATTCCCGAACCCTCCTTCAAGGAACCCAAAGGGGCAACAGTCAGCACGCCCGCAATCGTCGCGGCGATGTAGAGCAGCCCTACAACGATCGCACTCCTTCTATTTGAGCTCGGCTTTTCTACGGTTGTCATCGTCTTGCTCCCATTTCGATTTCGAAATCTGTGAGATCTAGCGCCCGAAACAACTGGCCTGGGTTCATTTTTCGTGCTTTGTCTTGAGCTCTCAAGTGTTCGGTATGCCAAGCCGATGCCGTCAATTTAGTCTTTGAACTCTGACGCAGTCTGGGTTGCGCCATCGTGCTCAACCGTAATGACGACGTTGCCCTTCTTCGCTCCGCTTTCGACATTGATGGCCGATGAATTGAAGCCTTTCACGATCAGCCAGACGGCAAATACCATTTCCTGCACGCGATTATGACGTCCGAAACCCCAGGCAGATTCATCCTGAACAACTCGGAAAATAACATCGCAAAGACGAACAGCCCGCCAACAAAACCCCAACCTGATAGCCATAGCGGAATGAGTTTTGATTGGTACAATATGTAGTTCAAAATCAGGGCAGATATGCCAAAAGCAAATCGCAATCCAAGCGAAAAGGCCCAATCAGAGATTGCCAGCATCATGGTGCCATTGCTTTGAAAATGGGAAGCATCTGGCGTTCCTGCCCTGACGAATTCCCGACTCAATGCCAGCAATGAGAGGACGCCGATGCAATAGACAATAAACAGTACGCCTTCGATAATCCTGGCGGCAGTGAACCCCAGAGCTAGGGCTTCATGGTCCCGTTTCAGGATTGGGTACAGCATGATGCCAATGCCAACGACGCAAAAGACATCAACAAGCATCAGAAGTAGAGCCAGACTCACTTGGAATTCATTCGCAGAGAGACGAACAAGATAATCCGGCGCATCGAGAGTGGGAGTCAACAGAACAACCGTCAAACTGGATGCGACTGTCGCCATTATGTATAGCACGCCCACGAGAATTGCGGTCTTTCTGTATGTATTCATTCCTCTTTCTCCAACTGCTGGCGCTCCAACTCGACCCTGCAGAGCGGAAAGGGATACTTCCACGCCTGTCGCCACATTAGCCCGCCCCGGATTTCATCGCCGATCAGATCAAAGGGGATCGTGAAAGATTTCAGTTCGGTCTCGTCCTGTCCGGAAACGATAGGTCCCGAGAGATGGCCATCAATGATGATATAGTCGCTGGCCATATTCAGTCTTCGTCCCAATTCACCCCGGTTGCGTTTGAGCAGACTCTCCTCAAGGTTTGCCTCACCAACAGTGCCTTTAATAGTGGCGTCCTCTTGGATGGTGATGTCCAGCGCCACAGCTTGACGCGTTCGCTCAACGCTGTCTGGCAATTGATCGGGGTTGAAGACGACCGGCAGGCTGATCTCACATTCGCCATGCCAGGTACCTATCAGGGACGGGTCCACTTGATCGATAGAGGTGGCCCCACAGCTTGCCAACAGCATCGCCAGCACAGTGATCGTGCACAGGTGAAGACATTGCTCTACAAATTTCATGGCACTCTTCCCTCTGACCTCAACCTTGGAAATCGCATCCACAGAATTCAATACGCACATTGCAGGTCAATTAAAATGAAATCACAAAGTACTTGCAGCATAGCGACTATCGGCGTAGCCGTGTAGATACGAAAGTATGGTATTGGGTATGGTTGTGGGGTATTTGAGCGAAACGAGGTGTTTATCCGTCGGCTCTGAAGGCTGCTTGGGTACAGTTCTATAGGCCAAGAGCGAGGGAAGAGCGGCGTCTGAGCTAAAGCAGGCCCAACTCGCGTGCGCGAGCCACCGCTTCGGTACGCCGATGAACAGCGAGTTTGGCGTAGATAGTGCGGGTATAACCCTTGACTGTGCTCAAAGCCAGGAAGAGGTGGTCGCAAATCTGACGGTTGGAGAGCCCTTGGGCAACCAGTTGGAGAACTTCAAGCTCGCGTGGGCTGAGCGGCTCGATCAATTTGGACTGAGGACGGCACACTTCTGGAGAGGAAGCCATTTTCGCCTCGCTATCCGAAAGTGCTGTCAACAGTCGACGCACATAGTCCGGTGCAATGCCGCGAGCGGCGGCACTCTGGAGCAGCGAGCCCAGCGGTCGGCCTTCGTCCACAAAGATGCGAACGAAACCGCCTGCTTCACCAAGGGAGAGCGCACGCGTCAACGCGATCATCGCCCCGGCGCTGTCACCATCGGCTTGCAGCGCCAGCGTCTGCAGGATCAAGATCTCGATCATCCGTCGAGATTCTGCCACCTTCGTCCGCTACCCCAAGTTGGCGCGCCAACAGTCGATTTGCAGGCGCTGCTCGCCCCTGGGCCATGAGGATGCGAGCAAGCACTACGTACTCCAACTCGTGGGCATAGGCCGGGTCTCGATCAACGTTCAACCCGCGTTCCTCAACCCAGAGTGAAGCCGTCTCCAACTTACCTTGCGCCAACCACAGACGCGCTTGCCAGGCCGCATTCAAGTCCATTATCCAGGGCGGGACAAAGGACTCTCTCGCCAAGTTCTCGATCCTGTGGACGATCTTCTCTGCGCCCTCCATGTCTCCGACCGAGAACTGGATCCGTATCAGGCAGAGGTAGCTCCAGCCCAGCATCGCAAGGTCGCCCCCACGCTCGGTCATTTCAACGCCGCTGGTTGCTTTGTCAATCGCATCGTCAAGTTCATTGAGTTCAGCCAGCGCTTCGCCCCATATCGCCAGTAGCCAACCGGCCATGACTGTTTGCGCCATCCCGCGCGGATCTGCAAGTGCCATCTGTTGACGACATATTTCCGTGACCTGCCGCAACTGCCCCCGATGCCTGAGCGTGAGGGCGAATTTCAGATTGACCACGATGATCTGAACACTATTGCCAGATGATTTGCTTTCCTCTACTGCCGCCAAGCGCGAGCGGTATGCGTTTGTCATCTCACCGCTGAAATCGTAGCCATCCCCCAGAA
Organism: uncultured Chloroflexia bacterium; assembly: GCA_963765875.1. GTDB lineage: Bacteria > Chloroflexota > Anaerolineae > Caldilineales > Caldilineaceae > JAWKOK01. The sequence goes on from CAVXYK010000004.1 coordinate 14,902, forward strand.
GATGTGTTGCAACCCCACGCCATGCCAGATCCTCAGCAGGCAGGAACTCAAGTGCGTAACGTGCATGCTCAATGATTCCTGATGCATCTCCACGATAAAAGGACGAAAAGGCGTGGATGGCCGCAAGTCTGCCTCGCAGTGCCATTCGGTCCGATCCCTGGTGCAGATCACAGCGCTGGGATGCATACTCAGTCGATACAGATCGACTGGATTCGAGCGCCTCCTCGGCGCTCCGTATGACTCGTTCGGCGGCCTCCTGTTCACCAGCTGCCAGAAGATACCAGGCATGAAAGATGCAGAGTTGAGGGTTGGCCATCAACACATCATCGGGCAGTCTGGCCAACCAGTTCCGTAGCCTGGTATCAATGCCGCTAGCCCATACCTCTTCCGCCACGCTCTCGATCTGGGCGGATGCCCGCTCGAAATCTTCAGCACGAAGCGCATACTTGATGGCCTCATCGGAGAACCCATTTCGCTCGAACCAATCGCAGGCGCGTTGGTGCAAGAGTTGGGTCTCTCCCGGCAAGATCTGGGCAAGGCGCTGCCTCAGAAGGCCAGCGAATAGATGGTGATAGCGATACCAACACCGCTCATCATCCAGCGGGACAAGGAATAGATTAGCGGCTTCAAGGGTTTCCAAAATGGACTGGCTATCCTGCCGTTGGGTAACTGCATCACAAAGCGGACCGCTCAGCCGATCCAGGATTGAAGTCTGCAACAGGAAATTCTTGGTGCCTTTCGGCCGCTGTTGGAGTACCTCGTCGGCCAAATAGTCATGGATGTAGCGTTCGCTGCCGGTGAAACGTTCGACGAAAGCAGAGACATCGCCCTTTCGTTTGAGCCCCTGTATTGATAGCGCCGCAAGTTGAAGCCCGGCGACCCATCCCTCGGTGTGGGCCATCAACGCGGCCACTTCATTTGACGATAATTCTAGAGCAAGCACATCATGTAGAAATGCGCCGGCTTCATCCTGTGTAAAGCGCAGGTCCCTTTCGCGAATCTCGGTCATCTGATCGCCGGCACGCAAGCGAGACAGCGGCAAAGATGGATCGATTCTGCTCGCGATGATCAGGTGCATCCCACCGTGGCCCTCGGCCGATTGGGGGAGATGATCCAGCAAAAAGGTGAGCGCTCTGTCAATGGGCGGGGATTCGATCACATGATAGTCATCAAGCACCAGGAGGATGTGGTTCGAGGTGGAGGAGATGCCATTGAGCAGCGTCGTCAAAATCAATTCGGTTGGTGGCGTCTGAGATGATGCGAGTAGACCCAATATGTCATTGCCGATACTTGGCTCAACCGTCTGCAGAGCGGCGACGACGTAGGCCAAGAAACGCGGAAGATCATTGTCCCCTTCGTCCAGCGACAGCCAGGCGACAGGGCGATCGCAATGGGCGATCCATTCACAAACCAGAGTAGTCTTGCCAAAACCGGCTGGTGCGGACACGAGCGTGAGTTTGCGGTGCAGCCCTTCATTCAGTGGCTCAATCAGGCGCGGTCGAGGGACAGCCTTGGGCCGAGGCAGTGGCGCATAGAGTTTGGTGGCAAGAATCGGCGTGGCCATCGTTCAAGTATAAACCACACCGCGATTGGGCAAAAGGCCAAGAAAAACGACTCCTGTGCGTTTCTTTGGCCCAGTACGACAGCCGCATCTAGACAAATGGCCCAATCAGCGATAGTGAAGGGAGACTCGACAACCGGCTCGGATGACATTGCTGTGGTTGTAGCGCCAAGGCAAATTGCTCATGAAATATTCCGAATCTGTCCAAATACCTGCCGATGCATTAATCCCTGCGGCAAGAATAAAGATGCTGGCCATCCCCAATAACAGTATAGCGTTCGATTGCGGTCCGTTTTCCGTTATGACGCTTCTTCCGTGCTCTGTATAGCTGATTGAGCAACGGCCGTTTCCACGGCAAAGCGAACAGTATGGAAAAGGCGTTCCTCACCGATGTCATCAAGAACACCACTGAATCCTAATAATTGATGGGTTCCCGAATGCACACGTGCCAAAAATAGCTCAACTTGATACCGCTGGGCATATTCAAACAAGTTTTTGACAGCATCCGCCCCAGTTGTATCTACATAGGAGATTTCTTCACAGTCGATAACCAGCGTATGAGGCATATCATTTTCCGCGCCAGTATTGATCAGTAATGCTTTTCCCGTTTTCTTAAACGCTTCCGCATTGGAGAAGATAAGCGGTGTGCTAAAACGGTAAATAATCACACCTGGAACTGATTCAGCTTTCGATTTAGTTTTGCCTTTTTTGTGACCAAACTGCCATGCAATCGCTTCATAATCCCCAGTTTCTGCCACTCGCCCCAGCACGGCACGACCAGGGAAACTGATACGATAAATCATATGAATGATCGAGAGCACAATTCCTACAATCATGGCGGGTAGCAGCTCGACGGTAATCACCACAAGGAACGTGATAAATGCTACTGCAAAATCCACATGTTCAATACGCCACATGGCTTTCAATTTCTTGGGGCTGGCAGATTCCCGCATGGCGCTGATCACAATCGCCGCCAAGACAGTTTCAGGCAGCCATTGAAATAAAGGGGCAAAGAAAAGCAATGTCAGCAATACAATCCCGGCTAGAATTATGTTGGACAGTTGTGTCTTGGCGCCAGCCGCCATTCCCGCCGCCGATTTTGACAAACTGCCTGTAACAACCATCCCGCCCAACAACCCAGCGCCAAGGTTTCCCAGCCCATAAGCACGAAATTCCTGATTGGTATCTAGCTCATCATGCGTTTTCTCGGCGATATTGGCTGAAGCACCCCACCCTTCAGGAAAGCCAACCAAAATCACGACAGCAGCAGCCAAAAGAAGTTCCATCCATGTGGATGGTTCGATGCCTGTCGGCAGCTGGATTGAGGGTAGGCCTCTCGGGATCGCTGCTACCAATTCTAGGTCTAGGTTAAGGAAAGCGACAAGGAGTGATGATAGGATTACAGCCGTCAATGCTGCCGGCAGTTTAGGAATAAATCTCTGTATCGCAAAAATGAGTAACAGTGCGCCCATACCCATAAGGAGAGTTGCCCAATCCCAATCACTGAACTGAGACAGTGCCGACCACAACTCCTGCAATGTATTTTCGCCCTCGGCCTCAACCCCCAGCATTTTGTCCAACTGCCCCACAATAATCTGGATGGACATGCCTAAGATAAAGCCGGCCATGACGGCTTTAGACATGAAATTCGTAATCCAGCCCATGCGCAGCAACCCGGCTATGATGTACAACACCCCCGTCGCAAAAGCGAGAGCAATAGTCAGGGGGATCGCCAGACTTTGGTCACCGCCGGAGAGCGACCACACCACACTGGCTGAAATGGCCGAAGTAGCGCCAGCCGCCGCAAAGACCATGATTCCCGAGCCGCCAAACAAGGCATAGACAATGAGTGCCAATGGCGCTGCATACAGACCCACCTCAACCGGCACACCTGCCACCGTGGCATATCCCATTGACTCTGGAATCAGAAGCGCTGCCACACTGATGGCCGCAATGAGATCCGGTGTGAAATGACTACCCCACTTATACGTGCGCAACCATTCTCCAACTGGGAACCAGAGAGATAATTTGCTGGGCGCTTGCGGTATCGGTCTGTCCGACTTCGCTGTTTGCGCTATTGTGTTCATTTGGCTTCTCCCGTTGTCGACTTAGCAAGAATGGTCCGATCTTGATCTAACGCAGTCTAGCTTATTGCCAAACAGCGCCTATGCATCGGAAAGACGATTGTAGATATCAACCATAACCGCTAAAGCCATCTTCTCCTACGCCAATATGGCGATACTCTGCTGCACTTTGCTCGAGCGCAATAACCGGTCTCAGAGCGGCGCCTACAACCCAAGCGAGGGTCAAGTCAGATTGCATGAGATCAATCGTCTCATGGGGATCAGAGATCAGGTCGCAAACCATCGGGATCTGGGGTTTGATGTACGGGGCGATCCAGGAGGTGGATTCGGCATACCGGAAGTGTACCTTGAAAGTCTTCCATTTCACCGAGACTCAACTCACCATCGGAGCCGAAGTATACAAAGTCTTCCCGACCCGAGGTATCGGTTGCCCCAGAAATGAATGTTGACATATCCAGCCCGTCAATCGGTCGATCCGTTGGCAAACGGTCTGCCTCGCCGATGAGCGCAGCCAAGGTTGGCATCCAGTCATAGGTTGCGATGATTTCGTCGGTGACAACGCCTGCTGGGATGTGGCTAGGCCAACGGATCATGGCTGGTGTTCGAATCGAACCTTCCCAACCGCCACCGAATGTGCCACGCCAGAATCCGCTCGATCCCATCGGCTCGTTGAGGAGCGTTCCGGCCGCATTGTCACTGACCCAGACCACGATCGTATTGTCTGTAAGTTCCAACTCCTCGAGTGCATCAAGAATTTGACCGGCACGGTAATCGAGTTCGGCGATGGCTTTTGGCGCCGCTTTGGTGCTTTGGGTTGCATGCTCGAAATCTGGATGCGGAATCATTGGCGGGTGCATGTTGGTGAAGGGAACATAGGTGAAAAAGGGCCTACCATCCGCAGCACAACGGTGGATAAAGTCGATTGTCTTCTCTGTGATCTTTTCATCCATGAAGGGTCGAGTCTCGCGGTTGAAGTCATCAACCTCCTCAAACGGTTGACCCTTGACAGCGGCCTTGATCTTCGGGCGCTTGAACTCTGGCGGGTACATCGGGTGAGCGGTGTAATCGGCCTCGTCTGAACTCTCGCTAATACCCCACCATTCGTCGAAGCCTTGATCGGTAGGGATTCGTCCGGCAACGTTGCCCAGGTGCCACTTGCCGAAGCAAGCGGTGGCGTATCCGGCATCTGACAGCAGTTCCGCCAACGTGTATTCCCACGGGGAGAGCCCGTAGTGACCAGGTTCGCCTGGTAGCGGGACCTTCCAAGTGCCAGTCCTCAGCGGCATGCGCCCTGTCATGAGCGGCGCCACGTGTTGGGGTACACTGCGCCTCGGTGTTAAAATTGGTGAATCTTGTGCCTTCGCTGGCGAGCTTGTCCAAGCGCGGCGTGGGAACCAGTCCGCCGTAACAACCTAGATCGCCCCAGCCGACGTTATCGGCCAACATGAAAACAATGTTTGGTCGCTTTGCCATCGTCTACCGCTCCCTTGAATCACATGGTCTCCAAAAATTGGGTGTGTTGGCGCACGAGCGCCAACACACCCAATTGATATTCATCCTCTCACTACTGCCGCGGACATGGCGACATGGATCACATGATCCGGGTCGATCATGTGGTCATGATCGTCCTCGCCCAGGTCGATCTGGACCCATTTAAGCTGTACCGTTGAACCTGCTCGTCTCGACAGTGTAGTCGTGCTGACCGGCGTGCCGAACTCGTAGCCAATATCGGTGGTCTCGTCGGCTCGAGAAAATATCCCTGCGTCTCCTTGACGCGGCCTTCGCCGACCTTCTGGCCGTCGTAGTAGAGGGTGACGGTGCCGCCCTTGCCCATGCCGCCGCCGTCATAGGCAAACTCATGCCCGTACCTGGTGCTTGCCCGCCGGAATGGGCTTGGTGGCCTCGGTGCGGTACTCGTTGATGCCCAGTACGTTGTAGGCGAACTTGAGCAGGCCGTCCTTGGCGTACAAGGTCCAGCCGCCAAAACGGCCGCCCTGGGCAATGATCACGCCCGAGGTATTCTCATCCGAGGCAACAACCTCCGCGGTGACCGACCACGACTTGTTCTTGATGCTGACCACGCTGTTCTCGCTCAGCCGGCCCATGCCGGGGAAGAACAACTGTGAGTTGCCTTTGATCAGCGTCGGTCGGCCGGCGATTTCGGGAATAAACGCTCGACCTGCCGGTCGTCCAGCGGGAGGACGTTGTACTTGACCGCCTCGATCAGCCATAGGCGCTGCAGCTCATGCAGTTTCTCCGGCATCTCCTTGGACAGATCGTGCGCCTGGCTCCAGTCTTTGTTGCCGTCATACAACTCCCACACATCGTCATCAAAGGCCGGCAGGTCTTGCCCGACCATATCCCAGGGCGTGCGGTGCTTGGTGACAGCGCTCCAGCCCTTGTGGTAGATGCCGCGGTTGCAGAACATCTCAAAGTATTGCAGGTCATGCTTTTCAGGCGCTTCCGCATCGTTAAAGCTATAGACCATGCTCGTCCCTTCCATGGGAGACTGCTGGACGCCGTTGACAAAGGTCGGTTCGGGCAGTCCGGCTGCTTCCAGGATGGTCGGGGCCATATCGATGCAGTGGGTGAACTGGTGGCGGCTCTCGCCCTTGCTCTTGATGCCCTTGGGCCAGTGCACGATGGTGCCGTTACGGGTGCCGCCCCAATGGGAGGCAACCTGCTTGGTCCATTGATAGGGCGTGTCCATGGCCCAGGCCCAGCCCACCGCGAAGTGGTTGTACGATTCAGGCCCGCCAAAGTCGTCGATCTTGGAGATCATGAACTCGGGGGTCTCCAAGTGCGCCCATCCCATTAAAGTTGGCCATCTCGTTGAACGCGCCCTGCAGCGTGCCCTCGGCCGATGCCCCATTGTCGCCGATGATGTATATGATCAGCGTGTTATCCAGGATCTCCAACTGCTCCAACGTGTCGACCAGACCGGCCAACGTGGTAGTCTGTGTGCTCCAGGAAGCCGGCATAGACCTCCATCTCGCGCTCCAGCACCGGCTTGAGCTTGGGGTCCATATCATCCCAGCGCCGGGATCTCGTCGTGGCGCTGGGTCAACTCGGCATCCGGGCCGATGACGCCCAGTTCTTTCTGTTTCTTGAAAGTGATCTCGCGCTGTTTGTCCCAGCCATGGGCGAACTGGCCCTTGTACTTGTCGATCCATTCTTTGGGCACATGGTGCGGGGCGTGGGTGGCGCCCGGCGCAAAGTAGATGAAGAACGGCTTGTCAGGCATCAGCGCCTTCTGCTGGTGGATCCAGGCCACCGCCTTGTCGGTCATGTCTTCGGTCAGATGGTAGCCTTCCTCCGCCGTCTTGGGTGGCTCGATCGGGTTCGTGCCTTCGTACAGGGCCGGCTCCCATTGGTTGTCCTCGCCGCCGATGAAGCCGTAGAAGTACTCAAAGCCGCCACCGGCACTCGGCCACTCGTCAAAGGGTCCCATGGGCGAGGTCTGCCAGACCGGGACCTCGTGGCATTTGCCGAACTGCGCGGTCGAGTAGCCATTGAGCGTCAGGGTCTTGGCTATCGGGGCCTTGGTGTTTGGCAGCACGGAATTGTAGCCGGGGGCCGAGGTGGCGATCTCGGTGATGCCGCCCATGCCCACCGAGTGGTGGTTGCGCCCGGTCAGCAGTGCCTTGCGCGTCGGCGAACAGAGCGCCGTGGTGTGGAAGCGGGTGTACTTGAGTCCGGTTCCGCCAGTTTCTCTGCGGTCGGCATGTTGCACGGTCCGCCAAAGGCGCTGGAGGCGCCGAAACCCACATCGTCGATCAGGACGACAATGACGTTGGGCGCATCTGCCGGCGGCCGCACGTCGCGGATCGGCGCAAATTTGGTATCCGGATCTTTGGCGTCATAGGTGGTCAGCCCTACGTAGGGCTGGTCGGGGATGGGCAATACATCTCTGCCGCGCATGAGTTTGTCAGACATTTGAATACTCCTTTTCGGTTCGACTCGGTGGCGTAAAACTATTCGCTTCTCTCGAAAACTGTATGGTGGTGCCATCGTTGGGCAGGGAGGGCAACCCAACCAACGACCTCCTGACGTCCAGTTAATCCTTCCTATTCGGGTTTTCTGTCTACTCGAATCCTCTCCGCTTGGCTCGACTGAAGTGCCCAGCCAACTGCATCCAGCAGTGCCGTACCATCGATCGGTTTGCGGAAAAAGCCAACGGCTTCCATTGTCAGCGCTCGCTGTCGCGTAACGACGTCATCATCACCGGTGACGACAATGATCGGCAGACGATAGCCGGACTTCTTGAGTTCAGAGGTCAAGTCTTCGCCTAATAGACCCGGCATCCCCGCATCGACTACTACGCAGCCGTGGAGTTCAGAGGGGCAATCATTGATGCCTGTCAGGGCATCGAGAAAGTCGTCGGCCAACGCAAACGATTGGACGTCGTAGTTGGCTGCCCGTAGCAGGCACGTCAGTCCGGTACGGGCCGACGCGTCATCATCTATCACGAAGACATGCATGGGATTGACCATACCGGCAGTATAGATGCCGGATGTGGTGTGCGATAGTATACCTTGGTATTACAGGGGTGGTCTGTCAGATGTGGGGTGTCAGGGATGTCAGCAGAGAGGTTATCGTAATGGCACCGCCGGGATGACGCCGGCTTTCTCGCACATGCGCACAAGATCCGGCAAAGAATCGCATCCAAGTTTTCGCATTGCACGACCCCGATGGATCTTGACGGTGACCTCAGCGATGTTGAGTTCGAATGCGATCTGTTTATTCAACAGACCCGCGATCACGTAGGTCAATACTTCATGCTCTCGCGGCGTTAACGTTTTGACCCGGTTTTCTGCGGTCTTGCGTTCAGCTTGGCGTTCTCGGTTCTCGGCATCTTTGGCCAGAGATCGGTGGATTGCCTCTATGAGAACGTCCCGGTCGACAGGTTTGGTCAGAAAATCAGCCGCGCCCATCTTCATGGCCTGCGCCGTGATGGGCACATCTCCGTGGCCAGACAGGAAAATGATCGGCATGTTCTGCTCGCCTTTGTTCAGCTCTTCCTGTAGCTCCGGCCCGCTCATCTCCGGCATTCTGACGTCCAGGACGATGCAGCCCGGCCCCTCGTGCTTCTCCATTGCCAAGAACGCCGCAGCGGATGAACACGATTCCACATTCATGCCAGCGGCAGACAGAAGACGGGTGAGCCCCTGACGCACAGACGGATCATCATCAACGATAAAGATCGTTGGTTCACACATGATCGCCTGCTTCCTGCCGACCGGCCTTCAACACAGGCAGTGTGAAGCCTACCGCGAGCACCGCCCTCGGGCCGGTTCTCTGCCCACATTCTGCCGCCGTGCGCCTTGATGATCGAACTGCAGATCGCCAGCCCCATGCCCGTGCCGCCCGGTTTCCAGGTCGCCAGCGGTTCGAAGATACGTTCAATCTTATAGGCGTCTATGCCTTGGCCACAGTCCTCGACCCAAGCCCTCACCTCATTCGAACCGGATGATGTCGTGATATGGATGTGGCGATACGCAGTTGCTTCGTCGCGCATGGCCTGATGGCCATTCATGATCAGGTTGACCAGAACCTGTTGAAGCTGGATTCTGTTGCCGGAGATCATGGGAAGCGATGCGGCGCACGCTGACGAAAGGCGAACATCGCGCAGGAGAAACTCACTATGAAGCAATTGCATAGTTTCATCCACAACGCTGTTGAGTTCGAGCGGCAGGAATTCCCCTTCCTGTTTTCGGTAGAGTCCGCGCAAGTTGCGAATCACTTGTGCGGCGCGCTTTGCATCGGCAACAATCTCCGTCATGATCTCTGCCAATTCACCCTGCCCATAGTGGCTATTTTGGAGCAAAAGCTCGACAGCCTGGGCATTGCTTAGAATGCCGGTCAGCGGTTGGTTCACCTCATGAGCGATAGCGCCGGTCAGTTGCCCCATACTGGTGGTGCGATTCATGCGAGTCACGACATCTCTATGTTCGCGTGTTTCCTGCTCCGCTCGCCTGAGTTCTGTGATATCCACGTAGGTGTTGACTATATACAGAATCTGGCCATCGGCATCCTTGACGGGAAAAAGATGACATTGTAGCCAATGCGTTCTGGCCTCCACATCTACCAATCCCAGTTCCCCCATGGCACGTTCCGCATCATATTCAACCGGCGGCAGGACGACTGCTTCACCCGCAAAGGCGGCCTTCGTTAACTGCGCAATGCCGAGATCTGTCACTTGCTCATCAGTGAGCATGTTATAGCTCGCCAACACCTGAGTGGCCTCTTCCTCGCTGAAGCCCCAGAGCCTCATCCAGGCAGGGTTTACCTGCTGGATCTCCCCCGTTGGGGCCAATATCTCGATTGCCAGCGGGGATTGCTCCACCATGCCCCAGAAACGCTCCTTGCTCTCTTGAAGCCGCCGCTGGGCTTGCCTTAGGACCGACGTCTGTTCAGCAAGGCGCTGTTCCAATATCCCACTCTGACGCTGGCACGATTGGTGCTTTCGATATAGCGATAGGTGGGTCTTGACACTCGCTAAGAGTTCATCCGGCTGCACTGGCTTAGTGAGAAATGCAACCCCTCCGGCAGCATATCCCTCCGCCAGATTCTCCGTCTCGCCTCTTCTGATGAGAAAGAGAACAGGACATGCTGCGAATTCGGGTATCGCCTTGAATCTTCGGCAGATTTCATAGCCGTTGATTGGCGCCACTGTGACATCCAGCAGTATCAGATCGGGAGGATGTTTTTCAGCGATCACCAGAGCGGATTGCCCATCACGCGCAGAACGCATCCGGTAGCCCTGCTCTTCGAGTAGGGCTTTGACGACGCGGCCACGTTCCAGAGAACCGTGTACAATCAGGATGTCCCCATTCTGCTCTTGAGATATCACATACGGTACTTTCCTCATTTTCCACCAGAAATCGCGAACTCGTGCCAGGGTGATCGAACCAGCGCATAGATAACAATGCCAATGCCGACGGCTGCACCGAGTAGTGTCAGCAGTCCCAGCTGATCCAAGGCAAAACCCACTCCATAGCCCGTTGAGATCACGATCGCCAACGGCCCTGATATCTGGAGCAGCGGTACTCGCCATCGGTCAAACGCCTCAGTCCCGGCTTCCGCGTTCGGACCGGCCTCTGCATGTCGGTCTGCCCGAAGCGCCCAGATCAAGAGAGCAGGCCTCGCCAGGTTCATGACATTTTGCAGCGAATTGCCCGGCGCAAGGTTGCCGGTCGCCGCAATATCCATGAGATGGACGACGGTTGCGCCGACCGAAAAAATGGTCACCGCCAGCACCGTGGCCTCCCGATAGCCATCGCGGCGGCTGGTGGCAACGATGCCCATCACGCCGATGGCAAGATTGGCGAACGCCACCTCAAGTTGAAACGGGCTACCCGCTTCCCAGCCAATGAATGAAGCGACCATATCCGAAAGGAAAAAATGGGCAAAGAAGTTGGTAATGCCGTTGGCGGCCACGCTGATGCCGAACAAGAAGATCAGCGCGACCTCCAGCTTGCGTTCCCGTGAGTTTGCGGTGCCATCGAAACGAATTACGAGCCACGCCAACAACAGTGGGACTAGTGTGAAGGCGAAAAGACGAGTTGCGGCAACTGCCATTTGAATCTCCGAATCTAGCCTCTGCCAGGCTTCAGTTCCTTTTCCATATGAATGACGGGAACTGGGTTGCCATCCATCTCATGCTCGACACGTTCAACGCTTCGGTAGCCCAACCGTTCATAGAAGCCGCAGGCGGACAGGCCCGCCATCAAGTAGACTCGACCGAGACCGCGCTGCCGGGCATAGGATTCTAGGTCGGCCATCAACTGTCTGCCTATGCCGGCGCCATGCCTTGTCACGTCGACAAAGACGCTCCTGATTCGATCATCGGCTAAGGATGCCGTGCCAACCAGATCGGACCCAATCGTACCGACCAGCGTGACCTGGCGCTCGGCATCCTCGATGAGTTTTTCAGGCGTGAAAGAGATCGCCAGCGCTTCAATAGCCTTGCGTGGGTAGTCCTGAATCAACACTTGGCGCAAATTCTCATCAATCAGCCGACTTAGGCCCTCGGCGTCGCCAGACACAAACTCTCTCACAACCATGGGCTGATCACTTTCTTGCATCGTCATTCTTCCCACACAGGGTTTGCAGCAGTGTCAGAGTCGCAGTTCAAATAGCTGTTCGGGCGCGCTGGCGCTCTCCGGTGTACACACAAACCCGTTCTTTTCCAAAACACGCTTTGATGGCACGTTCTCGCGGGCGACACCGCCGACCAACGACCCGACACCGGCATCTTTGCACCATCCAACGAGTCCCTCAATCAGCTCTGTCGCCAACCCGCGACCCCAGGCCGACTCTGCCAACAGGTAGCCCAGGCGAAGCTCGGGGCCGACATCCCCCTCCTGCCCGATCTCGAACAGGATGACCAGCCCGGCCGGTCTTTTCGAAGATCGTTCGATGACAAGTAACGTCGCGCCTTCTTCATCCCGATTCTGAACCCACCTCGCGCACGCTCAAGTGTATATTCCCCTTGCCACGGCTCAGGCAGCGACCGCGTCACCGCCGGCGTAAGCATGGAGCGCACGACATCCGCCAGATCCTGGGAAGTCCATTCATCAGCGGAGAGCCCATGCCACTCTTTGACGAGGAGCCGTTCAGTTTCGAAACTACATGATTCACTGATCATTTATCTGCCGCTCGTAGTAGAGACTCATGGGATCTTCGCGGTAATTGCCAAATGGCGGAATCGGCACAAAGCCGCAACGTTGGTAGAGGCCAATGGCTTCTCTCTGATAGATGCCGGTCTCCAGGCGCACGACAGGCATGTGATTCTGTCGTGCCATCTCGGTCAGATGATCCAGCATCCGTCTTCCCAACCCCAGCCGACGAAAATCCGGTCGTACATACGCTTGATCTCGGCGTACTCGTCGCCAAACAGTTGGATTCCGGCACAGCCGGCCGCAACGCCCGCATGCCGCATCACATAGAAGAAGACCTTTTCACGCAGCAGTTTACTGACGCTGTAACCATGGCGACTCTCTTCAGGATATTGTGGGGCCAGGTATGCTTCTAGCTCGGCAATCAGCGAAGTCGCTTCTGCTGAATCAGGCCGCTCGGCCCTGATAGTGGTTGTCATTGTCTCACTTGACTTCTTGACTATTACACGGCAAGCGCTAGAATCTCGTCACGCGTCTCCTCCGGCGAACGCCCTTCTGTGTAGACGGTGAACTTCGCCACATCATAGTAGCCATGATGGCCCAAGAAGTGGGCGCTGAAATCGAAATTCAGGTCCGATGGCGGCTTCTCATCGCGTTCTTGCAAGATCCGCAATGACTCAGCCGGATCAGGTGAGGGCAGGATCAGGAAGACATTTGAATAGGGCGCTAACGCACGTTGCAGACGTGCGAACCGTTCCCGGCTTTCGTAGACGCCGACACCGGTGCCAAAGTCGATGATACAGTTGGTGTGGGCGGCCAGCACACGCTCAACGGAGTAGACGTCGAACAACTGCCAATAGAGCGTCAACGCCAAAAAGCCGCCTTGGCCACGAATCATCTGCGCCAGTTCGGCATCGTATCCGATCTCCTGGTAGTTGGTCCAGCGAAGCTTGTCAAGCGATACCTGAGGAATACCCAGTTGCTGTGCAAGCAACTTGCCCAGCGTGCTCTTTCCTGTGTTCACCGGCCCAAGCAGGAGTAAGTCACTTTTCGCATCACGAACATTGCTCACAGCGTCTCCAAAATATCAGCAATGAGATTCTCTTTCCACCAGAGATATTCCTGCTTTGAATATGCGTGCTGAACTTTCCCCTGTTCATAGGCCCGCAAAGCAGCCGGATTCGCACGCCAGTAGTTCATCACAGCCTGATTTCGTCGGGCAGTTTCACCCCGCATCGGGATGACTTCGATCGGTGTCCCGTCGTAGCTGTCTTCAAAGAGAACAAAGTCGTCTGAAAGCGCGTAGATTGCACCGTAGTGGTTGATCAGCCGAATCAGCACAGGATACCACTGTTGGTCATTTAGCCAAATGGCGAATTCCCACTCTCCTTTTCCAGAGATTTCCAGTTCAACTGAACCGTGCAACTCGGCCGAAACCCCAAAGGGACTCAGTACCTCGTTGAGCGTTGCCAGATAGCAAAATGACTCCTGCTTGCTGTCGGGATCGAATGGCCTAATGGTAACAGGTCTATCGGCAAATCTGTTGAAGTACTCTCTTGGTCTTCGTTCCACGTTCATGGGCTATCCTGCCTCGCTCAATAACGCTCCGGTGCGAAGCGCGTTGCCAGCAACCCCGTTGCCGCCTCCAAGTCGATCTTCTCGACCAGCAGCCCTTCCCGGTCGTAGGGCAGGTACGTCTGGCACTCGCCGGTCGGTGTGATGAGACTGGTTGCCGATTCCTGGAAACGCAGACCATAGTTGACGCTGGCGAAGTAGATCGTGTTCTCCATGCTGCGCATCATCATCGCCCTCTCGTAGTAAGGGTTGTCGGCGGCACCCCATTGGGTCAATTGGACACCCGACTGATCGCTACCCGTATGTTGGGGATGGAAGACGATCTTGGCCCCGCGCATCGCTGCCCAACGTACTGTTTCCGGGTAGCGCCAGCCCTCATGGCAGATGGCCACGCCAAACTTGACGCCGTTGATCTCGAAGAGTTGGCGGCGGCGGCCCGGCACGTAGAAACGATCCTCGGACGGATCCAGTTGGATCTTGGTCTGTATGCCCAAAGTCCGTCCCCGGGCATCGAAGACGACCGCAGCAATTTGCCTGCCGGCCTGCGTCAGCATCTCCATGCCAAGGATTGTGGCGATCCGGTAGCTGCGAGCCCATTGAGATACTGCCTGAACCACCTGCTTCTCCGTTGCCCGATCAAAGGGCAAAACATCGAAGTCCTGCCCACGCAGGCCAGGCAGATAGGCTTCCGGAAAACAGACGATCTCCGCGCCCTGAGTCGACGCCTCAGATAAAAGGCGTTTGACCTTGTGCAAGCCTTCATCTAGAGTATTGGCGACAGCAGGAGACGCCAAAGCAATAACCATTGAAGATTTCATAATTTATGTCAACTCAAGTCTGCTTGCCAGCAAATGAACGCCAGCAACGGAGCATGTGATCCGCACATCTCCGCAGCGAGTGTAGCACGTTGTTACCCCCGGCTGTCAAGGTGAAGCAAAACTTTGCCCCCGGTTCGCGTCAACGTTGCAACCTATTCTCAGCACGGGTCACGGGTCAACCATTCATAAATCACCGTTCACCATTAACCATTCCGAAAGGAAGCATCCCATGGCAGGTATCGGCAAGTCAACCTTCAAGACCGATCCGGTCATCGACAAGTTCAAAAGCGGAGAGGCTGCGGTGGGCGCCTGGCTCTCTCTCTGCTCGCCGGTCGCCGGTGAAGCCATGGCCCATATCGGCTTCGACTGGTTGGTGGCCGACACAGAGCACGCCCCCTGGGGTTTCGAAAACATGGTCAACACATTCCGCGCCGTTCAGTTGGGCGGCGCTGTGCCCATGGCACGCGTGCCATGGAATGACACCGTCTGGATCCAGCGTACCTTGGACGCCGGTGCTCTGGGCCTAGTCGTGCCGATGGTCAATACGCGGGCCGACGCAGAAGGCGTGGTCGGCAACATGCGCTATGCTACCAAGGGCCAGCGCAGCTACGGCGGCAGTCGTGTGGCGGCCTATATCGAGGATGATTACCGCACTTGGACTGAAGAGAATTTGGCCGTCATGGTGATGATCGAGACGGTGGAAGCCGTGGAGAACGCTGAAGCCATTCTTTCCGTCGACGGCGTGGTCGGCTGTTTCATCGGCCCGGCGGACCTGGCGCTCTCCATGGGTGTCAGTCCATCGGATGTCGGCCCCGGCACGGAGCACGAAGCAGCGATTTTGGCCGTGCTGGCGGCCTGTCAGAAAACGGGCAAGGTCGCGGGCAAACATTGTTACGACGGCGCCGAAGTGACCCGTCGAATCGGGCAGGGATTCCAATTCCTGGCCCTCTCCAGCGACGCCGGCCTCATGGGCGCGGGTGCGCGCCGGGAATTCGCCGCCGTCGATTTCAGCGGACAGCGCGCAGAAAGCGGCGAAGAAAGCGGCACTCTCTACTGATGGACTAGCTGGAAGACGTAGCCTCAACATGCTTGCAATGCAGCGCTTTGCTCAGCCAGACGGATTACCAGATCCGTCCTACATGCCCGTCGCCTCATTGCCGCCAGGCCAAGCAGGAGAATATCCTGCATCAAACGGACCCAGAGGAGAGAACGATGAACAACGAACAACAGACCCCGCTACATAAAGCCAAGATCGGCGTCTTCGGAATCGGTCTGGCCGCCTACTGGCCTCAATTCGAAGGGCTTAAAGAGCGACTTGAGGGGTATCAGCAACGAGTCGAAGAACGCATTGCCGGGATGGGGGCTGAGGTCGTATCGGCAGGGCTGGTCGACACGGCCCCGGCAGCACAGCAGGCCGGGGACCTCTTTGCCCAAGCCAATGTGGACATGATCGTCTGCTACGTCGGGACCTACGCCACGTCCTCACAGGTGCTGCCTGCGGTGCAGCGCCGCAAGGCGCCCGTGCTGATTCTGAATCTCCAGCCGGCCGCGTCGCTCGACTATCCGAACACCGACACTGCTGAGTGGTTGGCCAATTGTTGCGCCTGCTGCGTGCCCGAGATTTCCAACGCCTTCGCACGCAGCCGCATCCAGTTCAATGTGGTCTCCGGGTTGCTGGATCCTGTTGAAGGAGCGGCCAATGGTTACTTTGAGCGGGCCTGGCAGGAGATCGAAGAGTGGGTTGTGGCCGCAGGTATTTTGCGGACGCTCAACTACAGCCGCATCGGATTCCTGGGCCACACCTATCCGGGCATGCTCGACATGTACTCAGACTTCACCATGCACCATGCCCAGCTCGGCGCCCATATCGAAGTGTTGGAAATGGACGACCTGCATGAACGGGTGAACAACGCGCCCGAAGAGGCAATACAAGCCAAGATCACCGAGATCGCCACCGTCTTTGAAGTCGCTGAGCCGGGGAAAGACAAGATCGCCATGCCGGTCACCGACGAGGCGTTGCACTGGTCCGCCCAGGTTGCCGTAGGGCTGGACGGCCTGGTGCGTGACTTCGACCTCAACGGGCTGACCTACTACTATCGGGGGCTCAACGGCAACGAAAACGAAGCGCTTGGCGCTGCGCTGATTGTGGGCAATTCACTGCTGACGGCCCAAGGCGTGCCGGCCTCCGGCGAGGGCGATCTCAAGACATGTCTGGCCATGCTCATCATGGATCGGTTGGGCGCCGGCGGTTCCTACACCGAATTCTACGCCATGGACTTTGTCGATGCGTTTCATTCTGATGGGTCACGATGGTCCCGGCCATGTGGCCATCAGCAGTGGAAAGCCCCTGCTACGCGGGCTGGGGCTCTTCCACGGGAAACGGGGCGTGGGCCTGTCGGTGGAGTTCAACGTCAAGACCGGTCCGGTCACGATCTTGGGCATGACGCAGACGGCAGACGGCCGGCTCAAGATGATGGCCGCGGAGGGTGAATCAATCCCTGGCGACCGCATGGCGATTGGCAACACAAATTCACGCATTCGCTTCGGCCTGGACCCGGCCGAGTTCATGAACCGCTGGGCGGAAGCAGGCCCCACTCACCATTGTGCGCTGGGCATCGGTCACCAAATCGGCAAGATTCGCAAGCTAGCACGCCTGCTGGATATCGAGCTTGTCGTGGTGGGCTAGACGGCTTAACTTGACACGATCGTCAACGATATCTCAGCGACTCACATGTGAAAACCCTTTTTTGGCACAGATTCACACAGATGAAAACAAGAGCAAGATGAGACACAGATAGTGCCGGCCATTTGCTGGATGACTCGAAAGCATGTGTGAAAAATAGGCCTTGAGCCGTGTGAGTCTGTGGCAAATTCCTCTCCAAAGCGTCTCATCCCCAGACCTTGCGCTTTCGGGCGCAAGGTCTGTCCTTCTCCACTCGGTGGAGAGGAACGCGAAGCCCCCGTCCAGGAGGCGGAGCAGGGTGAGGCGGGGAACACTGCAATCGTTTTAATCTGGCTCAATTCATTTGGGTGTGTTGGCGCGTTGCGCCAACACACCCATTTATTCGCCTTGACGATCTCCGGTCTCTTGATTACCCTGCTACCCGCCTATCGCCCGGGGCCCAAATCAAAACCCAGCAGAAAACAGCAGCATTTCGGTTGAGCGGCCTGGCTGGGGCTTCAACAGAATTGGTTCGCGCTTACTTCCCCTCCAGCAACCTATCCGTCTGCGAGAAACTTGCCGCTCGCTACTTCACGATCGTCCCAGTTCCAGTATGTACGATATGGAAGGTGCTTCTGATTGAATGGGTAGAAAAACCAAACATCAAAGTCTTTCACGCCATTAACTTTGTCATGGTAGTGCATTGCTGATCCTTGACATAGCGCAACAGCTAACGGTTCTTGGATATTGTATAGCTGTTTCCACTTGCTACCGCGTCCAGTCAGGAAGTACTCATATAGGCGTTTGACGCTACCTGAATAGAGCTCTTTAAGATCACTATCTGTCAGGGGCTCAAGGGAGCGCTCGATTTCCATTGCTGCCTCACAAAAATACAATGCTGCCGCTGTGGCGCCAGCGACTGGAGAATACGGACGCAAAGAAAACGCGTCCGCTGTCGTCCGTCGCCTGCACCGGTTCGCTAGACATCAGTCACCATGGAACTGAACAAGCGTAGCAGATGGCGTTGATCTTGATGCAACGGGAGAGCGGGATTGATTTGGGTTGGGTATATCTCTGCCTGGTCCCACTGCGCCCCGATCACGCTGGTTGCATAGTGAATTTTCACGCCACGGAGGCGCAAATGTTCCAACAGTTGTTCGGAGTTAAATAAAAAAACCCGGTCAATGGCCCATAGCCTTGCGTCGCTACGAGAGGTCACCGACGTGGCCTTCGGACCTGTAAGCACCAAGAAGTAGTCTGGTAGGGCATCTTGGCGGATGTCGAGCATCCCCTCTCGTTTGCCGTAAACTTGATGTTCACTGTCTGCCCGTGGAGTGGACCTGAGGAAAACGCCCCGTCGAAACCTTTCGTCACGGCAGATTCTTCCAGACGAATATCGAACACTTTCGAGGCAATATACTCGCCAATATGACCAATTTGCGCCGGGCGATCGATGATCTCGGTAATGCGGCGGGCAATGCTATTGCGGTCCCGGATCAATTTAGCCAGATCGCGCATATCCTGCAAAGTTGCCTCCCATCCCCATAGTTCAACGGAATACGGATAATGCGGCGCAGAAAAAGCCAATTCTGTTGCCGCTGCCGATGATTGTTCAGAACAGCTATCAAAGTAGTCCTAATTGTAGCCAACGTTCCAGGAGACAACAAGAGGGTCAAGTGCAAATTCCAGCGACAGTTGTTGAATCGTGCGGTTGCAGACAAAAGCCCTGCCTTTGCGGAGGCAGGGCTTGGCTTTGGGCTGGTTTCGATTCTATGCGGGGGAAAAAGCGGTCGAAGGCGTTGAAAGAAGCTGTGTGACCTGATAGACTGTCTCTATCACCAACGTCTCACAGATTGCGACAGATAGGAACAGCCAAGCCACAAGACAGCCTCTCTTGCGCGAAACTGACGCAGGGAGCGGAGAGGAACCATCGACATGACAGGAGAAGAGCTGTTGGCCCTGATCGACCAGGCGAAGCGAGAAGCGTGGACCGAGCTCGATTTCAAATGGCGTTGTACGCTCGGTCTTCGCCAAACGCAATGACATGATCGAAGAGGGTGCGCTGAAGTAGGGGCCTGGTCGATCTGACGGCCCAGCGAGCATTTGAAAAGAACCGACATCGATATTTTCTCAGCATGCGAATGGAGGCATCCATGAATCAGACCGCCGATCCGTTGCAATCGCACTTTCCAGCCCCGGAATCAGAAGGGGGCTGGCGAAGGCTGGAAGATCCTGCTCAAGTGCGGGCAGTTGCCGGCATCGACGCCCAGGCGCTGCTGCCGGCCCGCGCCTGGAACCGCCAGTTTGACGTACCTTCCTCGGTGGTCATCATCCGCCGCGGACATCTGGTGGCCGAGTGGTACGAAAACGGCGCCGGCCCTGAGACGCGCTTCAACATCCACTCCTGCACCAAGTCACTCACCGGCACCGCCTTCGGCATCGTCTTGGACGACGTGCGCAGTGGGCGCATCCCCGGTGATGTCGATCTCGACAGCCCTGCGTACGCATATATCCCGGCCGGACACCCATTGACCGATCCAGGCAAGGAGCGCATCACACTGCGCCATCTGCTCTCTATGTCTTCCGGGATCCCCGGCGAAAGCGTTGGCGTCTTCGGCGTGCATACATCGCCGGACGTCGATCCCTTTGCTGCTGCGCTGGGTTTCCATCCGGTGTTGGCCCGCGATTCTGAGGCTGAGGTATGGGTCTCTCAGCTCGCCGCCGAGCCCGGCAGCCACTGGGACTACTCCGACCCCGCCTTCGCGCATCTGTCACTGGCCTTCCAAGGGATCGCCGGTCAGGAACTGGCTCAGTTCATGGACGAACGGGTCTTTGGTCCCATCGGCATCGAGTCCCTCACCTGGGATTCGATGGGGCTGGAGGATGGAAGCGCCGGCGTCCACACGATGCCCTACTCGGGCATCCATATCTCTGCGCGTGAGATGGCGCGCATCGGCTATCTCATGCTGCGCGGCGGAAGGTGGGCAGGCCGATCACTCGTCCCGCAATGGTGGATCGAACTGAGCACGCGAACGTCCCAAGCGTCCAATCCCCGCTACGGGTTGACCTGGTGGGTGAATACCCAGGGTACCCTGTGGCCGGACGCCTCGCCGGACGCGTTCTCTGCCCTGGGCTACAACTGCAACCTGTGCACCGTGATCCCTTCGCTGGATCTGGTGATCGTGCGCCTGGGGGCCGGCCCAACCGATTCCACCGAGAATATTGCACCACCCTTCATCGCCGCGATTGTGGAGGCTGCGATGTAGGCGCCGTTCTGCGCAGTACGGGTTCGAAATTGGAATTGAGGAGACAATCACGAGGCGTAAGTAAAATGAGCGCATCCCAGAGAGCGAATTCGGCGTCTTTGGGATCGGGCCCGGGGTTTACAGGCCACAAGTTGACCGCCTGAAATATCGCTTGGAAGGCTACCCCAAGTAAAGGAGACAGAGCCATGCCCACCATTCAACACGCACCGCTGCCGCGACTTCGGCGCGGCCATCTTTGCGGCCACCGGCCTACCGGCCGATCAATGCCGGGTCGCCATTGATCATTTGGTCGATGCGAATTTGACCGGACACGATTCCCACGGCGTCATCCGTCTGCCCGGCTACGTCAAGCAGTTGCTGAACGGCGATATCCAGCCGGTGGGCAACCACAAGATCGTGCGCGAACGACCGGCGTCGATGGTGGTCGACGCCAACAAGGGCTTTGGCATTGTTCTCGCCCGCCAGGTCATGCAGTGGGCTGTCGACCGAGCCCAGCAACACACGCTGGGCGCAGTCGCAGTCCACAACAGCAGCCACATCGGTCGCCTGGGCGACTTCCCGCCGCTGGCCGCGGCCCAGGATTGCATCGGCGTGCTGATGTTGAACGGCGGGGCCAACTTCGTGGCCCCGTTCGGCGGCACAGGCCGGCGGCTGCCGCCCAATCCGCTGGCCATCAGCGTGCCCACACCCAGCGGCGAGCCCATGGTACTCGACATGACCACCAGCATGGCGGCCGGCGGCAAGGTCGCGGTCTATGCGGCGCGGGGCCAGGCCGTGCCGGAGGGCTGGCTGGTGGATGCGAAGGGCAGGAGCGTGACCGAGTCGCGCCGCTTCACGGGCGACAACCCGGTGGCCATGCTGCCATTGGGGGGTCCTGTGGGCTACAAGGGGTACGGTCTGGCCATGATGGTCGACGCCATTGCCGGCGGGCTCTCGTGGGCCGGTTGCAGCACCGCCGCACCGACCCGCGGAGGCTGCGGCTACCTTGCATTGGCCATCAAGATCGAGAGCTTCATCGACCCTGACGAGTACAAGGCGGAGATCGGTGCACTCATCGACTGGGTGAAGTCGTCGCCCAAGATGCCGGGCCACGATCGTATCTACTACCCAGGCGAAATCGAGGCCGAAACCCGTGCTCGACGAGAAATTGATGGCCTCTTCATCGAGCAGGAGACCTGGGAGGCCATTCTGGCTTCAGCAGCCAGTGTCGGCGTTGAGGGGGACCTCACGTGACGCCGGCCGGCGAATGTGAGTGAGCAAGAGCGCAGACCAGGTTTAGGATGGGGTGAAACGGAAAGCGAAGCGGCCTTGATGTGATCGAGCATCTTGCCACACTGTCGGAACAAACCAGTAAGGCGACAATGTCTGTCATGAGCGATTGACCCAGATGATGATCGGACTTTGGTCGGTTTTGATCTCATCTTATTCAATCACTCTTTTCATGCCAATTATTATCGAACCATAAACCCAGTATTGAAATCATGACAAAGACCTATCCAGAAGATTTCATAGCCGCTTGGGCTGAGACAGTGCTGGCAACGCCGCAGGGCTTCGACCTCTGGCATCGGCAGGTGGAGTCCTATCGAGTCGCGTGGCAACTGGATGCAGCCTTGTGCCTGATCTGTGAGGCCAAACGACTGAACCTGCCGAACCCAGCGTATTCAATGGTCCTGCAAAATGAGGCAATGATCTATACTCAGGCAGGCGATTGGACCAGGGCGGTGAAGACGCTAATCCAAGCTATTGACCGACTGGAGGATACCCCGTACGTGGTCGAAGGGCTTGGACTGCTATTGGATTTGGGGATGATATTACGACTACAAGGCAATACCGCCGGCGCGGAAGCGGCCCATGAACAAGCACTGGAACTGGCAGAGCAGATCGAAAATGAGTCATTTCGGGCGGAAGCTCTGGCCCAATTGGGGTTAACCGAACTCCATCAAGAGAGATTTACCGCCGCAATTGATCACTTTGAACGGGCACTGGTCCTTTTGGAGCAGACCGATGCGGTGGCTGATATGGCCCGAGTACTGAACCACCTGGGTGACAGTTATCGGCGCATGTAGCAACTGGGGAAAGCGCAGGAACGGCTTGAGATTGCCCTTCAATTGATACCGAATGATGAGGAAAACATCCATCTAAAGGCCCAGATCACCAGCAATCTGGGATCAGTGATGTTTGAACAGGGAGACCTGATCCAGGCAGAAGGGCTGTGGTCTGCTGGTCTAGTGCAGATAGAAAGCACTGGCGCTATCTTCGATAAAATCGGACTACTGAACAATCTGGGTGGCCTGGCCTTCGAGCAGAAGCGCTACGCGGATGCACTGACCTTGTTTCAAGAGAGTCTCGCCTTGGCCGACGAGTTGGGCGATGATCGGGGCAGAAAAGAAGCTGTAGCTAACCTTGCCCTGACGCTGAAGGTCTCCGGAAACGAACACGCGTCGAATGCTTGACGCCGGAAGAGATGCTGCCGATATGGATGAATTTGCCTACGATATCGAATATCTACGTCTACAGGTACTGGTCAATGAGGATGAAGGGCTGGGCAAATGGGAGATGTATTTCGATGTCATGCGAGAGGATTACATGCTAGATGAATGCCATCGTCTTCTGGCTGCTGCCAAAGGGTGGGACCTTACTCAAGAAGGGCGAGCTCGAGTCAGAGAGGAGGAGGCATTACTGGCCATTCACGTTCATGATCTCCCTAGGGCCGGAGAGTTGCTTTCAGGACTTCTGGCCCAATACCGAATCATGCAGGACAGACATGGTGAGGCACGCACGTTCGGGCATTTAGGTATGTTGGCAAATATGCAAGGCAATTTAGGGGATGCTGAGAAATATGCCCAACAATCTCAGATGATATTTGAAGAGTTGGGCGACGAGGTGAATGTGGCCATCGGCCTTTTTAATCTGGGCAATCTCAAAGACGACCAAGCAGAGTTTGTCCAGGTGGAAGAGTATTACCGAAGAGCATTGACGCAATACAGGATCTTGGAGCGGCCAGATGGGCAAGCTGCAACATTGAACGGATTAGCATCGACCCTGCGTTCTCTGGGACGTTGGGAGGAATCGGCGCAATTGTACCGATCATCCATAGCCATTTATCGAGATTTGGATGACCTCCACGATGTGGCAACCAGTTTGCACAACGCCGCGATAATCGACCAGTTTCAAGGCAAGTGAACAGAGGCAGAAGAGCGTTTTCATGAAGCTTTGGCCCTTTTGCAGGAGATGGAGGCCTGTCGGCAACAGTATCGGGTCCGTTTCTACAACACGGCAGCCCTGGTCAACGAACTCATCAGCGCTCAAGAGGAGCAGCGCTTTGGCAAAGTGCTGGAGACAGCCTTGCGGCACAAACTGATTGTGTTGGACGAGTTGGGTTTCATTCCCTTGAGCAACAAAGGCGCACAACTGATCTTCCAGTTCTGTTCAGCGCTCTACGAACGGGTCTCGCTCATGGTGACCACCAACCTCACGTTCGCTGACTGGACCCAGGTCTTTGGCGATGAGCGTCTGACCTTGGCCTTGCTGGACCGCTTGACGCACAAGGCGCACATCATCGAGTTCACGGGCGAGTCATATCGTTTTCGCCAACGGATGCAACGACAGCAGCAACCCCTGGCGGCAACTGAAATGGCGACAAGTCGAGAGGAGGAAACATAGTGGCCTACGAAGGAATGCCCGTGGTCCGCAACGGCGCCCTGCTCCTGCCCGATTCGACCGATCCCATTCAGGTGGATTCAGCGCACTGGTTTGCTTGGCTGGACGAGGCTCACCACTTCAGCTATATGTCCACCCGAAGCAGCTATCGCATGACCGTGCGCAAGGAGAAGCGACGACACGATCTTCACTGGTATGCCTACCTCAAAGAAGCGGGAAAGTTACACAACGCCTACATGGGGTGTTCTTCCAGGGTAACGACCGAACGTTTGGAACAGGTTATTCAGCAGTTGATGGAGAAATCACGACAGTTCCGTCGACAATGCCAGAATGAACCAAAGGCAGAGCGAACCTGACCAGGCAAAAGTGAGGATGGAGCTCACCCAACCTTTTCTTTTTTGTGGCCTACCACTATCGGGGGGATTTTTCGTCTTCGCTTGCAGTGCTTTTCCCCCTCGCGCTGACTTTTTCGACTGCCAGTTGCTGACTTTTTCAATGATCGCGTTTTGACGACCAAAGCCAAAGTGTTGACATTTTCGATGGCCGCGCGCTGACTTTTTCATTTGCCAATAACAGGGGTCAGATGTCATCCGGATCGGGAGACATATGTCATATGGGGGCTGTTGTCACGGTGCTCGATAGGATGGTAGCTCGTTCAGCAGGGTCGTCAGCCAGTTGGGTTTTCCGGTGATCTTGATGTATTGGGAGAGGCTGGTGACGGAAATGCCGGCTGGAGTCATTGGGCCGGATGGTGTCGTCTTACTGGGTGAGGTTGGTGGTGACGAAGGGCACCACACACTGGAGGTCGGTGTCGAGCTGGGTGACCAGCATGGCGTTAAGCGCCTCGAAGTCGTAGGCGTCGAGAATGGCGTTTCGGAGGCGGTCTCGTTGATCGAAGGTAGGCTGCATGCTGATCCTCAGGTGGGCGCTATACACGGCAGCGCTTGGCTCAGGCCTGCTGAGGGTGATGGGATTGACTAGAAGGGAAAACTGCTGGAGGCAGTCGTCCTCTGCTGTCGGCCCAGGACTCAGCAGATGGGTCGGCTGTCCGGGCCTTGCGAATGAGCGCCCGGACGATTATAGGGTCGTTCGATCAAGGTTATGGGAAGCAGTATAGTGGATTGCCAAAAATGGCGCCAGGGTCACTTAGCCCATGGGATTGGGGGCAGATGTCCCGAGATCTGGAAGAATTGGGGCGCAGGCCTTGGTTCGGCAGGATGAGGCGACTTTCGCGGCCATGCGCAAGGACATGAATGCCAGCGTGAGTACTCGATGTCAGCACGCAAGGCATTGCCTAGGATCGCCGGTACGTTCACGAGGATACAGCCCATCCGGGCAGAGGTGATGCAGTTTCTTGTTCCGTCAAGAATTTGGCGGGATTGCACTGGGGTAATTTGTTCAGCTGAGATTGGATATCACGAAGAGAAGGTTGCGTCGCCCCCAGCCCCCCGACGGCTTTTGACGTGGAGTCCAAAGCGAACGCTTGCGCGTCAGGGGCGACGCTAGGTTGAATAATAACATTGGATCGAGGACGGTTCAAACGGAACAATTCCGCGGAGAATGTCCGGTGCATTCCCCCAAGAGGTAGCGCAGGTGTTCCGTGCGTCGGGAGCGCCGCGCCCGGCCGGCGCAGCCGGAATGCCCGGAGCCTGCGACCAGAGTATAGGGCGACGGAGCGGGTGGGTATGGCGAGATCCGCGTACAGATACACACCACGGGATCAACCAAAGACCCAAATCCCGATAAGGACTTGTATACAAGTTATCGCGTCTTTCGGTGAGGAATTCTTGTCTTAAAAACGAGGGGTGTATTTCACACTGGGGGCAGATTCACAGCATTCCCAACAGATCAATACCGGACGAAGTCAACGGCTATGTCGTCGTCCGGTAGGTCGGACCCGATGTAACGGGCGGTCGTCTTCGGATCTGAGTGGCCCAGGGCGATCTGGACCTGGTCCAATGCGGCCCCATTGTCGTGAGATTGACTGGCAAAGGTCTGACCCATCATTCGGGTAGGAGTTCACCGACATCCAGGTCCAGAATGGCGGCCTGGTAGCGCGGCCAGATGAGGTCGCGATGCGAGCGCACCTGCTCGGCCCGCATATTGCCTGTCCCTAACACGACCACCATTCGAAAAAGGCCGTTCAACATCGCAAAGCGATAGTCCTCCAGGCAGCGCTCAAAAGAGTAACTTCCAACGCCATGCATCACCAACTCATCGTGATACATGCGCAGAAGCGCCATCTCGTGCACCCGCCGATCTTCCACCGAGACGTTCCCACCAAGAAGGGCCCCACATCAAAGGGGCCGCAACCGCGCGCCAGCAACTGCCAGTCGATCACGGCAAAGCGCGCGCCGCCCACGGCCGAGGCGAAGAAGAAATTGTCAAGCTGGAAATCATCGTGGATCAACGTACGTGGTGAATGGTCGTAGAAGCGTTCGAAGATCGCCATCGTCTGTTCGCCCACGCGTTCACCCGTTTCCAATATGGACGGAGGTAGATCCGGCAGCATCTCGACGAAAACGGGCCATGCCTGGCGATAACGCTCGCTCCATGCCTGGCGAGCCTGCAGGCTGAGCGGCCGTAGCCACTCAAACTGCGCCAATTGCGGACTCTCCCACCAGGCAGCGTGAAGGGCCGCGATATTTCATATGGCCAGTTCGGCCTGCTCTGGCGCGCAACCGGCGGCGCGGCTGCCATTCTGTGCCGGCGCCATGTCCTCCAACAACAGGAGAAACTCGCCGGTCTCCACATCGATTGCACTGAAATAACAGCGCGGTGTCGGCAGGGCCGTCGTAGATGACAATCGCTCGTAAAAGCGAATCTCTCGTTCATAGAGACCGCTGCTGTGGAGCAAGGCACGAAAATCCAGATCGGCCACGGCAAACTTGGCGAAGAGCCGCTGGGGCGCGGTCGACTGGCTGTCGTTTTCATAAGTCAGGTCCAGTCGGACCAGTTCGCTCAGCGCGCCCTGCTCGCCGTCCAAGATGCGGACGTCGAAGGAGCGGACGCGTGCGCCGTTGAGTACGCCCGTAGCTCGCAGCGTTTGGTCAAGCCAGACAGTCGTTATCATTTCAGGACTGGTTGGAAATTCCATGGTGATCCTCCCAATTAATTCGATGTCGCTCTGCAGTGTAGTCGCGGCGTCGCAGGCAACAGGGTCGGCTCGTTGACAGGACCTCGGTCCGTGCGATCGATTAGGGCCGCAATCGATGTCGGAATGGGGAAAATGGTGTTCACACCGCTGGCGACCTCTGCGACGTATACGCCTGGATGTGTGGGTGTCATTGGCATGGCTGTAGCTAGCTCCTTTTGAACATCGGCGATTCGCCACCACTAACTTGTTGGTTGCCGAGTATAGCGCCAGTTTGCGCCTTCATCAAGTGCGCCAAAAGCGACCGATCGATAACCAGTGCAACGGTCGGCGTAGATACCACAACGGAAATCGGTAACGCAGAGACCGAGGTGTAGAACCGCATTGCGGTTGATGGCACCTGGAACCGGGAGGTCGAACTGAGGCAGCAGAGAGGAGCCCAGCGGCAAGAGCGACCGCATCAGCCGTTGGGCCGCAGCGGTCCGGCGAGCGATCAGGCCGTGACCCCGGAGCGAATGCCGTCCCGGAACGAACCGGAAGGCCTGGAGCAAGGCCAGAGCTTCCGCGAGCCGATCAGGCCGTGATGGTGGAGTCCCCTGGAGCGTCGCGCCCGACCGCCGCAGCCGGAAGGCCCGGAGCCTGCGACCAGAGCACGGGGGGCTCCGGGGAGCGGGATGGTAATCCAAACGAGATTTGTGTGCAAATATATGCCAGTGGATCGACTGAAACCCAAATTACAGCAACAATTCGTATACAAATTATGACGTCTTTCAGTTGAGGTTTCTTGTCGTCAACTGGGTTTTCAGTTGATCGCAATATTGCAGTGCATCAGAATGGTTAGAGTTTTGGGAATTATCGGTGCCCATAGTTCAACATAGTGGGATATGTTGTTGTCCGCAAAGAGGACAGTCACTTTTTCAGGAGAGAGATCACAATCAAGGGCAGGAAATGGCCTAACGTGACATGCCTCGCCGGCGTAGCACAAACCTCTGCGGCGGAGCTTTCTTGTTTTGTGGACACTTTGTAGCCAGCGATGTTATACAATCGTGAAAATGATTGACGCGTTATGTAGCAGTCCAGCAGCACAGTCGCCGGTTGAGCTGACGCTGGCATCTGGATTCCGACGGACGCACAGCCATCGGATGCAACCTTACGCCCATAATTGCAGTAAGCTACGGAGACTTGGATTGAGGAGATTGGTAGTAACCATGGAAAAGAGTGGAGGAAGTCCATACGATGCGTCCATCTTGGAAACCCTAAGAGTTGATGCTAAGGCGCACATTTAGATCCCACTTTGGACGGGCGTAATTTCCAATTCACAACACAAGGAGCAAGAGCCATGTCAAACTATGAAGCCAGCAAAGGTCAGGAGATGCGCCATCTTAAGGAGGCGTTGTCTCAGTACGGCAGGGAATGGCTACAGATACCGGGCGTGCATGGCGTCGGTATCGGGTATAAGGAAGTCCAAGGAGAACTCACTGAGCAAGTCGCGCTCGTCGTTCGGGTCGACAAGAAAAACCCCCGAGAGATGATTGATCGCCGAGAGTTGATTCCTCCGGAGCTCTTGCTCTATGCGGAATCTGCCGCAGAAGACGTCAGGATTGTTACCGATGTACAAGAACGCCGTCGCCCCGTTTCCTATCCCTGCATTGCCGACGGCGACCTGGAGAACCATGTTCGTCCAATTCCAGGCGGTTATAGTATCGGCGAACATCTTGGCAGCGGCGGTACCCTGGGCGGCTGGGTATGGGACAACGTAACCGAACAAGTCGTTCTGTTGAGCAATAACCACGTCCTTGGCTCGACAGTCGGATCCGATGTGACCCAGCCCAGCGAGAGCGATGGCGGCCTTTGGCCTGCCCACCATTTCGCCGATGTGGTACGCACGGGGGCGCTGGATGCCACCATTGCCGCGCCGGCTAATGGCGACGATATCAGCTCGAGCATAGCAGGTATTGGGCCTGCTGTCTTTGAGATCGCCGAAGCGGCACTTGGCATGCAGGTGGAAAAGTCAGGCCAAACGACTGAACACACCCTCGGCACCGTCACCCTAGTCAACTATATCTCCAACCATTACGGATCAACCAATGACTTCGAGGTGTGGACGGATACTCCTGGCACACGATTCGCCTGGTACGGCGATTCGGGTTCACTGATTGTGGAGCGTACCCATCCTGAAGAGCAGACCTGGAAGCGGGTGGTTGGATTGCTTTGGGGTGGCGATCCTGATGATGAGAACGCATACGCGCACCAGATTGGCGATGTCTTTGCCGATCTCAATCTGACGACGATCTGCGCCGGCGTGTTCGAAGCGATCCTCGACGATACGTTCTCGGAATTCGCTGGGCCCAGATCTCCCAGCCGCCTGATTATCACTCCGCTGTCACGCTTGTCAGCAACCAGACGATTCTATCACGGCATTGGCCGTGATTTCGAGAAGCAACTGATGCAGACGCAGCGGGGACGGGACATAGTCCGTGCTATGCATACCAACCGCGTGGCGATTGTCAATATGCTACGGTCGCGCGATGGGTTGCGGGCATTCGCAGCGGCCATGGGTCCGATGATCAAGGGCGCGATCACAACCGATGATGTACTCGACAGGCGCATTACCAAGAAAGACATCAAGCGGTTCGATCGTCTCCTCAAGGTAGTTGATCGCGTCCAACCTGAATTGCGACGCTCGTTTCAGTTCGCTGAAGAACTGGCTCACGATGCTGGGGGCAAGACGATTAGGCGTATGCTTGCGGACAGGTAGTTCTTCGTGGCAAGTGCGGCGTTAATCTATAGATTACCGCCGCACTTGTACATGACCAGAGTCGAGTTGATGGACAGCGACAAACAGAAACCCCATGCTATCATGGCATGGGGTTTCTGTTTGCTTGGAGTGGCTCTCAGGAATCGTAGCTGATGATATTGTATATTCTCACAGTTGTTACTGTTGCCACAACCTTGACGGATTGCTGACCAGACCGAGCCAGTTTGAGCGGGTACCTCACTCACTCCTCTAGGCGATCAAGGCGCTCTGCGGTGTACCGGCGATTAGAGAGCAAATGCAGCTGCGCCACATGCACATGGCTATACATCTTGAACGCTCCAGTGAGCGCATCTTCCTGGCCGACTCCAGCCACGTAATCATCAGCCCAGAAGTTACGCTTGCACCAGAATGCTGACCAGCTTCTGCCCAATGCAAACATCCCCACGCCGCCAAACCAGAAAGCAAGCCGCATTTTGCTGCGCATAGCATGAGAGCGGTAGAACAGATTCTCGTCGTCGAATCTGGAGATGAAACAGGAATTGTTTCCATTGCATCATCAACCTGGTTTGCTGGTAGACCAACTTCCTGAGCGCAGGTGGTCCGTGCGTCGGGAGAGGCGTAGGGTGTGGAGGCGGAGGCGTGTCGGACCAGGCGCAAGGGGCGGAACCATGACGGCCCGGCGTAGCAGCGGAGGCGTTGCGGAGGGTCTGGAGGAGAGTGGAGGAGCGGCGTGAGCGGAGGGGCGACGGCCAGCTAGCCGGCGGAGGCCGAGCGGCGGAGGGAGGGCGCTCTTCCCGACCGCAGCCGTAGGGCCGCAGCGGTCCGGCGAGCGATCAGGCCATGGCCCCGGAGCGAATGCCGTCCCGGAACGAACCGGAAGGCCTGGAGCAAGGCCGGAGCGTGCGCGGAGCCGATCAGGCCGTGATGGTGGAGTCCTCTGGAGCGCCGCGTCCGATCGCCGCAGCCGGAATGCCCGGAGCCTGCGACCAGAGCACGGGGCGCCGGAGCGGGTGGGCGCAAATGCTGGCGATTCAAGTTAGACTGACAATTCCAAGACCGCTAGAATGAACAGACACTGTCCCGCGTAGTATGCTGACGACATGTCGATCCAACCACTCAATATTCCGAGGAGATCCCCTGATGCGTACCCTCGTCGCCCTGTTTGCCATTCTGACACTCACTGCCTGCAGCGTGTCTGCTGACGCCGGTCGCAGTCCGGCCGTCACCGCCACGCCTGCCACATTGCCGGCCAT
This sequence comes from uncultured Chloroflexia bacterium, assembly GCA_963765875.1. Lineage (GTDB taxonomy): Bacteria > Chloroflexota > Anaerolineae > Caldilineales > Caldilineaceae > JAWKOK01. Next base: position 46,254 of record CAVXYK010000004.1, read on the forward strand.
ACCAGCGGGCGGTATGCTCTACCAGTCACTGCCGGCGGCCAAGGCCACCGAACGTGCACCGGAGTTGGTACTCAACAACTGGATCGTCGATGCGCAGATCGGTGCGCCGGTGCAGGCCGATGTCTACATTGTCGAGTCGGATGAGTACCGGGAGCCGCTGGCGGACGAGCGTGTGCTCACTGGCAGTGAGCGCTATGAACTGACGCTGAGTCATCCGCTGGATGGTTGGCTGATCGTCAAAGCGCCGGGCTATGAGACCTGGTTCATTCGTTTACAGTATCATATTCGCAGTAGTCGGGAATTGAGTGGGCCGGTGGAGTTGGCGCCGCTGGGGCTTACTTCGTTGACTTCACATCAACGGTTTTACCATAGGTTTGTATACGTGTCTGCTGTTCGAGGCTTGACGGCCACAATGATCACCCTGTCGCTCTTCACCTGATAGATGATACGCCAGCCATCGACCTGAATACGGCGCAGACCCACCAATTCCCGGCCCAATGCCTTACTGTCTGGTGGCCTTGGCTCCTCTTGCAGATCGAGAATGATCTCCAGCACGTCTTTGCTCAGGCGAGCGGGCAACAACCGCAAGGCGACTTGAGCCTTGTCTGTTAGCTCAAGCTGGTATCGCATTGCCGATCAAAGCCCGGAGGCCCGCCTCGTCGAATGGGGTGGTTGTGTTCTCGCCTCGCTCCAGTTCCAGCAGCCCCTCCAACCCGACCACAAGATCATCCAGGTCTTCCAGTCGTTCGACGATCTTGTTCCACTGCTTGGGCGAAACGATGACAGCCACAGGTTTGCCCTTGCTGGTCAACATGACCGGACTCTCTTCGGCCTTGTCGATTACGTCCAGGTGCCGATGGCGAATATCGCTAACCGTTGCTGTCTGCGGTAGTTTGTTCATGGTTGCACCCCACATGTCATAAAAATGTCATCTAGTGATAGGGTAGCAGATATAAGGCGGGAAGTCAATCTATTAACGAATATTTTTGTGTTAGCAATCTTGACTTTTCCGACGCACCAAGCGGTCCGAAAGAGTCATCTCGACCTTGCAAGCCCGCCTATTCCATCGCACACGCACCCCACATGCCGACGCCGGCGGCCTGCGCCTGCTGCGCAGCGGCGGCCACACGATCTGAATACTGGCGCCGTTGGCCGTAGTCGTTGTAGTGCGCCAGTCCCAGCGCGGCCAGATCTTCGTTGAAGAGCGCTCCCATCCTGGGTCCAGACATAGGCCAGCAGCCGCCCGTACTTCTCACGTCCGGCTTGCTCCACGTAGACCCCGATGCCCACACAGTTCTTGCCGCTGTCCGTGCCGCAAAGCTGCTGCTTGGTGTAGGCCGAGGCCTCCGGCCCATAGCACTGGACCGGCTTATCCGGATGCACGGTCTCGGGCGTGTCGACGTCGAGCAGGCGCAGGCGCTCCTCGCTGCCGTCGCTGAAGCGCACATCAAGCGTGTCGCCGTCGCTGACGCGGATGACGTAGGCCAGTTCGCCGGCGGGCGGCGGGAGAGGTGCAGAGGCTTCGGCCTGTGTTTGCGCCTCTTCCGATGTTTCTTCGGACGCCAGGGCGATGCGAATCTCGACGGTGGCCTCGTTGCCGTTGACAGCGACGATTTCCACGTCCACGACGAGACCAGAGACCAATGAGCGGACTTCCACCTCTTCAGGCGCTGCTGTGGCTGTAGGCGTGGGCGTACGGGTTGGCGTCGACGTCGGTCTCGGCGTGGGCGTGGCGATGCGTTGTAGGTGGCGGATCTCGGCCTGTTGCAAGGCCGCGGCGGCCACCTGGCGCTCGTAGGCATCGGCGGCGTGGGGACGACTGGCCAGTTCATCGCAGGTCTGCTTCTGCTCGGCGATGCGGCGCTCCTGCTCGAAGAGTCCGGCCTCCTTGGCCTGGATCTGCTGGTAGCTGACCCCGCCACCATTGGCCCTGACCTTGAGCGCGTCGCGCTCCAACTGGTCCTGCCAGAGACGGTTGCGCAAACGTCTCAAGCTGGCTGGTGCAGGTCTCGATGAGGTCGGGCGAAGGGGGCGCAAAGGCTCTGGTGGCCAGGGCACGGGCGTACTCAAGCTCGGCCGCGGCCTGGGCGATGGTGAGTGAGTCAAGAACCGGTGGTGGCATGGGCGTGGCTGTGGGGTCCGGGGTGGGCGTCGGGATCAGAATGATGGCGTCTCCAGCGATGGACGGGCGGCGCCGGGCGATGAGCTGGCCTTCCTCGACGACATCGCCTACGGCCACCAGGATCTCGGTCTCCAGGTCGGTCACGTGGGCGATGCGCACGGGGATGATCACGGGCGTGGGCGTGAAGGTGGGGACGAGATAGCTGCGGCGTTGTGCGCCCGGCTGGATGCGGATCGAACGGATGTAGAGGTCCTGGCGGCCGTGTCCGGCCGTGCGAGAACTGACCGTCGATGTCGAGCGTGAAGGCCTTGCCATCGATGGCGGTGACGTGATAGGTGCCGGCGATGCTCTCGTGGGTGGCGTTGTCGGTGGCCTCGATGCGGGCGAGCACCTCGTAGTCCGATTCGAGTTCACGGTACTGGTAGACGGCGTAGTCGAGGCTGCCGGACGCGCGCACGATCCATTCGCCCGGGTGGGGAGCGCCATACCAGAAGAGCGTAAGAACCGTGACCAGGAGGAGGACAGCGATGATGCGCTCGCCATGGCTGCCGCTCTTGATCTTGCGCAGGTAGTAGAAGCGTGTGGGATGGGGCCAGAAGAGCGGGACGCCGGTCAGGCCAATGACCATATCGAGTACGAGGTGAGATGCGTACATGGCCGGCCATATCCACCATGGCCACGGTGCGAACCAGGGGCGGATCACCCACGCAGCGAGCGCCAACAGAAGCAGCGGCCAAATGGAGTGGGTGATGGTGCGGTGGCCGAAGCGTTGCTCGATGCGTTTGCTGATGAAGGGGACGAGGCGTCCGATGTGGCTGTAGGATGTGTCGATGTCGGGCAGATTGCCGAAGAAGAGGGCAGCAACAACGATGAACGGATCGAGCGGAATGTCGATCTTTTCGAATGTCTGGGCCACAGCGACAACCAGCAACGCGGCCAATGTGTGCGCCAGGATCGGGGTGTAGTTCCAGAGATAGGCCTGGAGACGATAGAGTGGTCGGGGAATTTTCACAGTTTATTTTTTTCCAGCTATACCCTATAAGCCCGTCTTTTCACGATTCGGTAGTTTTGCGGCAGGTCGATTGCGAAAAGCACCCCATTTCGCACAAAAATTTGCCACCCGGGATTGTTACCCGGAAAGGCGATAGAGAATGGGGCTGAAGACGCGAAAGACGGCATAGGCGACGGCGGCCAGCATGTAGGCCATCGGGTCGTCGAAGCCGTGGCTGAGATAGCGCATCGAGATGACCAACACCATGGCGATCATCAACGTGGGCGCAAGCAGACCGACAAAGCTGAGACCGGCCTCGGAGTGTTCCAGGTTGCGAATGTCGCCGATGCTCTGGCCGTTGCCCAGGCGGGCAATCAGGTCCATGACGACGCCGGGCTTGCCGCCGCTGACGTTGAGCACTTTGGTCTGCAGCGCCTGCCAGCTCGGATAGCGCGAGCGATCCAGCTTCGACCAGAGCAGCGCGATGGTTTCCTCTTTCTCCAACGGCGGCACCGCGATGCGGTGCATGCGATTGATGAACGGTTGAATCCGTCGTCGCTGCGTTGCCTTGCTGTCATCGGCCGCAGCCAGCACGATGCCGCCAAAGACAAAGGCCAGCTCTTGGTTGGTGCGTTCGGTGGCCAGGTGCAGGTCATCGAGCGCGAAGAGACAGTCCTTGCACCATGGCTCGACGACTTCAATCAACTGTTCGACCGTGTATTGTTTGAGTTGTTTGCGCGCTTCGCTCCAATCCGTGTCCGGATCGGCGTCCACGTTGCAGCCATGGGCATGCAGTTGTTGCGCCATCGACAGGAGCAATGCCTTGCGGGGGGACGACATATTCACGCGAATCAACCGGGTGTTTGGGTTTTCCCACGCGGCAAGCACCTGGTCGAGCAGCCACGACTTGCCGCTGCCAGGTTCGCCGCAGAGCAGCACATGTTGCCGCTTGCGCAGGCGTGATCGGATTCGGGAGAGGAGCGAAGCACGCATGGGGCCATGATAGCATACTCGCACGATCTGTTGGAAGGGGGTGATTGTCGGGGGTGCTGTGGACGGAACTCAACCCTGATTCGATGGTGTTCGTCGATCTCACGAGGGCTGCATTCGGTCAAGGTCACTGGAAACGTTTCCAGTGACCTTGACCGATACCAGCGCCAAACCACGCACTGTTTGTTTTTCGGCGAGTTGCGGTGCCGTTCGACTAAATTGGGCGGTGGATGAGGTTTTTGACCATATGGGTTGACGAGAAGAGTAAACTGCTGGTGGCAGTCGTCCTCTGCTGTCGGCCCAGGACTCAGCCGATGGGTAGGCTGGCCGGGCCTTGCGAAAGAGCGCCAGGACGATTGTAGAGTCATTCGATCAAGGTTATGGTAAGTACGACTGCCCACGATAGTACAGACAGTAGACGGGCCGAAGGTTTCTGTCGATCAGCTGTCACGAAGGAAAGTGGGCAAGTCATTGACACAGCATCGTGCACGCAAGGGAGGAAGAGAGGGCAAGGCGAGCGGAGTCGGACGGGGCGCTGTGGCGTAGGGTGAAGCGGCCGAGGGCGGGCGGGGCGTGTTGGCCCATCGGGCCATGACGCCAAGGCCGCCCCCCGAGGCGACGACGGAGGGGTTCTTTCCGACGGCGTGGCCGCAGGTGGCGGAGGCCGATCCGTCCTGCCCGAGGGAGCGGAACCCAGAGCCTCTGCGTCAAGGCGGAACCCCGGAGGAGACGACGGAGGGGCTTTCCCCGATGGCGTGGCCGTAGGTGGCTGGAGCCGACTCCGCTCGCCTGCCGCCGCAGTCCCGAACGACCGAGCGGTAACCCGTCGCTGCACGCCCAGGCAAGCCGGGCATGGCCCGCAATGGTCTATTGAAGAGAGCAAACGAAATACGGAAAGCGATTCTTTGCGGGGTGGATACAGCTTGATAGCGTCACCCAATAGCGAGAGCCCCATCTCTGCGCTGGGGCCTTCACCATTTTTCAAAAAGTTAGACTATGTCACTGGAAACATTTCCAGTGAACCATGGAACTTGGCGCTCGCAAGCTCGTTGTCATGCCTGCCTCGCAGCCCACGCCTCCATCCATTTTTCGAAGGCCCACTGGGGTGCGTACCATCTGCCGCCGCGCTTATGCGCGCCTTCGATTCGGCCATCGCTGACAGCCGAGACCAACGTCGTTGGCGGGATGTCATAGCCGTGTTCCGTTGCCAATTTCCTGGCTTCTGCCGTACTGATCTGATCGATCCCGGCCAATGCTGTGTCGACGATAAGATCGCTGTCGACCACTTGATCATCCACGAAGCGATTGATACGGCTGCGCAGCGCCAACAACTCCGACAGGTCAGCAACGCGCAGGCTGTTGGCCGGATCAAGTTCCCTGCTTAGGACAAATCCTTTGCCGTCCGAATGTATGGTGAACATCGTGGCTCCATAAGGCTGAAGTATGGCGATACAACGACAGAATAGCATAAAAAAACGAAGCCATCAAGCAAATCCGAAATGCGTGTCGGCGTCGATTACGGGATCTGGAGTCCGTTCGACGTGATACTTCAAAGATAGACAACGGATCCAACTACGGTCGAACAATAGAATGAAAGCGTCATGTGTTGATCAATGGGATTTCAACGTTGTTCGAGACGCCGTAAGAAAAGGAATACAGAGTAGGCTCACGCGAAGAGGGCGACAAGCGAGAGGGCGACAAATGAATTTCGTCTTGCTTCGGACCTTGACATAGGTTTCGTCGACGCGGCACGAGTCGTTAGTCGGCTTGCGCTACGGCCACGTGCGCTTGTCGATTTCGGGCGCATAGTCCTGTACCCAGCGAGATTTTGTGGAGTGATCGATCAATAGCCCACATTCGGTCATCAGTTCTTCCAGGTCTCGATAGCTCAGCGCGTAGCGTAGACACCAGCGGACGCAGGTGAGGATGATTTCGCCTTCTCAATATAGTGCCGCCAATTGAACGGAACAGTCATATTGTCTCAGCCCGATTTGCGCCAACATGCTGCGGATGGGACGTACGTTAACTGAGGCTGATAGTTTTTGCAACAGAGCTACTTTGACCGTGTCGGCGCCCCGCGCACGTCCCCGGCAGGAACCAGCATCACTCTGGTAAGCCAAGCATGCATGGTTCGTGCCGGGGACGTTTTTGCCAATTGTCATCGGACCCTACTGCTGAGCCAACCAGCTTTGTGACAATAGCGAGAATTCTATTTGACAGAGCACTTAGGCCATTCCAGGCAAATAAGCATCCGTTGTTTGGAACAGTTCTGCCTGGAATCGCTTGAGGCTTTGCTTACACACGGATATTCATTATTGTGCGAAAGCCTTACTGGTTGACTACAAGGGGCAGGTAGACGGTCTCCGGACCCGGATCGACGATCTCAGGATCGGTCGCTTCCGGCGCATCCGCTGTTGCGTGTTCGTGCAACGTGATGGACTCGATGCTTGACGCCCGGATCTCGATCTGGGAGAGCGCGGTCGTTGCGGCTGCCTGGACCGCAGCATTTTCCTCAATGAGTCGAATGCGGTCTACCGTAAGTGCCTCGCCACCGTTCTGGAGCATGACCGGGGTGGGCAGAGCGATGTTCCATTCATTCTGCCCGCTCTGATTGGTCTGGTAGGAGATCCAAATGTCGCAGATTTCCGACGGGACGCCGCTCGGCAGGTTCATGATGCAGAAGATCTCGTCCCAGTCGATCATGGCTGCTTGTGTGCCGTCGCCTGTACCGACAAGCTGACCCTGGTGAATGAACTGTATCTGGTGAGCAGACCGGCCGCTAAATGCCTGGATTCCGAGACCCTCACTGCCGCCCGTGAAGCTGAGTCTTGAGTCCACAAGCTCGCCAACCAAGGCCCGGAACTGTGCGGTCATGGCGGCCCGGCTACGCATACCCACGTCCAGGCTCAGCTTGCTCTTCCACAGAAGCGTTCCTTCCGGCGCCTGCATGCGAATGCCGCCCTCGCCATCCGTGCCGAAGTCGGTGAGATGCAGACCGCCTTCCACCCGGAAGGCGTGCACCTGGCCCATTGGCGTATGGGACGCGCCGTCGAACTCCATGCCGCCCGCGTCCGCGCCTGCGGGCTCATTGTCCAGCAGGAGGGAGCCCAGCGCGATGGCCAGATCGCCGGAATTATGGTCTTCAGTGCGATTGGTCAACACCACGATGACGATCTCTCTGTCGGGATAGATTCGGATGTTGGTGTCCGCACCGGTCCAGCTTCCGCCTTTGCGCATGACTGCCGTGCCCATGTGCGTACCCACGTTCCAGCCAAGTGCGTAGTTGGACTGATTTTCGGGCGTGTCGCAGGGCGTCGGCTCGGGAACCGTCTGCATCTCCGCAAGCGAAGCCGCGTTCATGGCCGTCCCGTTGACGACCCGCATGCCCAGGCGAACCATGTCATAGGCCGATGCTTCCAGGCCGCCGCCAAGCACCTTCCAGCTTGAATTGCTGATGGAGACCGGATCGTTGCTGCCATTGTAGCGTGTGGCGCGATTGCCGTTACCGCTGCCCACATCCTCCAACTTGAGGGTTGTGAGCCCGAAGGGGCCCGCCAGCTCATCCTCTACAAGCTGGGCGATCGACTTGCCCCCGGCGCCTTCAAGCGCCGCGCCAAGGAAGGTGTAGGCGTGGGTGCTGTATTTGCAGCCGGCTCCGGGCGTGTAGACGAGCGGTTCATCCCAGAAGTCCTGGGCCGCGGCGAGGGCTGTGGCGTGCTCGGCAATTGGCTCGGTGTGATCTTCGTAGTGGCCGATGCCGGAGCGATTGGCGATGAGCTGGCGCACGGTGTGGCTGTGATGGGCGGGCAGACCGGGGATCAGCTGACTGCTGTCCGTGTCCAGGTCGGTAAGCGTTCCATCCTGGAGCATGTTCATGGCCAGGATGCCGCCAACCGCCTTGGAGACCGATGCCAAGCCGTTGATTGTGCGGGCGGAGTACCATACATTGTCGTCCACATCCTGATGACCAAAGCCGCGCACATACTTGATCTCGTTGCCGCTGGCGATGGCCACGCCAATGCCGGGGAGGTTGTTGTCGTTGTAATAGGCCTTGGCCAGATCGTCGACCTGGTTTCGCAGCGCCCAGTCGGGTCGATCCGTGTTCTGCCGCCACGCGCCTGCGTAGCGCGTGCCGTTGCCGGACTCGTACATCTCAAAGTCAATGAGCCGATAGCCAAGGTCGCGCATGCGGTACCAGCGATTGCGGTAGCCGGTCGCGGTCATGTCGCGATATTCGGCCCAACCGCGCCCGTTCTCGTTCTTCAGCCAGATCACAGCGTAGTACTGGGTTCCATTGGAGCGATAAGACTCAATGTCCCAAACCCGGTAAGCGCCCCTGTTCTGCTGGAACTCATCCGAGAACTGTTGATCGGTCAAGTTGCGCCGTTCAATCCAGTCCAGATTCTCCACGTTGCGCACCCAGATCATGGCATAGCGCAGGCCATTGCCCGTCGGGTAGGCTTCCACATCTACCATCAAGTACTGGTCCTGGTATTCGGCAAATTTATCCGAAAACTCCGCCGATGTGAGATTGCGCCATGATGCCCAACCGTAGCCTTCGACGTTGTCTACCCAGACGCCTGCATAGAGGCGCTCGCCGTTCCAGACATAGCTCTCCTGGTCGACAAGGCGATAGCCCTGATCTTTGAGTTCGACCCACTTGTCGTGAAACTCGTTGGTATCCAGGTTTCGGTATTCGGCCCAGCCCCGGTTGGTGTCATTGCGCTGCCAGACCGCGCCGGCCTTGTACTCTCCGCCGATGATGTCGATCTCCACATCGAGCATCATGTAGTCGTCCTTCATGGACTCGAAGTGATCGGCAAATTTACTGCTCGACATCTCGCGGAAGGAGGCCCATCCCGTCTCGTCGAGATCGAAGAGCGCGGACGGTAGAACACCCGCTGCCTGCACTTCTGTGAGCGCCTGATTGTCAACCAGGCCGCCGTCAGCGCCATCCGCCGGAAGCAGCGCTTCATCTCCCTGGCCGCTGCCTTGGAGCGCTTCCACGCCTGTTGCTTCGCCGACCAGTTCATCGGGGATCGGTAGCTCCATGGTGTCTGGCACAGCGTCATCCGGCACTCTCTGGGGAAGCATGGGCCGGGATGACCACGGTAGCAAGCGAAATTAGACTGACGAGGATGATCATTGCGGCTGCTTTTACATTCATCTCGATTTTCTCCTTGTTTCTCTTTGCCTCTCTGAGGCTGCTAGCATAAAGGAGAAAGACGCGCTGCGCAGTGGATTGAGTCATTGTGCAGGTGTGTGTTAACGCACAAGAGGCGTAGGACCGCGATGTCCATGTCTGCCGACAGGTTTCTCGGCGCGCTGATATGACTTAGATCCTGACCGGACCAAAGTGTACGGTTGCAGCCCATTCATGAGCTCCATTCCAATTGAAAGCGGCGTGACAGACCTCACGGCGCTCGTGTTTGCTGCTGGTGAAGACAGTTGCGGGCGACACTGGCTGAGCTATGAGCTGAGTTGGATGGGGTCACTGGAAACATTTCCAGTGATCCGCAGAACTTGGCGTTCGCAGGCGCATTGTTATGCCTGCCTCGCTGCCCACGCCTCCATCCATTTTTCGAAGGCCCGTTGGGGCGCATACCATCTGCCGCCGCGCTTGCGTACGCCCTCGATTCGGCCATCGCTGACAGCCGAGACCAGCGTCGCCGGCAGGATGTCATAGCCGTGCTCCGCTGCCAATTTTCTGGCTTCAGCCGTGCTGATCTGATCGATCACCGAACAGAACCTCAATGCTGTTGGAACAAGCGTTGCGTACACTTAGGTCGGCGAAAACAAATAGCTGTACGTGACACCTTCCTGGAAGCTCTCTAGCCAAGCGGTTCCTCTGTGGACAGCTTCCAGGAAGGTCGTATAGCGAGTTTCTTGCGCTGGCCTTATACAACGCAATCAGGTGCCCGAACCGCTCACAATCGTTCGACACGTCATCTGAACGATCCGACAAGCAACGAGACCAACAAGTCCAGACCATGCAGGAGATCCCCGGCTATGTTGCGCATCAGATCGATCCATCTAAAACTCGCCATTGTGGCAGCATTGCTGTGTACGTGGCTAACGCCCTGGTTTCCGGCAAGCCTGATTCAGTCAACGGCCAATGCACAATCGCGGCACAGTGGCAAAGGCATCATCCAGCAAGTTGCCACGGCGAATTCAACGAGCGACACGACGCCCTCGAACCTTGAGAGGGGCGGAGTTATGCAATCGGCCGATGCCGAGAATGTTGAGATTGCGGGCGGGCCGCTGTTCTTCAACCTCGCCGGCCGCGTTACGGACGTCACCGGAGAGCCGATTGCCGACGTTACGATCTCGACCAACAATGGGAAGCAGACGGTCACCGACCCGGATGGCCACTATGAGTTCAGGCAGTTGAAGCAGGCAACCTACACGCTGATCCCGGCAAAGGAGAACCTTCCTTTCGACCCCGCGTCTCTTACCATTCGTCATGACATCGATCGTACAGATGTCGACTTCACACTCGATCTGCCCCCAGTCCTCCTGGTACACGGTATCCGGATCTTGAGTTTCGACTATTCGTGCAACGATGGCCTGGAACTGTTCCAGAATGCACAGAAACCCATTCTCAGTGAAATCCCTGTTTGGCTGCGGCAACGCTCCTTTCCCGTCTGGTTCACCCACCTGGACTCAAATCCACTATACACGCCGATCCTTGAAGCCAACGCCGAGTGTTTGTACAAGCAGATCGAGGCCGCCTACGAGCAGAGTAACAGGACGAAACTTGTGGTCATCGCCCACAACATGGGTGGACCTGTTGTCCGTGCCTGCCTTAGCCTGCCGGACTGTCGCAGCAAGGTGGAGGCAGTTTACACATTAGGTTCGCCCCATGGCGGCATCAACGCAGACACCATCGCTATGCTCTATGGGCCGCCGGAGGCGGTCTGTCGCTTGCGGCCCGTGATCTGCCAGCTGGCATCCAACGAGGTAGTGAACTTCAATAGTGCGAATCCAAATCAGCAGGACATCGACTACATTTTCATCGGCGGCGACAACACGCCGGCGGGCGCCGGGTGGGTGTTGCGGCCAACCGAAGGCAAAAACGATGGCGTTGTCGGTCGACAAAGCTCAGTCGGCTGGGTACGTCCACTACAGCTTTCTGTCCCTGACTGGACCGGAGCGTCATATCCTGAGCAATTCTGGACCGACGAGGTGCACACATCAGGATTCAATGGAAACGCCTACGCTGAAAGTCGTGATGGCGATGTGAGTCAGGCCTTTGAATGCATCCTGCATCATATGGGCTATGGCCCCAGGCCAAGCTTCTGTAGGCGTCCCAGCAGCCGCGGACTCCCAGAAACCATTGCAGACACAGTCGGTCCACAGTTGTCCGCGTTCCTGACGGGCGGAATCCGATCTGGCGTGATCATCTCTCGATCCCTGATCATCGATCCGGGCGAGCACGTCGACATCAGTTTGGTATGGCAGCAGGGCAATGTGCGTTTCAGCCTGGTGCAACCGGATGGCCAAGCACTGACCCCAGAACCGCCATCGCCTCTAGGTGTAGTGTACACATCGAACACAGGCAGTCCCGCATCACCGCCCATGGCCACCTACTCAATCTGCGACCCATTGCCGGGCGCCTGGATCTTGAATATCGAAGGCATAGACCCAGCTTCGGACAGAGCATACTACTCAGCTTTTGCGCAAGTGCTGTCCGACCTGGCGCTGACGGTCGAAAGCGCCAGCCGCTTCGCAGTCGGTGAGACTGCGTACTTCACTGCGTCATTGACCATGTCGCCGACGACAGCGATCAGCGCAACAGTCCATGCGGACCTGGTACTGCCTAGCATCTGGGTGAAGACTGTATCCTTCGAACCGATCGGTCCTGGTACATATCGAGGGCAATTCACAGTACCGGAAGTCGGCGGGCGGGTCTTCATGCGGGTCATTGCACGCGGAGATGACCCTGTAAGGCCCTTCTCTCGACAGCGCAATGTGATCTGGTCCATCACGCCGGAAGACGCCGCGTTCACGGGCACTCCAGTGGATCGCGGACGCGACTTGAACGGCGACGGCCTCTATAGCGCACTCGAGGTCGATGTGCCTCTCGACTTCAAGGAACCCGGGACCTACCGTCTGTCGGCCAATCTGACCGCCGGAACCGAACAGATCGCGTCGACTGCGATAGGTGTCGCCGTCGACAAGGCCGGCGTTGAGCGTGTACAACTGGCGTTTGATGGAGACATAATTGCGGATTCCGGCAAGGATGGCCCGTACCAAATCGTCGACGGTGTCGTGACCAGCCTGACGCTAGGCAGCATTCCAGTGGCTACTAGCGATGAAGTGCACATTACCATGCCCTACCGTGCCGGCGATTTCTCTGAAGATGAGAGCTTCAGAGTCTACCTGCCGCTAACGGTGCGCTGAGGCAGGTCTTGCCGTAGACTACTTCAAACCTGCAACATGTCGTATGACAGATCTGAACCTTACCAAGCCTTTGTCCCACGATAGTCCTTTTCTGCAGAGATTGACATCCACCCCTATCCAGATGTATCCTGAATCAGAAAGCGTCGAAAATATCGAAAGAGAGATGCAATGGAAAAGCTGACGGCGACACAGGCTGGACAACGTTTGAGCGTTACCGATCGGACGGTGCTCAACTATATTCATCGTGGGCTTCTGCCTGCGGAGAAGGTAGCTGTCGGTCTGGACTGGAAGTACATGATCAACGCCAGCGATGTGGAAGCCTTCGCCAAACGGCAGAACATTCCCTTGATGTCGCCCGACTAGTGACGTGCTGTGCCTTCTGACGTAAAATGCAAAGTCGCCGTCCATCCCGGCCAAGGAAAGAAACGGCGACTTTTGCGGTAAGGACCTTAACAATCGTACGCTACGGTAGCGTGCCTTGCATAGATCTACATAAAAACAAGACATATCATGCCGCAGAGCATGATGGTATCGGTCAGGACAGGTGCGTTTCCGCGCCCATCTTTGGTGATCCGCCAGGGACTTGAACCCCGAACCCGTTGATTAAGAGTCAACTGCTCTGCCAATTGAGCTAGCGGACCACACATTTAATTCGTTTCGTAGTATACTCAGCCGCTCACAACTTGTCAAAAACTGGACCCTGGGATAGCTTGTACGTATTCTGATTCCAGGCGCATTGCCCATTCAAACCGCACAACCGATCGCGTCCCATAAGGCATTGCCCATGACACCCCACACGACTAGACGGCGGCGGCTCAGGCGAATTCAACGGTGGCTGGCAAACTTGCTCTTCGTGCTGGCGTCGATGGCGCTTGCCTTCGTGATCTACGTGCGCTTTTTCGATGAGCCGGCTTCGGCACCCACTGTACCGACCGCACCCATTGACGCTGAATTTGTGCAAGTCGCACAGATTATCGACGGCGACACCATCGACGTCCTCGTCGATGGGACTACCTACCGGCTACGCTATATCGGCATCGATACGCCTGAGATCGGTGAGTCCCTGGCCGATCTGGCCACGGCCCGCAATCGTGCGCTGCTCACAGGCAAGACGGTACGCATCGTCAAGGATGTGTCTGAGACCGATCGCTATGGCCGTCTGCTCCGCTATGTCTATCTGGAGGATGGACGCCTGGTCAATGAAATCCTGGTTCAAGAAGGGCTGGCCGATGCAGTCTCGTATCCGCCGGACACCAAGCTGGATGAACGTCTGAGAGACGCTGAGTATGGGGCGCAAGTGGCGAAACGCGGCATCTGGGCCGAGGAAAAGTAGGCTATCGCTTGTGAAAACGGGAGCTTTGGCAGGTGCAGGAAAGAGAATCTTTTTGAAATGCCCTATTTGAATCGTTGCTCATCGCTGTCAAAAAAGACCAACTCATTCTGGAGAAAGTGCAAGCGGACCTGATCGCCGATGAGGATGTTTGGGTTGAGATCAAGCTGCGCGGCAACTGAGTCTGATCCATGCTGCACATGGAAGATCTGAATACGCCGTCCGTAGTCCGGTTCGATGGTCACGACGCGGCCCTCTATGGTCAGATCAGCTGGAGTCAGACTAGCCGGTTCGTTGCCTACAAAGCCCCCAAACAATGCCGTTTCCGGTCGCATGCCAATCGTTAGGCGCTCACCTACGGCGACTTGATCGGCGATATGGTTCGGCAGAGATATCAACTGCATCCCAAGCGCCAGGCTTCCGCCTTCAACCACACGCCCGCTGAGCAGATTCATGGGCGGCAACCCCAGAAAGCCGGCGACAAATGTGTTAAGTGGATATCGAATCAGCGTCTGGTAGGTACCGACTTGCTCAATGCGGCCTTCTCGCATGACGGCAATCTGATCGCCCAGGGTGATGGCTTCGGTCTGATCGTGGGTGACATAGACTGCCGTGATGCCGAATCTACGCAGGAGGCGCTTGATCTCGATACGGGTCTGGCTGCGCAGCTTGGCATCCAGATTCGAGAGCGGTTCGTCGAAGAGGAAGAGCGACGGCTGGCGCACCAGTGCTCGCGCAATGGCCAGGCGCTGCTGTTCTCCACCGGACAGCGTACCCGGCCTGCGCGGCAGCAGTTCCTTGAAGCCGACACCCATAACCTCACAGGTGGCACGAATACGCTCCTCAGTCTCGCTGTCCGGCGCCTTACGCAAACGGAAGAAGAAAGCCAGATTGCCGTAGCCTTCAAAGTGAGGATAGAGCGCATAATTCTGAAAGACCATGCCGATGCGGCGCTCTTTTGGAGACAAGTCACGCATATCCTGGCCATCGAAGGTGACGTGGCCGTCATACTCACTCTCCAGCCCAGCAATGACACGCAGCAACGTGCTCTTTCCGCAGCCAGATGGGCCGACCACAGCGATGGTCTTGCCATTCCAGACGGCGAGATTGACACCGTCGAGCGCTTTTGCCCGATGGCCACTTTCTTCCCCAGTCTGCGCCACATGCCGAGAGGCGTGTGGTTGAGCAAACGTCTTACTAACGTTGTGTACGCCAATGGTGGCCATGAAAACGGACCAAGTTTCCTTTCCCGTCAAAGCGTTCCTGACAATCGAGCAATGTCCGCCCGAGTGGGAGCATTTCGATCTCTACCGGTTCAGCGAGCCGTCGGCAGATGCAAGGGGTGCAATCTTCTATGTCGGTCAGTCTGAGAACGCTTTTCACCGGGCCTGGCGCCACCTGGAGGATGGATTCAAAGGGCGGTCATTGGTCGGCAAGTTCATCCGCGTCAATTGGCCGCGCTCGATGAATTTCGTGGTCGAGTTGCTCGATTCGTGCGCTTTTGACTCAGCATACAGACAGAAAGACGATCCGGCAAGCCACCGCACCGCAGTCGAACGTCATCTGATCAAGACGCAACAACCCTGCCTCAACAGCACCTGGAACCCACAGCCTACACCGATTCCGCCGGGTTACAGACCACCGGATGCGGACGTACCCTACCCTCGTCACATGGGACGCATGCTACGAGAAGCAAAGGTTGCCACAGAACGCGCGTTACGAGACCAGGCAAGCGACACCGAATGGTGAATCGTATTTCCGGCAAGAAAAAAGACGTCCCCCCAAAACAAGACATCCGACTTCTGCGAGAAGTCGGATGTCTGAAGCAATCGTATCCTGCTGCGAACTGGCAACGAATCAAGCCTCAAACGTATTCGGCGCCAGAATCGGTGCGGGGCAGTTGACCACGAATCCGTCCGGATGCGTGTCCGGGACGCCCATGAACTCCTCCAGATCGCCAGATTCGATTAGCTCACAGATCTCGGTCGAATTGGTCAGCACACGCGCCTGGCTCTCGTCCGCCCAGACCACGGTGCGGTGATCCCAGAAGGGACTCCAGGCCGGTTGACCGGCCTTGTTGTCGAAGATGGCAGGCTGGAAACCCATGACGCCGGGGCCAGGGATTCCATTGCCAAAGACCCAGATCTCATCGGTTCCGTTGAACGGCCAACAGCTGTTGCGTCGGCGCAGAGGCGGGAATATTCATCATCGGCGCCATGCCGTCCATGCCCGTGTCAGTGAGAATGTAGCGGCTGCCGGGGTAGCATTGATGCAACTTAAATGTTGTCGTCATCTCATCGGTATTGACCGGCTCGAAGAGCTGGCCGCCGGGCAAAACACCCTCAAGATCGCCGTCTACGCTCAGCCCGCCGCCGGCCCACTTGACCAAAGGATAATTCACGAAGAGATTGCTTTCTCCCAAGGTCACAGCGCCTGCTTCAGCAGCAGCCTCGACTGCCTCCGCAGAATCAAGAAGCTCGCCGTCACCACCGGTCACCGGGATCACCTTGAAGAGGGATGCATAGGTCGCATCGCCCGGAATCTGTGCGATCACGGCAGGTTGGGCATCACCGAAGTCGTAGAGAACGTTGACGTTGTCTATCAGCGCTGCCGTGTTCAAGAGCGGCACATAGACCAGGCCGATCTCTTCGGCGACGGCCGGATCCGATGCATCGGTGCGAATGTAGTAGGCCGATTCGCCGTTGTGCAGTGCCTCATGAATGCGGAAGGTGACGGATCCATACGGTCCCACCCACTCGTCACTCTCAAGCACGTAGTCGAGCACATCGCCGACCATTACCTGAACCTCTTCGTCTCCAGCGACTTCGGCTACCTCAACTGCAGTAGGTTCCGGCGTCGGTTCGGGAGGCATCGGCGTAGCGGTGGCCGGGACGGCCGTCGCGGCAGGCTGTGCAGCCGAGCCGCAGGCGGCAAGAATCAAGACACCGCTACTCATTGCCCCAAAGCGAAGGAAACCGCGGCGGGACATCGGGCGTGCAGGCGAAGATGTGTGAGTCTGTTTGAAATCGGACATGACGTTTTCTCCTTAGGCTTTCGCACAATAATGAATATCCGTGTGTAAGCAAAGCCTCAAGCGATTCCAGGCAGAACTGTTCCAAACAACGGATACTTATTTGCCTGGAATGGCCTTACTGGATCTCTGAGGCTATCGACGTTCCTGATCGAGAATCGATCAGGCCAAACTGCTTCGTGAGCACGCGAGTGTTGGAGAAGAGACTGTCCGCAGGCGAAGGTCAACATAAAAATGAATCTTGACAACAGAAGTAATCTGTGACAACATCATGTTGACGCGCATCGACGTTTCATCACAGCACATCGCGTCACACTAATTAGAAGTGCCCACGGAATCTTTTGGCGAGGTGACGTGGGCATTTCCTTTTCCTATGGACAGCATAGCGGAATCCACTGCACAACCGGGTAAGACGACCTACATAAGTCGCAACGGTTTTTCAAGACCGATTTTTTCCTCTACAATACCTTTGCCCCATCCTATTTCATTTGCATAAGTCTGTGGCCAAAAGGCCTTCTGCAGTCATGCCGGATCATGAGCAAGGGGCGAATCGATAAAATGCAAGGGAGAGAGAGGGTATCCATGTCGAGCTATGAAGACTCAGCATTGCAGTTTGTGAAAGCCGGGGTACGCAGCGCGGGGTCGATGGGGCGCTTCACTTTTGCCGGGGCCACCCATCGAATGCAATGGAACGAGAACCCCTATGACTACCCGGCGGATCTGAAGGAGGAAGTGCTGCGACGCATGGCCGAAAGGGCGTGGTCCCACTACCCCAATAGCCTGCGCCCCTTTGAACTGATCGACCAGCTGGCCGATCTCTACAACCTGCCGCCCGAGATGATCGTGGTCAGCAGCGGATCGGCAAGCCTGATCAAGATGATCATGGAAGCCGTCCTGGAACCGGGCGATCACATGACGATGCTTTCGCCGACGTTTCTTCTTTACCGCCGCAACGCCGGTCTCCTTGGCGCAGAGCTACACGAAGTCTCTGCCCTGCCTGAGACCGATTTCTCACTACCGGTCAACGGACTCGTGGTCGGCGCACGTACCAACGAAGCGAAGTTGATCGCGCTCTGCGCCCCCAACAACCCGACCGGCACAGTCTACACGGTCGACCAGGTGCGCCGGGTCGTTGATGAAAGCGGCGCGCTGGTCATTGTCGACGAGGCCTACGTCGAATTCTCGGACTCCGACATGCTGCCGCTGATTGAAGAATTTGAGAACGTGATTTTGCTGCGCACTTTCAGCAAGGCCTATGGCATGGCCGGCATGCGTGTCGGATACGCGCTGGCCCCAGAAGCACTGGCCAAGGAACTGGACAAGAGCGTCAGCCCCTTCCCCATCTCGACGTTCAGCGAGATGGCTGCGCTCACAGCACTAGAACATCGAGAGCGTTTCATAGAGAATGTCGAGCGGACAAAAAAGGAACGTGCACGTCTTTCGGCCGAGCTTTCGGCGCTCTCCGGCGTGCATGTCTACTCTAGTGGGGCCAACTTCATTTTGACCCAGCTTGAACGTCCGCCACAGCCGCTTGTTGCCGCCTTGCGAGAAGACCACGGCGTTGTGCTCAGCGACATGGCCTCGTACCCCGAACTGCCCCAGACCGTACGCATATCCATCGGCATGCCCGAGGCCAATACCCTGGTGATCGACGCTTATCGGGCGTTTAGCGAGAGATAGACCCATCGAGGCCCCGGCACTTTCTGTAGCGACTTACAGACTTCTAATTAGTGCAGTTGTCGATAACGGAACACGGCGACCACAAGCAGAAATCCAACGGCAACATAGAGTGGAGCCAGACCAATCGTGCCGCTTAACGGAAAGGCCAACAGCGGTCCCAATGCGGACCCAGCGTCGCCCCCTGTGGTGTAGACGCCGACAAAGGCGTGGGGCAGATTGGTACGGGTTGCACTATCGCTGGCAGCAGCGGCGAGCATGACATAGATGCCGCCGTCGCAGATGAAAACGAGCAGCAACGAAACAATGGCAGGCACAAGCGGCAACCATGCTACGCCGAGCAGGCCAACAAATAGCACTGCCGACGTGATCGCTGCGGTGTTGGCCTTGCCGAAACGGTCAGCCATATAGCCGAAGACCGGACCCAGCAGCATGTCCGACAGCCATCGCGTTCCCAACATGATGCCGGCCAACATACCGATCCCGATCCCCAACTGGGCAAGCTGGCCGCCTGCCTCCATTCGGCTCGCCAGATAGAGCGATGTCGTGGAGAGCACTACGCCGTTGAGTAGATGGCCCAGGAAGCCTGCCCCAACCAACCAGCGCAGCTTTGCCTCGCCAAGACCCATCTTCCATCCAGCGATGACGCGCGCCCATGAGCTAGATTTGGCGCCGGGTTCTGAGTCAGATTTCCTGTCAGAGCGTTGCGCTGATTCAGTCAGCGTTGGTCGTCCAGCAGATGACGGCCATTTGAGGAGACCGGCAACGGCAATGGCTGGTATCGTTGCCAGGGTGATAGCAGTCACGGCCGCACCGTACCCATACTGATCATAGAGCCAGCCGCCCGCGAGGACACTCAACGCACTACCCAATCGCACCAATCCCCACTGCAACCCGGTGAGCCGGCCGCGCATGGCTGAAGCGCCGGCCCAAATAGCCTCGTAGCCACCCTGGCGAAGTGCGGACCAGGCGATGCCCCAGAGCAATCGTGCGGCCAGAAAAACGGCGAATCCCCAGCCAATGCCGT
Organism: uncultured Chloroflexia bacterium; assembly: GCA_963765875.1. Taxonomy (GTDB): domain Bacteria; phylum Chloroflexota; class Anaerolineae; order Caldilineales; family Caldilineaceae; genus JAWKOK01. The sequence goes on from CAVXYK010000004.1 coordinate 65,825, forward strand.
AGAGTGCGGTCGAGACCAGGCCGAAGATAGTCGCCACCCAAAACGGTCTACGTGGCCCCAGCCGCGCAAAAACCTCACTTGCCCATGTGTTTGAGAAGAGCCTGACCAAGCGATTGGCGCTCAACAGGACGCCGACCAACGGCAACGATATCCCCAGGGAAGACGCCTCCAATGGCAAGAGGCTGTACATGAGCGAATCGCCCAGGATACATAGGCCAATGACCATGCCGACTTGCACAACGAATGCGACCGGTCTTGTGTCATCATTTGTTGTGGTTCGATTCGTCATCCAGCCTTCCTTGTATTCGTTCTTCTCTAGGTTCTGTTGACATTTCAGATTCCGGGATGAATCCCCGTGCCAACGGCGAGAAGCCGCCTCAGCGGCTGGACTGAAGCGCCCTCAGGCGCGTCTCGCTATTAGCAGCCGACTTCAGCTGACACGCTCAAACGTCAGCGGAACCGAGTAGGACCTTGTGACAACCCAATTCAATTGGGTGTGTTGGCGAAAAGCGCCTGCTGCGCAAACAAAACGAGTTGCACGAACACATGTAGGGACGAGGCATTCCCCGCAGCCCCATTGTTGACGGTTACTGATTCGACCCTCGAGACCTTTACTACCAATTACAAAGATTCTAGGAATGCCTTGTCCGCTTACCCAAGACATCGTGCAATACCAAGCATGGACAAGGCATTCCTAGAATCGTAATAGCAACCGGTCGATGCATAGCTATTTGGAATCGATTTGTCAGAGGGCGGCTAGACGGGGAATGCCATGTCCCTACACGTCTCAACTCGTTTTAACGCACCCAATTCACTAGGGCGCATAGAGACTGATTGTGAAACTTAGGCCATTCCCGAAGAATGATCGTCTCAACGCAGATAGGACGGGATATACTCGGTCGCTGCGCCTACTGACTCGCCATAGGGCGATGGCGATGCTGCGCCTTCCAGAGCAGGGGCAAACGCGGGCGGCGGTGCGGCCAGAAAGGCCTTCGTACGTTGATATCCGGCCTCAATCATTTCGTCCGTCTTGCTGAAATCACGGAATGAGATGTTGCCGAAGTCACTCAGGTGAATGTGGTGAAGATCGACAGAATCATCCTCGCCGGCCCGGTCCAGATCCTGCAACATCGACTGGGACATCATGCTCGACAGCGTCAGGCTGAAGACCTCCAGCACGCTTTGCGCAGCCCGTAGTTGGCCGCCGCCATAGCCGGCGTTGATAACATAGAGCGTTGTCGCGCCCTTGTCCATGGCGATACTTGACGGCACGTTGGCAAGCGCGCCGCCATCGACAAGTTGCAGCCGCGCATAGGTGACGGGCGGATGAATGCAGGGCATCGAAGCGCTGGCCAACACCGCATCGGTCAGCGGTGCGCTCTCATCTTCGCCAAAAATGAACAGCTTCTGGCGTTGCAAGTCGGTGGCGGTGACGTAGAGAGGCAAAGTCAGGTCAGCAAATGTGGAAGCGTTGGGCGGCATCGCATCCTCGATCACCTGGCGCAGGCCGTCACTGGTAAAGAGACTGGCTTCCCGGCTGCGCAGTCGCCAGGCCACCTGAATCGCATTCTGCGGATAGACGATCTCTGTCGTTACTCCGCGCCAAAGATCCGCCATCCGATCGATTGTCTCCAGAGAGACGCCCCAGGCCGCCAAATAGGCAGCGTTGATGGCCCCGGCCGATGTACCGACAAGCATGTCCGGCTGATGCCCGGCTTCGACCAATGCGCGCAATGCGCCCACTTCCAACGGGCCACGGTTTCCGGCGCCACTCAACACAAATGCGAGCATTTTGAGTTCCTCCGCTAATCTCTGTTCCCGCCAACAACGATGACGAACTCGCCCTTGAGCTTGCGGCCTGCCATCCGCTCGTGCAGTTCAGAGAGCGTGCCGCGCTCGACTGTCTCGTATAGCTTTGTCAGCTCTCTCGCCACAGCTGCCGGTCGATCACCGTAGATCTCCAGGGCATCGGCAAGGAATGAGCCGACTCGATAGGGGCTTTCGTAAAAGACCAACGTGTGGGGCGATTCCTGGTCCACAGCCAAAAAGCGCTTTCTGGGCCCCCGCTTGTGGGGTGGAAAGCCGCGAAAGGTGAAACTATGCAACGGCAGGCCGGAGAGGACAAGCGCCATGACCGCAGCAGATGGCCCGGGGATCATGGTGAAATCAACATCCTCACCCGCAGCCTGGGCCTGGAGCAAGCGGCGAACCAATGTGAAACCGGGATCCGAGATGCCCGGCGTCCCTGCGTCGGTGACCATGGCCACCGAGTTGCCCTCCAGAAGCAGATTGAGAATCCGTTCCCCCGCCCGCTCCTCGTTGTGCTCATGAAACGCGATCAAGGGACGCTGAATCTCGAAATGCTTGAGCAAGCGGCCGGTCTTGCGCGTATCCTCACTGGCCACATAGTCTACCGCACGCAAAGTCTCCAGCGCGCGCAGAGAGATGTCGCCTAGATTCCCAATGGGTGTTGCAACGAGATAGAGCATAGGGTGGGTTCAGGTTGCTCCGTGGTAGCAAATCCGTGGCAGCAAATGAGTAATGCGTAAAACGTACTACGTAATGTGTCGTAGACAATCTATTGGTTTCAGTTGAATCCACTCGCAACAAGAAGGTACCAATTCCGAAAGGCGCCTGTTAGCGGAGACCTTACGCAGTACGCAGCACGCAGCACGTTCTACGCAACCAACGTCCCCTTGGTACTCGGGACGCCCTGCCGTCGCGGATCATAGCCTGTGGCAAGGTCCAGCGCACGGGCAAATGCCTTGAAGAGCGCCTCGATCTTGTGGTGATCGTTTTGGCCGTAGAGTACCCGCGCATGCAGGTTCATCTTCGATTGAAAAGCGACACTCTCGAATAGATGGAAGATGAGATCTGTGCCCAACTGCCCGACCTTCGGGGTCACAAACTCAGCATCGAAGACGGCATAGGGTCGTCCGCCGAAGTCCAATGCGACAAATGCCAGGGCCTCATCCATCGGCACATAGCTGTGGGCTGTGCGCACGATACCGCGACGGTCACCCAATGCCACGTCCAACGCTTTCCCAAAACAGAGAAACGTGTCCTCGGCAGTGTGATGCTCATCGATATGCAGATCGCCCTTGACATCAACAGTTATGTCAAATAGTCCATGGCTGGCAATCGCTGTCAGCATGTGATCAAGAAAGCCGATCCCGGTATTGATTTCGGCTTGTCCACTGCCGTCAATGTTAAGATAGAATCGAATTTGGGTTTCGCCGGTCTCGCGTTGGATTTCCGCTTCTCGCATAGTATGACTCTCTGTCTAGGGCACCAAAAAAGTAGCTCTTCCGGATTCCACGTGGCTGACATCATGAAATTGTGTTGAACCAAGAAATGAACATCACAGGCCCTAGTGTACACTGGAACTCAGTGGTGCGCCAAGCCCGCAGCCACTCCTGAAAATACAGCTCATTGCCGACCTGGCAGCGTCCATATGACCCGCGCGGAACCAATTCAGAGACCCACTCGTTTTTCCAGCGAACGCCGTTCCTTGCCCCCAATCGTCTACGTGCCATTCGAACAGGAGGGTTCCAGGATGAGCAGGAAGTTTACGGTAGGACAGATCGCCAAAGCATTGCGATGTCACGAACAGACCGCACGCCAGTATCTCCACGAAGTCAACGCCGGCATCGACCGTCACACCAGCAACTTGGCTGAAGCCATCGATCAGCAGACGCTCATCAGTCTCTGCCGTCGTCACGCTGACTCGATCACTGGAAGGCGGCTGACACCCCTGCTAGTCCCCATCCACCGAACCGGATCACGTTTACGCCGATAGCGCCATAGTCAGATAAGTCCATACCGCAAGAGGGGACCGGATCCGGTCCCCTCTCATGAACGTCTCGATTCGGCCAAATGCGTCATGCAAGCTCGGTCTCGGCCAGGATGGTTTCCCCGACATCAAGCTGGAACATTTCCTTGCGCACCAGCAGGACCGGGCAGGGACTCATCTGCATAACCTTGGCAGCCACGCTACCGGAGGGCCAGAGAGAGGCTCCGCCCATCCCATGCGAGGTCATGACGATCAGGTCGGCTTTTTCCGTGCCGGCGACCAGCAGGATCTCTTCGGCCGGCGACTCCTCACGCACCACGATGCGCGTGGGGATTCCCTTGTCCACCAGTGCTTGCATGCGTTCATCCAGATAGATTTGCGCCTGGCGATAGGTGTATTGCATGGCTTCATGGGTCCAGCGTTCCTCCGGATAGGGTGACGGCATGTCCGGCATTGGGATGTCCAGAACGCGTAGCAGGATGACATCGCTATTGAACTTTTCGGCCAATTGGATGGCAATTGAGAGCGCCTCCTCGGCCAGGTCTGACCCATCGAGCGGAACCAATATGCGAGCGAACCTGTTCATGCTTCCCTCCTAGTTCATGTGGGCGTGAATACCACGACAGAATTCCGGCTGTTCTAGCTCTGGGATGAAGCTCAAGATTTCTCCCGAGTTTTACTCGATTCCATTGACATTTGGTCAGAAGCAACGGCTGAAGCCGGCGGCCAACAGTGAAAAGAGCCCTCAGCCGCTGAAGTCTAGCCGCTGAGGCGGCTGCTCGCTGTTGGTAACAGGATTTATCCCCGCGAAATCGAAATGTCAACAGCACTGGTAGGCAGACTTCATGATGGAAGATCGTTGGCCTGAACGTCATACTACACGTGCTTCGCGCATGATAACCGATGAGTGGCTACAAAATGGCTACAGACTCTTTGGAAAAAAAGATTCCGCCGGGCATGTCGGCGGAATCTCGATGGCTATTCGTCTATCGGGGAAGACTTTGTATTCGCCAGCATCACTTAGAAGGCAACTCCGTCTCCACTGACTTCGAATCGGTAGAAGCCTGGTTCGTCTACGTCCTTGGCATGCTCGATCACGATGAAGTACTCACCGGATTCGGTCAAATCGGCAGTCCATTGAGCATACGCAAGATCCTTCGCATCAACCTCCTCATCACCCTCTTCATCTCCGGTCGGTCCCTTTGCCGGGGTGCAACAGCCAAAGTGAAGATTCTCACCGTCCTGCCGCCACGCTTCGGCCTGGTCCCCGTTGCGCACTGTCAGGATTGTGGCGTCACGGGGATCCGTAAACATATGAATGGTGACGGGCTTTGCGTTCTCATCGTCATCATCGTATGTAAACTTGTACCAGTGTTGCTTGCCCTTCTCCAACTGTGTCCACGTCAGCGTGGGCTGCATGGCGAAGTCGGGGCCTGTGCCCATCAACCCGACAGGTTCCAGCGCCTCCATCACGGGCTCGGCCATGGCTACCGGCTCAGGAGCCGGCTTCGGCTCCACAATCGGCGCCACGACTCCCGCTGTCTCCTCGACCAATCGCGGGAAGCTGAGGTTGTCACCGGTCAGTGTAAAGCGATAGTAGGCCGGTATCTCAGCGCCTTCAGCAGACTCGACTACGATGTAGTATCGCCCCGAATTGCGCAGGCTTCCTTCCCATTCAGAGTAATCGAGAAGGCCATCGCCGTTCTTGTCCACATCGACCAGTGAGCAGCATCCGAAGTGTTCATTCTCGCCGTCACGTCGCCAGAGATCCGCCTGTTCAGTGTTGCGAACCGTGAGGACAATCTCCTCATAGGGCTCGTTGTAGAGTCGAATTTTCACCGGATTGGTGGCGTCTTTGTCATAGTCGAAGTCAAAGACATACCAGTGAGCACCATTCGCTTCCAGTTCCGTCCAAGCGCCGGTCGGAACCAACGCATAGTCAGGAGCGGTTCCGGCCAGTTCAGGCAGAACGACTGGAGCCATCGCTTCAGCGGGCGCTTCCGTCATGGCCGGCGCACTTTCCTCAGTCGAGGTCAGTGCTTCGGACGGGAATGACAGATTCTCGCCGCTGATGTCAAAGCGATAGAACGATGTCTTCGCCACATCCTTCGCATGTTCCACAACGATGTAATAGGTGCCGGATTCTCGCAACGTCCCGGCCCATTCCGCATAGTCGGCAAAGCCATCGTCGTTCCGATCTCGGTCGACCATGGTGCAGCATCCGAAGTGCAAGTTCTCGCCATCGCGCACCCATTCATCGATCTGGTCCTGGTTGCGTACTGTCAACGTGGCGCTTGCATACGGTTCTGCAAACATTCGAATCTCGATCGGTTCATGAACGGCATCGTCACTACTGTCATAGTCAAAGTGGAATGAATACCAGTCGTATTCACCCTCCTCCAACTGCATCCATTCACCACTGGGGGCCATTGTGTCGAAAGGGCCTTCGCCTGTTGGCGTCTGGGCATAAGCTACAGCTTCCCACGCCAGCAAGAGGACCAAAGCAACGGCAATCACCGCCATCGGCTTCCACATCTTCCTGGACATCTTATCCTCCTATCATCATGCCTATTGCAGCTTCAGGTCTTTCCACCTTGCCACCGTAGCTCAGTTTGCCATACCAATGGGGACAAACTGCCGACACCAAGGCGACAGGGTGCGTCCAGAAAGGCTACACAATCGCTACAGATGTAGGTTGAGGGGAACCGGTCTATCAATGTCGGGATCGAACAACTACCTTGAGAATTCGTGCGAAGCTGTGTGTAACGAAGCGCTCTCGTTGGAGACTGGTCGCGTAGACCCATTTCAGAACAGCAGAATCTTCTGGCGGTGGAGTTTGGGCTCAAACTGCCATTGCCGTCTTCCTTCCAGATGATCGGCAAAGTCAAGGTGTGCTTCAAATCGATGCGCAATCTTCCGAAAATCGAGTGAACCGCCCATCGCACTTTGGTAGGCGACTATGGTGGCGTCCGTCGGATCTCGGCCCTGTTCGCGCCGCAAAATCTCGGTGCAGGTATCATATTCACTCTGTACGGCCATTTCGTCGCCACTGACGCCAAATAATTCGATGAGGCGGCGATGCATCGCTTCATCCTGTGGATCGTGTGCGAGGTAGCGTTGAGCAGCATCAATTGCTTGCTGAAAATCACCCAGTTGCGTCGACTGCTCGACCAGCATTTGCAGCGCTGTCAAATAGTGTCGTTCCCAACGGCGTCGGGCCAGGTTCACCCATGCAGTGTGCTCGACGCTACCCGAAAGCGAAAACCCATCCAGAAACGGACCTTTGTACAGATCGATGAGCGCGTTGAGAAGCACCGTCCTTGGTGTGCGATTGTAGTCTTGGGCCAGCTGCATGAAGAGGATGGCATCAGACCAGACCTGAGACAGGTTCAAGCTCATGCCCTCATTGCCCATGATCAGAGCATTGCCGGTCGGCAAAGTTCTTTGAAGTTGGTTGCAGAGTCTGGTCAGATTGCGATTCGTACAGTCTTCAGATTGCCTCGGCCAGAAGAGAAATCCCAGGTGTTCACGCGGGACCGGCTCACTTTGTGCGGCGAGACGGTAGAGCAATGCGCTTGCGCGTCCCTTCGGCACCTGAATCTCCGACACGCCCCGACGAACTGCCGGTTTCCCAAGCACGTTGATTCGCAACATAGACATGAGCGCACCTCCACCGACGATAGGGCGACTCTTTTTCTTGGGGAAACTCTGGGGGGAAGGGGGCATCTCCCGCCCGAACCTGGTCGCCAATCTTGCTTGCTATTGCGAGAGCGTATCAAACGCATGGCTACAAGATGGCTACAGTCACGGATACGGGGACGCGACAGGTCACGGACCCCGCAGGGCGGCTTTTAGCACTGCTCGCAGCCCGGCAAGCCGGGCTGCGGGCGGGATCAGATCAACTCATCAAGCGTCGGGGACGCGGCGGGCCAGCGCCCGGACTCCCGGGCGTTGTCCATGGCAGCATCCACGGCACGGACCGTTTGATGGAAACGCGCACCCCGCCTGTTCGACGGAACATGCTCGAGATCCGATCGAATCGATTGGAGTCCCGCTGCATAGAGAACAGGCGGATCAATACTGGTCAGACGTTGCTGGAAGGCAAGATCATTGGTTCCCCAACGAACGCGCCGGATGGCAACAAGCGCTTCAAACTTATCCACCAGCGATGCAGCAACACTCTCAGGGCTGCCATTATCAATGCCGAGCCTGAACAAGGGCACCGGCGATGTCAGGCGACAACAGGTGCAATTAGGTAGGCTAGAGATCTCCAGATCGCCGCCGAGGGAATATGCCTCAACAGTCTTATTCTTGCGATCTCGAATCACAATACGTCCACAACCGACCCGCAGGTGATGACGCCCTCGCCATGGGTGGTAAATGATCGTATTTTGCAGCGCTCCGTCTTGTCGAATGACCGGCACGACCAATTGCTCCGGATCATAGTGCTGATCCGTGGGCACTGCACCGATGTTTACATCGAGTTGGGAATGAGCAGAGAACTTAGGGGAAGGTCCAGGATAAAACACATAGCCCCATTCAGGGGCAGCCAATTGTTCCATTTACCGCCTCAAAATCTATCAGGTTGACAACTAAACATTTTTAGTCTACCAGAGAACGGTTTGCGGCGGACCATCGGATTGTTGGGGTTATGTTCTGAGACAGTAGTGGGGCAATTCACCATCCTGGAACTGGGTCAGACGCCAGGCAGGATCAGAAGTCCCCCTAAAGCTTTTCGCTGTAGATCTCAGACGTGATTCTCCCGTGAACGAAATGGCAACAGACCTTAGAGAACACGCAACACATTGAGAAGACGCTCGGTCTGATCGGGGCGCCCGACGGAAATGCGGATGCAATTCTCCAGCCGGGGCTTGCTGTAGAAGCGAACCAGGATTCCCTGACGCTCCAGCGACTGCTTCAACTCAGCAGCGCTGCGTCCGACAACGTTGCAGAGGATAAAATTTGCTTGCGAGGGAAACGGTTTCAGATAGGGGACAGCGTCCAGCGCACGATAGAGGCGTCGCCGCTCAGCCTTAAGTAACTCGATCACGATTCTGATTTCATTGACGGAGCGAAGGCTTGCCAGACCAGCCACCATGGCAGCGACATTGACGTTGTATGGCTGCTTAAATTTCCACAGTTGTTCCATCAGCCACCTGGGGAAAATGCCATAGCCTAAACGCAATCCTGCAATGCCGGCAGCTTTGCTGAAGGTGCGCAACACGACAAGATTTTCATGTTCGGTCACCCATGATGCGCGACTCTGATGGTCAGCAAACTCGACGTAGGCCTCGTCTAGAACGACCAGCAGGGGCACCTTGAGCAAGCGAGCAAGATCCTGATCAGAGAGCCAGTTGCCGGACGGATTATTGGGGGAGGTCAGGAAGAGAATCTTGGGGGAGGTGGTTGGGGATTGGGGATATGGGATTGGGTTTCGCCTTGTGGCCTGACACCCGAATTCCCGATCTCCATTCCCCATTCACCGATCACCCTCTCGATCCCCTCGGCGTCAATGCTGTAGTCTTCTCGACGCCAAACATCGATCACGCTGGCGCCGACAAGGCCGGCATCAAAACTATACATGCCGAACGTAGGCGGGCAATTGATGACCGAGTCGGCCGGGCTCAGAAAGAGCCGGCAGAGATAGTCCAGCAATTCATCGGCTCCATGGCCGGGCAAGATGTTTTCTGGGGGCAGGCCGACATACTCACTCAGCGCTTCACGCAGGTCAGTCTGTTGGGGATCAGGATAGATGTGATAGTAGGCATACTCGGCCAATGCCTCTGCAACAGCCGGAACCGGTCCGTAGGGGTTCTCGTTGGCGTCCAGTTTGACGATCTGGCTTGCGGGCATGCCCAGGCGCTTGCTCAGCACCTCGAAGGGCTGGATCGGCGTATACCCTTCCATGGCCGAGACTTCTGGACGAAGAAGGTCCTGCGGCTGAAATGGTGTGGCGGGGACCATCGGCTAATCCTCCAGGCGTCGACGAACGGCTTCAGCATGCGCGGTCAACCCCTCAGCGCGCGCCAATGTCTCGGCGGCAGGGCCGATCTCGGCCAAGGCGGCGTCGTTCAATCCGATGATGCTGACGATCTTGACGAAATCATTGACATTGATAGGGCTGGCAAAACGGGCAGTGCCGCCGGTCGGCATCACATGGCTCGGCCCGGCGACATAGTCGCCAAGCACCTCGAAGCTACGTTCGCCGATAAAGATGCCCCCGGCGTTCTGAATCGAGCCGACGTGACGCCACGGATCTTCAACCAGGAGGCAGAGATGTTCCGGTGCGTACGCATTGGCCAACGCCAGCGACTGGGCCAGGGAATCAGTAACCACGATGCCGCTGCCGTTTTCCATCGAGACAGCGATCACATCGGCCCGGTCCAGTTCCTCCATTTGGCTCAGTACCGCAGCCTGAACCTGCTCTGCCATAGAACGGCTGTGTGTCAGCAATATGGCACTGGCCAGCACGTCATGTTCGGCCTGGGCAAGCAGATCGGCGGCAGCATACTCGGGATCCGCACTTTCATCAGCAACGACCACCGTCTCAGTTGGTCCGGGCAGACCGTCGATGCCGACGATGCCGTAGACCTGGCGTTTCGCCAATGTTGTGAACAGGTTGCCGGGGCCGCAGATTTTGTCGACTGGCTGGATGCTCTCAGTACCGAATGCCAGCGCTCCGATGGCCTGTGCGCCACCGCTCACATAGATCGCGTCAACGCCGACAATGTCGGCCGCCACCAGAACAGTGGGATGCGGCAGCCCAGTCTCTCGCTGCGGCGGTGAAATGATGGCGATGAAGGGAACGCCCGCGACCTTGGCCGGAATTGCTGTCATCAACACGGAACTCGGCAGTGGCGCGGTGCCGCCCGGCACATAGACGCCCACCCGCTCGATCGGACGCACGAGTTGTCCCAGCGTGCCCTCAGCATCATTGTGGATCCAGCTAATACTGGGCTGGCGACGATGAAATGACTCAACCCGGTCCGCCGCCTTGCGCAATGCATCAATCACGCCATCGTCGACCTGCTCATACGCGGCGGCAATCTGGTCAGAATCGACCTTCAAGGATTGCGGCGTCACACGGTCAAGTTGCTCGGCCCATCGTATCAGCGCTGCGTCGCCGTCTGCTCGCACATCGCTGAGAATACGCTGAACGACAGTATCCGGCGTCAAGCGTTCGCCGAAAATTCGCTCGATGCCGTCAAGCATCGAATCGGGCACATTCATTTCATCCCAAGCACGGCGCCGCAACACCGAGTTCTGGGCCGATGGTACATCCAGAATCCGCATAATTTCCTAACTCTCAAGTATTGTGGCAAAAAAAGGGGCTTACCTCAGCAACATCATTTGTTGAGCCGTTCAGCGTCCTCAATCCGTCCGAGGACGACCAGAATGTCGTGGGCCTCGATCCGAAAGGCCGCACTGGGGCTAACAATCAGTTCATCGCCGCGCCGGACGGCCATCACGGTCAAGCCATAGCGCTGGCGCAGGTTGCATTCATAGAGTGTATGATCCCAGATGCTGGCCGGAGCCAATAGCTCGACCACGCCTACTTCGCTGCTGACCTCGATGTAGTCAATGAAGTGGCCGGCCGCCAGCTTGCGTGCAAGACGGACACCGGCCTCATGTTCAGGCAGAATCACCTCAGCCGCGCCGATGCGCAGCAAAATGTCTTTCTGAGTGGCCGTACGCGCCTTGGTGATCACGCGCTCGACACCCAATCGCTGGAGAAGCACCGTGGCCAGCAGGTTGCTCTCAAAATCGGTGCCGATACAGATCAGGCCGGTGTCAAAGGAATCGACGCCGGCCTGGCGCAGTGCGTCGACGTTGGTCGCATCCAGTTGCAGAACATGCGGCAAGGTCGTACTCAATTGCTGAACGCGATCAATATCAGCGTCAATCGCCAGCACGTTGTGTCCGTAGCCGAAGAGCGTTGTTGCTACGGCAGTGCCAAAACGACCCAGCCCGATGACCACGAACTCATCAGTCTTGCGTCGATTCGCGCCCCATAATTTCAGTCTAGGCTCGGTCCTTGATGACTTGCCAGACTGTTCTTCAGACACTACATTGGCGTTAGTAAACTGTTCCACGCGGTCCGTCCCTGGTGCTAATTGTGGCAATGTATCCGACGCATAATCCCCAGAATTATACCATGAGTCTAGGTCGATCCGGCCATCGAATGGAAGACCACATCGTGTGCCACAAGCTCGCCATCGACATAGTCAAACCGCCCCGAAAAAAAGTCGTCCTGGTCCAGCCACTTGAGGAATATGCGATCCCCCGCCCACAGGTTGAGGCCCAGCAACTGAGCGTCATCAATCCAGGCCAACACACCCTCGGGCGAATCGATCAGGTCGCCGGTGAAGTCACGAACCACAAACACAAAGGCGTACCAATCCTCGTCATCGCTGAATGCAGGAAAGGTTAGAATGCCGCGCAGTTCCGGGTCGTTGACGCGTAGTCCGCTCTCCTCATAAATCTCGCGGATGGCGCAGGCTTCGGGAGTCTCGCCCGGCTCGAACTTGCCGCCAAGACCGTTCCATTTGCCCTGATGCATGTCGTTCTCTTTCTTGATACGATGCAGCATCAGCGTCTGATTATTGCGTTTGATATAACAGAGAGAGGCTAATTTCATGGGCTAGGTAAGATCCAGGTAGGCATTCAGCTCGCTTAACGCTTCAAACGTCTCCAACACCTCATCAGCAAAATTCTCTTGCACCACCTCATCATCAGCAAAGCTGCGTGTGGCTGCAAAGCTCTTGAGCCGAAGCAACACTATGGCCGGATGATCGACGCTATAGCCGCGAGGGGCTGTCTTGAGCGCGCCCTGCCGGGTGAGACCCTGGGGGAAGGCACGGCTAAATTGCTCGCTGTCGAGGATTTTCTCAAGGCTCTTATGATCAACATCGACCTTCTGACGGATCGACTGTAGCACCTGCGATGAAGGCATATAGATCCCCCCGCCGGCCATGCTGGCGCCCGGCTCAATGCTCAGATAGTAGAGCGGGCGCGCGTCCTCGCCCGGCAGCACACCGATGGTGCCGCTGATGCTCGTCTTGTAGGGACTTTTGTCCTTCGAGAAACGTACATCCCGATTAACCCGAAAGACCTTGATGACCTTCGGATCATCCAGACGAATCCGCACGGCAGGATCAAAGAATGAGATGCCTTCGGCCATCTGCCACAGGAACTGGGTGAATTCCTGACGCAGGCTTTTGTACTCAGCCCGGTGTTCGTCAAACCAGACCTTGTCGTTATTCTGTCCAAGTTCGCGTAGAAACGGCATCAGTGCCGGATTCATCATACGAAGCATCCTTTCGTGGGTGGCCCAGCGGTCGAATAGCACTGCAACGAGACCATGGATTGACAATTCACGTTGAAGTCAAAAACGGCTGAGAAGTTCACGGCCAGAAGCCGCAGGTGTAGGCAAATCGACGCAGGTGAAAACCGATTGTCTCCGTTTTTCCTCTGTGGCCCTCCGTGCTATCTCCGTGTCTCCGTGGTAAAAGACGCCTTTCTGCAGAGACGCCACCGGGATTCAATAGGCGGCAAGTTCCTGCAACAGCGAATAGATCTTGTCGGCATCAGGTCGATAGGCATCTTCAAGTGGGGGGCTGAAGGGCACAGGGGTATCCAGTCCGCCAAGCCGGCGCACCGGCGCATCGAGCCATTCGAACGCTTGCTCGGAAATGAGCGCGACCACCTCCGCGCCGATGCCCACAAGTTGATTGGCCGAATGCACGACCAGAATCTTGCCGGTCTTGCGCGCCGTGGCCAGAATGGCTTCGGTGTCCAGCGGCTTCAGCGTGCGCAGATCAAGTACTTCCACGTCAATGCCCTCGGCCGCAAGCCGATCCGCAGCCTTCAGTGCCTCACGCACCTGTGCCCCATAGGTGATCACCGATAGGTCGCTGCCGCTGCGAGCAAGGCTGGCCTCGCCCAGCGGGACGATGTATTCGCCCTCAGGGACGATTCCTTTGGCCGAGCGGTAGAGTGGTTTGCTCTCGAAGTAGATCACCGGATTGTTATCGCGGATTGCGGCCGCCATCAACCCTTTGGCATCGGCCGGTGTGGCCGGTGCAACCACCTTGAGCCCCGGCGTATGCACAAACCATGCCTCGGGGTTCTGGCTGTGAAACGGACCGGAACGGATGCCGCCGTCGCTGGGCGCGCGTATGACCCAGGGCACTGCACCCTTCCAGCGATAGTGGTTGTTGGCCGCATACTGGACGATGGCATCGAAAGCCGAGGTGATGAAGTCGGCAAACTGCATCTCGATCACAGGCCGCAGGCCCATCAGAGCCATGCCGGTCGCGGCGCCCACAAAGCCGGATTCGGCAATGGGCATATTCTTGACGCGCCGGTCGCCAAACTCCTCTGCGAAGCCCTTGGTGACCTTGAACGCCCCGCCAAAATCGCCGCCGATATCCTCGCCCATCACCAGCACATCCGGATCGCGACGCATCTCCTCGCGCAGCGCCTCGCTGATGGCCTCGATATAGGTCAACTCCCGGCCGCGGCCGGCCGATTCTTCTGTGTCAGCAAAGCCGAAATTGCTTCCGGACTCCCCCATGAATCATTCCTTGCATTCGTTTTTGATGTCGATAGCTTGCAAACCGCACCTACATGTCCAGTAATCCGTAGGTTCAATCCGCATAAACGCCATCGAAAATCGTATCTGGATCGGGCATTGGCGAGGACTCGGCAAACTCAATGGCGTCGGCAATTTCGACATCGCATCGATGTCCGATTTCGTCCAATTCGACCTGGTCTATGCCGTCATCGGCCAACAAAGATTCCTCGTACCGGCGCAGCGGGTCCTTGGCTTCCCACTCAGCCAGCAGTTCGGCTGGAACATACTCGGCCCCATCGTGGATGGCGTGGCCCAGCATGCGCATGGTCTTGGCCTCGATCAGCGTGGGCCCACCGCCGGCCCGCGCTCGATCTACGGCCTGCTTGGTGATGCCATAGACCGCTTCAACGTCGTTGCCGTCCACAATCAGGCCGGGAATGCCATAGCCGGCCGCCCGGTCGGCGATATCCTCAATCTTCATCTGTTGCGACATGGGCGTGGCGTAGGCATAGAGGTTGTTCTCGACGATCACGACAATCGGCGCGTTCTCCACTGCGGCCAAGTTCATGGCCTCATGGAAGACACCGGTGCTGCTGGAGCCGTCGCCGATGAAGGTCAGGGCTACACGGGGTTCATTGCGGTAGTTGAAGCTCATAGCCATGCCCACAGCCACCGACAACGAATGGCCCAAATGGCTGATGAAGCCGACAATGTTGTAGTTTAGGTCGCCGGTTCCGTGCAGATTGGCATCTCGCCCACGCGTGACACCTGTGGCCTTGCCCAGCATGTTGGCAAAGAGCCGCCGCGGCGTGAGGCCCCGCAGCAGATAGCAACCCAAATCACGATGCATGGGGGCCACGACGTCATCGGCTTCAAGCGTGAGGCCGGCGCCGACACTGATGGCCTCGTGGCCGCGCTGGCTGAATGTGCCCCCGAGACCGCGGCCCTGTTGCCAGAGCGCGACCATGTTCTCATCATAGGTACGGGTCAAACGCATCCAGTAATAGAGTTCAAGCCGCTCTTCACGGATCAGCTCAACTGAGGTCATTAGGCCGGCTCCTCAGCCACCATTCGTAGAATCCAATCGACTACTTCGTCAGGGGTCATCTCGGACGTATCGACGATGACGGCATCCTCTGCCGGACGCAGCGGCGACAGAACACGCCCGCTGTCCAGCTTGTCACGATGAATGATGTCTGCCAGGATCTGATCGTAGGGCACTGATTCGCCCCGTTTTTCCAGCTCCAGATGACGCCGCCGTGCTCGCTCTTCAGGCGATGCATCCATGAAGATCTTGAGTCCTGCACCGGGCAACACAACGGTGCCGATGTCTCGGCCGACCATGACGATGCCAGGTTTTGCCGCATTGCCGCTGCCGTACTGCTCGCCGATGCGCCGCTGCTGCGAACTCAGCGATTCTCGCACACGTGGATAGGTTGATACGGTCGAGACATTTTGGTCAACTTCCGGGCTACGAATCAGCCACGTAACGTCGACCTCATCGACAAAGACGGTGGACTGACGGCCGTCATTCTGGCCGGCGAGTGGCGGGCCAATGTCGATCACGATCGTCTCGGCCAGTAGTGAGACCGCATGCTCGTTCGAGATCGGCGCCGAGCGATCCAATGCGGCCCAGGTCACCGCTCGATACATGACGCCAGTGTCGAAGAGCAAGAAGTTCAATGCCTGTGCAACCAGATAGCCAACAGTGCTCTTGCCCGATGCAGCAGGCCCATCAACAGCGATAATGGCTGGTGTGAGCCCAACGATCGGGCTCGTTCGTGTCTTATTCAAGATTTCTCTGCCCATGTCATTTTCGCGGACTGATTGCCGAACTACTTCTTCGGCTTGTAAGAGCTAGGCGGTTTTTTCGGAGCCTTTGCGCCTTCCTTGACCAAGTTGCGCAGTGCAGTGACTTCGCCACGCGTCAGATGGGCATATTTTCCCACTTCAAGCGCGCCCAGTTGCAGCGACCCAATCGACCAGCGAACCAACCGCAATGTCCGCAGTTCAACGGCGGCCAGCATGTGGCGAATCTGTCGTTTGCGCCCTTCTCGGAGCGTGATCTTCAGCCAGCAGCCGGTGCGAGGTCCAGGGGCAAGACGCATCTGCGGCGGCGGTCGATCCACAACGCTGACGCCTGCTGGAGCCGTTTTGCCATCCGGCAACTCGATGCCGTCACGCAACTGATTGAGCACGCCCTCCGGCGGTCTCGACTCAATGAGGACGTAGTAGATTTTGTCATGCCGGAAGCTGGGATGGGTCAACTTGTGAGCCATTGCCCCGTCGTCAGTCAACAAGATTAAGCCTTCGCTGTTGAGGTCCAAGCGCCCCACAGGAAAGACTCGATCCATTTCCGCCGGCAGCAGATCTGCCACAGACTGGCGTCCACGCATATCGCCGCCGATATCGCTCAACACGTCACGCGGCTTGTTCAGTTTCACGTAGAGGTGACGCTTGCGCTTGTGAACCGGCTTACCATCTACCGAGAGCAGCACCTTCTCAGGATCAACCTTGGTGCCGAGCACCGTCACGGTCTGGCCGTTGACCTGAACCCGGCCCTGGGTGATCAGTTTTTCGCAGGCCCGTCGGCTGTCTACGCCGGCGGCTGCCAATACTTTTTGAAGCCGTTCTTCTGCCATATTGATATCGTCGATTCCTGTTACGAAAATGGGACAAGCTGCCTAGACGACACTTCTGCAATCCGTCTTTTCTGTCACAAATTGAGTCTGGAAAAAGCCTTTTCTTGACATGAATGGTCACGAATTGTGTCGTCACCCCAGAGAGAAATTTCGCGATAAACCGTGTCTGGATCCCTTTTTGCAGTAGAGTCATCTGTGACTCAACTGCAAGAACAACGATTCAGCTACAGAAGGACGCAGATAATCACATGTGGGCAGAGCTTTTCCTCTGTGGACTCCGTGCCTTCTCCGTGCCTCTGTGGTGAACCGGACCTTTTTGCAGTGGAGCCACAGATTCACACGACTGGGAATAGGATAAGACAAAGATGATACTGAGAGTTCTCTGACCATCCGTAAATCATCTGTGGAAATCAGGTCCTTATCTGTGTCTATCTGTGGCAAATTCCCTTTGCTACAGCACGCTCATCGGCGATCAGCGATCAGCGATCAGCGATCGGCGATCAGCGATCAGCGATCAGCGATCAGCGATCAAATTGAGTATACCAAGTCAGGGCGTGGCTGCAAAGGGTGCGAGGAGCACCTTGAGCACGCCTGGACTGCCGGCAATCGCCAATCCATCCACACCATGCGCCAGCGGCAATCGATGTTGGATCAACGGCTCAACGTGTACGGTGCCCCACTCAAGGGCCCGCAGGGCTGGGGCGAATGGCCCACATCGGCTCCCCACCAGTGTGATCTCGTTCACGATCAGCGAACTTATGTCAAACTGAGGCAATCCGCCGGCAAAGGTGCTTTTGAGCACGATAGTTCCACCTGGGCGTACAAGATGCTGAGCCAACTCGAACCCCGAAGCTGAACCGCTGGTATCAACAACAACGTCAGCAGCCGGGTCTTGAAGCGCATCTGCCTCGGGAGAACCTAGAGAGGACCGTCGGTATGTCGAGTTCCGAGAGAATGCCCGCCCTGGTTTCGTTGCGCACCAAGGCAACAAGATCGCAATTTGTCGACGCCAAAACCTGTGCCGCCAATAGGCCAAGCCGCCCGACCCCGAGCAGATAGAGACGCGTCTCCGGCGTCAGATGTATCTGTTCCAATATCTGCAAAGCGGCGGCCAATGGCTCGGCAAAGACGGCCTGCTCATCAGAGAGACATTCGGGGACAGCATGAAGGTTGGCAATCGGCAACGTCACGTAATCGGCAAAGGCCCCGTCACGGCCGATGATGCCCATGCTTTGTCGCCGGCGGCAGTGTTTGTGCAGGCCTCTGGTGCAGAGCAAACAGTGGCCGCAACCAATGTTGATTTCACCCACCACCCGCCGCCCGATCCATGATTCAGCCCCCGGTGCATCGAACCACCGTGCCCACCATCTCATGGCCCAACACGCCCCGATAGCCGCCCTTGTACCCCGCCAGCAACTGAAGATCCGTCGAACAGATTCCCGCCAAATGAACGCGAATCAGCGCTTCGCCAGGGGAAGGCACAGGCGTCGGATAGTCATCCCGAACGACTGGACCATCGTCAGTCAGCAGCAGTGCACGCATAGACGAGGGTGTGGGCATCCGCACCATGGGATTCGATTATCTCCTCAACTTCTTGCCTACACATACAAAAAGGCGGCGAAGCATTGCTACTCCGCCGCCTTCAAACATCGATGCAACATGTGTCGGCTGCGCCGCCGTACCTTCTACTCAGACAAGCCATTCGGCGAGCGAAAGCCGTTCAGGCCTATGCCAGTGCGACGTTACCGCTAGAGACGTTGCCGTCCGACTTCTTCTTCTTGTTTCGCCCAAAGAAGGAACCCTCTTCCCAGGCGACCAGCAGCGGCGTGGCGTTGAAGATAGAACTGTACGTACCAGAGACCAGACCGACAATCATGGTTGCCATGAACTGGCGCAAGGTGGCGCCGCCCAGAACCAAAATGGCCACAAGAATCAGCAACGCCGTGACCTGCGTAGCGATAGAACGTTGTGCCGTCTCGACAATACTGCGGTTGGCGACGGTCGCAAACGATTCGCCACGATAGTCGACGCAGATTCTCTCGCAGTCGGTCAAAGACCACGATGGTATCATTGACGCTGAAACCGATCACGGTCAGAATCGCCGTGAGGAAGAGTGCATCCACTTCCCACCCGCCGACAAAAAACATGATGCCGGTAAAGGTGACGGTCACCAGAACATCATGGATCAGCGCGATGACGGCACATGTGCCATAGCGGAATGGATGGCTTACACTGCGAAATGCGAATGCGATATAGAGCATGATCAGGAGTGAAGCCAGGGCCACAGCCAGGATCGCTGCGCGGCTGACCTCCGTACCGATTGACGGGCCGATACTGCGATAGGAGAGCTCTTCAAACTCGCCAAATTCGTTCTCGATCGCAGCAATCAATACTTCCTTCTGCGGAATATCAATGGCCTTCAGCTTAACCTGTACCCGATTGCTTTCTTCAACATTGAAGGCGATGGTATCCGGAAAACCGCCCGCCACAAAGATCTCCCGAACCTCCGTCGGCGGGATCTCCTGCTCAAATGCATTCCCAGAGCGTACCGCCGGTATAGTCGATGCTCAACGGCAGGAGCGTACCAAGGCGATCAAGCAATAGATCATGAAAAGTAGGCCCGGCACAATCATGATTGCGGAAATCGTAAACCAGAGACTGCGTCGCTCAACAATTTGCATAAGTTCGTTCCTTACTTCGTATAAATGCTTATCTAGTATCCGATAATACCGCGTGAATCCGAGAGCTTCTTGTCGCCGGAAGAAAGAACTGCACGCATAAAGGTTCGAGTCACAAAGACAGCCGTGAACATTGAGAGCACGACACCGATGCCTAGCGTCAGGGCAAAGCCCTTGACAATGCTGGCCCCAAAGGTGCTGCCGAACCAGTAGAGCACGCCACAACTGATCAGCGTCGAGATGTTGCCGTCGCGGATGGCAGGCCAGGCACGGTCGAAGCCGGCTTCAACGGCCAGATCGCAACGAGCGACCGACGCGAAGCTCTTCTTTCATCCGTTCAAAAATCAGAATATTCGCATCCACTGCCATGCCGATGGAGAGCAGGAAGCCTGCGATGCCGGCCAATGTCAATGTCACTGGAATCAACTTGAAGATGGCGACGTTAAGATAACATAGGCAGCCAAGGCCAGGTCAGCAAGAAAGCCGGGCAGTCGATAGATAATCAACATGAAGAGCAAAACGCCAAGCATGCCGATGATGCCGGCAGACAGGCTACTCTCGACCGATTCCTTGCCCAACGTAGCGCCGATGGTCGAAATGTCAACGATATTCAGAGCCACCGGCAGCGCGCCATAGCGCATCTGAACAGCCAGCGAATCGGCCTCTTCGTTGGTGAATTGGCCGGTAATCACGCCGCTGTCCTGGATGGCTGCGTTGATGACCGGAGCCGAGAGAACCACACCATCCAACACAATGACCAGCGGTTCGCCCACATGATCACGCGTGTATGCGAAGAACTCGTCGCTGCCGTCGCCGGTCAGCTCAAACCCGATTTCCCATTGGCCCAGTTGACCTTGAGTGGCGGCAGCGTTGCGCAGGATATCACCGGTCATGACCGTCTCGAAAACCTGCTCAGGGTAGGGCACGGATCCCGGCGGCAATGTGCCGGCTTCGATTGCGGTCTGGGCCTCATTGGCGGCCGTGGGGCGATTGGTGGTGTTGATGATCATGCCTTGAGCCATCGGCGCACCCTGGGGATCAACGAACTCCAACTGGCCGGTGGATCGAATCGTCTCGACGGCTTGATCCGGGTTGCTGACACCAGGCAATTCGACGATGATACGTTCCTCGCCCTGAAGCTGGACAATGGCCTCGGCAACGCCAAGACCGTTGACTCGATTCTCAACAATCGTCTTGGCCGTATCCATGGAGCCGGCTTCGACTGACTGGCCTTCAACCAGATCAGCCTCCAACAACACCTGGGTACCGCCACGGAGGTCTAGCCCCAATTTGACGTCCTTGAGATCACGAGGGGCGTCGCCGGCCCCCGGCACGAGATTTTCGACACTACTCGGGTGGTCGATGGGCAACGCAATAAATAGTGCGACGCCGGTCAACAGTAGAACGAGGACCAAAATAACGGTATTGTTACGCATAATTTCCTCAACGCTACAGCTCTAGATCAACTGCTGGAATTCCGATAATATGTATTCCCACACGGGTGCGAAACCAGGACTCTTCAACAACAAGAGGTGGTCTGCGGGGAGATCACGAAAATTGTGTAAGATGAATCTGGGTCGGATAGAATGCAGAATCCGAGACAAACCATTGAAGTATAGAACGGGGACATGCGACTGTCAAAAATCACAGGATGAACTGCGCCAACAAATAGATTGACCCAACTGCTGTTTGACAGTAGACTGGACGCTTGGTAGAGAGTTTGCGTTGCGCTAGGGTTGTTCCAGGAAAATAGATGTTCCAGCGCAAGTCCCCCGCGTGGCCCAGTTGAAGTGAGGTCAGCGGATCCCGTTTGTGGGCCGTGCCGGGGACTTTGGGAGAATCATTCCCTTGGTTTCGCCTCAGAAAAAAATGACCAGGTGAGAGGGAGAGCGATGAATTTCACAGAATTCGCAGATGCCGTCCAGTCCAATATCGGAAAGGTCATCATCGGCAAGCGAGATGCCGTTGAGTTGATGCTGGTCGCACTCCTTTGCGATGGTCACGTACTGCTTGAGGATGTCCCTGGCATCGGGAAGACCACACTGGCCAAGGCCCTGGCGCGCAGCATCGATTGCTCGTTTGCCCGCATCCAGTTCACCCCCGATCTCCTGCCCAGTGATGTAACCGGCATCAACTACTACAATCAGAAGAAACAGGAATTTGAGTTTCGGCCGGGTCCGGTCTTCAGCCAGATTCTGCTGGGCGACGAGATCAACCGGGCAACGCCGCGCACCCAGGCGAGCCTGCTTGAAGCCATGCAGGAGCGCCAGGTCACAGTCGATGTCGATACCATGGCGCTGCCACGCCCCTTCATGGTGCTGGCAACCCAGAACCCGGTGGAGTTGGAAGGAACGTTCCCGCTCCCCGAGGCCCAGTTGGATCGCTTCATTATCCAGGTCCAGCTTGGATACCCGACGATGGCCGAGGAAGATGAGATCCTGATCCAATACCAGCGTCAAGATCCGATGGAAACGCTGGAGCCGGTTGTCGACGGCGAAGCGATTCTGGCGCTCCAGGATCAAGTGCGCACAATCCATGTGAGCGACGACATTCGCCGCTACATTCTGGAGGTCGTACGCAGCACACGCGAGCACGATGGCGTCGATCTTGGCGTTTCGCCACGCGGGAGTCTGGCCCTTTTTCGAGCCGCACAAGCGTTGGCCGGGCTACGTGGTCGAGACTACGTGATCCCCAGTGATGTCCAGCATCTGGCCCCGCCGTTGCTCACCCATCGCATTCACATCAGCCCCCAGACAAGGCTGCGTGGTCGCACGCCCGAACAAGTGGTGGCCGAGATCGCCGAACAAGTGCCCGTGCCGGTTGCCGAGTAACCCATTCCGCTATGTTCAAGAGCAAGCGCCGGATCGACACCGCCAAGGACACGCAATTCACCGATGCATGGATCGTAGTCTCCATCATTCTGACGGTGATCGGCGTTGTATTGGACATAACATTCCTCACCACCGCCGCCATCGTCCTGCTAATCATTATCGGCGTCTCCTGGGCCTGGTCGGCGCTGATCTTTTTCGGCGTCGGCTACCAGCGGAAATTCAGCGAAACCCGCGCCTTCCGGGGCGAGACCCTGCGGCCTGACGCTGGCGGTCCAGAACCGGAAATTTCTGCCCCTCACATGGCTGAACATTCGAGACAGTTTTCCCTCTGCATTGCCACTCGATGAACGCGAGCTGCCGGTCAGTCCGGCAACGAACCAGGCTGAGTTTGCGACCTTCTGGATGCCCCGCCCCTTTCAGCGCATCACTCGCCACTTCAATATCAAATGCACCGAGCGCGGTTTCTTCCGCTATGGACCGACGCGCATGCAGAGCGGCGATGGATTCGGCTTCTTCAGTCGAAGCCGGACGCTCTCCAACGAAGAGCGGATCATCGTCTATCCCACCCTATACACGGTTGCGCAACTTGCGCTGCCGACCAAGAACCCCTTTGGCGAGACACGCGCGCAGGGCCGACTATTCGAAGATCCATTGCGCACAGTGGGCGTACGCGAGTGGCAAGAATATGACATGCCCCGTCGCATCCATTGGAAAGCGACCGCTCGCCAGCAGACCTTGCTCAGCCGGGTCTACGAGCCGAGCGAAGAACAACAGATCCAGATCTTTCTCAACGTGGCAACCATGGAGCGCCACTGGCACGGCTACATTCCTGAACTCCAGGAACGCAACATCAGTGTCGCAGGCAGCCTGGCCGCTCTGGCCGCAGACCTGCGTCTGCCCGTCGGCATCATCGCCAACGGTGCGCTGCCCGGCGGCGATCAGCCCATCCGTCTGTTGCCCGGCCGCAGTCCGGATCAGCTCTTGCACATCCTGGAGTTGCTGGCCGCGGTGACGCCCTTTTCGACCGGCCCCATCGAGCAGATACTCGCGGACGAGGCCCCGCGCATGCCCTGGGGAGCAACCCTGGTGGTGGTCACGGCCATCGCCCATGAAGCGCTGTTGGCCACGCTCCTGGATCTGAGCGCAGCCGGACGTCAGTTGGTGCTATTCACACTGGCAGAAGAACCGCCCACACGCCTCATGGACAACATCCCGGTCTACCATCTTCCCCATCTCATCGATGACATTGTGGCCCCCACGCTGGTCCAGGCAGGCAAGCTCGACGCCCGAACCACGCGTTTCACAACGGTGCACCGGCCGCCACAGCCAACAGACGCCTCTTCTATAACAGGTGAGGAGCGCTGAGATGCTGCTGACCAACCGCCGTCACCGACTGCTACACCTGGCCGTGGCCGGCATGGAGGTTGGTTGGATCGCGCCCTGGGCGTTGCTGATCATTCGTTTCTGGCAACGCCGCTTGGCGGTGACACTGATCGAGGCGAGTGATGCGCTGGAGACGGTGGCGGCGCTGGACAACATCCAGTCCATGCCGCCAATCGCATTCTACATCCTGCTCTTCGCACTCATGCTCTTCTACATGGTGGCTGCCGACATGTTGAACCAGCGGCAGATCGACTCGCCACAGCGTGAACTGATCATATTGGCACTGGTTGTAGGGACGTCCTTGATCCTGGTCCGCACCCTCATCTATCCCACGGCGAGTCTCACAGATCGGCAATGGCTGGCCAATGTGACCGGCTCACTCTTCAACTTCACGGCAGGACGGCGGCCCGATCTGATCGTGTTGGCCATCAACGCCTTTCTCTGGTTTCGTGTGGCCGTCAACACGGATCGGGATCTGACCTTCTTCGGTGTCGGATTGAGCTTCCGCCTGGGCTTGATCATCTGCGTGGTCGGCAGCGCCGTGCTCGCCGGCATCGAGACGCAAGCGCCTTCGGCCCCATTCGTCTTTTTTGCCCTCTTCCTCACCTTCGGCTTGACCGCCGTGGCGATCGCCCGGATCGACGAAAAGGCATACACGGTCGACGGCAGTCGAGGAACGCTGCTGCCATGGTCCAACGTGGCCCAGATTGTGCTGATTGCGGGCGTGATTCTGGGCGTCGGAGCACTTGCCGCCCGCGTCTATTCGCCGAACAATATTCGGACCTTCCTGGGTTGGTTCTCCCCCCTCTGGAATCTGCTCTATTCGATCCTGGTAGGCATTCTCTATGGCGTTGTTTGGATACTGGCCCCGCTGCTTGAGGCGTTGATCCGCTTTCTCCAACGCCTGATGGCCGATCGGGACCCACAACAGATTGAGCCGCCCTCGGCCGGGGAACTGATTTCGATTGACGTTGCACCGGGCGATATCAACGAACTTCTCCAACGGTACACCTATGTGCGCTACGGCCTGGTGATACTGATGATTGCCCTCATTTTTGGTCTGATCTGGCTCTTTTTCATGCGCACGTCTCGCCGACGATTGATGGATGAGGCCGAGGAGGTCAGCAGTGAACGCGTCACCTTGGGCGGAGACCTGCTGGGCCGTGGGTTGGACCGGCTGCGCAACCTTGTCGATCTGGTGCGCCGCTATGGCGTTGGCGCTCGACTCTTGGCCGCCATCTCGATCCAAAATATCTACGCCAACATGAGCCGTCTGGCAAGCCGGCGCGGCCATCCGCGGCCGGCCGCCCAGCCGCCCGATGACTATCTGCCTGCCTTGGCCGATGCCTTCCCAGGTCGAAACGAAGAGATCGAGCGCATCACGTCGGCCTACATGCGCGTCGAATACGGCGAGCGGACGCTTGAGGAAGATGAGCTGTCAGAACTGCGAAGAGATCTTCAGCGCCTGCAAGAGACGCCGGACAGCGGAGAGCAAACGTTGCCGAATGACAGCTCAGCGCCTGGCGCCTGAGGGTGCATTGCCCGGAAAACCAGCAAAGCATCGGTTCAACAGGCCTAGACCTCCGGGAGGTGTCCCAGGAACCTTTGCCCTGAATGCCATTTGTGGACACCTCCCGGAGGTCGGGTTGTGGACCCATGCGCATCGAGCCAAGGATCATGTTAAACCCGCCACTGGTTCAAACCGGCGTGCAGCAACGGCTGAAGCCGGCTGCTAACAGCGAAAAGCGCCCTCAGGCGCTAGAGCTCAGCCGCTGAGGCGGCTTTTCGCTGTTAGCGGCGGGATTTATCCCTGCCGAAACCGACGACAACGCGAGACGCAACGCATAGCTTGATGCGCATGGGTTGAGCACCCCACAATTGTTCAGAGATCCAGAAATGGTTCTCCCAGAGTCCCCGGGGCATCTTTTTCTCTGGAACGGCCTTAGCTCTCGGCAATCATTCCGAGTCTGGCCCGCCAACAGGCTCAAGCACGGTGAGGCCCAATGGTCTGGAAGGCCTCCGAGCCGGAGTATGATTCAATCTCACCGGCCGAACATGATATACTTCATGGCGTACCCCATGTTGACGTAGGCTGAGGATTATGGACCACTTGCTTTGCAGACGGTCCGTCGAGCGTCAGTCAATAATCAGATTCAGTGCTTCACGATTTATCATTCTGAGTACCCGACGAAGCGGGGCCTCACAACAACCAGAAGAAACAGGGTGCGCTCAGAGTGAGTCTGTCATCCCTTCGGCTGCGCTCAGGACAGGTCTGAGCAAGTCAATGTGAGCAGAACGTCGACGATAAGTGACCAGCGAAGAATCTGGACAACAATGTCAAGACCCTTCTTTGGCCTCTTGAGCGCCCCGATCTTTCACCGGTTACCCAATCAGGCCTGCCCTGAGCTTGCCGAAGGGGTGACAATCCATCTTCTGCCGCGACAGAGCATGTTTCTTAGATGCAGATTTACAGAAACCCTTCACTCCGGCAAATGACCAGCGATGAATCTTGTGTTGCTTGAATTCGTGAACTACTGAGATAGGAGTTTTTCGATGGCGAAAAACCGTAGTGGCCGCCAACGTAGGCCGGCCGAATCCATGGTAGACGAAGCGACCACACCCACCGCCACCCCCAACAGCGATGGAATCCCCTCCTCTCCGCAGGACAGCACTCGTGCTGTTGACCCCCATCATCCATCCGGCGCTCTGCCCGACGATCCGATCATCCAACATCAAAGCGCCTATTCCGTCGCACAGTCCCAGTTGGACAGCGCAGCAGATTTCATGGGACTGGAAGAGGATATCCGCTGCTATCTGCGTTCTCCACAACGTGAGATGATCGTCCACTTCCCCGTACGGATGGACGATGGTCGCATGCGTATGTTCACCGGCTTCCGGGTCCACCACAACACGACCAAGGGGCCGACCAAGGGCGGCATCCGCTACCACCCCGCAGTCACGCTCGATGAATGCCGTGCGCTGGCCATGTGGATGACGTGGAAGTGTTCGTTGATGAACCTGCCTTACGGCGGTGCAAAAGGCGGGGTCATCGTCGATCCGAAGGAATTGAGCATGGCCGAGCTGGAGCGATTGACTCGGCGCTACACGACTGAGATCAGTCTCTTCATCGGGCCTGAACGAGATATCCCGGCGCCCGACGTCGGCACGAACGCGCAGGTCATGGCCTGGATGATGGACACCTACTCCATGCACAAGGGGCATTCGATTCCAGCAGTCGTCACAGGCAAGCCCGTTAACGTGGGCGGCACGGCCGGTCGCGAATATGCCACCGGCCTTGGCATCACCTACATCACCCGCGCCGTGATGAAGCAACGATTGGGCGCGGTCTAGATGATGTGACAGTCGCCGTTCAAGGCTTTGGCAATGTGGGTAGTTGGACCGCACGGACCATGCACGAGCGAGGCGCACGAATCGTCGCCATCAGTGATATGCATGGCGGTATCTACACGCCCCACGGGCTGGATCTGCGCCAACTGCTGCGCCATACCGAGGAGACCGGTACCGTCGTCGGCTTTCCCGGAGCCGACACCCTCACAAACGAGGAATTGCTGGAACTGGATGTCGACGTACTCGTGCCCGCTGCACTGGAAGGCCAGATCACAAGCGAGAATGCGTCGCGCATTCGTGCCAGCCTTGTGGCCGAAGGCGCCAATGGCCCTGTCACGCCCGAAGCCGAAGCCATTATGCTTGATGCCGGCGTTGAGATCATTCCGGACGTCATCTGCAATGCAGGCGGCGTGATCGTTAGTTACTTCGAATGGGTCCAGGGGCTTCAGTCCTACTTCTGGGACGAAGGTGCGGTGCGACGCAACATGGAGAAGACGCTGATCGATAATCTCGATGAGGTGATTGGCGTGACGATGCGCAAGCGATGCAATCTGCGTATCGCGGCCTACAGTCTGGCCATCGAACGCATCGTTGATGCCGTGCGTCATCGCGGGTTCTATCCTTAAGTCTGATCGCGGGGATGACCGAATTCTCCCAGAGTCCCCGGCACGGCCCACAAGAGGATCTCCGGACCAGATCTCAACTGGGCCGTGCCGGGGACTTGTACCGGGGCATCTTTTTCTCTGGACGGTCCAAGAAACAAGCCCAATTGCGGCAAGAGATACTGTGTCACCCCTTCGGCGATCTCACTCTGAGCGCACCCCGTTTCTTGTCGTTGTTGCGAAGCTCCGCGTCGTCGGGCACTCAGACTGACCCATCGTGAAGCACTGAAGACTCCACTACAAAAGCGGAAATTTGCCACAGATAGCCACAGATAGCCACAGATAATGAACTGATTCTCACAGATGTTCACCAGGTGTCCAGAGTAATCCCGGTACCATCTGTGTTTTATCCCTTTTTTATCTGTGTAAATCTGTGGCGAAAAAGGCTCTTTGCAGTGGAGTCACTGATTATTGGTTTTCTCCCTGGATCGCCTTGAAACCGGCGATCCAGGGAGTGGCGTGCGGTTTCTTACTGAGCACGAACCGGTACGTTGAAGTGAATCGGCAAGTAGTACAGGTCCTGCTCAGCCGTGAATGTCGCCGAACAGTTCGTGGCAACATCCACACTCACCTCGCCGTCGGCGCAGTCGGCGTCGCCGCTCCAGCCGCTGAAGACGAAGCCGGCGGCAGGCGTGGCCGTCAGGGTCACCTGCGTGCCCTGTGCGAAGGCCGCGCTGCACGTCGGAGCCACAGTCGATGCCGGCCGGGTTGCTGGTGATTGTGCCGTCGCCGGTCGCGGTCACCGTCAGGGTCTGGGCCCCGCGTGTATTGGCGAACGTACAGATGACGTCGCCAGTTGGGCATGGTCAGGCTGCCGATGGTTGTGGCGCCGGACGGGCCCGCCGTTGTCGCAGACATAGGTCGTGGCGTAGTTGGCCAGATCCGTGTCCGTGCCCGCGAGCTCGCCAAAGGTGGCGACCGTCCCGAACTCAACGGTGGCGCTACTGCTTGCGCCATCGCCCGCCTCAGGGCCGGTCGTGCCATTGGCATCCATGACAAACTTGCCGCCGTCGGTGGCCGGGGCCAGGGCCTTGACCACCGTCAACGTGTGCTGGGAGCGAACGAAGTTGGCCGAACAGCTCGTGGCAACATTCAACACTCACCTCGCCGTCGGCGCAGTCGGCGTCGCCGCTCCAGCCGCTGAAGACGAAGCCGGCGGCAGGCGTGGCCGTCAGGGTCACCTGCGTGCCCTGTGCGAAGGCTGCGCTGCACGTGGAGCCACAGTCGATGCCGGCCGGGTTGCTGGTGATTGTGCCTTCGCCGGTGGCGGTCACCGTCAGGGTCTGGGCCCCGCGTGTATTGGTGAAGGTACAGTTGACGTCGCCGTCGGGCATGGTCAGGCTGCCGCTGGTTGCGGCGCCGGAGGGGCCGCCGTTGTCACAGACTTAGGTCGTGGCGTAGTTGGCCAGATCCGTAGCCGTTCCCGCGGTCTCGGTGAAGTAGGCGGTTGCGCCCACATCCACGGTCGTCGTGACCGTGGCCCCGTGACCGGCTTCCAACCCGGAAACGCCATCGGCCTGCATGATAAAGCGGCCGGCATCCGCTGTTGGGTCCAGCGCTTTGATCACGGTCAGGGTTGCCGTTTTGCGCGTGTTGGTGAAGGTGCAGCGCACCGCCACATTGACGCCCACATCGATGTCAGCGATGACCGTGCCGCTGCCGGATGGACCGGCCGCGCCGTTGACGGTGCAGGCATAGATGCTGTTGTAGTTGGCCAGATCGGTGTCGAGACCGGCCGTCTCGGTGATGGTGTAGGTGCCCGAGATGACCTCGCGCACGCCGGTCGTGTCGTCACCGCTGAGGGTGTCGGCGAAGGACGTGGCGCCGCTGACCTCGATGGCCCAATAGGTCGTGGGGTCGTCGGGATCCACATCTTTCAGCACCTCCAGCATGCCGGTATTATCCCAGCGGGCAATTCTGGAGGAGGGTTTCGCCCCGGCGATGGTGAACTCGCCCCCGGCATAGAGGTTGCCGCTGCCGTCAAACGCCAGGGCATTGACATTGACAAAGCCATTCGTGCCGCTGCCCAGGGCGGACCAGCTGCTGCCATCCCATTTGGCGACGTTGTTGGCCGCCACGCCCCCGGCGGTGGAGAAGAAGCCCCCGGCATAGAGGTTGCCGCTGCCGTCAAACGCCGGGGCATTGACAAAGCCATTCGTGCCGCTGCCCAGGGCGGACCAGCTGCTGCCATCCCATTTGGCGACGTTGCTGGCCGGATTGCCCCCGGCGGTGGAGAAGCTGCCCCCGGCATAGACGTTGCCGTTGCCGTCAACCGCCAGGGCATTGACAGGGTTGTCCATGCCGCCGCCCAGGGCGGACCAGCTGCTGCCGTCCCATTTGGCGACTCTGCTGGCCGCCACGCCCCCGGCGGTGGAGAATCGGCCCCCGGCATAGAGGTTGCCGCTGCCGTCAACCGCCAGGGCATTGACATCGTTGTCTATGCCGCTGCCCAGGGCGGACCAGGTGCTGCCATCTCACTTGGCGACGTTGTTGGCCGCAACGCCCCCGGCGGTGGAGAAGAAGCCCCCGGCATTGAGGGTGCCGCTGCCGTCAACCGCCAGGGCACGGACAGAGCCGTCCATGCCGCTGCCCAGGGCGGACCAGCTGCTGCCGTCCCATTTGGCGACGCCGCTGGCCGTCACGCCCCCGGCGGCGGTGAACCGGCCCCCGGCATAGAGGGTGCCAGTGCCGTCAACCGCCAGGGCATTGACACTGCCGTCCATGCCGCTGCCCAGGGCGGACCAGCTGCTGGTGCCGACATCCCATTTGGCGACTTTGCTGGCCGCCACGCCCCCGGCGGTGGAGAAGCTGCCCCCGGCATAGAGGATGCCGTTGCCGTCAACCGCCAGGGCAACGACATGGCCGTCCATGCCGTCGCCCAGGGCGGACCAGCTGCTGCCGTCCCATGTGGCGACTCTGTTGGCCGCACACGCCCCCGGCGGTGGTGAATTGGCCCCCGGCATAGAGGTTGCCGCTGCCGTCAACCGCCAGGGCACGGACTTAAGCCGTTCATGCCGGTGCCCAGAGCAGACCAGGTGCTGCCATCCCATTTGGCGACTTCTGTTGGCCGCACCACCCCCGGCGGTGGTGAATTGGCCCCCGGCATAGAGGGTGCCGCTGCCGTCAACCGCCAGGGCACGTGACATTGAAAGTTCACGCCGCTGCCCAGGGCGGACCAGCTGCTGGTGCCGACATCCCATTTGGCGACTTTGCTGGCCGCAGCGCCCCCGGCGGTGGTGAAGTTGCCCCCGGCATAGAGGGTGCCGCTGCCGTCAACCGCCAGGGCATTGACAGGGTTGTTCATGCCGCTGCCCTGGGCGGACCAGCTGCTGCCGTCCCATTTGGCGACTCTGCTGGCCGCCACGCCCCCGGCGGTGAAGAACTCGCCCCCCGCATAGAGGGTGCCCCTGCCGTCAACCGCCAGGGCATTGACAATGCCGTTCATGCCGCTGCCCAGGGCGGACCAGCTGCTGCCATTCCACATGGCGACATTGTTGGCCGCAACATCCCCGGCGGCGGTGAATTTGCTCCCGACATAGAGGTTGCCGCTGCCGTCAAACGCCAGGGCACGGACCTCGCCGTTCAACCCGTTCAGGAAGAACTGATCATCCCATTGGCTCGTCTCCCGGCGCGGCACTGGCCGGCGCCCACATCAAAAAGAGGGCCAACAGGCCGAAAATGAGGGCAATGGCTCCCTGGCCGGTTATTGCGATCACCTGACTTCGTATGGATTGCATGAAACGCCTTTCAGGCCTGTAGAGGCCGGGATCTGGGGCCGATGGTGAGCTGTGCCCGGTCGAATTTTCTGGTGCTGTGGTAAGTGGATGATTGTCTCTTCAGATCGGCGCAAGCATCCCAATGGGAGGTCGCGACGAAAGTCGTCGCGGAGCCACTGGAAAACGACCACATGGCGGATTCGAGAAAAAGATTCGAGAAACGGAGCGGGACGTCAGACACGATGCCTCCAAGTGGATGGGCAATCTGGATCAGGGTTGGCGTCAGAACGGCGAGGCATTGATGAACGGAGACGAGGCTGCGTACGATGGCCGATGTCGGGCCGGCAGAGCTAGGCTTGGGTCAACAGCGCCAAGCAATCAAAAATTTCGGCAATAGTAACACAGGCAATTTTGCATCGGCAAACCAGATGGGCTCAACCGGATCTTAGGGGGTTGACATGTTCGACATCGGTTGAAATCGGCGGTGTCAACCCCCTGAGATCCCAAAGAGCCACCAAATGGGCGGAACGGGTGCGCCCCAGATTGTTGTGTGGCCGATCCAGGTGGTTCGCAAAGCGGAACTGTTGAAGATGGGTGTGTTGAAGGCGGGTGTGTTGAAGATGAGGACGAGAGTGCGTCCAGAGGGCCCCGGCGGGAACGTGCGAAGGGGCAGATCCGATCTTCGCTCTGCGGGGAGCATCACTTGCGTCAACCGGTTTTTCCAACGCCCCTTCACCAAACGCATCATACGCACGTCAGAATGAAAACTTCGGTTTGGGCGTCCGATAGCTCCGATAGCGTTGACGGCCACGAACTGTCATTCCGACCGGAGGGAGGAATCTTAAGGTGGGCCACGCTGAGATTCCTCCCTCCGGTCGGAATGACAATAGACGTCGGTCCTGCGAAACTGCACGTTTCACACTACTTTGAGTTTAGTTTGGCCAACGTCAGTGATTTCCGACGCACCCGAGTTCTTAGTATAATGCGGAGATTATGAGTAAGGACCTTAGCCGTAAGATCATCTATTCGCTCGTCGTCGCGCTGCTCATCTATGTGGGCCTGGCGCTGTGGAGCGATCTGGCAGGACCTGGCGCAGGCGCTGATCGACTTTCCCTGGCAGTGGATGCCCGCGGTCGTCGGGCTGACGCTGCTCAGCTATACGGCGCGCCTCTTCAAGTGGCAGTGGTACCTGAAGGTGGTCGGGGTACAGATCTCACGCTTCGACAGCGCACGCATCTTCGGCGTGGGCATGTTGATGGTCATGACGCCGGGCAAGGCGGGCGAGTTTCTCAAGAGCTACATGGTCAAGAACGTGACCGGCACGCCCATGAGCGTGACTGCGCCGGTGATTTTGGCCGAGCGCATGACCGACGGCATGGCCATGCTCGTGCTGGCCGGGGCCGGGCTCTTCGCCTTCCCGGACCCCACGGCCCGCTCCATTGCGGCAACGGTCTTCTTCAGCTTCGTTGCCATCGTCGTCGTCGTACAGATCCGCCCGCTGGCGCTCTGGTGTCTCGGCGTGGCCGAACACATTCCGGTGGTCAAGCGCTTCGCCCACAACCTGCACACCCTTTACGAGAGTTCCTACATCATCTTCAAGCCGGGCAATCTCATGGTCTCGCTGACCATCGGCGTCTTCAGTTGGGGCTGTGTGGGATTGGCCTACTACATCGTCCTGGTCGGCTTCGGCGCACCGCCGGGGCCGCAGACGGTGCTGGTCGCCATCTTTATCTTCAACATCAGCACGGTCATCGGCGCAGTCTTTGCCATGCCCGGCGGCCTGGGCGGCGTCGAGGGCAGCATGGTGGCGCTCAGCATGCGCATCCTCGGCCTGACGCAGCGCCACCGCCACGGCCGCCGCGCTGCTCACCCGCTTCTGCACATTGTGGATGGGCGTGGGCATTGGCGTGGTCAGCTTCCTGCTCTGGCCGGAGCTGCTGGCCGGATCGGAGCAGGCAGAGAAGGAGCGAGCCGCAGCCAAAGAGCAGGCCGCAATTCCATCGACCAACTCGGTTGAATAGTTTGGGGTGTGTTGGCGCTTTGCGCCTGCTTCGCAAACAAAACGGGGTGATCGCGTACTTCTATGTAGGGACATGGCATTCCGCACAGACCCGTTGTTGACGGAGACCGTTTCGACCTTCAGAACCACAGCCGCCAACCATCCGGTGGCTAGGAATGCCTTGTCCGTGCCTGACATCGCAGTAGGTCTCAGACGGACAAGGCATTCCTAGTCTCATTTTCAACATGCGGATGATGCTTCTCGATTTGGAATCGCCCAATCAGAGTTCGACCTGGCGGGGAATGCCATGTCCCTACGGGTCTCAACTCGTTCTGTTTGCACAGCAGGCGCTTTTCGCCAACACACCCTATCGATGGTTCATGAACGGGACGCCCTTTTTGGTTGACATGTTCAATCTGACGCTCCGTTTTCCTCAGCCCAGCGCGAAAGGTCCGCCAGTTCATCCAGTGGTTCCACTGCGGCATAGCGATCCCACATTTCCTTGACGATGGAACCAGCGTCACAGGCTACGCCCTGGTCCGCGAAGTATTCGCAGACGCGCTGGATATCGCGCTGAAAGATCTTGTAGGCGTGGGGATTCTCCTTGCTCTCAACCACCTGAGGGAAGTCGATCAACATGACGCCGCCTTCCCAGTAGAGGATGTTGAAGGCCGACAGATCCCCGTGCACCAGATCATGCTTGAGCAACAGCTCCACATTCGACATCACATCGTCAAAGAGGGTCAATGCCTCGCCCTCCGCCAGTTCGACCGATTGCAAGATCGGCGCCGGAAGCTGGTCATCGCCGATGTAGTCCATGAGAATGGCGTTCTCGCCGGCAGCGTACGGTTTGGGCACCATTGCCCCGGCGCGATAGAGCTTGTCCAGCGTCGTGAACTCGTGCATCAGCCATGACGTATGCGACATCTGTGCGCCGAAGGCAGTGCCTTTGTCCAGCGCACGCTGTAGACGCACATCTCTCTCCTTGGGCGTCTTGCCGTCCGGCCCGAGAATCCTGCGCCCTTCGCGGTACATCTTGTCGTTGCGCAGATTGCGGAACATGCGCGGTCGGTAGACTTTGGCAGCCAGATAGTCGACGCCGGTCGATGGATGGGCCACGCAGCGGTAGACGCTGGCCTCCTTGCCGCCCTTGACCTGCGCCACCACGTCTGTGATCATGGCCTGGTCGTAGAATGTGCGCAAGGAGGCCAGAAGCCACACGGCCTCGAACGCGCCGGCCTGTAGGTGATCTCAAAGCCCGCCTCCAGCCCTTCAGCCACATCGGTCAGATCGGCAACCGACTCTTTGTCCGAGGCTCTGGCCTTGGGATTGCGCGGCGTACGCACGCTTTCACCCAATTCGAAATCGGGGTCATACATGGCAGCGTAGACTTCAAGCGGATCGGGTTCATAGTCGAATTGCGAAGGGTCCGGTTGAGATTGGCTGGATTGTGATGAGTTATATTGGTTAAGACTCACTAGATTATTTTCCTCGATCATTGATCGGTAGATGGTTCGATGGTCGGAACAAAAAAACGCTACAGAGTTTCCATCCTCCGCAGCGTCCCTGTCCTGACCCGAATCGGCCATCCGAGTCGTCCGACCATGAAATACGCTAGGCGTCTACCGGTCGGTTCGTCAATGATGGCGAATTTGTAGAGATCAAAAAAGCCGCGGCGCTGAGTACGTCCACGGCCTACAACAACCTGAGTTCCTGCTAGATCGCTCTAGCTCAGAAACCAGCCACCTGGGTAACAACCGTCAGATGGATATTGAAAGGCAGGCGCACTTCAGCAAGTGTCGCTTCGTACTTCTTCACTTGGGCTGACATTCAACGCCTCCTTCCTGATTCTGCATGGATGGCCCTGCGTGGGGTTCAACAGGCATCCTCAAAGATATCTAAATTCGACTACCGGCGTAGTTTAGCATAGACAGTTTTGGATGTAAAATTGCTTTCGCGTGTCGCCGGTCACGATGGTCCTGGCCCTTGCTTCAGCTGAACGTGGCTATACAGCGCTGGGGCCTGAAGACCGCGGAGCAGGCGAATGTGGCGAAAAATACCAATTGCTGGGCCAAGGACCATGGTTCGTAGGGCGCGACCCTTGTGGTCGCCCGTTGTCTAGAGCGGACGGGGGCAAGCCCCGTCCCTACGAGATCATGGTTGACGCACCCGCGGTCTATGGAATCGGTACGCGAATCGTAATGCTGGAACCAAGAAGTCACGCATGACAGAAACACAAATGTACGGGCGGGAGAGCACAGGGCTCGATGCTGTTGACTACCGCAAATTGAGCAAGCGCCTGGGGCAGCCAAATCTATCCAAGCGCTTGAACCGCCAGTCTGAGATGACGGCGAAAAACCGATCCCAGCGGCAGCACATGGTTGGCTTCAGAGGCGGAGAGTGGAAACAGACGATGATGGGGTATGGGTTGCGAGCAGTCGGCCTCTATGGTCGGGGGTATCGCAACTTTCAGGATATCCAGATTCGCCGGAATGTGGTGAAATTCGCAAAGCTGCCACAGGCTTTCGATGGATATCGAATTCTGCACATCAGCGATCTGCATATCGACCTCGATCCAGTGCTAACCGACATTATTATCGAGCGACTGGCCGGCGTCGAGTACGATCTCTGCGTGATCACCGGCGACTTTCGCTCCGACACGACTGGCCCATCCGACAGGGCCATCGGCGAGACGATGCAAGTAACCGAACGGATAGATACCCCGGTCTACGCCACCCTGGGCAACCATGATTTCATCGAGACTGTGCCACCGTTAGAGCAAGCCGGCATCCAGTTCCTGCTCAACGAAACCGTCGCCATCACGCGTGAGGGGCAGAGCCTCTACCTCTCCGGCATCGACGATTCACACACCTACAAGACTGACGACTTGCCACGTGCCGGCCTTGCCGTGCCGGCCGGTGCGCCCTCGGTCCTACTCTCGCACACGCCCGACGTCTATCGGGCCGCCGCCGCCTACGACTACGATCTCATGCTCTGTGGCCACACCCACGCCGGTCAGATCTGTTTGCCGGGTGCAATTGCCGTACAGAGAAACTCATATGTTCCTCGCAATTTGCTGCAAGGGGCGTGGCAACATCGCGGCATGGCCGGCTACACCTCGTCCGGCACCGGTTCAACCGGCGTGCCCATCCGCTTTTTCTGTCCGCCGGAGATGACGGTGCATGTGCTTCAGAATGCCGGCGTCAGTAGAAGCCAGCCCACCCGGAACGAGTAGTACACAACGGCGCTGAGATCAGAATGGTAAAGATCTTACTTGACACGGGCATTTTTCTGTGAGATACTCGGCTCAGCTAGGCAAAACAGCACGGTTGTTCTGTACTAATAGTGCAATACCAGCCTCTGATGCCCAGCCTGAAACTGCTATCCTATAATGAAAGGAGGTGATGCGAATGGATCATAGTACTAGTATCCGTCCGGTAGCGTCACCTCAAGAGATTCTTCTCTAGGACGCTACCGGACACAGAGACGGAAGAGCCCTTGTTGCTTCGGCAACAAGGGCTCTTCTAATTTCAGCTGTCCATCTACAATAGAAAACGCTCACCGATATCGGTGAGCGCAATTATTGAATAGGGGCGCCCAGTGGGGCTCGAACCCACAACCTCTTGATCCACAATCAAGTGCTCTGCCATTGAGCTATGGGCGCCATACTGTCTGCAATCAAGCAGATATTGGCTTCAAGTAGAGATCCCGCACAAACAATTGGACCCTACTCAAAAAAGACTGGGGGACAGGGATTCGAACCCCGATTGACGGCTCCAAAGGCCGCAGTCCTGCCGTTAGACGATCCCCCAACAATAATGGTCAATGATCGGGATCAATCCATTGACTACTGACAATTGAGTGTTCACAATTGTCAATTACAAAGGTGCCGAGGCCCAGACTTGAACTGGGGACACCTGCATTTTCAGTGCAGTGCTCTACCAACTGAGCTACCTCGGCAAAAAGGCCGACCCAATGGCCGGCCCCAGAGCGGGCGATGAGATTCGAACTCACGACCTTCTCCTTGGCAAGGAGATGTTCTACCACTGAACTACGCCCGCATGAACGTTGTTAATCTTAGCCGAATCTGACGATTCTGGCAAATCTCACACCTTCTGTATTGCTTCACAATTGTTTCTTGTCTGCAAGCGATACAAGTGGACCCGGTCGGATTCGAACCGACGATCTTCTCCTTGCAAAGGAGACGCCTTCCCGCTAGGCCACGGGCCCGGAATAATTGTCAATGGTGAATTGTTAATGATCAATTGTCAATGAAAAACTTCGTCATCGAACACTTGGTCTTCAACAACATTTACAATTGTCAATTGAACGTTGACCATTGTCAATTGATCTGGTGCCGACGAGAGGACTCGAACCTCCACACCCTTTCAGGCAATAGATCCTAAATCTATCGCGTCTGCCAATTCCGCCACGTCGGCAAAGTACATGGCTCGGCATGGACAGTCCCCCAAAACCGGCACATCTTCAAATATTGTAGCGGAAACCCTGCAAATGAGCAAATTGTTGGGAGGAAATCATACCCCCGATTCTGTCAGCCAAAGGCTGTGCCGTCATCTATCTCAGCGACCTTGCGGCCACATGGCAGTTCATGGCTCCCAGGGTGTTACCCCGGCTCACCTTCACCGCTGCGACGAGATCTCACCGTCTCTCTCTTGCAATGTCTCCATCGCAAAATGTCAACGGGCGAAACCCACTCGCCTTGCTCCCAGTTGCACGCTCGCCTAGCCGGTTGCATTGCTGAAACCGCTGGTGGGCTCTTACCCCACCCTTTCACCCCTCACCGACCCCGGAGGGTAGGCGGGTATACTTTCTGTTGCGGTTGTAGTCAGTTGCCCGTTACCGGACAACCGCCCTCACTTACGGTTTCGTGAGGCAACCTTTCCAGTTCGAAAACCGGATGGAAGTCGGGAAGTTCCTCTAGCGATCCAGTTGGATCCCCAGCGACGGCGATTCCCTCCCAAGTCAGGTTTGGTTCGCTGTAGCCTGTGACCACCGCCAACCAAAGCCAACCTCATTTGCAACTTTTTATCTTAGCAGCGAGACTTCGAAAAGTCAAAGGTTACGCACACACAACCCATTCATAATCTCATGTCGAGTGGCGTGATACTTCATCCCCAACGGTTGGTCGCAACAAGCGCTTCGCTCAGCTATCGCTTTGCAGCGTATCAGGAGCCGAGAGATCCAGTTCGGGCTGCCGCGGACCCTCCACCCAGACTTGCCCGTCAGACCAGTTCTCCTGTTTCCAGATCGGCACAACGGCCTTTAGGCGCTCGATGGCGTAGCGGCACGCCTCAAAACAGCCATCGCCACGGTGAGGTGTTGCGACACCGATCACCACGCTCGGTTCGCCGACCTCAACCCGACCAGTGCGATGGATAATACTGACGGCCTTCACCTTGGGCCATTTTTCCTGGATCTCAGCCCCAATGGTTGCCAACATCTGCTCAGCCATCTCAGGATAGGCTTCGTACTCCAGGAAGTCTGTGCCGCGCTGTCCGTCATCTGTATCGGTCGACCCGCGAACCATGCCGCCAAACGTGACGACAGCCCCACAGTCGGGGCGGGTCACCCGTGCACCCACATCATCCAACGACAACGGTGCGTTCGTAATCTCAAAAAGTTTTTTCGTCATGGGTTTCTCATCAACTAGTTGATATCGCCGTTGTGCTTGCCGATCAGTCTAAACTGAAAGCAGAACGGGATCATGGGTTTTGTAGGTCACGCTTGCAGCGTGACAAGGTACGCGTGCCAGACGGATCCAGAGGTCACTAAACTCGTCCGACTGCAAGTCGGACCTACAAAACTCATGTTTTCATAGTGTCATCAGTTTAGCTTTCCGTCGGCAATTCGATCCGCCCGAAACCGGCGGGAAGATCGCGACTTCATCGCCGTCAGTCAACACCGTGTCCGGCTGGGCATACTGCTGATTGACAGCCGCATAGACCGGACGTTTCGAGAGGTCGAAATCGGGTTGTTGGGCGGCCAAGGCAGCAAAGAGCATGAACACAGTCGCTCCGTCGTCAAGTTGGATCGCTTTGTCTCTCCACCCTGCCTGCTGACGAATGGTGGCAAACAATCGAACGGTCACGTTCATCAAATCAATCCCTCGTATCCTGTACGTTTGTCTTCACTCTCGTCAGTTTTCCCCGTCGTCGGTTCGCTGCCAGGTTCCCGATTTGCCGCCGAGTTTCTCGACAAGCTTGATCTCGCCAATGACCATCGTCTTCTCGAGGGCTTTGGCCATGTCGTAGATGGTTAAGGCAGCAACGCTGACCGCGGTCAACGCCTCCATTTCGACGCCGGTCTGTCCTTTGCAGCGCACAGTCGCGGTGATCAACACCCGGCTCCCGGCCTCGTCAATCTCAAAATCCACGACGACTTTGCTCAACAGCAGCGTATGACAGAGCGGGATCAGCTCAGGTGTGCGCTTGGCCGCCATAATGCCGGCGATGCGGGCCGCGGCCAACACGTCTCCCTTGGGCACTTCGCCGTCGTGGATGGCTGCCAGCGTGGTTGGCAACATACGCACTTCGCCGACAGCGACAGCCTGGCGGCTCGTCACATCTTTGCCGCTGACATCGACCATGGCTGCATGGCCGCGTTCGTCAAGATGGGTCAATTGATCAGACATTGGTCTCCTACTCAATTGGGCTGCAGATCGCCGATCATGAGCGCCGGCACTGACTCGCCGGCCGCCAACACGCCCTCGCCCTGGGGAAGCTCCAACAACACATTGGCGGTGCGCATGGAAAGCAGCCGGCTGCTGGCCTGGCTGCCCGTGCTCAAGGCAACGAATCCGCCCTGTCCACCGTTTTGGCTGTTATCCCAACTCAAATGCGCTCGATGATATTCGGGACGTTCCGGATCAAGCGGCAGTGGCTGGCTTAGGAACGCTTGCACACGCGTCAGGTGCGGGTCCGGCCAACCGGCCATTTTGCGCATGGCAGGGACGGCCATCAGATGAAAAGTCACCAAACTGCTGACTGGGTTGCCCGGCAGCCCGAAGATGAGTTTGGTCTCACCATTCACCAAGGCCGTGGCAAAGGTCAGCGGCTTGCCCGGTTTCATGCGGATGCGTCCGAAGTGGACCGTGCCGGCGTGTTCCAGAAGCGGCTTGATCAGATCGAGGTCGCCCATGGAGACGCCCCCCGAAGTCAGCAGAATATCGGCCTCAGCCAAGCCCCGCTCAACTGCCCGCTCCAATGCAGACTGACTATCGCCGGCAATGCCCAGGTCGAGCGGCAGCGCCCCTTCGGCGGAGACCGCGGCGGCCAAAGTGTAGCGATTGCTGTCACGGATCTGACCGGGGCCGGGCGTCCCATCGGGCTCAACCAATTCATCACCCGTGGAGAGAATGGCCACGCGTGGACGTCGATGGACGCCGACC
Organism: uncultured Chloroflexia bacterium; assembly: GCA_963765875.1. Taxonomy (GTDB): domain Bacteria; phylum Chloroflexota; class Anaerolineae; order Caldilineales; family Caldilineaceae; genus JAWKOK01. The sequence goes on from CAVXYK010000004.1 coordinate 106,861, forward strand.
TTCGTTTCGCCGATGGTCGCCAACAGGCCGATCTCGGCCGGGCCCAGCCGATCGCCGGCGGCCAGCACCTGGTCGCCCTTGCTCACGTCGATGCCCACACGGCGGACATCCGTGCCGGGGGTCACCTGCGCATGGATGTGTACGCGCGACAATTCATCCTGCCGCCCCTCTACATCAGCCACCGCTTCGGTCTCTTCGACCATGACCACGGCATCAGCGCCCGGCGGCACCGGAGCGCCGGTGGTAATGTACGCGACCGTACCAGCCGTCAGGGCAAAATCAGGCAATCGCCCGGCCGTCGCCTCGCCGACGACGGGATATACGCCAGGGCCGTCGGCCGCGATCACGGCAAAGCCATCTTTGATCGAGGCGGGAAAGGGAGGCAACGGTTCGCCGGCGAACAGATCGTTTGCCAGGATGCGATCCTGGGCTTCAAGCAGCGGAACGACCTCAACAGGCAAGGGCATCGCCTGCTCTAGTACGGTCGCCAACGCATCGACCACCGGCAACATTGGATAGGATGATTCAGGCATATTGGTTCTTTCAGGGTCCAACCTACGTTGCATCGCGCATGTTGGCACAATGCTCACAGTCGTGTTCGCCGACCTCGGCTGAAGTCTTGTCTTTGAAGCCGGTTACAAACTCCATGAAGCGATAGACGTCGTCAAAGTTAGTGGCGATTCCAGTCGAAATGCGGATGGAGGCAACGCTCTTGTGGTACTGGTTTCGAATGGCCGTTCGCAGGTCATCGAACGAAACACGCTCGCCGGTCGAGAAGAAGGCTTTCATCTCGGTTTCGGAAAGATCATGGGTGATCTCGCCGGCCCCAGGATTACAGAAGCAGCCCGTGCGCAGCGAAATATTGACATCGCCGGCCAGTTCCTCAATTCGACGCTCGTCCAGATTCAGCCCATCCGGATCCAGGAACGAAATGGTGATGGTGCCGCCGCGCATCACGGTGTCGGTTGGGCCATGGACCTGAATCATGGGCCGGCCATTGCTATGGCGCAATGCCGCCATCGAATCGAGCAGCCAACCCGTGAGCGCAGTGACTCGATCATGGATGTTATCGATTCCCACATTGTCGATGTGGCGAAGCCCGATTTCAACAGCCGGGATATTGAGATAGTCGACCGTGCCGTCCTCAAAGGCGGCCTCGTCATCGGCATAGTAGTGGCCGTCGCCCTGAACCGATGCAATTGTGATCGTGCCGCCGGCAAACCAGGGCCGCTGTAGCTTTGTCAGCGCTTCCCGACGCACCAACAAGCAGCCCAAGCCCGTGGGATAGCCGAACATCTTGTAGAAGGAGAGAGCGACAAAATCGGGATGCCAACGACTCAAGTCCAGGCGGTTGGTCGGCACAAAGGCGGCTGCATCAAGCAGGACATCCCATCCCAGCGCCTGGGCTTCCTCGATCAGGTTCAATGGATATTGTACGCCGGAGAAATTAGACTGGGCGGGAAAGGCAAAGAGATGATCGCCATCCGGCTTGGAACGCGTCAATTCCCTGCGCAGCATTTCGTCGTCAATTCGTAGCGCCGGCGGCTCCACGGGAACATAGGTGATCTCTGCGCCTTTGCTGCGGGCGAACTCGCGAATACCATTGACGGAATTGTGATTGTCGTAGGAGATGAGGAAACGTGAATCAGCATTGAAGGGATAGGACTCGCCCACGTGCTTCAAGGCCCCGCTGGCGTTGGATGTGAAGATGGCGATGTATTCGTCCGGTGCGGCATTGAAATAGTCCAACACGTACGCGCGTGCGTTCTCGACTCGTTCGGTCATGGCAAGCGACGTCGGGTTATGGGAGTGAGGATTCCCAAGCACGGTGGTCGAAAGCAGTCTCGAAATGTCGACTCAACTGGGACGAACAATGGAGTCCGCCGCCGGTGTAATCGAGATAGGTCTGCGCCAGCTCATCCAATCTGCCATATTCGCTGAGGCGAAGCGCCTCAATCGCTTCGTGATCGTAGTCAGGATAGCGTCGTCGAAAATCGGCCAGCACAGATTCCTTTCCACCATTCGTCGCGGCGAGACCGTCGGCGTTCGAATGCTTCTGGCCGGGAATTTTCTCTACGATGGTTGCACACATACAGGTCCTCCTCACTTCGGGTACGACAGCCCAGGGAAACGACGATTGTGGCGGAAAATTGCTCGTGTGCGCAAGTGTGCACACTGCAATTGTTGCCCTCCTAAAACCGAAAACGGTCCCCTTGGGAGATTCGACGAATGTTCCCCATAATAGCACAATCGATTGCTGTCCAAAACTTTTGTGCCGAAAATGAGGCATGGCTTACCCGCAAAGAGGGTAAATCGCCACGGACGACCGGCGTATTTCCAGCATCTGTGTCCTATCCCCTTCACAGCTGTGACTCTAGTGCAAAAGTCTTTTCTTGACACGAATAAACACAAATCCGCCACGAATCTTCTCTCTGGGACGAGGACACAGTTCGTGAAAATTCGTGACCATTCGTGTCAAGAAAAGACTTTTGCAGTGGGGTCATCTGGGTAAGTCCGAAGCGAAAAGGGCTTTCCCCAACGAATTCATCATATGCCAAGAACGAGCCGTTAGCACGCGTGTTCGAGACTTTACGATCGTTGAGCACATCGGTACAATGGCGTAGACAGATTTCGGATCGACAGATTCCGGATCGAGAGTTGTGTAGAAGATCGGCAGAAGACGATGGCGGAATTCACGCAGGTAATTCACGCAAATCGATTCATACGCGTCTTGGACAGGGATCCCCCCGCCAGGCAGGTGCTGGAACGCGCAGTGAAAGAGCGCGACATCCCCATTACGCTCCGGCCCGGCAGCTTGAGTGCGGGGGCCAACGCAGATTCAGCCGGTGAAGATTACCTCCTGCTGGATCCGGCATTGGCGGTAGCCGCCCGCGTTGACGAGACGAAAGAGGCCGACGTGCGTTCCGGCCTCGGCTACGCGGGCATGACGCCACAACAACGAGCCTCCTTTCTCGATCTGGCTGCTGGATCCAAGTGGGCCGGCTCAGCCGGCGTTTCAGGAACTCTATCTAGCGACCCTTGAAGTTCGCCTCTTTGAAGGCGGCGCCATCGCCGATGACGCGCACCTGACCCTGCGTTCATTGCAGCTGGAACCGGCTTGGCACGGCAACCGCGGGGTCGAGCGTTCGATCGTGCTCGGGTTCTGGCTACGGCAGGATGGCCAAGGGCTCGAACATTGGCTGGCTACCGCACCGGTGGCGCCAGAGCTGTTGACCACAGCGCTTGGTCTCCAGGCGCTACTGGGTACAAGGCTCACGACCGGCGAACTGGCGAAGCTCAGTGCAGCTCTGGGATCAACCAGCACTCGACGTGCCGGATACAGTCCTCACGATGAGACTGGCTTCGTTGACCACAACCTTGGGCGCTGAGCCGCTGGCGTATGCGCTGGAGAGGCTGGATGAAGCAGACGTGTCGGCCTCGCCCTTGGCGTTGCGCTCATCGGAATCTGCGCATTTCGCTGCCGCAACCGCCCATCCGGGGGGGCCTGGAGCCGGCCATGGCCGAAATGGCGGCAATCCCGCTGCAACAGCTGAACGCCACGTCAGATGCGCCGGCGACGGTGGACGGGCCGCTCGATCTCACAAGCGGAATCGCAGGCGAGGGCTCCAGCGACGATTACCTGATTCTGGAGTTTAGCCAGAGCCGGTCAGAGTACTTTGACTACGTGTTACAATTGGCCCAGCGTCAGTCCGAGTTTGCGCAGCTCATGGATGAGGATCGACGCCTCGTCTATCGAGTCCGTTTCCGTAAGGACAAGTTGAGGAGCTTCTGGCGCATCTGGGAATATGTGCAGAATTGGTCGTCGACGAAAGTTTATGTCAATGGCGAAGAGATCGAACATTGGAAGATCTGGCCGTATTCGCAATACTTACGATAAATGACGTATATCATGAGAAATGAACTAGACATCTATATCCGCGCACGCTATCCACTGCTCTGGATCGTCACGCCGGAGGAACAGCGCGCCCTTGGTGAGATCCAATCATTGGCCGAGTCGCAGCGCAAACGAGTCTTGGTCTGGAGCGTGACAGCGGGCGTGGCCAATCCGGCAGTGCCTGGGCGTGCCGACGCAGGCAAGCGCGATCCGCTGGTGTTGCTGCAAGCGATTCTGGATGATGACGATCCCTGTATCTGGGTGCTGCGCGACTTTCATCCATATCTCAAGGACGCCAATGTCATCCGCAGGTTGCGTGAAGTCGCCTTTGCCCTGCAGGCAAGCAACAAGACCGTTATTCTGCTTGGTCCGGTACTCAGAATTCCGCCGGAGCTGGAGAAGGAAATCACCGTCGTTGACTTCGATCTGCCCACGGCAGCGGAACTGGACGACCGGATTGACCAAATCATCAAGGCCTACCATCGTCAGGGCGAAGTCACCATCGATCTGAATCGCCGGCAACGCGAACGATTGGTGTTGGCCTGCCTGGGGCTGACCTTCACCGAAGCAGAGAATGCCCTGGCCAAAGCCACGACCCAGTGCCAAGGTCGGCTAGATGGCGACTCAGTCGAGATCGTTACTGCCGAGAAACAGCAGATCATCCGCAAGAGCGGGCTGTTGGAGTTCTATGCCAGCGATGAGCGACTGGCCAGCGTGGGCGGGCTGACGACGCTCAAAGAATGGCTGCGCAAGCGCGTGCGCGCATTCGGAGACGAAGCGAGAGCCTTTGGCCTGCCCGAACCCAAGGGCATTCTGCTGGTCGGCGTGCAAGGCTGCGGCAAGAGCCTGGTTGCCAAATCAGTGGCCAACTCATGGCAGCTGCCCCTGCTGCGGCTCGATGTCGGACGGCTCTTCGCCTCGCTGGTCGGGTCGAGCGAGCAGAATCTGCGTACGGCCATCCGCACAGCCGAGAGCATTGCGCCGGTGGTGCTCTGGGTCGATGAGATCGAGAAGGGCTTTTCCGGCGTCGGCTCCAGCGATGTCAGCGATGCGGGCACGGCAGCCCGTGTCTTCGGTAGCTTCATCACCTGGCTGCAAGAGAAGCAGGCGCCGGTCTTTGTCATCGCCACGGCCAACAATGTCAGCCTGCTGCCGCCGGAGATGGTGCGCAAAGGCCGCTTCGACGAGATCTTCTTCGTCGACCTGCCCACGCCGGCCGAACGGAGCGACATCTGGCGCATCCATCTGGCCAAACGCAACCGCGATCCGGACCAGTTCGACATCCCGACACTGACCAGTTCATCCGATCGGTTGTCAGGCGCCGAGATCGAACAGGCCGTGATCGATGGCCTCTACGAGGCGTTCGACAAGGAGTCGGCCGTTGAGACGCAGCGACATCACAGACGTGTTGGGGCAGACCGTCCCGTTGAGCACGATGATGTCAGAAGAGATCGACGGGCTGCGCGAGTGGGCCGAGTATCGTGCTCGACCGGCATCAGGGCCGGTGGACAAATAACGCAGCGGACAAATAACTATGTCACTTGAACGATTTGAATGGCTCGAAATCCGTGACCAGACCGAGAAACGTCGCAAGGGCAAGACAGAGGCGACCGACACGGTCATGGGCAAACGCTGTCCCGAGTGCGGCTGGCTCGATGAAGAGACCGTGACCCAATGCTTCCGCTGCGGCCATCGCTACAACGTCGATCCGATCATGTCGCAGAAGATCGAGCAGTTGGGCGTTACCCTGCCCCAGCGCGTCATTGAAACGCCTCAGAATCTGGAGAATTTCTTCCGCACCCATGGACGCATTCGACCGCCGGAACCGCTGGAACTTTTCCAGTTGCGCATGCGGGCCCAGCAGCTGCGGCTCAGCCGGGGCTTTGACCGCCTGGTCTGCCTCGATGAACTGGATCTGGAACACTACGACCACCAGTTGGAAGCAGCGCTACGTGCCCTTCAGGATATGCGTGGCCGCGCCCTGCTGGCCGACGAGGTCGGGCTGGGCAAGACCATCGAAGCGGGCATCGTCATGAAGGAGCTGATCCGGCGCGGCCTGGTGCGCACCGTCCTGGTGTTGACGCCGGCGTCGCTGACCGAGCAGTGGCGTGAGGAGTTGGAGTCCAAATTCCACGAGTCGTTCACCGCCATGAACCGCCCTCAGGATTGGCGGGATGTGCGCGACGCCGACGAAGGCCGCTGGATCGTCAGTCTGGATCGAGCCAAGCTCAAGGCCCACAGCACCGAGATACTGGCACGTGACTACGACCTGATCATCGTCGACGAGGCCCACAAGCTCAAGAACCGCAATACGCTGGCCTGGAAGTTCGTCAACCAGATCCGCAAGCGCTATGTGTTGATGCTGACGGCAACGCCGGTCCAGAACAATCTCATGGAGCTGTACAGCCTGATCACGATTCTGTCGCCCGGTCAGCTGGGCACCGTGCGCGGCTTCCGCAGCCACTATCTGGATCGAGCCGACCATCGCCAGCCCAAGAACGCGCCGGCCCTGCGCCGTCTGCTCAACGATGTCATGATCCGCAATCGGCGCAGCAAGGTCGACATCTATTTCCCCAAACGGCGGGCAGCCATCTACCATCTCTCCCTCTCCGAGGACGAGTGGCGCCTCTACGCCGACACCACGGACTACATCCGCCGACGCTTCCGCATGGGCGAAAGCAACAAATATCTGCGTCTGACACTGATGATCTTGCAGCGCGAGCTGAGCAGCAGTCCCCAGGCCGTGGCCGGCACATTGCGCAAAATGGTCAAGGATCGAGGCTACGACGATGCGACCCGCGCTGAATTGCAGGAATTCTTAGAACTGGCCGAGTCGATTCCAGTTAGCCGCAAACTACTTGCCGTCCAGGAAATTCTCGAACGATTCCCCGGCCAGTTTCTGATCTTCACCGAGTTCCGCAATACGCTCGACTCCATCGTGACGCAGTTGGAGAGCCTGGGCATTTCCACTGTCGGTTTCCACGGCGGCATGTCGATCCAGCAGAAGGAGGCGGCGGTCAACGCCTTCCGCGGCGATGAAGAAAGCGGTCTCCCCGGCGTGCGCGTCATGGTCAGCACCGAGAGCGGGGCCGAAGGACGCAATCTGCAATTCTGCCATCAGCTCATCAACTACGATCTGCCCTGGAACCCCATGCGTGTCGAACAGCGTATTGGTCGTCTGCATCGGCTGGGCCAGGTCAACGACGTGACCATCTTCAACCTGAGTTGCAGCGAGACTATTGAGGCCCACATCATCGATCTGCTGGCGCGCAAGATCCGCATGTTCGAGCTGGTCATCGGTGAATTGGACCTGATTCTGGGCAATGTCGATGGGGCCAAGTCATTCGAGGATCTGTTGCGCCAGGCCTGGGAATCGAGCGAGAGCAATGAGGATCTGGGCGAGCGGATCGAGGGCATTGGCGAGGCGTTGGTCAACGCGCGGCAGAGTTACAATATTGTGCGCGAGACAAACGAGATCTTTGATGACGCTTTGGGCGTCTGATTCCCCCTGGGTTTGAACCCGATCAGGCTCTTTGAGCCATTGTAGGGCTAGACCTCCGGGGGTGTCCGGCGAGTCTCCGGCACAACCGCCATTTCCGGACACCTCCTCGTGATCGGGTTTCCATCTGTCCCACTATGGATCAAAGAGCCCAGATCATACAGACCGTCGGAGAAACCGCCATGTTTGAAGAAGTGATAATGCACCGCGCCAATCGGCGCGTTGCATGAACAAGTGCCGGCAGGTAACGTCCGTAGCCAGAACGAGGTAGGGGCGACGGGATCAGTTATTCCGTCGCCCCTACCTCGTCTTTTCCAACCATCAGACTGAATAGCCTCAGTCACCCAAAATCAGTAGTTCACGACTTGTCATTCTGAGTGCCCCACGCCGGAAACCCGGCGCTCCAACTGGAATGAACGTGCCATTGTCATTCTGAGCGGGTCACCTCGGGCAAGTTGCACCTGACGACAGACCAGCGAAGAATCTTGATCAGCGAAGTCAAGACCCTTCGCTGGTCTGTCAGGATTGCGTCGTTTTGTGGTAGACCCGCTCAGGGTGACAGTGCATCTCTCGTCGCGACGACGAACTTGTTCATTAGAAGCGGCTCAACCGGGGAGTTTTCTCTCTGGCAGGCCGTTAGCGAAGAATCTCGCGTCACTCAAAATCGTGAAACACTGACGGTCTTCGTGCAGCCATCTACAATGCGCGTTATTGTGCGAGAACCATGAGATGCTTATGAGAGGTTTCAGGGAACATGACCCATGGTAGTGGACCCGGCTCCATAGTGAAAGTATCGACGCTTTCGTTGCTGTCAGGAACGAAAACCATCATATGAGGAGCACTGCCAACCGGCCCACCACCCTGGAGCATATAGCCAAATCCGATGCCGGCTGGATGGCGAATCAACCAAATTGTAGCGAGCCAGAAGTGCTTCCAGATAGACATCGTTCAGGCACATGGGGTCGTTGCCGGGTGAAGAGGGTATGTCAACAGTGCAGGTCCAGCCGTTGGTGCCGGTACGTATCTCTATCAGTTCCGGCGCCGGCTCATCCGGCCAGTTCCCCGGCCCGTCCTCCGGGTAATCCAGGATCGTCGCATCCTGAGCAATCGCAGCCAGGCCCGGCACTCATCGCATTGGCGATCTTGTCTTCCTCGGCGGAGACCATCTCCACGGGTGGCGGTACGAGAACCATAAGGTGCTGATGAGAGGTTTCAGGGAACATGACCCACGGCTGCGGACCCGGTTCCATATCAAAAGTATCGACGCTTTCGTTACTGCCAGGCGCAAAGACCATCATGTGCGGTGGGCTGCCGACCGGGCTCCCCCCCTGAAGCATGTAGCCGAAGCCAACGCCGGTGGACGGCGAATCCTCCAAGTTGCGCTGCGCCAAGAGTGATTCCAGATAGACATCGCTCAGACACATGGGATCGTTGCCGGGTGTGTCGGGAATATCGACGATGCAGGTCCAGCCGTTGCTGCCGCCGCGTATCTCGATCAACTCCGGCGCAACCTCCTCCGGCCAGTTTCCGGGCCAGTCCTCCGGATAGTCCAGGATGGCCGCATCCTGAGCAATGGCAGCCGGGCCGGCACTCATCGCGTTGGCGATCTTGTCTTCCTCGGTAGGCATCGCCTCCTCACCCTCAGGTTGAGCAACAGGCGCCAGTGGCAACGGAGCCACACAGGCGCTCATCAGTAGCATCACTAGTGCCACAAAAATAACCGACAGATGTTTCATGATCTTTCTCCTCCTACTACACATTGACGCAAATATCTCAGCGGAAATCAGGTGTTCTTCCTCTGGTAGAAATCATAGATGGTTTGCAGCCGAGATTGACTGTCCGCTTTCTGAACAGACTGGCTTACACCGCTGCAATGACATATTTAAACACATTGGGTTGGATAAGAATCGTGCCATCGCTAGAGCGGAATGGTTCGGTGGCGCTGTAAAGTGCGGACTTCAGCTTGGATTCACTGACAGTCCGTAACAGACCCTGCAAAGGGCCGGCCGCCACATTGCCTCGCCAGAAGGTCTCGAAGTCAGGATAACTGAATGGGCAATTCACCTCGCCGCTCTCCAGCACAGTCAGCCCGGCTTCGCTAAACATTCCTTCCAACGTACCTGCCATGGAAAGTTCGAAGGGCCCGGCACCCGGCGGCGGTTCCGGCATGGTATCGCGTACCGCTTTGAAGATTGCACGGTACTCGACCTTCTCTGGCGGGCCGAAAAGTCCGGCAACGATACGACCTTCCGGGGTGCAAACACGGCCAAGCTCGCGCAGCGCCGCCACCCGATCTTCGGTGTACTGAATTGAGTTGGCAGCAAGGACGGCATCGAAAGCGCCATCGTCATAAGGGCAGATCTTCAATGTCACCCACGCGGAAGTCGCCGGCGGGAACGTGTGTCCGTGCAATGGTTATCAAACCTTCCGCCGCATCAAGCCCGCTGATCTCAGCACGACGTCCTGCGGCCAGCACACTGGCGCCCCCGCCGCCACAGCCGGCATCCAGAAAGCGTGTGCCTGGGCCAACCTTCGCTGCGTTCAGCATGGCTTCCCACAGCGGCTTGTGCATGGGTTCCTGAATCACTGCCCAGCCCTGTGGCGCTTTTCCCCAGAGTTCACCTTGTATCTTTGCCGTTCCCATACAGTACGCCCCTTTGCAATAGACAGATTTCAATCCACAAGATAGTTGGCTTGCACACAGCCACCGCTTTGAAGCGGTCGGCCCAGAGAAAACTCGTTTTCTTTTCCCCTGGAAGAATAGTAGACTGTACCGAACTTCGACTGGTTTGCTGTCCTCATCTTGCAGGATAGCGTGGAAGGCGACGTAGCGATCCGAGCTTCACTCGGAATACACTCGGAATCTGATCCGAGACACCACGGAACGCGTCGCCGACGTTTGGAAACAACACATGGCACGATCAACAAGGCGCTTTGCAGAATTGCTGCAAGAAGGCATTACTGCCATTGCCGTCCGCACATCAAAACCCAAGAGCGTGATCCGCGACGAACTAGGCTATGCCGTCGGCCGCAAGGGCGGCAGTGCCATTGAGTATTGGGGATATGGCGACGGTCATATCCCCAGACTACAGTCGGAAGTGGAAGCATTGGCGCGGGCGCTGGTTGATGAGGGTGGGCTGGACCAAACCTGGTTGAGCGCTTTCTTGGAGAGCGCCGGCTATGCCGACAGCGCGGCGATTGTGACAGAGCTATTCCCTGTTGCTTCGGACCCATTGCGAAACAATCTGCCCTTGCCGCCGACACCTTTTGTGGGCCGTGACGCCGAGTTGGCCGACCTGGCCCGCATGATTGCCGATCCCGGCTGCCGGCTTATCACGTTGATCGGGCCCGGCGGCAGCGGCAAGACCCGCCTGGCCACAGAAGCGGCCAGGAAGGCGATTTCAGCCTTCGCCGATGGCGTTGTCTTCGTCGGGCTGGCCCCACTTTCGTCTGCCAGAGGGGGTCGCGCCGGCGGTGGCAGCAGCGCTCCACCTCACACTCGACGGCAACCTCACACCGCAAGCCCAGGTGCTGCGCTATGTACGCCAACAGGCACTGCTGCTTGTCTTGGACAATTTCGAACACCTGTTGACTTCAGCAAACCGACCAGAGCCGGAACAAGATGACGATCCCGCCATTGCCCTGGTGACAGGCATCTTGGATCAGGCCCCGGATGCGAAGATGCTGGTGACCTCGCGCGAGCGGCTGAACATAAGAGGAGAGTGGGTCTACGACGTGGACGGGCTGGAGACGCCCACAGAAGAAGCGGCCGCGTCTATGGAGCACAGCGTAGACGCGTACAGTGCGCCCACACTCTTTGTGCAGACTGCACGCCGCGTGCAGGCCGGCTTTGCACCCACTGTTGCGGATCTCGAGGCAATCTTGCGCATCTGCCGTGTCGTGGGTGGGATGCCGCTGGCCATCGAACTGGCCGCGGCCTGGGTGCGCGTGCTCTCCTGCAACGAGATTGCCGAGGAGATCGAGGAGAGTCTGGGGCTACTCGCCACCACGCAGCGTGACCTATCTCCGCGGCACCGCTCGATGCAGGCAGTGTTCGACCATTCTTGGGAGCTGCTCAGCGTCGAAGAGCAGAGCGTCTTTGCCGGGTGCTCGATCTTTCGCGGCGGCTTCACGCGCGAGGCCGCGGTTGAAGTGGCCGGTGCGTCCCTGCCGATTCTGGCGGCACTTGGTGGACAAGTCCTTGTTGCGCCGGAATCGCCAGCAGCGCTATGAGATCCACGAACTCGCCCGTCAATATGCTGCCGATCGACTGGTCGAAGCGCAAGGGGTGGCGCAGGCACGTCACCGACATCTGCGCTTCTTCAGCCAGTTTGCCGAGGAAGCCGAACCCCGACTGAGAATCGGACGACACGTTGTACAGTGGCTCGATCGGATCGAGAGCGAGCATGACAACCTGCGTGCGGCCCTCGAGTGGGCATTGAACGACGGCGAATTTGCGCTAGGAATGCGTATCGTCGGCGCGCTGTGGCATTTTTGGCTGGAGCGCGGTTACGCGCTTGAGGGACAGGCTCAAGCGGAACGTTATCTGGCGCGTCCTGAGGCAACGGCAGACAAATATCTACGGGCAAGGGCACTGCACACGGCCGGCGTTCTGGCCCAATATCAAGTTCGCTTACGCGGCCGCGCACGCATTTCTGATCGAGAGTATTGACTTGAGCCGTCAACTGGGCGGCAACGGAAAATCGATCCTTCTATGGGCGCTCATTGCCCAGGGCCATACGCATAACGGTCTAGAAGAGCCTGATGCCGTAGAGACGATGGCCAGAGAGAGCCTTCATCTCGGCCAAGAACTCCAGGATACATATGCTCAAGGACACGCATTGTGTTTGCTTGCAGGTGTCGCCCGACAACGAGGGGAGACATCAAGCGCGCAGCAGCACCTTCTCGCAAGTATAGAATGCTTCGAGACCAGTGGAGACAGCGGTATGCGCGGGATCGCACTGAGCACGTATGGCATGCTGCTCTACGAGCAAGGTGACTATGTGGCAGCACGTGCACGTGTGACCGACGGCCTGACCATCTTTGAGGAAGTGGGCGACACCGTCAGGCGGAGCAAAGCGCTCATGCAACTGGGCGTTATTGCCGTGGCACAAGACGACCCCGCTGAGGCGCAGACATTCCTGACCAGGGCGCTGAAGCTCATCCGCAAAGCAGGTCAACCCCGTTGGTTGACCGATGTACTCGATGTCATGGGGCGACTGGCACTGCGGCAGGGAGATTATACTCGTGCGCAAACGATGTTCCAGGAATCACTCGACGTAGGCATTGAGATGAACCACCCAGTATGGATCGCCCGCGCATTGGAAGCGCTGGCTTGCCTGGCTGCAGCACAGGGACGGATGGAAGAGGCGGCATCAACTATTTGGCGCGGCCGAGACACACAAGGTGGGAATTGAGACGCGCTTGGATCCCGTGTGGCATGCGGACCACGAGCACTGGGTCGGCATGACGCGCACGCCAACTGGGTGAAGCAACCTTTTCGGCTGCATGGGCTGAAGGAGCAGCGTTGACGTTAGAGCAGGTGCGAGACAGTGCGGTTGGGACCATGTGAGCTCGCCATTCGAACTAGAATATGTTTCAGCGGTTCGACCATCTCTTCAACTCGGCGTGAATACTTCGACTGCGCTCAGCACAAGTGCCACGACAGAAATATGATGGCTCTACCTCTGGCACGAACTGTATTCAGATTTCTGTCGGAATTCACCGCAGCCCAATGGCGAGGCTCAACCCATGGTCGATCCGCGCCATGATGGTTGCCGGCAAGTCGGAAATGTATTCATCGAGCCAGGATTTATCGATCGTGGTGAGTTGGGTGACATTGGCGACAGAGTCTTTGGCAAGTCCCGACTCCGCACGCGAAATAGCGACGTTGCCGGGGAAGTCGGCATAGCGCAGATTCGACGTCAACGAGAGAACGATGACGGTGGCCAATTTGCTCTGATTGAACTGGTCGTCTTGCACAATCAGTACTGGTCGGCGATAGCCCGGCTCGGAATGCCTTGGCTCGCCCAGATCCACCCACCAGATTTGGCCACGATGCATTGATGCTACCATTCGGACGCCAAGAGCCTTCTGCGCGAAAGACTGGCAATATCCGGCGGTAATGCCGTATCAACCTGTGCACATGCCTCGTTGATCCGCGTGGTCAAATCGTCTGTGCGGTATGCTTCAACATATTCACGCAAAGCCGTGGCATACAATTCACTGCGTGTTTGGCCGCGTTCTCTTGCCAATTCATCGGCCAAAGCAAAAAGGTCGTCTGGAAGAGAGATAGCTGTTTTCATGCCAATAGTATAACCCCAGTATAACCCCACGTCAAGCCCATTTGGCATCCAAGCCACAGCCCTGTCCATGCTTGTCTACTGGTGGCCGTTTCAACCTTGGACTAGCATTGCTCAGGGTCGTCTGCGCCCAATGGAGTGATGAGGCGACGCCGATAGGAACACTTAGTTCCCGGACGCCACTGGCCAACATCGGCCATGTCCATGACGTGCGCCATCAGACCTTTCTGCCGACAACAGACGACCATCGCCGGCGATAGTTCCAGGCAATTGACCTAGTTTCTCAGGAGCATCGACTGATACTCGTACTGCTTGCCACGACGAGATACCGGGATACTCTTAAACGTGACGATCTCGAAAACGGTGGACACTACATCCTGCAACGGCTTGTCCGCATAGAACGAGAAGAAACGCTGAGGCCGATAACTGTCGTCGGCCAAGATCCCCTCGAACTCCCAGCCGCCCCAGACGCCCATGTAAAAGAGACCATCAGGCGCCAGGACACGCCGAATCCCTTGCAGCACGGACGGCAGTTCGCTCTTGGGTTGGTGCAAGAGACTGTTCATGGCATAGACGGCGTCGAAAGAACCTGAATCGAAAGTCAGTTCAGCCATATCCATTACCTGCGCGTCCAACCCTTTCCGGCGGCAATGCGCGACCATCTCCGGTGAGAGATCGGTACACGTGACGTTGATGCCTTGCTCGTGAAAGAAAAGCCCATCACGCCCGGGGCCGGATCCGAGTTCCAACAAGGAGCGCCGGTTTTCGACCTGCAACCGGGAAAGAAAGGTTTTTCGTTCCTGTGCCTTCCACGGCGCTATCTCAAGGCGATCACGGTAGTCGGCCTTCCGGTCATAGGAAGTCCGCAAGTTCTGACGGTTCGCAAGATCGTCTGGTTTCATGTTTCTCTCCGTGTGTGGCAGGCGCATTTATCGATTTGGGTGTGTTGGCAACTTCCAGATCATATCGCTCTATCGACAGATGGTATCGGCAAACCACATCGGATGTCAACCGAGGTGACGCTTTTGGCGCAAGTATCCTATAATCATGTCCACCTGAAATATCCAATCATCGAACTGTGAAAGGGCAATCATGGAACTGACCAACCGTTTCCGGCATGAGGCCGACGAACTCTACGATCAACTCGTCGCCTGGCGGCGTGATTTTCACCAACACCCGGAGCTCGGCTTTGAGGAAGTACGTACGGCCGGCATCGTTGCCGATCACCTGCGCGACCTGGGCCTGGAAGTGTCGACCGGCATCGGCAAGACCGGCGTGGTCGCCATGGTCGAGCCGGACGACGTGGCCGACGACGCGCCCGTCGTCTTGCTGCGCTTTGACATGGATGCGTTGCCGATTTTCGAGCTAAACGACGTGCCCTATCGCTCGCAGAATGACGGCGTCATGCACGCCTGCGGCCACGACGGCCACACGGCCATGGGCATGGGCGCGGCTCAACTGCTGACCAAACATCGCAATGAACTGCCGGGCCGGGTCAAGCTGGTCTTTCAGCCGGCAGAAGAGGGGATCGGCGGAGCGAACGCCATGATCGAGGATGGTGTGCTCGAAAACCCGGCCCCGTCGGCATCATTTGGCCTGCATCTGTGGAGTCGTCTGCCGCTCAATCAGGTCATCGTGCAGGCCGGCCCGCTCTGGGCCAGCGCAGGCAAGTTTGCGCTGACGGTGCATGGCGTGGGCGGCCACGGAGCCGCGCCGCATGAGACTGTTGATGCTACCTTGATTGCGGCTCAGGTCCTGGTCAGTTGGCAGAGCATTGTCTCCCGCAATGCCAATCCCTCTGATGCGGCTGTCATTTCGGTGGGCAAGTTTCACAGCGGCAATGCCTCGAATATCATCTCCGACCGTGCGGAGTTGGAGGGCACCTATCGTTGCTACACGGAGGAGATGCGTGCGCTGCTGCTGAGGCGCATGGAAGAGATGGCCAATGGCATCTGCGCCGCCTACGGTGCTACCTGTCGAATTCAAGCATATCGGCTATGTGCCTGCGACCGTCAATGACGAGGCGGGGGCGCAGATCATGCAGTCGGTGGCTGAGACAGTCGTTGGGCCTGACCAGATCGACCAGATCACGCCGATGATGGTCGGTGAGGACATGTCTGAGTTCCTGGATCGGGTCCCCGGCTGTTTCGTGCTGGTCGGCGCATCGGACCCGGCCCAGGAGATGCACAGCCCCCACCACAGCCCGACCTTCGATTTCGACGAACGTATGATGCCGACCGGTGTTGCTCTCTTGGCCGGTGCGGCCGTTGAGTATCTCGAAAGTCAGGCACAAGGTTGATCTCATCAGGAGAAAAAGTCATGGCCACCAACAGTGAATTTCAGCCAGGTCCGATCAAAGAAACGATCAGTTTCCAAGACTTCGAAAAGCTCGATATTCGTGTTGGCGCCATTGAGCTCGTAGAGGACATTCCAGAGTCAGATAGGTTGGTGCGGTTGACCGTAAACATGGGCGATCACAAGCGCAACATTCTGGTAGGGATGAAACAGGAACGCGCTGATCCCTAAGAAGAAAACCGTCGCCCTTCCCGAATGGAAGATGAATGAATCAACGAAGGAGCCATCATGTCCGAAACGTATTTCATCCGTGCACTCGATCACGCCGGTACACGCGAGGAGAAAGCATATAAGCACACGTTTTTCCAGAGCGAACGTCTATTGACCGGACTCAACTGTCTTCAGCCGGGCCAACAACAGAAGATCCATGACCACCCGGAGCAGGACAAATTCTACTTCGTGCTCTCTGGTTCCGGCCTCTTCACTGTCGGCGATCAGTCCCAGACCTGTGGCGAAGGCGAGCTGATCCTGGCCCCGGCAGGCGTGCCACATGGCGTCGTCAACCAGGGGGACGATCTATTGACCTTCATCACTGTCATCGCGCCCTTTCCCGTGGTGTAGGCAACAGTAGAGGCGCACGATTTTGCGTCGCTACAGTTGCCTCTTCTGATGATTTCCAAGCACCCAGGATATTGACACGAATTGCCCCAAGTGCTTTAATTGGAAAACATAATTTGATTAATCGGATTATTTGCATAATTGCAGAAACCAGCGTGGGTTCCGGGTAATGATCACCACCAAAATCGAGTCAGACTTGCTTCGTTATCTACTCGAACAGAAATACGAACCGGGCGACCGTCTTCCCTCGCTCAACGAGCTGAGTAAAGAGACCGGGATCGGCGTTGGCAAGCTGCGTGAGCAGTTGGAAGTTGTGCGCACGCTCGGCCTGATCGATGCCCGTCCCCGACGCGGTATCGTACGCACCGAGTATGATTTTCTCCCCCCTGTCCGCCTTAGCTTGCTAGCCGCATTGGCTATCGACCGCAATCACTTTGAAGCCTTCAGCGGTCTGCGCATTCATCTGGAAATGGCCTACTGGGACGAGGCTGTCGCCCTGCTGACCGACGAAGATATGAGCCATCTCAAGTCGCTGGTCGAGCAAGGGATCTGCAAACTCAGCCAACCGCGCATCCAAATCCCTTTCCAAGAACACCGTGACCTACATCTCACGATCTATCGACGCCTCAACAACCCGTTCGTCATCGGGCTGCTGGAGGCTTATTGGGATGCCTACGAAGCGGTCGAACTGAGCACCTATGCAGACTACCAATATTTGACCGACGTCTGGGCATATCACCAGCGCATCGTTGACGCGCTCTGCGCAGGAGAGACTCAACTCGGCAAACAGTTGCTTGTGGAGCACATGCAGCTGCTCGACAGCCGTGGTATGAATCTGGACGGATTGACGGCCAACGGGGCTATTCAAGCGTTTGCAGACAATCAGCGACCTGTCGCTGAAAACGCTGCAAATGAACATTGAGGGGTACTCTACAGCCAATCAACCGATAGATCGTGGATAATCTCGATATCCTGTTGTTTTCAATGTCTTGATGGGCATTGTTGAAGCGTAAATAATTGTTCGACCAATTTCTGGAGGAGATGATGGGCCTAGCTACCAAGGAAGCGCCAAAGGACGCCGCGCAGCCCAAGCGCGTTGTCAATGATTTCAACATCAATGTGGCAACGGTCAACGGTTCAGGAAGCCAAACAAGTAATCTGGTTCTGATCCGTTCACTGTTCAAAATGGGCATTCCGGTTACCGGCAAGAATATGTTCCCAAGCAACATTCAGGGGCTTCAGACCTGGTACCATGTTCGGCTGAGCAAGGAGGGGTACCTGGCCCGCCGCGACGGCATTGAGGTTATGGTCTGCATGAATCCGGCGACCTTTGCCGAAGATATGGACTCTGCGCTGCCCGGCGGCATCGTCCTTTACGACGATGCCTTGCCGATTGCCAACCACCGCAAGGATGTCACCTTCTACCCCATCCCAGTCAAGCAATTGGTTAAGGATGCCGAACTACCCTTTGCGTTGCGCGACTACGTGGCCAACTTCGCCTACGTCGGCGCCCTGGCCTATCTGCTGGAGATCGAGCTGGATGAAATCCACGCCGCACTCGATTGGAACTTTGGCGGCAAGCAGAAGCCCATCGACATGAACTACAACATGGCGATTGCCGCTTACGAGTGGGCCAAAGCAAATTTGACCAACGATCAGCCCTACCGTGCCGAGCGCATGAGCGGCTTTACCGAGGGCAAGGTCATGGTCGACGGCAATACGGGAGCCGCGTTGGGGGCCATCTTCAACGGTGTTGAGGTTGTGCCCTGGTACCCGATCACGCCCTCATCCAGCGTTGCCGAAAAGATCGGTGAATATGCGCCCAAGCTACGCAAAGATCCGGAATCCGGCAAGGCGACCTACGCCATCATCCAGGCTGAGGACGAGTTAGCAGCCATCGGGATGGTCGTCGGCGCAGGGTGGACAGGCGCACGCGCCATGACGGCCACCAGCGGCCCCGGCATCAGCCTGATGGCAGAAATCGTTGGTCTCGCCTTCTACGCCGAAGTGCCGGCCGTGATCTGGGACATCCAACGCGTCGGGCCAAGTACAGGTCTGCCCACCCGCACCGGCCAAGGCGACATCCTGACCACCTACTATTTGAGCCACGGCGACACCCGACACGTCCTGCTATTCCCATCCACGCCAAAGGAATGTTTCGAATTCGCAGGCACAGCCTTCGACCTGGCCGAACGATTGCAGACGCCGGTCTTCGTGCTCAGCGACCTTGACCTGGGCATGAACACCTGGATCAGCGATCCCTTCGACTATCCCGACAAACCGATGGATCGAGGCAAGATCGCTTCAGCAGAGATGATCAAAGAGCTCGGCTCCAAGTGGGGACGCTACATGGACATCGACGGCGACGGCATCCCCTATCGCTCACTGCCGGGCAACGAGAATGTGATGGCCGGCTATCTGACCCGGGGCACCGGTCACGATGAATATGGAACCTACACCGAGCGACCCGACGTGTGGGAACGCAACATGGCACGCATCGCACTCAAGTTTGAAACGGCGCGAACCCTGACGCCCAAACCCGAGATTTTCGACTGTGATGACAAGAGCGTTGCCATCATCAGCCTGGGCAGCAACCACGAAGCTGTCTTGGAAGCACGCGACCGCCTGAGCGAGCAGGGCATCGAGACGGGCTACATGCGCGTACGTTCCCTGCCCATCGGCCAAGAAGTACGCGATTTCATCGCCGAATACGACAACATCTATCGTCGTAGAGATGAACCAGGACGGCCAGCTGAATATTATCCTGCGTACTGATATTCCGGAACGTGCGATGAACCTAAAATCAGTAGCCAGAAACGATGGTTGGTCACTCAGCGCCCGCTGGATTTCGCAAGCGATCACAAGTGAATTGGGAGGGAACCAATAATGACCACAGGAGCCGCCAAACGACCCGCGAAGCGAGCCCCCAAGACCAACAAACTTGGTCTGGAGAAGAGCGATTACCGAGGTCGTCCCTCGACCTTGTGCAAGGGTTGCGGACACGACAGCATCAGTCAACGCATTATGACCGCAGCCTGGGATCTGGGTCTGGACCAGCGCCAGGTCATCAAGATGAGCGGCATCGGCTGTAGTAGCAAGACGCCGGCCTATTTCCTGGGCCAGAGCTTTGGCTTCAACAGCGTCCACGGCCGAATGCCGGCCGTAGCCACAGGAGCGGTTGTGGGCAATCGCTCACTCAGAGCCGTGGGCGTCAGCGGCGACGGCGACACCGCCTCGATCGGCGTTGGTCAGTTCAAACACGCCATGCGCCGCAATCTGCCACTGGTCTATATCGTCGAAAACAATGGCGTCTACGGTCTAACCAAGGGGCAATTCAGCGCCACCGCCGACTATGGACAGGAACTCAAGTACGCCGGCATCAACGAGATGCCGCCGTTGGACATCTGCCTGGAAGCGTTGGCCGCCAACGCCACCTTTGTGGCACGCAGCTTTGCCGGCCATGCCCGCCAGGTTGAGACGTTGCTCAAAGCTGCGTTCAAGCATCGCGGTATCGCCGTCATCGACATCATCAGCCCGTGTGTGACGTTCAACAACCACCACGCATCAACCAAGAGCTACAGCTACGGCAAGGAACATGAAATGCCGCTTCACGAACTCGCCTTCGTGCCGCCTTTTGAAGAGATCGAGATCGACGATTACGACGAGGAGCACGAGGTCGAACTGCATGACGGTTTCAAAATCGTTCTGAAAGCAGTGGGTGACGATTATGATCCGAGAAACAAACCCATGGCCTATGCGACGCTCTCGCAAGCACGCACTGACGGCAAGATGCTGACTGGCCTCTTCTATCTCGATGAGAACCAGCCGGACATGTACGAGTTGCTCAACCTGTCAGACGAGCCATTGGCCTATATGGACGAAAAGAAGCTGCGCCCGAGCAAGGCAGCGTTGGATGAGATTCTGGCCGGGCTATAGACATTGCTGAACCAGCGGATTGAATGCCTTGAGATTTCAGGACCTACCAATCCGGATTAGATAAAAATGTGGAGGCCCTAGATGGGCCTCCACATTTTTGTTTATCACAATTGACTGTCCAACATCAACTGGCAAGACACCTGCTATCCAGCCGACTCCTCATGCAGCGCGGTCATTTCGGTCTGTGAATGTGCTCCACTGGCATAGACACCACGGTCCTCCGGCGGGAGCAATGCAGCAATCGCCCGCATTATCACATCCGTCTGTTCTGCAAGGCGCGCCAGATCATCGGTGGTGTTATCCTCAAAGCGGATCGGCTCGGCTATGCGAATGATCACAGTCGGTTTATTCCATTTCATAAGTCCTGGAATCATGGCCTGGGAGTTGAGTACAGCTACGGGCACCACCGGCGCGCCCGCGGCTTTGGCAATGCGCACAGCTCCTGACTTGCCATGCTGCAATTGACCGGATCGACTGCGTGTTCCCTCAGGAAACATGCCCAGGATATTGCCTCGCTTCACCACATCAACTGCGGTCTGCATTGCCGCCGCATCGCGTTTTCCCCGTTCAATGGGAATACCGCCTATGTTGGACATGAGTTTGCGAAGCACAATATGTGTGTCGAATATTTCACTCTTTGCCAAAAAGTGAATCATTCGCGGTGAGACAACGCCAAGAACAACGTAGTCTGGCCCCATTGTGTGGTTGCTGGCAAGTACAAGTCCTTCACCTTCAGGAATATTCTCCAAGCCCTCCACGTGAAGCTTGCAGGAAAACGGGCGAAGAATCCAGGCAATGGTCCAGAGTATCTTCCAGAGCAATGTTGCATCTTTGGGCAATCGATACGGCATAGTAAACAGCTTTTTTGACCTCAGTTTATTCGATCTCGCAATTTCTCAATTGTCCAGTACAGACTAACCAATGTCCGATCATGGTCTGAAAACGCACCAACCACCTGTTCCGTCTCCCGGTTTTCCAACAGTTCAGTCAGATTTCCAGTCAAGAAGAAATAACGATGTAGATCTCGCGCAGCCTCTTCCCATCTATCGAGGTGATAGTTCAGAACACCCCGTTCTTGCCACAAATTGGCCATCTTGGGCATCATCACCAACATATAATCCAGCACCTGCTTGGCCATCGCATAGTCTCTCTGTTGTAGAAAGATGCCGCGCAGATTGTTCAACATGCGCTGTGCGATCAATTCGGGCGTCAACGGACCATAGGCCTGGGGCGCCAGATTGACAGGGCGGCCAAACAGCTCAGACAGGTAGTCGGAGACGGCGAACGCGGGCGACACGCGGCCATAGAACGGATCCAACAGCCAGACTTCGCCATCATCTCTCAGCCGTGCCATGAAATGACCCGGATAGCCTACGCCCTCAATGGTAAAGCCCAGACGGCGCCCCAGTGCCATACAGATGACGCTCAGCGAGATCGGCAGCCCTGTGCGACGTTCGATCACGTCATTCAGATAGCTGTTGCGGGGATCGTAGTAATCCTGCTGGTTGCCGCGAAAGCCCAAATCGCTGTTGACCGCGAGTATGAATTCCTCGGCCAAGCGCTCTCCATGCAGTCCGGGCGCTAGAGAGGCCCCAACTCGCTCCGCCAACTCATCGAGGACGAGCAGATGGTCGTCCACATGAAGCGATGGATAGGCCATGCAGGCGATGGCCAAGGCCAGTCGCTCGGGCAGCGGCTCAGGCCGATTCAGTTCTTCCTCAAACCGACGAAGGCAATCCAGGATCATCTAGCGCTCCCGATCAGTCTCTCTCGACATCAGCATCCGAACCCTGTGCCTGCTTGCGCCGCTGTCGCTCGATCTCATTAGTCAGGATTCGGCGCATGACTGCCACCGAAGTGGCATAGGTGGCATCGACGCCGAAGTAGCTCAGGCTTTTGCTCAACAGCATCTGTCGCTTGCTGATCGGCGTATCACTGGCATAGTGGATCAGGCCAATGTCATAGGGCGCATTGATGAACAGATTGACGATTTCATTAACTGGATACCGTCTCGGATAGATATCTTCATAGACAGCACTCAGGTAGGGACCCGCCTCCATCTCGATATCGGTATACCCCTCCTCGTAGAAGACGTGCATGAACTCGCGGTTCTGCAGGAATGTACCTCGCAACGTTACCGCCTTCTGATTATCGAAGACCGTGCCGAAATTGAGATGTGACGACACATCCTGGGCGCTGAAACAGTTACGGAAGAGGTAGGAATTTCGAGAATGTTCATCGTAAATAACGTTGGGGATCATCACGTCGCCAACACGACCGTTAAGCGTCGCCGCCTTGCCCAGAATGTAAACGCCATGAATGCGATCCACGGCCGTGCTGATCTGGCTAAAGATATGGTAGGCAGCCATGCCAAGGGGATAGTCAATATTCAGGATCAGTGAATCACTATTGCGTAGGAGTTGCCATTCCTCATCGGAAAAGATCTGTAGGCGCGGATCAACGCGCTTAGCACGCAAACGGCTCAGTTGAATAACCTGCGCCTCAACATCGAGGCAGTGGGGATCGGAAATCCGCAACACACCGGCCTTCTGCTCCCGACGTGCGATGCCTTCCATAATGCCGTCAGGCGAAGAATGGTGGTCGGCGTAGAGCCGCATGACGTAGTACAACAGGTTGCTGAGGCTGCCGACGTCACCTTCGGCCATGTTGACCAACTCGCCGCGAAGGCCTTCAGGATTAACCTCGTCGACATGGGCAAGCAGCTCATCCTGGAGCTCATGGGCTGCGCCCGAGATCAGGTTGATGATGCTGTGCGCATTACTGCTCACGAAGTAGATGGGGCGGCTGAGCAGGTCCAGAGAGGCGGTCGCCTGTTCGATCTTTCCCCACCAGTGCTGAACACTGCGTCGATAGTCACTGAGTCCGCTACCCAGCACGATCGCACGGAGGTCAAGCCTCTGTTCGGCGGCCCGCTGTAGATTCTGGAAGAGCATGTCGCCCGGCCAGATCTGGCCCAACTTGCTGAAGTCCTCTGCAGACAGGCTGAGCGCCTCACGCACGTCTTCCAACAGCCCAATGGGGGCGTAGCCGTTGGAACCGCGGAACGATCGAATACGGTCGCCGATATCGCTGCGATTCAGCTTCTGGTTGATCTTGTTCCACTCGATCTGATAGGCCGTCACAGCAGGAATGATATCGTCAATATCACTGACGCTGGCGATGTAGGCGGCCAGCAGTTGCTGCGTCTCTTCAAAGTAGAATTTGCGACGTCGGGCACGGGCCCTCACCGGGGCCCAGCTTTCGACTTGATAGCCGGCGCGATCGAAGACATTCTCCATCTGACCCAGGATCAGCAATGATATCTGGGGCAAGCAGTCCGGAAGACGCATTGCGGCATAGACCAGGGCAGAGATATCCAGCTCCATATTGGCTGCCCGAAAGTGGAGATTTGAATTCATTGATGCGTGCGTATCTTCCAGGCTGCGCACACGAATGGGATCGCTGCTGCGCAACAGCGAATAGTATGTCCGAATGTAGAGTTCGATTTCTTCTTTGTGACTGGCAGGTGTTGTTCGGTCCATATCGGTTCCTATTGCTATGTGACATTGCGCCTTCTAGCGTCAATCAAAAAGAGAGAGTTGCCCCTTCGGCAACGGAGCCGGCGGCGACCAGACTGGCCGATCAACTGACCGACGCAAGATCGTCTCCAGCCTGGCGACGCTGGCCGGCGAATGGCCTTCGTATGGATTGTGCATGTAGCCGAAGACGTCGACACCCGCTGCGTTCAGAGCGACAATACGTTCGCCCCATCGAGCAAGATCAGCATCCCTCAGAAAGGTCAGATCACGGTCGCCGGACGGGCCATTCTTGTCGTCACCGATCCAGCGGATCACGACAAAGTCAGGCGTGCCGCCGGCCTTGACCATTTCTATCCAAACGGGAAAGAGGTCCGGCGTGTTCACCCGATCCACTAAGAGAAGCGAGAATCCCCGCTGCGCGAGAAAAGCAGCAAATTCGGGTGTCATGAGATCCTGCGAGCGCACCTCGACAGCAATCGACAGGTCATCGGCCTCGACCGCCAGCCAGTCTAGATAGCCGGCGAGCGCCCGTCCATGCTCAGAGCGGCTGAAACTGGGCGGAAATTGCAGGAAGGCCGGAGCACACTTGTCCCCAAGCATGCGGAGCATATCGAGAAAGGCGCGACTTTCGGCCTGACAATCGATCAATCGCTTCTCATGGGTGATCACACGCGGAAACTTGAGGCAGAAGCTGAAGCCATCGGGCACGCTCTCGATCCAGCGCTGTACAGTCGATTCCCTGGGTATGGCATAAAACGTCGTGTTCACCTCGACTGTTGACAGCTTCAAGGCATAGTGCCCAAGGTAGTCTCGGACCTTCATATCCTGCGGATAGAAGATACCGCGCCAAGCATCAAACTGCCATGATGATGTTCCCAGTGCAATCCGCGCCATCGCTCCTTAGCTCCACCCCAAAGGTATGCGCAACATCTACAACAGACGTCTCCTCCTCTCATTCTACCACTATGAACCAACCGGCAAGATATTCAGTTTTCGCGATCTGCATACTGCCAACCGAGAGGGCCAGGCAGGAGTCCACTGTAAAAGGCCTTTTTCGCCACAGATTCACACAGATAGAAAATGGATAAGACACGGATAGAACTGGGATTGCGCTTGACCTGTGGATAGTATTTGTGAAAACCAGGTGCTTATCTACAGAGAACAGTATGCAATCTTGTGCATACAGCCCATTCACCACATTCGAATCCTATCCAGAACGACATCAGACACAAGAAAAAATCACAATAGATTGTGCAACATGCACATTGAAGCTAATCAACAGTCAATGTATTATTGTCCGAGAGCGCTTGTAGACAGCTTCGCAAGCGCTGAACAATTCAGCCAGGACGATTTAGGCAGGAAGCTGTAAGTCATTACAAGAAAGTGCCGGGGACTTCCCGATGCCGAAACCTCAAAATCAGCGTCAACGCACTCGCTCTGTTGCCTAAGTCCCCGGCACTTTTTCGCTCGACCGACAGCTTCCTACTTAAGGCTTTATCAACGTATGATTTGTCAACGAATATCAGGAGGATAGACAGCGATGTTTCTGAAAGTTATGCGGGCTCTGCCCCTCTCACTCTTGCTAGGTTTGCTAGCCGTCAAGGCATATGCCCAGGACGACGGCGGCATTAGCGCGAATGAACTTGCCTACGCCATCGACAACATGTTTCTGCTCATCTTTGCAGTGCTCGTGCTCTTCATGCAGGCTGGATTTGCCATGGTAGAGGCCGGGTTTAATTCGGCCAAGAACGCCGTCAACATCATGTTCAAAAACATCATTGACTTGAGCGCAGGCGTGCTGCTCTTCTGGGTTATCGGCTACAGCCTCATGTATGGCTCCAATGAGATCATTCCCGGTTTTCTTGCCTTCAGCGGCTTCGGCATCGGCGATGTTGCACCGGAAGCGCTAGGCGGCAACCTCAATCCGCAGGTCGACTGGCTCTTCCAGGTCGCCTTCGCCGCCACCGCCGCAACCATCGTCTCAGGCGCTGTGGCCGGCCGCATGAAGTTTAGCGGATATCTAATCTACAGCGTCTTCATCACAGCATTCATCTACCCCATCAGCGGTTACTGGAAATGGGGCGGCGGCTGGCTGGACGCCATGGGCTTCTACGACTTTGCCGGCTCGGTTGTTGTTCACTCCGTAGGCGGATTCGCAGCCTTGGCCGCCATCATCGTTCTCGGCCCTCGCATTGGTCGATTCTCAGAAAAAGGCAAGAATCCCTTCCCGCCCCACAGCATCGCGCTGGCGACGCTGGGCGTCTTCATCCTCTGGGTAGGCTGGTACGGCTTCAACCCTGGTAGCCAACTGGCATTTTCCGGCGAGCTGAATACCAATGCCACCATGCTCATCGCCGTCAACACGACACTGGCGGCCGGCGCCGGCACAATCCTCGCCATGATCGGCGGCTGGATCAAGCAGGGCAAGCCGGATCTGAGCTACACGCTCAACGGTGCACTGGCCGGCCTGGTCGGCGTTACTGCCAGCCCCGATCTTGTTACCAACTTTGAAGCCATCATCATCGGCGCGATCTCGGGCGTACTGGTCGTACTCGGCATGGAGCTGTTGGAACGTCTGAAACTTGATGATACAGTCGGTGCATGGCCAGTTCATGGCCTCTGCGGAATCTGGGGCGGCCTGGCCGTGGGCATCTTTGGCGGTAAAGCCATGGGGCCTCAGATTATTGGTTCATTGGCCATTCCACTGTGGGCATTCGGGACCTCGTTCGTACTCTTCTCCATCATCAAGGCGGTCGGGCAACTGCGTGTCTCGCCCGAGGAAGAACAGGCCGGTCTCGATCTTTCCGAGCACGGCATGGGCGCCTACAATCTGCCCGGCATGAGCGGCGCCGGGGACGACTAAACAGATAACATTTCTCACAACTCCTGGGGTGACAGCAAAATGCTGTCACCCCTTTTCGATTGAAGCGTATATGCAATGAATCTGCCGGGTATGCGAGACAGTTCTATGACATAGTCTGGAGGAAGGCATCTCCCGAAAAAAATACAGTTAACGAAACATGTCTCATCCTCATCGTACTCACCTGCGCTATCCACTTGTGCAGACTGCACATTGCCAAACCCCTTCCTCCTGGCTATAATGCACAGCCATACAATCCAGCATATCTGCACACGTTCGAGTCAAACACGATGGCATTATCAGAGCCATACGGCAGCGCGTCGCCGCACATCAGCCACAATCGATTTGGCCCATACAAGATTGAGCGCGTATTGGGGCAGGGCTCCGTCGCGATGGTCTATGCGGCCACCAGCCAACAGGGACAATCGAGGGTACTCAAAGTGCTCATGCGCCCGGCCGCGGCCCAGAAGGCCGTGCGCCTCGGGTTTCAGCAGGAATATCGAGCGCTTTCTCGGCTGCGTCACCGCAACATCGTCCGCGCCTATGAGACCGGCGAAGTCGATGGCTACCTCTATACTACACTGGAACGCATTGACGGCGAGACACTCGACGACTATCTGCTGCGGGCAAAGAAGATCGGTGAAGCGCCGGCCATCGGTATCGTGCGTCAGGTCGCCAGTGCGCTCAACTATCTGCATGAAGAAGGCTTTGTCCACCGAGATGTCAAGCCATCCAACATCCTCATGGCCCAGGACGGACGCGCCGTGCTCTTTGACTTCGGCACCGTCCTCAATCTCAACAACCCGCCCGCAGAGGACACTATCGGCGTCTACGGCACACCGGCCTTTCTAGCCCCGGAACAGATCAACAACAGCCCTGTCGACGGACGCGCCGATCTCTATGCGTTGGGCATCATCCTCTATCGCATGGTTTGTGGGCGAAAGCCCTTTTACGGCGGTCGCTCTGAGGTGCTGGATGCTCACCTCAATCAGACGCCGCCCGCCCCGTCCGAGTATGCCCATGTATCGCCGGACTTAGAGCAGGTGATTCTCAAGAGCATCGCCAAAAAACCTGATGATCGTTTCCAGACCGGTAATGAGTTGATTGCGGCACTGGAGAACATAGACCCTGCACAAGAGCCTGAGAAGATCGAATTAGGACAGAGGATCCGAAGGCTGTTTGGGGCGCAGTAGGGCCGAGCCGGAAGTAGCCGAATCAAAAAAAGGAGCCGGGCTTTCTCGAAAGCCCGGCTCCTTTTTTTGATTCGGTTACGTTTGCTCAACGCTTGACTCAAAGATCACTGCGTCCATGGTCAACATCTCGTTGAGCCAGGCTTGGTTATCGATGTAGAAGTTCTGGTGAGGATCATGGGCAATCAGAGATGAATCGCCGAAGCTGCGTTCGAGAACAGGGATCGTGGTTCCGGCAGCGTGATGATGAGCCTGCTGATCGATGTAGGCTATCACATTGGGCAGCCGGCGGCGATCAAACGAGTGGACGCCATAGGACTCGTGCCAGGTGAAGCGATCGGGCATCATCTGCTTACGATTGATCTGCCCCGATGACCAACTCTTGACCTGGCCCACGAAGACCGAAATCGCCATTTGCGGCGGAATTGCTGACGCGATATGGACATGATCGGCCATGCCGCCGACAGCATAGAGCGTACCCCCCAATGACTGCACACGGTCGCCGATCAGCGTGTGCACAGCCGGTGCATGTTCCCTCGTAAGCAGCGGCTTAAAGCCATTGGTTGGCCAAACAGAGTGGTAGATAAGCTGCCAATACGCCATGATCCAGATCCTCGCGAGGTGTGTCTCAAATGCGTTTTCAGTTTGGGTCTCTTGGATTCCTAGTGTAGAGGATATTGGCCGAAAAGAAAAGCGAGCACCCAAGATATGGGTGCTCGCTCGAAAGCAATAACTAATTGTGGACTGCTCCCTCTGCAAAGAACCGCCTAGCGCTTGCCCGCCTGACGCAACGAGCCCAGAATCAGATCACGGTTCATCATGCTGATGAACTCGATGCTGATCTCCGCAGGGCAGACCGCTTCACATTCTCGAATGTTTGTGCACCCGCCGAAGCCCTCTTCATCCATCTTGTCGACCATGAGCACAGCTCGATCGTAACGTTCTTCTTTGCCCTGAGGCAATGAGGAGAGATGGCCGATTTTGGCCGACGTGAAGAGCATCGCCGATGAGTTGGGACAGGCTGCCACGCAGGCGCCGCAGCCAATGCAAGCAGCGGCGTCCATCGACTTATCGGCGTCCACCTTGGGAATCAAGACGTTGTTGGCATCCTGTGCACTGCCTGTGCCGACAGAAATGTAGCCGCCCGCCTGTATGATTCGTTCAAACGATGATCGGTCAACCACCAGATCTTTGATCACCGGGAAGGCCGATGCACGCCACGGTTCCACGGAGATGGTGTCGCCATCATTGAACTCTCGCATGTGCAACTGGCAGGTCGTGATAGCCTTCTTGGGGCCATGGGCAACACCGGCAATGACCATACTGCAAGTGCCGCAAATACCCTCTCGACAGTCATGATCAAAGGCAACCGGATCTTCACCCTTATGGATCAGTTCCTCGTTCAACAGGTCGAGCATTTCCAAAAACGAGGAGTCGGGACTCACGTCGTCAATGGCGTATTCGACCATCTTTCCTTCTGCATCGCCACTCTTCTGGCGCCATATCTGCAACTTAAGTTTCATGTTGTTCTTCGCTCCCTGACGATTCCGTCGTTCTGCGGTTCGATGCCGTTACTTGTAGCTGCGGGTAGAAAGCGGAACATTTTCGAATTCCAGCGGTTCCTTATGCAACCTGGGATTCGAAATGTCCTGCGTATATTCCCATGCAGAGACGTAGGCAAAGAGGTCATCGCGACGCAATGCTTCACCTTCCTCAGTCTGGTACTCCTCGCGATAGTGCGCGCCACAGGACTCTTCACGGTCCAGGGCATCAAGGCACATCAGTTCAGCCAGTTCCATGAAGTCGGCCACACGCCCAGCCGTCTCCAAACTCTGGTTGAAGTCATTGGCATCTCCCGGAATCAACAGATCATTCCAGAACTCCTCGCGAAGGGCAGGGATCTCTTCAAGCGCCTTCTTGAGACCGGCCTCGTTGCGACCCATGCCGCAGGCATCCCAGACAATTTCACCCAAGGCTCGAGCGAACTCGGTAGGGGTGCGAGTCCCCTTGATGTTCATCAGCTTGTCGATGTAGGCCTCAATCTCGCTGCGTGCTTCGGCGAAGACCGGATCGGTCGGCGTAACACGGGTCAACGGCGCATCAGCCAGATAGTTGCCGATAGAATAGGGAATCACGAAGTAGCCATCAGCCAGGCCCTGCATAAGGGCGCTGGCCCCCAGACGATTGGCCCCATGGTCAGAGAAATTGGCTTCACCAATCACGAACAGACCGGGAACAGTGCTCTCCAGATTGTAGTCAACCCAGAGACCGCCCATTGTGTAGTGGGAGGCCGGGTAGATGCGCATCGGCACTTTATAGGGGTCTTCGCCGGTGATGTTCTCATACATGTCGAAAAGGTTGCCATAGCGGTCGACAATCACCTTCTTGCCGAGACGCTTGAGGGCGTCCTCAAAGTCAAGGTAGACGCCGTTCTTGAGCGGGCCGACACCGTGGCCAGCATCCACAACATTCTTGGCAGCACGAGATGCGATATCGCGCGGCACCAGGTTACCGAAGCTCGGATACTTCTCTTCAAGGTAATACCAACGTTCGCCTTCAGGAATATCGGCTGCCGCACGGTCATCGCCGGCCTTGCGCGGCACCCAGATGCGACCATCGTTGCGCAACGACTCACTCATCAGAGTGAGCTTTGACTGATGTTCGCCTGCAGGTGGGATACAGGTAGGGTGAATCTGAGTGAAGGAGGGGCCGGCAAAGAGCGCCCCATGCTTGTGCGCTCGCCAGATCGCCGTCGTGTTGCAGCCCTTGGCGTTGGTTGACAGATAGAAAACGTTGCCATAGCCGCCGGTCGCCAGCACAACAGCGTCGGCAGCGTAGCACTTGATCTTCCCAGTGGTCATATCACGGGCAATGATGCCGCGTGCACGACCATCGACCATCACCAGATCGAGCATCTCTGTCCGGGTGAACATCTTGACCGTGCCGGCATTGATCTGGCGGGAGAGCGCCTGGTAGGCGCCGATCAGCAACTGCTGGCCGGTCTGACCTCGAGCGTAGAATGTGCGCGAGACCTGAGCGCCGCCAAAGGAACGGTTGTCCAGTGTGCCGCCATATTCACGCGCGAACGGCACGCCCTGGGCCACACATTGATCGATGATATTGTTGGAGACCTCGGCCAGACGATAGACATTGGCCTCACGAGAGCGGAAGTCGCCGCCCTTGACCGTGTCGTAGAAGAGGCGATATACGCTGTCGCCGTCGTTCTGATAGTTCTTCGCTGCATTGATGCCGCCCTGGGCGGCAACGCTGTGGGCGCGCCGGGGGCTGTCCTGATAGCAGAAGACCTGGACATTGTAGCCCATTTCGCCCATCGAGGCTGCGGCGGATGCACCGGCCAAGCCGGAGCCGACAATAATGACATTATACTTGCGTTTGTTGGCCGGATTGACCAATTTGTATTCGAATTTCGCCTTGGTCCACTTCTCTTCGATGGGACCGGACGGCACCTTCGCATCCAAAATAATCTCGGAGGAGGCGGGTGTCGTCTTGGCATCAGACGTTGTTGTTGTCATGGTAGCAAGAATTCTCCCCAACTATTGCAGCACGCCGAAAAGCACGGCGAGCGGGACGACGGCGAAACCGACAGTGATGACCAGGGCCAGCAGCAGACCGACAATGCGTACCGGCTTGTCGTATTTCTGGCTGAGAATACCGAGGGTCTGAACCAGACTCCAGTTGCCGTGATAGAGATGAAAGCCGAGGGCGACCAATGCAAGCAGGTAGAAGCCTACGACCAGCGGATTCTGGAAGGTCGAAATCACATTCATATAGGGGTTCAGGCGATCAAAATCGGGACTTAGCGCCTGGACGCCCCAGGTGAGATCCGCCAGATGGAACAACACGAAGAGCAGGATGACGGTGCCGCCATAGCGCATGGTAATCGATGCGTAGTCAGCGGTAACCGTGCGCTTGACCTGATACTTGGTTGAGCGTGCCTTCTGGGCCTGGCGGGTCAGCGAAATCGCGGCCCAAACGTGCAGGACCAATGAGATAACGACAACGATGCGCAACAGGGTAAGCAGATGCAGATGGGAAAAGACAGGAGCGCCCAATTCACGAAGGGCCTCTGCATAATGGTTGAAATACTCTGCACCCATGAACACCTTGAGGTTGCCGTACATGTGGAAAAAGACGAAGCCGATCCAGACAAGTCCGGTCAGCGCCATGATCACCTTTCTGGCGATCGTGTTGAGATGGGGGGACCAACTCCGTGACTGTGTGGCCTCCATATGGAAATACCTCCTAGTCGTGGCTAAAACAATAAGAAAGGCTGGTACCGATAAAAAACGCTCGTGCTTCAGCGCTCATAGACGGTAGCGATCTCTGGAGAGAAGAAAACGGCTGTCGTACTCGCCGATGAGCCTACCCGAAGCAACGATTGATCGCTCAGATCTAAATCGAACAGACTGACTGGTCGATTTTTGACTGAATCTCACGAGGACAATCGATAAATGAGTGCGGCATAGGACGCTCACTATGCTTCACTGTCGTGCTATTCTAATACAATTTGGCCCTGATCAATAATCAAAGCATACGTTTGTGCCCGTTTTCACGAACACGTCTGCGCATCACTTCTCGCCAGCGTTGACCACTGCCGTACCGGCGGCCGTGCTGTCAGACACAGGAACCAGAACAGCCGCACCCCACGGTCGGAGTGTCAACCGAACCTGATTGCGGCGAAGTCGGTGTTTGCGACCCGAGATGACGTCTAGCCACACGCCGGAATTGGGAAGCTTGAGCGATACGACTCTTGAAATATTGTCGAAATTCAAAGCAACGACAACGAAGTCAAGCCACTGGCTCCCTGGCTTGCCCGAGCGACGGTCAAAGCAAATGAGTTTCTTTTCCGCAAAGCTGATTGGGTGAAAGTGGATGTCATCACTGCGCAAAGCAGCATGTGTCCGCCTGAGCCGGATCAGGCTACGCACAAGATCGACATGCTGCGACCGATCAGGCGCTTCAAGTTTTTCCCAGTTCAGCGGCAAGAAATCGATGGTGCGCGGCGTATCCTCAGCGAATTCCTGTCCGGCGTAGATCATGGGCACGCCAGGGGTCGTGAAGAGGAGCACCAGGCCCAGCTGCGCTTTGATGACTGCGGCCTGTTGCAGCGTCATTCCCTCGGGCAGATCGATATGACGCCCCGAGTAAAACTTGATCTCATGCTCGGGGCGAACCTCGTCATGGCTGCAGGTGAAGTTGATCAACTGGTCGGGGGCGTCATAGCCATCCTGTGCGTAGCCGGCAATGGCACGGCGGACATCTTGACGTTCCCACTGCCAACGTTGGTTGATCACACTTTCTAACGTGTGGTGAAAGCGACCATTCCAGGCTGCATCCATCTCGGTCTCTCGAACCATTTTACTTGCGGTCTTGTCCGAATGGGTACCGTCCAGTTGCCAGAATTCTCCGATGAGGACGCAGTCAGGCTTGGTCTCTCTCGCGGCCCAGCAGATTGCACCGATTCCGTGGTAAGGATGAAAGCCGGGCTGCATTGGCTGCTCGTCGTCATAATCGACGCCGCAGACCCAGTCGAAACGGAAGCCGTCCACGTGATATTCAGTCAGCCAGAAGCGGACGATATCTTGGAAGTAGCGCGTCGTATCCGGCGAGAAATGATTCCAGTCCAGGCCGCCCCACATGTTCACAGCCTGGGGCGTGTGGTGAAAGAACGGATTCCAGTTGGTCAGCTGCTCGCCGTCCTCATCGTACATGGGCGGGTAGTAGTGATAGTAGGGATGATCGCCCCAGGCATGATTGAAGGCGACGTCCAGAATCACGGCAATGCCATGTGCATGGCAGCAATCCACGAATCGCTTCAGATCCTCCGGGGAGCCGTAGACATCCGCGATAGAAAAATAGAAAACGGGGTTGTAGCCCCAGCTTGATCGTCCCGGAAAGGCCTGGATCGGCATCAACTCAATGGCATTGATGCCGAGATCGGCTAGGTAATCCATACGTTCCATCATCGCACGAAAGTCACCGAACTTCGGGCGGTTATGTTCCCATCTTCCGGCAAAGTCACGCACATTCAATTCATAGATCACCATGTCGCGCAGCGCAGGTGTCCGCCAGCGTTGATCGGTCCAGACAAATTGCGGCTTCGCTCCCGGAAGGTAGGCCCAGGCAGCGTTGTCATCCCAGCGCAGCTCCGTTGCATATGGATCGCCGACCCATACATGAGACTGCTCATCAATGGCCACAAAGTAGCCGTAGCGCGTGGGACCAGGGTGGGACAAAGTCACCCACCATGTACCACGGCCATCGGTGACAAGCGGATTTGCCAGCGTGTCCCAACCATTAAAATCGCCGACTAAACTCACGTACGGCTTGTGCGGAGCGCGCAATGCGAAGGTCACGGTATCGGGCAAGATCAGATCGTAGTGCACACCGCCATGGATCTCACGCGGAAGAATATTGATGGCCGTTGGGGACGCCGTCCAACCAATTGGATTGGTCGTAGAATGGTCTAGATGACCAATATCGGAGGCAGCCTGTTCAGATGAAAAACGGTCAGATGATGTCATGCTGAGTCGCTAGGTACAGGGGGAGACAAAGGTTAAGCGAAAAAAGTGGGAGCGTGAACTCTATTTTGGTACTGCGTGCTGCGTGCTACGTACTGCGTAAAGTCTCTGATTAGAGTCACTGAACGTGAATCGCCGATTTGCATCACTCCGATATCAGAGTGATCAGATCCGTCCGTGACGAGAACCTTACGCAGTACGCAGCACGCAGTAGCCCTTACATATTCTCGATGAGCGCTTGCCCAAACTCGCTGCAAGAGAGCAGCGTCGCACCTTCCATCAGGCGCTCAAAGTCATAGGTCACGAGCTTCTGACCGATGGTCTTCTCAACAGAGCTCAGAATCAGGTCGGCGGCCTCGTCCCAACCCATATGACGCAGCATCATTTCGCCGCTGAGAATCACAGACGAGGGGTTGACCTTGTCCTGGCCCGCGTACTTGGGCGCGGTTCCATGGGTTGCCTCGAAGATTGCGCGGCCGGTCTCGTAATTGATGTTGGCGCCCGGCGCAATACCGATGCCGCCAACGCCCGCAGCCAGTGCATCGCTGATGTAGTCGCCGTTCAAGTTCATGGTCGCAATCACATCATATTCCGCCGGTCGGGTCAGAATCTGCTGCAAGAAGGCATCGGCGATCACATCTTTGATGATGATGCCATTGGGCAAAATGTGCCACGGGCCGCCGTCCAACGGCTTCGCTCCAAACTTCTCAGCCGCAACCTTATAGCCCCAGCCCATGAAGGCGCCTTCAGTGTACTTCATGATGTTGCCCTTGTGGACCAGGGTCACGCTCTTGCGATCGTTGTCAATCGCATACTGGATGGCGGCGCTGACCAGACGGTCGGTACCCTCTTCACTGATTGGCTTGACGCCTATGCCGCTGCTGTCGGGAAAGCGGATGCCCGTGACGCCCATCTCATCTTGAAGGAATTTGATCACCTTCTTGGCGTCGTCGCTGTAGGCCTCCCACTCAATACCGGCGTAAATGTCCTCGGTATTCTCGCGGAAGATCACCATGTCGATCAGCTCAGGTGTCTTGACCGGGCTGGGCACGCCTTCGAAGTACTGAACGGGTCGTACACAGGCATAGAGATCGAGACGCTGACGCAGGGCCACGTTGATGCTGCGGATGCCGCCGCCGATGGGCGTGGTCAGAGGCCCCTTGATAGAGACCAGGTATTCATCAATGGCGTCAAGGGTTTCCTGAGGCAGCCAGACAATCTCGCCGTAGACCTCGTTGGACTTGTCGCCTGCGTAGACTTCCATCCAGGAAATCTTGCGCTCGCCGCCGTACGCTTTCTCGACCGCGGCATCCAGCACCGGCTGGCTGGCCGCCCAGATGTCAACTCCGGTACCGTCGCCTTCGATAAAGGTGACAATCGGGTTATTGGGCACAATCAGTTCGCCATCTTTAATGGTAATTTTCTCGCCTTGGTTAGGCACTACAACTTTGTCATACGCCATTGGGATTCTTCCTCCAGGTTTGTGGGAAACAGTGACTTTCGGGTCTTTTCGCGATACAGGGTCCGCCAGAAAACAATTCTATTCAAAATGGAACTACTTGCCGATATCTCGCCGTACTTGGTCTATCCATGTAGGATCTGAGACAGTAAAGCTCTCTCCATGACTACGATTCCATGGACCGACCAGCCAAAGAATGGCTCGAGCAATTTCCGCTGGCGACATCAACTTTGCCTCTTCATAGGCCTGATGCCAAATGCTGAAGTCCAGACTACTTTCGGACGTGTCAACACTGCGCACATCGGCTTGCATGTCGGTGTCGACCATGCTGGGATCAAGTCCGGCGACCAGCACCGGCTTCTCGCTCAGTTCCAGAGCCAGCGTACGGGTGAACATGTCCAGTCCGGCCTTGCTTGCGCAGTAGGCGCTGGCCCCGGCGATGGGATGTGTCGCGGCCGCGCTGCTGATGTTCAGAATCCGGCCATAGCCCTGGCCTAGCATGATGGGCAAGGCAGCCCTAACCATATTGAGGGGACCGATCAGATTGACCTGTATGCCATAGGCCCATTCATCAGGATCAACATCGGCAATCTCTTCCAGCGGCCAGACCACGGCAGCATTGTTGACGAGAATGTCGACACGTTTGAATTGCTCCAGCGTCGCCCCAATGACTGCTTCAACGTGCTCGATATCAGCCACATCGGCTTCGACGCCGATTGCATCCAAGCCCCGGCTTCGCAGATCGTCCACAACAGCCTCAAGCTGTTGGGCGTCCCGTGCAACCAGAACAACAGAAGCCCCCGCCAGAGCAATTCGCTCAGCGGCGGCCCGTCCAATGCCCCGACTGGCGCCGGTAATTATCGCAACTTGTCCCTGTAATTTCTTCGCAGCCATCAAAGCGGAAGTGTACCAAAGAGGGGGGGAAAGGTCTATTTTTTTGCACTCTAGGTGTACCAAATTCGACCAGATCATTCCAATTCTGATTGGATTGTGGCATCTGACCTGGCTGGAAGGGGTCAGATGCCCCTGGATTGGAGTCGTATTGGGTAGAACAATGAGGTTTGCCGACTAACGGATCCAATTTCGGAGCAGGCTGTAACCTTTCGGTATCGCCTGCATCTAACACGAATGTAAGATGGTTGCAATAAAAAATCATCATGGCTTGTAAGAAACCAACAAACAAACAGAAGGAAGGTCAACACCATGTCCAAGAATGAAGGAACCATCGATCGTGTCATCCGCGTCATCATCGGCCTTGCCATGCTCTATGTCGGTTTCTTCGTCATGACCGGCATCTGGGGAACCGTCGTAGGCGTCCTTGGTCTCGTTCCGTTGATCACAGGGGCGATTGGCTTTTGTCCCATCTACACCATGATCGGCGGCGGGACAAACAAGGCAGCGTAGCATGACGGCAAACGGGCTAATGCCGGCGTGACAAAAGAGTAGCCACGGGTTGAACTCAGCCTGAGCTTGGCCTGCACGAATCTATGCCAGCGACTTTCAGAGCACTCACGCAGGGCCGAACCGACACATTGCACAGTCCTACACTTTGCACATGAGGAGTAAGATATGACAGTAGAAGCTGTCGACAGCGCCGATTTCGAAGAGAAGGTACTCGGTGCAAATAAGCCGGTCGTGGTCGATGTGTGGGCCCCCTGGTGCGGTCCGTGTCGAGCAGTTGCGCCCAACTTTGAAGCCGCCTCCAATTCGTATTCTGAAAAGGCCACCTTCCTGAAACTGAATGCTGACGAGAACCAGGATGTGCTCAAACAGTTCAAGGTGATGGGCATTCCGACCATGCTCTACTTCAGCC
This sequence comes from uncultured Chloroflexia bacterium, assembly GCA_963765875.1. Taxonomy (GTDB): domain Bacteria; phylum Chloroflexota; class Anaerolineae; order Caldilineales; family Caldilineaceae; genus JAWKOK01. The sequence goes on from CAVXYK010000004.1 coordinate 144,809, forward strand.
ACGGCAAACTGGTCGATCGCAAGGCCGGCGTGCAGTCAGCCGAGGCAATCGGGAAACGGGTTGAACCGCTCGTCAGTATGGATGCTGAAGCGGCCGAGGCACGCGAGATTCGCGGCTGGTTTCGCTGGCCGTTCCGGCGCAGGTAGAAGAAAAAGGTAGCGTAAACAAAACACCTGCTGTGCATCCGGCACAGCAGGTGTTTTGTTTGCAGTAGTTGCCGTAGCGGTCAGCCCGGCGCTAGTTCATCATGAGCGGCAGGAAAACACTGCTGCCTTCAGATATGCTCTGCACTCGTGTGGCGACTTCGATTCCGTCGTCACCCGTGTAGGAGTCGACCTCGACCAGGACGTTGACATCCAGTTCGATGGCGGTCTCGTCCAGATCGGTGGCAGCGACAATGCGAATCTGTTGCTCGCCAATGGTCCACAGTTCGTCGGCGGAGACGCCGTCTGCGTTGGCGGCAGCGACATGGCCGTCACCCATGTGTCTGATTCGACCCCGATGCCAGTGGCCACCGACGCCGGGCGGCACACGCGTCTCCATCTTGATGATGTAGTTGACGGCGCCTTCACTGGAATCCTCTGTGGCATCTTCAGAAATATACTCGACCTCCACATACGCTCCAACAGCCAGAAGGCCATGGCGCTCGCTGAACCGGGATTCGTCGGTCGTCATCAGATCCACATTGCCGACTTTCCATGCGCCGTCGAAACCATTTTCCGGCATCGCTTCGACAAGGCTTACCAGCGTCGAACGGGTCGGTTGATCCGTTTCAGCACTAGGCCCGGTTGTGCGGATCACGCGTGCAATGCGCCGGCCCTCTTCATCGACACGATATTTGACGCGCACGGGGACGCCGACACCAAAGTCCGCTCGTCGTTGCACAAACCGGGTTTCAGGCAGGGCAATGTAGACATTGTCGCCGATGGTCCACGACCCAATGGGCCCCATAGTGCTGGTGGAAGGCCAATCTTGAATCAGTCCGTACGCGTGCCCGCCGCGACCTTCATGGTGGTCACCGTGATCGTGATCCGGTCTGTGGCCCCAAATCGAAAACCTAGATTCGATTTTCAGCGCATGATGGATCCCGACGTCGTCGGTGTAGAATTTGACCTTGACCACGACATATTCATCAAAGGGTATATGTTCCTGCTCAAACTCAGTTGATTCATCTGCCAAGATCTTGAGGCCACCGATGTTCCACTCGCCTACAAGTTGTTCCGGAAAGCTGAAAATCACGCCGTAGAGGCGGGCCTCATGGTGCGGATCGCCCTCCTCAGGATCTCCCTCACCGGGATCGCCTTCTCCTGGATCGCCTTCTCCTGGATCGCCTTCTCCCGGATCCGTGTCATCGCCTTCGTCATCGCCACATTTGTAGTGGCGTTCAGTCTCGATCTCCTTGGCGATGCGTTCGTCATCCGACATCCGATACTTGACCTTCAGACAGGCTCCGATCTCAAAAGGACCATGCTCGGCCTCCACTTTGGTCTGCCGGCTGACCTCGTAGAACTCACCACCGATCTGCCAGGTGCCGAGTCGATCGTTGTCCGGCAGAGCATCCAGCTTGCCATAGGCACGCTTGCTGTGGTCATCGTCGGGCTCATCCACTTCATCTTCGCAGTGGACAGCTGCTATCGAACGAATCTTGAATGCGACCACCCCGTCGTCATAAGATCGGTAGTAGACCTGTACACAGATACCCGAGTCCAAGGGTCCCGCTGCCGGATCGAACACCGTCCGCTCAGACACCGAGAAGGTCTTGCCGCCGATCGTCCAATCGCCTTCCACCGTCGCCTCAAGCCGGCTCTCTACATAGCCAACCCACTTGTCGCCTTCCTCATCCGCCAAGGCAGTGGTAGATCCACTGAGTATTCCCAGCGCGCCACCCAGCATGATTGCCAGCACGGCGAGCCAGAGGCCGCGGCGCCACTGCATTTCGTCATTTCGCTTCAAGTCCATCAGTCTTCCCCTTTTCTGAAAGGTACATGCCGCAAACCGGTAAGGGCTCCGGTCGAAAAATAACTGTTGTTTGCTGACGGTACAGATATTGGTGGCTACTCTCTTTTGGCGTAAGATTGAGCAACCAAAATGGCAACGTTAGATCCATCAACAGACAACTGATACACGGGCCGCTGAGGCCCGGTGCTCGGTCAGTGTACCGGTTTCCTGCCAATTGTCTTGCCGAATCTCGTCCGATTTCCATCTGCCCGTCCAGCGTCGGCATGCCGACACCAACGCGGCGGAAAGCGAAGGGGGAAATCGCACGACGTCTGTGGGGCGATCGAACAAATAGATACAAAGACAAAGATTATGTCAAATGATATTGCGATTAACGCCAGCTCGCTGGCGAAACAGTATAATGCTGACAGTGGCGAGACTGTGGATGCAGTACGCGGCATCGACCTTACCATCCAGAGTGGCGAGATCTACGCCCTTCTCGGCCCCAATGGTGCAGGGAAAACCACAACTATCTCCATGCTCACAACCCTGTTGATTCCAAGCGGCGGCTCAGCCTCTGTGGCGGGCTTCGATGTGGTCAAAGAATCAGCCAACGTCAGGCGCCGGATCGGTGTCACCTTCCAAGAGATCGTACTAGACGAGGATCTGACCGGGCGACAGGTGCTCGACTTCCACGGCAAGCTCTATGGGATCGGCCGCACAGATCGTGGAGATCGCATCAGCGAACTAGCGGATATGGTCGAACTGAGCAATGTGCTTGACCGCAAGGTGTCCAGCTATTCAGGCGGCATGAAACGACGTCTCGAACTGGCACGTGGACTGATGACGAGACCCCAGGTTCTATTTCTGGATGAACCGACACAGGGGCTTGATCCGCACAACCGTGCAGGCATCTGGCGCTACATCCGTCGCCTCCGTGACGAGATGGGCATCACGCTGCTGCTGACGACCCATTACATGGACGAAGCAGAGGCATTGGCCGATCGCGTCGGCATCATAGACCACGGCCAACTGATTGTGGACGGAACGCCGGCCTCTCTGATCCGACAGATGGGTGCAGACGTGGTGTCGATCCTCGGCCATGGCGAGGCCGAAGCTTTTGTCGAGGCCGCTAATGGCCTAGGCTACGTTTCAAAGACGACGTTGCACGAACTCACTGAAGCCATAGATATTGAAGCTGTAGATGAGGAGCTTGGTGTTGTAGACGAGATTTCTGACGATGACGTATACAATGGACAGGATGACGCGTCCAATCAAGCCGACGACGATTCCGAGGGGGTCGAGAGGGCAGAAATTGTCCAGTATGTAATTCAAGTCGGTGTTGACGCCGGAGACCGTCGCCTGGTCGAACTCGTCCAGCTAGCGGACGCCAATGGCTTCCAAGTGAGCGAAATCAGCGTTTCCAAGCCAAGTCTGGGTGACGTCTTTTTGGCCTATACGGGGCATGAACTGCGCGATAGTTGAGGCGTGGAGGTTAATTCGTACTGCGTATTGCGTAAGGAATGTGGTGACTTTACTGCGAAAACGCCTATTTCACCACGGAGGCACGAAGAAGGCACAGAGTTCACGGAGGAAAAGCTTTTTCAATCTGTGGTTATCGGCGTCAATCTGTGACAAATTCGTCTTTTTGTAGCAGAGTCATGTGGTACGAACTTCGCGGCGGACGGAGCTTCCGATCTGTTAGGCTTTCATGTCATAAGCCGTTGACAATCGCCGATTGACCATGCCGGTCAGATGGAGCCGGGAGCGACCGTGTCGCTCCCGGCTCCATCTGACCGGCATCTTTTTATTCGTCTACCTTGCCGAAAACGGCGACCACATTCTGCCCGCCGAAACCGAAGGCATTGACTGTGGCATAGCGTGCGTCGGTCTTCTGCGCCTCGTTGCCGACAATTGGAATGTCAAGCTCGGGATCGGGTGTGTAGTTGATCGTCGGCGGCACCATACCATCTCTCAGAGAGTAGATGGCCGCGACTGCCGACTGTGCGCCGGCGGCTCCCATGGCATGACCAACCATGCTCTTGATGCTGGTAATCTGCAGGTCGTTCACGTGCTCGCCAAAGGCGCGTTTGAGCGCCTTGGTCTCGCCGATGTCGTTGAGGACGGTGCCCGTGCCATGGGCGAAGATCACGCCAAAGTCCTCGGGCTTTAGGCCGGCATATTGCACAGCATTTTCCAACGCACGCGCAGCGCCATCGCCGTCAGGATCCGGCGCCGTGATATGGAATGCGTCCGCAGTGAGCGCGCCGCCGAGTACCTCGGCATAGATTCGAGCACCCCTTTTGCGGGCATGCTCTTCAGTCTCCATAATCAGTGCACTGGAACCCTCGCCACTGACAAATCCATCTCGATCGACCGAAAATGGACGGGAAGCGTGTTCAGGGTCATCAATCCGCTTCGACAGCGGGCCCATTCGGGCAAAGGCTGCCATCACAAGTTCAGAGAGAGCGGATTCGGTGCCCCCGGCGATCATGACGTCGGCCTCGCCCCGTTTAAGGTAGTGAAAAGCCTCAATAATTGAATAATGGCCGCTGGCACAGGCCGCCGAACTGGTCATCACAGGGCCACGGGCGCCGGTCTCCATCGAGACCAGACAGCTCGCGGCATTGGCCATGACACTTGGAACCACAAAGGGGCCCACGGATCGCCACCCTTTGTCAACGACATCGATCGCGGCTGATTCCATTGACGTGATGCCGCCGCCGCCGGTCGCCATCATGATCCCTACTCGGTTCCAGTTGCTCTTGTCAACCACGAAATCGGCATCTTCCAACGCTTGTTTAGCGGCGGCGATACCAAATTGGGTCGAACGTGAGGTACGACGCGACGTCTTGCGCCCCATGTAGTCCATCGGATCAAAATCCTTTACCTCACACCCGATATTGATGGGTAGATCGACGACGTCGAATTGGGTGATACGGCCGGCGCCCGACTTGCCGGCAAGCAGATTATTCCAGAAGGTTACGGGGTCATTCCCAATCGGCGTAAATGCCCCCATTCCGGTGACAAAGACTCGCGTCATACTAATGTACTCACTTTCACATCTATTCAGAAGGCATTTAGCGAACACAATAAATCATGATTATAGGAGATGGGTAACGAGACCGCCAAAAACCGACGTTCGTAGGCCTTCCGATCCTGGCCGTTCATCATTCTCACTGTCAGGATGTAGGTTGACAAGCCACCGGCTCCATGATAGCTTGCCCTAGCCTATCTGGGAAACAGAGGTCCAATCCACCCCTTCAATTCTTGTGGTTTATCCTGAGTATGAAAGCAACTTCATGACATCCTCACTGTTGGTGCAGCTACACCTCACGACTGAAATATTGCAGACGCTTTCTCCCGAGCTACGCGATCAAGTATTGCGCTTTGTGAAAGAGTGGGGTGAGCCGGCAGATCGGCTTGAACTCGTCACGATTCTGCGCGAAGCCCATGGGCCGCTGCTCTTTTTGCTCGATTACGAGGCGGCCGCCCATCTTGATGCCGGCGATTATGCCAGGGCGCTCGAAGTCATCGAGCGCCGCCAACGTCGCAGTACAACGGTTGCCAGCCAGGCGCTGGAAGCCGTCGCCCTGCTGGCGGCAGGCTATGAGCCACATGCACAGGCAGTTGCCGATGACATCAGCATCGCCCATCCGCGCAACCTTGCGGCATTGCGGGCGGCCGCACTTGTCTACACAGGCCTCGGACGCTACGAACAGGCTCGGGCACTCATGGATGCCTATCTTGACCGGCGGCCCAACCATCTGGCTGCAATCCTGACGATCATCGCCATTGCGCAGACAGGCGACGATCAAGAGACCGCCAATCGATATTTGCAGCGACTGGGCGTTGGCATTCCAGCAGGCATCAGTGACGCCGAACTCGCGGAATTGAGCAACCTGATCCCAGAGAGCGATGCGGAAAGCTCCGCTGCCGTGCAACTGGAGCTGGAGCGGCGACGACAGTTACGACGCCAGGATCTCAGCCAGACAACTGACTCCATTCACAGATCACGAAGCTGACGCAGAATTCGACGTCGAATCAATCTACCGACATCTGAGCGGACCGGAGTCGATTGAGGTAAGCCGCAAGGAACAGCGTCAAATACAACTGGACGCCGTACGCCATTTCGGGTTCATGAAATTGCGCGGCGGTCAGGTCGAAGTCATCGCCAGCGTCCAGCGCGGCGAGTCAATCCTGACCGTGATGCCGACCGGCGCAGGAAAGTCACTCTGTTACCAGCTGCCTGCGCTGACGTTTCCCCGCGCCACCCTTGTCATCAGCCCGCTGATCGCGCTGATGAAGGATCAGGTTGACAGTCTTCCTGCCGCCGCACGCCAGAAGGCCACCTTCATCAACAGTTCTCTCACCGATGAAGAGCTGGCGGATCGGATGAACGGCATTGCACAGGGCGACTATAAGCTTATCTACGCGGCGCCCGAACGTCTGCGCCAGCGCTCTTTCCTCACGGCCCTACGCCACGCCGGACTCGATCTATTCGTGGTCGATGAAGCCCATTGTGTGAGTCTCTGGGGCCATGATTTCCGCCCCGACTACCTCTTTGTGCAGGAAGCGCGCCATGCGCTGGGCAATCCTCCCTCACTGGCCATGACGGCCACGGCCCCGCCGCGCGTTCGTGACGAAATCGTCGACTATTTGAGCAATGATGCCATCGAAGATGATGACAAACTTGACGGGGATACTGAGAACGGCTCTGGCGATAGCGAGCTCGATTCAATCCAGCGCCCCAAAGTGATGACGCTGGATATTTTCCGCCCCAATCTGCACCTATCGTCGATCCGTTTCCACAATGAAGATGAGAAGCTAGCGGCACTGATCAAATTTGCCAAGGAGACCGAAGGCAGCGGCATCATTTATGTCAACAGTCGCCGCAAGTGTGAGTCGATTGCCGCACTTCTCCGCTCGGATGGGATTAGCGCAGAGGCCTACCATGCAGGCCTCGCTGACCGAGGGGCAATCCAAGATCGGTTTATGAGCGACAAGACTCGCATAGTCGCAGCAACGATTGCCTTTGGCATGGGTATTGATAAGTCCGACATTCGCTTCATCGTGCACTTCCACCCGCCCCGCAGTCTGGCTGCCTACTACCAGGAAGTCGGTCGAGCCGGGCGTGATGGCGTGCTGAGTCAAGGGGTCCTCTTCTATAGCAACAACGATTGGGCGAATCTGCGCCGATGGGCTAAGTCCGACGAGATGAATGTTGAGTTCTTGCTCAAGGTCTACATTGCAGTGGCCAACCAGTTGAACATCAAGCTCGAGCAGGATGCCCACGGCGATGTTGAGCCTTCGTCAGCGGAACAGGACGGCAGTGATGAGACATTGCCTGAAGCATCGTCCGGCGATTTCTCAGACGGTCCCGTCATGGGTCCGGTCGACGCAAGGCGATTGAGGCAGGTATTAAACACTGATGAGACAACGGCACGTGTGGCTGTCAGCCTCCTAGAGCGAGCGGACCTGCTCAGTCGCAGTTTCGACATCCCCCGCGAAATGGAGATCCGACTGCCACGTACGTTGCCTGCGGCAGCGCTTCAAGACAAGAACTTCACGGGCCTGCAACGCGGACTGGCGTTGGCTGCCGGACGTTCGGGCGCCTATCGCACCGAAGACATTGCGGCGCATATGGACTGGTGGCTGACCGATGTCGAAGCACAGCTGCTCGAATGGGAAGCCGCCGGTTTCCTGACGCTCAAGGGGTCGAGGCGGGCTATGTTGATCGAGTTGGCTCCGTTGCCGGAAGACGCTCGGGAGCGGCTGGAGCGCCTGCTTGCTCAGTCGAGTGCATTGGGCAACAGCCGCATCGACAACGTCATAGGCTACGCCACGGCCGAGACCTGTCGTCACGGCTATATCAGCGCCCACTTCGGCAGTCCGCCGCGCATCAAGTGCCAAGTCTGTGACAACTGCACCGGCATCCGACCAGAAGTGCCTGAAGTCGAGGCATCAATTCATCCGCTGCCTGACGACGCCGACATCGAGCCAATGATACTCGATTGCCTCGTCAGCCTGCCCAAACCGGTGGGCCGTAGCGGCCTAGCCCGTGTGTTGGCCGGCAGTCTGCGGGCTCCGGCCAAGCCGGATCAAGCACGTCATCATGGACGTCTGAAGGAAATGGGCGAGGCGACCATCATGAACTACATCGATGACCTCCTGGAGGACAATCGCCTGCGCCAATATCCACGCAACGGATATCCTGTCCTGGCCGCAACAGTACGTGGACGCGCTGAAGCCGAAATCTGGCTGGAAGATCACCCGGAACTCGCTGAGCGTGGAGCGCCGGTCGAGACCGAGAGCGAAGAGGCAGCATCGGCAGAGCCGTCGACCGGCGACAGATATACAGAACTTCAGAGAAAACTGTGGGCATGGCGCAAACGTTCGGCCGAGGAACAGGGCCAGCCGCCCTATGTGATCATGAGCAACGAGCTAATGTTGCGCATCGCCGAGACCCGTCCTAAGAATCTTGAGGAACTGGCAGCGCTACCCGGAATGGGGACGCAGCGTCTTCAACATTACGGCCCGGTCATTCTCGATCTCGTCCAGCTCAATCCGCACCACGAGGGCGACGAAGCGCTGATGAGCGCGCAACGAGAAGAGCTCGCCTCGTCGGAGACGCGCGTGAAGGCCCGTGTGCAGGAACAGAGCGCCAGCGTCTCGCCAAGGGTCGAACGCAAGATCTATACGAAAATGCAAGAGTTCCGCCAGAAGGCCGCAGTGAGCGAGCGGGTTCCAACCTATCAGGTTGCCAGCAACACGGTGCTCAAGGCCATTGCACACAGAGCGCCGGACAGTCTTGAAGAACTGAACGCCATCCTCGGATTTCGCAGTTGCGGACTGAGCAACCAGGCCGAACAGATCTTGACCTTTATTGCGGCGGCGAAGCAGGTGGAAGAGAAGTAGTCAGGTAGCAAGCAGTAGGTGGATCTGCTGCTTGCTGCTTGCTGCGTGAGCTTTGAGCCGGTCGCGACCTTCGTCACCTGGATGTCCACCTACTGTCAGGTTCACGTCATTGCGGCGAACCGGTCAAAAGGCTATAATGAGACAGGCAGATTCTGAATTCGGAGGGGCGGATTCTGTCGTCTTTCCAACCCCGATAGGTGTTTTGCGAAACTGTCAATTTTAAGGAGGAAATAATGGCTTCTTTGATGGAAAAAGTCTCAACTTTGATCTCCGCCAACTTGCACTACATGGTCGATCAGGCGCTCAAGAACAACAGCATGGCCGTCATCGATCAATACATCCGACAGGTTGAAGATAACCTTGAGGATCTTGAAGATGCAGCAGCGACTGTCGGAGCCGAAGTCCGCTCTCTCGATCGCAAGCTGACCGAGTTTGAACAGAAAGCGGACGAACAAGATCGCGCCATCAACGCCTTCTTGGTGGAAGGCAACGAGACCGCGGCAGCCGCCGTTCAGAGCCGGCTCAACAGCACTCAGCGACTGGTCGAGACCTATCGCGAACAATCCGAACGCCAACGCGTTGAGTTCGGCAATCTGTTGGATGCAAAGGTCAAGCTGGAAGCCCGGCTGGCAACCATGAAGCAGGAACGGGAGGAGCTTCAGGCGCTGCTGCAACTGGCTAAGAGCAAGGAAACGACCGTCAAAGCCATGAAGAGCCTGGACGATCTGATGGGTTCAGGCGACAGTGACATCAGCGGAATCGCCGAGAGCATCTACACCCGCCTGGACAAGGCGAACACGCTCAGCGAGATGCGCGCCGCCAACCTCGACCAACAGATGGACGAGGTACTGGAGCGCAGTGCGCTGGATGCCCAGTTGGCTGAGCGCAAGAAGAACTTGGGCATTGAATAAGATTGGGGACAGGTGATTGGGGATTGGGAGATACCTCAACGGATTCTCGCAATCCCCTGTCCCTAATCCCGAGTCCCGATCAATTCACCATTCACCACTACCTATCACCACCCGGCCAACCATGAACCGAACACGCCTAATCTTCATCAGCATTCTGCTTGTTGCCGCGATCATCATCGGCGCATCGCTGATCATACGCTCGCTATCCTCATCCCCGGAATCGGCGACTTTCACCGTCGACCGGCCAGAGGCTGTGACGATCCGCGTGCTGACCGCGCTGCCTGTCGAACCTTGGGTGCGCGACGCTGCCGAGCAGTTCAATCGTGGGGACAACGTCGTGGATGGCATTCCGATCGAGGTCGAGGTCGTGGCGACCGATGGGCTGACTGCGCTGGGCCGCTGGGACCGCAACGAGTATGGCGCACTGCCCGCCGGCGCGCTGCCGGATGAGCTGTCTCCCGAAGAGCAAGAATCACTCGAAGACTTCCCCACTGCGTGGATTCCCGACAGTCGATATTTGGTCGAGTTGGCCAACGCTTCTTACAAGGAGCGGCTGGGGCGGGACGTCTTTCTAACCGACGGTGAATATCGAGCCCGACCCATTGCCATCAGCCTCTTTGCATGGGGGCTCTATAACAGTCGAGGAGACGTGCTGGAAGAGCAGTTTGATGAGATCAACTGGTCGACCATCCACGACGCGGCCGTTACCAAAGGAGGCTGGCCTGAATTAGGCGGCGATCCGGCATGGGGATTCTTCAAGCTAGTGGTGCCCGATCCGACCAGGAACGTCGGCGGGCTGGCCGCCATGGTTGCCATGGCCGGCGAATATTATGACCGCACCGACATCGGCGTCGAGGATGTGGCCAATCCCGAGTTTCAGGATTGGTTGCGGGAGATGATGGGCGCTGTGACCGATTTCAGCAGCAGCAGCGCCTACACCGCCGAGGACTTCGCGCTCTTCGGCTACAGCGTCGGCGACGGGGGACAACTGCTGGAAAGCGACCTGCTCCAGAATATGCAGGGAATCGTCACCCGCTGGGAAGACCCGTTGCAGATCTACTATCCGCGGTATCTGACCTGGTTTGATTTCCCGTTCACGGTCTGGGTCGGACCCGAGACCAGTGCGCTCCAGAAGAATGGCGCGCTGGAATTCCAGCGCTACTTGCTCAGTCCCGAACAGCAGGAAGCGGCGTTGGCCTACGGGCTGCGTCCGGCAAACCCCGACATTCCGGTCGATGCCAACGAGGAGAGCCTCTTTGTGAAGTGGCAGGAACAGGGCGTGCAGGAGGTGGTGCCGAGAACCAGCGCCATGCGCAGCCCCGACCGCGATGTGCTACTGACGCTCCTGCGCTGGTTCGAGTTGAATGGGTCGAATTGAGCGGGTGAATCGACAGTGAGAAAGCCTTTTCACCACAGATGACTCCACTGCATAAACGGAAATTTGCCACAGATAAGGAGCTGATTTTCACAGATGTTTACCAGGTGTCCAGAGTGAACCCGGCATTATCTGTGTTTCATCGTTTTTTATCTGTGTAAATCTGTGACTCCACTGCAAAAAGGGATTGGACACGAATTAACACGAATTCTCCCTCTGGCGTCACACTTCATTTCGTGTTAATTCGTGATAATTCGTGTCCAGAAAGGCTTATTGCAGTAGAGTCATGTGTCAACTTGTAAGCAATCCGGAATGGCAGCAAAACGCCTGAGATGAGCAAACAGAAAAAGGGCAGCCCAAAAAAGAATAGCGGCACACTCAGTATCCTGATTGCTTTGGGTGGGATTTTGCTCTCGATGGTCGTCTGCACATCGGTCGTTCTGAGCGGCGGCATCTGGTTGGTTGGCCGTAGCGTGGACCGGTCCGCCAACGAAGAGGCGACAGCACAGAGCCCCACCTGGGCGGCGGACAGCGCCGAGTTGACCGTGGCGGTCTCGCCTGTGATGGGGCCGGTGCTGGCCCGACTTGCCGAAGAATTCAATCGTCAGGGCCGGCAGACGCCCGACGGCAGGACCATGACCGTCTCACTCGTGACCTATGAACCGGAGAAGATGGTCGATGCGGCGCTGGGCGAGCCCGAATTTCAGGCGATGTCGCCGGACAGTACGCTCTGGCTGCAACAGCTTGAGCAGGAATGGTCAGAGCAGACTGACTCTGGCACTGACAGGTCTGGTATTGATGCGGACAGCGACTCAACAGACGGCGATTCCGTGATTCCCATTGGTCAAAGCCGCGTGGATGAGCAGATACGCTATGCGGTCAGCCCCATCGTCATCGCAGCTTGGGCCGATGTTGCCCAGGATCTGGGTTGGCCTGATGCAGCAGTCGGCTGGCAGGACATTCAGCAGCTTGCCGCCCAGGATCCTGATTTCAAATGGAGCCATCCCAGCACCAACAACGCAGCTGGATTGTTGGCGACCCTGGCCGAGTTCTACGCCGGTAGCGGCCTGACACGTGGTTTGACAACCGAGGCCGCCACTGCCCAAGAGACGATTGATTATGTGCAAGCCGTCGAATCATCCATTCGCTTCTACGGTGAAGGCGAAGAAGTGATCGTCGAGCGTCTGGCAGCCGAGGGGCGCGACTTTCTGGATGCCTTCGTGGCCCAGGAACGTACTGTCATCGACTGGAACCGGCGCAATCCTGAGCGCCCGCTAGTCGCCATCTATCCGGCCGAGGGCACACTCTGGACCGATCATCCGCTTGCGCTGCTTGATCTTGGAACAGCGACCGGACAGAACGATGACAATGCCGTCACCGCTAATCAACAGAGCACATATCAGGCATTTGCCGACTTCTTGACCGAGCCGGCCACCCAGCAGAAGCTGTTGAGCGACGGCTACCGTCCCGCCGATCTGAGCATCGCATTGGATGGCCCGACCAGTCCCTTTGCTGGTGCAGATGCCGTTGACTGGCGCGAGCCGCAGACCACGTTGCAAATGCCCTCGGCTGCCGTCATCGATGTGGTACGCAACGTCTGGTACTACGCCAAGAAGCCAACCAACGTCTACCTGGTCGTCGATACGTCCGGCAGCATGGGCGGCAACGAACTGCGCAGCACCCAGCAAGCGCTCACAGCCTTTGTGGAGCAGATCCAGGGCGACAAGGATTCGGTTGGTCTGGTCGAATTTGGCTCATCGGTCAAAAACTTCCGTCCGCTGCGCAAGCTGAACACCCACTCTCGCCGAGATCTGCAAACGCTCATCGCCGACATGGAAGCAACCGGCAGCACGGCCATGCTCGACGCCGCCTACAGCGCCGCCTACGATCTGCAAGCGCAATCCGATGACCAGGCCATTAACGCCCTGGTCATCATGACCGACGGGCGAGAGAACAGCAGTCAGCGGTCAGTCGCCGACCTGCAGCGGCTGCTTGAGAACCCGGATGCGCCGCCGCTGGTCATCTTCACCATCGCCTTCGGCAACCGTGCCGACGATGAGATGATGCGAGAGATCGCTGAAATCGGCAATGGCCAGTTCCGCTACGCCGACGAGACGGACATTGAGGAATTGTATAAGATTATCTCGACCTATTTTTAAGTGGGAGTCTGTAAGTCGTTAAATGGGATTGCGGGGATTCCGGTATGATAACCTCGAAATGTGGGTCAGACTTAGTTCGATGTTTAGTGCCAAGCCCTCGTGCGCACGGTTCTAGCTCGACGGCCGAGCGATGGTAGCAACCACTTTAGCGGTCCCATGACGGCTGAAGCCGTCACGACGAACCCGTGTAGGATCCGCGACCAGCGGCGAGGACAAGACTTGACGAAAACAGATGACATAGAGCGAGCCGCCGATTTTGCGCAACAAGCACTCCGACGAGCCATCCCATTTCGTGGCAGACAACCTGCTGCGTGAGGCTCGTCGTCAGAAAAATATCGCAAAGGGGCGAATCCCGCCGGTCTGTATTCTCGATCCGGACGGCGACATATTACGCTATCTGATCGCCACAGGTCGGGCGAAGCAAGACGAGTTCTGGGCATGCTACCACACGGTTCTCTACAACTTTGAGCACAAGGACGTCACCTACGGGATCATCGGTTGTGCGGTGGGCGCATCGTTTGCGGTGTTGATCGCGGAACAGATGTTTGTCTCGGGCTGCGAGCTGTTGATCAGCGTGACATCGTCGGGCCAGATCGTACAGGCCCAGAAGCCGCCCTACTTCGTGCTCATCGAACGGGCGCTACGCGATGAGGGCACAAGCTACCACTACCTGCCACCGTCTGATTACGCCGTGCTGTCCGATGATCTGAAGGCTCGACTTGCGAACGCCCTGAACGACCTGAGCGACCTGCCCGAGCCAATCGTGCGTGGAACGACCTGGACAACGGACGCCCCCTTCCGGGAGACCGAGTCCGCCATCGAGTACGCCCGTTCGGAAGGGATTCTGGCCGTGGAGATGGAGGCATCGGCGCTCTATGCCTTTGCCCAGGCGAAGGAAAAGCCAGTCGTCTGCTTCGCCCATGTCACCAATCAGATGGGCTCGATCGAAGGTGATTTTGAAAAGGGCGAAGCCAATGGCAGCCGTGACGCCCTTGCATTGATCGCTGCGACGGCAAACGCCTTGCATGACCTCTATTAGTCTACTGCCGGTGCGAATTTCGTCATCGATTCAGACAGAGACTCTACTGCGAAAACGCCGATTTCAATATACAAGGCACAGAGTTCACAGAGGAAAAGCTCTTTCAATCTGTGGTTATCGGCGTCAATCTGTGGCTGATCTTTTGTTCTTGCACTAGAGTCATCTGTGGCAAGTTGTCGTTTCGGCAGCGGAGACCATCATGAGCACCATTCGGTCCGATCTACAACAGAAAGCACAGGGGTCCGTTGTTCAGTACGCCATCTTCCGCTGGGAGAGTGCGCTGGTACTTGCGCTGGCGTTTGTGCTCTTTTTCTCGCCGCTGCGCCGCCCCTTCTTTTGGTGGCCGCCCTACGGCTGGATCGTTCTCGGGCTTGTCGCTTTCGGCGTGATCGTCTACTCAAGCATTTCCGATGCTGACGGCAACGCATCTATCCTGCTGCGTCTCTATCAGGAACAGTTCAACCCACGTGAGATCAAGGACAAGGAACTCCGCACTGATGTCGAGAGCGCCCTGGAGTATCAGCGACGCATCGAAGTACAGATCCGCGAACAACGCGAAGGCATGATCCGCGACCGGCTGGAAGAGACAGCCAACCAGATTACAGATTGGGTCGCCAACATCTACCGGCTGGCTCTGCGGGTTGACCGCTATCGTCAGGACGATCTGCTGGCCCGCGAGCGAGACCTGGTACCGCGCGAGATCCAGCAACTGGACGCCCAGCGAAAACTTGAGTCCGATCCCGATACTCAGGCCCAGCTGGATCAGGTGCTGGCGAGCAAGCGCAAGCAATGGCGAAGCCTCAACGAACTCAATGCGCGCATGACCCAGGCAGCCTTACAACTGGAGCAGAGCCTGACCGCACTGGCCACAATCTATAGCCAGATCCAGCTCATCGATGCCCAGGACATCAGCAGCGGTCGCGCCGAACGCCTCCAGGCCGACATCAGTGACCAGGTGGCGCGGTTGAACGATCTGGTCAGCAGCATCAATGAAGTGTATGACTATGGGACGAAGGGAATGGGGTAGCAGGGGTGTGGGGGATTTCAGATCGGGAGATTCGGGAAATGGCGTTTGTGGATCAGGAAACCTCTTGGGTTGACACGAACTATGCATTTCAATCGCCCAATCGCTGAATCAACTATCTCCTCAACCTCCTAGTCCCTTAATTATCCAACATTCAGACAACGACTATGAAACGAACTCAGACACTCTTACTCACACTGATTTTCCTCTTGCTTTTTTCTGCATGCGGCAGCACAAGCGGCCAGCCGACTAAGGGCGAGATCTATGTATATGTGGCCGTGCCGTTGAGCGGATTCCAGGCCAATGGGGGGCAGACTGTGCTCGGGGGCGTCCGTTTGGCCGCAGCCGAAATCAACGGCAGTGGCGGACTCCTCGGGCATGAAATTGTCGTACGCCCGCTCGATGACGAGTCCGACAGCGATGTAGCCCTGACCCAGGTCGATGTCGTTCAACAGGCCATGGACGCAGGTGACAACGTGGTGGGCATCATCGGCCACCTCAACAGTGGGCAGACGCTCGCCACCATGGAACGGTATGAGACCATGGACGTGGTGGTCATCACGCCAACGGCTTCGGAGCAGAGTTTGACTGAACGAGGCTACACGAACTTCTTCCGCGTCAATGCGAACGACGCAGTACAGGCGGCAGTCGACGCCACATTCCTGGTCGACACATTGAAGGCTGCCAACGTGGCTGTACTCTACAACGACACCGAGTACGGGCAAGGGCTGGCAACATCACTTATCGGCGAATTGGAAGCAAAGGGCGCCTCTGTACCGCTCACACTCGAGGTCGCAGAGGGCCAGAGTCGCTACCTGAGGAGATCGACCAGCTTCGGGCGCTTTCACTCGACGCCCTCTTCTATGCCGGATACGAGATCGAAGCGCCCTATTTGCGTGCTGAACTGGTAGAAGCCGGGCTGGACCTGCCCATGCTGGCCTCGGACGGGGCCTTCCTGGCCGCCACCATTGACGAGTCCAATGGCGCCGCCGAAGGGATGTATGTCAGCGCCTTTGCGCCTAGTCCGCGGGCCATCGCCGACAGCCGTTGGATTGAAGCCTATCAGGCCGTTGAGTATCGCAATCCCGACACCTACTCGGTCAACGGATATGTGGCCATGCAGGTGTTGGCGGCGGGAGCAAGCGAGGCAAAATCAACAGAGGCCGAAGCCATCGCCGATGCACTGCGCGGCAATTCCGTCGAAACGCTGCTGGATACGCTCACGTTCGAAGAGACCGGCGATCTAGCGGATCCCCAGATCTGGATCTATCAGGTTGTAGACGGAGAGTTCGTACAGGTGCCGCAGGGAGAGGTCTCAGACCAGTTCTGAAAGATCGATCTCGTCAACAATTCCACGGATTCAGTATCATCACGCCGGTCGCCTCAAAATCAGCGACATTGCGTGTCATCAGATGCAATCCGTGCCGCTGAGCCGTAGCGGCGATCAGGCCATCAACAGCAGGAATGGTGATTCCTCGTCCGCGAGCTTTGGCCGTGAATTCTCCCCAAATCGTACAGATCTCCAGGTCAACCGCAAGAATTCGATCGCTGTAGTGTTTCTCAATGTCCAGCACCCATTGTTGCAGTGACTCCGCGTTTCCGACCAGGATCGAGCAGGGTGATCCCCTTGACAATCTCGCCGACCGTCAGAACACTGATGTAGAGATTCTCGTCCGATATTGAGCTTACGGCCTCACGTACAGCCTCGCTTCCAATGTTCCGGCGCAGTTCAGAAAGAACGCAGGTGTCCAGCAAGACTCTCACAACGTGACATCCCGTGTCGGAGACTGATCTCGGGAAAGATCAAGATCATCAAAGTCCTCCCCCTGCATGAGAAATTCCTTGAAGGTGAGTTGCTCCCCGGTGAGGCGCTGATATTCCTGCGCAGAGATCACAACGACCTCGTCATTTCTGCGGCGAACCCGTTGTGGACCGACATGCAGCGCATTGGTCACTAGTTCACTGAATCGATTTTTTGCATCTGCCAGTCGCCATTCCATTTGTGCCCCCAAGACACTAATCTAGCCAATCTAGCCACATTGTACATCATTTCTCACGATTTAAACAAGGGACAGGTCTGAGACCTGCCCCTACCAGTCGACATTCTTTGCGCATTGGCGTTGAGCGAAACCCAACTATCCTCGCTGTTTGTAATGCACCCCGGCCACCTGACGCAACCGATCAGCCGCCTGCTCGGCGGTGATGTCGCGTTGAGGATTGGCCAGCATTTCGTAGCCCACCATGAACTTCTTGACCGTGGCCGAACGCAGCAGCGGCGGATAGTAGTGGGCATGCAGCTGCCAATGCTCGTGGCTCTGGCCATCAGTTGGTTGGCCGTGCCAGCCCATGGAATAGGGAAAACTGGTCTCGAAGAGGTTATCGTAGCAGGTCAGTAATCGCTTCATGGCATCGGCCAATGAGTCTCGCTCATCGCCGAGCAGATCGGGCAGTTGGAGCACATGGCGACGGGGCGCCAGCATAATCTCGAAGGGCCAGACGGCCCAGTAGGGCACCAGCGCGACCCAGTGCTCATTCTCCACCACAATACGCTCGCCCGCCTCAATCTCAGCATTGACATAGTCGACCAGCAGCGGCGAGCCCGTCTGCTCAAAGTACTCGCGCTGGCGCGCATCTTCCTTTGCCGGCTCTTGGGGTATGGAGAAGTTAGACCAGAGTTGGCCGTGGGGATGGGGATTGGAGCAGCCCATGACCGCACCTTTGTTCTCGAAGATCTGCACGTAGTTGATATCCGGGTTACTTCCCAGCTCGACCATCTGATCCGACCAGAGATCGACGACCTTGCGGATATCGGGCAGCTCCATCTCGGGTAGCGTTAGATCATGGCGTGGGCTGAAGCAGATCACACGGCAGATGCCGGTCTCGGCGCGCATCTGGAAGAAGTCATCACTCGCCACTTCGCCGCGGGGGCCATCAGGCAGCAGTGCGGCAAAGTCGTTACCGAAAACGTAGGTGTCAGTGTAGTCGGGGTTGTGCTCGCCGCCAGCACGCTCATTGCCCGGGCAGAGATAGCAGGTCGGATCGTAGGACGGCCGTTCGTCTCCTGCCGTCTTTTCTACCTGCCCCTGCCACGGACGCTTGGTTCGATGGGGCGAGACCAGCACCCACTCGCCGGTGAGCAAGTTAAGGCGTCGGTGGGGATGTTCGGTGGGGTCGAATTGGATTTTGCTCATAGCGTCACCTTGTCTTCTGTTCTTGGAGATGATTTCATTGCGATAATGCGGGCCAATGATCAATTGTCAATTGTCAACGTTCGATTGTCAATGTTCGATTGTCGATGTTCGATTGTCGATGTTCGATTGTCGATGTCCGGTGCGACGGTCTGCCTCCAGTTGACCATTGACAATCGACAATTCACAATTGACCAGTTTCCCGCAGACTCTCTTGCGCCAGTGCAATGGCCCCGAGCACGCCCGCTCGCGCCCCCAGTTTTGGCGGCACGACATAGGCGCCGATGTCAGTGAGGATCTCGTCGGTGGCCACGTAGCCATTCAAAATCGTTTGTAGCTTTTCCTGGATCATGGGAAAGAGCTGCGCTTGATCCATGACGCCGCCACCCATGATGATGCGTTGGGGCGAAAGCACGGTGACGATGTTGGCAAGACCGAGGGCCAGGTAATGAGCTTCCAGATCCCAGGCGGGATGATCTGCCGGCAGCGTCTGCGCGCTCTGCTGCCAGCGGCCCTGCATGGCCGGGCCGCTGACCATGCCCTCCAGGCAGTCGCCGTGATAGGGGCAGTTGCCCGGGTAGGGATCGGTCTGCCAGTCATGCGGGATTCGCATGTGGCCCATTTCCGGATGCAACATGCCGTGGACTTGCGTGCCGTTCACCATGGCGCCGCCGCCCACGCCGGTACCGACAGTGAGGTAGACGAAAGTGTCCAGATTCTGAGCTGCGCCCCAGCGATGCTCAGCCAACGCGGCCCCATTGACGTCGGTGTCAAAGCCCACCGACAGGCCAAGTGCGCGCCGCAGCGGGCCAACGAAGTCAGTCTGGGTCCAGCCGGCCTTGGGTGTGCTGGTGACGTAGCCAAAGGTCGGCGATGTAGGAATGGCGTCGACCGGACCAAAGGAGGCGATGCCCAGCGCTGCCAGTTCCTGTTCCTTCTGCTGTTGTGTGAAGTAGTCGATGACGCGCCCGAGGGTTTCGTCCGGTGTTGTGGTCGGAAAGCGGACCTGCTCGCCCAGATCGTCCGGGCCGCTGCCGACGGCACAGACAAACTTGGTTCCGCCTGCTTCGATGCCTCCGTAGAGTGGCATGGGGTGCTCCGTGTTGTGAATGAGTGCGTGCGTGCATTGATTGCAGTTTGCTGCTTTTTTGCTGCGTTGCTGCTTGCTGCTTGCTGCTTGCTGCTTGCTGCTTGCTGCTTGCTGCTTGCTGCTTGCTGCTTGCTGCTGAATTATAGTTGGACGCGATCGTATAGGTTCAAAGTCATGTTTGGTTGGTGGCGATTTTGCGCAGGTCGACCGGGGCATTGAATCCAGCCTGTGACCAGCCGGCCCGATCACCGATGCGGGTGCGAAGCCAGTCGTAGAGTGCACGGGCCGAGTCCTCTGAGCGCCAGTCGCCCCAGGCCTGTGTATCGTAATGCTGCGGGATGTCCGTGGATGCAGTGCGCCGGCCTGCTTGACCGTCGCCACTGATATACGAATCGACGACGACCCGTTGTCCATGTTGCATCAGCAGTGCGCCGAATGTCTCAACGTTGGAATAGGGTAGGCAGGGACTGACAGTGATCTGAACATTGAGACCGGCGTCCAGCGCACTGCGCAGCAAAGCCAATCGCTGGTCGATGCTCGGGCAGCGTGGCGTGAGAGTGCTGCGCACGTCGTCGAGATCGGTCTCCAACGTGAAGTTCAGCCAGCAGCGGTCGCCAAGCGCTGCGATGCGCCCAAAGTCGTTCTGAACAAACGGCGAACGCGTCTGAATGATGAGCAGACCAGGCGGGTAGTCGATGAAAGCATCCAGGCAGGCGCGTGATAGCCGCCATTGCCGTTCTACGCCCTGGTAGGGATCTGTGGCGCTCGACATGAAGATAAAAAGCGTGTCCAATGTGCCCTTGCCGGCATGGCGAGCCAGTTGCCTACGCAGCTTGTCGTTGATGCCAGTTCGAGGATGGACGTAGTCGCCCCATTTGAGCGAGGGCTGGTGAAATCGATGGACATTGAGCCCTTTGACGTAGCAGTATTCGCAGCCAAATCGGCAGCCGATGTATGGTTGCAGTGAATGGGTGAAACCGCCAAGAAAGCCCCCCGTCTTGGTCAGCGCAGCGCTGGCCGCACGCACGGAGCGGTCGGGAATCTGGATAGTCTTAGACGTGAGTTCGGTTTCAGCACTCATATTGCCATTATCGCGCAAGGATTGCTGGAGTGAAACATTACTATGGCATCAATCTATGGTGCCGCCTGTGGCCGTTATCTGTCTACCCGGCTGCCAACCAGGCTTCAATCTGTGGTCGGGTGTCGGCCCAATCTGTGTGAATAATGCCGGCCATCCCAAGCGCCTGGGCCGCCTCAACGTTGGCAGACAGATCGTCGATAAAGATAGCCTGTTCAGGCGGCAGATCAATCAGTTCCAGAACTAGCAAATAGATGGAGGCCTCGGGCTTGGCCATGCCAACTTCATTGCTCATCACCACAAGATCGAAATCTTTCAGTTCGGGCAGATGCTCGTCTAGCCAATGCACGTGGCCGTCGTTGGTGTTACTGACGACGGCTACCGTTGTTTCAGGCCGGTTCTGTAGGTCGATTGCATAGGCAAGCGCCATATCATTGCGACCAATGCCGGTAGAGAAACGACTTAGGAACTCGGCATAGTCACACTCGCAGCCCGCTTGTTCAACAAAGAATTCATGAAGGCCATGACTATCAATCTCGCCGACGTTCAATTCATGGCTGAATTGGCTCATTTGAGCGCGCAAGGCGGCGGCGTCACACGCACAGCAATCGGCGATCGCCTCCAACGAACGTTGGTGGTTGTATTCGACCAGCACTCGACCCAGGTCAAAGATGACAGCCTTCAAGATGGCACTCTCCTTCAGAGTTTGGTTTTTGGGATCTCAGCCGGTAGGGCAGGTTTCCTTACCTGCCTGGCTCTAGCGAGTAGGGATACCCACGCTAACATTCCCTGCCAACCCTCTGGAATCCTCAAGAACCCAGAGTAAAGGCAAGCGGACGCGTTGAAAAATCAGCGACACGCGCGTGTCATCCACACGCGTATCGAGTATACTCCATTCATCTGGATGTGGGTAGTGAAGTATGGAAAACCTGTGGAAATTCGTGCGTCTCTATCCGCCCAGCAACGTCAAGAGAAGGATGGCAATCACGCCGAGCGAGCCAACAATACCGGCGCTTAGTGCTAGATTAAACACCTGCGTGCGGCTGCTCTGCTTTGCGGTGGCTTTGCGCCTAGCTGTAGATGAGCGCCTACTCTGTCGTCTGGAAGGAGAGGCATAGGAGACGTCATATGAACGCATTTTGAAGGACATGGCCTAGGATAATTCCTTTGAATCAGTTCTACAGGATACGATGCCGGTCAGAATGATGTTGAACGGGTCAGGCTGTTCTGTCGAGGTTACCGCGGATGATGACTTGATAGGAGTATAGCACAAGATTGATCCAAATGTGGGGGCCAGAATCTACTCTACACCTTAAAATTATCGACGAAAGCGCGAAACATTTTGGTGTATGATACGTAGTGCTGTGTGAAGAACATGGAACTCATCGGATTGTGATAGTTTGCGCAATCCATGAACATATTAACGAACAGACGAGAGGTAGATAGTATGAGTTTGTTGGGTAACATCATCTGGTTGGTTTTCGGCGGATTTTTCGCCGGCATGGGCTATATTGTTGGCGGATTCTTCATGTGCTTGACAATCATTGGTATTCCTTTTGGGATCCAGTCGATCAAGCTCGGATTTGCCACCTTCACTCCATTTGGCAGAGAGATCATTGAGCATCCCAATGCCAATAGCGCATTGCGCGTAATCTTCAACTTAATCTGGCTAGTCTTCTTTGGCTGGGGCATTGCTCTGGCACACTTGACCGGTGCCTTCTTCCTTGCCATCACCATCATCGGCATCCCGTTTGCCAAACAGCACATCAAGTTGATTTCACTCTCGCTATTCCCTTTCGGTCGATCATTGGAGTAGGGAGCCAAACTAACGTATTTCCGCAATTAAGAAAGTCGTCGCAATGCCGGTCCGAGGACCGGCATTGCGACGACTTTCTTTTTCCTCCTGGAACATCCAAGACGATCTCGCCGTCATTCCTCACGCTGGCTTCAATACTGGGCATGTCCCGCAAAGATACTCAATCGGCCTACCCAAATAGGGTATGACATCTACCCAGATTTCTGACTATCATTGTTCCATGTAAATCGACCGCGTTGGCAGCAAATCTCCTCCAGGAAATCTGAAAGGCGGAAAAGGAACTTATGAGTATCAGTGGATTTTTCAAAGGGTTGATCCACATATTGGTCATCTGGATCGTCAACACAATCTCGTTGGCCATCGGAGCCTGGATCCTGCCCGGCATCAACATGGTCGAATCGGGCACGGCCATGGATTGGATCGTGTTTACCATGGGCACGGCGCTGGTGCTCGCCCTGGTCAATATGGTGGTGCGCCCCATCGTGCTGCGGTTCGCCGTGCACCTGAACTGGGTATGGACGATGGTCATCGGCTTCCTAGTCAACGCGGTCGCGCTCTGGATCACGGCCTGGATTATCCCCGGCTTTGATGTGAGTATTTTGGCTGGTCTGTTCGGCGGTATCGTCATCGCCTTTATCAACACGGTCCTTCTCGACATTTTCCACGTCAACAGCGAGGGCTCCTGGTATCAGAAGCGCATCGAAAAGCTGGCCGCCAAGGATCCCTTCGACCATGCCGATGAGCCGGGACGCGGCCTGATGATGGTCGAGATCGACGGGCTGAGCTACTGGCATATCCAGAAGGCAATCGACGATGGTCTCATGCCAACCATGAAGGCCATGATGGAGAGCGAGGACTACCATCTCACCCGGGTCGAATGCGGACTGCCCTCCATGACCTCCTCCTGTCAGGCCGGCATCATGTTCGGCGACAACTACGACATCCCCGCCTATCGCTGGTGGGACAAATCGAAGAAGAAACTCTACGTCTCGGCCAGCGATGCCGCTGAACTCAATGACCGCTACGCCCATGGCCAGGGACTTATGCGCCAGGGTTCATCGATCATGAACATGATGGACGGCGACGCCGAGAAGTCCATGTTCACCATGTCCACCATGAAAACGGGCAGCCCCGAGGAGCAGCGCCGCCGCTCCCAGGATGTCGCCCTGCTCTGCCTCGACCCCTTCTTCCTCCTGCATGAACTGGCCCTCTTCTTCTTTGAAGTGGGCGCGAGCTCTGGCAGGCCTGGCAGCAGAAACGCCACAACGTCGAGCCTCGACTCAATCGCCTCAAGGACTGGTATCCCTTTGTGCGCGCCGGTTGCTGCACCATCATGCGCGACATGTCGGCTGAACTGGCCAAGCTGGATATGATGCGCGGCGCGCCCTCCATCTACATGCTCTATCTGGGCTATGACGAAGTGGCCCACCACTCCGGCCCCTGGACCAGCGATGCCTTCGGCGATCTGAAGCATCTGGACAAGACCTTCGCCCGCCTCAAACATGTCGTTGACACCAAGGCCAAGCGACCCTATGACTTCGTCATCCTCTCCGACCATGGCCAATCTTTCGGCGCCACCTTCAAGCAGCGCTACGGCTTGAGCATCAAGGATTTCATCGAGCAGCAGTTGCCCACCGGCACCACCGTCTCCGCAGAGATCGGCGGGGACCGGGGGGCCAGCGGCCTTGTGGGCGTCGCCGGCCAACTCGGCGACGTCAGCAACAGCGATGCCGGCAATGCCGTCAGCCGCTCTGTCGCCAAGCAAGGGCAGAAGCTGGCCCAAAAGGGCGCGGACGTGACCCAAGTTGCCTCCGAAGGGCCGGAAGCCGCGGTCACAGCCTACGGCAGCGGCAACGCGGCCCAGGTCTACTTCCACAACGAGGACCGCAAGATTCTGCTCAGCGAGCTGAACCGGGACTTCCCCGGCGTGGTCGACGCCCTGATCGCACACGAGGGCATCGGGCTGGTGGTCGGCTATGCCGATGACGGCACGGCCGTGGCCATGGGCAAGGAGGGCAGTCGCAACGTGCATACCGGCGAGGTGGTGGGTCTCGACCCGCTGATCGCCTACGCCCCCGATTCGGGCTACGGCGCCTGCTCGCTGGAAACCCGGGTCTGGCAGGTCAAGCGGGTCATGGACTTCCCCAGCGCCGGCGATCTCTGGCTCATCAGCACCCACTTCGAGGACGGCACCGTGGCCGCGCTGGAGGAGTTGGTCGGCAACCATGGCGGCATGGGCGGTCCCCAGACTGACGCCTTCATCTTTCATCCGCCCCATATTGACGTGCCGGAGACACGTGCATCCATCGATGTTTTCAATATTCTCAATGGATATCGGCCGCATCTGGCCGAAGCGGATGCGGGGACGAATGGCGCTGATGTTTCTGCAGCCGCCACAGCCAATTCTGCGGACTAATGATTCGGGCAAAGGATTTTGAGGCAAGTTTGGTCTCGCCTGGACCGTAGACACGATTACTACGTACTGGGGCCCTGTTAGCCAAGTTTTTGCTATTGTCATTCTGAGCCGAAGGCGAAGAATCTCAGGTTACATGGAGCAGAGATTCTTCGTTGAACAGTCGGCAAGTGGATTGTTGGGAGCATACCCATTCAGAATGACAGAATCCTGGTTAGCAGAGCACTGGATCGGATTGCGGCTAAAGAGGCGAGCAGGTTTCACTCAAAAATGAAACCTGCTCGCCTCTTTAGCTTTTTTGAATGGCTATACTATACTTATTGGCGTACGCTTTCATCTTTGGCAGATCGACAACGAGAACGAAAGAGAATCCGAATGATTGTCAAGGTCCTGACTCAAGCCGCTGGAAGGCTCGCTGTTGGGGGCATGTTTCCGCGCCTGGCCTTGCTGACGGCGCTTTTGAGCGTGGCCGGCTGCCAACCTGACATCTTATGAAGATAGGACAGGCGCCCTCTGGGTGGGAAGCTTGCGTGGGTTCAATCGATTCAATCGTGAAACGGAACAGTTCACCCGCCATCAGCATGACCCCAGGGATCCAATCGGGACGACAAAGGATAGCCTCACCAATGATGCACTCGAGTACATGCGCACTAATTAGTGGCAAACTCAGACTGACCCTCATGCTGGCCTTCTTGCTCTTACTGATGAGCATGACAGCGGCTTGCCAAGAGGCAACAGACTCTGACGCAATAGAAGTACCCAGGCAACCAAGTGAGGTCATCGTGGTTGACTCGCTTCCGGTCAAGTTGCCGATGAATCAACAACCCCGATTTGAACATCTCACCATTGATGAAGGGTTATCGAATAGCACAGTTTGGGACATCATGCAGGATAGTCAGGGGTATATTTGGTTTGCCACCTTTGATGGGCTGAACCGGTATGATGGCTACGATATGACTGTGTTCCAGCATGACCCGGATGACCCCCGCACAATCGGCTCAAGTTTCATTGATCGAGTCATTGAAGACAATAGCGGCAACATTTGGGTAGGCCACGCCAGCGGATTCGATGAGTTTGATCCTTCCACTGAACAATTTACACGATACACATTCGATCCAGATGTGTCAGACAGCACCGTAAGTGCCATCACCGAAGATTCCCAGGGGCGCTTATGGATAGGTAGTTCTCATGGTGTCCTATATCAATTTGACCGGGGGACTGAAACACTAAACCCTGTCTCGTCAGATAAGGAATTGGGGAGGATCCTCGATATCGTACAAGATCAAGAGGGAATCTTGTGGATTGGCCATTTCGATGGGTTGACGCGATTTGATCCGGAAGCCCAAGCGTTTACCCATTATCTGCCTGTTCCTGATACGGCAAACAGAGTCAAACAGATTGAGATAGTCGAAGATGGCATTCTGTGGTTGGCCATTGATGGAGCAGGACTTGCCCGCTTTGACCCAAAAACAGAACAGTTTACAATTTATCGCCATGACCCTGAAGATCCACAAAGTTTGAGCAGTGATGCTGTTATGACAGTCCTGGAAGATGAACCTGGTGTCTTCTGGGTTGGTACCTACGGTTGGGGATTAAATAGATTTGACTCGAGGACAGGAAAGTCTATCCGGTATCAAGCCAATCCCTATCTTTTCGAAAGTTTGAGTGACGATCGGATACCCATCTTGCTCAAAGATGAGCAAGATACGCTATGGGTCGGCACCTACGGTGATGGGGTTAATATCTATAATCCACTCAATTCTTTATTCACCCTCTACCAGCATATCCCTGGTGAGCCGCA
The DNA here is from genome assembly GCA_963765875.1 of uncultured Chloroflexia bacterium. Classification (GTDB taxonomy): domain Bacteria; phylum Chloroflexota; class Anaerolineae; order Caldilineales; family Caldilineaceae; genus JAWKOK01. Next base: position 171,559 of record CAVXYK010000004.1, read on the forward strand.
AAGTTTGAGTCATAACGAAGTTAGGTCGGTGCGTCAGGACCAAAACGGCGCCATTTGGTTTGGCAGCTTGGATGGGCTTGATAGACTTGACCCGCAAACAGGATTGTTTAGCCATTATCAACACGACCCTGAAAATCCCTATAGCTTGAGTGATAATCAGATTACGGCTTTGCACATAGATAGTGATGGGATCATCTGGATTGGAACATGGCCGACAGGGCTCAATCGCTTTGATCCAGCGACAGAACAGTTTACCCATTATGTCCATGATCCAGACAATCCGGCGAGTTTGAGTCATAATGAGATTCTGGATATTGCAGAAGACGACTATGGAAATATCTGGGTTGCGACGAATTGGGGAGGGCTTAATCGCTTTAATCCAACAACTGAACAGTTTACCCGTTACTACCATGACCCTGACGATCCAAACAGTTTGAGCGGCAATAATATTCTGTCAGTCGATGTGACGCCATCGAATATCATTTGGGTCGGCACCAATAATGGTCTTGATCGATTCGATCCTGAAACAGAGCAGTTTGTCCGCTATCCTGAACATATCAAAGGGCAAGCGGTGTACATGGTTCATGAAAGCAGGGCAAATGTATTGTGGGTCGCCACCAGAGTTGGCCTCACAAGATTCGATCCGGAAACTGGGTCTATCTCCACCTATACCACAAAACATGGCTTAGCCAGTGAGATCATTATGGGTATCCTTGAAGATGCCCAAGGGAATCTATTGCTCAGCACGGCTAAAGGTATATCCAGATTTGATCCCACAACAGAGACCGTTGAGAATTTTGACAGGCATTCAGGTGTTCAAAAGAGAGATTTTCTCTTTGGAAGTGCATATCAAGCTGGTGATGGGCAAATGTATTTTGGAGGCAGAGGTGGCTTGAATGCCTTCTACCCTGAAACGCTCCGAGGAAATGATTTTGTCCCACCTGTCGTGCTGACAGATTTTAAGATAGACAATCAATCTGTTGGATTGGGCGCAAACTCGCCCCTTCAAAGTGTCATTGGCTTTACTGACGAGGTAACCTTACCTTATGAAGATAAAGTGTTCTCCTTTGAGTTTTCGGCGCTCAATCATGTATCGCCGGACAGGAATCAATATGCCTATAAAATGGAAGGCTTTGACGAAAATTGGACGGTGATTGATAGTGTTAACCGTGAAGCACGGTATACCAATTTAGATGCCGGA
>CAVXYK010000005.1:0-133423 GCA_963765875.1 uncultured Chloroflexia bacterium
GCCAAAGAGTTCCATATCGAGTGAATGACGCTGCCGCCCCCAGAGCACGCCGGTCTTGTCTGGATCCCAGCGGTCGTCATTATCGGGATGCCAGGCAAAGGCAATCGCACTGACAATGGAAGGCCACATGCTTCGCAGCCACTCGGTATCTCCGCAGATCTTCCACTCCCGATAGACCTTCATCACATCACCAAAGTGGCCATCGGCACAGGGGCGGAAGTCAGAGCGTTCACTGCCGATGGGGAGTTGCAGTCGGAAAGAGAGACCGCCGTCGGGTCGCTGGTTGAAGGCAAAGTTGGCCTCACGCATGGAGCGTTCGAGTTTGGGAAAGAGGAAGGGCAACGCCTGTGCATAGTTCCAGACGTGAGTGCACGAAACCTTCGCAACAGCCGGCCGACGGGTGACATCCTTCCCAGCCGTAGAACGTGCCATCCTCGAGACGCAACACGGTCGGACTCTTCAGCACAGAGATATTGGCCGAGACAGCGTCCAGCGCGGCGTGTGGCAGATCAGAGGCAAAGAGCGCCTCTTTGAAGCGTTCCGTTTCGGCCCTCAGGCGAGTCCAATGCAACATGGCATAGGCCGCAGGCTTTCACGCGCGTTTCCCCATTGCGTGGCGTAATAGTTCTTCCACGTCTTCTCCGGTGTAGACGAAGGTTCACAACATGCCCCATCGTCACAATCGCAGTCGCTGCCGCGGTCGGTCGCTCCAGTAGTTCTCGCAGTTGGGAAAGCTCCAACTGATCAAGTACCGAACCGACTCTGTTTCACCGGGCGCCAGTGTGATGTGTGCGCACAACATCCCCGTATTCTGATCGCCGGCCTCTGCGGGCGTGTACTGCCCATTCTGTAGCCTGCCCGGCTGGCAAAATCCCGCCAGTAGACTTCGAGATTGTCAAACCAGGCGCCGCGGAACCAAAATTGCTGCCAACTAACATCCCGGCTATCCGTGGTCGAGGCCAGATCGCCGTAGCGCACGTCGGCTGAGTCAACTGCGTCAGACGTCAAGTGCAGCGTCGTTCCTGTTTGTCCTGATGGATCGTGTTGATGTTGGGTGCGGCGAGCGAGTTGCTGAGAACACCGGCCAGTGAATAAGAGACGGTCTGGGCGGTCGAGTTCGTTACCTCAATCTCGAAAAAGGCCACCGGGATCCCGGAATCATCGGCATTGAGCGGAATGAAGGGATTGAAAGCGCGCAACTTAACATCGCCGGGAAAGTGATCGTCCACAAATGACAAATCCTGCTAGCGGAAACTCTCCCAGGAATTCCACGCTTCGAAAATGGGGCATTCCTGTCAGATATTCCCGCCGTGGCCCCCAGCCAAAACCCCGGTAATTCGCACTCCCTCCCTCACCTGTATACGGTGCAGTCAGATCGCCATGTAGCACACGTGCATCGAGCAACTCACCATCCGCCTCGGCTTTGACGGCAAAGTGGGAAAAGCCGTTCACGCTGCCCTTGTTCGGTTTGTTGAAGATCTCCCAATCAATCAGTCGCCCATTGCCTGCCAGGCCGATGCCGCCCGTGCCGATGCCGCCCAATGGGAAGCTGATCTGATTGGTCTTACTGCCAGTATACAAAAATCGATCCATCTCAATCTCCCTCTCCGGAAGTGACTATCACTTGGATATTGTTGTAATGAGGAGTTCCTGTCAGGCTACACGTACGTTCAGGCGAGCGCAACCACTCTTGTCGAAATTATAGTCCATCACTGGTCCGTTGACCACGACAGTGTTGGGTACTCGCTCGAACTTCCTGGTATTTTCTAGTTCTCAATTGGGCGCTTCGTTGAGAGTTCAGCACTGCAGCTGGTCGACCTTGATTCTGTCCAAACCCTGCTATAGCTTGTTCGAAATTGCGGCTCTTCCAGAAAGGATTGTACCCGCTCCGCTGTGGCCTAACGGAACGGATCGAGTGGGAAACAGAGGATACTTCAAGGGGGTGTTGGTACTGATTCGAGACGATAGACAGTTGTGAAGGCCAATGATAAAATAGTTGGACCATGCACTGAAGCGCTCTAGTTTCCCACACCGTTCCCACAACTCATCTTATTCCTGATCAGTCAAGCCGTTAATCCATTCAGTTCGCTATGAAAGGGAAACCCACTATGACAAAAAGAATTGTAACTCTGAGCCTGCTTGTGCTTGTGACCTTGCTATCCCAGCTTGCTCTGCACCAACGCACCGGCAGCACCGGCCGCAGACACGACTGCTGCGGAGCAGCCCGAGGCAACGCCGACGCCGATTGTGGCAGAATTTGGTGACGGTGACACGCAATTGGTCTATTGGCACCTCATGACCGGCGCCGATGGCGTCACCATGCAGTCGATGGTTGAGTCATTCGTTGAAGCGAATCCCGATATTGCAGTGCGCATTGAATCCATGCCGGCAGGTATCTACTACGATAAGCTGCTGACGTCGATGATCTCGACAGCGCGCCCGATCTATTCGTTGTCCACGAGTTTGCCACCGCCGGTATGGCACGTCAAAACGTGCTCGCGACACCAGCGATCTGTATGAATCAGGCGGCGGCTATCTGCCGGATGACGACTTCAAGCCCGAATTGCTTGAGCGATTGAACTATGAAGGCGTGCGCTATGGCGTTCCGCTCGATAACCTGGGCTGGGGAACCTGGATCAACCGTGATCTCTTCGAAGCTGCTGGCCTTGACCCGGACACCCCGCCTGCCGACGGAGTCGCGAGCTAATTGAGATGGCGCGCCAGTTGACCATCAACGCCAATGGCAACCATCCAGGCGACGAAGGGTTTGATCCCGCCAATGTGGAACAGTGGGGCATTGCCATCAACAATCCAAAGAACACATTCCAGAGTGTACTCTGGCAATTTGGCGGCGAGGTCTTTGATCAAGAGAATGCCCTGTTTGATTCTCCCGAGGCGCAGGCCGCTCTGCAATATATTTACGATCTGATTGCCGTGGAGCAGGTCGCACCGCCGCCTGCCGGGTTTGATGCGAATCAGGCGTTTGCCGCAGGTCAGCTTGCCATCCTTCCTCAGGGAACCTGGATGCTCAATTTCATGAATGGCACCGACGTCAACTGGGACGCCTGGCCGATGGTGCAGATGGGTTCGCAGTCAGGCACACGCATGAGTAGTCACGTGCTACATATGCCACAGTCGTTGGACGGTGAACAGCTAGAAGCCGCAACACGCGTCTGGTCAACTACCTCTCTGATAATGGGCTGGCTTGGGCCGGATCTGGTCAGGTTCCGGCGCGTTTCTCGGTTCAGGAATCGCTCGATCCAGAAGCTGATCGGGCTGTCATCGTCTTTGCCGAGAGCTTCAACGAACAGGGGCGCTTGGAAGTACCCCATCCTCTGAAGCAGGAGATCGCCGCAGCTTGGGAACCTGAGATTGGCGGCGCCTGGGATAGTGTTACGTCAGTCGAGGAAGCACTGCAAACTGCTGATGAACGGGTTCAGGACGTTCTGGATCGTTACAACCGGTAATGGTCTTGAGCGTTTCATTTTGTTCACCGAATATTGATCACCTTCCTAGCCTGGCTTCTCAAGTCTCTGCCAGGCTAGGAAGGCTTTTGAGTTCTATGTGACCCTCCATCAACCTGCGTGACCCCTGGCGGAAATGAACATGACGACACGTAGCGACCATTCGCCGCCTGGTCAACCAGGCGGCAACTATACTGGAACCTGGAAGAACTGGCGTTGGTCTGCCGGTAACTTCCTTTTCGTGTTGCCGTTTATGACCCTCTTCACCATTTTCACGCTGATCCCCATCTTCTATAGCATGTACATGAGCTTGTTTGATTGGGAGATTTTGGCCAAAGAGCACACGTTCATTGGGTTCCAGAACTATATCGATCTGGCAGACGACAGCCTGTGGTGGCTGAGCCTACGCAACACAATGCTCTTCGCCTTTATGACGGCAATCGGCAATACAGTCTTTGCACTGGTCATCGCCATGGGCGTCGATCAGCCACTACGCGGCCGGGATTTCCTGAGAACGGTCTTCTACTCGCCAGTGGTGCTCTCGGTGGCGGTCATGGCGATTGTCCTCGGCTGGATGATGAATACCCAATTCGGTATCTTGAACTATATGCTGGCCTGGGTCGGCATACCGCCCATCCCGTGGCTTGCCACCAGCCGCACCGTGATCCCGTCCTTGAGCTTAGCAACCATCTGGTGGACCTTCGGCTTCCCCATGCTGATATACCTTGCGGGATTGCAGAATATCCCCAACAGCCTCTACGAGGCCGCCGGTATTGATGGCGCTGGTACGTGGGCCAAGACTCGCTTCATCACACTGCCCCTATTACGTCCTGTCATACTATTCGTTGCCATCACCCAACTGATCTCCCACTTCAAAATCTTCGGGCAGCCCTACATCATGACGGAAGGAGGCCCCGGTCGATCATCCTTCATGGTACTCATGTACCTCTATCAGACCGCATGGCGCTTCTATCGTATGGGGTATGGCTCGGCCATTGCCATTGGATTGGCTATGGTGATCCTCTTTTTTACGCTCATCCAGTTGCGGGTCTTCCGCACTGACTCCGTGGAGTATTGAGCATGGCTGCGACTTCGACTGTCTCTCCTCAATCCGAACGCCAAATCAGACGATTTCGAAGGCCATCCCTCAGTAGCGTTGCTCTCTATTTAATCCTTTTCCTCCTGGCAATTACTGTGGGTTTTCCGTTCTATTGGATGCTGGTTCTGTCATTCACGCCCGAATCGATATTTACCAATGGCTTTGCAACTCCTTCCCACCGCACCCACGTTGGAGAACTATCAGCTACTCTTTGCCCGGCCGGACCTTCAGATTCCTCGCTGGTTCGTGAATAGCCTCTTCATTGCCACACTCGAGACCTGTCTGGGTATTTTCGTCTGTAGTATGGCCGCATACGGATTTGCCCGTCTTGAGTTTCCGTTGCGTGACAAGATGTTCTTACTCGCTTCTATTTGCGTTGATGGTGCCATTCCAGGTTACGCTGATTCCAACCTTCTTATTGGTACGTCGCCTTGGTTGGCTAGACAGCTACGCCGGCGTAATCTGGCCGGGTGTCGCCGGTGTCTTCAGCGTCTTTCTACTGCGTCAGTTCTTCTTGAGCGTACCACACGAACTGGAGGAGTCGGCCTTGCTGGATGGCGCCGGACGCTTCCGTATCTACTGGCAGATTGTCCTGCCATTGACGCGCTCCGGGCTGGTAGCTCTAACGATTTTTCTTTTCCTTGGCTCCTGGAACAACCTGTTCTGGCCGCTGATCGTACTGAATCGTCTTGAGATGCGTACATTGACGGTCGGACTGACCGTACTCCAAGGCACCTATAGCACCGATCAGATGGGGATGGTGATGTCCGGCGCAGCCATCGCGAGTATTCCGATTTTGGTTTTCTACGCCATCTTTCAGCGTCAAATTTTGAAAAGCATCATGCTGACTGGCCTCAAGGGATAGACATACTGTGACTAACTCCAAACGACCCAATCTAATCTACGTCTTCGCCGACCAACTACGCTACCAATCATGCGGCTTCGCCGGAGACGCCAAAGCTATCACACCCAACATGGATCGACTGGCGACCGAAAGCGTCAACTTCGTCAATACCGTCGCAGTCTCGCCCATGTGCGCGCCCTATCGGGCCTCGCTCTTTACCGGCAAGTACACCAGCAGCACAGGCATGGTCATCAACGAGATCCGTCTCAACCCAAATCATCACGTTGGTCTGGGTCAGGTGTTGACCGAGGGTGGCTACGACACCTACTACATCGGCAAGTGGCATCTGTGGGCCAATCAACTGGGCAATCACGATGATCCCAGTAACTCGTTCACGCCCCGGGGCAAGCATCGCCTGGGCTGGGACGGATTTTGGGCGGCCTATGGTTTCCATCACGAGTACTACGATCAGTATTATCACACCGAGAGTCCAGAGAAGATCATCATCGAGGGCTATGAGCCGGATGGACAGACCGATCTGGCCATCAAGAAGCTGGCTGAAGCCGCCGAGAACGACGCTCCCTTCGCCATGGTCCTCTCACTAGGCACGCCCCACGACCCGTGGGGACAGGACAATGTACCGCCTGAGTATCTTGCGCTCTTCAAGGATGTCGACTTCCCGCTACCGCCCAACTACAAGCCCGAGAACGATCCGCGTGGCGATGCCTGGGCCTCGCTCAGCCCCGAGCAGCGGGCAGAACTGGGTGAGTGGATGCGCGTCTACTACGCCATGACAGCCAATCTGGATTGGAATTTGGGCCGGCTCATGGACGCAGTCGACGAGTTGGGGTTGAGCGAGGAGACGATCTTCATCTTCACGTCGGACCATGGCGAGATGTTCGGCGCGCAGGGACGCCGCGCCAAGAACATCTTCTACGAGGAGGCCATCCGCCTGCCCTTCCTGCTGCGCTGGCCCGGCCATGTCGCGCCCGGCAGCGTCTCAGATGTCTGCCTGAACACACCGGACATCATGCCGACATTGCTCTCGCTGGTCAGGTTGCCGATTCCCGAGGGCGTCGAGGGCACGGATCTAAGCCATTGCGCCCTGGATCAGCCGGGACCGGAGCCGGAGGCGGCTTTCCTGCAAGGCATGGGTGCGACGGCCATCTACGAGGACGGCCACGAATGGCGTGCCATGCGCGACAAACGCTTCACCTATGCCCGTTATCGCGACAACAATGCCGGCAACGAACTGCTCTTCGACAACGTGACCGACCCCTATCAAAAAACCAATCTGGTCGATGATCCCGCCTACGCTGAGACGCTTACCCGCTTCCGCATTATGCTTCAGCAACGCATGGACGAACTGAACGACACCTTTGAATCCTGCACCTGGTATCGCGATCATTGGACGAAAGATCGCCTGATCCTGCGTACAGCGACCGCGTGACCATCTGAATCAGGGAGCCGGTCATCAGAACCGTAGGGACAGGGCAGTCTCCCCAGACAGATGCTCATCGGCAACTCATCCATTGGCAATGACAGAAAGTCATATCCTAAACTCATACGGACTGCCCTGTCCGCATACAGGCAATGTCTCAATGGGGTAGCGGACAAGGCATTCCCAGACATGTATTGCCGGATCTCCGATGCACTGATTGGGGAATGCCTTGTCCCTACGCTCTGTCATGATGCCCCGAACCTGAGATGCCCCGTCAGTTCAAGACCTTTTGACATTGTCAACGGTCGTGCTATGCTCACGGTATCCTACCGATCAACCAACAGAAAAAGGATACCCATGACCGACACGACACCATCCCCCGAACCTGTCAATCCAAAAAACGCGCCCCCCACCGACACCATTCCGATCTACACGATTGGCTATGGCGCACGCGACATCGAATCGCTTATCGAACTGCTTCTAGCCTATCAGATTGCCTTCCTGATCGACGTACGCAGCGAACCGTATTCACGCTACAAGCCTGAATTCTCAAAGGCTGCATTGCAAGCGTCACTGGCCCAGGCCGGTATTCGCTACGTCTTCATGGGCGACCAGCTTGGCGGGCGTCCAAAGGATAAAGAGTGCTATGTCGATGGTAAAATTGACTACGAGTTAGTCCTGGAGATGCCCTTCTACCAGGCCGGTATCGAACGATTGCAGAAGGCGTTCGATCAGCAACAGCGTGTTGCGCTCATGTGCAGCGAGGGCAAGCCGGAGCAATGCCACCGCAGCAAACTGATCGGCGATACGTTGGATCAGTTAGACGTTGATGTGGTGCACATCGATGAAAACGGTGAGTTAAAGAGCCAGGACGAGATACTGAGCAGACTGGATCCAGATCCGGCAAACGGCAGTCTACCGAATGCCAATCAGCCCGGTCTTTTTGACACGCTGTCTTCATCGCAATCGTCACCCTCCCCACCAAATAACGAGTCGCCTGAATCCTATCCCCCTGCACAGGATACGCTTCCCGAAGAGCCGCCCTTTCCCGATCCCGAATTCCCCGACTTCGATCCCAACGACTATGACCAGAGCTATGCAGCCTCATTCGATGATGGCCCGCCGCCGGATATGGCCGCCCAACAGACATTGCCGGCAGTCAAGCCGCAACTCGATGCGGAGGGCGATGCACTAACCGGCCTGCCGGATGATCCGATGGCAGCGGCGCGCAGCACGCTCAAGTCGGTCTTCGGCTATGATGATTTCTGGCCGCTACAGGCTGAGAGCATCGCCAATATCTTCAAGCGCCGAGACACATTGATCATCATGCCGACCGGCGGCGGCAAGTCGCTCTGTTTCCAACTGCCGGCGCTGATCTTTCCAGGAATGAGCGTGGTGGTCTCGCCGCTGATTTCGCTGATGCAGGACCAGGTCTCCCAACTACTCGACTCAGGTGTGGCCGCGGCCTACATCAACAGCACGCTGGCCTATGCCGAGCAGACGCGTATCATGCAGCAAGCGCGCAACGGCGAGATCAAGCTGCTCTACATGGCCCCGGAAACACTGCTCCGCCCGGAGATGCTGGTGCTCCTCGATGATTGCAAGATCGACTGCCTGGCCATCGATGAAGCCCACTGTATCTCATCCTGGGGACACGACTTCCGGCCCGAGTATCGCCAGTTGCGCTCGGTGCGAGACCGGCTGCCCCAGGCTATCTGCGTGGCGCTGACCGCCACGGCCACGCCGCGCGTGCAGACCGATATTGCCGAGATCCTCGGTTTCTCGGCAGAGAATGCCTTCATCGGCAGCTTCAACCGCGAGAATCTTTTTTTGTCTGCCGAGCCACGGCTGGACGGCATGGGTCAGTTGCTCAACTTCCTCTCCAACCACCGAGAACAGTCAGGCATCATCTACTGCAGCACGCGCAAGGATGTCGAGGGCGTAGCCTATCGACTGGGACAACTCGGCTGGTCTGCATTGCCCTACCACGCCGGTCTCGACAGCGGGACTCGACGGAAGAACCAGGAAGATTGGGTGCGTGACAACGTGCCCATCATGGTGGCAACGGTGGCCTTCGGCATGGGCATCGACAAGTCGAATGTGCGCTTCGTGGCTCACTACAATCTGCCCCAAAGCGTCGAGAACTACTACCAGGAGATCGGCCGTGCGGGGCGTGACGGTCTGCGCTCCGACTGTCTGCTGCTCTACAGCGTCGCCGACATGATGACCCAGCGCTTCTTCATCGACTCGGGCGCCGAGTCGGAGAAGGCGGGGCGCTCGGCGCGCTTGCAGGCCATGTGGCGCTATGCCGAGGCTCAGGACTGCCGGCGCATTCCCCTGCTGGCCTACTTCGGCGAGACGCTGGCCGAGCCCTGCGGCCACTGCGACGGCTGTCTGCGCTCCAGCGACGATGCCGATCAGGTCGACGTGACGGTAGAGGCTCAGAAATTCCTCTCTTGCGTCAAGCGCACGGGCGAACGCTTCGGCGCCTCTCACATCATCAACGTGTTGCGCGGCTCCCAGGCCAAGAAGATCCTCCAGTTTGGCCATGACAAGCTGTCGACCTACGCCATCGGTGTTGACCACTCGACGGCGGAGTGGAAGGATCTGGCTCAGCAGTTCATTGCCAAAGGATTGCTGGAACAGGACATGAAGTACGGGTCGCTGCAACTGACCGATCAGGGCTACAACGTGCTCCAGGGCGAGACAGTGACGATCAGGCAACGGGCGATGCCGGTCTCGTCTTCAACGTCTGCGGCAGGGACAGCATCCGTCCCTCAGGACATCGAACTGTTTAACCAGTTGCGAGCGCTGCGCAAGCAATTGGCTGACGAGGTCAATCTACCGGCCTACATCGTCTTCTCCGACCGGGCATTGGTGGAGATGGCGACCTATTTCCCTCAGAACGAAGGCCAGTTGTTGGCCATCAATGGCGTTGGCGACAAGAAGCTGGAGCGCTATGGCGAGCCGTTCTTGGAGCTGCTCAAAACCTATTGCGGTGAGCGGGAGATCCAGCCGGTGGCCAAGGGCGCCCCCATGCGCGCCGCACGACCCATGTCGACGCCGGGCAAGAAACGATTCGAGGAGGTCGGCGAACGATTCGTAGCAGGCGAGTCGGTCGAGGAAATCCGCGCCAGCTACAATGTCAAGATCAGCACCGTGATCCAGAACCTGGCCCGCTATCAGCAGGCGGGCTATGAGGTCGACGGCCGGCGAGCGATTGAATGCTCGACGCTGGAGGCGGATGGTCAGGAGCGGGTCTTTGCCGCTTTCGAGGAGCTAGGCGTCGAGCGCTTGGCCCCGGTCTATGAGGCGCTGGGCCAGCAGATTTCGTATGATGAACTGCATCTGTTGCGCTTCGTCTATATCAGTCGGAATTCGCAGTTTTGACACGCCACAACCGATTATACATCGAAAATATAATGTTTTTCATGTATACTAATAACTATGCAACCTTTTGTCGGTCGAGAGTCGGAAATCGCTACGCTGAACAGCCTGTGGGAACGCCAGGAAGCGGCGCTGCTCATTGTCTATGGACGGCGGCGGGTCGGCAAGACTCGCCTACTCACCCATTGGTTGAAGACGCTACCGGGGAAAGATGCGCTCTATTGGGTGGCCCAACCGTCAGCGGCGACTGACCAATTACGCCAGTTCTCACAAGCGCTCTACCGTTTTGAGAACCCCGCCGGAACGCTACCGGCCACATTCAGCTATCAATCATGGGAGCAGGCACTGGAACAGGTAGCGCGACTGTGCGAGACCCGACGCATCACGCTCATTCTTGATGAGTTCACCTATTTGCTGGCGCGCACGCTGGAAATGGCCGGCATTTTTCAGAACATATGGGATCACCTACTCAAAGAGCGCAATTTGATGCTGGTGCTTTGTGGATCTCATTTGGGTATGATGCAGCGTCAGGTGCTTGCCTATCAAGCGCCGCTCTATGGCCGTGCCAGTGCGCAACTCCACTTGCAGCCGCTGCCATACGGCGCCACCAAGTCCTATTTCCCCTCCTATGATCCATCAGAACGAGTCGCCATCTACGCAATGTTTGGCGGCATTCCTGCCTACTGGGAACGGATAGACCAGTCCCTCTCCATCTCAGAAAACATTCGCCGGCAGTTGCTGACGCCAAACAACCTCATGCAGGCTGAGCCGCGGCTACTGTTGCAAGATTTTGTACGCGAACCGGACAACTATATCGCCATCTTCAATGCGATCGCCAATGGCTATCGCACACAAAAAGAGATGCGGACCTTCAGCGGATTGGCCCAGGGCCACGTCTCTCGTTATCTGGATGTACTGGAATCGGCAGGCTTCATCGAACGGCGCGTTCCTATTACCGCGGGTCCCCGTTCTCGGCAAAGCCGCTACCACATTTCAGATCCCTATCTACGCTTCTACTACCGCTTTCTGGCATCACGGCAGACCCAGTTGGCCCTGGATATTCAAGAGCCGGCGCTGCAAGAGATACGTCGACACCTAATCGACTTTATCGGCACACACACCTGGGAAGAGATCTGCCGTGAATGGGTATTGCGTGCCGGCGCAAGCGGCACACTGCCCTTTTTGGCCGATCAGGTCGGCAGCTATTGGGACAAACGTGTCCAGATTGATGTCGTCGGGATCAACCGAATGGAGAAAACGCTGATACTGGGCGAGTGCAAGTGGTCGCCCAAGCAAATGGGGATCGACGTTCTGGAAACATTGATCCGCAAAACGGATGCCGTCGTACCCGCTCAGGGCGATTGGCGTGTTCTCTATGTGGCCATGGCAAGAGGCGGCTGGTCGACAGAGGCAAAAGCTTTTGCCAAGCAACAGACTTCACTGCCGAATGGCAGTAACTGGCGTGCCATAGATCTTATGCTGTTCGACCTGGGGCAAATTGATGCCGACCTTGCGGGTTGGAATGATCCACAATCCGGCTCCTGATTCGACCACCGACCGTTCATCACCACAACATTCGACAGGTCTACACACCATGAAAGACGATTCCACACAGCGTCCCAACGTCATCTGGATCTTCGGCGATCAGCACCGCGCTCAGGCGCTGGGCTATGCGGGCGATCCCAACGTGCATACGCCTAACATCGACCGACTGGCCGGCGAAGGATTGGTTCTGACGGGCGCGGTGGGCGGCTGTCCACTCTGCTCGCCCTATCGCGGGGCGCTGCTCTCTGGGCGCTATCCACACAATAGCGGCGTGCCCCGTCACCAGGGCCTGTTGCCCGCCGATCAACCGACCATCGCCACCTCATTCAATGACGCCGGCTACCGGACCTCCTATTTTGGAAAGTGGCATGTCGGCGGTTTTCAAGAGGGTCTCGGCCGTCGTGCCGGTCGCTACGTCATCCCACCCGAACACCGCGGCCATTTCGACGATTGGATCGGCTACGAGAACAACAACAGCCAGTGGGACTGTTGGGTCCATGGCGGAACCGGCGCTGATGCGTTCCAATACCGGCTGCCCGGCTACGAAACCGACGCGCTCACGGATCTCTTCGTGGACTACATCGGCGACCGAGGTCGGGAGCAGAACGAGGGCGAACACGATAGCGAAGAGCATCCGTTCTTCGCTGTGTTGTCGGTACAGCCTCCCCACGACCCCTATGTGGCGCCCGAGGAATGGATGCGGCGCCATTCGCCTGCCGAGCTGACCCTGCGCCCCAACGTGCCTGATATTCAAAGCGTGGTCGAAGTGGCACGGCGCGAGTTGGCCGGCTACTATGCCATGATCGAAAATCTGGATTGGAATGTAGGTCGCATCCGCGCCGCGCTGGACGAAGCAGGCCTGGCCCACAACACCCACATCATCTTCTTCTCAGATCATGGCGACATGCACGGCTCCCATGGTCAGTTTCGCAAGACCAGCCCATGGGAGGAGTCGATCCGTGTGCCCTTCATCATTGGCGGACACGTGCCACGCTACGACAACCGCGAAGGCCACCTATCCGTGCCCGTCAACCACGTGGATATCGGTCCGACCTCGCTTGGCCTCTGCGGCATCGACACGCCCGATTGGATGGAGGGCACAGACTATTCCGGACTGCGCCTGTACGATCGCGAGATGGGCGACGTGCCTGACTCGGCCTTCTTGCAACTGGTCGAACCCACTGGCCATGCCGATAGCACGGATCGCCCCTGGCGCGGCGTGGTCACGACCGACGGCTGGAAATATATCTGCTTGGAGGGACAACCGTGGATGATGTATAACTTGAACGAAGATCCCTACGAGTTCGCCAATTTGGCCCACAATACTTTGTTCAAGGCCGAGCGCGATCGTCTTCAAGAGCGCCTGGCCGCTTGGATCAACGAGACCGGCGATTCATTTGATCTGCCCGCTCTGTAGCAGAAACGTAACCAGGGACGCTTGTCAGAATGAAAGGACAGCGCCGCCTGAGCCTGTCTAAGGCATAGCGGGTCCCAACAGCTTCCGCCTTCAACAGCCTCAGGCGACGGCGACTCCACAAAGTTAGTATAATTGCGCCGAAAGGTCCATTCATGTCACTGCTTCAAACACCCGACAAAGCTCGCTTCATTGCTGCCCTGCGCTGCCAAGAGGGCGACCGCGTGCCCAACTGGGAGTTTGCGGTCATGGAGCGCAATACAGAGGCAATCCTGGGTCGAGAAACGTTGGACAAGGTGCGGCAGCGCTATCGCGTCGGCGACACGATCTGGCCGCCCCGCTCCGAAGACGAACGCACTGATCGCAGTGTGCTCGCCGCCTACAGCTGCTACTTGCCTGCGCAGGAGTATCGCCAATTCCTGGAGAAGACGGGCCAGGACGCGGTCGTCTGCACCCTGAGTTGGAAGCCAAAGTCGCGCAAGGTCTCTGTCAAAGGAGCCATTGCCCGCAGCCAGGAAGGCATCATCGCCGACCGCTCCGAACTGGACAAGCTGCCATCTCCGCCCTCGATCGACGAGATGATGGCGCCGCTTGACTACTATCTAGACGCCTTCAAGGATACGAAGATCGGCGTCGGTGTCCTCGTGCGCTCGGTCTTCAGCAACACCTATGAGACCCTGGGCATGCAGAACTTCATGTACAAGACGATCGACGATCCCACGCTCATCGAGATTCTCTTCGACAAGTTTCTCGAATACAGTCTGTCCATTGTTGATGCCTGTCTTGAGCGGGAGATCGACTTTTTCGGGCTGGACGATGACATCTGCGACAACAACGGCTTTCTGGTCAATCCACACTTCATCCGCAACCAGTGGTTGCCGCGAACGAAACAGATCCTCGATCCGGTCGTGGCCGCGGATATCCCCATCATCTTTCACTGCTGCGGCAACATTGAGCCGGTGATTCCGCTGGCGCTGGAACTAGGCGTCTCTGCCATGCATCCGATCCAGACCAACTGCAACGACATCTATGCCTACAAACGTGAATATGGGGCCGACCTCTGCCTGGTCGGCAATCTGGATCTGGCTGGAGCGCTCAGCTTTGGGACGCCGGGGGAGGTTCGCCGGGAGACGATTGAGCGCATCGAGGCCCTGGGACCCGGTGGCGGCTACATCGTCGCTTCCAGCCATTCCATCACTGATGATGTGCCGCCGGAGAACTATCGAGCCATGATCGAGACGGTTTGGGAATATGGTGTCTTTTGACCCGCGAGGGGGGCTGAATGAACGATAACCCGGTTGTCGCCTGTCTTGATATCGGCGGGACCAATATCAAGTCTGGGCTAGTCGGGCGCGATGGCGTGCTGGTGGAAGATTCGCGCCGCAGTGATCACGTTGACTCTCGCGGAACGGCTGCGTCCATTCTGGGCTCCTTCTCGTCGTCGCTGGACGCTCTCTTGACGATGGCCCAAGCTGGAGCTCTGCCGCTTGCCGGCGTCTGCGTGGCCATCTGCGGCCCTTTCGACCTGGAACGCGGCATCAGCAAGATCAAGGGCGTTGACAAATACGAAGCGATCTACGACGTCAACGTCAAGCAACATCTGCTTGAATCGCTGAGTTTGCCGGAAAACCTACCGATCGTCTTTGACCTGGACGCCTGGGCGTTTGCCCGTGGCGAAGTCTGGAAGGGCGCTGGACAGGGATTCAACCGCGCCATCGTCTTCACGCTGGGCACCGGTGTGGGCAGCGCCTTTGCTTTGGACGGACAAATTGTGGACGAAGGCGAGGGCGTTCCCTGGATCGGGTGGATTTCGGGGCAGCCATACAAGGATGGCATACTGAATGACTATGTTTCCAGTGTCTACATGATACGTCAGTACCAGGCCTTGACCGGCGACCCGATCGATCTTGAGGAAATGGCAGCCCGAGCCAGGCAGGGGGACGTGCAGGCTCACCAGGTCTACGTAGAAATGGCGACAAGGCTGGGAGAGTTCGTGGCCCGTCACCATGCCAAGCAGTTCAGCGCCGAGTGCGTCATCTTTGGCGGCCAGATCGCTCGTGCCAGCGATCTATTCATTGATCCCTTCATCAAAGCGCTGGGAGCAGATACGCCGGTTCGTGAGGTGGCTGAGGCGCTGGATATCGAGAACAGTGCGTTGCGAGGAGCGGCCAAGCTCCTCTTTGATACTATCGATGAGTCCATCGGAGAAGTGACATATGACTCTGCCGCAAAAAGGTCTCATTCACCACAGAGGCACGGAGGGGACACAGAGATAGACAGAGGAAAAGCACTTTCCATCTGAGCTTATCTGCGTCCATCCGTGGGTGAATTGTTGTTACTGCAGTGAAGTCAAACATGACTCTACTGCAAAAAGGGATCCGGACACAAATTCACACGAATCTTGTCTCTGGAGCGACGACACAATTCGTGTAAATTCGTGTCCATTCGTGTCAAAAAAAGACTTTTTGCGCCGGAGTCATCGATTGCGTTCAAATTTGATTGAGTTCATTGACTACGTCTATTGACGTCTATTGACCACGTTCAGAGTAGAGGAATCCATGTCCGAACAACAGAAAGCGCCCATTGTCGTCGTCGCCTGCGCAGTGATGCAGAACCTGATGCAGAAGTACCTGCCCGCAGAGCTTGTCGATCAGGTAACCTACACCGACATGGGCCTGCACGAGACGCCGCCCAAACTGACCGTGGCCGTCCAGGAAGTCATCGATACCATCGAGGAACCGAGCCTGGTTGTGCTGGGCTACGGACTGTGCGGCAACGGGCTGGCCGGCGTCAAGGCCAATCAACATACGCTGCTCATCCCGCGCACCGATGACTGTGTCGCCCTCTTCATGGGTTCCTACGAAGCCTACACCGATGAGATGCGCAACGCCGGCACCTACTTCCTCACCAAAGGCTGGCTCGAATCCGAGACCACGCCGGTGGGGCAGTACAATTCCTACCGCGAAAAATATAGCGAGGAAGACACCGAGTGGATGATGGACATGCAGTTCCAGCACTACGACCGGCTGCTCTTCGTAGCGCCCAACAAGAGTGAGGTCAAACACTATCGCGGCATGGCCCAGGAAGTGGCTGACTTCTGCCAGCGCTGGCAGATGAAATACGAGGAGTATGTCGGCTCCGACGACTACTTCAAAGCCCTCATCGACTCCATCGACGCGCCGGAGGAAGCGGGCAGCGAGTTCGTGCTTGTTCCGCCCGGCGGCGAGATCTTGACAGAGCAGTTTTTCCGGAGCTAAAAGATCTGTCACAGATAGACACAGATGAAAACGGGATGGGACACAAATGTAGAACCATCGTTTTTTTTCATCTGTGATCATCAAAAACCATCTGTGTCTATCTGTGACAAAAACCAATACAGTGATCGCAAGGAGGCATCATGGCAACCTTACAAACCGAAGACGGTTTCCAGTACCGTGATCTCAACAAGAATGGCCGGCTTGATATCTATGAGGATCCGCGGCGGCCGGTGGAGGAGCGGGTAGAGGATCTGCTGGCGCAGATGACGCTGCCGGAGAAAGCCGGGCTCTTCTTTCACACGATTCTTGCCGCCAACCCGAACGGATCGCTGGAGCCGCCGGAACAGGGTTTCATGCGCACGCCGGTCACAGAGATGGTCGTCGATGGATTGATGAATCACTTCAACGTACATGGCCTGCCGGCTCCGCGCATTGCCGCCGAATGGCAGAACCGTGTTCAGGCGCTAGCCGAGAACACCCGACTGGGCATACCGGTGACTCTATCGTCCGATCCTCGCCATGCCTTCAGTGACAATCCGCTGGCCAGCATGATGGCCGGGGCGTTCTCGCAGTGGCCTGAGCCGCTTGGCTTGGCCGCCATCGATGATGAGTCCCTGGTCGAAGAGTTCGCAAACATAGCCCGGCAGGAATATGTGGCGCTGGGCATTCGCGTTGCCCTGCATCCCATGGCCGATCTGGCCACCGAGCCACGCTGGGGGCGCGTCAGCGGGACCTTTGGAGAGGATGCAGAACTCAGCGCACGGTTGACGGCCGCCTATATACGCGGCTTTCAGGGGGAGACGCTCGGCTCTGAAAGTGTGGCCTGCATGACCAAACACTTCCCGGGCGGCGGCCCTCAGAAGGACGGCGAGGATCCCCACTTCTCCTACGGCAAGGAGCAGGTCTACCCCGGCGATAATTTTGACTATCACCTCCAGCCTTTCGAAGCGGCATTTGAGGCCGGAACCGCTCAGATCATGCCCTACTACGGCCAGCCCATCGATACCGATCATGAAGAAGTCGGTTTCGCATTCAGCAAGGGCATCATTACCGATCTGCTGCGCAATCACTATGGCTTCGACGGCGTAGTCTGTACCGACTGGGGTCTGCTGACCGATGTGGAGATCATGGGCGTGCCGTGGGAAGCGCGTGCCTGGGGCGTTGAAGCATTGGATCGACCGGAGCGAGCCAAGAAGGCGATCGACGCCGGCGTCGATCAGTTCGGCGGCGAAGCCTGTCCTGAGCTGATCATAAAGTTAGTCGAGAGCGGGCAGATCAGCGAAGAGCGCATTGACCGATCGGTGCGTCGGCTACTGCGCGACAAATTTCGCCTGGGGCTCTTCGACAACCCCTACATCGATCCTGATGTTGCGGAGCAGGTCGTCGGCAACCCGGACTTCGTCGCTGCCGGCCAGGAGGCGCAACGCAGGTCGATGGTGTTGCTCAAGAACAACAACAACCTTCCAGTTCAGAATCGACCCAAGCTCTATGTAGAAAACATCGACGCTGAGGTTGCGTCCTCCTATGGCGAAGTTGTGGCCGATTTAGCCGACGCAGACCTGGTGATTTTGCGCATCAAGACGCCCTTTGAACAGCGGGACGGCCACTTCCTTGAGCAGATGATTCACGCCGGTCATCTCGACTTCCAGGAGCCGGAGAAAAGTCGCATCCTGGAGATCCTGGCCACAAAGCCGACCATCGTCGACATCTATCTGGAACGACCGGCCGTCATCCCCGAGATTGCGGAGCAGAGCGCGGCCCTGCTGGCCAACTTCGGCGCAAGCGACGCTGCACTGCTAGATGTGATCTTCGGACGTGCCGCGCCGACGGGCAAGCTGCCGTTCGAGCTGCCCTCCTCCATGGAGGCTGTGCTGGCCCAGCATCCGGATCTTCCGTACGATTCAGAGAATCCTCTCTTTCCCTACGGGCATGGCCTGACCTATTGAGTTTCATCCCAACATGGAGACCCACGTTCATGAACCGATTCGAAGGCGTTTTCGCCCTGCTGCTGACACCCTTTCTCACCGATGGCCGTATCGACTGGTCGGCCTACGATCAGTACGTCGATTGGCAACTAAGCCACCAGCCTAATGGACTGTTCGCGGTCTGTGGCAGCAGCGAGATGCACTGGCTCGATCTGGACGAACGGCTGGCGCTGGCTAGGCGAGCTGTGGAACGGGCAGGGGATGTGCCCGTTGTCGCCACAGCGAATCTGGAGACGGATCGCACCCAGCGCATCGCCGAGATGGCGCAGATGGCAGAGACCGGGGTGGCCGGTTTCGTGCTTGTGCCACCGGACGGCCTCGGACTGGAACAAGACCAGCTTGAGGCCTACTTTGCAACGCTGGCCGATCAATCGCCGCTGCCGGTCCTGCTCTATGAGTGGCCGCAAATGAACCCCTGCGAGATCGACCCGGCAGTCTACGGCAGACTGGCTACCGACCATGGCATCATCGGCATCAAGGACACGACGTGTACGCTGGCCGG
The DNA here is from genome assembly GCA_963765875.1 of uncultured Chloroflexia bacterium. Classification (GTDB taxonomy): domain Bacteria; phylum Chloroflexota; class Anaerolineae; order Caldilineales; family Caldilineaceae; genus JAWKOK01. The sequence goes on from CAVXYK010000005.1 coordinate 18,939, forward strand.
CATCAAGTCCAAGATCGACGCGGCGCCCGAGTCGATCATCTATCAGGCCAACACGCCCTATCTTCTGGATGCGGTTGAGTTGGGCGCACGCGGCACAATGGCCATCACATCGACCGCGACTGCGGATATCTCAGTCAATTTCTGGGATGCAATGTCGCGAGGGAAGAAGGAGACGGCAGCGGCTCATCACCAGCAATTGGTGATGCTGGATGCGATCCTGCGTTTCGGCTATCCGGCGACGGCCAAATGCCTGGCACAGCTACGAGGCATGCCGTTCGAGATAACCTGTCGGGCCCCCAGCGTTCTACGGGCGGAGGCAGCCAAAGCCATGTCTGTCTGGTGGGAGGCCTATCAGCGCGACAACTAAGGCCTGACGATTCAACGACTCAGTGATTTACGCGTGCGCACTAAACAACGAAATCCACGAGCTAATCCGTAGCCAATCCGAAAAATAGTTAATCTTACGCTGTGTCGGTACTGATCCAGTGGACAAGAAGTTGGGCTTTTGAGAAAAGCCCAACTTCTGAGTCAACGCAGAGAAGATCCTTCTGCACGCGGAATAGACTCAACGTCTCTCGTAGACAATCTGGCCACCGATCATCGTCATCTCTACCTGGATATCCTTGATCTCCTCGTCCGGCACAGCGAAATAATCTCGATCCAACACCGCCAGATCGGCCACCTTTCCCACTTCAATCGAGCCCTTGAGCGACTCCTCACGCGTCAACCAGGTGCCGTCGATGGTGTAGGCGCGCAGGGCCTCCTCGCGGCTGATGGCCTGATCGGGGGCGACCAGGTTGCCCATGTTGTTGCGCCGGGTGACCAGTGCATAGAGCGCCGGGAATGGGTTGACCGAGACCGTGCTGGGGATATCCGAGTTGGCGGCCATGGGGATGCCCCGATCCAGGAAGGTGCGCGCCGGCTTGTAGTTGGCCGCTCGCTCCTGGCCCACATCGCGGAAGATCATGTCTCCCTCGTGATAGAGGAAGGTCGGCTGGATGACGGCGCCGATGTTGTGCTGCGCCATGAGATCCAGGGCACGGTCGCTGGGGAAGTAGGCATGGATGACGTTGTGGCGGGCATCCGCATTGGGGCATTCTTCAATGACGTCGGCAAAGGCCTCGACGACCATATCCATAGCGCGGTCGCCGCAGGTGTGGATCCCGACGTCCCAGCCGAACTCCTGAGCCGTGCGAAAGTAGCGACGCAGTTGCTCCGGGTTGAGCCGGTTATAGTTGCGCACTTCGGACTCGCCCTCGAACGGCTCGTACATGTAGGCCGTGTGGGAACTGGTCCCCCCGTCGATGGCCATTTTCAGACCGCCAAGGCGCAGCCACTCATCCCCGAGATCGGTGCGCAGCCCGGTCTCGGTGGCCCGATAGTCGAGTTGTTCTTCGCTCTCCTCCTCGCGGAAGCCATGCCAGCTCAACATCATATTGACGCGCACCGAAAGCTGGCCGCTTGCATAGGCCGCCTGATAGGCTTGGACTTCGAAGGGCATGAGGCCCGGATCGATGACGCTGGTGATGCCATAGCGGTGCATGTCCTCCCAGCCGAGGCGGATGGCCTCGACCAGCTCAGACTGGCTCATCTGCGGAATCAGGTCACGCACGTAGAGCTTGGCTGCGGCCCGCAATATACCATTGGGCGCGCCGTCGGCATCATGCTCAATCTTACCGCCTTCGGGATCGGGCGTCGTCTCATCGACGCCGGCCAGCGCCAGCGCCACGCTGTTGACCACATCCATGTTGAAGAAGCGCATGAGGATGACCGGGTGCCGGTCAGTTGCGGGATCGATGTCGTGACGGGTGGGCAGCCGTCCATCCTCAAAGGTATTTTCATTCCAGCCTTCGCCGATGATCCATTCTCCCGGCGGCGTCACTGCAGCACGCTCGCGCACCAGCTCCATCATCTCTTGCGGGGAGCGGCATTCATCCAGCCGGATGCGAGTCAGCTTCACGCCAACCTGCATCAGATGGTTGTGGCTGTCGAAGATGCCGGGAATGACCATCTTGCCCTTGAGGTCGACTTGCTCCGTGTGGGTCCCGGTCAACAACAGCAGGTCGGCATCCGAACCGACAGCCACAATCCGCCCGCCCTTGATGGCGACGGCTGTTGACAGATTGCTCGAAGCGTCCAGTGTCACGATTTTTCCATTGAACAAGATCTGGTCGGGTGCAGGCTCTTGGATATGCATCGGCGCTCCTCCTTGATTGCCAACAGATTGGTTGCGAAGAAAAAGGTCGCGAACAAAAAGTCAGTGAATAAGCTGTGGATAAGCGGACGGAGTCAAACTCGAATAAGTCGTTGAATCCCCGTGGGTTTGCAGGGGTAAAAATTATCAGTTCTCCACTGCGTAGACAGTCAGTCAGACCACTCTACTACATCTAGGTGGCGCAGAAAATCTATGGAAAATTGTTCCTTTTCTTCCTTGGGTTATCCAATTGGGATTTATCGATCTTTGTTCGTTCATGCAGAGTGGATATGGTGGCTTGCTCGTTTTTTTGGCCTGCATATTGTGCGCCGGTGCGTCAATCAGTCTGTTTTCCCAATTATCCCAACCCCCTACTAAGATTACTATCTTATCTATTATTAAAGCCAAGGGATTTCTCTAACAGACAAAGGGCACGGACTCTCAAAACGTAAGAGCTAAAATCACGGACGTCGCATCTGTCCGTTTTCAGCAACCATAGAATGAGGATTCTCTATCAAATCCTTCACTTCGTCATTTTCGGGGAAATGAAGGTCAGAGGGATTCATATAGAGAAGCGGGTTTGAAAAGCCCCCCCATCCGTCAAAGCGGTTGTACGGATCAACGCGTGTGCCAAAATGGAGCAGGGCGTACGACGCCCCGGCATCAATGAGTGGACCGGCGCTCGCCAGCGGCAGGCCTCGGTCGATATTCTGCCCTGAATCGACCGAGGCCTCTCCGATGAACGCGTAGAGGGACTCTCCCCAACGGTGTTCAAGTTTGATGTAGCGTTGGAAACCGCCCCGATCCATACTGATTTCACTGACTTTGCCGTCATCGACAGCCAGCAGTGGGGCAAAGGGCGCTACGCCAAAATCCACGCCGTTATGTCCCTTTAGCGCTATGCCGTTGTAGGTATACTGACCATAGAACTCGGGGTGTAAGCCCCATGCCTGTAGCACAATCCCGCCGCCTTCATAGGGCAGGCCAAGGTAGATGCCTTCGGGTTCGTACAATCCTGATTGAAGTGGTTGGCTCACAAAGCGAAATGGCATGGCAGGCATCTGGGTCCAGGCTGAAAGAGAAGGGTGTGCAAAATTCGACAAGAGCACCGCGACTGATTATACTCCGAAATTGACTAGGTTTTGTATGTGATAGTATATCGAAGGTAAGATACATCGTCTAGCCTGGAAAACTGGCGGCGAAGTACCTGAGCCGGTTTGATTGTATAGCCGTTACGATCTGTTGAGACGAGCTTCAACTGCGGAAAAGTGTGTGAACCCTGTAGGCGGTTCACCTGGGAGTGCAATATATGCCGATCTATGAATTTGTATGTCAGAGCTGCGCCAATGAGTTTGAGAGAATTCAGTCCTTTTCCGATTCTTCTACGCCGGCCTGCCCGAATTGCAGCAGTGCCAATGTAGAACGCCAGTTGGGGAAACCGGCTATCCATTTCAAAGGCAGCGGTTGGTATATTAATGACAGCAAGAAGGCCGCAAAAGAATCGGCCAACGGACAGTCTAAGAGTGGCACCGACAAGAGCACGCCGAGCAAAACGGATGGTGAAGGGGCCGGCAGCGCGGCCAAAGAGACCGCCGGCGCATCCTCGTCATCAAAGCCTGACAGCTCGAGCGGAGCCGCAGACAAGGCTGCTAAGGATAGCAAAAGCTAGTCGCACTGAGTCCGAAGAAGCTCTTTTTTTCCGCTCTCCAGACGACCTGATCGGGGGCAGCAAAAATGCGCTAGTCGGAACGTCGAATATGGTGTAGAATAGCAGATATTGCTATCTAGTTTGCCACTTCGCAAGCGTACTCACCCCATCTGGAGGAAGATCATGTCGGTACCGAAACGATTTGCTATTCTGAGATTCTTCGGCAGCCTGCTGAAGGTATTGGCCTGGATATTCCTGGTGCTGTCGATTATCGGCGCAATCGGTGCTGTTCTGGCAGGCGGCGCCATGGCGCCATTTTTAAGCCAAATGGGGATTGACGGCTCGGATGCGCTGGCCGGGGTCGGTGGAATCGTTGCCGGCATCGTTACGCTTGTCGTTGGTCTGCTCTACTTTGTCCTCTTCTATGCCCTTGGTGAATATGTTCAGTTGACGCTGGCCGTCGAAGAAAACACCCGGTTGACGGCAGCCCTCCTGCTGCGAATGCACCAGGATAGCCAGGTCGAGACGCCGCCGGCCTACGGCGCTGGTGGATTCACCAGTGAACCGTTTGAAGGGTAGCAGAATAAAAACTTCTGAATGATTAGAAAAAAAGAGCGTGGTCTCGATATCGAGACCACGCTCTTTTGGCTTTAGAAGCTGTTTGAAAAGATGAGTACACCATTCAGCATTCCGGGATTGAGCCACCCGAGGCTCCGTTCTTAGGCTCTAGTTTGGCTCAATCCCGGAATGCTGGCGCACACATGCCGCCGATTCGTCTACCGAGGGGCGTCTCTCGACGCCCCTCTCATGTGGCTGCTACGTCTGATTGGCGTAATGTGTTTGCAGACTTATCACAGTCAGTTCGTGATCACGCATGGCGCTGATGCCGTTGGCCGCGGCTTGAGCGGCCGAAAGGGTCGTCATCAGCGGAATCTCCAGGCGTGTGGCCAACTGGCGAATCTTGGCTCCATCTTCACGGCTGTCCGGGCCCAATGGTGTATTGATGATGAACTGGATTTTGCCGTCTCGCATGGCGTCCAAGGTGGTATACCCTTCGGCCCCGGCTGTGGCCTTTTCCAGAATGTTGACCGGAATGCCGGCACGGTTCATGAATTCGCCCGTGCCCGGCGTGGCATAGATCTGGAAGCCCATGCGATGTAGGTCGCGGCTTAGCTTGAGCGCACTGCCCTTGTCGTAGTCGTTGACGGTTACCAGCACACCTCCTTCGCTGGGCAGCGAAATGTCGGCGCCCATCTGGCTTTTGGCAAAGGCATGGCCAAAATGGGCTGCATGGCCCATCACCTCGCCCGTGGAGCGCATTTCCGGCCCCAACAGGGCGTCGATGCCGGTGAACTTCTTCCAGGGCAACACGGCCTCTTTGACGAAGAAACCATCCACTTCCGGTTGTTCTACAAAGTCCAACTCTTTCAATGACTTGCCCGCCATCACTTTTGCGGCAATCTTGGCCAGCGGCACACCGGTCGCCTTGCTCACAAAAGGCACCGTCCGGCTTGCACGTGGGTTCACCTCCAACACATAGACCGTGTCATCCTTGATCGCATACTGTACATTCATCAGCCCGCGCACGCCCAGGGCCAGGCCCAGCTGTTCCGTGTAGTCCTGGATGATGCTCAGGTGATAGTAGCTGATCTTGTAGGGGGGCAGCACGCAGGCGCTGTCGCCGCTGTGGATGCCGGCCTCTTCGATGTGCTGCATCACGCCGCCGATGACGACGCGCTCTCCATCGCAGACGGCGTCAACATCCACCTCGAAGGCATCTTCCAGGAAATGGTCGATGAGGATGGCCCGGTCTACGGCGGCCGACATGGCTTCCTGCATGTACGAACGCAATGCCACGTCGTCGTCGACCACGGCCATGGCCCGACCGCCCAACACATAGGATGGGCGCACGACGACCGGGAAGCCGATCTCTTCAGCGACGGTCAGGGCCTCTTCGACTGATCGTGCGATGCCGTTGCGGGGCGCCGGGATGCCGAGGCTGGCGATGAGTTCGCCAAATTGATCCCGATCTTCAGCCAGATCGATGGCCTCGGGCGGCGTGCCCATGATTGGGACGCCTGCTGCTTGCAGGCTGTCGGCCAAATTGAGCGGCGTCTGGCCGCCATACTGGACGATGACGCCGGCCAGCTCGCCATTTGCATTCTCTCTTTCGACAATGTTGAGCACATCTTCAAAGGTGAGCGGCTCGAAGTAGAGCCGGTCGCTGGTGTCGTAGTCAGTGCTCACCGTCTCAGGATTGCAGTTGACCATGATGGTCTCGTAGCCCAGTTCCTGAAGCGCAAAGCTGGCATGGCAGCAACAGTAATCGAACTCGATGCCCTGGCCGATGCGGTTGGGCCCTCCGCCGAGAATGATCGCTTTCCTGCGATCCGTGGGGAACGATTCGCTCTCGCTCTCATAACTGCTGTAGAGGTAGGGCGTGTAGGCCTCGAACTCGGCGGCACAGGTGTCGACCTGGTGGTAAGTGGGGGTGACACTGAGTTCTTGGCGGAGGTTGCGGATGTCTACCTCGGAGATTGATGCTCCACGATCGAAGATCGGAGATACGTCTTCGGCAGCATCGGCCGGCTCTTCGTTCTTTGATCTTTGTTCTTCGACCACCCGCGCCAGCTGGCTGTCACTGTACCCAAGCCGCTTAGCCCTACGCAGCTTCTCTTCGTCCAGTGAATCTAGGCTTGTTTCGAAGTCGATGATTTCGGCGATCTGCGCCACAAACCATGGATCGTAACCAGTCAGTTGGCAGATGAGGGCGTGGCTCTCTCCGCCCTTGAGCGCTTCGTAGACAGCGAAGATGCGGTCCCGATTGGGGATACGCAGCAGATCTTTCAGCGACGTCAACTGTTCATAGCCCTTGAAGCGACCTTCTGCGTCTCGCTCCATGGGGCCCAGGCCGTCTCGATCGATCTCCAGGCTGCGAATGCCCTTCTGCAATGCTTCTTTGAAGGTGCGTCCGATGGCCATGGCTTCACCGACCGACTTCATCTGCGGGCCGAGTACACGGTCGACGCCGGGGAACTTTTCAAAGGCCCAGCGCGGGAACTTGACCACCACGTAGTCGATGGACGGCTCAAACGCGGCCACGGTCTGTTGTGTGATGTCGTTCTTCAGTTCATCCAATGTGTAGCCGACGGCCACCTTGGCGGCCAGCTTGGCGATGGGGAATCCGGTGGCCTTGGAGGCCAGGGCGCTGGAGCGGGAGACACGCGGGTTCATCTCGATGATGACGACTCGTCCACTCTGGGGATCGATGCCGAACTGGACATTGCTGCCGCCGGTCTCGACGCCGACAGCGCGCATGACGAGCCGAGCCTGATCGCGTAACCGTTGGTACTCCTTGTCGGTCAGCGTCTGGACCGGGGCCACCGTGATGGAGTCGCCGGTGTGAACGCCCATGGCGTCCAGGTTCTCGATGGAGCAGACCACCACGAAATTGTCGGCGCCATCGCGCATGACCTCGAGTTCGTACTCCTTCCACCCGATGAGCGACTCCTCGATGAGGACCGTGCTGACCGGGCTTTCGCTGAGTCCCCACGCGACTTTTTCTTCAAACTCCTCGGGCGTGAAGACTGTGCCGGCCCCGCTGCCGCCCAGGGTGAAGCTAGGGCGAATGAAGATCGGAAATCTTCCGATCTCATGGGCGATGCGCCATGCGTCCTCCAAGTTGTGGGCGATGCCGCTGGCCGGCGACTCCAGCCCGACTTCGGTCATGGCATCTTTGAAGAGTTCGCGATCTTCGGCCACTTGCATGGAACGCAAGCTCGCCCCGATTAGCTCGACATTGTAGCGCTCGAGAATGCCTGCCTCGGCCAGGGCGACGGCCAGGTTGAGACCGGTCTGTCCGCCCACCGTGGGCAACAGTGCATCCGGTCGTTCATGATCGATGATTTTTTCCAGGATCTCTACGTTGAGCGGCTCAATGTAGGTGGCATCGGCCAGTTCCGGGTCGGTCATGATCGTAGCTGGATCGGAATTGACCAGGATAATGCGATAGCCTTCTTGGCGCAGCGCCTTGCAGGCCTGCGCGCCGGAGTAGTCGAATTCACAGGCCTGCCCGATCACGATGGGGCCGGAGCCGATGATCAGGATCGATGAGATGTCTGTTCGTTTCGGCATAAGTTTCTTGGCTCTTTATGTCCCTGTGGGTAGAATAGATCTCTTCAATTGACAGTAGTGCTCGATTGATGTAATACGCGATGGCGGTCGTAGCACCCGCCTTAAAAAAACACGGCTATAACCTTCTTCCCGAAATCTGAATCCGAAATCAATAGAAGGGGATAGCCGGAAATGGGGGAATTGTATCGTGAGTGCAAGTAACGCAGCAAAACCTGAGGGCGCTTCGTTCTACGTCGGCCAGGGCAACCGGGCAGAACAGAGGATCGCCCGTATTGCCATCATCGTCGTATCAGCCTATGTGGGTGCGCAGATGGTGGCTGATATCGCCAGTCTCAAGATCGGCGTGATCGCCGGTTTTGCCGTCGACATGGGTACCTTCATCTACCCCATTACCTTCACGTTGCGAGATGTGGCGCACAAAGTTCTGGGTCGACGCAACGTTCAAGTACTGGTCCTTTCGGCAGCGGTGATAAACCTGCTGATGGCCGGCTATTTGATGTGGGTCGCCAGTGTGACCAGCGATCCGGATCTGGGGGCTGGGGACCGAATTTGCGGCGATTCTGGCGCCGGTCTGGCGCATTGTGATGGCGTCGATTGCCGCCGAAGTCGTCAGTGAACTATTGGACACAGAGGTCTATCACTGGTTTGTCACCCGGATCACGCGACGATATCAGTGGCTGCGCGTGTTGGTGAGCAACAGCGTCAGCATTCCGGTGGACAATCTGATTTTTGCTGTGGGTGCGTTCGGGTGGGTGCTGCCGTGGCCGGTGGTCTGGCAAATTTTCCTCTTTAACCTGATCGTCAAATATGCCGTGACGCTGGTTAGTCTGCCGTTGATCTATGTGGCGCCGGATCGTGACTGGTCAGAGGACTAGAGTTCATTAGAGAATTGATCCACGAAGGGACAAAAATTAGCACAAAGAAAAGCGTCCTTCGTGTAGATTTGTGTCCCTTTGTGGATCTTCCTGTAAGTGGATCTGTTATCGAGTCGCCTGAGCGGGGCTGTAGGCGCTATCGTCGATTGCGCCCGGCTGGGGTCCCTGAGGCAGACGTCCACCGCTCGTGTTGATGCTCTGCGGTGCGGCGCTCTGTTGAGGAATGCCGCAGTTGACGCAGATATCCCATTCGTGGCGGACCAGATTGCTGCAATTGGGGCAGGCATACTGAAGCTGTGTGTGGCAGTTGGGACAATAATTCCAATCATTATTGACCGGGATGCCACAGGTTGTGCAGGTCAAGGATTCTTCGATCTCGCGCAGGAGCGCTTCCTCTTCCAGTGCTCGATCGTACACGTCGGCCAATGTCTGTTTCGGACGAATCATCAGATAGAGAATCAAGCCGATGATTGGGAAGACCAACACAAGCACACAGGCGAGGATGATAGTCAACCAGTCGCGACTGCGAGTGCGAATGTCGTTAAATGCCCAGATGCCCATCGCTATCCAGAAGGCGAACAGAAAGGCTCCGACGATAGCGACGAAGACACCGGCGATGGTGGCAACCGTGTTGATCAGATCAGCAGACATAAAAAAACGACTCCAAAAACCGAACCCCTGTATATCGGGCAAATGTGGTCCGATTATAGCCTACAACGTCAGCAATCAGCAAAAAGGTGCTGCAAAATCACCCTTCTCCAAAAAAAAAACAAGAAAGTGGAAGTGTCAAATTGCCCCATAGCCAAAAACATGATATAGTCCCGCACAAATTTACCCCTGTTTTTTGTAGTAAACGTTACAGTGCTGTAGTTGACGAGATCCGGTTGTATTCGATTTTCCTCTGACCCACAGGTCTCCTGATTTCTCGTTGGTGGCAGTGAATACCTGCTCACAAAAGGCTTCTATCGCTGTACATGGCAATGACGTCCCATCGTAAGTGCTGATCGAACGATTATCCGTTCCGTTATCTTTGATTTGAGCTGTTATATCGGTTCAAATTACTGAAGGGACAACTGTTTTGGGTGCTCACTTGGCATGTCCAGTATTTTCTTGCTATCCATCATTGATTTAATTTAAGGAGGTACTATGAATAAGACACCAAGGATCTATTTGACTGGCATGGTCGTTGCCATGTTGGCTGGGATGATCATCGCTGCATGCTTTGGCCCTTCCCCAGCGCCTACCGAGGCTGAACCGCAGGCTGCCGAAGCTGAGGCCGCTCCAGTTGAGCAGGCCGGTACCTCGACCTTGGACATCGTCAAGGATCGCGGCAAAGTGATCTGTGTCGGGAATGCCAATCTGCCCGGCTTCGGCTTCCTGAATGAGGAAGGCGAATTCTCCGGCTTTGATGTGGACTTCTGTAAGGCTATTGCCGCTGCCATCTTCGGCGATTCTGAAGCCTATGAAGTTCGTGCAGCGACCGCCAAAGACCGCTTCACGGTTTTGCAGAGCGGCGAAGCCGATGTGCTGCTGCGCAATACGACGTGGACCATGTCGCGTGATACGGATTTGGGCGGCAACTTCGGCCCGACCACCTTCTTTGACGGCCAAGGTATGATGGTGCGTATTGAGGATGGCTTCGAGACTCTTGAGGATCTGGCCGGCGGCTCTATCTGCGTCCAGAGCGGTACGACAACCGAACTGAATCTGGCTGACCAGATGGCCGCCCGTGGCATCGACTACGAGCCGGTCGTCTTCGAAACAGTTGATGAAAACACCGTTGCCTACGACGAAGGTCGTTGCGATGCCTACACCACGGATAAGTCTGGTCTCGTTTCCAGCCAAACGACCCTCGCCGATCCGTCGGCCCACAAAATCATGGACGTGACGCTCTCCAAAGAGCCGCTCGGTCCCATGGTCCGCCATGGCGACGACCAGTGGTTTGATGTGGTCAACTGGATTGTCTATGTGACGTTCCTGGCCGAGGAAGCCGGCATCACTTCCGAGAACATTGGCGATTTCATGAACTCCAGTGATCCCAACATCGCCAAACTGCTCGGCGAAGAGGGTGAGTTCGGCGCCAAGATCGGTTTGGACAATGACTGGGCTGTCAACGTGATTTCGCAGGTTGGAAACTACGGCGAAATCTACGACCGCAATCTGGGTCCGGATACGGTATTCGATCTTCCTCGTGGCCAGAACAGCGGTTACTGGGATGGTGGTCTGATCTATGCGCCACCGATTCGATAGGAATTCTTAACATAGGGTGAGGTGGCGGCGTCTTGCAAAACGCCGCCACCTCACCCTATCTGTTTGCGATTTGCGCTGATTATTGTTTCTCGTAGTTTTACTAAACTTGAGTACCATTCGTTTCCTCCCCTGTTGGATTGGTAGGCTGCTGGAAAGGTACATAGATCTTCATGCAAAACAGTGTAAACGCCACGCATACAAGGCCACCGTTTTGGCGTGATGAGCGTGTGCTAGCGGTTCTGAGCCAAGTGATCGTTGTGGCCGCCGTGATCGGGCTGTTCTGGTTCTTCTATCGCAATATGGTCTCTTCCCTGAGAGAACAGCTGGGAACGGTCATCAGTTTTGACTTCTTGGACAACACCGCCGGCTTCGATATTGGCGAGAGTCTAATCCCCTATGATCGGTCCAGCACGTACGCACGGGCATTTGTGGTCGGTCTCCTCAACACGCTTCAGGTTGCATTCTTCGGTATCCTTCTGGCCACTGCACTGGGTGTGCTGTTTGGTGTTATGCGCCTGTCAAAGAATTTTCTTGTCAGCCGTATCGCATTGGTCTACATCGAACTCTTCCGCAATATTCCACTCTTGGTCTTTTTAATCTTTCTGGCCCAGGCTGTTTTCTTGAAGCTTCCTCGGGTCAAAGAAGCCATCGTTCTTTTTGATCCATATTTCCCGGTCTACGTGAGCAATCGCGGCATCTCCACGCCATGGGGCATCCCCACCGAGACCTGGACCACATTTTTGATGATCCTGATGGCTGGCTTCGTTTTGGCCATCATTGTCACGGCATTGCTCTATCGACGGGGCAAACAGACGGGCCGTATGCCCTTTCTGACGCTCTGGTTCATCGTCACCTTTCTGGCTGTCGGAGCGCTGGGTTGGATTTTCCTACAGCCTTTGGAACTCAGTAAGCCGTTCCTTGACGGTTTGAACACAGAGGGCGGGCGTGTCTACAGTCAGCAATTCATGGCTTTGGTTGTTGGCTTAGGCGTCTACACATCTGCGTTCATTGCCGAAGTCGTGCGCGCCGGCATTCAGTCGGTGTCCCCCGGACAACGTGAGGCATCAACTGCGCTGGGCTTGAACGGCTATCAGACGCTCAGGATGATTATTTTTCCCCAGGCCATGCGTGTGATTATTCCACCCTTGACCAGCCAATATTTGAATTTGATCAAGAACTCATCCTTGGCGATTGCCATTGGGTACCCGGACCTGTTTGCCGTTGCAGGCAATACGATTTTGAACCAGACAGGGCGGGCAATCGAGGTCTTCTCTCTGGTCATGTTGATCTATTTGAGTTTCAGTCTGTTGACGTCGCTTATCATGAATATCTACAACCGCCGCGTTCGCCTTGTCGAGCGCTAATCAGTTTCTGCCTTTTTGAGGACTCCGTTCAATGACGACATCATCCACGCCGGCTATGAGTGAGATCCTGCCACCGCCGTCGGAACGAAACACCGTTTGGGGTTGGCTGCGCAAAAATCTATTTAGCGGCTGGGGAAACAGCTTGCTGACAATTGTCTCAGTCTTGCTGATCGTGGCGATCTTGCGACCGTTTTTGAGTTGGGTCTTTACTTCGGCTGAATGGGCTGTGATTCCGGCCAACTGGAATCTGATCATGCGCGGTCAATACCCGGCTGAAGAAGTATGGCGTCTGTGGCTGAGCCTTTATCTGCTGGCCGCCGTTGTCGGGCTGGGGTGGGGTGTTTGGGGCCGTAACGTGCGTGGCACCACTATCGTGGTCTTCTCGATTCCGCTGCTGCTCATGTTGTTGCCCTGGCTATCGATGGCCGCACGTCTGAACCTTTTGGTTATGGAAGCCATTACGATTGCCTTCTATGCCATCGGGTATGCTCGACTGCCTCGGATCGAACGCGTCGCTGCCAGTGCCGTTGTTCTCTTTTTTCCGACTGTTGTCTTGCTGGTACGCGGGCTGGGAATCACCGATCTAGTGCCTGTGGTACCGTCCAATCTTTGGGGCGGTCTGCTACTCTCTCTGTTGTTATCGGTTGTCGGCATTGTCTTTTCTTTTCCGCTGGGCGTCTTGCTTGCGCTTGGGCGCCAGTCGAATCTGCCGGCGGTTCGTTGGTTGAGCATCATCTACATCGAGTTTATCCGTGGCGTACCCTTGATCAGCCTTCTCTTTATGTCACAGGTGATGTTGCAGATCTTCCTTCCAGCAGCCATGCCCCCCATTGACCGTGTCATACGCGCCATGGTGGCCATCACGCTCTTTTCCGCGGCCTACACAGCGGAAAACGTACGTGGCGGCTTACAGTCGATCCCAACTGGGCAGTATGAAGCCGCTCATGCCCTGGGCCTCAGCGGTTTCCAGACGATGACACGCATCATTCTGCCACAGGCGATTGTGGCCGTCATTCCGGTGTTGGTCGGTCAGTTCATCGGTCTCTTCAAGGATACATCACTCGTAGCCCTAGTGGGTCTGTTTGATCTGTTGGGCATCGCTCGAGTGATTCTAGCCAATCCAGACTGGCTGGGGACTCAGCAAGAAGTTTATCTGGTCGTCGGCGGCATCTACTGGATTTTCAGCTACGCCATGTCCTATACCAGCCGGAAGCTCGAGGTCACGTTGGGAACAGGTAACCGAAATTGATTCGGGATTGCACGACCGCGGTGTGTGGGGTACTCTGATTAGGAAATGAAGTAACTATTCGGGCTGCGGTACAAATAGACCGTGGATTCGGCGGATGAGGCTGATAGACCGCGGATTATCCGCATATGGCTGAATAGTTACGAAATGAAGAAGAATTGTTCGTAAAAATATTCGGATTGGTGACGTCAGACGGAAATTGATCTGCGTTTTCTGCAGCGGCGATCACGTCCGATCGAACTGGTGTAGAGTTAGTAGAGAGATCGAATTATGAGTGAATTAACAAACAACGGATCTACAAGCAATGAACCGATCATTGTCTGTCGCGACGTACACAAGTGGTACGGAGAGTTCCATGTGCTGCGAGGCATCAGCATGGAGGTTTCGGTCGGCGAGGTGATCGTCATCTGCGGTCCATCCGGCTCGGGAAAGTCTACCTTCATTCGTACCATCAATCGACTGGAGGAACATCAGAAGGGCGATATCGTTGTCGACGGCATCGAGTTGACCCATGATGTGCGCAACATTGAGGCGATCCGTCGCGAGACCGGCATGGTCTTCCAGCAGTTCAATCTCTTCCCGCATCTTTCTGTGCTGCAGAATGTCTCGTTGGCGCCGATGAACGTTCGCAAACAGAAGAAGAAAGTGGCCGAGGAGCAGGCAATGGCTTTGCTGGAGCGGGTCGGAATTCCCGAACAGGCCGACAAATATCCCGGACAGCTGTCCGGCGGTCAGCAGCAACGCGTTGCCATCGCACGGGCCTTGGCTATGCAGCCCAAGATCATGCTCTTTGACGAACCCACGTCAGCGCTCGATCCGGAGATGATCAAGGAAGTGTTGGACGTGATGATCGGTCTGGCTGAGACGGGGATGACCATGTTGGTCGTGACCCATGAGATGGGCTTTGCCCGTGCCGTCGCCAATCAGGTGAGCATGTTCGATGAAGGCGTGATTGTAGAACAGACCGATCCGGAAACGTTCTTTACCGATCCGCAACATGAGCGGACGAAACTGTTCTTGAGTCAGATTCTGTAAGCGAAATCTGGCGCTTGTGACGATGAAATAGATGCGACAATGCAGAGAGGTGACTCCATGGAGTCACCTCTCTGCATTGTCTTGGTGTGTTATGAGTGACAGGTCTCAGACCTGTCGCGTTTTCGATTATTCGGACGGACGATCAGAGGCCTCGTCGTCTATTGGATCTGTCTGCGGTGACTGTTCCTCAAGCGGTGGATTGTTGATCCACTCTTCGTACAGATTGGTCAATATCGGGCTCCCCAGCTTGCCTAGCGCCGTCCGCCAGTCCTCAACTGTAACGATTTCATATCGGTGTTCTTCCAGATAGTCCTGGAGAAATTCTTTGAAGCGCCGGTCGCCGATTTCCTCGCGGATGGCGTCATAGAAGAGCGCTCCCTTGCCGTAGACGATCGTTTCGTACTGGGTGCCATTTTCATAGTTGAAAACGGTCCGGCCAACGGCGGCATCCCCTTCGTCGGCGACCAAGCTGGCTACAGGAAACTCCCAGCGCTCATACTGTAACTGCTCGGCATCATCGGCGCCGCGTAGCGCGTCCATGTAGAGCTTCATCGAATACTCGGCAATTGCCTCATCAAGCCATGGTGCGGCAATCGGATCGTTATGCACCAGCTGATACCACCACTGGTGGGCCATTTCGTGGACCGCAATCAGTTCCAGTTTGTCTCGAAAGCGCCCATATAGCTCGACGCCCAGTAGGATCACCTGGGGGTATTCCATGCCGCGATACGTAATTGGAGCCGGGGCCACACGCATATCGCTGTATGGATACGGGCCATAAAGGTCGCTATAAATCCGCAATGAACTTGTGGCATGGCGCAATGCCGCCCGTCCGGCAGATTCGTCTCCGGGCAGCCAATAGCTTGTGATGCGTGTTCCGTAAGACTCGGTGGTTGCAGATTCGAAATCTGGACTCATATGCAGCACGAACTCGCGGGAGGGACCGGTTATCCAAACGTGGCTTGCCAAGTTTTCGCTGATGATGGTCGTCGTGATCAATGTGCCGCTGGTCACCGGTACTAGTTCGGCGGGCAGCGTGGCGGTCACCACAAAGAGGGATATTTCGTTGAACGCAGCATCTCCGCGCACCGTACCCATCTCTTTCCACCACTCACCTGCGCCCAACACCGGTCCAGGCTCATAGACCGAGAGCGATGGGTAGAAAAGAGGGAGGCTTGTCATATTCTGGCTGTTGCCAAAGAGAGCGTAGATGCTGGATATGTCCGACCAGGTCGGGATTTCCAGACGCCATGATAGATCTACGGTTGCGCTTTGGTCGGGTTTGAGCGTTCTGGCCAAGTCGATCTGAAAGGCAGTGTTCTCAGCCGTATACTCGAAACTGGCCGGTTTTCCATCGACGGCCACATTGAGGATCACCATGTTGCCGCCATATTGTTCCAACATCGGATAGAGCCGGAAGAGTATTACGTCCCAGGACTCCTCTGAATTGTTGGGGACCTGCACGATGGCCGTTCCGGTTATCTGAGAATTTTCTTGATCGTAATCGATCTCTATCTCGTAGACCGGTACCGGCCCGAGATCATCCAGATAGTATTGGTATTCGGGCTTCGAGCGCGCCTCGAAAGCGCTCATAGGGCAGCTCGGGGGTCGATGCACCTGAGCGACAGGCGCCAATTAGAATGGCCAGCAATGAGAGGGCAACACCGAAAGAGAGTAAGGTACGCATTGGACTGCTATCCACGTTAGGGCTCAACAATGGGGCGTTTCGTTGGCTGCTTGAGCCGGACTTCCAGCATGATTGTCAACGCAACAAAGTAAGTTGTGACACTTCATAGAATTGGCTACTCATGCTATGCTAAGTTATACAAGAAATTATAACATAGGGTACCAATTTGGATGTGGATATGGGTAATTCGACGACGTATTTGCTTTTGATTCGCCATGGAGAGAACGACTGGGTGGGATCGAATCGACTGGCCGGTCGCACGCCGGGTGTCTACTTGAATGAAAAGGGTGTGCAACAGTCCCAGGGTTTGGCGGATCTGCTGAGTGAGCAGCCGATTCAGGCGATTTTCTCAAGCCCTATGGAGCGCTGCATGGAAACGGCCGAGCCATTGGCACAGAAGCTTGGTCTGCAGGTCGCCTCTGAAGCGGGTGTAATCGAAGTCGACTATGGAGAGTGGCGCGGGCAGAATTTGAAAGAACTAGCCAAAGATCCGGCTTGGAAGATGGTTCAGCACTACCCCAGCAGCTTTCGGTTTCCAAACGGAGAGACGTTAAAGGAAGTTCAGCACCGGGCCGTCGCCACCATCGATCAGATCCATGAGACCCATCCGAACCAGACGGTGGCCATTTTTAGCCACGGTGATGTCATTCGTACATCACTCGCCCACTACCTTGGCACACATATCGATCTTTTTCAGCGAATCGTCATCAGTACGGCGTCTGTTAGTGTTTTAGCGCTGTCGAATCAGCGACCAATGGTACTGGGCGTCAACTATATCGCGACATTGCCCAAGTTTGAGATTAAGTCTGAGAAAGCTGAAGAGGGACAGGAGTCCTAAAGAATGGACAAGTTTTCCCACGATCTGAATCCAGTGCAGCATATCATTGCCGATGCTTTCGGTGATCCTGGGCAGCGGACCTTTTTCCTACAAGGTCGGTCTGACGGCGAACTGATTACTGTTGTACTTGAGAAGCAGGAGGTCGCCAATTTAGCGATTAGCGTTCTACAATTGCTGGAGGACCTGGAAGAGAAATATCCAGATCTGCAGGCGGTTTCTGTCAACAAACAGGCCCTTTATCCTGAAGATCCGATTGAGCCGAAATTCCGCGTGGGGCAACTGATCGTCGGCTACAACGACGAAGAGGATCAAGTATGGCTCATCGCCAAGGCACTGGTGATCAAGGAGTCCGGCGCTGTGGTCGATCCGGATGTCGAGGAGGTTCCTTCGATTCGCTTTGTTGGTTCGCGAGAGCAGATGCATACCATGAGCGAACATGCGCTGGAAGTCGTGTCACAAGGACGACCGACTTGTCCGCTCTGTGGTCGGGCCATCGACCGTGAAGGCCATTTCTGTCCCCGCACTGATGGCGAAGCCATGCCGATAATCTTCTAGGCCGGATTATTTGTCTCACCTGAGAGCTATGACAAGGAAGCGGAAAAAAGATCGATCCGAATTTGATGAATCAGGCGTGAATACAGAACCTCTGTCTCAGCACCAGAAGCAGGAAGACCATGATCTGGAACAGGTGGAGCCAAATCAGCAGGAGACAGCTCACGGCGAGACGTTGCAGCTCTCCGAGGCTGAGGTGCTGGAAACGTTATTGCAGGGCGTCATCAAAGAGGAGGGTCTGCTGCCCTACAGTTCAAACCACAGTTTTCTGGTGGTTGTCCACGATGATAGATTGACGCTGCCGGCTGTCTACAAACCACAGCGCGGTGAGAGCCCGCTCTGGGATTTCGAATGGGGAACGCTTTGCAAGCGTGAGACTGCAGCCTACCTCCTGAGTGCGGCGCTCTCATGGGACATTGTGCCTCCAACCGTACTGCGTGACGGCACACGCGGTATCGGTAGCGTGCAATTCTATGTCGACAATGATACAGATGCCCACTATTTTACGGTTGCCGACGATGCCCGCTTCGGCCAGACATTCCGCCAACTGACGCTTTTCGATTTCATCGCCAATAACGCCGACCGCAAGAGCGGTCATTGCTTGGTCGGTACGGACAACCGCATGTGGGCCATTGATCATGGCCTTTGCTTTCATGACGAATTTAAGCTGCGAACGGTGCTTTGGGAGTTCAGTCAACAGCCCCTTGAAGATGACTTTTCCGAAGATCTGACCCGTGTTCAAGACCGCTTGCTCGATTCATCTGACGAGTTGGCGCTCAGTTTGGGCGACTTGCTCAATAGGCACGAGTATTCAACGTTAGTTGCACGTATCACACAGTTGTTGCAGTCCGGCCACTATCCAAAGCCTTCTCCATTTCGCCGGAATTTTCCCTGGCCCCCCATCTAACCATGCCCTCGGATCGATCTAATCTTTTTTCAGTCAATGATTGAAGAAAGTATCGCATTTGCCAGTGGCGTTCAACCGGTCTATGCTATGTCTCTACTGGAGCTTAAACTTGGTTGAAGTGAAAGACCCCCCTTCAGGCTCTGGTTGCAAGCAGTCTATGGTCATCTCGATACTTCGAGCTTCTCTAGAATCGATCGTGATGCACAGATAATGAGGAATCGATTGTGAAAGCTGTCGTCATGGCCGGTGGAGAGGGTTCTCGTCTTCGCCCGCTAACTGTTGGCCGACCCAAGCCATTGGTCCCAATAGTCAACAAAGCCGTTATCGGCCACATACTTGACCTGCTCAAGAGCCATGGCATTACTGAAGTCGTTATTACGCTCCGCTACATGGCGTCAGCGATCCAGGATTTTCTTGAAGACGGCAAGAACTATGGGGTGAACCTTACCTACAGTGTGGAAGAAACACCGCTGGGGACGGCCGGCAGCGTGAAGAATGCAGCCCATCTACTTGGTGACGATGAGCCCTTCATCGTCATTAGCGGCGACGCATTGACCGATTTCGATCTAGGCAAGATCATTGCGTCCCATCAAGAGCATAAGGCCTTGGCGACATTGACGCTTGCACATGTGGACGATCCGCTGGAATATGGCGTCATCGTCACCGATGACGCAGGGTGGATTACCCAGTTTTTGGAAAAACCCACCTGGGGTGAACTAATCTCTGACACGGTCAATACCGGCATCTATGTATTGGAGCCGGACGTTTTGGCGATGATTCCCGAGGAGACCAGTTACGACTTCTCCATTGATCTCTTTCCGGCCTTATTGGCCGCGAAGAAGCCGGTTCATGGCTACGTCGCGGACGGCTATTGGTGCGATGTCGGTGATATCGAAGCGTATATGCGCGCCAACGCCGATATGCTCTACGGCAAGGTGAAAATTTCCGAACCGTTGGGCGAGCACATTGGAGGAGGCATTTGGGTCGGCAAGGACGTCGAGATCGCACCCAGTGCTCAGCTATTTGGGCCGATTTATCTGGGGAACCAGGTGAAGATCAAGGGTGACGTTACCATCTACGGACCGGCTGTGATTCGCGACTTTACCGTCATCGACAATTATAGTCGAATCGAGCGAAGTATTCTTTGGCGGAATAATTATGTCGGGGAAACGTGCGAACTGCGCGGCGCAATTATCAGCCGCCAGTGCAGCATCAAGTCGCAGGTTGTGGCCTTAGAGGGTGTGGTTGTTGGCGACAATTGTGTTGTTGGCGAGGGTGCTGCGTTGCATGCCGGTGTCAAGCTGTGGCCGCGCAAGGAGGTTGAACCCGGCGCCACCGTGAAAGAGAGCATCATCTGGGGCAACCAGGGAAGGCGCTCGCTTTTCGCCCGCTTTGGCGTCTCCGGCGTGGTCAATATCGATCTGACGCCGGAATTTGCTGCCAAGCTAAGCGCTGCCCTGGGGGCATCGCTGGACAAAGGATCGCACGTCGCCATCAATCGAGATATCCACCGTGCATCACGCATGATCAAGCGCGCACTCGTCAGTGGATTGCCCGGCACAGGCGTCAATGTCTGGGATCTTGGGACGGTAGCGATCCCGGTCGCACGCTATTTTGTGCGCAACAACGAGAGCATTTCATCCGGCATCCATGTTCGAATCAGCCCATTTGACCAACGTGTGATCGATATTCGCTTTATGGACGCTCAGGGCATGAATCAGAGCAGCTCTACTGAGCGGGCCATCGAACGCGTCTTCTTCCGCGAAGACTTCCGGCGTGCTTACTTCAATGAAATCGGGACCATCGACTATGCCGGTGATCCGATTGAGACCTATATCGAAGAGTTCATGAAGCATGTCGATGTTGAACGCATCCGAAAACGCAATTTTCGCCTGGTCGTCGACTACTCCTACGGATTGGCTCCGGACTCACTCTCAGGCATTCTGACTCAGTTGAATGTCGATCTGGTGCCGTTGAATGCGCGGATGGATGAGAATAAACTGGCCATGTTGGAGGATGAATTTGTCAACAATCGTCAGCGTTTGGCCCAAATTGTCGCCGCTGTCGGTGCAGACCTGGGTATTCAACTTGATGTGGGTGGCGAAAAGATCTTCATCGTCGACGACAAGGGGCAAGCTCTGGACGGCGAATCCGGCGCTGCGTTGATGATGGAGTTGGCGCTCTATGCCTATCCAGGGCGTTCGATTGCCGTGCCGGTGACTATGCCCAACGCCTTTGATATCATTGCTCGCTGGCACGACGCCGGGTTGATCCGAATTCGCAAGAATCTGCGTAGTCTGATGTCTGTCGCCCAACATGCAGGGATCCTGCTCGTGATCGATGGCCATGGCAACTTCATATTTCCCGATTTTCAGCCGGCTGTCGACGGTATGATGGCCAGTGTGCGGCTACTCGAATTCCTTGCATTCCGCGATATGAAGCTGAGCGAAGTCGTTGCGTATCTGCCTCCCGCCCATATTTTCAAGGAACGAGTCCACTGTCCTTGGGGCTCCAAGGGTAGGGTTATGCGTCTGCTCAACGAGCATCATAACGGCAGCCACGTGGACAAGATCGACGGCATGAAGATTCACCTGGACGACAGTGAATGGGTCCACATTCTACCCAATCCTGACAGCCCGTTCTTCGTGATCACAGCAGAGGCAGGCGACTCTGATCGCGCTGCCGAGCTTGCCGGCGAATATCGGCATCAGATCGAATCGTTTATCGAATCCGAAGAATAGTGAATCCCGGCGGAAATCCTTGTACAGTTCCTACCGGAGGTAGAACCCTGGGATTCCTGTCGTGGTATTCACGTTGAACTGAAGCAGCCCTTCTCAATCACCCGGTTTCCAAGCCTATGTCGTCTTCCGCTCCCGTTACGTTTGTCACCCATTCCGTTGACGAAACACATGAATTCGGCTCCCGTCTGGGAAGTTCTCTTGTGTCCGGCGTTGTCGTTGCACTTAGCGGTGATCTTGGCGCGGGCAAGACTTCACTCACCCAGGGGATTGCAATCGGACTCGGCATTGAAGATCGTGTGACGAGCCCGACCTTTACGCTGGTCAACGAATATGATGCCGGCCGTTCGGCGCGCCTGATTCACATGGATAGCTATCGGTTAGGGGGCAGCGAAGACGACGCTGTGACCGAGGCGGAGACCTTTGGCATTGAGGAGATTCTGGACGAAGCGATTCTAAACGAGAAGGGTGCGGTTGTCGTCATTGAGTGGGCTGAGCGCTTGGAAAACGTGTTGCCGCCCGATTGCTTGAGAATTACGTTGATCCACGATCCAAATGATGTCGACACACGACGGATTCAGCTTGTCGCCACCGGCCCTCAAAGCCGAGAAATTCTTCAGCGATTTCAAACGATCAGCGGCTATTCAGTATGATTGGCCAGAAAAGCCTCAGTTTTTCCTCTTGGGCGCCGGTTATCCGGTAGCGTAGCCGTGTGCCGTCCTGTATGACATCG
The DNA here is from genome assembly GCA_963765875.1 of uncultured Chloroflexia bacterium. Lineage (GTDB taxonomy): Bacteria > Chloroflexota > Anaerolineae > Caldilineales > Caldilineaceae > JAWKOK01. The sequence continues at coordinate 41,140 of CAVXYK010000005.1, forward strand.
TTCTCCTGCTGTACAACATCCTGATCGAATTCCAGTTCAGCTGATACCAGTGGTACGTCATCGCCTGATGCCTGCAACTGATAGCCCCCGGCAAGAACCTGTGGAAAAACTGCTTGACCGCCTGCGTCTGTGACGGTCTCGTAAACGTACCCCGTCAATTGGTCGGTCAGGCTGATGCCGATGCCCTGGAGCGGTATTTCAGCGGTGCTGTTCTCGGCAACCTGACTGACTTGAACCGTCATCTCGGCAGGGTGTTGCGCCAACTGGACGGCCTGCAACGCGTTGAGGCGACCGAAGCCAAATACATTATTGGGTACGAGCCGAGCGTCAATCTCGCCGCACTGCGAAATGGCCACCGGCGATGCGCTCTTTATCAGCACTTGCTCGGTCATATCGATTTGTCCAATGAACTCGGGCACAGCCGACCAGAGCAATGCCGTTGCGCCCACAACGTGGGGCGAAGCCATGCTCGTGCCCTGTAGCCAGGTGTAGCCATCATTGACTGTTGTCGAATAGACAGACACACCTGGGGCCGAGATATCCGGCTTCAGACGGCCGCTGCCGTCGATGTTGACGGGGCCGCGGCTACTGAACGAGGCAATCGCTCCGCTGGCGTCGTGCGCTCCCACCGAGAAAGTCCCGTCGTAGATGGCGATTGGATCGACTACGGATGAACATGAGGAGCCGTTGTTGCCTGCCGAGGCCACGACAAAAATGCCTGCGGCTCGCACCGTCTCAACGATCTGCTTCAGGCTATTGACGTCACATCCTTCGCTGGGCGGACAGCCCCATGAATTGTTGACAATGTGGGGGGCCAATTCCGGGCGACCATCTTCAAACGGATCGCCGTTCTGCGGGTAGGGGGCCAAGAAAAACTCGAAACAGGCTGTGTAGCTGGCTGGTGTACCAACCCCAACGCGCATGTTGCGACAGCCGATCCAATCAGCGTCAGGCGCCATACCGACCTGAACCGCGTTGGTCGTCGCGTTGCCGAGCATGGTACCGACGGTATGGGTTCCGTGTCCATGATCGTCGCAGGGGATCTGGGCGTCGTTGGCGCAGCGAAGCGGGCGACCATCGATACCCCAGGCATCGAACCAATTGTATTCATGCAGCGCCGGCGTTTCTGCGCTCGACCACCCGCGATAGCGTGCCTGCAACGCTGGATGATCCCATTGAACGCCCGTGTCCTGGCTGGCGACTGTGATTCCCTCGCCCGTGTACCCGAGTTTCCAAACTTCATCCGCATCAGTATCATACAGGCCATAGGGCAGATCTTGGCTCTGGGCGGCGGCCGGGAGAGTCATTGCGCTAAGCCAGGGCGCGTAGATGGACGATTGCCCGTCGGAGGCCATTGAACTATGTTGTTGGCTGATCTGCGGATTGCCGACCAACCGGTCCACCTCCGGGCGTCGGCGTAGGGCATCAGCCAGCGCGGCGTCGCCGGTCACTTCGATCATGTTGACGATGTAGAATGGACGGTAGACAATGCCCTGACTATCGAGCCACGCCCGCAATGATGACTGCGCCTGTTTTGCATGGCTTGTGAGTGCGTGGTAGCTTGTTGCAATCCGCGCCTCTCGTGTGATACTGTCTGCAGAGGCCGCGCCAAGCGTATCGGCGGCTTGCAGGGCATCGGGAGGTAATTGATCCTTGAGGATGACCAGGAACGACACAGGTTCGGCCGTCGTTTCCAGCTCCAGACTCAACTGAGGACTGACAGCCGCTAGTTCAGCAGCCGCTGGTTCGATCTCCTGAGCCAGACTTGTGCTCGTGGAGGCGATCACCATGATGCTGGAAAGAAGGGCAACAAACATAGCGCTAACGACTGAGCGGAAACTCAGCTGATTGGTGCTCGATGACGAATGGGCCTGGTGCATTGGGTTCAACTCTTGGCTAATGGCAGAGTGATGCTGCCGCTGGATATCAGGTGAAGAGTAGCGCTGTGGACTGATTCTGTCTACTACAGTTGTGCGCACGCCATCGTACGGAGATTCCAGCATATGAGACGAAGCGCCTGCCCGGTTTTGTTCCGCCCGGCAACCTGTTTCTCGAATTTCAACCATTAATAATTTCAGCCATTCATAATTTCAGCCATTCATGAGGAGAATGATAATGAGCAAGCTATCCATTGGCGATGTCGCCCCTGCTTTCGAAGCACTGACGGATACCGGCGAGACAGTTCGATCGAACGACTACCTCGGTAAACGAGTCGTTCTCTACTTCTATCCCAAAGATGATACCAGCGGCTGCACAAAACAGGCATGCGGCTTCCGTGATAGTTATCCCATGATCGAGGAGAAGAATGCCGTTGTGCTCGGCGTCAGCCCTGACGGTGTTGAGTCCCACCAGCAATTCAAGAGCAAGTATGATCTACCCTTTACACTGCTAGTCGACGAAGACCATTCCATTGCCGAAGCCTATGGCGTCTGGGGCGAAAAATCCATGTATGGCCGAACCTACATGGGCATCATTCGTAGCCATTTTGTCATCGACGAAGCCGGTAAGCTGATTGACGTTCAGTACAAGATCAGCCCGCAGAAGAGCGTCTCTGCTGCCTTGAATACGATTGAGGTATAGTTGTAGATGCGCATATTGCTTTATACCGGCAAGGGTGGCGTGGGCAAAACAAGCATCAGCGCAGCAACCGCGTTGCGCTGTGCCGATCTCGGCTACCGAACCGCCGTTCTGAGTACTGACCCTGCCCACAGCCTGGGCGACAGCTTCGACCAGCGGATTGGCAACGAAGTGATCGAACTGGCCCCAAACCTGTGGGCGCAGGAGATCGATCTGCTGAGTCAGATGGATGAATACTGGGGCCAGGTTCAGGATTACCTCAATGCGATTTTTTCCTGGCAAGGCATGGAAGGGTTGGTTGCTGAAGAGACGGCCATTCTGCCCGGCATGGAGGAGTTGGCCAGCCTCATGCAGATCACCAGTCTGGCCGACAGCGGCGACTACGATGTCATCATCATCGACGCTGCGCCGACCGGCTCGACGCTCCAGTTGCTCAGTTTTCCTGACATTGCCCGTTGGTACATCGAGAAGGTCTTTCCATTGGAGCGCAAAGTGCTCCAAATTGCACGCCCTCTGGTGAAACGGGTTAGCGATATTCCGCTGCCCGACGATGATCTCTTTGACAGCATTGAGGAACTGGTCGTCTATCTGGAGCGCATGAGCGAACTGCTGGGCGACGGCGATATCAGCAGCATGCGCGTGGTGCTCAATCCTGAAAAGATGGTGGTGAAGGAAGCCCAGCGGGCCTACACCTATCTCAACCTCTATGGCTACTCGGTTGATGCCGTGGTCTGCAACCGGGTCTTTCCCGCTCAACTGACCGACAGCTATTTCGACACCTGGAAGAGCGCCCAGGCGCAGAATCTTGAACTCATTCGAAGAATGCTTTCACCCGCTGCCGATTTTCCAAATTCCCTTCTTACGATCAGGAAGTCGTGGGCATGGAGATGTTGCGCCAGATGGCGACGACTGTCTATGGCGACGAAATCGTGCGCGGCGGCACGGGCGATCCGACCGGGAAATACTATGTGGGCAAGCCTCAGGAGATCTATCCGAGAGGATGGCCACTACGTGCTGAGCCTGGCGCTGCCACTGGTGGAGCGTGATGAGATCAACTTACACCGCAGCGTCTTCGACGAACTCATCATCCATATCGGCAACTGGAAGCGCAATGTCTCGCTGCCCCTCGGTCTGGCCAAACTTGAAATTGCCGGCGCACGCTATGATGCGGATCGCCTCAATGTTCTTTTTGCCCTGGAAGAGACCAATGGTGAGATTCCTGCCGAGGAACTTGACGACGGATCGATGGGAAGCGCTCAAGGCCCGATTCAGCGCGTAGATTGTCTAGAATGGATAGTCTATGAAACCCTGGAAGACAGTGGCACGCGAGGTGGTCTTTCAACCCGACGGCGGTCGCTTCTTGACCGTTGAGCAACATGCGGTTGAACTGCCCGATGGCCAGGTTATCGACGATTGGATGTGGCTGGATACGCCTGACTTCATCAACGTCGTTCTTGAAACCGAGGACGGCTCGCTTTGTCTGCTTCCGGCAGACCAAGTACGCTGCGGCCGGTCCCACCCTGGGCATCGTCGGCGGCTATATTGAGCTGGGTGAGGAACCGCTGGCCGCGGCTCAGCGTGAAGTGCTGGAGGAGACCGGCTATGTGGCGGCGGATTGGCATGCCCTGGGCAGTTTTGCCGTCGACGGCAATCGAGGCGCGGGACGCGCCTACTTCTTCCTGGCTCGCGGCGCTCGCTGGCAGCAGCCAATCGATGCCGATGATCTGGAGGAGCAGGAACTGCTGCTGCTGACCCGTGATGAACTGTTGCAGGCGGCATTGACGCATGGATGTGACGTGTTGCCCTGGGTCTCCAACATAGCGCTTGCGTTGCTGAAATTGGATCAACTGGACGCAGCGATTCCAAGGAAATGATCATCCACAAAGAAACACACTAATGCACGAGTACATCCAACACTTATGTAGAATTGTGTGAATTTGTGTATCTTCGTGGATCTTGTTTTTCCGTCTTGGACTAGCCCACAACCCCTATTGGAGAGTAGGCACAGATGACCGCAGAGACTGCAACCATCGACACTCGTAGCGAAAAACTGCCCGTCTGGACCAAGATCGCCTACGGCTCCGGCGATCTCGGTACAGCCATCACTGCGGCTCTGCGTGCCTTCTTTTTGCTCTTTTTCCTGACCGACGTCGCCCGTCTCAGCCCCGCCGCCGCCGGTACGATTCTGCTTATTAATCGCCTTTGGGATGCCATCAACGATCCCGTTGTCGGCTGGCTGAGTGATCGCACGACGACACGCTGGGGCCGTCGTCGTCCCTGGATCGTTATCGGCGCAATCCCTTTTGGCCTGCTCTTCTTCATGATCTGGCTGGTGCCGCCCTTTGGACAGACCGGCCTCTTCATTTACTACGTGGTCATTGCATTGCTGTTGGACACGGCCTACACCGTGATCAACGTTCCCTACACTTCACTCACGCCCGAACTGACCCGTGACTACGACGAGCGTACAAGCCTGAACAGCTACCGTGCCGCCTTTTCCATCGGCGGCGCCCTGGTGGCCGCTGTGGTTCATCCCATTATTGTGGGCCAATTCGACGACATTCGTGTGGGTTACATGGTCTCCGGCTTCATCTGGGCAACTATCTCTACGATTCCCTGCTTTGTCGTCTTCTTTGCCACCAAAGAGCGGCCTGAGAGTGTGGAGAGCGCCAAGCACGATTCCATTCCGCTGTTGCAACAGATCAAGATCGCCTTTGCAAACAAACCCTACCGCTATGTGATTGCCCTCTACCTGTTCTCTTGGCTGGCGCTGCAGTTGATCTCCACGGTGCTGATCTACTATCTCACCTACTACATTGGCGCACCCGATCAGCTACCGCTGGTTCTGCTGGCAATCCAGGGAACAGCCTTTGTCTTCCTCTTCATCTGGACCGCGGTCAGCCGTCGTCTGGACAAACGCTTTGTCTACATGATCGGCGCTACGATCTGGCTTGCAGCGTTGATTGCTCTCTACTTCATCACGCCGGCGACGAAGCACCTGATCCTCCCACTGTCGGTGATGGCTGGGTCCGGCGCAGCCGTGGCCTATCTGATTCCATGGTCGATGATGCCGGATGTGATCGAGTTTGATGAACTGACCACCGGTCTGCGACGTGAGGGCATCTTCTACGGATTCATGGTCTTTTTGCAAAAGACCAGCATTGCCGTGGCGATCTTTCTCGTGGGGCGTGGCTTGAGCCTGGCCGGCTACATAACGCCGAGCGAGGCTGTGCAGGCCCCGGTCCAGCCCGAGCGCGCATTGGAGACCATCCGTCTCTTCATCGGCCCGGTCCCCGCAGTGATTTTGGCGATTAGCCTGGTCGTGGTCTATTTCTACCCCATCAGCCGCCAGCGACACCTTGAGGCCCGTGAAGAATTGGCGCTACGTCACGGCGAACAGACCTTTCCTGAAGATGTCGGGCCCCAGTAGGTGCAGGCCTTGTCCCTGCCCAGAGGATGCCAAGGACGATCACAAGGGTCGTCCCTACGATTCAATATCCGATTCACATCACCCGTGTGAATCACATAGATCAATAAAGGTGAAGGTATGATAATTCGTCGATTGATGATCGGAATTCTGGCACTCTTGTTGGCGGGCTGTACGCCGATATCAGAGGGTGAACTCGTCGAGAACGAGGGTGCAGCCGCTTCATCGGTCATCGTTGAGACGCTGACATTTGAGGGCAACGGCAACACATTTCTTTCTGCCATCAATGCACTTGTCAACGAGCGCGGTGATCCGGATCGCCACATGCTCCTTGAGGAGACGATGGCCGATGGCACAGTGTGGCAGGGCGAAGCGCTGCAATACAGTGGCACGCCTGAAGGCGACATACAGGTTGTGATGATTCAGCAGGCTCAGGCAGGGGGAGAAACAGGCTTGCAGATTGAGGGCTCCCAGGACATGGACATTGGGGCTGTGTTGGCCAGGGAAGCGATTCCAGTCGATCAGCCTCTCTACTCGGCCCACCCGGCGATCCAATTCGTGCGCGCCCGACAAGGCACTGATGGCGCATGGACTGTCGATGTCACAATCACCTATCCGGATACAGGATGGGAAGACTATGCCGACGGCTGGCATATCGAGACGTCCGATGGTGAGATCCTGGGCACACGCATTCTGCTTCACCCGCATGTCGGCGAACAGCCATTTACGCGTGGCCTGAGCGATGTTGTCATCCCCGATGATGCAACCGAGATTCTTGTTCGCAGCCACAACCTGATAAGTGGCTACGCACCGGAGGTTGTGACGGTCTCGATCGGGGAAAGCGGGAGTGGGGATCTGTATGAGGTGGAGCGGTGAAATCTGCTGCTTGCTGCGTGAGGACTGGTTTTTGGAGCGACAGATCAAATTTGAAACTTGTTCCGATCCAGTCACAATCTGGAGACCTTACGCAGCACGCATTACGCAGCAGCCTTCATTCCTCATCGATTCCCCCTGCCGGCATTTCCATGTCGACCACGTTGCCATGGAAGTCGATGATGATGCGAAAACCGAGCATGCCCAGGTATTGCCGGGCATCTTCGGGAATGGGTTGGCCGACCGAGTCTTCGATGTTGTTGATCGATGATTCGACGGCCGCCTTGGTGAAGATATCATCCTTGCCCATCATATTGAGCATGGCGTCGACAGCCACATCGCGCTGGTCCTCGACCTGACCGCGCATGAAGCGCAGCACTTGGCGATCGACCTGTTCGGCATCAATGTGCCGTTTGAAGTCGTCATCGTTGACTACATAGCAGGCGTTTTCGCCCACGAATGCCACCTCTGCGGCATTGCCGTCCTCGTCCACTACCAATCCTGCGAACATTGCTGAGCCGGCCATGAGTTAGTTCTCCGTGTCTGTCAGTATAGAAGAGAAGGAATTGGTGATTGGGGACTAGGGATTGGGTGGTCTTCTACGACGGGATTCGAATGCAAACCCCAATCTCCATCAATCCCCCAATCCCCAATCCCCAATCATCTCTCCCCAATCCCCACTAGCCCAACTTCATTTTCAAGAACTCAAAACTACTCTGAATACTCGCCAGCGGCACGGGCGGGACGTCATGCTCTACGACGAACCACTCTGCGCCGCCGGCTTTGGCTGCCGGGAGCAGTGCGTCCCAGTCCAGCGTGCCGGAACCGACATCTGCCAGGCCCATGTCGTTGTTGGCTTCGCCCGGCTTTGCAAGGTCTTTGGCATGCACACGCGGATAACGGCCGCTGTAACGGTCCAGCAGATCCAGCGGATCGGCCCCGCCACGTACGATCCAGGCCAGATCCGGTTCGAAGCCCAGGTTCTCCGGCGAAGCGTTTTCCAGCAGCCAGTCGATGGCCAGCTTGCCGTCGAAAACATCCATCTCCCACCAGTGATTGTGATATTGGAGACGAATGCCTTCTGCCGCGCACTGTGCGCCGATGCTGTCGAGCAATTTGCCGACTTTGATCCAGTTCTCGGCGTTCATGGCGCGCATCTCGTCCGGCAGCGCCGGTACGATAATCACGTCGTTGCCGATAGCCTTGTTGAATGCAATGACCTCGCCCAACTCGTACTGGAGCATCGGCAGGCCATAGTGACCGGACGTCACCTTGAGGCCGTGCTTGTCGAGCAATGCCGACATCTCATCGCTGCTGAGGCCGTGGGCGCCGACTGTCTCTACGCCGGGATAACCGATGGCTGCGACCTGGCCCAGGAGTTCATCGAATGACTCGGGCAGGCTTCGCAGGCTATACAACTGAACTGAGATGGGCAAAGATTTGTTTGCGGACATGATACGTGCTTCCTTCAATTTTGTGTGGCGACATCACGAAGTGGTGTCTGTGGTTGAACTTTTTTGTGATTCATTCACTTTGGCTTGCAACTGCGATCTTGTCAAACGCTGTCTCATGCTTATCAGCCGCGCAGGCTGAGCCTGGCCCACGCTGAGCTTGTCGAAGTATCGAAGCCGGGTTTACCCGCCTACGCCTTCGACAAGCTCAGGCTGCGGCTACCTCTTCTTCGCTATGCCGGCATCAATTTGTTCGTCGTCACCCATCTTGTCCTACAGAACGGGTCAAGCGTCATCCATTGACAATTGAACGTTGACAATCGACGAATTGACCATTGTTTTTCTCTACGCAACACGTTCCAACCGGTCGCGCAACCCCGAATGCCGATCCCTCACCTTATTGTTGCGCACCGCCAGCGCAATGGCCCTGGGCTGGCCCACAAGCACAACCAATCGCCGCGCCCGCGTGATGGCGGTATAGAGCAGGTTGCGTTGCAGCATCATGTAGTGGGTCGTCATCACCGGGATGACCACGGCCGGGAACTCGCTCCCCTGGCTCTTGTGGACGCTGATGGCAAAGGCGTGGGTCAATTCATCCAGTTCCAGGAAATCGTAGGGCACGACGCGTCCCTCAAAGTCGATGGCCAACTTCTGAAACTCCAGATCCATCTGGGTGATGGTCCCCATGTCGCCGTTGTAGACATCTTTGTCGTAGTTGTTGCGCATCTGAATGACACGGTCGCCGACCCGGAAGACACGGTTGCCCACTGTTCGTTCAGCCTTGTTGGCCGCGGGCGGATTGGCCGCAGCCTGAATTGCCCCATTGAGCGCGCCCACGCCCACCAGACCGCGATGCATGGGACTCAGTACCTGAATATCGCCGGATGGAATCCCGAATCGTCGCGGAATACGCTCGGTCACTAATTCAACGCACAGTTGCGCGCCTCGTTCCGGCTCATCCGTGCGGAAGAGGAAGAAGTCAGTCGCACTGTCATTGTCGATGATGGGCATGTCGCCGTGGTTGAGGCGATGGGCATTGGTGATGATGAAGGAGCCGGCTGCCTGGCGGAAGATGGTCTGGAGGCGGATTACCGCCGAAGAACGAAGATCAAAGATCGGCGAGCGGAGATCTGTCGGCTTTCGGGAAATACTCTGCTGACCCTGTTCTTCGATCTTCGATCTCTTGATCTTCAATCGCCCCAATCACATCCTTCAACACATTGCCTGCGCCAACGCTAGGCAGTTGGTCGATGTCACCCACAAGCAGCAGATGCATGCCGGGCGGCACGGCCTTGAGCAGGTGGTTGGTCAGGACCAGATCGAGCATGGAGGCCTCGTCTACGATCAGTAGATCGCCCTCCAGCGGCGATTCCTCGTTGCGTTTGAAGGCCATGCCTTCAGTCGGCTTAAATTCGAGCAGACGATGGACGGTCTTGGCCTCTTCGCCGGTGGTTTCGCTGAGCCGTTTGGCCGCCCGGCCTGTGGGCGCCGCCAGCAACACACGGCGCCCAAACTGCTGGCAGATTTGTAGGATCGTACGCACGGTGGTCGTCTTGCCGGTGCCGGGACCGCCGGTCAGTACGGTGAGCCGATGGGTCAGCGTCGTCTCTACGGCCTGACGCTGCTGAGGAGCCAACGCGAAGCCGTTGCTGCGCTCCAGCGTCTCGAAGAGGCTCTCCCAGTAGACGCGGCCGGACGAAAAACGTGTGAGCCGGCTCTGACCTTCCTTGACCAGACGCTGGAGCCGATTGGCCACGCCCTGTTCGCTGTAGAACATGGGCGTGAGATAGACGGCCCGTTCTTCGGCAAGCAGATCTTCGGCCTCTGTTCGGGTCGTCGTTGAATAGAGCGCGCCGGGCTCGGCGATCAACTGGGGCGTCTCCGCTAGTGGGCACGCTTGGCGGGGCCTGCCTGTATTCGGCATCGCCCGGCCCTTCGGCGACCTTCACCTGGTCGTCATGCCAGAGATCGAGGATGCCGTAGGAGGTCTGTTCCGGGGTGACGCCCAACAATTCGGCGGCTACAGCCATCAGCTCACCGGTGGGCAAGAAGACATGGCCGTTGTCGGTGGCCTGGTTCAAGCGCATAGGCAACACCGGCGGCAACACGCTGGGGCGCATCCTCGGCCAGGCCCATGGCACGTGCGATCTTGTCGGCGGTAAGGAAGCCGATGCCGTAGATGTCGCGGGCCAGCCGATAGGGGTTGTCGCGTGACGATGGTGGTGGCATCGTCACCGTAGTATTTGTAGATCTTGGTGGCCAGGCTGGTGGTGACGCCGTAGCTCTGGAGAAAGAGCATCACTTCTTTGATGGCCCGCTGCTCTTCCCAGGCCTCGGTGATCATGCGCGTGCGTTTGCGGCCCACATTGGGCACCTCGATCAGCCGCCCCGGCGTCTCCTCGATGATGTTGAGGGTCTCGACACCGAACTGTTTGACGATGCGCTTGGCCGTGGCCGGGCCTACGCCTTTGATCAGGCCGCTGCCCAGGTACTTCTCGATGCCGGCCACCGTCGCCGGCAGCACCGTGCGCATCTTTTCCACCGAGAACTGCTTGCCGTATTCGGCGTGTACGGTCCAGCGACCGCTCAACTCCACGCTCTCACCCACGTTGACCCCTGCCATATTGCCGACAATGGCAATCTCCTGGCCGCGGCCCCACCCGCTGCCCGCATGGGCGACGCGCTTCTCAGGCGTCAACTTGGCAACGGTGTAGCCGTTCTCTTCATTGTGATAGGTGATGCGCTCGATCACGCCGCGCAGGGTGTCCATGGATACAGCGTATCAGATTGGGGAATGGTGTCAAATGGGTAGTTGGGGAGTGGTGATTAGGGATTGGCGATCGAGCCATCAGCCTGATTCCCGATCACCAATCCCCAATCACCACTCCCAACTCCCAATCACCACTCCCCTGCATAAATCAACCTGATACGGTCGTCCGACCCTCGACATGAAACTGGTAGTGCAAGTTCATTCAATTGGCGGATGTGAAGAAAGTCATGGGCCAGCCAGGAGGTGAGCATGTCGCCGGCGGAGAGGATGAAGCCGGCCGGGTGGGTCGACTGGGTTTCCCAGTTCGGGTTTTTAGTCTGCGTAGCCAAGGCGATGCGATGTTCTGCGCTCGGCCAGGAAGTTCTCCAGGCTCTCCTCTGGATCACGCTCGTTGTAGCGACGTTCCACGGCCCAGGCTGACGGGTGGATGGGTGGCCAGGTATCGTCCGGCCGATGCAGGATGATATCCAGGCGCGTACGGAAATCCTCACGCTCCTCGTCGTAGAGGTGGTTGACCACTTCAAGGATCGACCAATCATCCGGTGACGGTTTCCAGCGTGCCTGTACGTCATCCAAGTCCGCACTCAATGCCGTCACGACATTGGCGTTACGCATCAATCGTAGAAGCACTCTATTGAGATCCATTGTTGCTCTCCTTGATCAAGATCACATATTGGCGCGGCCGTGCCGTACCGGTGAATTGGGACTGTCGTCGGAATCCATGTTTCTCAAAGACGCGCTGTGATCGCTGGTTGAAGAGGGCGATCGTGGCGCGTAGCCGTTGGGGGGCGAATGCTTCCTCTGCATGGGCCAATACCGCGGCCACGAAGTTGTAGCCCAGCCCCTGCCCGGTCAGCTCCGGCCTCATGCCGACACCGACGTCCAGGGCATCCAGGCTGTAGTCACCGCCCGGCACTTGCCCTTCGAAGCCAAAGCAGCAGAAGCCGATCAGCGTATCGCCCTCGTCGTAAACGGCGAAGTAGCCATTGTCCCCGTCAAGGAAGAAGGCGATGGCGCCGGCGAGATCGGTCGTTTCCAGATTGTAGATGTCGTAGGGCGCGTCGTAGCGCCAATTGAGAAAGTCGCGCACTTCCTGTTCGGTTAACGGTTCATTGCGAATCTGCATGCTCTCACTCAGCCAGTACTGATTCAATAATGCCCTGATACCCACGCGCCGCTGCCGTTAGATCATCGATCTTCAACCGCTCATTGATCACATGGGCATCATGTTCGCCCCCTGGCCCGAAGCCGATGGTCGGGCACGCCGGCGAGACCTGCGCTGTAGGCAGCGTTGGTGCAGAAGCGGTAGGCACGCATGTCCGGCTTCAGCCCGGCAGCTTGCAAGCCGGCCATCGACTGCTGCACAAACGGTTCGTTCTCAGGATAGAGCCATGCCGGGAAGAACTTCTCCCAGGTCAGAACCGTCTCCTGTGTACGCCTCATACTCGCCGATGCCGATGACTGCGCGCAGATCGATGTCTTCAATGCCGGGCAGGCCTGTGGATCGCGCCCAGCACGTCCTCAGCCGATTCGCCGGGCAGCAGTCGGCGGTCATAGGTGGCACGGCAGATGCTGGGGATGACCGAGTTGCCCGGATAGGGATCGGAGATGATGTCGGTCAGCGCGATGATGGCCGGCCCCATGAGCGGGTCTTCGTCCAACTCCAGCGTCTCGATGGCCTGAATGACGCGTGCCATATCGAGCACGGCATTGCGGCCAAGCTGGGGCGCCGATGAATGGGAGGGCCGGCCCACCGTCTCCAGATGGACCTCGGCACGTCCACGTCCGCCACGGGCCAGATTCAGGTCGGTCGCCTCGCCGATGACGACGAAGTCGGGCGGATAGCGATCCATGACAACCTTCAGCGCCACGCCTTCCAGCACCTCTTCCAGCGTCGACGCACTGATGACGATGCGCCCGCTCAGTTTCGACCGGTCGACCGACGCCGCGGCGTGGACCATGGCCCCCAGCGCGCCCTTCATGTCGGCGCTGCCCCGTCCATAGATGGCCTCGTCTCCGTCTTCATCTGATGATGATGTCGGCGCAAAAGGGATCGCGATCCCAGGGCACGCCGGGCGAAATGCCGACCGTGTCGGTGTGGGCGTCAAAGAGCAGCGTCTTCCCGCGCCGTCGCCCCCTCGATCACGCCGACCACATTGCCGACCTCATCCGTCTCCACCGAATCATAGCCAAGTGCACGCATTTCCGCTTCAACGCGTTGGGCCACAGCCTGCTCCTCGCCGCTCAGGCTCGGCTGCTGAACCATGGCCTGCACAAATTCGATCAGTCGATCTGTATGCATAGTCACTCCCAATTGGTGCATAGTTGATGTTTACTGTAGTCAGACAAGGTGACATAGTGGGTGACAAGGTAAGGACAATTGTGAATTGTGAATTGACAATTGTCAATTGTCGATGAATTGATTGAGGAGCGAACCCACGTTATCCAGTAAGCGTTATCAATTCACCGTTCACCATTTGTTTACTCGCCTCATTCTATTGCTTCGCCCCCCTTTCGTCCGTTCATAGGAGAAATCAGTGACCGCTACCCAGAGCTACGCTTCTCCCCAGGAGATCATGCAGGCCCTGAACGAACAGCAGTACATCGCCAGCAATGAAATCGCCACAACCGTCTATCTCATGCAGCAGTTGGAAAAGCCGTTGCTTGACTGAGGGGCCGGCTGGTGTCGGCAAGACCGAACTGGCCAAGGCGATTGCCGCTGCAACCGGACGTGAGCTGATTCGACTCCAGTGCTATGAGGGGCTGGACGAGACCAAGGCGCTCTACGAGTGGGAGTATTCCAAGCAGTTGCTCTACACGCAGCTCCTGCGCGACAAACTCCAGGACACACTTTCCGACAGCAAGACATTGGCCGAGGCCGCCGATCGCCTGGCCGATGAAGAGGATGTCTTCTTTTCCACGCGCTTCCTGCTCCAGCGCCCGCTGCTGCGTGCCATCCTCAGCCCCGAGCCGACCGTGCTGCTGATTGACGAGATCGACCGCGCCGATGCCGAGTTCGAGGCATTCCTGCTGGAAGTGCTGAGCGACTTCCAGGTGACGGTGCCCGAGTTGGGCACGTTGGCCGCTGTCCATCGCCCGCTGGTTCTGCTGACCAGCAACAACACCCGTGAGCTGAGCGAGGCGCTCAAGCGGCGCTGTCTCTATCTCTTCATCGGCTATCCGTCGCTGGAACAGGAGCAGGCGGTCGTGCGCCTCAAGGTGCCGGAACTGAGCCCCAAGTTGGCAGGCCAGGCCGTGCAACTGGTGCAGCAACTCCGCAACATGGATCTACGAAAATCGCCCAGCATCAGCGAGACATTGGACTGGGCCAAGTCGCTGGTCGCGCTCAACGCCGATGGCCTGGATGCAGAGACGCTGGACAACACCATGAGCGTGCTGCTCAAGCATGAGACCGACCTCCAGAAGGTCAAACGACGCATCCAGGTCTCGTCCGGCGGCGTGAGCCTGGACGATGATGATCTGAGCCAGTTTCGGTGGAGTGAGTAGGGGATTGGAGTGGCGAACTAGGGAGAATTTTGCCACAGATAACACAGATGAAGGGCTGATATTCACAGATGGTTTTTATGTGACAAGAAGACTTCGGGGCTTCACAGTCTTGTGTGTGATGCTTTTTGGAAACCATAATTCCCCGAAATATCCGTGTCCTATCATCTTTCCATCTGTGTGAATCTGTGACAAATCCTTCCCCGCCATTCTCCCAGGAGAAACAACATGGAAGACCGCATGATCAAGTTTATCGCTGCGTTGCGGGCCGAGGGGGTTCGTGTCAGTCTGGCGGAGAGTGCTGATGCTTTTCTGGCCGTCGACGATCTCGGCGTGCTGGATCGGGAGACTTTCCGGCTTTCGCTTGCGCGCTACATTGGTCAAGGAAGCGGCAGATCTGCCTGCCTTCGATGAACTCTTTCCCCTCTTTTTTGACAGCGCCGATGCGCCGCCCATGTCGGATATCACTGAGGACATGACGCCGGAAGAGGCGCAGATGCTGGCCCAGGCCATGCAGATGTTCAATGAACGCCTGCGTGAGATGATGGAGAAGCTGTTGCGTGGCGAGCAGTTGAGCGAGGATGAGCTTCGTCAGCTGGGCCAGATCACCGGGCTGAACCGCATGGACGATCTGCGCTATCGGGATTGGATGGCGCGGCGCATGCAGAAGGCCATGCAATTCGACAGTGTGCGTGAAGCCATGCGCGAGATGATGGAGCTGATGTCCCAGATGGGCATGAGCCGTGAGCGCCTGGAACAGATCCGCGAGTTGATCCAGGCCAACCAGGAAGCGCTGGAAGATCAGATCGATCAATATGTCGGACGTCGTATTGCCGAGAACAAGAGCCAACGGCCGCCCATGGGCAGCAACCTCGACGATCTACTGGATCGCCCCTTCGGCCGCCTTTCGGACGACGATATGCAGGTGCTGCGCCATGAGGTGCGCCGGTTGGCCAACCGGCTGCGCAGCCGCATTGCCCTGCGCCAGAAGCGCGCCAAGACCGGTCAACTGGACGCAAAGGCCACGATCCGTGCCAATCTCAAGCATGGCGGCGTGCCGCTGGACATCAAGCATCGCAATCGCAGGCTCAAGCCCAAGCTGGTCGTCATCTGCGACATCAGCACCTCCATGCGCTATTGCTCCGAGCTGATGCTTGGCCTGGTCTATGCGCTCCAGGATCTGGTCACCAAGACCCATGCCTTTGCCTTCATCGACCACCTTGAATACATCACGCCCGATTTCGCCGGCCGTGACGCCGACGCAGCCATTGACCACGTGCTGATCCGCATGCCGCCCGGCCACTACAGCACCGATATGGGCTATAGCCTGACCGGTTTTTCCCGCGGCTACATGGACATGATCGACAGCCGCACCACGTTGATCGTGGTCGGCGACGGGCGCAACAACTACAACGATCCCCAGCTTGAGATCTTCAAACGCTTGTCTGAACGCAGCCGGCGCACCATCTGGCTCAACCCGGAGCCGCCCATGATCTGGGGCTCGGGTGACAGCGACATGCTGCAATATGCATCGTTTTGCGACAGCATCGCCATGGCCAGCACGCTCAATGAGTTGACGGCGGCAGTGGATCAGGTGTTGGGGTAAACGCCACACGATTGACAGCCTAGCCAGCAGAAGTTATCATCAGAGGTAGAAGCGGGATCTACCTTTATAGAAAACGAGTATCTAGCGATGAGCCTAAATATCAAGAACGGAGAAGTGTATCGACTCGCAAGCGAACTGGCTGAACTAACCGGTCAGAGCATGACGGCCATCGTGCTCGATGCCTTGCGCAAGGAGCGACAGCAGATCGATAGTCGTCAGCAGAAGCAGGCGCGGGTTGACGAGTTGATGGCCATCGGCAGACGCTGCGCAGACCACATCAAGCAGCCCGTAGCAGCGGTGGACCATGACGACATGCTCTACGATGAACGTGGCATGCCCCAATGATCATTGATACGTCGGCCTTGTTGGCTATCCTGTATCAGGAGAATGATGCGTCCTTCTTTGTGGAGGCCATCGCAACCGCCGCCAACTGTCGCATGTCAGCAGCAAACTTCCTTGAAGCTGCCATCAACATCGACGCAAATGGAGACGCAGAGGCCAGCCGCCAACTGGACAATTTCATACGGCGAGCAGATATCGAGGTTACTGCTGTCACGCTGGAACAGGCGCAGATTGCCAGGCAGGCCTACATGGATTTTGGCAAAGGCAGGCACAAGGCAGGCCTAAACTTCGGTGATTGCTTCGCCTATGCGCTCGCCAGAGACGCGAGAGAACCCCTTCTTTTCAAGGGAAACGATTTTGTCCACACCGATATCCTTTCTTTGGCGGCTCCGTCATCCGGCGACGATGTAGCAGACGATTGAGAATCATCAGAAATGTTGCTGCTGTACATTGTCGCCGTACCCTCTGGCTCAACCTGGAGCCGCCCATGACGTGGGGCTCGGACGACAGCGACATGCTACAATACGGGCCGCTTTGCGACAGCATCGCCATGGCCAGCACACTCAATGAGCTGACGGCCGCGATCGATCAATTGTTGATAGAGTCGTAGCACGAACAATTTACAAACATGACAAACCTGCCGTTCGGTGGGATAATACGCCGCATTCCAAATCGTACTTTTGCCAGCAGAGAAGAATTGATAGCCCGATCTGAGCATCACAGCCGAGATCACGTGCTTTGTGTTGCTCTGTCTCTCTGCGGTGACTTCACACCGGTTACTTTAGGAACAAGGAGATCGATTCATGGCGATGCGAGCCGACTATATCTGGATGAACGGTGAGGTGATCCCCTGGGATCAGGCGCAGGTGCATGTCTTCACCCACGCACTACACTACGGTAGCAGCGTCTTCGAAGGCATTCGCGCCTATGCCATCGACGACAAACCGAACATCTTCCGCGGGGAAGAGCACTTCGACCGCCTGCAGTTCAGTTGCAAGGTGGCGCGCATTCCGTCGCCGCTGACGTCGGAAGAATGGATGGAGGTGACGGCCAACGTGTTGCGTGCAAACCAACACAGCAGCGCCTACATTCGCCCACTGGTCTTCCGCGGTTACGAGTCGCTGGGCGTGGATGGCCGCGGTTGCCCGGTCGATGCCATTCTGGCATCGGTGCCCTGGGGCACCTATCTGGGGGCCGAGGCGCTGGAGAACGGCGTCGACGTGCAGGTGAGCAGCTGGCGGCGCATGGCCCCGGACACGACGAATGCCCTGGCCAAGATTGGTGGCCAGTACGTCAACAGCCAGAACATCGTCATGGAGGCCAAGGACAATGGCTTCACTGAAGGCATCGCGCTAGATATCCATGGCTACGTCAGCGAAGGCAGCGGCGAGAATATATTCCTCGTGCATAAAGGTGAGATCTTTACGCCGCCGCTGGGCAACAGCATCCTCGGGGGGATCACGCGCAACTGTGCTTCCACCATCGCCCGCGATCTTGGCTACACCATCACGGAGATGACGATTCCGCGCGAGATGCTCTACTTAGCCGACGAGATCTTCTTTACCGGCACCGCGGCGGAAGTTACGCCCGTACGCTCAGTTGACCGTATGCCGGTTGGCAGCGGCAAGCGTGGCCCCGTCACCAAGGAAATCCAGGATGTTTTCTTCGGCATCATTGACGGCTCGGTAGAGGACAAGTGGGACTGGTTGACGCCGATTGATCTGGGCTAACTTGTAGAATTTTCTGGATTAGAAAGAGGCGACGTCATAGTAGCGTCGCCTCTTTTTTGATCCAATTTTTCGGTTCAGCAGATCGAGCTCGAACTCAGTAGAAGAGGGCCCGATCCAGGCTCTTGGCCTGATCGACCCAACTGTCCACCTCGTCATCACGGGGGACGCGGGTTACACCGTGCTCGGCGGCAACTTCCAGAATCTTGACATGAAGGTTTTCCGAATTGCGTTGGGCCAGTTCGGCTACCGTGTCAACCCCGGCATATTCCAGTAGGTCAGAATAGACTTTGCCGACACCGCGCACGCGGGCAAGATCGGCCCGATTGGCCAATTCAAGAATGGCCCGAGGTTCGACGCCAAATTTTTCAGCCAGATGTTTGCGCTCTGCCGGTTTGGCTGCTGCGGCCAGGAAATTTGCTGAACCCTCAAGGCCCGCTGTTTTGAGTGCTTTGGCGAGTTCCGGCGTAATGCCTTCAAGCTCGGAAACGTTCAGTGGCATGGTCTGCTCCTTGTATTACTGAAAATTGTGGAAATCGTATGTAAATTCGTCGCCCAATGATAGAAGATGTCAGCCCAACTGATCAGTGAGGCTCCACTCGATTCGTCGATTCCGTGTCAGATTGCCCGGGTTCCAGATCAGTTGGCGCCGGCTCAAAGCCCAACTCGTCTTCGATGGCTCGCTGGGATGTATGGGCTAACTGCGCTGCATCATCTTCCGGCGTCGGGTGTACCGGCTCCAGCGGCATCACCTCGGCGTTCATTTTTCCGCGGAAGGTCAGCACGCGCAAGGCCGCTTCAAAGAAGCTCTCTTCCTTCACGCCGCGCCAGATGGCGATGTCCGGCCGGTCGTAGCGCAGGGCACAGGGCAGATAGGTGACGCTGTTCTGTGCGGCGATGTCGAATGAGCCATAGTGAAATGGGCGCAAGCTTGTCGCCGTTCCAAAGCGCCCCTCCGGGAAGATGACGAAAGGCGGGTAGGGCTGTTCCGTGACGTTCTTTGCGATGGAATCGCGCACGTTTCGGCGCGATGACTTGTCGCTTCGGTCCACAAAGACTGTCGCGATCGAGTCGGCGACCCAGCCGACGAACGGCACGTGAAAGACGTCGGAGGTGCTCAGGAAGCGCATGGGCAGGATCGACACGACGACCGGGATGTCCAAGAATGAGACGTGATTGATGAAGGCGATGCCCTGCAATTTAACGAGCTTTTCTTCATTGGCGCAGATCACTTTGATGCGCAGCAGCCAGTTGATGATGCGGCAGATCCAGGTGATCACCCAGGAATGGATGCGGATGCCCTGCCGTTTGATGGGCAGGAGCCAGGCCACAAAGACCGCTGCAATGCCGACAAGCATGACCGCCGAGATGGCAAGAACCCGCAAGAGACCGATCAATGGGTTGCGTTTGGAGAGCTCGCGTCGCTGCTCCGGATCTGCCATGAAGGTGCGAATGGAGAGAATGATGCCCGCTACGCCGCCGATGATGGCCACAACACCAATCAGCCAGGCCAGAAAGCCCAAGGGCATGATGGCATTGCCCAGCACATAGATGCCGAAGCCCAGGCTTAGGATGCCAAGCAGGCCCGCTCCGATTCCGCCTCCTTTGACCGCCTGCAGGATGCCGACCAGGCCGATCAGGATCCCGGTAATGCCGACAATCGAATTGATCAGTTCCGGCCAAAACGCTCGGTTCAACGGCTCCACATTGAAGACGATCAGGGCAACGAATATGGTCAATACTCCCTGGACAAGCAGCCAGAGACGCCGGCCATGCGCATCGTGTGAAAAAATCTGCAACACAGTCAGGATGCCAGAGACCAACCAATAGATACCGATCAACTGAAGGGTCAGGGTAATCCCATCTTTTGGAGAAAAGACCAGCAACACCCCAATGATGATGGCGACGATGCTGTCAATCAGTATTCGCCACCATGGATAGCCGGAAGAGCCGTGCCTATCCTGGGATGGCCCTGATGGCAGATCGACTGTTTCTGGGGATGTTGTCACTATGTGATCTCTTTACCTGTGCCTGTGTAGAGCAACTGTCATCCACGAAGAGACACAAAAACAGACGAAGATACATAAAGCCCTCTTTCGTTCGTGTATCTTCGTATTCTCTCTTGACTCTACTGCAAGAACAACGATTCAGCCACAGAGCCACAGAGGCACGCAGATAAACAGTGTGGGCTGGGCTTTTTCTCTGTGGACTCTGTGCCTTCTCCGTGTCTCTGTGGTGAACCGGACCTTCATGCAGTAGAGTCTCTTGTGGAACACATTTCCCCTAGATTCGCGTTACTCTGAGCCAATCTCCGGTTCTAGCTCCTGAAATTCTTCTGCGGTGATGGGATCGGTGCCGTGTCCGGCAAAGACCAGGTCCGGGTTCAAGCTCTGGACATGGGCCAAGCTATCGGCAAGCTGATCCCAGTCGTAGGCGTAGGTGCTCTGGGCGTGAGGTGAACCGGTACCGGAGACCAGATCGCCTGCGAAGGCATAGCGATCGTTGAGCATCAACACGCTGGAACCGGGCGTATGGCCAGGCGTGTGTACGACATAGGCATCGATGCCGAATTCGTCCAACCGATCGCCATCTTCCACCACGAAATCGGGCAGCGTCGGCTGGAGCACTGCCAGCCACTCTTCAATGGTCGGGAGCGCGAAGTCTGAGACTGTCTCCCGATCCCGAACCGTGCCCAGCCGTGTCTCCCCGGCAGCCATCACACCAGCATCAGCCGTCTGCACCGTGATCTGAGCGCCGGTGGCCTCGCTCAGTGATTTGGCGCTTCCATAATGATCCAGATGCGCGTGGGTAATGTAGATCAACTTCAGATCATCGCGTCCGATCTTCTTCAGATAGGCGAGAATCACCTTGTCCAATTCCGGCACGCCGGCGTCAACCAGAACCAAGCCTGATTCACTCTCGATGAGGTAGGCCATGCTCGGCCCAAGTTGCAGTGAATGGACCTTGACACCGTCTTCAAGTTCGACTACGTTTGGCGCGATCAGATAGTCAAACCCTGCGTTGATTGCACTATCGACGATGGTCTTCTGCGGCGATGTGCTCGATGTGTTGCACCCGCTCAACAGGGCGATGGTCACTGTCAGCAACAGCGCCAGTAGGGCTTTTCCAAAATCGTAACGATACGGGAGTTGGCAAAGCCCCAAGCCATTCCAGGCAAAGACTACCTTACAACGCATATCTGCCTCTCTGGAATGGCCTAGGACTTTAGGCATGAGAACCTGCGATGCTCTGTTTTGTGGGGATTGTCATGTGGATCTTTTTCCTTCGGACTGCCTCACCACAGATCGTAGCCTACAATTTGGCTTTGTTTTCCATGGCCTGCTCGTAGGCCACGACATAGGCCTCGGCGCTGCGATCCCACGAGTAGTCCTGGGCCATGGCTGTCTGGATCATCTGCTGGATATGGCCGCGACGGTCAAAGTAGGTGCTGACGGCCCAGCCCACTGTGTAGAAGAGCGAGGACGCGCTGGCTTCCCAGAATTTGAAACCGGTGCCGCCGCCTGTCTCTTCGTCATATTGCTCAACCGTATCGTCAAGACCGCCGGTGGCGCGCACGATGGGCAGCGTGCCATATTTGAGCGAGTAGATCTGGTTGAGACCGCACGGTTCGTAGATGGAGGGCATGATGAAAAAGTCGGAGCCGGCTTCGATCCAATGGGACAGTTCGTTGCTGTAGCCGATGAAGCAGCCGACACGGCCTGGATAGAGGGCGGGTAGGCTGCCGAAAAAGGCCTCCAGCGCCTTGTCGCCCGAACCAAGAATCACAAATTGCACAACCATCTCTTCGACGATCTGTTCGATGGACGCTGCCAGCAGGTCGAGTCCTTTCTGATCGACCAAACGACTGACTACGCCGATGACCGGGATATTGGGATCAACCTCTAGTTCGAAGCGACGCTGCAACTCTGCTTTGCAGACGGCTTTGCCGGCCAGATTGTCCGGCGTGTAGGTTGCAGGGGTCAATCTGTCTACGGCTGGATTCCACTCGTCGTAGTCAACGCCGTTGATGATGCCGATGTAATCGTCGCCGCGGTCGTTGAGGTAGGGCGCCATGCCGTAGGCGAGTTCGGTGGTGCGTGTCTCATCGGCATAGGTCGGACTGACCGTGGTGACCATGTCCGCATAGTGAATCCCGCCTTTGAGGAAGCTGATCCCGCCGTAGTCCTCAAACTTGTCCGGCGTGAAATTGTCCCACCCGAGCCCCAGATACTCGTAAGAATCGGCGGGATATTTCCCCTGATAGGCCATGTTGTGGATGGTGAGCATGCTGGCGGCATTGCCCAGCATCGGATCGTTCCAATGCCAGAGCTTTAGATAGGCGGAGCCCAGCGCTGTATGCCAATCGTGGACATGGACAATATCGGGCGCAAAGCCCATATCGCGGCAGAGCTGCAAGCCGGCCCGGGTCAAAAAGCCGAAGCGCTGCGGATTGTCCATGTAGTCATTGAAGTCGTCGTCGTGGTAGAGGCCGGGGCGATTGAAATATCTGTCGTTTTCGATAAAATAGACCGGCACGCCATCGTTGTCGGCTTTGTCAACGGCGCACCACTCCAGCGCATTGCCCATCCAGACGCCTAGAAAGTTAAAGTCGCGATGCAGGCCAAATTTGTCGACATCGATGCTGCTGTATTTTGGCATGATGACGATGACTTCGTGGCCCATGGCACGCAGCGTTTTGGGCAGTGCGCCGACGACATCGGCCAGCCCGCCTGTCTTGGCATAGGGCACGCATTCGGAGCTGATCATGACTATCTTGAGTGGAGATTTCACGTCGTTCATTCTCCTTAGGGTGTTTATGGCGTCGGCAACTGAGAGGGTGATAGAGTGGGGATGAACTGAATGATATTACCGCCATAGCTACAAACTGTTCATCGGTCTTGCAAAATTTGGTTTCGGATCTTTTCCGGAATATCCGCGACTGCAAAATTGTTGTTATTGGCTGCTGCCCGAACCTGCTTCAATAACCCCTTCTTTAGTCTTCGATAGGTCTCAGTTGTTGGGCTATACCAAATTAGCTTTACTAGGTCTGAGAGTTGATTGATCGAAAGCTGTTGAATCGCAATGTGCCATGAATTGGCAGTCTTGTCTGCTAGATCGCCTTCCGAAAAACTGTACTTTAGACCTGCTTGATCGAGGATTTCCTGGCTGAATATGATGTAGTCAAGATGATCGATCTTTTGGCGATTTGCAGCGAGGGCAGATTCAAGGCGCTTAAGGTTGTCGAACTCATCATCGACAAGCCATACCGAAAGCTCATTCTGCCGTGTTGACCAATCACTCAGCGTATCCCCTGGCACATCACCCTCTTGTAGCCAGGGGATTTCATTGTCTCTGTACCATCGATTCTTGTTTATCAAACGGAGGATGTAGGGCACCTACAATTATTCCTCCAATTGAGTTAATACAAGCCGGAGATCGTTTTTGAGGTCTTTGACTGTTTCCTGCCTAATTGCCATATCTACGTACGGTATTGCTAATGAATCATCGATATTAGCTAAGCCGAGGCCTGCGCCGTCTCGGACAGTTGGATTTTTATGAAATAGTGCTTCTATCAGTATTGACAGACGTAGTCCATATGAAGGCATATGATTGATCTCGCCAAGACTACGCAATGTTTCTGATGCGCAGTTGGCAGAAATTGATTCAGTGAAGATTCCGGCTCGAAGTATCTTCACTGCCGCTATGCCATAGGACTCGATCAACCTCTCTAGCTCATTTTCAAATTCGTTGACTGAGCCTTGTTCAAATATAGTTTCATCTGCAAGTCGAAAAGCACCTCTGACCTCACTCAAAACATAGCTAGGTACCTCGGACTCGCTGGTTCGATCAGTGCTACTGCTTGCTACCCGTGCGTTGTCAGCAGCAGAAACCCCATGCCCGGTTGTGTCATTTGAGAACGCGATGTCATACTGATCGGCAAACCATTCTTTCGTTTTTTCAACGGTATGATTTACTTGTTCAACAACGTTGAAGATATCTGAGGGGATACCATTTTCGATCAAAGCTGTTGTATTTTGTCCTTCAAGTGTATGTATCATGCGATATCTCCTGCCTCCGAGATTTCTAATGCAAGTTCTACCAGTTTCGAAAAAACGGAATCAGACAAAGAATGTTCTATTGGTTCTCCAAAGTCAGGGGCGGTGTTAATATCAAGCTCGAGTTGCGTGGCTGTATGTTGCAATACTGCCCTCTGCTGGGTGACTCTGGAAGGGGTGAACGTGATGTCTTGTCTAACTGTTGCGCTGGCCGTCCATTTTGATAGCCGATTTACTGGAATCGCCATGTCGCCAGCTGTTATCAACCTTGGCCGGTTGATCTGATAGATGAAGTCGGATGAATTTTCAGCATCCACTTCTACAGTTGACAGTAAACTATTGAGTTGGGAATATGCTTCAGCTCTATTTGAAGTCTCCGCTTGAAGGATGGCGCCAAACGCCAACCGGTTCAGGTCTGGTGTGGTATTCTGACTCAAACCACGTCGATACAATATTCCGAAAAAGTTGCAAAGCGGATGCTACCGGCCCCACCGTTGGCAAGACATCCATGTCATTCGTGTCTGAAGCTAGATACAGCCAGTCTATCCTATCTGGCTGTACGTTTAGGCGCACCATTCCAAGTCCATAAGTGGCGTCTGCAACATAACGCTGCAATTTTGGCTGTGAAATGATATTGTCTGGAGTTTCTCCAATTACGGATGCCCACCATGTCTCTGGTGTCTCTTCCGAAATATGTGAATTTGGAAATGCCGTAAGCCTAAGTAATTTGGCGTGCCAATCAAGCATTATCTTCACCATCCGATATGTTGTTCTCAAATAACTATCGTCATTTATCATACCACATTCGTGTGAGTTCAAAATGTAGGTATGGACGCTGATGACAGCAGAATCTGTCGAGAATTCGTTGCTCTTCGGTTGTCGTGTTCACCATGGCCTTGTGTGAGGGGGCAATGTATGCCATGGTGCTGTGATTCCACAAAAAGCTCTGATTTTCCGATATTAATGGACATTGGCCTGAGACGGATAGACTTTCATCGGCGATTCATCTGAAGGGGGATTCCCCCGTTCGGCTCGTCAATCACTTGCCGAAACTGCTCAATCGAGAAGCGTCAGTGAATACCGAACATTCTACTCATTTGGTATGCTCATGGAGCAGTCTCTTTCTTGGAGACTGGAATCGCCAGCATTATAGATTCAGAGCGACCTATCCACAATTTGCCAGATATGATATTTGCTGACCATCTCGGCACACTTCTACGCCAATTGACAATTAGCAGTTGACCATGCACCGAAAAAAATCGCTCCTATCGCGGTCCTTGCTGCTGGATCAACTTGGCCACCAACGCCGTCCAGCCTGTCTGATGGCTGGCTCCGATGCCCGCGCCGTTGTCGCCGTGGAAGTACTCGTAGAATGGAATGTGATCGCGCCAATGCGGATCTGTTTGGAAGTACTCGTTGCCGCCATGAACGGCGCGACGACCTTCGCCGTCAGCCAGAAAGATCTCCGTTAGTCTGCGTGATAACTCGGCGGCGACTTTGTCCAGCGTCATGAAATTGCCCGACCCTGTAGGCATCTCGACCTTGAGCGTATCGCCGTAGTAGTAGTGATACTTCTGCAGCGACTCAATCATCAGAAAATTGACCGGGAACCAGATAGGGCCGCGCCAGTTGGAGTTGCCGCCAAACATATAGCTGCTCGACTCGGCCGGCTCATAGCGCACGGTGGAGGGTTTTCCGTCGATTAAGAAGGTGTATGGATTGTGCTCGTGCTCCTTGGATAGAGAACGCAAGCCGTACGGCGAGAGGAACTGCATCGGTGTCCAGCATGCGCGCCAGGATATGGGTCAGCTGATTTCGGTCAGTCAGCGAAAGCAGGCAGTCGCCGGAAGCGCCCGGTTCGATCATCAGATTGAGGTTGTGAATCCACTCCGGCCGATATTTCAGAAACCAGTCCATGCGCCGTTGGAAGCCCGGCAGTTCGCGCAATGCTTTGAAATTCAGCGTCTCGACCGCGAAGAGCGGCACCAATCCAACGAATGAGCGGATCTTCAGGGGCGTGCGCTCGCCATTGGTTCGGTGGATCGAGTCGTAGTAGAAGCGGTCGCCCCGATCCCAGAGGCCGGTCTCGCCGCGGCGGCCATTGATGGCGCGGGCGATGTGTACGAAGTGCTCGAAAAATTTGGATGCGACGTCGGCATAGGCCGGTTTGACCCGCGCCAGCTCCAGAGAGATGGCCAACATGTTCAAGCAGTACATGGCCATCCATGCCGTGCTGTCGGCCTGTTCCAGATGGCCGCCGTGGGGCAGCGGTTGGCTGCGGTCGAAGACGCCGATGTTGTCCATGCCCAGGAAGCCGCCCTGGAAGATATTGTGGCCATCTTCATCCTTGCGGTTGACCCACCAGGTGAAGTTGAGCATCAGTTTGTGGAAGGCCTTTTCCAGAAACTCGGTGTCGGCATAGCCTGATTGATTGCGCGCGATCTTGTAGACGCGCCAGACTGCCCAGGCATGGACGGGCGGGTTGACGTCGTTGAAGTTCCACTCGTAGGCGGGAATCTGCCCGTTGGGATGCATGTACCATTCGCGCAGCACAACCAGGAGCTGACGCTTGGCCCATTCTGGATCGATGAGCGCAGTAGGCAGCATGTGGAAGGCCAGATCCCAGACGGCGTACCACGGATATTCCCACTTGTCCGGCATGGAGAGCACATCCATGTTGTAGAGATGCTCCCAGTCGGCATTGCGCCCCTGCTTGCGCTCCGGCGGCGGCGATGGACTCGCCGGATCGCCGTCTAGCCACAGTTCAACCGAATAGTGATAGAGCTGCTTGGACCACATGAGACCTGCAAAGGCCTGTCGCTGCACGTTGCGTTCGTCATCGGTCAGATTCGGCGGCTGAATCGATGCATAGTAGGCGTCGGCTTCGGCGATGCGCTCTTCGTAGACGGCGTCAAACTCGCCGAACGGATCGTCGATTGCTGCGTTGCTGAGCCGAACACGCACGCTCATGGATTGGCCGGGCTGGACCACTGCCCGGAAATGGGCCGCAGCCTTGGAGCCGCTGCTGGATGGATTGACGCGATCCATATGGCCGTGGACGATGGCCTCATGAAAGCCGTCCTTGACGTAGAAACCTTGGTTGGGTTGGCCAAAAACGTCGTTCGGTGTTGGTCTCGTTTTCGGTGAAGAGCAGACGTGCCGGTTCGGCCTGGTTGTCCGTGTCGATGTACCACCAGCGTTCGGCCAGATGCCGGTGTGCAGCGAAGGCTGTCAGGACATCGTCTTGCGTCGAATGGACGGCACGCAGCGAGGGGCGTTCACGTCCGTAGCCCCACGACCAATCGTTGCGAAACCAGAGTTGGGGAAGAATGTGTAGCGGGGCCGGATCCGGCCCGCGATTGAAGGCAGTGATGCGACAAAGGATGTCCTCCTGGTCGGCCTTGGCATACTCGACAACCACATCGAAGTAGCGATTCTGACGGAAGGCGTCGTCAAGGGAGTCCATCAGCTCGTATTCAGGCTCAGTCAGGCCTCGACTGCGATTGACATCGACCAGATCCTGATAGGGGAAGGCGACCTGGGGATATTTGTAGAGCATTTTTGCATACGAGTGGGTCGGGGTGCTGTCGAGGTAGTAGTAGTATTCCTTGACATCTTCGCCGTGGTTGCCCTGGGGACCGGTCAGGCCAAAGAGGCGCTCTTTGAGCATGATATCTTGCTCGTTCCAGAGCGCCAGCCCCATGCAGAGATTCTGATGCCGGTTGCAGAATCCGGCCAACCCATCCTCGTTCCAGCGATAGGCACGGCTGCGGGCATGATCGTGAGGGAAATAGCCCCAGGCATCGCTGTTGGCACTGTAGTCTTCACGTACCGTGCCCCAGGCTCGTTCAGCCACATAGGGTCCCCACAGTTTCCAGTCGGCGATCCGTGCTTCGGAATCGAGCAGCCTCTGATGTTCCGCCGTGTCGATACGCGGCATGGACGATCCTTTCAGTAGATGGGGGGAATGGTGACTGGTGATCGGGGAATGGGGATCTGGAAATCGACCAACCCGGTCCTCAATCCCCATTCCCCGATCACCATTACTCCATTGGCGTGATGTTGTGTTGGGTACGCAGCTGTCCGATGATCAGCGGCTTGAACCAGACTTCGTTGCCAGTGGACTCTGCACGCTGCCTATAGTTGTTGGCCCGTTGGGTCCCTTCTCGTCTTGCCTCGAAAAATGAGTTGGTCTGGAGCATGGTCGTCTCTAGATATTGCCACGTATCTCCGTCCGCCGAAGTCTGCCAGCCTACAAATGCGTGGCCGGGCACCAGCGCAACAACCGGGTTGAGCGAGATGCCTTCCAACAGGCTGGCGAAGAGCAGGGTAGCGTCAATACAGTTGCCCATCTTGCCGTCGATGCATTCACGCGGCAGGCGAATGCGCTGCGAGCGAGTTTCGGCATCCAGATCAAAGTTGACGATGGAGTGAACGTAGGCGATATCGAGATCTTCCTTCAAGGCGTCGTAAATGGCCTGGACCTGGGACTCGACATCACCCAGGTAGCCCTGGAGGCGTTTCTGATGATGCCTGCGTACGACCGTGCGCAGAAACTTCATCACGCTCGGTTCATTGGGCGTTACAAACGCGGCCAGGTAGGGAGAGAAGTCGGTGATCTTGCCGGTCACCGCGTCTTTGACCGAACGTGGCGCGGTCGTTCGCGCCAGCAGCCAGATCCCCTCGGTCCGATGTTCTAGAATTTTGCCGGTGTCCAGGTCTTCAACCTGGATATTCAACGTGGCGCGTGTGAGTTCATGCAGATCGCTAATCTCTTTGGGAAAGAGAGAAGGCAGCTGTTTGACGGTCTGCGGCTCGCCGCGCTTGACTTCAATCGTGTCCACGGCCTTTGCCGTATAGCCCTCAATAAAGGTCGTCACCCGTAACCGCTTGATCCCGCGCATGTTGGTGCTGACCGTGAAGACCACCAACGGCGTAACCTCGACATCGAGGAGATGGTAGAAGGCGGTGGGAAGATGTTCAAGATAGCTATCAACGACAACCTCTACGCCGGTGGATTCAAAGGATCGGGTTGTTCCCGGCGAAGCATCGCTTGAGGGGCGATATTCCCGAATGGGTGAAAAGGATTCCAACGTGGGTTGCTCGACCTCTGACACGTCCGGACTCCCGGCGGATTCACTTGGGTCTGCGCTATCGCCTACGGACTCTGTGATTTCGGCCGTTCCTAGCAGCGCCTCTATGTCATAGAGGCGCTGCTGTTCGGTCATCAGTTCATCAGTCACAGGGCTCATTTCAACTTCTGAGTCGGCGTCGCCAAAGCTAGCTTCGGCAAAGAGGTTGTTCTGCAAGTTGTTGACAACCAACCGCTGGTGATATTTCATTTCGCTCAGTTGGTTGTGCGTCTTTCCCTCCAGGTCGATGGCAGAGGGCGGTGTTGAAGAGGATGATGTTGAAGAAGATGGGTCGGTGGAAGGCATGTTGGTTCTCCTTCGAAACTGGCACTAGGCTGGACAAGTAGACTGATTGATGGCCGAACGCTCTTTAGGAAAATGGATACATTTCACCGATGAACTGTTTGTCGATATCAGACAGTTCGAAGTTCTGCCATGGGATCTCAAAGTCACCAATGGTATGTTCCTGCGGCACTGGGTAGAGCATGATTGAGGCTCGATCAAAACCGGTAAATTGGGTCTGGTCCTTGTCATACTTGTTGAGGATATTGATGCGCACCTGTTGTTCCGTCCAATGGTTGGGCGCGCCTCGATAGTCTTCGATGACGGCCTCTTCATTCCATGGAATACTGCCTTCGCCCGGATTCTGGTGCTCGTGAATGCAACCCAACGCGTGGCCGAACTCGTGCAGTACCACCCGGTGATACTCTTCATCTGTCGTGTTGCCATCAAACCAGCCGAAGTTCATGGTCGGCTGGTCCGGCAGAATCAACAGGGCATCGATGCCGATGTAGGACCAGGAGCCGGGTTGCAGGAACGAGATGCGAATTTCGGCGTCGTCTGCGTTATCAAAGACGAACTGGATATTGGCATGCCGGCTCCATTCGTGTGCCACCGCCTCGACCTTTGCCTGCACGGCAGGATCGCCATCCAGAAAACGCACATGCAGCACGCGGCCCGGTTCCCAGAGTTTGTGTTTGACCAGCGCCATCGCTTCGGCAAAGTCTTCTGGACTTTCCGGCAAAACCAGGTTGTTTGGATTTGCGCCTTCGGCAATGGTCTTGGCGCGTTCCTCTTGATCCGCGGGCAGTACGCGATCAATGCAGTAGTGGGAAGCAGTGCTCATGAGATCCTCTCCTTTGGCTAAGAAGCAACATTATGTTCACAGACTACACACGTTCTTTGCCGGTGTCAAGGGGCCGAAAAATGGGTGAGGTTGCGTGAATCGGAGATGAGCCGGCAGGGTGATTATGCTATACTGTTGTGAGATTCAAGCGTCCACGAACTTAAACACCAACGATTTCTGTCTACCAGTGACGACACCTGCAACACGCCTAATCACCCTCATCATGCTCTTGCAGCGGCGGCCAAACCAGAAGGCCGGTGATCTCGCCGAGGAGCTTGGCGTCTCCGTTCGCACCGTGCACCGCTACATCGGTATGCTGGATCAGATGGGCATCCCCATCTACTCGGAGCGCGGCCCTCATGGCGGCTTCTCTCTAGTGCGCGGCTACAAGATGCCGCCGCTGGTCTTCACCCCTGAGGAAGCTGTTGCTGTTCACCTGGGGACAAGCCTGGTTGGTCAGATGTGGGGACGCCTCTACGAGGACGCGGCTCAGGGAGCGCTGGCCAAACTGGACAACGTGCTGCCGGATGATCAACGTCAGGAGGTCGCATGGGCGCGGCGTTCGTTGATCGCCATGGGGTTGCACCGAACCGCTCAAGAACCCTTTGCGCCTTTTCTTGAACTGCTGAGACAGGCAATTCGAACGTGTAAGCGCGTCCGTCTAGTCTATCAGGGGCGAAACCAGCAGGAGCCCGTAACACGTGAGTTGGACCCCTATGCACTCATCCACCGTGAAGGCTGGTGGTATTGTGTTGGGTACTGTCACCTTCGGGACGCCATGCGCACTTTTCGTGTAGATCGTTTTGTCGAACTGAATTTGCTGGACCACCTCTTTCAGATGCCGGAAGATTTTGATGTCCAGGCCTATCTGACTGAGGATATCACTGGGCAAACATCGATCACGGTCCGCATGCGCTTTTTTCCGCAGGGAGCACATCTGGCTCGTCACAATCGTTCATATTGGGACAGCATGGAAGAGACGGATGATGGCGGCGTTGAGGTCGGTTTTTCCGTGCCCGATCTGATCTGGGGCGCCAGCACGGTCATGTCCTTTGGCGGGATTGTCATCGTTCTCGATCCTCCTGAAGTCCGCGAGATGGTTCTGGAGTGGGCGGCGGCTAGCATGCGTCTTCAACTGATTATGCCATTTGACAGGGTGACGGTCGACCCCTACAATGCGCACCATTCTTCTGCCCGAGAGCGCAATCTAAACATGTACTTCTGAAGAGACCAATGATTCGACAAGTGCTGAACCAAGCCAACTGCCAAAGCTGTTGTTGTTGTCAAGAGACGCGAGGGATGGTTCCTCCGGCTTAGCTTGGTGCTGTTCGCAGCCAAGAGTCAACCAGCAACATCCTCGCCTGATACCACTCAGAAGCGGGGCTGTTGACCCGGTTGGCTCTTTTTTTGTTTTTACGACTTTTACTTGACGACATCTCATCCGCACACATGGATCTGGGTATCCAAATCATGAGCTTTATCAACATGAACCTCACAACTTCGACCATCGATTCCATCTGCACTTGCTGCAGCTGTACTTGTTGTACGGTCTGTATTTGCTGTGGTGAGAAACCACCGCCCACGTTTATCCTTCATCCACATCGACGACACGCCCAATCTCATGCGCCGCCTGGCCGCCGTCGGTATCACCACGCGTGAGGCGTGCGGCAACTCGGTACGCAACATCACCGCCTGTCCCCTCTCTGGCGTCTGCAGCACCGAGTCCTTCGACGTCTCGCCCTACGCCGACGCCCTGACCTGGTTCCTGCTGGGTCACGACGATATTCAGGACTTCGGGCGCAAGGTCAAGATCGCCTTCTCCGGCTGTGAACACGAAGCCTGTGGTCTGGTCAAGCTGCACGACCTTGGATACCTGGCCCAGACGCGTGAGGTCGACGGAGAGATCAAGCGGGGTTTCAAGATCTTCGTGGGTGGCGGTTTGGGTACCGTGCCCCATCAGGCCAAGGTGCTGGCCGACTTTGTGCCTGAGGAAGAGATCATGCCCCACGCCCAGGCTGTCTCGCGTGTCTTTGCGCGGCTGGGTGAGAAGCAGAATCGCAACCGCGCTCGACTGAAATTTCTGGTTGCCAAGTTGGGCATCGAAGAGTTCCGCCGGCTGGTGCTCGAAGAGCGTGAACAGATACCCTACGATGAGCGCTGGGTTTCTTATCTGGACAACCTGGACAGCGTGCCCAATGAGCCGACACGCCCCAGCCTGCCAACGGAGCGGTCAAGCAAGACGGCTTTGATGCATGGCTGGCGACCAATGTCTACTGGCAGCGCCAGCCCGGCTATGCCGTGGTCACGCTCAACCTGCCCCTGGGCGATCTCTCCTCGCACCAGGCACGCGCCCTCTCGGACATTGCCCGCACCTACGTGGGTGACAACATCCGCACCACCGTCGAGCAGAACATCGTCCTGCGCTGGGTGGCCGAGTCCGACCTGCCTGCCGTCCACCGTGAGCTCGACGCGGCCGGGTTGGCAACGCCGGGTGCAGGTACCATCGTTGACATTACCTCATGCCCCGGCACCGACACCCGCAAGCTGGGCATCGCCGCCTCACGCGGACTGGCCGGCGAGTTGGGCCCGCGCCTGGCCGAGCACATGGACAGCCTGCCCGACGCGGTCAAGGATCTAAAGATCAAGGTTAGCGGCTGTTTCAACTCGTGCGGGCAGCACCATGTGGCCGATATCGGCTTCTTCGGCAACAGCCGCGTTGTGCCCCATTTCCAGGTCGTGCTCGGCGGTATGTGGCAGGAGAACGCCGGCAGTTATGGCTTGGCGTTGGGGGCCGTGCCCTCCAAGAAGGTCCCCGAAGTGCTGGACGCCATCACGGAACGCTATGTGGCGGAACGTGGGAATGACGAATCTTTCCAGCAGTGGATCGCCCGCATCGGCAAACGCGAGGCTCGTTCGATCATCGATCCCTTCATGGAAGTGCCCCAGTACAACGTCGATCCGTCCTATTACTCGGATTGGAGTGACCCACGCGAGTTCACAATCGGCGACATCGGCGTGGGTGAGTGTGCCGGCGAGGTCGTCTCGCTCTTTGCCATCGAGGTTGCCAGAGCCGAAGGCCGGGCCTTCGACGCCCTGATTTCGCTGGATGAAGGCGACTATGCCCTGGCCGACCAGCAGGCCTACGAATCGATGCTGCTGGCTGCCAAGTCGTTGGTGCGCAACGAGAACCTGGACGTCGGCGACGATCCCGAGCGCATTGTCGGCGAGTTCCGCACCCGATTCTATGACACCCAACTCTTCTTTGACCAGTATGCCAAGGGCAAGTTTGCCAGCTATCTCTTCAACCGTCACGAGTCGCCGTCGGTCAATGTCGATGCCGACGTCGCACGCCAGATCATCGGCGAAGCCAATCTCTTCATCGAAGCCGCCCATGCCTGTGATGCTCGCATGGCGCAGTCTGTGGCGAACGGGGCTGGGTAGGAATATTCACCACGGGGGCACGGAGGTGGCACAGAGATCACGGAGAAAAACTAAGAAAGTACAGTAGTTCACGAATTGTCATTCCGATGACCGGAGGGAAGAGGAATCTCGGGTTCGCCAAGGAGGGATTCCTTCCTTCGGCAAGCTCAGGACAGGCAGTCGCTTCGCTCTGTCGGAATGACAGTTGTGACCAAATCGGTAACTACTGAAGTATTCGTGAAAATCTGGAACCATCTGTGTCCATCTGTGGCAAAATCTTGAAAGGACACAACCATTATGATACCGTAACGCATTGGTGCGAAACTCTTTTTCGAGGATGCAGAGACCCTCGACCTGTCAGTCTTCATTCCAGTCTTCCATCGGTGGATCCGAAACAACACGGTCGAGGGCATGCTCATCGACGTGGCCGACTACAAACATGTGCCCGACGGACCGGGCGTGATGCTTATCGGGCACGACGGCGACTTTTCCATCGACCTGGCTGAGGGGCGACCGGGTCCGCGCTATGTTCGCAAGCGCGGCTGGGACGATCCCGACGGCGATGATGCCCAGGTCTTGCAAGCCAGGCTCGACGAGGTCTTGAGCATGTTGCAGCCGGGCGCCGACGCGCAGGCCGGCGAGCGCAAGCTGCGCAAGATCGTCCGGTGTGCGAAGGGCGAGTTGCAGGTGACCTTCAGCGATCAACTGCGGACGCCCAACACCGCCGAGTCCTTTACCGCCATTGAGGCTGACATTCTGGCCGTTCTGGTGCAACGACATGCCGATGGCCTCATCAGCCTTGAGCGTGTGTCGCGGTCGCCGCACGAGGCGTTGACCGTGAATGTGATCGTGCGCGAGGTCGTTGCGCAGGCGGCGTAGATCATGCTGGGCGCATAGAGCTGAAGGGGTGAGGACGCGGTTGAAGGTGTCCTCGCCCCTTTTTGTGCAGGGAGGATGGTTGTTATGATCTGATTACTTGTGTGATGATTGTGGTGATAACGTAGGTCCGACTTGCAGTCGGACAAGCCCCGACAACTGTTCAACAGTCTTGAAAGGCGAACATGAATCATGAACTTTCGCCGGTACTACATTCCCAATTCGATCGTCTTCATCACAACCGTTGTCGAGCGGCGTGAACCGATTTTTGCTGCCTCTACGAACGTCGCTTTGTTGCGAGATATTCTACGCAGTGTCAAAACCCTTCACCCATTTTCAATGCTTGCATATGTCTTTCTGCCCGAACACTTTCATATACTGATCAGACCAACTGGAGCCAGCAATTACAGCAGAATTATGCAATCTTTCAAGACGAACTTCACGAAAGAGTATAAGTCGAGGCTGAATATTTCTGGCAGCATGAAGTTTTGGCAGAAACGATTTCGAGATCACGTCATTCGGGATGATGAGGATCTGAGAAGACATATTGATTACATTCATTACAACCCAGTGAAACACGGATTGGTCACGAGACAGGAAAACTGGGCGCATAGTAGCTTTCTGGCATGGAAGCACCGTGGCGCCTATCCTGAGATGTGGGGATGGACACTGCCCGATACGCTTGTCGAAGTAGATCTTGCTGAATAGACTCTGTAGATCTGACCTGAAGTCGGCTGAGTGTCATCAGCTGAAATGTCACAGATCAAGTCGAACGGGTCTCATTCGTGGAGTTGTCACACTACAAGTGTGACCTACAAATGCTTGGAACGGTTTTTTCTTTCCGCAATTCTGTACCGTGTTAGCCCTCATGCCGACGGGTCAAACCATGCATCCTCCACGATCTCGGGCGCTACTTCCAGATCGCGTCGACCTGCCACGAGACGGCCGGTTACCACGGCGGCATCATGTTGGAAGACGAGCAGCGTATCGCGCTCAAATGCCTCCGCACGAAGGCGTCGCTTGGTCTCGATGCTGGTCATCGGGTCGAGATCGTAGGAGGGCACCCAGGCCAATCGGTTCATGTGGGACGCCCAACTGCATGCATCGGTCAGGAAACAGAGACTCTCGCCGCCGTCTTCCACCCAGACCGTCTGGATCGCAGCCGTGTGTCCTGGTGCGATGTCGGTGCGTACGCCGGAAGCGATGCGCTGTGGACCGTCTACGACTTCGAGCAGATTGCGGTCAAGCAGCGGCAGCCAGTTGTCGTTGCTGTAGGTAGCACGCGTGCGTTCGTTGGGAAAGCTGGCCTCGGCCAGATCGATCCGCTGGCCCAGGCAGAGCGCGTTGGCAAATGTGGGGATGACCGGTCCTGGCTGACCATCATCAGCGTCCCAACAAGTTACGCCGCCGATGTGATCGCCGTGGAAGTGGGTCAGCACGACCACGTCGACATCTTCCGGTTCGAAGCCAACTGAGCGCAGGTCGTTGATGAGCCGTTGGTCCCGGTTGGCCAGCCCGATGAACCCCCGCTGCCGTTCCGGGATCTTGTCTCCGTGGCCGGCGTCGACCAGAACCAAACCGGCGTCTGACTCAATCAACAGACACCTCACATCGGCGGGCACACGATTGAGATCATCCGGTTCGACAACCCGCTGCCAAAGCGCGCGTGGCACAAGTCCGAAAAAGCCGCCTCCGTCCATGGCATGCAGACCATCACTGAGAATATGACAACGGATGGAACCGACGGTGAGTGAATGGGCCATGGTCAATGTCTCTTTCTGTTGAGGTTGGGTGTTGAGACAAAATCAGTCTTCTGCATTAAAGCGTAGAGCGCCATTCAGTGCAAGGTGATCGTTCTTTGGCCATTCCAGAGAGATAAATATGCGTTGCAATCGTCTTTGCTTCCGTGGGCTTCTGGAACCAGCCGATAGGGATGGACGTTTATTTGTCTTCAGCCTATGCCATTCCCACTATCGTGAAAAACTTCGGCGATAGGTGTTTCCAGAGAGGAAATCGACAAGATGAGCGAAAACCGACTGTTGGGGCACTTCATGCGAGCGCAGTTGCCGTTGATTGTCGTACTTGGCCTTTCGTCGCTATTGAGCGTGCTGCTTGTACTCTTCCGCGTCGCCTACTCAGACAGCATCATCTATGCGTTTTTGGTGTGGAATCTCTTTTTGGCTTGGATTCCCCTCGGTTGCGCCTTTCTCCTCTGGTGGCTTGAACGCACGCCGCGCCGGCCTGTGTTTGTCATGGCGATTCTCTTTGCAGGCTGGTTTCTCTTCTTTCCCAACGCTCCCTACATCGTCACTGACCTGATGCATCTTGGCTATCGCAACAATATACCGATCTGGTACGACGCTATGTTGATCTTCTCCTTTGCCTGGAATGGTATCGTCTTGGGGCTACTGTCGCTCTGGATTGTTCATGGATTGGTTGCGGGGTGGGTCGGTCGTTGGATCGGTTGGATGATGGTGGGCGTGACACTGGTCGCCAGCGGGTTCGGCGTCTATCTTGGCCGCTTTCAGCGCTGGAACAGTTGGGACATCGTGGCCGATCCGCAGAATCTGTTCCTAGATATGCTGGACCGACTGATCAATCCCATGGCGCATCCGCAAACGGTGGCTGTGACGATCCTCTTCGCGGCCTTTCTTGGCATCGCCTATCTGACGCTGGCCGTGTTGGTCAACAGTAACTGGCATGATTACGGGCAGAATGAGGAACAGGCCGAAACGCCGGTGTTTGGGTAGGCGAAGATATCTGGTTTTTGCCAGAAATATGTACCGGTTAGACTGATGGTAGAATCGTAGAGACGCAAAATTTTGCGTCTCAGGTCCACGAAACCGTTCCCTTCTCTCCCAGCATCATTCCGACCAATACACTTTTTCCAGAAATCAGACATCTTGTCTGCACTCATCCGTGCAGTTCAAAGTCAATCAGCTCCGTCAGTTCACACGTCGCCAGACCGATAACATGGTCGCCGCCTGCGTAGTAGACGTAGACGGTACCGTCCTCCACTGGATCTGCGTTGACGAAGACCACGTTGGGTACATTGCTGCGTAGCTCCAACAGTTCCTCTGGCCAGAGGATCGCGTTCTGCGGTCGACGAAGCCATCTTTGCGTTCGACAATCGTTTTCTGCATCTGCGATAGGTGACTCCACCTAGACTACAGCAAAGCCACCAGGCCCCTGTGACATCGTATCACCATTTTCGATTCGATACACAGTGGGTTCGCTATTGCCTCTCACACGTCGTATAATAGTCAGTTGGGCAAATTCATGAAGATCTCCATGAAAGAGCCTTTGTTCGATGGATGAACTTGATGAAGACGAACATGCTGCGCAGCCGCAAGCGGTCTGTTGGGTGATGCATGTCGATAATGAGAGGAAGTGCTTTTGGGTGACCATATCATGCCGCAGCGTATCGCCTTTTTGGGTGACTATTTGCCACGGATCTGCGGTATCGCTACCTTTACGCATGATCTCGCTGAGGCGATAGCGTACGCTGCGCCTGGCTCCGATTGTTTTGTGGGGGCAGTCAACGATCGTGTGGAGGGGTATGACTATCCGGCGCGCGTCCGTTTCGAGTTGCAAGAGAAGGAGCTTGATTCTTACCGTCGTGCAGCGGATTTCTTGAACTTCAACAATGCTGACGTGCTCTCTGTGCAGCATGAGTTCGGCATCTATGGCGGACCAGCGGGCAGCCATTTGCTGGCGCTGTTGAAAGAGGTGCGGATGCCGGTGGTGACCACGTTGCATACCATACTCAGCGAGCCGGATATGGCACAGCGCAAGGTGATGGAGAAACTGGCGGCTCGTAGCGACCGCTTGGTGGTAATGGCGCATCGAGGCGCTGAGATTCTGCGCGAAATCTACGACGTGCCGGATGCTAAGATAGATGTCATTCCTCACGGTATCCCAGATCTGCCGTTTATTGAATCGAGCTTCTACAAGGAACAGTTCGGCGTAGAAGGGCGTCAGGTGCTGCTTACCTTCGGGCTGATCGGGCCAAGCAAGGGCATCGAACATGTAATTGAGGCGCTGCCGGATATTGTACGACAGCATCCGAACGTGGTTTATCTCGTGCTGGGCGCCACGCATCCGCATCTCATGGCAAGCGAAGGCGAGCGATATCGTCTGAGTCTTGAATGGCTCGCCGAGGAACGCGGGGTGCAGGAACACGTCATCTTCTACAATCGCTTCGTATCGCTGGATGACTTGAAGGAATTTATTGGCGCCACAGATATCTATCTGACACCGTATCTTAACGAGGCGCAGATCACCTCAGGCACGCTGGCGTATGTATTTGGCGCGGGCAAGGCCGTCGTTTCCACGCCGTACTGGCACGCACAGGAATTGCTCTCCGATGGGCGCGGCGTTCTGGTTCCTTTCGGCGATTCCAAAGCTATTAGCGATGGTGTGTGCACGCTGCTCGATGACGAGACCCGGCTGGAGAAAATCCGGGAGGATGCCTATGTGATGGGGCGCGAGATGATCTGGCCTGCCGTGGCGCAGCGATATCTCGAATCTTTCCAGCGAGCGAGCGCTGACCGAAAGATTCGACCGCGAACGGCCTTCGCTGACTGGACGCTCGACAGTCGACCGCTAGCGTTGCCGCCGCAGCGTCTCGATCATATCGTGCGCATGAGCGATGGAACCGGCATTTTTCAGCACGCCATCTTCAACGTGCCGAACTTCCACGAAGGCTACTGCACGGATGACAATGCCCGCGCCTTCATTCTCTGCAATCTGCTCGATGAACTCAGCGATCAACCGTCAACCGAGGATCTCAGCAAACCGGCAACCAACTATCTCGCATTCCTGGCGGCGGCCCTCGACTTCGACAGCGGACGCTTTCGCAACTTCATGAGTCACGGAAGGCAATGGCTGGAAGATGCCGGCAGCGAAGACAGCCATGGGCGTGCGCTCTGGGCCACCGGCACCGGCGCGGGTCGTTCGCGCAACGACGGCCACCGCAAGCTTTCGGCCCAACTTTTCGAACGTGGTCTTCCTGTGGTTGCATCGTTCACCTCACCCCGTGCTTGGGCATTCACCTTGCTGGGCATCCACGAATATTTGCGCTACTATCCCACAAATTCGAAGATCGATGCAATGCGTACAATGTTAACCGAAAAGCTTGTAGCGCTCTGGAAAAAATGCGCTACGGAGGATTGGCCATGGTTTGAATCCAGCGC
Organism: uncultured Chloroflexia bacterium; assembly: GCA_963765875.1. Lineage (GTDB taxonomy): Bacteria > Chloroflexota > Anaerolineae > Caldilineales > Caldilineaceae > JAWKOK01. Next base: position 81,222 of record CAVXYK010000005.1, read on the forward strand.
CACCTATGAAAACGCTCGCCTGTGCCAGGCGCTCATCCTCAGCGGCCAGTGGATGCCCCACACAGAGGCATTGGAGATCGGGCTGGAATCCTTGCGTTGGCTGGTTTCGATTCAAAAGACACAGGCCGGCCATTTTCGGCCCATTGGCAGCAATGGCTTCTACCGCCGTGACGGGGCACGGGCAGATTTTGACCAGCAACCGGTCGAGGCCCAGGCAACGGTTTCTGCGTGCTATGAAGCGTTCCGCGCGACCCAGGATGTTATGTGGTCAGACGAGGCCAAATGTGCTTATGAATGGTTCCTGGGCCGCAATGATCTTGGCCTACCGTTGTACGATTTTACCACCGGCGGCTGCAGCGACGGCCTACATTCTGACCGCGTGAATGAAAACCAGGGAGCGGAGTCCACACTAGCCTTCCACCTCTCCCTTGCCGAAATGAACTACGCTGAATATCTGATCACTCACTTGCCGCTTCCTTCGTTATCTGGACCATCTACAATATGAATTCCATCCGCCTTTTCCGCCATGAGATGATGTTGCGTCCCCAGAGTGAACGCGTCATTCTCCGCCCGTTCATCCCTGGACACGTTCACCGTATCACTACTACTATCGGGAGGGCGCTTGCCTTGACAGAGGAGGAAGTCGTCACCCAACTGCGTGCCGTGCATAGTGAGTTTGATGAACGACACTTCGACATCGAGTCATTCCTGGACGCTCATTACGCGGAAGTGCGGCAACATGTGTTCACGCAGCGCCCGCTCTCGCGTGAACGGCAGTTGCTCATCGGGGCCCTCTTCTCAGGCGAATACGCGTTGGAATCCGCGGCCCTCTTCAATCCCTCCATCGTGGCGCACCCGGATCAGAGCGGCGTGTCAGTGGGTGGTCTGCGTTTCATCATGAGCCTGCGTGCGACTGGAGAGGGGCATATATCTTCCATTGAGTTTCGCACCGGCAACATTTCGCCGGATGGCAGCATCATTATCGATCCGGTCTCCCGCTATGTCGCAACGCCGGAAATCGTCGCCAACCCCAGCTATCAAAAGAGGCCCTTCTTCATCAAACTTCATGAGATGGGCATTGATGATGATCACTCGAATGCAGTCATGGGGCGGCTGGCAGAGAACTTCACACAGAGCGACTTGAACAAGAGTGTGGAATCCGTCCGACACGAAACGCCCCAGGCCATGCGCAACCTGGACCGTACGCTCGAATGTATCCAATGGCTGGCAGATTCCAACTACGAACTGCGCTTCTCAGACAAGCTTGCGATGAGTGAGCGCATCATCTTCCCCGTCTCGCCCAACGAGACCAACGGCATCGAAGACGCTCGCTTTGTCCGCTTCGTCGATGACGATGGATCGGTCATCTATTACGCTACCTATACGGCTTACAGCGGACGCGACATTTTGTCGCAGCTCATTGAGACGGAGGATTTTCTTCATTTTCGTATCCTTACTTTGAATGGCAGCGGGGTGCAGAATAAAGGCATGGCTTTGTTCCCGCGTCGCGTCGCGGGTCGGTATGCTATGCTCTCTCGCCAGGATGACGAGAACATCTTAATTATGTTCTCGGATAGTCCCCACTATTGGCGTGATCCCCAGGTGATCCTACGCCCGTCTGAGTTGTGGGAATCCGTAAAAATCGGCAACTGTGGCTCCCCCATCGAAACCGAAGCCGGTTGGCTCGTGATTACCCACGGCGTCGGTCCCATGCGTAAGTACTGCATTGGCGCCGCTTTGCTCGATCTGGATGACCCCACTAAGGTCATTGGTCGCCTGCATGAACCACTGCTCGCCCCCGAAGGCAACGAACGCGAAGGCTACGTGCCCAATGTAGTCTATAGTTGCGGCTCTCTTATCCATGGACGCGAACTTATTCTCCCATTCGCCGTTAGCGACCGGGCCTCAGCCATCGCCAGCGTGTTGCTGGATGATCTATTGGCGGCCTTGCAACCAGCCTAATCTTGATCCGGAGGGAACGTTCTGTTTCTTTGTGTTCTTTCGTCGATCATCCCGATCCACTAGATCTGCGTCCTATCCTCTACTCAATTTGAAACAAGATCGCGGCCAGCACGCCGGCAATGGCCAGCCAGCCGAAGCGTTGATGCAGCGTGGCGGTGCCGCGTACGACCTTGTTGAGCTGGGCCGGCATCTCGTGGATGGCTGTGGTCTGGATCAGCTTGGATGCGGTCGGCAGGGTGAGGAAGGACAATGCCATGAACCAAGGCGCTATCCCCGCCACGATCAACAGCAGAAGCAAGACGTAGCTACCGCCGACCAGTAGGTAGTATTCCCAGCGACTGGCTCTGCGGCCGAAAATGTTGGCCAATGTTCGTTTGTTGTTGGCAAGATCCTCTTCCAGATCGCGCATGTTGTTGGCGTGCAGGATGGCGGTCACTAGTAGACCGATGGGGATAGAGAGCAGTGCCGCTGTCCATGTCACGGTCTGAGCCTGCACAAAGTAGCTGCCGATCACCATCACTGGCCCCATGAAGACAAAGACGATCAATTCACCCAGTCCGGTGTAGGCAAAGGCTCTGGGACCGGCAGTGTAGAACCATCCGGCCAACACGCTAAAGAGGCCGAGCCACAGGATCAACAGCCCGCGCGTCGCCACCAAATAGATGCCCAGTACCGAACCGAGGGCGAAACAGAATAGCCCGCCCCAGAAGACCTGCTGCGGCGTCAGCATTCCCTCCTGCAAGGCCCGGTTGGGACCCAGTGACTCGGGTGTGTCGGTGCCCTTTTTCCAGTCGTAGTAGTCGTTGATCAGATCGGTCCCGGCATGAATTGCCACTGAACCGACCAGCGTGATCCCAAAGAGCCACCAGTTCCAGAAGCCGTCATAGGCGGCCAATACAGCGCCCAGTACGACCGGTGTGACACTGGCCGTGAAGCTGAATGGACGCATGGCCATCCACCAGATGCGCAGGAAACGGCGCAGGCGCGGCTCGTCCTCCAGATTTCGGCTGCGCTGCGTATCCGTGGTTCGCCAAGGCACAAGCTGATGCTCAAGCTCTGCGACGGCGACGGTGAAGAGCCAGCCCAGCAGCGCTACCACGATCAGCACGGCGAAGATAGTGGGGATGTCGTAAAGGAGATAGCCCTCCCAGATCATGGCGCCCAGCCCACCCTGGGGCAGCAGCAATTCGGTGCCGACGATGACGGTCAGCGCAAAACCCAGGCCCAGATTGATGCCGGTGAGGATGTTGGGCAAGGCCGCGGGAATCGCAACCGTGCGTACCAATGTCCAGCCGCGTGCGCCGTTGTTGCGTGCGATGTCGAAGTAGCGCGTCTCCACATTCATCACCCCGGCCACGGTGTTGATCACAACCAGAAAGAAGACCGAGATGATCACGATCACATACTTGCTGGTCTCGCCGATGCCGAAGAGGATTACCACCATGGGCACCAGCGCGATCTTGGGAATCGGGTAGATCGAAGCGATCAGCGGCGAGAGAATCAAACGTGTCGTGCGGTTGACGCCCATCAGTACGCCAACGACGATGGCAGGAACGACGGCCAGCAGAAAGCCGACGATGAGTCGTCGCAATGTGAGCGCCGTGGCCGTGATCAACGTGCCGTCTTCGAGCAGTTCGATCAGCCGACCAAAGACTTCGCTCGGAGCCGGGAAAAAGCGCGCGTCCAACACACCGGTTGCAACCAATAGCTCCCAGACGATCAGTAATATGATCGGTGAAATGAACGTGAGAAGTCGATCTTTCATGTCGAACTATGTTCATCCATGGGTAAAGGACCATCTTTTCGTCGATTGTTTTTGCTCCGGTATCTTACCGGATGGTTGGGTATTGCGGCAATCCAGACGATTAGCGGCTTAGTGAGTGCAGTGGGCGCGCGATCCCGTATATTGTTCGATGTCGCCGTGCAGACTATCGACAATAAAAAGGGGGACAGAAGAATCTGTCCCCCTTTTTATCAACACTGTTTCTGCCACCGGGTACCGGCCATGCGTCAAGAGATTGTGTGCTGCTAATCGCTAGTCGTCACCCACTTGCCTACCGGATCACTGGTAGGTATAGAAATTCATCTGCCTCCAGGCGACGCATGAATTCATCCATTGAATCCGCTCCGTTCTCGGACTCAATGCTTGCCCTGAACAACCATTGAGATAGGATAGAGTACCCCCATGCCCGTCTGTAATGGTCTATTGCTTTGCTTGGCCGCTCCCTTGCCAGATCGTAGAGCGCTTTCTCCATTTCTATTTCCGCTCGAGCAATCCAATTTGGATTCCCACCAGCGCTCTGTGCCTCGTTGAGAGCAGTTTGTGCCAGTGTTTGGTCAACATGGACCAGCGCTATCATCAACTCATTGACCGGCGACTCGACTGATGAGGCCCTCATCAGATAACGAACAGCCATTTTTTCAAAGTAGAAGACCCATGTGCCACGGTATGTCAGGTGTTCATCATCGACCCAGTAGCGTGAGGCCAGACTTCGGTCTACATACCTAATCGCCCGACGGATTTGCCAGTCGTCGTACACATTGTCTGTAGGTAACAACTCGGCTAAAGCGCGCCGGGCATTCTTCTTCAAGGTCTTCGTCGTCGCCTCGCCCGTGTCAGTTCGTTCAAAAGTGATGCTGGCGGTATGGGCGCCCGCAGGCATGATGAGCGTATTTTCCGTAGACGTGCCGCTATCGTCGTTCGTCCCCGACCAGCCGGCCACATGCCAACCGTCCGCCGGTGTCGCGGTCAACGCTACCGCTGTGCCCTCCGGGTAGGTTCCGCTCGACGGAGTCACGCTGCCGTTGCCGACCACGTTGACTGTCAAGGTGTACTCCGGCACAGATATCGGCGTGAATGTGGCCACGACCGTCTTGTCAGCATCCATCGGTCACCGTTTCAGGATCGGCAGCGCCACCCAGCGCACCAGTCCAACCTGCAAACACCCAGCCGGCTGCCGGTGTCGCCGTCAACGCTACATCGGTATCCTCTGGATAGGTACCGCTCGACGGAGTCACGCTGCCGTTGCCGACCACGTTGACTGTCAAGGTGTACTCCGGCGTCGGGATCTCGGTGAATGTGGCCATGACTGTCTTGTCAGCATCCATCGACACCGTTTCAGGATCGGTAGCGCCACCCAGTGCTCCACCCCAGCCGGCAAACTGCCAACCGTCCGCCGGTATCGCGGTCAAAGTCACATCTGTGTTCTCTGGATAGGTTCCGCTCGACGGAGTCACGCTGCCGTTGCCGACCACGTTGACTGTCAAGGTGTACTCCGGCGTCGGGATCTCGGTGAATGTGGCCATGACTGTCTTGTCAGCATCCATCGACACCGTTTCAGGATCGGTAGCGCTACCCAGTGCTCCACCCCAGCCGGCAAACTGCCAACCGTCCGCCGGTGTCGCGGTCAAAGTCACATCTGTGTTCTCTGGATAGGTGCCACTCGACGGAGTCACGCTGCCGTTGCCGACCACGTTGACTGTCAAGGTGTACTCCGGCGTCGGGATCTCGGTGAATGTGGCTACGACCGTCTTGTCGGCATCCATGGTCACCGTTTCAGGATTGAGGTTGCCACCCAGCGCACCACTCCAGCCGGCAAACTGCCAACGTGCCGCCGGTGTCGCCGTCAACTCCACTGCCGTGTTCTCTGGATAGGTTCCGTCCGACGGTGAGACACTGCCGCTGCCTATCACGTTCACCGTCAACGTGTAGTCATTCCAAGGACAAGTTGCATCACTTTTGGGATCGATCATGTTGAGTACAACAACCGTTCCCCAGTTCATCCCTGCAGAGCCGTCCGGATTGTATGTTGGGCTCTCTGCCACACCGATACCGATAAATCCTTCGCTAGTGGCGGGGCCAACGTTATTATTGAAGCCATAGAGTGGATTCTGATTCTTCAAGTCCTTGTCCTGTAGGAGAGCGGCCTCCCGGTGCCCCCACAAGCTGCCAGCGTCGTCATAGATCCAGTTGTAGATGGCACGCTCAATATAGAGCAGATTACTGTTACTACTGGTCATAAAGGCCGCAAGGTTCTCGGCTCGGGCCAAAAACTCATGACAAGTGCCTAGCACTGGATCGTCATCAATTCGCTGGAATGGGGTGCGATTTGCAGCATCCTCATGGGTGAACACATTGTTGGCCACCAGATACTCTGCATGGGTCTGTGCAAGGTTGTCGACGTCGACCTGAATGGCCTGAAAGGGCAGGCCGGTCGCAGCCGGTGGGAAGCCAGAACGCGCTATACGCTCGGCATTTAGGATATATAGCGCCTTGTCGTCGTCGCTGTAGGTGTCCCATGTGCTTTGAGACGGCAGACTGAGATTGCCCAGAACACCGACAGAAAGTCCCAGTTGAATTTCCTCCTGGCGTCGTCCGTGGTCGAAAGCGGCTTCTACATCAGCGACGCCGCCGGTCCCAGCGCTCCAATTGATGTCCGAAGTAAGATTTGGTGGCGATTCTGCCCTTGCAACGGTCGACGTCGCAATCAGCGCTGTGATAATTGCAAAAACAGCAAGGAATGTATGCATCAAGAAGCGGTGTCCAGCAGGTCTGTAGGGTAGGCGCGCAGGAACTGAAGTCCGGTGCATTTCAGGGCAAACTCCATCAGGATGCATAATTCCCTCCATGGTTCAAGGTATGGGTATGGGTATGGGATTGAGTGATTGATGTACCGCTGTGTCTCGGTATTGCTGTCGGGAATAATGTCGGGTAAGATTCCAGCGAGTACCGTAGTATTGTAACCTAGGCTACACTTTGTGGATAAATGAAATTTAAGGTAAATGTAAGGATCGTTGCCTATTGTCTAGGGGGTGGTAGGGTGCGGGGGCGCTGACTGAGCGATAGATGTCTGCAATTTCTAATCTGGCTGCATCTTTTTGAAGCTGAATTGTGTGGCCGAATTCCGGTGTGGGCAGACCTGAAGAAGAGATATCTGAGGATAGTGGCGGGGCTTCAGAGGGGCGATTTCATGTGATCTGGAATGACGCATCCTGCTGCTGTCGGCGACTTACAATTGGAGGATAGAGCAAATCATCGGGATTACGGGGGGACCGACTCCCCCGTAATCCCGATGATTTCACTGGTCAGATTTTCGATCAAACCACAGTTCAGATTGTCGATCAACAATTGGGCTACTTCATCACAACCGGTAAATAGTTCATGGTCATGTCAATACTGGAAGCAAACGATGCAGTGCAGTTTCTGGGACCGTCCATGGTTACCATGCCGTCCGCACAGTCGGCGTCACCGCTCCAGTCGCTGAAGATGGAGCCGGCCGCGGGCGTGGCCGTGAGGATCACTTGCGTGCCCTCCGGGAAGACTGAGTTACAGCTCGCTCCGCAATTGATGCCGGCCGGGTTGCTGGTGACCGTGCCGGCGCCTGTGCCTGCAACCGACACCGATAGGCTTTGCCCCCCGCGTACGTTGGTGAAGATGCAGGTGACATTGCTGGCCGGCATGGTCATGCTGCCACTGGCCGTCGAACCGGAGGGCCCACCATTGTCGCAAACATAGGCTGTCGAGTAGTTGGCCAAGTCCGTTCCCGCCCCTGCTGTCTCGCCAAAAGTGACCGTTTCGCCGGCGTTGACGGTGGCGCTGGCTGTGGCGCCGTCGCCCGCCTCGACGCCGGCCGTGCCACTGGCCTCCATGATGAAGCGACCACTGTCGCTGGCGGGAATCAGGGTCTTAACCACCGTCAACGTGAAGGTCGTTTGGGCGCGAAGGAAGGTGGCAGTGCAGTTTCGGGGACCGTCCATGGTTACCATGCCGTCCCCACAATCGGCGTCGCCGCTCCAGCCGCTGAAGATAGAGCCGGTCGCGGGTGTGGCCGTGAGGATCACCTCTGTGCCGGAAAGGTAGGTTGACTGGTCTGGTTGCTTGCCCACAGTGCCGCTGCCTGTACCCGCTATGGAGAGTACCAATGGATAGCGCTGTGCGACGTCCCATGGACAGCTGCCGGTTGAGGTGGGATCGATCATGTTCATCACCACAATGGTTCCCCAGTTCACCCATTCCCCTACACCGGGATTGTAGCTCGCACTCTCGGCAACGCCAATGCCAATATAGCCCTCATCGGCGGGACTGCCCACATTGTTTTTGAAGCCGTAGATCGGATCCTGGCCGGCAAGATCCTTGTCCTGAAGCAACGCTGCTTCTCGATGGCCCCAGGCACTGCCTGCATCATCATAGATCCAACCGTAGATGGAGCGTTCGATATAGAGTGGGTTGCTTGTGCCGCTAGTCCAAAAATAGGCGATATTCTCAGCACGGCTTAGGAATTCGTGACATGGCCCAAGCACAGGATCGTTGTCGATGCGATCGAAAGGGCTATTGCCTGCGCCGTCGGTATGGCCGGTCGTATTGGCCGACAGCAGATAGTCGGCATGGCCCTGGGCCAAATTATCGACGTTCACCTCAATTGCGGTAAATGGCAGACCTATTACGCCCGGGGTCATGCCGATACGAGCCAGGCGTTCGGCGTTCAAGATGACTGTGGCCTTCTGATCGTCGCTGTATGTATCCCATGTCGCTTGTGGCGGCAGCGTGAGATTGCCCAGTGCGTTGGCTGAGAGTCCCAATTGACTCTCCTCCTGGCGACGCGCGTTGTTGTAGGCAGCTTCAATGTCGTTGACGCCATTTTGCCCAACAGTCCACGGAATATCCGTGGTGAGATTCGGCGGCGAATCAGCCTTTGCAACGGATGAGTAGGCGAGGAGAGAGGTGAGAACAGCAAGAAGAACGAGAGCGGAGCGCATAACGATCAGATGGCCAGTGGTTCTGCGGGCAGGCCAGAATCGATCTGAAACAAGCTGCATTTCAGGGTGAGATCTATCCGGATACATCTGTGCCTCCAGAGTGATGGATGAAGATATGAGGTTGTGAGATTTTGTACTGCCGTATCGTTCAGAACTCGGTCAGGGAAACGGTGTGGGCAGTTAGATTAGGATAGCTGATATTGGTGCAAATAGCCAAGCCGGCGTTGTGCGGCCGGTTTGAGTATGGGCAATCAAACATCGCCTGCTTCAGCAGCACTGGCAGGGAGGGCCAGCTGATGATACTTGGTGAAGAAGACCTGCGCCGTCAAATAGGCTGCCGCCAACGCTGTGAAGGCTGTGGCCGCCGTCAGCATGTACATGACAACAATCTGCAACTGCACGGCCTCCATCGGTGAGGCGCCGGCCAGAATCATGCCCGTCATGGCGCCGGGCAACTTGATCAGACCAACCGTCTTGGTCGTGTCGATGATGGGGATCATGGCTGAGCGGATCGAGCGGCGTACAGTCGGCTGAACGGCCTGTCGACTGGTCGCACCCAGCGCCAGCGCAGTCTCGATCTGGCCCCGATGATCGGCGACGTCATCGCGCAGGCGACCCATGACCAACGAGCAGGTTGTCATCGTGTTGCCGATGACCATGCCCGCAATCGGGATGATGAATTGAGCCTCGAAATCAAAGATGCCCAGCACCACCAACAGGCCGATGGTCAACAACGTGCCAAAGCCGATGCTGGCATTGGCGATCCAGCGCGAGTGGGGAATGCCTTTGCCGCGTGCCGCCGACGTGTGGGCGGCCACCAGCAACATCACCAGGATGATGAACAGCGTCCAGCCGACGCTATCCATCGCGAAGATGAACTCCAGCGCATAGCCGATGGCGATCAGCTGGACGAATGAGCGGACAGTGGCAATCGCCAGATCCTTACCGAGACCGGCGCGCTGCCAATAGCTCAGCAGCCCGGCCAGCGCGACCAGCGCCAGGCTGGCTCCCAACCGGGTCAGATCGAGTTGATTGAATAGGTCAAACATGCTCACTCCCCTCCAGTTCGCCCGCGGCGAATTGCTGCATTAAATGAGCGTTGTCACTCTGATCGGACAGCACATGCGCCGGTTTCCCCTGGTCGACGATACGACCATCGACCAGAAGGTAGAGATAGTCAGCCACCTTTCTTGCCTGTTCGATGGCATGCGTCACCCACATTACGGTGACGCCCCGCTCGCGCGCCTCCTCGATGACCATCTCCTCGATACGCCGCCGTGACGCCGGATCGAGCGCACTGGTTGGCTCGTCCATCAGCAGAACCTGGGGGCGATCGGCCAGGGAGCGCGCTAGCGCGACGCGTTGCGCCTGACCGCCGGACAGCTCGGATGCTTGTTTGTCCAGCAGGCTTCTGTCCAGCGCGGCAAGGTCAAGCAGGTCTTCGATTTCATTGTCGCCAAGGGTCCGATCGTGGAGGGCCGGGCCGAAACGGAGGTTGTCGGCCACCGTACCGGGAAAGGCAACCGGCTGTTGAAAGACCATGCCCACACGCTGCCGCAGATCAAGGACGTTGATCGCGGTCACGTCCGATCCGTTGACAAAGACGGTCTGAGGCGGTGGTTCGAGCAGACGGTTCATGCAGCGCAGGAGTGTACTCTTGCCGCTGCCGCTTGGTCCCAGCAGGCCAATGATCTGGCCGCTGCGCGCCTCCAGATTCACTTCGTTCAACACGGCAACATCGTTGCGTGCCAGGCTGAGATTGCTCACGACGATTGTCTTCGAGCTCATCTGCTACGCTCCATCTCTGTTGCATTTCATCGCGTTTCTCCGTTTTCCAACATTCCGTTTTCAGACCGAGGTCGATTCTGGTTCGATTATCGCGCAAGCGATATGAAAACGCTATGGGCGCATTTCAGATTCAGGCAGTGTGCGATGCACTGCCCATACACTACATGGATGTACGGTATGGATGAACGGTCATGATCTGGGCAGTGCGTCGCAGGTATTGCATAAGGTCGCCTCTGGCGTGAAATGCACCCGACGAAAATCGCGGACTACTGGAATCAGGTCCATTTCGTGTATACTGATCTCACGTCACCCAACCGAAATTGAAGCGAGGCGATTCCCAATGGCAGACGAAACAAACCCATCCAATCCGACCCCGAAGAAGAATCCCCAGAGCCAGAAACGATCAACTCTGATGACGGTGATAGTTCTGATCGTTCTTTTGGGCTTCTTCTGGCTGAGAAGAGACGGGTCAGACAGCACCGACATGTCTGGCGCTACCACCGAACAGCCCGTCGCGCAGCAGTTGCCTGCGGAGCAGGAGTCTGATGTCTATAACGATGAAGGCTCTGCACAGACCGATGAAGCGGGAGCTGAAGGCAGCGACGCTGAAGGCGCAATGACGACCGGCACGGAGAATGCTGATGACGAATCGTCCGCCGGCGCGGTCTGAAACGGAATCAGAAACGAGCGAATTGGACGAGGAGGGATCTTCCGGGCCTCGGGCGCCGCCCGGCATGTCGACCATCTCTCCGGATGAACTGCCGCCCGAGGCGTTGGAGACGATGGCAATGATCGAAACCGATGGTCCCTTTCCCTATAGCAAGGACGGCAGCACATTTCAGAACCGGGAGGGCATTCTTCCCCCACAGGCCAATGGGTACTACAGTGAGTACACCGTCGAGACGCCCGGATCGTCCGATCGAGGGGCGCGTCGCATCGTCGGCGGTGCAGAGGGCGAGCTCTACTACACGGATGATCACTATTCCAGCTTCTCTTGGATTGATTTCTCTGGGATCGAACAGTGATGACCAAACTGGATCCCATCTTCGACGGTGAGAAAGCGCCCGGTATCTATCGGCTGACCTCGCGTGCCAGGCCTTCGAGCGTGTTGGCCGCGGTCGCTGACCATGGCTGGCAGGGCTTCTACCTTGACGGTAGATCCATCGCTGACAAGGAGGCGTTTTTGCAGGCCGGGGCCGAAGCCATGCACTTCCCGGCCTACTTCGGCCACAATTGGGACGCGTTCGAGGAATGTGTGACCGAATTGACCTGGCGCCCGGCGCCGGGCTATGTGCTTCTCTATGACAGGATGGCTCGATTTGCCAATGGAGACCCTCAGGAATGGGCCATGGCGCAGTCCATCCTTGAGGATGCAACCAACTATTGGCAAGCACAGTCGGTGCCATTCTATGTGCTTCTGCGCGGCACATGGTGGCATGGGCGCAGGTTCCCTAATATTTGATCACAGCCTGAATTTGATGACAGTCTGAGGTTACTCTGTGATAGATGATGAGTTTGAAAACCGATACGCTTCTTCAATGATCGATGCGATTGAGTTTGAGGGCAAGAGGGTATTGGAGGTCGGCTTCGGCAACGGGTGGCTGATCAACGAAAAGTGGCAACAGGTGAAGGCCATGACTGTTGTCGAGAATAGCCGGGAGTTTGTTGACAGGGCGACCGAGCGGTGGGCCGGCACGCCCGTTGCCGAGAAGGTCACCTTCATCCACGGCGATATGGGGGTCTTGTTGCTGCCTGAGCATGCCTACGATCTGGTGGTCTTCTCTCACTCCTACTGATGAATTCGCGGCCAGGATGTGGTTCACATCCTTTCAAATGTACTGAAGCGAGTTCATCGTTCGCTTAAAACGGGCGGCTTGCTCTACAGTTCTCAACCGGGGGATCGGAAGACGCTGATTGAGGTGCATTATCAGGACGCGGTGGCCTTCTCAGAACCCCTGGCGGAATCGTATTTCCGATATTTCCTCGACGTGACCCGGCAGACGCTTATGAGTGGCGTAGCATCGGGATTGTTCACTGTCGAATCAGAGACCACGCATTCGAGCTATACCGAGTTCCCGTCGGTGGCGGCTTGGAACGCAGACCGGACCGCACAGGCCGACGATGCCGTTGAGTTGAATGACATGGCGGACCGGCTAGAGAAGCTCTTCCCTGACGGTATCGATTCACTGCGGCAGCATCGTGAGGATTGGTATCTTCTGCTGAGGAAGATTGAGAATAACCGGATACAAGTTCGACCATGACACAAGTTGGCCCGAAACAGATCGCTAGCCGAAAAGCCAGGCCGTTCCTCAAATGGGCAGGTGGGAAGACACAACTTCTCGCCCAATATGCGTCTCACTATCCCCACCAAGTAGCCAGCGGCGAGATCAATCGCTATATTGAGCCCTTCCTGGGCGGCGGTGCGGTCTTTCTCGACGTTGTGCAGCGTTTCTCGATCGCCGAAGCCGTGTTGTTCGACATCAACAATGAGTTGATTCTAGCCTATCGGGTTGTACAGAAGAAGCCCCAAGAGCTTATCGAGCGTTTGAGTCAGCTCCACGCGCACTACTACGCATTGGACGATGATCGGCGCGAGCATTTTTATTATGGAATCCGCGATGCCTACAACGGCCAGCGCGATGAGGTCGACTATCAACGATTCTCCGACGCCTGGATTGAGCGGACAGCCTTCATGATCTTTCTGAACAAGACCTGCTACAATGGTCTCTTTCGGGTCAATTCGAAGGGAATGTTCAACGTGCCGTTTGGTCGATACAAGCGCCCGGCTATTCTGGACGAGCAGAATATCCTGCATGTCTCTTCATTGCTACAGATGGCGAGCCTCCACGTAGGACCGTTCCAGGCCTGTGAGCAATATATCGATGACCGGACCTTTGTCTACTTCGATCCGCCTTACCGCCCCATCAGTGCCACCTCCAGCTTTACCTCCTACTCAACCCGGCGCTTTGGTGATGCCGACCAGATCGCCCTTTCTGAGTTCTTCGCTAGGCTGGATCGAACGCGCAGGGCCAAGCTCATGCTGAGCAACTCGGACCCGACTCATCTCGTCCCCGACGACGACTTCTTTGAGGCGTGTTACGCCGGCTACAACATCCACCGGGTCCATGCCAGCCGCATGATCAACACCAACGCTCGAAAGCGCGGCAAGATACCCGAGTTGTTGATCACGAATTATTGAGGTCCGCACCCTCTGCTCGGATGCGATTCATTGTGTCGGCACGTGTGCGGCCTCGCTCCCAGCGTGAATTACGCACCCTCTTCTCCTACTGCACACAATTCCAGTGTCATCGGAATGTCATGTGGTTGTCAGGGACTTTCGCCTTGGCCGATCTACCATTTATTGGTGATTGGCGCTTCCTGTTAGGCGAAAGTTGAGGTTGCATACGATGTTGTCTCATGACTTCCTACCGATCCAGAACGAAATCAGTAGCCACGAAAATCTTCTGTGGTCGGGACGTCCTCGTCAGGGTCTGGTTTTCCGCACCTCAGACATTTTCTTGGTTCCGTTCAGCCTGGTCTGGGCCGGGTTTGCATTTACTTGGGAGCTGGCGGTTCTGGCCGGAGGGATTGGCTGTTTCGGGATCTGGGGCATCCCCTTTGTCCTAGTCGGAATCTACATCACGGTAGGCCGATTTTTTGTGGATTCCTATGTCCGTCGCAATACTTACTATGGGCTCACGAATGAGCGGGTCATCATAATCTCAGGTCTCTTGCGCTGCGAGACAAAGAGTCTCAATCTGCGAACGGCCAGTGATATCACGATGAGCCAGAGAGGTGATGGGAAGGGCACGATCACCTTTGGTGCAGTCCCAGCGTACGCAAGAATGTATCAGGGGATGCATTGGCCCGGCGCAATGCATCAGATGCCTGCTCAGTTTGAGCTGATTCCGGATGTCCAGTACGTCTACGAGAAAATTCTGGAAGTCCAGAACACGCAATAGAAGAGCGTTTACGGTTTAATCAACACTGAACACGCCCTCTTGAGGGCAAATGGTCAAGCGCCAACATGCCCAATCGAAAAGGGTGTGTTCGAAGCTGGTTTAGCACCTCGAGACCCTCCGGGAGGGGCACTACGTAGTTCCCAGTCTTACGTCATAGCCCTCCCGGAGGCTCTCTTCAACCAATTCTGAACATGCCCGATCGAAAAGAGGCGGACAGCTGTCCGCCTCTTTTCTATCGGATCTGTTCTGACTACTACTTCTTTTCAACAACCACAGCGTCATCAGCATCGACTGCTGTTTCTATCTCAATCACGCTGTCAGACTCGGGCAGTGCATCCAGCACCTTGAGCGCCTCGAGCATCTGCAAGTCTTCGCTTGCCAGCAGTTCATCAATTGTCAACTCTTCCAACTCGCCGACGGTGATCAGGTCGGCCGTGATGGGCAGGTCAATTTCGATATCGGGTGCGATACCCTGCTTGCGAATCAGGCGACCTTCGCCCGTCAGCCACTGACGAGTGCCCAGCAGCAAAGCCGATCCATCATCAAGCGTGAAGGGCTCCAGCACGGTGCCGGTGCCAAAGGTTGTCTCGCCGATGACCTGAGCACGATCGTAATCCTGAATCGCACCGGCCAAAATCTCTGCCGAGCTCGCTGTTCCGGGGCTGATCAGGACAACCAAGCGGAATGTCGGTGGCGACGCCGCCCTTGCGTACGCCGTAGACACGCCGCTTGCCGTTGGAATCTTCTTCCTGCAGACACGTTGCCGCTGTCCAGGAACTGGCTGGTGACTTTGACGGCCTGATCCAGCAGCCCGCCGGGGTTGTTGCGAAATCGAGAATGAAAGCCTCGGCGCCGGCTTCTTCGGCCTCGGCAACGGCTTCCTTCAGATTGTCGGTGGCGTTGGCGCTGAACTGGCTTAGCCGCAGCAGACCAACGTCGGTGCCCGGAATCATGCCCCACTCGGCGGCCGGCACTTCAATGTCATCACGGATGATGGTGATGTCCAGGCTTTCGCTATTTTCGCCGTCTAGGCGCAGGAGAGTCAGGATAACCTCGGTCGATTTCGGGCCGCGGATGTTGTTCTACAACCTCGCCCAGGTCCCAGGTGGCCGTATCTTCGCCGTCGACGGCCATGATGATGTCGCCGGCCTTGACGCCGGCACTGGTCGGCCGGGGAACCGTCAAACGGCGCGACAATCATGGGCATGCCGTCCTTGACGCCCAGGCATGCGCCGATGCCGGAAAAAGTGCCGGAGATGTCAGAGCGTTGGTATTCCAGCTCCTTCGGGGGTCATGAAGGCAGTATGGCCCTCATCGCCCAAGGCCTTCAACATGCCTTCGATGGCGCCATAGGTGAGTTCGGTCGGATCCAGCGCATCTTGATCGACAAAGCGTTCGTTGACAATCTGCCAGGCCTGCCAGAAGGTATTGAACTCCTCCGGGATTTCGTCCGGCGTACCGGCAGGCGTCATGAGTCCGCCTTGTGCAAATGCCATCGGCGCTGACGACGCAAATAGTACGCCGCTGCCAAAAGCAACCAGCGTAACGAAAAGCACCATGACGGTGGCCAGCGATAGTTTAGCTAATCTATTCATACTCTTGTCATCCCTTGATTCATGATTTGAATCACCATTGTTCACAGATTCGTTTGTCTTTTGAATATACCTAACAGATCTACCACAGAGGCATGCTGCTGTACAGTAAGCGTGCCACCCGCAGGCGCTCTTCAATCACCAACTAGTGATTTCCGCAGGGATTCACTAGTCTGTTCCTGTCAGTGGCAGTGCGTGCTGGGATTTCTGTGGTGGCACTTGTGCTGAGCTCCAGCCGAAAGATATTCACGCCCACACCTGAGCCAGTAAGCCACTATCCCTGTAGACGTAGTGTGGCTACGGCATCTGCAGGCGCCCAGCCGGTCGGGCCATTGCCGTCCAGCATGACATTGACCCAGCCGCCCCGTTCCTCTAGCACATTGACCTCTGCGCCGGAAGGCAAGACCAGGCGTGATCCATATTCTGTGCCTGGCCCGCTGTTCAATTCGACGCCGTCGGCCACGACAACAGCTTCGGTCAGACCGTGATACTGATACATCCGACTGCCCAGGGTCAGGCCGGTGACAATCAGCTCAGGCCGACAATAGGCGCTGCGATCTTTGCGAATCGGCGCAGGAATCGGTTCTGCACACGCAAGTACCAGAACAAGAAGCAGCAGGGCAAAGAGTGTCCACAGTCCAAGAGCCATCAATGCCAATTCATTGAGGGTGAACAAGTTTGTTGTCAGATTGGCGATCTGATAGATGACACTGCCGCCGGTGGCCTCCATGATGGCGCCCAATGTGCTCGTCACTGGCCGAGGCGTCTCTGCGATCTGAGCACGTACTTCCGCCAACGTTTCCTGGATGCTCTCGTCCCGCGGCTCCATCTGCTGGGCCAGGCGAAGGCTCCAGAGCGCTCGCCCCAGGTCTCCTCGCGCGTAAATGGCTCAGACCCAGATTGTAGTAGAGCGTGCTATCCGCAAAGCCTTGATCGGCTACTTGCTGATAGGTCTCTGCCGCCAGCGCATATTGACCCTTTCGATAGAGCTGCTCCGCCGTCTGCATGGACTGTAGGTTGTCGGCGGAGACCGACAGCGTCGTCGCTGCCTGTGTTGCGGCAACCACGCTGATCATCAGCGCGATGACCGTCAGACTGATAAGGAAAAAAGCTTCAAACCGTCTCATTATTCTCTCTCTCGGGCTTGTTCAGCTAGGTCAGCACAACATCCAACTCGTCGACCAGCGCTTCGGCTTCGTCCAACAGCTGAGCGGGCGTCGCAACGGCAACACCGGCAGGGCTGTAGAGGTTGTGCTCGTTGTTATCAAGACAGCTTAGCGAGCGCCGGATCAATTCATCACTTGCACCCTGATCGCGCATCGCTTCCGTAAATTGCGTTATTGGTCATGCCGCCGACCGGTTTTCGCAGCTTGGCCGATAGATACTCGGTCAAAATGTCTCCTGCTGCCACAAATTCATCGGGCCCGAGTCCCTGACCTTTGGCTCTCCGCTTTCGTACCACGGCAATGGCTTTGGGGCCTGTTTGCGGGCCCGGGAACTACGTACGGAATCGGCGTTCTGCTCCAAATGGTCGTGGCGGCGTTGCCAGACAAACCCGCCGGCTAGGGCGGCAAGCGGCAGACCCCAGAGCAACCAGTACCAGGTCTGGGCGGTCAACGGGGCATTGATCGTCTCCAGCATGATCGGCACCGGTTTCAGACTGGCAACGATCATCGAATCAATGTCGTCGGCGGTCAGCGCTGCCGGATCGTCTGTCCCATTCACTGTAGAGCCGGCTGCCATGATGGCTGCAGGGACGCCAACGCCGGGTGCGACATTGACGGCCATGGGTTCTGTTGCGACCGTGGTGTATTGCTCCGAATGTCGGATCGTAGTATGTATAGTCGATGGACGGCACAGTGAACTGGCCCGCTGTGGTCGGCACCATCAGTCGCTCATATGTGTGTGTGCCGCTCACCTGGCCATTTTCGACCTGGGTGCTGAGTGTAGAATCGGCGTCAAAGATACGCCAGCCATCGATCTCCGGCCAGGCAGGGTCAGACGCTGTGCTGATGTTGCCCTGTCCTGTAACCGTGACCTTGAGTGTGACCGGTTCATCGACACGGGTCTGATTGTTGTCCAGCGCTGCCTGGATATTGAATTGGCCGACGGCGCCGGTGAAGCTCTCCGGTGCGCCTGCGGGCAATGGCTGTACATCAACCAGAACCTCGTCCGTATCCAGCACGGCGTCATTGCGCAGGCCGTTGCTCGAAATGGTAATGCGGGCCGGGTCGATGGACTCTTCACCCTCATCAGTGGGGAAGAGAACCTGGGTCAATTCGGTCACAGTATAGATACGTCCATTGGCCGAGACTCGATAGCTGGTGACATCAATGTCTCCTTCGGCCCAGAAGCCTGTCAGCGCAGGCGGCTCATAGTCGGGCTGGCCGCCGAAGATGCTGGGTAGGCGCATGGAATCCAGCGCTTCGTAGTAGCGAAAGATGTAGTTGATCTGTTCGCCCACATAAGGCTCAGGGTTGTCCACAAAGGCTTCAACAAAAACATCATTGTTCCCCAATGATGAAGGCGCTTTGAAGTCCTGCTGACTTTGGTTCGGCCTCTGGGTCTGTCCGGACCCTTGCGTCACTTCTATGTTGATCGGGTCGGTGAAAAAGGTCTGGCCGTTCAGGCTTAGCTTGACAGGGTCAATGGTAAGCGTGCCAGCGCTGTATGGCTGCAAACGATAGCTGTACACCACATTGTTGCTGATGGATCCATTGATAATGCTCATCTGCGTCGAAGTGCTGTTTCCGACGATAGAAAAACCGTCCAAACTGGGCAACTCCGGCTGAGGAATGTTTCGATCGGCCACATCGACAACGACCGTCAATGTCAAGATGTCATCTGTGCTCAGTTCAAGTTTGTCGACGCCGGCGACGATCGGCTCAGTTGTCTGTGCCAACGCAGTGGCGTTCCCTGCAAATCCGGTTATGAAGATGAGTGCGAGTATCGTGAGCGGCTTGCCCAGGATACGCATGATTTTTCCCATCGGTCGGTTCTCCTAATCTCATCGACAGTCGATGTCTTATGCGGCCAACGATTCGTTAGAAAGCTGCTGGTCATACGCATCTATGTCGAATGAGCATTCTGTCTCTGAGACAGTGTAAATGCAGCAAATTAGGCCAGAGTGAGTTCTGTGTGTGCAGCCGCTTAGTCGAGTGTCCGTCAAATAATTTCCGGGAGATGGTCACGAAAATTTAGCTTAACGAAGTGTTCTGACCACCTCCCGGAGGTTGGTGCTACGCGAGTTGTTTGCGGACAATGACTTGCCGTATCCTGCCCTACCAATCCTGCTCTACACTATCGGAGGGAAGACGTAGATCATCTGAAGATACTCTTGCAGCGTCTCAGTTCCCTGCGCTGCGGCGATCAGCAGTTGGCGTGCCTGTTCTTCACTGAGTCCTTCGAGCTGCTCTGCGAGCTGGCCCAGGCCTGGCTGTGGTTCCTGTGGCTCTTCAGATTCGTCACCTGCTTCGCCGCTGGAATCGCCTGGCTCCTGCGGTTCAGATTCCTGTTCTTCGTCCTGGGGATCTTCGCCATCCTGGCCCTCCTGCGGATCCTCCTGTTCAGGCTCCTGGGGTTCATCTTGCTCCTGATCGCCCGGCTCCTGTTCTGGTTGCTCTTGTTCTTGCTCTTGCTCGCCCTGCTGGCCGTCGCCTTCCTGATCCTGCTTCACCAGGCTCTTGCTCTGCATCCTGGCTTTCTTGGTTCTCTTGGCCTTCCTGGCCTTCTGAGCCTTCCTGCTCTTGCTGTTCCTGCTCTGCTCTCTGCTCGCCCTGCTGTTCTTGTTCGTCCTGTTGATCCTGACCTTCTTGCTGGTCCTGATTTTCTTGTCTGTCCTGTTGCTCTTGCTGCTCTTGTTGGTCCTGTTGTGGTCTTGCTGCCTGCTCTTGTTCTTGTCCTGCTGCAACTGCTTCAGCGTGAGTTCGAGATTGACCTTGGCATCCAGATCCTGTGGATCAGATCGCAGGGCCTCTTTGTAAGCTTCGACTGCACCCTCGTAGTCTTCAGCTTTGAAGAGCGCGTTGCCCAGGTTGTAGTGGCTCTGCTGGGTCAAGGTTTCGTCGGCATTCGCCATGGCGACCTGTAATGCAGCCGGCACCTGATCAAGGCTTCCTGTCGGTAGAGAGCCCCTGCCGTGTTGTAGAGCGGCGCTGCCAACTCGGCGTCGGCGTCGGCGGCTTCCTGATATTTTTCTGCAGCGGCTGCGTAATCCTGTTCGGCAAAAGCCGTGTTGCCCGCCTCGTTCAGTTTTTCGGCTCCAGAGCCGCATGCGGTCATCAAGAGACCGGAAAATGCGATTGCTATCATTGCTTTCTTCATGCTGCCATTTCCCTTTTCTCACGCGGCATCAGGCTTTCGCCCATCATCACGTTGCGGCGTTGCGCCATCTTGCGGTTGCTCACACGGTCTGGTATGAGCATTGAGATGACCAGAATGACCAGCGCAAGCGCTAGGAAGATCTGATATCGTTCAATGCGACGCACCTCCAACTGTGAGCCGATCTCGCCCTGTTGGAGCCGCTGAAGCTCGCCAACCAGTGCGTCTAGCTCGGCGCCACTGGCTGCAGCCCGATAGAACTGACCATTGCCGGTCGCGGCGATGGTCTGCAATGTCTCTTCATCCAGGCGGGAGAGCACCGTCTGGCCGTTGCGGTCGGTCTTGTAGCCGATCACGTTGCCGGCCGGGTCGGTCTCTGGAATGGGCACGCCCTCGGGCGAGCCAAACCCGATGGTGTAGAAGATGATGCCCTCGTCAGCGGCCTGTTGCACAGCTGTCATGGCCTCGGCGTCGTGGGCCTCGCCGTCGGTGATCAATACGATCACCCGCTGGCTGTTGCTGTTCTCATCGAAGCCGCTCATGGCCGTGCGTACGGCATCGCCGATATTGGTGCCCGGTCTTGAAATCACGCCGGGCCGCGCGCCGTCCAGGAAGGATTGGGCCGTGGTGTAGTCCGAAGTCAGCGGAAACTGGATGAAGCTTGCGCCCGAGAAGAGCACCAGGCCGACTTCGTCACCGCCCAGGCGAGACATGAGATCTGAGATCTCCAGCTTGGCGCGGCTCAGACGGTTGGGCTTGATGTCTTCAGCCAGCATGCTCTCGGAGACGTCGAGCGCCACCATAATCTGAACGCCGGTGCGCTCGATCACCTGCACATCTTCGCCCCACTGGGGTCGTGCCAACGAGAAGAGCAGCAGGACGATGGAGGCGAACCAGAGGCCCGTTGCCAACGTCGTCCCCGCCAGTTGACGGAAACGCCCAGCCGTCTGATCAGCGCCGGATTGCCCAGCCGGGCCAACACTGCATGGCGGCGACGGTTGGCATAGACCATCAGGAGCGCCAAGGCCGGAATCAGGATCAAAGCCGAATATAGGTAGATTGGTTCTGCAAAGGTCATGGTATGTAGTTCCAGGTGATAGTGTTGCTTGCGACTTGCTAGGTGAATGCTGCTGCGTAATACGTACTGCGTAAGGCTCGGAGACGAATTCGGTTGTCGAAAATGGGAACGAATATTCAAGGTGTGACCAATCGTCAATAGTGTCGACTGGATCCTATCCAACGACTCAATTAGCACGCAGTACGCAGCACGCAGCGCTTCTCTAAGGTACCGTCCGAAACAGCGTCTGCCTCAAAAACATCTCAACAAGCAGAGTGCCAATCCAGGGGCCAGTATCCAGCCGAAAAGTTCACTGTAGTTGGTGAAGGTCTCAATTTCGATCTGGGACTTCTCCAGCGAATTGATCTCATCATAGATAGCCCGCAGTCCTTCGGTGTTTTCGGCCCGATAGTAGCGGCCGCCGGTCTCTTCAGCGATCTGGGCCAGCGTCTCTTCGTCGAGCGTGCTCTCCTGCATCACAATGCGCTGACGGTCGAAGGCGTCGACAACCGGGACCGGAACCTGTCCTGGACGTCCCATGCCGATGGTGTAGACCTTGATGCCCAATGTTGAGGCTGCTTCGGCCGCAGTCACCGGGTCGATCTGGCCGGCGTTGTTGACGCCGTCGGTCAACAGGATGACTACTTTGCTCTTGGCATCCGAGTCCTTGAGCATGTTGGCCGCATTGGCCAGGCCCATGCCGATGGCCGTCCCGTCTTCAATCTGAAGCTCGGTGGCGAGCTTGGTCTGGTCCAGCATGCGTCGCAGCACATTGTGATCCACGGTCGGCGGGCTCTGATTGAAAGCGTTGCTGGCAAAGACCACCAGCCCGACCTGATCATACTGTCGCTCACTGACAAACGTATCGATGACTGTCTTTGGCCGCTTCCAGCCGATTCTGCGGCTCAAAATCGAGCGATGCCATGCTGCCGGAGATGTCCAGCGCCAGCGCGATATCCACGCCCTCGCCGTTGATGACCTGGCGAGATTGGATCGACTGAGGGCGGGCCAGACCGAAGATGATGGCGGCGATGGCGGCCATGCGCAGGATCGAGAGCATCGGTCGCAGAGCAATGCGCCACGATCGACGTCTGCCTTTGGCCATGCGGATGTCTGAGTAGCGCAAACTGGCTGCGCCCCTTCGCTTGCCCCGCATCTGCTGCCAGACCAGATAGTGCTGGTATCAGCAGAAGCAGGCTGAACATCCATGGAGATGCAAATTGAAAATCCATCGTCATACCTCGTAGTGAATACCGGTAGAAATCTCTTGATAGTTTCGGCTTAAGAAGAGCCGCACTTCCGCCGGTCTATTCACGCTAGTTACTGTTCGTTAAGCCTGTGCCGCCACCGATGGTGTTGATGCTGGTGCTGAAGGCGGTGTTGCCGAGGGCGGAATATGGCCCTGAGAGCTGTCGTTCTGGTCAGCGGCCAGAGCCGCTGCCTCGTCGACGCTCAGGTTTACCAGCGTTTGCGCCTGATCGACAAGCTTGGTAGCAGCTTCGATGCTTGGCTCGAAGTCGGAAAACTTGACCAGATCACTGTCGGCAAAAAGGTGAATATAGGATGCGGCCAGCGTCTCGGACATCGACGTCGTGTGCAGCGTGCGCTTCAACTCCGATGTCGTCTGTTCCAGCGCCAACACGTCGTATTGACGTTCGATGAAGGTGCAGAGACAGGTCGTTACCAGGGCATAGTGTTCTGTGAATTCACCTGTCCGGGCCAGATCGAAGTCCGCCGATATGAGCCAGTTCGTCGGTCGCAACCTGTCCAGGCGTGCGATTATCAAGCCGTGAACGTTCGGACTTCTTACGATAGAGCAGCCAGCCGGCAATCGCGGCCAGCAGGCCAACCAACAGCGCTCCCCCGGCGATAAACGGTGTCGGATTCGGAATCGCCAAACTGGCCTGCGGCTTGATGTCACGGATTTCGACATCCTGCTCGCTCAGTACAGATACGATCTCCAGTGAAATCGGCTCGGCAATGGTCTGGCTCAGATTGCCTTC
Source organism: uncultured Chloroflexia bacterium (assembly GCA_963765875.1). Lineage (GTDB taxonomy): Bacteria > Chloroflexota > Anaerolineae > Caldilineales > Caldilineaceae > JAWKOK01. The sequence goes on from CAVXYK010000005.1 coordinate 104,662, forward strand.
AGTATCGCTGAGTGTGATGGGCAACACCGGTGACCAGTACGTTCCCGGCGCAAACACGACCGCTTCGATGGTCTGGCGGGTTGTTTCACTGCCGTCGGCGTTCAACTCGGTCTTCTTGGATTGACTGCTCTTGAATTTCGAACTCACCCCATTGGCCCTCTATCTTCGGCACGAAGACCTGATGGCCCGCAGGGTGGGTCACCTCAAGCGTCAACAGGGCCGGATCGCCGACGGTCAGTGGCGCGCCGTCGGTAATCAGCCCGTCTGTGATCAGACGGGCAGTCACACCGGCGGCTTCCGGCAGCGTTGTGCCGGCAGGCTCAGTTTCATTCGTCTGAGCGGATACGGAGCCCGGCAGCAGAAGAGTTAGGGCAACGAGCATCAACAGTAGCGCTGTGATGATGCGTCGAGATTCACTTAGGTTTGTTTTCATAGTCCACACACGATTCATAGTCGAGTACCCATTCAGTGACGCATGCGATCCGCGCGTCGCTTGAAAAAGCGAGTCAGTTCATCAACATAGTCGAGCGACGTGTCGATGTTGAGCCGGTCGACGCCGGCTTTGCGCAAGACGCTGATCTTGTCGGCGTTGTGGGAAGCGACATTGGCGGCAAACGCTTCTCGCCAGCCCTTGTCCCCTGTATCCACCACCACCATCTCACCGCTTTCGGCGTCTTCCAGAACCATGATGCCGATGTCGGCAATCTGTGTATCCAGCGGATCGTGCAGGTCGACGGCGATGACATCGTGGCGGCGGTTGGCCATGTAGAGCGGCGTGCGATAGCGCTCCGCATCGGTCTGATAATCGGAAATCAGAAAGACGATGCTGCGTCGTTTCAGAATTCGATTGACCGTATCCAACGCCAGCCCGATGTCGGTGCCCCGGCTCTGGGGCTCGAAGGCCAGCATCTCACGCACGATGCGCAGAATGTGGCGTCGCCCCTTGCGCGGCGGAATGTAGAGCTCGATCTGGTCGGAGAAGACAAGCAGTCCGACCTTGTCGTTGTTGTTGGTGGCGGCAAAGGCAAGCACCGCAGCCAACTCAGCCGCCAGCTCTCGCTTGAAGCGCTGGGCCGAACCGAACTCGCCGGAACCGCTGGCATCGACCACGAGCATGACTGTCATCTCGCGGGCCTCGACGTAGCGCTTGACGTACGTCTCATTCATGCGTGCCGTCACATTCCAGTCGATGGTACGCACTTCGTCGCCGGGCTGATAGGGGCGCACCTCATCAAACTCCATGCCCCGACCCTTGAAGACCGAGTGGTATTCACCGGCGAAGCTATCATTCACCAGCCGGCGAGTGCGGAGTTCGATTCGCCGTATTTTGGCCATTAGTTCGTTGGTTAGCATAGTACGGTTTCTCGTGAATGGTGTCTGCGCGATATTGGCTGCTTGCTGCTTGCTGCGTGCTGCGTGAGAGTTTCGTCGAGTATATGAATGGTCGATTTGGACCGAATCACAAATTCGGTGTCTAATCCCGATGTTCCGTCTCATCAACAGTCTCACGCAGCACGTAGCAAGCAGCATCTTTACGGAACTTCCGTATAATCCAGAATCCGCTGCACGATATCATCGCTGCTCACTTCTTCGGCCTCAGCTTCGTAGCTGATGAGGATACGGTGGCGCAGCACATCGGGCGCGATCTGCTTGATGTCTTCCGGCGTGACGAAGCCGCGGCCCTGGATGAAAGCATGGGCACGGGCAGCCAGAATCATCGAGATGCCGGCACGGGGCGAGGCCCCGAAAGCGATCAGCGGGCTCAGATCATTCAGGCCAAACTGGGCCGGTGTACGTGTCGCCAGCACCAGGCTGAGCACATAGTCCTTGATCTTGCCGTCTACGTAGATATTGGTGACCACTTCCCGTGGCATGCAACAACTGCTCTGGCGTCAAAACCGGTCGCACCGTCGGCAACGCAGCGCCGGTCATGCGGTCCAGAATCACCCGTTCTTCGGCCGGTTTTGGATAGTCAACGATAACCTTCATCATGAAACGATCGACCTGGGCTTCAGGCAGCGGATAAGTGCCTTCTTGCTCAATCGGATTCTGGGTCGCCATGACCAGGAAAAGGTCATCCATCTTGTACGTCTTGTCGCCGATGGTAATCTGGCGTTCCTGCATGGCTTCCAGCAATGCGCTCTGCACCTTGGCCGGTGCACGATTGATCTCATCGGCCAGAATCAAGTTGGCGAAGAGCGGTCCCTGATGGATCGTGAACGTGTGATCGCTCGGGTTGTAGATCTGTGTACCGACCAGGTCGGCGGGCAGCAGGTCAGGTGTGAACTGAATGCGGGCAAAATCGGCTTGAATCGCATCGGCTGACGTGCGAACCAGCAATGTCTTGGCCAGACCAGGGACGCCTTCCAGGAGAATGTGTCCATTGGCCAGGAGTGCAATCACCATGCGTTCGACCAGGTTCTGCTGGCCGACCATGACTTTGTTGATTTCGGAGAGCAGATCGCGCAGAAATACCGATTCCTGTTCGATCTGGGCATTGAGTTCACGAACGTTAAGACGAACATCAGCGTCGATGACGCTGGCTGTGGGCGCAGCAGGATAGTTGCTCTGATAATCGTCTGGGCCACTGGACTGTCTGCGTGCAAAAGGGTTTCGGGCAGTGCCGCTCATGCTATGTTTCTCCTATCCATACCAATACGATGGTCTTGGTCAAAATCAATTATCGTTCAATGTTGGTTCAGAAACCGAAATCTGTGCTACTTTTTCGACTGTGTCCACCATTCAAGGTGATTGCGCCTTCGGTAGTGAACTTGACATCTTCAAGTCCACTACCCGGCGCCGAATAGACTGGATTCTGGTCAATCCCCCGGGACAGGTGGGATTGTGAACCGACATTCCGCTATACTCTAACACAAGGATCGGTGCAAGACTTTACGCCAAACTACCATTTACCTTACAGCAACCTCACATGGCGTCGTGCGGTGTAAAATCCTTGACAAAATCACGTTCTTGCAGAGTACAAAACGATTAGTCCGATAGCCTCGTTCCCAGACCGATCCCACAAGATCAACTCCAAATTCGGGCTGCCGTGCGACGCACTGTCCATTCGGAAGTGCGTCTATCCGGGCTATCCACGGCAGATGGTGCAGTCGCACAATCCTTCAGACTCTTCAAAATTGAGGCGTACCCAAGCGTCTGATGGCGGGTATGGGCGAAATCGTTACGTCCTTGGCCTCACCCTGCTGCGCCTCCTGAACGGAGGCTACACGTTCCTCTCCAAGACTATCTGGAGAGGGCGTACCGCCATGGCGCCTTTTGCGTCATCGGCAGATTGAGGCGAGCCCGGCAGCCACAGCGGTAGAGTCTATGACCGCGTTTATTCGTTAATCTTCGAACAGCGTGACCTGCAAGAACCGTTGTTTTGAATCTACACGCAGTTCAACAGCGAAAAGCGCCCTCAGACGCTGATCGTTTAGCCGCTGGACCCTGAGGGTACCCCGGCTTCACGTTGTTAGCAGCGGGTCTTTACCCCTGTCGCAACAAGGCCCTACTCTGGAAATGAGACGCGATGGCCCTGCGCCTGATCGGCTGTGACATTGACGTTGCATTCTGCTATACTTGCGTGCGTATGAATACTTGGAATCAGTACCACTCACCAAACACCATCCAGGAAGCGTTGACGCTCCTACAACACTACGACCAAGACGCCCAGATCGTGGCCGGAGGTACCGACCTGATTCTGGACCTTGAATTTGGTAATCATATCGCGGTCGAAGCGTTGGTGGACGTGACAGCAATTCCAAATATGGATCGGGTCATTGAGGAAGATGGCTGGATCGAACTGGGTGCAGCGGCTACACACGCCCAGATCGAACGCAGCCCTCTTGTGCAGGAACATGGAACTGCGTTGGCTGAGAGTTCGAGCGTCGTGGGCGGGCCCCAGGTGCGCAATGTCGCTACCATCGGCGGCAATGTCGCCCATGCCTTGCCTGCAGCCGACGGCACGATCGGCCTGCTCGCGCTGAATGCCCAGGTTCAGATCTGCACCCTGTCGGACAATGGAAACGGCGGAACGGTGGATTGCACCTGGCAACCGCTGCTCTCGATCTTCGCGGGGCCGGGTCGCAACAACCTGGCCGCCAATCAGATGCTCAGCGCCTTCCGCTTTGGCAAGCGAGGCCCGCGTCAGGCCAGCGGCTTCGACCGCATCATGCGTCCCCAGGGCGTCGCCCTGCCCATTTTGGGCGTAGCCGTCGCGCTGACGCTGGAGCCGTCGCTGGATCGGGTTGCGGAGGCCACCATCGCCATTGGCCCGGCCGGCCCCATCCCCTTCCGGGCCACCGAGGCCGAAGCCGTGCTCACATCCGGCGGCGCTATCGATGACGCCTTGATCGCAGCCACCATCGAGGCGGCCCAGGGCCAGGCCAAGCTACGCACCAGCAAGCACCGCGCATCCAAGGAATATCGCCATGAGATGATCGAGGTCTTGCTTCGGCGTGTGCTGGCCAAGACGGTCGAGCGCGCGCAGCAAAGTTAACAGAAATTGGATTTGGCTGCAGATGGGCGCAGAAAAGCACAGATAGATGTCCCAAGATCCATCTGTACTTTTCTTAGTCCGTCTGCGGCTGATTTTCAGGAGGAATTGATTGATGCCATTACTTTCATTGCAGGTCAACGGCACGTCGCATGAATTGGATATTGCACCCAGCCGTTCATTGGCTGAAGTGCTGCGCTATGACCTGGGACTGACCGGCACCAAGATCGGCTGTAATGAGGCTGAATGCGGCGCGTGTACGGTCATCGTCAACGGCCACAGCGTCGACTCCTGTATCTATCCCGCGTTCAAAGCCCAGAACGCAGAAGTCACCACCATCGAAGGCATGGCCGGACAATGGCAGCAATCGCAATCATCCGATCACCCTGTCACCCCCTCATCCAGTCACCCAGTCACGCTACCCGACCTCCATCCCCTCCAACAGGCCTTCGTCACCCACGGCGCGACCCAGTGTGGCTTCTGCACGCCCGGCCTGATTATGCAGATCAGCACCCTTTTGGACGAGAACCCAGACCCGAGCGACGACGAGATCAAGCATTGTCTCAAGGATACGCTCTGCCGCTGTACCGGCTACAAGTCGGTCATCAGCGCGGTCCACGCCGCGGCCGAGCAGATGCGGACGGGGATTCTTCCCGCGCCTGAATTGCCCGATGTGGTTACACCGCTGGACAACATCGGCCAGCCCTTGCACCGCCCGGACGCGGTTGAAAAGGTGACCGGCGAGACGCTCTATGCTGACGACTACCACTTTGACGGCATGCTTCATGGCGCGACCTTGCGCAGCGCACTGCCCTACGCCAATATCCTCGGCATTGACACGGTGGCGGCAAAGGCGGCGCCCGGCGTACACACTGTGCTGACCTATGCCGATGTGCCCGGCGACCCGCGCCATGGCCTGGTCGAAAACGATTGGCCTGCCTTTGCCGGCGGCAAATATCCGGCCCGCTACGTGGGCGATCCGCTGGCCCTGGTCGTGGCCGAGACCAACGATATTGCGCATGCAGCGCTCAAGTTGATCGTCGTTGAATATGAAGAATTGACGCCGGTGACCGACCCGGTCAGCGCCCGCAGTGCGGATGCGCCTATCCTGCATCCTGATCGACCCACCGGCAATCTGCTCAAGCACATCAAGGTGCGCCATGGCGACATCGACCAGGGCTTTGCCGATGCCGATGTGATCGTCGAGCGGACATATCGCACGCCTATGACCGAACACGCCTTTCTCGAACCGGAGTGCTCCGTGGCCGTGCCGGCGGGCTACGACGAGGACCACGCTAGGTTGACCATCTATGTAGGCAGCCAGATCCCCTACAGCGATCGACGGCAAGTGGCCAAGAGCCTGGGCTTGGAAGACGAGGACGTGCGCGTACGCGGCACGGTGATGGGCGGCGGCTTCGGCGGCAAGGAAGACATTGCCGGGCAGTTGCACGCGGCGTTGGCCGCCCAGGTGACCGGGAGGCCGGTCAAGTTGCTCTACAGCCGAGAAGAGAGCCTACGCTTTCACCCCAAGCGCCACGCCACCATCATCAATGTCAAGACCGGCGCCCGTGCTGACGGCACGCTGACCGCGGTCCAGGCCGAGCTCTACGGCGACAGCGGCGCCTACGCCAGCCTGGGTGAGAAGGTCATGACCCGGGCCACGACCCATGCAACCGGCCCCTACGTGGTCGAGAACGCCAAGATCGACTGCTACGCCATGTATACCAACAACGCTCCTTGTGGCGCATTCCGCGGCTTTGGCGTCACCCAGTCGGCCTTTGCCGTCGAGAGCAACATGGACATCCTCGCCGAAGAGCTGGGCATGGACCCGGTCGAGTTGCGCCGCAAGAACGCCATGCGCGTCGGTACGATGACGGCCACGGGACAGGTGTTGCGCGAGAGCGTGGGCATGGTGGAGTGTTTGGATACGGTGACAAAGGATATTGGGGATTGGGGATTCGGGAATGGGGGTTCGGCCCGGCACGAGGAGCAGTCTCCCCTTTCCCAATCCCCAATCCCCAATCCCTGGTCCCCCGTAACCATCGGCACGAAACGCTACGCCTGGGGCCTGGCTGCAGGGTACAAAAACACGGGGTTGGGTGGCGGCGCACCGGACAAGTCCGAAGCCGAGGTAGAGGTCTACACCGACGGCACCGTTGCCATCCGCACCAGCAGTGCTGAGATGGGTCAGAACCTGATCGGCGTGTTGGCTGCCTGCACAGCCGAGGAACTGGGCGTGCCCTTTGAACGGGTCAAGGTGTTGGTCATGGATACGGATCTGACGCCCGACGGCGGCCCGACCACGGCCAGTCGCCAGACCTACGTCAGCGGCAATGCCGCGCGTCTGGCCGCGCGCACCATGCGCGAACGCATGCAAGGCGTGCTGGCTGAGAAATTTGACGTGCCGCCCGACGTTATCACTTTTCATGAGGGGTTGGCCTATGTGGATTCCGAGCGGCTTGCACGCGTGCAGGGGGGCGAAGAACAAAGATCAACGAACGGGTCGACCAACGGCCATGGAAGTTCGAACGGCAAAGGTAATCGCTCATCGCTCATCGATCTTGATTCATCCCAAACCATCTCGTTTGCTGACGCAGTCCAAGCCATGCTCGACGAGGGACGCGAGCCGAAGCTGCGCTACGAGTATTGGGCCCCTAAGACACAGCCGCTGGGCACCGGCGGCGACATGCACTTTGCCTTCTCCTATGCCGTGCATGCCGCGCTGGTGAGTGTGGATCTTGAGACCGGCGAGATCGCGGTCGAGAAGGTCTCCACCGCCCACGATGTGGGCCGCGCCATCAACCCGCTGAGCCTCAGCGGCCAGCTTGAAGGCGGCGTGGTTATGGGCATCGGCAACGCATTGACGGAGCACTACATCGAAAACGAGGGCGTGCCCTGGACCGAGCACCTTGGCCAGTACAAGATGCCCAACATCAAGATGATGCCTGAGATGCACAATCACATTGTCGAACATGCCGCGGCCGATGGTCCCTACGGGGCCAAGGGCGTGGGCGAAATCAGCTCCATCCCCATCAGCCCTGCCATTACCAATGCCATCTACAATGCTGTCGGTGTACGCTGCATGGCCCTGCCTCTGGACCAGGACACGCTGCTGCTGGCCATGAAGCGCGGCGATACGGTGGTCGAGCGACGTTGGGGCGATCTGCCGGAGGACTGATAGGGTAAGGGGTGATGGGTGGTGGCACACAGTTGGTGTTCCGCCTGTCACTCTGTCACTCTGTCACCTTGTCATTTTTCTCTCGTCACGATGGTGTCCAAAGTACGCTTTGCCCTGCGACTTAACGGTTGCAGGGATTTCATTGTATACTGTGTTCTTGTTTGAGGTTTGCGCTCGCACTTGATCTCATCTCTGTGTTGACGGCTATTTTCAGGCGAGTCAGGCAAGCTCTCGGATAGGTTCTCAACACTGGCGATTCGCCGCCTTCTGCAATGCGAAACGCCAATCAGGAAACATGATACTATGAAACGTTCTGTCTTCATTTCGCTTCTTGCGTTCCTCACGTTTGTGCTCAGTGCGTGCTCCCTCATGCCGGAAACCCAGATTGGCGGAGGTTCTTCCAATGAAGCGCCGACCCCGACGCCCATCCCCACCTCAATCGTGCCCATGCAACCTCGCTATGAGGTCAAGCGCGGTGAAGTGGTGGATGAACTGACCTTCCAGGGGCGCATCTCGCCGGTGGTCGAGGAGGAGCTCTTCTTCCGCGCCAATGGCGTTGTGCGCTCGGTATTTGCCAAGCGCGATGACATGATCGAAGAAGGTGCTCTGATTGCAGAATATGAGATCGCGGCATTGGAGCGAGAACTGGCTTCGGCGCTGCTTGATCTTGAACGAGCTGAGAGCCGCGAGCAGACGGCCGAGACCGCACTGGCCTACGATCTTGAGGTGGCAGAGACTAATCGAGGCATCGCCGAGCTTGAGTTGGCCCAGTTGCGTAGAGCCGCATCGCCCGATCCGACCGCATTGGCCGTTCAGGAAGAACGGTTGAAGCTCATTGAGATCGGGATTCGCAGATTGCAGGAAGGCATCGACCCGCTGCTGATCAACGATGTCAAACGCGCGAAACTCCAGGTTGACAAACTCGAAGCCGAAATTGGCGAGGCGACCATCTCGGCGCCTTTCTCCGGTCAGTTGCTCTCCATCAGCCTGACGCCCGGCAATTCGGTTGAAGGCTATCGCACGGTGGCTACCATTGCCGACATCGATGAACTACAGATTTCGGCCAACTTGCTTTCGGCACAGATGGAAGGGCTGGAAGAGGGCATGGAAGTCGCCATCTCTGCCGTGCGACGTCCCGGCGTTGTGCTCGAAGGCAGTATCACCCAGTTGCCCTATCCATACGGCAGCGGCGGCAATCCTTCGGTGACCACCGTTGAGGACCGCGATGACATGACGCACGTTACGCTGGTCACGCCGCCGGAAGAAGCCGGTCTCGAATTGGGCGATCTGGTGCGCGTGGATGTGGTTCGCGAACGCAAGGATAACGTGCTCTGGCTGCCGCCCCAGGCCTTGCGCAACTTTGATGGGCGACGTTTTGCTGTGCTGGAGGAAGACGGCGCTCAGCGGCGTGTCGATGTCACAGTCGGCATCGAAACCCAGGAACGTGTCGAGATCGAGGAAGGCCTGGAAGAAGGCCAGACTGTTGTCGGACAGTAGCCACGATGAGCACTTGTTCAGTACGACACTCAATAGAACGCGGATCGAGCGGATCTAGCGTGTTTTCGCCGATCTCTGTGCTTTTGAACAGCAGTTATCAGCCCAATCCGCGTTATCCGCGTTCTATCTCTATCATGGCGAATAGACCCGTATGAAATTTGTGATGCGTACCTGGGCGATCTTCCTGATCGCAGTCAGACGCCTCCTCGCACAACGTGGACTGGCATTGGCGACCATACTTGGCCTTGTCGTTGCCGTCTCAATCGTGATGAGCATCCCACTCTATACGGATGCCGTCTACTATCGGATCCTCCAGGACGAACTCACAGAGAGTGAAGAGGGAGCGCTTCAGCGTCCGCCCTTTGCCTTCATGTTTCGCTATGTCGGCTCGCTCAGCGGCTTGTTGGAATGGGACGATATCGAGGACGCCGACGATTACCTCACCAATCGAGTCGTCGACATTCTCGGCCTGCCGCTGGAACGCAGCGTGCGCTATGTGCGTACCGATAATTTTCGCCTCTTTCCGACCGAGGATCTGGCCTACGCAAACGTCAAGGATCCGCTGGAGTGGGTCAGCTATGCCTTCATCAGCGAACTGGAAGACCAGATCACGCTGTTGAGCGGTGAGTTTCCCGAGGTTGCCGATTCCAATCCCGATACAGCGGTCGAAGTGCTGGTCTCAGCAGAGATGGCTGACGAGATCGGTCTGCAAGTCGGCGAAACATACATGACCTTTCGGGCCGATTCGGGCGCATCCGGCCGGTCAGTCCAGTTCCCCATCTACATTTCGGGCGTCTGGGAGGCAGCGGATCCGGAGTCCGACTACTGGTTCTACCGTCAGGCGGTCTTTGAGAAACAACTGCTGGTGCCTGAAGGCACCTTCCACACACGCCTCTCGCCGACCATGGAAGACGAAATCGCCCAGATCCTCTGGTATCACGTACTGGACGGCGACGACATCAACACCGACGATGTCGGCTCCCTGGTCGGACGCATCAATTTCGTCACCCAACGCGCCAATGCACTTCTGCCGGACACGAGACTTGAGCTTTCGCCGCTGGATCCGCTCCAGGATTATCGGCGTTCGTCGCGCATTCTCAATATTTTGCTCTACGCCTTTGCCATTCCCATCATCGGGCTGTTGCTAGCCTTCATCGGCGTGGTCGTCGGTCTTTCGGTCGAGAGCCAGCGCAACGAGATCGCGGTGCTGCGTTCACGTGGCGCCACAGTCGGTCAGGTGGTCGGCATTGCGCTCTTGCAGGCCATCATTTTGGGCGCCATTGCGCTGGGCGCCGGCATATTTGTCAGCCAGGGCATTGCCCAGGTGATCGGCGCCACCAAAAGTTTCCTTGTCTTCACGTTGGACTCGGACCTGCGTGTGATCGTCACGATGACGTCGCTGCGCTTCGGCGTTTTTGCCGTCATCATCGTCATCATTGCCCAGGTGATTCCGTCCATCGGAGCGGCACGCCACACCATCATCTCCTACAAGGCCGAACGTGCACGTACCTTGCGCGCCCCGTGGTGGCAGCGTGCCTGGCTTGATGTGCTGCTGCTGATCCCCGCGGGCTACGGGGCCTATCTGCTGCGCCAGCAGGGCTCCATCGCCACCACCAGCGTCACCGGCGGGAGCGCTGGGCCGTTTGACAATCCGCTGCTCTTCCTGGTGCCGGCGCTGGTTACGCTGGCGTTGACGTTGATTCTGCTGCGCATTCTGCCTAAGATCATGGCTGGATTGGCATGGATTGCGGCGCGCGGCAATAGTGTCGGCTTTCTGCTGGCCAGCCGCTATCTCTCTCGCGATCCAGGCTTCTACACCGCACCATTGCTCCTGCTCATATTGACTTTGAGCCTCTCCATCTTCACGGCATCATTGGCTATGACGCTGGACCGACATCTCAATGATCAGAGCTACTATCAGATCGGGGCCGATGCTCGTCTGGCCGAGTTGGGCGTTTTCAATGAGGAAGATGAAAGCGCCGGCGAAACCGGCATGGGGGCCATCGCCGGCACCGGTAGCGGTTCAACGACCAGCAACGACGATTCGGCCATCCCCGAGGCGCGCTGGGTCTTCATTCCGGTCTCCGAACATGAGCGAGTGGACGGGATTCAAGCAGCGACGCGCGTCGGCGACTATTCCGCCCGCATTCAGCTGGGCGATAGCTGGGACGATGCCCTCTTTGTGGGCGTTGACCGTCTCGACTTCCCAGCTGCCTCGTTCTGGCGACGGGACTTTGCGCCGGCCAGCCTGGGCGCGCTGATGAATGCCCTGGCTGTTTCCAACAACGGCATCCTGCTGCCACGGGAGATGATGCAGCAGAACGCCATCCGCGTCGGTGATCCCATCAATGTGCAGGTGAGCACCTTTGCCTACGGCGCGGACATGCTTATGAATGTGGTGGGCGAGATCGACTATTTCCCCACCTGGTATCCTGATGAAACTGACGAGGATGCCGGCCCGGTGATCGTGGGCAATTTGGACTATCTGTTCGAGCAATTCGGCGGGCAGGTGCCTTACGACGTCTGGGTTCGGACCGATGAGGACATCGATTTTGAGCAGATGACTAAGGACCTGCGTGAGCTTGATCTGCGCGTGGTGGATTGGCGGGCGGCACGGCCCAAGATCGACGAGCAGCAGCGGCTGCCTTCTCGACAGGGTCTCTTTGGCGTGCTTTCGGTCGGCTTTCTGGCCGCCGCGTTGCTGACTGTGCTAGGCTTCTTGCTCTATGCGCTCTTCTCGTTCAGACGGCGCTTCATCGAACTGGGCACCCTGCGCGCCATCGGTCTGTCGCCGGGCCAGATGACCACCTTCCTGGCCTGGGAGCTGATCTTTTTGATCTTCCTGGGGCTGGCGGCAGGCACCTTTCTGGGCATTCTGGTCAGCCAGATTTTCATCCCATCGCTCCAGGTGGGCGACAGCATCACGGAGCTGATCCCGCCCTTTATCGTGGAGATTGCCTGGCCGGCCATCTTCCGCATCTATGCGCTCTTTGGCGCTCTCTTTGCCGTGGCTCTGACGGCGTTGGCCGTTCTGCTCATGCGTATGAAGATCTTCCAGGCCATCAAGCTTGGTGAGACTGTATAGGAGGGGAGTGGTGATTTGGGACTAGGGAATTGGGATTGGGACAGGATTCGCCCAATCCATCCAATCCCCAATCACCAATCCCGACAACTATGAGTGAACCCTTTATCACGTGCGAAAATCTTGTCAAGGTATACCAGGTCGCCGATCTGGAAATGGTGGCGTTGCAGGGACTGAACATCACGATTGAACGCGGCGAACTGGTCGGCATAATCGGTTCCAGCGGCAGCGGTAAGTCGACGCTGATGAATGTGCTGGGCGGACTGGATCGGCCCACCGCAGGCAAGGTCAAGGTCGATGACCAGGATCTGCTCAAGATGTCGGACCGGCAGTTGAACCGCTACCGGCTGGAGAAGGTCGGCTTTGTCTGGCAGCAGAGCGCGCGTAACCTGGTACCCTATCTCAATGCCATCCAGAACGTGATGTTGCCCATGACCTTGTTCGGCTTGACCGGCAAGGAGAAGAAAACTCGCGCTGAGGAACTGCTGGACCTGGTCGGCCTGCATGATCGCAGTCGTCACCATCTGCCCCAGCTTTCCGGCGGTGAACAGCAGCGTGTGGCCATTGCCGTGGCCCTGGCCAACCACCCGACCTTGCTGCTTGGCGATGAGCCCACCGGCGAGGTCGATTCGACCACCGCCGACATCATCTACGACACCTTCCAGATGCTCACCAAGGAGATCGGGGTCACGACCCTGATCGTCAGCCATGATCCCGAAATCGCGCGTCATGTGGATCGTGTGGTCGGCATCCGTGACGGTATGTTGGCCAGCGAGGTGCGCCGCCAAACCCGCCAGACCAATGGCGAACAGGCCGTCGATGAGGACGGCAACGCCATCGAGGGCGATGTCGAGGAAGTCGAGGAGACTTTCGAGGAACTTGTGGTGCTGGACAAGGCCGGGCGTGTGCATATTCCCCATGAATTTTTGGAGGAACTCGGGATCGGCCACCGCGCCCAATTGGAGCTGACCGAACATGGTATCCTGGTCAAGCCTTTGGCCCCTGAAGATCGTGCCCGTTTGGACGGCATCGCCGCTGATGACGATAACGAGTCTGAGGGTGACGATGACGAGATCGGTCGAGACGAGCCGCCTCCCAAGAAGTCCGGCGCCGGCAAATTCTTTCAGCGATTCCGGCGCAAGCCCAAAAAGGCGGGCATAGCCGGGACTGATGATTCAGGGGCTGAGGCAAAGGAAGAAGTATGACCACTCAAGCCAACGAACAAGCGACCGAACAAGTCATTAGACAGAGCGGCGTTCAGACCGGCGAGCATTCACGCCACGCGCCCCAGTCCGACGACACGCCCATCATCGATACCCGCGATTCGTGGCGCGTCTACAAGCTTGGCTCACAGGAGATACCGGCGCTGCGCGGCATTGACATGACCATCGGCTCGGGCGAGTTTCTGGCGCTCAAGGGTCGCTCCGGCAGCGGCAAGACCACGCTGCTCAACTGCGTCGGCGGGCTGGACAGTCCCTCCAAGGGCAGCGTGCGCATCTTCGGCGAGGAGATCGGGGGCTGGTCCGAGCGCAAGCTGACCAAGTGGCGTCGCCAGCATGTGGGGTTCATCTTCCAGTCGCTGGGCCTGATGCCGACGCTCTCGGCCTACGAAAATGTGGAGCTGATCCTGCGCATCACCGGCGCGCCGCGCAAGGAGCGCCACGACAATGTCATCGCCGCACTCGATCTGGTGGGCCTGACGCCGTGGATGGATCACCGCCCCTTTGAGCTCTCCGGCGGCCAGCAGCAGCGCGTGGCCATTGCCCGTGCCCTGGTCACTGAGCCCGGCCTGGTTCTGGCCGATGAGCCCACCGGCGAACTGGACTCCAAGACTGCCCAGGATATCCTGGGTCTGTTCCAGACCATCGTGCGCGAACGCCAGATGACCATCCTCATGGCCACCCATGACAGCCTGGTCGACGAGTTTGTCGACGAGATCATGCACCTGCAGGATGGGCAGATTGTTTCGGAAGAGGAACTACATCATGAGTAGGTGATTGGGGAACAGGGATTGGGGATTCCGGCCTTCGGCCTGGGATTGGGGGATTGGTCAGGCAACATGCTGGGCGCCAATTCCTCAATCGCCTAATCTCCTAATCACTACTCCCCAATCCCTATTCCCAACTCACCAAATCACCAACCCACTATGTCCCTACTACCCTCAAACCTACGCAAAGAATATCGGCGTGATCGGCTGCGTAAGGCCAATGCGGCTGCAGATCCGTTGGCGCAGTTTGACGAATGGCTGCAGGAGGCGACTGAATCCCAGCTGCTTGAGCCGAATGCCATGACATTGGCCACGGCCTCGGCCGATGGGTGCCCGTCGGCGCGGATGGTCTTGTTGAAGGGGTTCGATGCGCGCGGCTTTGCCTTCTTCACCAACTTCGAGAGCCGCAAGGGGCAGGAGTTGGCTGAGAATCCGGTTGCGTCACTGGTCTTCTGGTGGGATATTCTGGAACGTCAGATACGCATTGAGGGGCAGGTCGAGCGTCTGTCGGACGAAGAGTCGGACGAGTACTACAATAGCCGCCCGCTTGGCAGCCGACTGGGGGCCTGGGTCTCGGCCCAGAGTCAGGTCATCGACAGCCGAGCTGTGCTGGAGGCAAACCTGGTCGAGCTTCAGCAGCGCCACGCCGATCAAGCGCCGCCTCGGCCACCGTTCTGGGGCGGCTACCGTGTCGTGCCAGAAGCCATCGAGTTCTGGCAAGGCGGCCCCAACCGCCTCCACGACCGCCTGCGCTATACCCGCCAGGGCGATGATGCGTGGACGATCGAGCGGTTGTCGCCGTAAGAGCCTTTGTCACAGATGCACACAGATGGAGAAAGGATAGTTATGAAAATTCTCCAAAGGCCTAAAGATCATCTGTGAAAATCAGTACCTATCCGTGTCTATCTGTGACAAATCCCTTACCCCCCGGCAAGCCCCAGGAACAACTGGATCGCCTCTTCGGCCAGGGTGGAGGCAAAGTCGACCCAATCGCCTTCGGTGGCCAGGGCTTCCAGTTGCAGCGCTTCCGGTTGGATCTGCCAGTTAGCCCGTGCATACCACATGCCCAGGAAGGCCATCACCAGCACAAGCGTGAAGGCGATACGTGATGATGTGCGACTCGGTCTGACCATGTGTGTTACTACTTTCTCAAAAAGCTTTATTTGCCACAGATTTACACAGATGAAAAAGGATAGGGCACAGATGAAATTGGTTCCAAAATCAGTTTGCACCGAAGCAGAGATATGATATACTTGGATCCATTGTACAGCAACATTTTGGGCGTATAGCTCAGCTGGCTAGAGCGCACGGTTCACATCCGTGAGGTCACTGGTTCAAGTCCAGTTATGCCCACACAATTTAGACCGCAAAAACGGCTGCAAAACGCACCTCTGGAAACAGGGTGCGTTTTGTGCATTTTAAGACAAAACAGATTACCCAAACAGAACGCATGTTCTGTTGTTGCCTAACCGGAAACCTCATGGCTCGTATCGACTGGAGTACTCTCGGATAGGAGGTCGGATAGTGAAACTGAGTGACGCACTTGAAGGTTTTATGCTCTTCAAAGCCGCAACAACCAGCACAAATACTGTAAAAGAGTATCGATACTCACTGAACATGTGGGTTGAGTTTCTTGGAGATGATCCCGACGTGATGGCGATCGAGTCACATCAGATCCAGCGATTCCTATATCATCTGAAAGTTGATCGAGGGCTGGCGCCAAAGACTATCAAGAATGCCCATACAGGACTGTCGGCATTCTTCACTTGGCTCGAACGGGATCACAATATACCGCATGTAATTCGAGGCCACATTCCTTCGCCAAAGGCGAACCCGCCAGAGATCATCCCCTTGACCAAACGCGACATGAGGGATCTTCTCTCGGCCTGCAACCGCAACGCCGCAAACCATCATGCGCCGTCAGGTCAGCTTCGTCCGACGCGGTTTCGAGACCGTGCGATCGTGCTCTTTCTTGTCGACACAGGTGTCCGAGCCAGCGAGCTCTGTGATCTGAACATTGGGGATGTGGATAAGGAGACGGGTGCGGTCCAAGTGCGTCACGGGAAAGGGGACAAACCCCGTACCGTCTACATAGGGGCCGTGACACGTGAAGCGATCTGGCGTTATTTGACCAAGCGAAAATTCAAGGACTTCGACGATCCGCTCTTTGCGACGGCCAAGCGGGGTCCGATGGATCGCAACGCTCTGCGCAAAATGTTGGTGTCTGCCGGCAAACGGGCCGAGATCAATGACCGGGTCACGCCGCATCGCTTGCGGCACACCTTTGCCATCACCTATCTGCGCAATGGCGGCGACATCTTCACGCTGCAGCGCATCCTGGGCCATAGCACCCTGGATATGGTGCGGCGATACCTGGCTATCGCTCAGGTAGATCTGGCCGGGGCCCATCGCAAGGCATCGCCGGCTGACAACTGGCGGCTGGCTTGATGGGTCGTGTCATCCGTATGATGGGCTGCCGGCGGCCTTTAGCCGCAGGGTTGCTAGTTCGAGTCTAGCTCGGGAATCAATACAAACGTTTGCTGGAGCCGTTACCTCAGGAAAGGAGGTGGCAGTTTTCGTCTTCACATTGTGCACCTCAAAAAGAGCCACCAGCTCAGGCTGGTGGCTCCTTTCTATTCTGGACTATGGACCTGACGGTTGTTGCTGAGATCGGCCCTCAGTATCACTCCTGTATCAGTCGCTGTACGTGTCGAGTATGCATCCCTCGTACCCGCTGGCCTGCAATTGGGGCTTTAATGGTGTCACACAAGTCACTGCGAACAGGTCGCAGTCACAGATACCACTAGGGAGAAACAATCATGAAATGGTTCAACCTGAAGTCCAAGGCCGTGTCGTTGAGTATGCTATTGCTGGTGCTGGCAAGCTTGGCCGGATGCACGGCAGCCGATGTCCTGACGCTGAAGGCAGTCAACGAAAGCGATCAGGTCGCAAGCGTGGTGAGATTCAGCCCGTCGTACCATCTGGACGATCCGTCGCTGACCCAGGGTGCTGCAGGTATCCCAAGCATAGCACTAGCGAAGTTCAGCCCGTCGTACTACCGGGACGATCCCGCACTGACTGAGGCGGTGGCCGGCATCCCAAGCATCGCGATGGCGAGATTCAGCCCGTCGTACTACCGGGACGATCCGGCGCTGACTGGGGCCGTGGCCGGCATCCCAAGCATGGCGATGGCAAGATTCAGCCCGTCGTACTACCGGGACGATCCCGCACTGACTGAGGCCGTGGCCGGCATCCCAAGCGTGGTGGTAGCCAGATTCAGCCCGTCGTACTACCTGGACGATCCGGCATTGACCCAGGCCGTGGCAGGCATCCCAAGCGTGGCGGTAGCCAGATTCAGCCCGTCATACTACCTGGACGATCCGGCACTGACTGAGGCCGTGGCAGGCATCCCAAGCATGGCGATGGCGAGATTCAGCCCATCATACTACCGGGACGATCCGGCGCTGACTGGGGCCGTGGCCGGCATCCCAAGCATGACGGTAGCGAGATTCAGCCCGTCGTACTACCTGGACGATCCGGCACTGACTGAGGGCATAAACACTGCAATCGGGTTCATCTCCAGTCTCCTTGCGGTGCAGCAATAACGCAGCGGATGACCAAGTGAAACCAATGATAAAATGGGGCAAGCGTGTGCGTTACCGCACACGCTTGCCCCATTGCTAGTTCCACGCTGGGCTTTGGTCGCCAGTGAATTTGGCACTCACACCTTAAACCTGTCACGGCCTGTCAATATTTCCCAATATCCGTCACAGCATGCCGTGATCTCCCATCATTCACCAAGGCCTATCGCATTGGGTGGGCTGTTGCTTGGCCCGGCAGGCCGGCGCTGTCGCGGCTGCATAGCGAATCTCGATCCAGCGGACGCAGCTGTCTGTGCCGGATCCAGTGGCGAGGGGATAGGGACAATTCTCACCAGTCGACAAGCAGTTCTTGTTCATTCCAGCCTGATATTGTCCACTTATGATTGCTTTTGCATTCCGGCTGTTTACAATGGCAACGCTCGAAAGCAGGCTGTCTTCGCCTCCCCCAACGGCTATAATTGTGGGAATTCTGGGCGTTGCGAGCGCCATTTTTGGCATGTCAAGCCCATGCGGCTTTCGAGCGCTATAGTGATCACGACGTGACCACTTCGTGATCATTTCCGGGTATTTTTAGCCTATCACACGTTGCTGTCACCAGCCGTCGCACCATCTCACTCAAGCCAGGACGTGTGAATTTTTTCCCGATATTGACATTGTCAAAAAGCATGGTACTGTTGAGTCCTACAGTGAATTGGGCCAAGTCGATACGGTAAGTCTATCCGCGCTTTATCTGCCTCTCTCCTCACTCATTCCAAACCTTTGTTCAAATGCATTTCGGTCGCGCTCTTCCTCAACAGTCAGTACTACGCGTACGCCACGATATTGACTGTTAAAAGGAAATTGACACTGAAAAGGGATCGGACGATTTTGAGACCGGTTTCCCTCTGAAACGGGCGCAGCTGGCCGAAACGATGACAAAGGAAAAATTTCCTTAATTGCAGTGAAAAGGTTTAGTTACCATGGTACTTTATGTTATGCAGTGGAACGTCCATCCAGATAAGACGGATGCCTATATGGAATAGTCCAAAGGGGCAATCGCACGTACCGTGGCAGCGCCGGGGGTAGTCGAATTCCGGGCGTATCGACCGGCCACGGGAACGTCACAAGCCGTGATTACGTATGAGTTTGCCAACATGGCAGCTTGGGAAACTTGGCATGCACATCAAGACGTGCAGGATGTGACAACGGAACTGCGAACGCTTGCAAACAATGTAAGTTCAGAACTATGGGGCCCGTCACCGGTTGTTCCCGACCCGATTCGACCAGGGGCATAGGCTCGAACACGATAACTAAAAACCAGGAGGTATGGTTGTTTCCTCCGCGCATATCTCTATGCCTCTTGGTAACTTTGTTGTCGTTATCCCTACAAGAAGCAGTCTAACGTAAGTTCTGCACAATCAGAGCCGGATTCACGAAAAACTGCGAAATTTGAGCATAACAAACCGTACGCAAAAACAACCCTTGGAGTTCAAAGATGGACAAATCGATCTCACCTGGACTGCGCACAACATTTCTGTTCCACGCCATAGTGGCTCTAATACTCGGGCTAGCCTATCTGCTCATTCCGGATATGATAGGCAGCCTCTTAAACTGGGACATGAGCGATTCGGCTTACCGCACGTTGGGGGCCGCAATGACCGCTATCGGCGTTTCGTCCTGGCTCTCCTTTCGGGCAAGCCTCTGGGGCGAGGTCAGGATCGTGGTGCAGTTCGAAATCGTATGGACGGTGCTCCTCGCGCTTGTTTCTGCCTGGGCACTGTTAACCGGCCTGATTCCACCGGTCGGGTGGCTAAACTTTGGCGTTGCAGTACTTTTCGCGATCGTCTTCAGCTACTTCTACATCCGAGAGAAATAGATTCAATCAAGCGCCAATATTCCAAATGCAAACCTTCTCTTAACGGTAGTTTTGCACAATCAGAGCCGGATTCACGAAAAACTGCGAAAAAATGAATGGTCGGATTGAACCATATCTGAGTGGTACCGACTGAACACCACTGTAGATGGCTTGAACCAGCTTGAATTCGGATGATTCGCCGCCATGATCGGCTCAATTCAGGCAGATCTTGTCCTGGATCGATGTTTTTTGACGAACGATTCGAGATCCAACCATCATTCATGTCGATTCTTGACCAGATCCGCCGAGTTGGGTCAGAATCGGCCATTCATTTTTGGTGATTTTTGGCAGACCTGGCTCCAGTTGCACAAAAGTTACGTTAGGACGTGCCCTAAGCATGGATCTATCGAGGCGTCCGTGGGTGGTCCCGTGCTGGCGTTAATCTCATTTATACTGCCGTCTGCCTCGGACTGACGTTTACCGCAAAGCGCGCATTTTTGGAACTCGATTTCTACTAACGATAGGCGTAACGCCTATAACGAATACACACGCGGTGATCTCAACCTACACCCCAATCCTACCCCTTAGCCCTGGCAGGATTGTCACACCGCCTGCCAGGGTTTTTCATTACGATCACCATTTCTCCTGACTGTACTCCGCTCAATTAATCACCGCGGCTGCTGCTCCCCCTCACATCATCCCGATTCAACAATCACCACATTATTCACCACATGATGTGATGACGCCTCACCAAATTGCTTGATATCCTCTAGTCGAAGCACAGAAGAAACGCAACAATGGAGAGCAGGAAATTACCGAGGCACAAAATGGGCGAAGCGGGCAGACATGCAACGGAAGATGATGAGTCCGGGCTCACCGAAATTCGCGTCAAGGGACACCTTGATGACCGCTGGGCCAATCGGTTTGATGGCCTAATCATTACGCTGACCGAGAATGGCGATACGCTCTTAACCCGCCCGGTTGTGGATCAGGCCGCGTTGTTTGGATTACTTAGAAAAGTGCGTGATTTAGGGGTGCCATTGCTCTCAGCCAATCGCCTTGGGCCTGACTAGACAGATGGCTTACATGTCAAACAGTAACCAGTTTAGTCAAACCCACAAATCCAATTTAACAAAACGCATCAACAGCATTCAAAAAGGAAAACCGATGACTTTCAAATAAAAACCGAATTCAATCCAAAAAACCGCAAGAACGACAGGTTTCCTATATTCAAGTCCAATTCAACGAAACTCATAAATAGCATTCAAAAAGAGAGAAAACAATGACTACAACTGAAATTAAAGATGGCATCGTCAATAGGCCGCAAGGTAAACCGGCAAGCGTCGCGGGCGGGAAAGACACGCATATGAAAGCGATTGTTTTGCACAAGTACGGTTCGCCAGATGTGCTTAACCTTGAGGAGATTCAAAAGCCGATCCCCAAAGACGATGAAGTATTGGTTAGAGTTCATGCAGCATCCGTCAATGCCGGGGACTGGCACCTGATGCGCGCGGATCCGTTCTTAATCCGCCTGATGTTTGGGCTGCGAAAGCCAAAGCACTCAATACTGGGCTCTGACGTCGCGGGGCGGGTTGAAGCAGTTGGCCAAAATGTTACACACTTTCAGCCAGGTGATGAAGTGTTCGGGGACGTCGCGGGGAATGGCTTTGGTGCTTTTGCCGAGTATGTATCTGCGCCTGAAGATACGTTCGTGCCAAAGCCAGCCGGCTTAACATTTGAAGAAGCCGCCGCCGTTCCACTCGCTGCAGTCACCGCGCTACAGGGACTGCGCGATCATGGACAAATCCAGGCAGGGCAAAAGGTTTTGATCAATGGTGCATCTGGTGGTGTGGGTACGTATGCCGTGCAGATTGCCAAATCCTACGGGGCGGAAGTAACTGGCGTGTGCAGCACAAGTAAGGTAGAGATGGTGCGCTCGATTCGGGCAGATCACGTTATTGATTATACGCAAGAAGATTTCACCCAAAATGGGCAGCAGTATGATCTGATTCTTGCGGTTGGCGGCAACCGGGGGCTTGCAGACTACAAGCGCGCATTGGCGCCCAAAGGAATTTATGTCATGGTCGGTGGATCGTCCACGGCGCAAATGTTTCAAGCCATGCTCCTCGGGCCATTGCACTCAAGAAATGGGGGCAAGCAGATGGGCAGCATGATGGCGCAACCAAACCAAAAAGATCTCGTCATAGTAAAAGAGCTGGTTGACGCTGGTAAAGTCGTTCCGGTGATCGATAAACAGTACCCGTTAAGCGAAGTTCCTGACGCGATCCGCTATCTTGAAGCAGGACGTGCGCAAGGAAAAATAGTGATCAATGTAGTCAACAAGGAGCGTGCAAATGTTCAGTAATCCTCGTCGACGACAATACTCATATGCCACCCAATCTGGGAGGAATAGCTATGAAAGCAATTGTATGGACAAAATACGGACCGCCGGATGGCCTTCAACGCCAAGAGGTAGAAAAACCGACGCCCAAGGACAATGAAGTACTGATCAAAGTCCATGCGACAACGGTAACCGCAGGGGACTGTGAGATGCGCAGTCTCAAATTCCCTCTCCTGCTGCGTCTCCCGTTGCGCCTATACAATGGCCTGCGAAAACCAAAGAGAATAACGATACTAGGGCAGGAACTGGCCGGTAAAATTGAAGATGTAGGCAAAGATAGTAAGCTCTTTGAGAAGGGCGACCCAGTATTTGCCGCGACCGATATACGCTTTGGTGCTTATGCCCAGTACATATGTCTGTCTGAAGAGGGCGAAGGGGTGCTGGCACGCATGCCAGCCAATATGAGCTATGAGGAAGCCACCACAATTCCTGTTGGGGGACTGAACGCATTGCATTTTCTTAGAAAAGGCAATATCCAACGCGGGCAAAAGGTCTTGATTAATGGCGCGGGTGGCAGTATCGGGACGATTGCCATACAGCTTGCCAAGTACTTTGGGGCGGAAGTAACTGCCGTCGATAGCACACATAAATTGACGATACTGCGCTCAATTGGTGCAGACCATGTCATTGATTACACACAAGAGGATTTCACCAAAAACGGTGAGACCTATGATCTTATTTTTGACATCGTAGGCAAGAGCCCGTTTTCACGCAGTGTGCGATCGCTAACGCCAAATGGACGCTATCTTTTGGCCATCCCTTCACTATCACGCAACGTTCGAGGGTGGTGGATTTCGATGACCAGCAGCAAGAAAGTAATCGGCGGATCAGCAGACTATGAGACCGAAAATCTAGTTTTCCTCAAAGAGCTGATTGAAGCTGGAAAGATAAAATCGGTCATTGATCGACGCTATCCGTTGGAACAAATTCCCGAGGCTCACAGGTATGTCGAGACAGGCAAGAAAAAGGGTAATATCGTCATAGCCATCGAGCATAACGACCAAACCTGAGAGGGTAATCGTTCCAATCCGCATGAATCAAGGTGAGCAAAAAATAGCCCGCTGCAATGCCGAAGGTGGTTGGCGAACAAAGTCTCACTCGCTTCAACTTCTTTTTACTTGTGTTGTACAGCCTGGTTTTTTGGCTTTTTTGATACCGTTTTTTACCCCCATGTCCTATGGGACTGGCTTTGTCGTCTTTGCGGCCATCCTACTGATTCGCTTCACGGCCAACCCTTATGTCAACTTGCGTGATTTTACACCAGCACAGTATAACGCTTTCCCGTATCGTATTCCATGAGTTCGTCTGAGTTTCCCACCTTTTTGGATTCAACTCATACAATCAACAACTATCGCAAATAGGGAGAGTCCGGCCAACAAAGCGCTGGAACAGACAGGCGGACTGCTTACTGACGCGATAGTCTGGTCGGGCATTCTAGATTGAGTCGGTGAGTCTTCTACATACAACAGATCAACACTTTACTACTGATTCGCCCCAGGTTTGTATATGACGCTGTCTGCCTGCAGCTCAGCTTACACGTAGCCCACCAGCCCAACCATCACCCCAAGCCCCAGCAAGAGCAGGGCGATCCGCACCGGCCGCTTTCGCCCATCACTGATGGGCACAGGCTCCTGCAGGAAAGCTTCCCAGCCAATGATTGCACCGGATGTCTCACGCAACACGACGCGCTGCATCTGGGCATAGGCAACAATCGCCTCCAGTGCGCGCTTGCGTCCCGAAGCGATGCCAACTGGAGAATTCATGTCAAACCTCCATTGAGCGTGTAATCCGGTGAAAACGATCACTGGGTCCGGACAAAAGCGCTCCCGCATTCTGTTCCATGCCGTTCACGGAGTGGTCGCATGGCGACATCACGCATGGTGGCCATGCCGGTCACGAACAACGATGTCCTCCTCGACAACATTGTCCGTCGGAATCACCGTCGATATCAATGGCAGCGCTCGAACATCGGTTGTCTTCGCCTTCTTCAACGGCTATACTTGCAGGCGATTCGAGCGTTGCAAGCGCCATTCTTGGCATGCAACGCCCACAAGACCCCTCATATATACACATTTCACCTGGCGAGATTCAGCAAGTTTCAGTAGTGCACGAACGGTCATTCCGATGACCGGAGGGAAGAGGAATCTCGGGGTCGCCGAGGGGAGATTCCTCTTCGCTTCGCGCTTTCGGAATGACCGTTGCGACCCAATCGGCAACTACTGAAGTCTGTGTTTTCGTGCTGCGCAATGCCGGGTTCGGCCTGGCGGCTCGCATGTGAATTCTGGGAGGTTTACGTGTGGCAACTCTTCATTTGATGGTTGGACTTCCCTGTTCAGGAAAAACAACGCTTGCTCAAAAGCTTGAGAGTGAGAAAGCTGCGCTTCGACTGGCACCCGATGAATGGCACGTACGTCTCTTTGGACAAGATGCAGAAGAACCAGAACATGACGCCCGGCATGCGCTAATCGAGGCCATGCTCTGGAACATAGCGAGTAGGGCACTTGAATTGGGAACGAATGTGATCCTCGATTTTGGCTTCTGGGCACAAGAGGAACGTGAAGATTTTCGATTGCGAGCGAAGCAGCTTGGGGCTAGGAGTGAAGTGCACTTCCTGGATGTGCCGGAAGATGAACTGATGCGACGGCTTGCCGTAAGGAATTCGCAGCATTCGCGGGCAAGTTTCTACATTTCCGAAGAGATGATGAAGCCATGGATTGCGTTCTTCCAGAAACCAACACCCGACGAACTTGAGCCCAGAGAATCGCACATCTAGGCGAGTTTCGGCCACGCCGCCTAACCTTTGCATGCAGCCGACCAATCATAGCGTCACCCATTTTGCTTGGCGGCGGATGCTTGGCGTTATCGGGCAAAGCGTTTGGTTGAAGCGCCGAGTCTGAAACATTGACCCGCAGGTCGTCGTTGGGGCGCCGGCAGACAAATACGAGACCAGGGGGCATGGTTGCTCGCTGGTGCGCCGACAGCAAGGCCATGCACCGATATTGATCAGCCCAGGAAGTCAAGAGAGGTCGAAATGGACTACAGCAAGGCAAACAAGGCAGCCTGGGAAGAAGCCTTCGCCAAACACCAGGCCGGCTACAAAGAAGACCCGGTGCTGCGCTTACGGAGGGGCGATCGCTCCCTTCTAGAAGCAGACGTGATCGTTGAGTTGGAGAAGATCGGCTTGGAGGGCAAGGAGGTTGCACAGATCTGCTGCAACAACGGGCGCGAACTGCTCACTCTGCTCACGATGGGGGCGGCGAAGGGTACTGGCTTTGACATCGCCGAGAACTTCGTGGGAGAAGCCCGTCGCCTGGCCAGAGAAACGAATCTTAACGCCGAGTTTGTGGCCACCGACATCTACGACATTGAGGACACCTACAGCGGCCAGTTCGATCTGGCCCTCATCACCATCGGTGCGCTCTGCTGGTTTGAAGACCTCGGGCGCTTTTTCGAAAAAGTCGCCCTCGTGCTGAAGGAGGGCGGCGTATTGCTGATCAACGAGCAGCACCCGTACACCAATATGCTGGCGATGGTCAACGAAGAGGGGCACGACCCCGCACGGCCCGACAAGGTTGTTTTTTCCTACTTCAAAGAAGAGCCATGGGTCGACAACGACGGCGTGGACTATGTCGGCGAAACGACCTATGTGTCAAAGACACTCTACAGTTTTTCACACTCGTTCGCTGCTGTTTTTAACGCCTTGCGCAGAAACAACCTGCGCACAGAACGGCTCAGTGAATTCGACTACGACATCTCCACTTCCTGGCCCCACATAGACAAACAGGGCATGCCCCTCTCCTATGTGCTCGTCGCCGAGAAGTATAGCCAATGAAATGCCTTCCCCAGCGCGATGGCCTATTCGAGACGATTTTGCTCGATCTCGCCGCATCACCGGCGCTCACCTCGTCTGAGACACGCTCTTCACACCCTCATGGCGGACAGTCGCAGTCAAACCAATGATCCGTCGTTCCCCAATGCAGGACTCGCGAGGAGTTTGATGCGCAGGAGGACGGGTGATCTGTCGGTCCGAGACTGGTCCCCAACTGCTCCTTTCGCTTGATCCTTTCGGGGGCAGCGTCTTACATCTTTCGTTCTGAGTGAGTCAGTGTTATTGGCAAATGAAAAAGTCAGCGCGAGAAGGCTACTTGCCGCTGAAGTCCAACGTAGAAACGCGTAGCATTTTGTAGCCATTCTGTAGCCACCCTCCGGTTATCCTGCAACCGCAGCCTCTTTGTCGCGGGTTACAACCCACGCCTCAAGGAAATCCGCATACCCCTGCCAACTCAGGGCGGTCTGCTCTTTCTGGGCTATTTCCATGGGCCAGGCGGCGAAATTGCCAGGGGATCTGTTCCAGGAGCGACTGACCGATTCGTTAAATTTGGTGGGCGAATATTGTGCCTCTGGTCAAGAATGGGAGGATAAAATGGAGAAGTAGATTGTACGGGTCGAGGCCAACTGTGCAGATCCGACCCGTTGGGAGGAGTTCCACGAATGGTACAACCAGGTGCATCTGCCCGATGTGTTGGAGACGCCAGGGATCGCCAGGGCGGTTCGATATGAGAACATCGATTGCCCCCTTGATTGAAAGGAATTAGCAATGTCAACCTTGTTCGAACAGACAACCATCGGCAATTTGGAACTCGACAACCGCACTGTGCGCTCGGCGTTGTGGTTAGGCATGGCGGGCGAAGATGGTTCCTGCACACCGGCGCTGATCGAAGCCATGACTGCGTTGGCAGAGGGCGGCATCGGCCTGATCATTACAGGCTACGCCCACGTGCTCAAAACGGTCAGTCAGGTCCTTGGCAGTTGGCCTGCCATGACGACGAATTGTTGCCAGGGCTTACCGAAATGGTTCGGTCAGTACACGCGGCGGGCGGCAAAATCGCCCTGCAACTCGCACATGGCGGCATCTTCTCGGTCGCCGAATTGACCGGGGAAGAGCCGCTGGCGTGCGCCTCCCTTGCAGACGGAGGATGGTCCCGTCGGTCGCGCCATGGATATGGCGGAGATCGAACAGACGATTGATGCCTTTGGCGCCGCGGCCGTCAGGGCGGTAAAGGCCGGCTTCGACGCCGTCCAAATCCATGCCGCTCACGGTTACTTGCTGAGCCAGTTTCTCTCACCGTACTTCAACCGCAGGATGGATCAATACGGCGGCTCAATTGAGAACCGAGCCCGCATGTTGATGCAGGTTGTTCGACGCGTACGGAACGCGGTTGGCGATGAATATCCGATCCTTGTCAAACTAAACTCTGAGGATCTGCTGGATCGCGGGTTCACAAAGGCTGAGATGCTGGGGTCTGTATGATGCTCCAGGAAGAGGGCGTCGACGCCATCGAACTCAGCGGCGGCACAGCGGTGGGCGTGGCGCTGAACAAGTTGGAGATCGGTTTCTGCCCGCTTGGCAGCCATGAGCCCCTCTGGCGGGAGGCAGCAGAGGCGTACAAAAGCAAGGTTGATATTCCTCTGATCCTCGTGGGCGGCGTTCGTTCCCTGGAGACAGCCGAGGCATTAGTGGAAGGAGCGCCGCCGACTACATCTCCTTTGGGCGGCCGCTGATCAGAGAGCCGGACCTCGTCGCCCGCTGGAAGGCCGGCGATCGACGCAAGGCGGCCTGTGTCTCGGACAACCAGTGCGGCTGGGCCGGCTTTGGCGGGACAGGCGTTCGATGTGTTCATCTAAATGGTGGAGGCAGTACGCAACCATGACACACGACAGAGAACCGGCCCGAAAACAAACGCTGGATCAGGATATTCCCGAGTTGCACGACTTCCTGCAAACGGGCATGAAGATCCTTGATAATGGATGCGGCGACGGAGACATCACCATGGGCGTCGCCGAAACTGTGAGAACGGGAGAAATCATCGGCATCGATCCGGACGAGGAGACGTTGGTGATTGCCAACCAGCAACGGCCGTTTGCCGACAATATCAAGTTTCGCGTTGGTGACAGTCACGCACTGGATTTTGCGGATGACACCTTCGACCTGGTCTACAGCCATACCGTCGTTCACTTCTTTCTGGATCCCGTTTCCGCTCTGAAGGAACAGCGCCGAGTCACAAAACCTGGAGGCCTAGTCATTATCTCAGGCGTCCGCGAGATGCCTACTCCATGCGTTTCCCCGCATGCCCAAACTGGGACAAAACACGCGAAGCCCGACGACGTCTCAATGAGATGCGCCTGAAAGCATTCCAGTCCAGTGGCATGGATCCCATCGCCTACTTGCAGCAACAGCGAGAGGAAAATCCAGTCTACAACATGAGCTACGGAGATGACCATGCTGGAAAGAAGTGTGCAGGGTGGCTGGCGGCAGCGGGTCTTATCGACCTCCGATCCGGGTCAAGCCAGAACGAATCCAGTACAGTGGTTCCGAGTTCATGGAGCCAAGCGACTGGGATCTGCTGCCCGTCGACGTGCCGAAAAGCCCATGGGAGCGGCAGATCCCTCAGGATATCAACGTTATGATCGGCGATGATCTTCTGGATGCCACAACCGTCAAGGCAGCGAGCAAAAAGCCGCGTCCTGGTATCGGACCCTCATGCATTCTTCTGTAACATCCTGGTGTTTGCCGTAGGTCGGGTCCCGTGAAAGGATAGCCGCCATCCAAACAACTGTGCCGGACATAAAAATATCATTCGCCCGCAACGTTTGAGAAGGGAGGACCATCACACAACCTACTATCG